>NZ_JAHVDV010000028.1:0-72351 GCF_051486985.1 Yokenella regensburgei
TGCCGCAGGCCATAAGACGCAGTATGACTACAACGCGGCGGGCGACCTCACCACCGTGATTCACCCGGACGGCAGCACACAGACCACGGAGTACGACGCCGCCGGACGCCCGGTCAGCACCACGCAGGGCGGGCTGACGCGGCGGATGGCATACGATGCGGCCGGGCGCGTCAGCGGGCTGGTCAACGAGAACGGCGGCCGCACAACCTTCACGTATGACGCGCTGGACAGGCGGGTGCAGGAGACCGGTTTTGACGGCCGGACGCAGCGTTACCACTACAGCGTCACTGGTCAGCTTATCTGCAGCGAGGATGAGGGCCTTGTGACCCGGTGGCACTATGATGCGTCGGACCGGCTCAGCCACCGCACCGTGGACGGTGAACCGGCAGAGCAGTGGCAGTACGATGAGCGTGGCTGGCTGACGGAAACCAGCCATGTCAGTGAAGGCCATCGCGTTGCCGTGCACTACGACTATCATGAAAACGGTCGCCTGTGCCGCGAGCGACAGACCGTCCATGCCCCGCAGACAGACGCCCTGCTCTGGCAGCACGTCACAAAACACGCCCACCACCACGGGCTGGCGAACCGGACCACCCCGGACCGTCTGCCACCCGTGGAATGGCTCACCTACGGCAGCGGTCATCTGGCCGGCATGAAGCTCGGGGAGACCCCGCTTATCAGCTTCACCCGCGACAGGCTGCACCGGGAAACGCAGCGTGACTTCGGCACTTATGAGCAGAACACGCACTACAGCGCCTCCGGGCAGCTGCTGAGCCACACGCTCAGTGACCCGGTGCTGAACCGGGAATACGGCTATAACGACAACGGGCAGCTGGTACGCATCAGCCAGGAAAACGCGGACCAGCATTACCGGTATGACGGCACGGGGCGACTCGTCGGTACACAGCACCCCGACCTGTTGCAGCGTTACGCCACCGACCCGGCCGGGAACCGTCTGGCTGACCGGGTCGCGCACCCCGCCCTGCCCGCCGTGTGGCCGGACAACCGTATCAGCGGGGATGCGGAGAGTTTTTACCATCATGACGGCCATGGCAGACTCACCGGGCGGGACGAGCGGATAATCCGCGACGGCGGCAGCCACTGCCACCGGTATCACTATGACCACCAGCACCGGCTGGTGCAGTACACCCGCAGCCAGCAGGACCACACTCTGACCACCGCCCGCTACCTGTACGACCCGCTGGGCCGTCGCACCGGCAAAGTGGTACGCGAAACACCCCGTGACGGCCGCCCGGAGCAGGTCAGCCGCGTCTGGTACGGCTGGGACGGCGACCGCCTGACCACCACGCAGACGGACACCACCCGCATCCAGACAGTGTACCTCCCGGGCAGCTTCACACCCCTGCTGCGCATCACAACCACCACGGATGAGCTGAACAAATCCCTGCGCCGCAGCCTGGCCGAAAAACTGCAGCAGGACGGCGGAGTCACCTTCCCGCCAGAGCTGGTCAGCCTGCTCGACCGGCTGGAAGGCGAACTGCGAAGCGGCAACCTCAGCGAACAGAGTCAGCAGTGGCTGGCACAGTGTGGTCTGACGGCAGAGCGGATGCAGAACCAGCTGGAACCGGTGCACACACCGCAGCGCACAATTCACCTGTACCACTGCGACCACCGCGGCCTGCCCCTGGCGCTCATCAACGGTGAGGGAAAAACAGACTGGTCAGCAGAATACGACGCCTGGGGGAATGTGCTCAGTGAAAATAACCCGCACAATCTGGAACAACACCTGCGCCTGCCGGGCCAGCAGTATGATGAAGAAACCGGGCTGCACTATAACCGTCACCGTTATTACGACCCGCGTCAGGGACGGTATATCACGCAGGATCCGATTGGGTTGATGGGAGGATGGAATTTGTATGCGTATCCTTTAAATCCCATTAGCTGGATTGATTCACTTGGGCTTGCATCTAAATATGGTCACTTAAAGAATGGTGGTTATGGAGCGAGACCTACCCCACCACCAAAGCCCAACCCGAGTAAACTGCCTGGCATAGCGGAAAAATTAATGCCGAAATATTCTATTGACCAGGCCAGCAGCGAGCCCAATGTTTTCAAAACATTTTTCACAGCATTCAGCCCTTACGACTACACACCGTATTGTAAAAAGTGGGTGAAACCAAATCTGACCTGTACACAGTGGGATGATCCCAACTATCCAGGGATGGATACAAAAACAGCACGCGACTACCTGTCAAAGGAGGAGTGGCCAATAGATAAATTGCCTGCGGGATATACCTGTGCAGAGCCTTATTTATTCCCAGACCTTGATGACCCCGGAGGACCAGCAACGGCAGGGATAGATGATTTGTCTGAGTTATTTATTAAAGGAATGCAGAGAACAGGAAGAGGAGTAAGGAAATGAAACGCGTTATATTATTGCTGACAGCCCTCATTAATTTTGATTTGCAAGCGTCTTGTGAAATACAGCCTGAAAATCAAGTTTGCCTTACCATGTTTACTAAGAGCAGCATTGCTTCCTCATTTCCCGTTTTAAACGTTAAACCGGTATGGAAATGGTATCAGCGTGAAGATATAGGAGAATACTATTGGCAAACAGAACTGGGTACATGTAAAAATAATAAATTTATGCCAAATAGCGCCAGGATACTAATTCGCCTTGGGTCGCTACGTATTAACGAAACTCCTCCAGCCGAAGGAGCCTTACAGGATTTGCTGGACGCCGCCGATAAAATAGCTTTTTTCGATAACAGGTCTATTAATAAGGATGTGATGAGCCATATAAGAGGGGCATTTGTACAAAAAAAGAGCAGCGACCCGGCACAGTTGCTGGCAATCCTTGATAATTCAATCATGGTAAAATACTTCAAAGCGGAGAAGTCAACTTATGCCCGCATGACAGCACATCTTCCTGAGAAAAATGAGTCTTACGAATGTGTAACGGAAATACAATATGGCGTGCTTCGTAGTGAAAGAAAATAAAATATATAACTGAGGAAATATACGTTAGACGCAGATGTTGCGGCTGGAAGGCGAACTGCGAAGCGGCAACCTCAGCGAACAGAGTCAGCAGTGGCTGGCACAGTGTGGTCTGACGGCAGAGCGGATGCAGAACCAGCTCGAACCGGTGCACACCCCGCAGCGCACTGTCCACCTGTACCACTGCGACCACCGCGGGCTGCCGCTGGCGCTCATCAACGGTGAGGAAAAAACAGACTGGTCAGCGGACTATGACGCCTGGGGGAAGGTGCTCAGTGAAAATAACCCGCATCATCTGGTACAACACCTGCGCCTGCCGGGCCAGCAGTATGACGAAGAAACCGGCCTGCATTACAACCGACACCGTTATTACGACCCCCATCAGAGGCGGTATATCACGCAGGATCCGATTGGGCTGGCGGGGGGGATGGAATTTGTACACGTATCCGCTGGACCCGGTTATGGGGGTGGATCCGCTGGGGTTGTGGGCTTTTGCTATTCCAGCCATACTTGAAGGAATTAACTGGTTATTCTGGGGAAGTGCGGCAGCAGGTGGTGCTGTTTTAGCTACATCTGGGGATTCGGAGCAGTCCAAAACAAATACAGAAAGCCTAACGAAATGTGAGGAGAAAAAAACATGTCCACCATGTATTCCCCCTACAGGAACTATTTGTGTCGGCTCAATTCATACTGAGCATGATCATAAAGGTAAAAAACCACATTTTCACACCTATAAGATGAATCAGAATCCCAAAAACTGTGAATGTAACTGGAATAAAAGAAAAAAAGATGAGCATACTTTAAACTCTCAACCGCCAGGAATTCAACCCTGTATAGCCTATGGGTATAAGGTGTAAAGATGGATGAATTAACTAACTACATATTGCTAGGCTTTGATGTTCGCCTGAATACAGATAGAATAAGAAGTGTAGATATTCTTGTTTGGCCACAAGCAGAAGATGTTATAAATAAACTATACAATCTGGGCTGTAAAGAAAATTTACTTCAACTCCTGGATTGTAGAGAGGATGAAATAGAAAGAGTAGTCGATAAAAATTCAATAGCTGTAGCTATTGCTGTTTCATCCGAAGGGTTAAAGAAAATGGAAGAAGTACTTTTTCACGATATGATAGAATCTCCTGGATCTCCAGTCTATCTACTGAACAGAGGATGGGAGTTTGCTGGTTATGATATCGCTGATGGAAATGGTTATTTCTCAATATTTGGGATTGATTCCTTATCACCTAAAATGAACATTCCTACTAATCTTTTCTCTCTGAAAAAAGATGCCGATTTTTTTATAGAGCCTGCCTCTGAACTATATCCAGAGCATATACCCTTTGTAAACTTTGCGGTTTTTACATACACAAATAGATAGTGTTTCGATAATAACCAGTGGCTTGTCAGGTTCAGATTAGTGCCGGAGCAGATGGAGGGACAATTGGAACTGACGTATGGGTCCCAAAGGAAATCATTCTGGCCCTCACGGTCTGCCGCTGGCGCTGGCGAAGCGGGACAGCAGTGTGATGAGGAAACAGGGCTGTATTATAACCGGCACCGGTATTATGACTGCAGTATGGTAAGTGATTTCTCAACTGAAATTGTGTTGTTCTTAGGCAAGTTAAAACTAACATTAAATCTAATAAGATAACGCCACTCCCGAAGTCATTTAATATTAAAAAATATTTTATGATCATCAATGCAATGGTACATTATAAAAAACATCCCTAAAAAAACTAAAAAGAAAAAGCACATTACCTTCTCGCCGTTAAAGACAATCAAGGTAAATTGTATAATACCTTTTAGGCAAATTTCCCAGTGAAATTAGTTTCAGGGCATTGCTAAGCGCATGTTACATAGAGGATCTGCTCGCAGCCTGCATCGCGCCTGGATTTCGCAGAGAAAAAAAAATTTTAATTCATGATCTTGCCCTACTGACTGCCGTTCCTATTGGTCCATGCTAAAACGCGATGAATCTTAAAAAGCCTCACCCAACCCGGTGAGGCTTTCTCTTGCACTCCCCTGCTCGGCCCCCTATCCTCTGCCGGTATGAAAACCACCCGTCTCCCCATCGCCACTCAGCAGGCCGTTATGCGTAGCCTGCGGGAAAAACTCGCCCTCGCAAACCATAAGCTGGAACGCAACTATCCTGAACCGAAGCTGCTTTACCAACAACGCGGCACGGCGGCGGGTACCGCCTGGCTCAATAGCTGGGAAATTCGCCTTAATCCGGTGCTTTTGCTGGAAAACGAGCAGGCATTTATCGATGAAGTCGTGCCGCATGAGCTGGCGCATCTGCTGGTGTGGAAGCATTTTGGTCGTGTCCCGCCCCACGGTAAAGCGTGGAAATGGATGATGGAGAGCGTGCTCGGCGTGCCCGCCAGGCGCACGCATCAGTTCGAGCTTGAGTCCGTTCAGCGCAATACGTTCCCGTATAAGTGCAAATGCCAACAGCACCAGTTAACCGTCCGCCGACATAACCGTGTGGTCCGTGGTGAAACGACTTATCGCTGCGTGCACTGCGGTGAAACCCTGGTGCCGGAGTGCTAATTACAAGAACCATTAAGAACGTTTTGTGCACCAACTGATTGCATCCCGGAACCGCTTCCGCTACGTTGCGCACTTCATTTGACAGGGAGTGCACCATGTTCCGTATCATCTTCTCTTTATTGTGGGTTCTTGTGGCCGTGCCAGCCTTTGCCGAGGGTATTAACAGCTTTTCTCAGGCCAAAGCGGCGGGCGTTAAAGTGAATGCAGACGTACCCGGCGATTTTTACTGCGGCTGTAAAATCAACTGGCAGGGCAAAAAAGGGGTCGTTGACCTGGCCTCCTGCGGCTATCAGGTGCGTAAAAATGAAAACCGCGCCAGCCGTATTGAGTGGGAGCATGTGGTTCCCGCCTGGCAGTTTGGTCATCAGCGCCAGTGCTGGCAGGACGGTGGGCGTAAGAACTGCGCCAAAGATCCGGTCTATCGCAAAATAGAAAGCGATATGCACAACCTGCAACCGGCGGTGGGTGAAGTGAATGCCGATCGCGGCAACTTTATGTACAGCCAGTGGAACGGCGGTGAAGGGCAATATGGTCGCTGCGAAATGAAGGTCGACTTCAAGGCTAAACTGGCCGAACCGCCTGCCCGCGCTCGTGGTGCAATTGCCCGCATCTACTTCTATATGCGCGATCAGTATCAGCTCACGCTCTCTCGTCAGCAGGCCCAGCTCTTTACCGCCTGGGATAAACTCTACCCGGTGACCGACTGGGAGTGCACCCGTGATGCGCGCATTGCCAACGTCCAGGGCAACCACAACCCGTACGTGCAGCGCGCTTGCATGGCGCGAAAGAGCTAACCTACACTAGCGGCAATTGTTAATCTGGTGCCGCCCTCCCCCTGAAGGCGGGGGGCACGGTCGCGCTACGGGTGAGAAGAAAGCACACCCCATTTCATACGGAACACTGAACTATGCGTATTCCCCGCATCTATCACCCTGAACCTGTTCAGACAGGCGCTGAAATCGCCCTTGACGACGACGCCGCAAACCACGTGGGCCGCGTCCTGCGCATGGTTCAGGGGCAGTCTCTCCAGCTGTTTGATGGCTCAAACCAGGTGTTTGACGCACAAATCCTCCGTGCCGATAAAAAAAACGTTATCGTTAAAATCAGTCACGGTGAAGTCGACGATCGGGAATCGCCGCTGCATATTCACCTGGGGCAGGTCATGTCCAGGGGTGAAAAAATGGAATTCACTATCCAGAAATCGATCGAACTGGGTGTAAGCCTCATTACGCCACTTTTTTCCGAGCGATGTGGCGTTAAACTGGATGCCGAGCGCCTGAATAAGAAGCTCGGGCAGTGGCAGAAAATTGCCATTGCCGCCTGTGAACAGTGTGGTCGTAACCGGGTGCCGGAAATTCGCCCGGCAATGGATCTCGAAGCCTGGTGTGCAGAAGAGGAAAACGGCCTTAAGCTTAACCTTCATCCTCGCGCCAGCCAGAGCATTAATACGCTGCCGTTACCGGTTGAGCGTGTACGCTTGTTGATTGGCCCGGAAGGCGGTCTGACCGCCGATGAGATTGCCATGACCGCACGTTACCAGTTTACTGATATTCTGTTGGGACCCCGCGTATTGCGCACTGAGACAACGGCCCTGACCGCCATCACCGCCCTGCAGGTACGTTTTGGCGATTTAGGTTAAACGGAGAAGCATAATGATTAAGCTCGGCATCGTGATGGACCCCATCGCGCAGATTAATATCAAAAAAGACTCCAGCTTTGCCATGCTGCTCGAAGCGCAGCGTCGCGGCTATGAACTGCACTACATGGAAATGGCAGATCTTTACCTTATCAATGGTGAAGCCCGTGCCCGTACCCGTCTGCTTAGCGTCGAGCAAAATTACGACAAATGGTACGACTTTAGTAGCGAGCAGGAGATTGAGCTCGCCTCGCTGGATGTCGTGCTGATGCGCAAAGACCCGCCGTTTGATACCGAATTTATCTACGCGACTTACATCCTTGAGCGCGCCGAAGAGAAAGGCACGCTGATCGTTAACAAACCGCAGAGCCTGCGCGACTGTAACGAAAAACTCTTCACCGCCTGGTTCCCTGAGCTGACGCCTGAAACCCTGGTCACGCGAAATAAAGCGCAGCTTAAGGCTTTCTGGCAAAAACATACCGATATCATCCTCAAACCGCTGGATGGTATGGGCGGTACCTCTATCTTCCGCGTGAAAGAGGGCGATCCTAACCTCGGCGTGATCGCTGAAACCCTGACCGAACTCGGCACCCGTTACTGTATGGCGCAAAACTACCTGCCAGCCATCAAAGACGGCGACAAACGCGTGTTAGTGGTCGATGGTGAGCCAGTACCGTACTGCCTGGCGCGCATCCCACAGGGCGGCGAAACACGTGGCAATCTGGCAGCCGGTGGCCGCGGTGAGCCGCGCCCCTTGACCGAGAGCGACTGGGCAATTGCCCGCCGTGTTGCACCGACGCTTAAAGCCAAAGGGCTGATTTTCGTGGGTCTGGATATCATTGGCGACCGTCTGACGGAGATTAACGTCACCAGTCCAACCTGCATTCGTGAAATCGAAGCGGAGTTCCCTGTCTCCATCACCGGTATGTTGATGGATGCCATTGAAGCGCGTCTGGCCAAATAATGATTAGGTGCATAACACGCTAAGCTATACCCTGAATAATTCGTCTTGCTGGCAGGCGGTAAGGCAGTGACAACTTCGTCAGATACGAATTTGAACCGCCAGAGGCTGCCGTGGTGAGGCCCTTAAACTCTCAGCCGCGTACTCTGGTAAGCGGCTGAGGTGAGCAAGGCGGGCCAACGCACCGGCAACGTGAAGTAGGACGGGTATATCGCATCCCCTTAAGTCTGGCAGTGACAGCGTGTTGCTTTCCCCGCATACTGGACTGCCGCTTTTTTGAACCAGGAAACAGAACCTCTGACAATGAATTTACAGCATCACTTTCTGATTGCCATGCCTGCTCTCCAGGATCCGCTGTTTCGCCGTTCCGTGGTTTACATCTGCGAATACAACGACGATGGAGCAATGGGGCTTATCATCAATAAACCTCTGGAAAACCTGAAAGTTGAAGGGGTTCTGGACAAACTAAAAATTCACCCGGAGGAGCGCGATCCGGCGATCCGTCTGGATAAACCCGTGCTGTTAGGTGGGCCGCTGGCGGAAGACCGCGGCTTTATACTGCACACGCCGCCGAACAACTTCTCCTCCAGCATCCGCGTGTCTGATAACACCATCATCACCACATCCCGTGATGTACTGGAGACGATGGGCACCGCCAGTCAGCCAAAAGAGGTGCTGGTCGCTCTCGGTTATTCTTCCTGGGAGAAGGGTCAGCTTGAGCAGGAAATTCTCGATAATGCCTGGCTGACGGCCCCGGCAGATTTGAACATTTTGTTTAAAACGCCCATTGCCGAGCGCTGGCGTGAAGCGGCGAAGCTCATCGGGATTGATATTCTGACCATGCCCGGCGTGGCAGGACATGCCTGATGAGTGGCACCTTACTGGCATTTGACTTCGGAACAAAGAGTATTGGCGTTGCTATCGGACAGCGCATTACCGGGACTGCGCGTCCGCTTAGTGCGCTGAAAGCCCAGGACGGCACGCCGGACTGGAATCTCATCGAAAAATTGATAAAAGAGTGGCAGCCGGAAGCGGTGATCGTCGGGCTCCCCTTAAACATGGACGGCACGGAGCAACCGCTTACCGCGCGTGCCCGTAAGTTTGCCAACCGTATTCATGGTCGTTTCGGCGTGACGGTTACCCTGCATGACGAGCGTCTGAGCACCGTTGAAGCCCGTGCGGGGCTGTTCGAACATGGCGGTTTTCGTGCCCTTAACAAAGGCAGCATTGATTCTGCCTCTGCGGTTATTATTCTCGAAAGCTATTTCGAACAGCACCTCTGACAGAACGGGCTGAGCACGCTTCAGCCCTTCTCTTCTCCTCACAACAGCAGCCATGCTCCCTCGATCGCCCTCACAGTTTTGAGGCGACTTTTTTGCATTCCGCTAATTGTTTCTATAAAAGAAACATAAGAAAGAAATTATGGCTGTTGCGTCAGTCGTCGTGCAAGGGTGTGAAGTTCGCTCAGTCGCTCATCGACGACCGTCGCATCGACCTGCCACATTCCGGCAAACGCCAGCGCGGCGGAGTGTGCGCCGAGAGGTTTTGCCATTGAGACTTCGCCGTCGTCGTGATGCCAGACCACGCGCCCTTCGGCCCGCTGTTGGGCAACATGCGGGGCCAGTTGCTGCCACTGTTCCGCAGTGAACCGCTTTTGCAGCGTCTCATCGGTTTCGGCGGCGAGCAGCGCCATACCGATAACCGATTGCCATGCAGGCAACATATGGAAGCCCGCCAGTGCCTGAGTGACCTGAGTACCGGGTTCAGAGTGATAAATGTAGATAACCTGATCCTCCCAGAGTACGCCCATCGCTACTACGATGTCTTTGGGGGCGTAAGTTTCCAGAAGTGGCAGGGCCTGGGAAAAGAGTGAAGAACCGCGAATGGCCTGGGCTGCCAGCGCGTGAATACCCGGCCCCGGCAGGTAGCGACGTTGTTCATCCTGCATGGTCAGCCCTATAGAAGCCATGGTCATCAGCAAACGGTTCACACGTGTCGTGTTGATGCCCATCAGTCTTGCCAGCTCGCGACAGCCAATCGCGCGGCCGCTGGAGACAAGGTACTGCAGGCAGCGAATTCCATCTATCAGGCTTTGGTTCGGTTGTGAGGACATACAGGCTTATCTCGCAGGTGACATTAAGCGTCGATTTTACCGACAGTAAAGAAGGATACAAGGCATGAACATCTATCCGCAAACCGGGACGAGAACCTTTCCGTCACTGCAGTCAAAGGCCGACCTGCTGGTCGCGGGAGGAGGACTGGCCGGGCTATGTGCCGCCCTTGCTGCCGCACGGGATGGGTTGCAGGTGATACTCGTACAGGACAGACCCGTTCTGGGGGGGAATGCCTCAAGCGAAGTGCGCCTGTGGGCTAACGGCGCCACCTCTCATATGGGGAACAATAACCGCTGGGCGCGCGAAGGCGGCATCATGGGTGAGATCCTGGAGGAGAACCTCTGGCGGAATAAAGAGGGTAACCCGGTGATGTTCGATCTGGTGCTGCTCGATCTTGCCAGAAGCCAGCCGGGCCTGACGCTGCTGCTTAACACCACCATTTACGCGCTGGAAAAAACGCAAAATGCCATCACGCAGGTGAGTGCATTTAACGCCATCAATGAGACGTTTTATACCATTGCTGCCGACCAGTTTTGCGATGCGACGGGCGATGGCGTGCTCGGTTTTCTGGCGGGAGCCGAATACCGCGACGGAGCAGAAGAGGTCGATGAGCTGGGAGAGAAAATGGCTCCCGGTGATAACTTCGGCCATAAGCTGGGTCACTCTATTTATTTCTACACCAAACAGACTTCAGGCCCGGTAAATTTCGTCCCACCCTCTTTTGCCCTGCAGGACATCACCACCATTCCCCGCTATAAGCGTCTGACGTCCACGCTCAACGGTTGCGATCTGTGGTGGCTGGAATGGGGCGGACGCCTGGACACCGTGCACGCGAGCGAAGAGATCAAATGGGAGTTGTGGAAAATCGTCTGGGGTGTCTGGGACTACATTAAAAACTCCGGCGACTTTCCGGAAGCCGCTAACATGACCATTGAATGGGTCGGCATGATACCCGGTAAACGCGAAAGCCGACGTTTCGTTGGAGAGCATCTGTTGTGCCAGCAGGATATCATTGAACAACGCGACCACTACGATGCCGTAGCCTACGGAGGCTGGTCGATTGACCTGCACCCCGCCGATGGCGTTTACAGCACCCACGACGGCTGTCGCCAGTTTCACAGCAAAGGCACTTACACCATCCCTTTGCGCAGTCTCTACAGCCGCTCTCTGGATAATCTCTTCCTGACAGGCCGGCTCATTTCTGCCTCCCACGTCGCTTTTGGCAGTGCACGCGTGATGTGCACCTGCGGCCTGCTGGGTGAAGTGGTCGGTCGCGCCGCCGCGCTCTGTAAAATCCACCAGCTCACCCCGGCGCAGCTGGCAGAGCGCGACCAGGTAAAATTATTACAACAGCAGTTGCAGGCCAGCGGCTGTTACATTCCCCGTCAGTGGCTGGATGACCCGGCGCAAGGCGCTACGGTGAGCGCCAGCAGTGAATATGCCCTCACCTCGCTTTTGCCCAGTGGCAACTGGCATTCGCTGAGCGAGCGAATGGCGGTTTTACTGCCGGTAAAAGCGGGCGAGTCGCTGGGCGAAATCAGTGTGCGCCTGCGTTCGCCTTCGCACCAGCCGCTTACCCTCTCTCTGCTGGGTAGTGCCCGTAGCGGGAACTTCACCCCCGATTATCAGTACGACAGCTGCACCCTCGACGTGGATGGCGAGCAGAACTACAGGTTTAGGTTCGCCTGGCAAAGCGATCGTGACCAGTACGTTTTCCTCGCCTTTGACGCCTGCGAAAAGGTGGAGATCGCGCTGACAGATACCCAACTGCCCGGCATTATGACGGTGTTCAACAGCCTGAACGCCCGCGTCGCTAAACACACCCGCCAGGTTGCAGATGGTGATTACGGCGTCGATGAGTTCGATTTCTGGCTGCCGCGCCGTCGCCCGCATCAGGTGATGCCTGCACTCACTTTTAGCCAGCCATTAACCGTTTTTCGGGCGGAGAATGTTCTAAACGGTCGCCTGCGCCCGGAACAGCAAACCAATGCCTGGGTACCTGCTGCGGATGACCCGCACCCGACGTTGCGCTGGCAGTGGAGTGAAGCTATCCCCTTCTCAGCGCTGACGCTTATTCAGGACAACGATTTCGATAACGCGATGGAAACGGTGCAGATGGGCCATCACCAGGCAGTGACTCCGCACTGCATCACCCATTATCGACTCTGGGCTGACGACAGGTTACTTGCAGAAGTGACCAGCAATCACCATTCCGTCTGCGGGCACCGCTTGCCTGAGCCTGTTACCGCGCACGAAGTGCGCCTGGAGATCCTCGCCACCGCGGGTGCGCTCCCCGCCGTCTATTCGCTGAACATCCGTTAAAGCCAGCCCTGGGCCTGCCGCTGTTGCAGACTCTGGGCAAAGGTCTGCATACCGGCCTGCTGCCCGGTTTGCAGCAGGCCGGGTAGCTGGTGGGTTTTTCCCTCACGGATGAGGTTCGCCACCGCCGGAGTATTAATCAGTAATTCAAACAGCGCCACACGACCGCCCTGCTTGTCCGCCTCCAGCCGCTGTGCCAGCACCCCCTGCAAACTGCCGGCAAGCTGGCTGCGTACCGGGTCTTTCTCCTGGGCGGGAAAGGTATCCACAAGGCGCTCTATAGCCTGATGGGCACCCCGGGTATGCAGCGTTGCCAGCACCAGGTGCCCGGTTTCTGCCGCCGTCAGCGCCAGACGAATGGTTTCGCTGTCGCGCAGTTCCCCCAGCAAAATGACATCCGGGTCCTCACGCAGCGCGGCCCGCAAACCTGCTGCGAAAGAGATACAGTGAGGGCCAATCTCCCGCTGCTGGATCAAACAGCGCTCGCTGGAGTGAATAAACTCCACCGGATCCTCGAGCGTCAGAATATGGCCGTCGAGTTGATGATTAAGATGGCTGACCATCGCCGAGAGCGTCGTCGATTTGCCGCTACCCGTCGCACCGGTCACCAGAATCAGTCCATTCTCCCGCGCCAGCAGGTCGGGTAACAGTGGCGGTGCATCGAGGTCGGCCAGCGTCGGGCAACGGGTCGGCAGCAGTCGCAAGGCCAGAGATAGCCCCCTCTCATGGCGAAATGCGCTGGCGCGCAGCCGCTGCTGGTTTTGGGTAGTGAGCGCAAAATCCGCCTGGCCCTCATGCAGCAACTGGCGCTGCTGGCTCTCGCTTAAGCACTGACTCAGCAAGGCGTTGATATCGGGAGAGTCAAAGGGGGCTATCTCAAGCCTTCCCTGCCTGCGCCAGCGCGGCGCGTGACGATCGCACAGGTGTAGATCCGAGACATTATGCTTTACACTAAGCTCCACGATTTTTTCCATATCCATAAAGCCATCCTGGGACTATGAACGATATAGCGCATAACCTGGCACAGGTCCGGGCCAAAATCTCAGCCGCGGCAACAGCTTGCGGCCGTGATCCAGAAGAAATTACGTTGCTTGCGGTCAGTAAAACCAAACCTGCGAGCGCCGTCGCAGAAGCATTTGAGGCAGGCCATCGGGCGTTTGGTGAGAACTACGTGCAGGAAGGCGTTGATAAAATCCTTCATTTTCGCGAACAGGGCGTGAAAGGTCTGCAATGGCACTTTATTGGCCCGCTGCAATCCAACAAAAGCCGCCTGGTGGCGGAACATTTTGACTGGTGCCATACCGTTGACCGGCTCAAAATTGCCACCCGTTTAAGCGAACAGCGCCCGGCCTCGATGCCGCCGCTGAACGTGCTCATTCAGGTCAACATCAGCG
Organism: Yokenella regensburgei; assembly: GCF_051486985.1. Taxonomy (GTDB): domain Bacteria; phylum Pseudomonadota; class Gammaproteobacteria; order Enterobacterales; family Enterobacteriaceae; genus CBFFRJ01. Next base: position 13,933 of record NZ_JAHVDV010000028.1, read on the forward strand.
ACGAGCAGAGTAAATCCGGCATTACGCCAGAGGAACTGGAAGCGCTGGCAGCCCAGGTGGTGGAACTGCCGGGCATACGGTTACGCGGGCTAATGGCGATCCCCGCCCCGGAAACCGATTACGAACGTCAGTTAGCCGTGGCGCGTCAAATGGCTGTCGCATTTGACGCGCTTAAGGTACGTTACCCTGGCGTAGATACCCTTTCTTTAGGGATGTCTGACGATATGGAAGCCGCGATTGCGGCCGGAAGCACCCTTGTGCGCATCGGAACCGCCATTTTTGGCGCGCGCGATTACACAAAAAACTAAGGAAACCTGAGGAACGCCATGAATACGTTGTCCACACTCCTTTCACTGCTCATCCAGGCTTACACCATGGTACTGCTGCTGCGTATCTGGATGCAGTGGGCGCGCTGTGATTTCTACAATCCCTTTTCGCAGTTTATTGTGAAGATAACCCAGCCGATTGTTGGCCCGCTGCGCCGCGTGCTTCCTTCTATGGGGCCAATAGACAGCGCATCACTGCTGATCGCGCTGGTGCTCTGCGTCATTAAGGTATTTTTAAACCCCTATGTCACTATGGACGGCGTGTTTATCGTACTGGCCGCGCTGCTCATCATCCTCAAAACCGTCGGCTCGCTGATTTTCTGGGTACTGCTGGCGATGGCGATCATGAGCTGGGTAAGCCAGGGGCGTAGCCCGGTTGAGTACGTGCTGCTGCAACTGACCGAACCACTGCTGCGTCCGATTCGTCGTCTGCTGCCGTCGATGGGCGGCATTGATTTCTCACCGATGATCCTCGTGCTGCTGATGTATGTCATCAACATGGGCGTGATGGAGTTTCTGGCCAACACTATCGTGCCGCTGGCCTACATCTGGAGCTGGGCGTGAGTGCTGTCACTTCTGGTGACGACGGGCTGGTACTGCGGCTGTATATACAGCCAAAGGCCAGCCGTGACACGATTGTTGGGCTGCATGGCGACGAGTTGAAAGTCGCCATCACCGCCCCGCCGGTGGATGGGCAGGCTAATGCGCATCTGGTGAAATATCTTGCGAAACAGTTTCGGGTAGCTAAAAACCAGGTGCTGATTGAAAAAGGCGAACTGGGCCGCCATAAACAGGTCAAAATTACCCATCCGCAACAGATTCCTTCGGCCATTACGGCCCTGATTAAGTAGGACCCATTATGCAAAAAGTTGTTCTCGCCACCGGTAATGCCGGTAAAGTGCGCGAGCTTGCCTCGCTGCTGAGTGATTTCGGTCTGGATATTGTCGCGCAAACTGAACTGGGCGTGGATTCGGCCGACGAGACCGGGCTGACGTTTATTGAAAACGCCATTTTAAAAGCGCGCCATGCCGCTAAGGTGACCGGCCTGCCAGCCATTGCCGATGATTCCGGGCTGGCCGTTGATGCGCTGGGGGGCGCACCGGGGATCTACTCCGCGCGTTACTCTGGTGTGGACGCCACTGACGAAGCCAATCTGCAAAAACTGCTCATCACCCTGGAGGCGGTGCCGGATGACAAACGTCAGGCTCAGTTCCACTGCGTGCTGGTCTATATGCGCCATGCCGACGACCCGACCCCGCTGGTTTGCCACGGCAGTTGGCCTGGCGTGATTACGCGCGCACCTGCTGGCCAGGGCGGGTTTGGTTACGATCCGATTTTCTATGTTCCGACGGAGGGTAAAACCGCCGCCGAGCTGACTCGCGAAGAGAAGAGCGCCATCTCCCACCGTGGGCAGGCGTTGAAACTGTTACTGGAAGCATTACGTAATGGCTAAGTTGCCACCTCTGAGTCTTTATATTCACATTCCGTGGTGCGTGCAGAAATGCCCCTACTGCGATTTCAATTCCCATGCGCTTAAAGGCGAGGTGCCGCACGACGATTACGTGCAGCATCTGCTTGCCGATCTTGATATCGATGTCCCTTACGCGCAGGGGCGTGAAGTAAAGACCATCTTTATTGGTGGCGGTACGCCGAGCCTGCTCTCCGGCCCGGCGATGCAGACGCTGCTGGACGGCGTGCGTGCGCGCCTGAACCTGGCAGCGGATGCGGAAATTACGATGGAAGCCAACCCCGGAACCGTCGAAGCGGACCGCTTTGTCGATTACCAGCGGGCCGGGGTCAACCGCATCTCCATCGGCGTGCAAAGCTTTAGCGAACAAAAGTTGCAGAAGCTGGGGCGCATTCACGGTCCGGATGAAGCAAAGCGTGCCGCACACCTGGCGACGGGCCTGGGTCTGCGCAGTTTTAACCTGGATTTGATGCACGGCCTGCCGGATCAGTCACTGGAAGAAGCGCTGGATGATTTGCGCCAGGCCATTGCACTGAACCCGCCGCACCTCTCCTGGTACCAGTTAACTATTGAACCTAACACCCTGTTTGGTTCGCGCCCACCCGTGCTGCCGGACGACGATGCCTTATGGGATATCTTCGAGCGTGGTCACCAGTTGCTGACCGCCGCCGGTTATCAGCAGTACGAGACCTCGGCCTATGCGAAACCGGGTTACCAGTGCCAGCATAACCTTAACTACTGGCGCTTTGGTGACTATCTCGGCATCGGCTGCGGCGCGCACGGCAAAGTCACCTTCCCGGACGGACGTATATTGCGCACGGCGAAAACGCGCCATCCGCGCGGTTATATGCAGGGGCGCTATCTGGAACGTCAGCACGACGTAGAGGCTGCAGATAAACCGTTCGAGTTCTTTATGAACCGCTTCCGTTTGCTGGAGGCCGCACCGCGTGAAGAGTTCACTCTGTTCACGGGGCTGGACGAAAGCGTGATTCGCCCGCAGCTTGATGAGGCGCTGGCAAAAGGCTACCTCACCGAGTGCGATAAATACTGGCAAATCACCGAACACGGTAAGCTGTTCCTCAACTCCCTGCTGGAGCTGTTCCTCGCCGAAGAGTCCTGAAGCCTGCTCCAGGTTTTTGCCTCCCGTTCAGCACGCTGTGGATAGAGCTGGCAGAGTGGCGGGATGGAAATCATACGCTCACATGCAAAGCAGCTCAGGCGCGAACTGACACAAGAAGAACGACGGCTTTGGTATCTGTTACGCAGCCGTCGGTTTTCTCGTTACAAGTTTCGTCGCCAACACCCCGTTGGTCATTACATCCTTGATTTCGCTTTCTGCGAAGCGCGACTTGCCATTGAACTGGATGGTGGTCAGCATGATGAAAGGCACGAATATGATGTTCAGCGAACGGTCTGGTTGAACCAAAAAGGCTGGCACATCATTCGTTTCTGGAATAATGAATTCAGGGGAAATGAAGAGGCCGTGCTGGAGAAGATATTTGAGGTGCTGCAAACGCTGTTACCCTCACCCCGGCCCTCTCCCTGAAAGGGAGAGGGAGAAAAGCCGCACTCGCCTCGCTCTGTGCCCGGGCCTGCCTGGAGAGAGAGGGAAACGGCACCTCGAGCAGCCCCCTCGCCTTTTAGGGAGAGGGGGAAAGCGGCACTACTGCCTGACACGCCTCGATCGGTCCCCTCGCCTTTTGGGGAGAGGCGGAAAGCGGCACTACTGCCTGACACGCCTCGATCGGTCCCCTCGCCCCTTTGGGGAGAGGGTTAGGGTGAGGGGAAGAGACAGCGCAAAACTTTATTTCAGCCCTTTAACCAGCGCCTTACGGCTCTCTTCCAGTGACACGACACGGCTACAGACATCCTTACCGAACTGCTGGAAATCGGCTTCCTGATTTTTCCACTCGTTCTGAATGGCAGTCTGCAAACCGCCGAGGCTACCCAGCACGCTCTGGAGCGGGTTACCGCCGCCTTTGAGCACCGCTTTGGCCCCCATCTCATTGATGCTGTCCTGCAAAATGCCGCCCATCGCCTGGTTTACCAGCTGCTGGCCGTTGGCCTGTACTTCATCAATGGCCTTGTAGTGGAACGTCAGGCCATCGCTGCGCCGCTCGATAATCTTGTTCATCTGTTCTTTAAGTTGCGCATCAAGCTTCGTCAGACGGCCGCGCATACTGCTGCTTTCACCCACTTCTTTGACGATGATGTTGTCGAGCGCAATACGGCCTTTTTCCACCCGAGCGCGCGCCCCCTCATCGATCCAGGGCAGTGCGGTACGCAATTCTGACTGATAGTCTTTCGCCTGCTCACGTTGCGCGGCGCTGAGCGAGTATTGTTTGCCGTTAAACATGACGTTGCCGTCCGGCGTCAGCACGAGATTGCCATTTTCACCCTTTACCTGGACGGTCTGGGGACTTAACACCACGTCATCACGAGGGTTAACGCTACACTTGTATTCCGCATTCGCAGCGAAAGTCGTCACCGTAAGTACCACCGCCAGTAGCGTTTTGCGCATCATTTCCACTCCTGTAGAGACAAAACGGGCCGGCAATTGCCGACCCTGATAACAACTTAGTCCCACCAAATATCGAAAAGTTCGCTGACGCTCACCTCTTCGAGTTTGTGGTCTTCAAGCCACTTACGCACAACCGCCTGATGCTCTGCGGTGCACTTGCCTATTTCCTGCTTACAAATCAGACCTTCCCACGCCAGATAGCCGCTGCCGCCAAAAGTCAGTTTTTGCGACTCCACAGCTTCAGCAATAAAGGCATCAACGACGTTGTCGATCTCTTCTTCAGTGGTGCCTTCCGGGAAACGCCAGTTAACGGAAAAACCAATTTCCTGGAATTCTTCGATGTGCATCTTCTTGCGAAGACGACGACTGCGGTTCGTTGCCATTATTTTACCCTCTCGAACATTAAGTCCCATACGCCGTGACCAAGACGATGGCCACGTTGTTCAAATTTGGTGACCGGGCGCGAATCCGGGCGCGGTACGTAATTTTGCGTGGCAGACTGGTTCTGATAGCCATCGATTGAGGACATCACTTCCAGCATGTGTTCAGCATAGGCCTCCCAGTCGGTTGCCATATGGAAGACACCGCCCAGTTTTAATTTGCTTTTCACCAGCTCAGCAAAAGGTACCTGAACAATACGGCGCTTATTATGACGCGCTTTATGCCAGGGGTCAGGGAAAAAGAGCTGCACCATGTTCAGTGAATTGTCAGGAATCATTTTATGCAGTACTTCCACCGCGTCGTGGCACATTACACGCAGGTTTTCGACCCCCTCTTCATGCGCGGATGAGAGACAAGCCCCCACGCCCGGAGAGTGGACTTCAATACCGAGGAAGTTCTGATGAGGGCGGATTTTCGCCATCTCGACCAGTGAGGCCCCCATTCCAAAACCAATCTCCAGCGTCACCGGCCCGGTGTTGCCAAACAGGGCAGCAAAATCCAGCGGCTGCTCAGCAAACTCAACGCCCATCACCGGCCAGTAGTTATCCAGCGCATGCTGTTGACCTTTGGTCAGGCGGCCCTGGCGGCGGACAAAGCTACGGATACGGCGCAGCGGGCGGCCGTTTTCATCAAATTCCGGTGAAATGACGTCGTTATTCATAAAAAAGTCTGCTCGTGAGAGTGTTCAGGAAACGGGCATTATCCAAAGTTAATTCCAGTATGCAAGCTGCAAGCACAGGAAAGTTCCGGTTTACACCCCGCTGGCGCTGTGCTGCAATCTGCCACCTTATTCAAGCGATGTTGGTGACCATGCAAGCGTCTCAATTTTCAGCCCAGGTTCTGGACTGGTACGATAAATACGGGCGCAAAACCCTGCCCTGGCAAATTGACAAGACGCCCTACAAAGTATGGCTGTCTGAAGTGATGTTGCAACAGACGCAGGTGACAACCGTTATCCCCTATTTCGAGCGCTTTATGGCGCGCTTCCCGACCGTGACCGCTCTGGCCGATGCACCGCTGGACGAAGTCCTGCATCTGTGGACCGGACTTGGCTACTACGCCCGCGCGCGCAACCTGCATAAGGCGGCAAAACAGGTGGCGGAAAAACATGGCGGCGAGTTTCCCGAGACCTTTGAGGAAGTAGAAGCGCTGCCGGGTGTCGGGCGCTCTACCGCCGGGGCGATTTTATCCCTTTCGCTCGGCAAACATTTTCCCATTCTCGATGGCAACGTGAAACGTGTGCTGGCCCGCTGTTATGCCGTTGACGGCTGGCCGGGCAAAAAAGAGGTTGAGAAACGGTTGTGGCGCATCGCTGAGGACGTCACCCCGGCAAAGGGCGTGGAGCGTTTCAATCAGGCGATGATGGATCTTGGGGCGATGGTCTGTACCCGATCCAAACCCAAATGTCAGCTCTGCCCGCTGCAGACCGGCTGTCTGGCTTATGCCAGTCACAGCTGGGCGAACTACCCGGGCAAAAAACCGAAGCAGACGCTGCCGGAGCGCACCGCTTATTTCCTGCTGATGCAGCAGGGTGAGCAGGTCTTTGTGCAGCAGCGACCGCCGGTGGGCCTGTGGGGCGGGTTGTACTGTTTCCCGCAGTTTGAAGATGAAGCCGCTTTACGGGACTGGCTGGCGCAACGTCAGATTAAGGCCGATACTCTCTGCCAACTTGTTGCGTTTCGCCATACGTTCAGCCATTTCCATCTGGATATTGTGCCTATGTGGCTAACCGTGTCCTCGGTCAGTTCATGCATGGATGAAGGAAGCGGTCTTTGGTATAACTTAGCGCAGCCGCAATCCGTCGGCCTGGCGGCCCCGGTGGAGCGCCTGTTGCAACAATTACGCGTCGGCGTGGCAGTGTAATGACACGCGGCCTACAGAGGATTTGTTATGAGTAGAACCATTTTTTGTACCTTCCTGCAACGTGACGCAGAAGGCCAGGACTTTCAGCTGTACCCCGGCGAGCTGGGTAAGCGCATTTTCAATGAGATCTCCAAAGAGGCATGGGGACAGTGGCAGAAAAAGCAGACCATGCTTATCAACGAAAAGAAGCTGAACATGATGAACGTTGAGCATCGCAAACTGCTTGAGCAGGAGATGGTCAACTACCTGTTCGAAGGGAAAGATGTGCATATCGAAGGCTATACGCCGGAAGATAAAAAATAAGAGCCTGGCCACACCTCACCCAGCCTGAGTGTGGCCCGCCTCAAGGGCCGGACAGCCCTTATGTGCAACCAACTGCATCCCCGGAATGATGAAAAAAATTTTAGCGCTTGCGATTATTGCGCCGTTGCTGATGTCGTGTTCCAGCTCCAATAAAAGTGGTGAAACTTACAATGAAGCCTGGGTTAAAGACACTAACGGTTTTGACATTCTTATGGGGCAGTTTGCCCACAACATCGAAAATTTATGGGGATTTAACGAAGTCCTGATTGCCGGCCCGAAAGACTACGTAAAATATACCGACCAGTATCAGACCCGTAGCCACATCAACTTTGATGAGGGTACGATCACCATTGAGACTATCGCCGGGACGGATCCGGCAAACCATCTGCGTCGGGCCATTATCACGACGCTCCTGATGGGCGACGATCCTGGCTCCATTGACCTTTACTCGGACGTTGATGACATCCAGATTTCCAAAGAACCGTTCCTGTACGGCCAGGTACTGGATAACACCGGGCAACCTATTCGCTGGGAAGGTCGCGCCACCCATTTTGCCGACTACCTGCTACAAAATCGCCTGAAGAGCCGCGCCAGCGGTCTGAAAATCATCTACAGCGTCACCATTAACCTGGTGCCGAACCACCTTGATAAACGTGCGCACAAATATGTGGGTATGGTGCGCCAGGCGTCACGCCGCTACGGGGTGGACGAAGCGCTGATTCTGGCCATTATGCAAACTGAGTCCTCCTTTAACCCGTATGCGGTAAGCCGTTCCGACGCGCTGGGCCTGATGCAGGTGGTGCAGCACAGCGCCGGGCGCGACGTCTTCCGCGCACAGGGCAAATCCGGTATGCCAAGCCGTAGCTTCCTCTTTGATCCTGAAAGCAACATTGATACCGGCACCGCCTATCTGGCGATGCTGAATAATATCTACCTTTCCGGTATCTCTAACCCGACCTCACGTCGCTATGCGGTGATCACTGCTTATAACGGTGGGGCAGGCAGCGTACTGCGCGTCTTCTCGGCAGATAAAGTGCAGGCCGCGAATATTATTAATACGATGTCGCCGGGTGATGTCTATTCAACCCTGACCAGCCGCCACCCGTCTGCGGAGTCCCGCCGCTACCTTTATAAAGTGAATACGGCGCAAAAAAGTTACCGTCGTAACTGAGTCAACGGCTTATCCTCTTTCGCCACTGGCGCGAAAGGGGATAAGCAATGCTTTTGGACGCAGGGTAGACGCCTCTCAAAATGTGACCAATATCACCGTATTTGACTGCAACCATACCAAGTTTGCATTTTTATGTCGGATGTAACAATTTCGCCTCAGCTTCGATGATAGAATCGCCACACATAACAACAGTAATTGTCTTAATTCCAACATCTATACCCCAACTAGGTCGAGTTGCAGGCAGGTGGTAACGCAGCGAATCCCCAAAAGCTTACTCTGGTAAGTGACTGAGGTGAGCGAGGACAAACTGGCGTAGCCCGTTTGAACAGCGCTTACGCTGGCCCCAAAGGGGCGAGGCCAAAAGCCGAGTAAAGCCAACGCACATGCAGCTTGAAGTATGACGGGTTTATCAGACTCCTTCGGTGAGGAAACTAACATGAATCTTAAGCTGCAGCTTAAAGTGATTATCTTCCTGCAGTTCTGCCTGTGGGGGAGCTGGCTGACTACGCTTGGCTCTTATATGTTCGTTACCCTGAAATTCCAGGGTGCAGAGATTGGCGCGGTCTACAGCTCTCTGGGTATCGCCTCTGTCTTTATGCCAGCCCTGCTCGGCATCGTGGCGGATAAGTGGCTTAGTGCAAAATGGGTTTACGCGATTTGCCACCTGATTGGTGCCATCACCCTGTGTATTGCGGCAACCGTGACCACCCCTGGCGCGATGTTTGCCATTATCCTGCTCAACTCCCTGGCATACATGCCAACCCTGGGTCTGGTAAACACCATCTCTTATGCCCGTCTGCAAAACGCCGGCTACGATATCGTTAAGGATTTCCCGCCGATCCGTATCTGGGGTACCATTGGCTTTATCCTGGCCATGTGGGCGGTGAGCTTCTCTGGCTTCGAACTGAGCCATATGCAGCTTTACATCGGTGCTGCACTCTCTCTGGCGCTGAGCCTCTTCTCTCTGACGCTGCCGCATATGCCGGTGAGCAATACGCAGAAGAACCAGACCTGGGTGGAAATGCTGGGCCTGAACGCCTTTGCGCTGTTCAAAAACAAACGCATGGCGATTTTCTTTATTTTCTCCATGCTGCTTGGCGCTGAACTGCAGATTACCAATATGTTTGGTAACACCTTCCTGCACAGCTTTGACGCTAACCCGCTGTTCGCGGACAGCTTTATCGTCACCCACGCCTCAGTGCTGATGTCTATTTCGCAGATCTCTGAAACCGTCTTCATCCTGGCGATTCCGTTCTTCCTTGGCCGCTACGGTATTAAGAACGTGATGCTGATGAGTATCGTTGCCTGGATGCTGCGTTTTGGCCTGTTCGCTTACGGCGACCCGACACCGTTTGGCACCGTGCTGCTGGTGCTCTCCATGATCGTATACGGTTGTGCGTTCGACTTCTTCAACATCTCCGGTTCCGTCTTCGTGGAGAAAGAGGTGAACCCGGCTATCCGCGCCAGCGCGCAGGGTATGCTGCTGATGATGACCAACGGCTTCGGTTGTATCCTTGGCGGTATGGCGAGCGGTAAAGTGGTGGAGATGTATACCGTTGCGGGTGTTACCGACTGGAAAACCGTGTGGCTGATTTTCGCAGCTTACTCCGTGGTACTGGCCTTCGCTTTCATGGCGCTGTTTAAATATAAACATGTGCCGCAGGCGACAGGTGCGCAGCAAACCGTCGCGCATTAATCCCTTCAGCCCTCTTCTCCGGAGGAGGGCTATTCCCCTTCAATCCCCACAAATAGGTCACAAAACCCGGCATATTTGCCCTCTTGTTCTGACCCCACAGTGCTAGATTCTTACCCTATCGCCATTCCGATATTTCGATTCCACAGAGAAGGTAAAACGATGTTAGAGATCGCCGACTTACGGGTTTTCTTTGAAGCACCTGAGATTAAGCACGTCATTGATACCACCTGGGACAAGGTGGGCGAAGCGCTCAGGCAGGCTCAGGCTGAACTGCCCGCCGAGTTAGCGATGCCACGTCGCGAGCTCTCTTTTCACGATCAGGTAAAAAGCCTGGGCTACCTTTGCTGGCTGCTTGAGCACAACAAGGTAGCGGGCGATATCATTGAAATCGGCGTCTGGAAGGGCAAATCCACCGCCTTTATGAACGAGATCTGCCAGCATAAGCGCCGGATTATCAGCGTTGATCCGATGGAGTTGCCGAATCAGGAAAACGAACTCCGTTTCTACCATGAGCGTATGTTCCCGCAGGTGAACCTGGTGCGTGGGTATTCGGAACTGAGTATTGAACGCGTGCTGGCCTTCAAACCACAGACCGTGCTGCTGCATATTGATGGTGGTCATGAGGGTCGCCATGTGCTGGTGGACTTCCTGCTCTATTCTCCGACCGTTGTCTCAGGCGGCTTTATCGTCTTTGACGATTACCGTGACTGGCAGTATTCACCGGAAGTCGGCCCGGCAGTCGATCTGCTGCGGGCGGGCGGTTATTTCAAGGATTTCGATGTTATCGGCAGCCTGCCTGGGTTCGAAAACAGCTATCTGCTGCAAAAGCGATAAACTCATTACAGCGGGGCCTCTGCGGCCCCTGTTTATGCCCTACCCCAGGGTCGCCAGCACATAAGAGACCGCCAGCAAATCGGCGCTGCCGCCTGGACTCAGGTTTCGGCTCATGAGCGCCCTGTCCATCGCGTGCAACCGTTCATTATCCCAGCCGTTTTTCAAAAGCGAGGCTGCATAGCGCTGTACAAAGTACAATCCATCAATGCCGCCGCGAGAGACCAGGTTACTGTCAAGATTTCCGGCCATCAGGCGCAGTAAGGCATGATGAAAACGCCGCTCGCCGGACTCTTTAAACCAGTACGGCAGCACGTGCTGTCGCACGGTCGGAAACCCGTTTTCAACCTCACCGCGCGCCCCCGTCAGGCCATACTGCTGGTACTGTATTTCCCCCGCCGTCACCGCATGGGTACGTGAGGCCAGCTCGCGCGCCACCAGCCCCTTACAGATTTCACTGACCTGCTGGCAGACGGATTCGGCACAGACGAGACGGTTTTGTCCGCGCAGACGGCCTGCGGCAAAACAGATAAGCCCAAGGGAAAAGATGCCGCCTTTATGGGTGTTCACGCCGTCGGTCGCTTCAAACATAGCCTGTTCACAGGCCATGCCCGCCGGGCGCAGCAGGCGCAATTGTTCACTGGCGGGTTTGAGCGCATGTTCATAACCGGCCTTTTCGAAGCGGCGAAACCAGGGGGCGATGGCCGCAATACTGCGTAAAAATAACGCATGATCCATATCGCTGTGCGAACCGTTATTCGCCAGATCCACTAGCCCCGGTTTGGGGGTGAGATTGAGTTCAAGACGTAACGCCATCACCGCCAGGGCAGCAACGTCAAAGCGGGCGAGTTTAGTCGCGAGCGAACCAGACATCGATCATCTTCTCCACGCGTCCCACCACCTCGTCGAGGGAATGACGGCGCGAGCGGGCGCAACCGTGACCCGGCTCGTCGCACACCAGACAGCGGCGGGTGGCGAGATCCAGCGACTGACGGCCAATCTGACCATTTTTCGGGCACAGGACGTCAAAGTCCCAGAGCCTGCCGAGCGGATGCGATTGTTCCATCTCCACGCACCGGGCTTTGATTTCCACCGCGGTATGGTCAACGCACCACAAGGCTTCGGGACCGGTCGGAAGCCACAATACCTGGCGGTCCAGTACCGACCAGTGATGTTGCCACAACAGCTGATCGCAGGCCTGCAGGGCAACACCCATCGTATTACGATAACGAATGCTGTCTTTATGGGCGCCCGGTGTCACCAGCGTCAGGGAGATAACCGGGTGTCGATAGTGAGTGAGCCAGTCAGCCTGGCGCGCTGCACGAGCCTCTTTTGAGGCCAGCAGCGCATCAAGGCTGACGCCCGGGCGTTCGGGCGTCAGTACGGTCATGCATTGTTCTCCTTCACCTGGCGAACAACATCAATCACGCTACCATCACGGTAGCGAATCACGCCGACAATACGGTCAGTGAATTCAATGGGTTTCGGTGTGCCGGTAAGGGAAATCGCGCGCTGATAAAGTACATCGATATCCACTACTTTAAGGCCCGCCGCCACCAGGCGCTCGCGAATTTCCGGCCGTGCGGGGTTGACCGCGATACCGTGGTCGGTGACCAGCACATCAATGCTCTCCCCCGGTGTCAGCAGCGTGGTCACACGCTTAACCACTGTCGGAATGCGGGTGCGCAGCAGCGGCGCCACTACAATGGTCAGGTTAGCAGACGCCGCCACGTCGCAGTGTCCACCGGACGCGCCGCGCATCACGCCGTCAGAGCCGGTAATGACGTTGACGTTAAAATCGACATCAATTTCCAGCGCGCTGAGGATAACCACATCCAGCTGGTCGCAACTGGCGGCTTTACTGCCGGGGTTAGCGTAGACGTTGGTGGAGATTTCCACGTGATTCGGATTACGCGCCAGCGAAGCCGCCGCTTCGCTGTCGAAGCACTGGGTGTCGAGCAGCTTCGCCACCAGCCCTTTTTCATGCAGCGAAACCAGACCCCCGGTGATGCCGCCCAGCGCAAAGTTTGCCTTTATGCCGCTGCGCTCCATCTTCTCTTCCATAAAGCGTGTGCAGGCCGTGGCCGCCGCGCCGGAACCGGTCTGCATGGAAAAACCGTTTTTGAAGTAGCCGGAGTGTTCGATAACGTCCGCCGCGTAGCGGGCTATCATCAGTTCACGCGGATTGCTGGTGACACGGGCCGCGCCAACGCTGATTTTCGCCGGGTCGCCCACGCTCTCTACCTGCACGATGTAGTCTACCTGATCCTGCACCAGGCTTGCCGGCATGTTGGGGAACGGCACCAGCTCTTCGGTCAGCAGTACCACGTTGCGGGCGAACTGCGCATCCACCATCGCATACCCCAGCGACCCGCAGGCGGATTTGCCGTGCGTGCCGTTGGCGTTGCCAAACTCATCGCTGCACGGCACCCCGAGAAATGCGACGTCAATGTTCAGCTCACCGTCCTGCAATAGCTTAACGCGACCGCCGTGAGAGTGAATTTGCACCGGCTCTTGCATCAGGCCGTGAGAGATAGCGTCGGCCAGCTTGCCGCGCATCCCGGAGGTATAAATCCGGCTAATTACGCCATTCTGAATATGCTCAATCAGGCTGTCGTTGCAGGTCATCAGCGAACTGGAGGCCAGGGTCAGGTGTTTAAAACCCAGGCGCGCCAGGGTCGCCACGACCGTGTTAATCACCCGGTCGCCTTCACGAAACGCATGATGGAACGAAATGGTCATCCCATCCTTCAGGCCGCTACGGGCAATGGCCTCTTCGAGCGTGGCGCACAGTTTACGGTGATGTTTACTCTCAACATCCGCAAGCCACGGCGTCGCCGTGTGGGCCGTATCAAAGGGTTTTAAGTCGCGCAGGTGCGGAAAATTAACGTGGAGAAGCTCTGTCTGATTCATTGTTCTGTCCTTACCGACGCACGCCGGACGCGGCGGCACGTTCGAGTACAACCTGCGCGTGGTTAATGATAGGGCCGTCGATCATTTTGCCGTTCAGGGAGACCACGCCAAGCCCGTTACGTTCGCCCTCCTGTGCCGCTTCGATCACGCGTTTCGCGTGATCGACTTCCTGCTGGGTAGGCGCATAGGCATTGTGCAGCAGATCGATCTGTCGGGGGTTGATCAAGGATTTACCGTTGAAGCCCATTTTGCGGATCAGCTCGACCTCTCGCAGGAAGCCCGCTTCGTCGTTCAAATCTGACCACACCACGTCAAAGGCATCGATGCCTGCGGCGCGCGCGGCATGCAGTACGGCACAACGGGCGTAGAACAGCTCAGTGCCGTCACCGCGTTCGGTCTGCATGTCCATCACATAGTCGAATGCCGCCAGCGCAATGCCGATCAGACGCTGAGAGCTACGGGCAATGGCCACCGCATTGATCACGCCAATTGCCGACTCGATAGCCGCCATCACACGCGTGGAGCCGATTTCACGGCCACATTCCAGTTCGATGCGTTCCAGGTGGCGTTCCAGTTCGTAGATATCGTCCGGCGTATCGGTCTTCGGCAGACGCACCACGTCCACCCCGGCGCGTACCACGGCTTCCAGATCTTGCAGGCCAAACGGGGTATTGAGCGGGTTAATGCGCACCACGGTTTCGATATCTTTGTACATCGGGTGTTGCAGGGCGTGGAATACCAGCACACGGGCAGTGTCTTTCTCACGCAGGGCTACCGCATCTTCCAGGTCGAACATAATCGAGTCCGGGCGGTAGATAAACGCCGTGGAGAGCATGGCGGCATTGGCACCGGGGAGGAACAGCATACTACGACGAAGTTTTTTCATAGCAGTTTCTCCCAGTTGATCTGGTCACTGTCGCTGGCACGCAGAAGAGCGCTTTGCAGACGGGCACGGATAACGCAGTCCAGCGCACCTTTATCTTCGATAATTACCACTCCCTGGTGGACGTCCAGATTACGCAGCGTGGTGACCACCACCTCACGAATCTGGTCGCCGAACTGCTTAATCACTTCACTGTGGATGACGATGTCCAGCTCCCCTTCGGCGGGGGCTATTTTCACCATCAGGTCGCTGGATTCCAGGGTCCCGGCCAGCGCCTCCCTAACAATTTTCATATTTTATGTCCTGAGTTTTTTAAGCGACTTCCGCGCTGTAGTACATTTCAAGGTGCGCGAAAGTGGTATCCGGTACGATTTCCCGAATACGGGAAAACTGCTGCGTTTTCAGTAAACGCCGAACTTCCGAGGCTGAAATGGCATTGCCCGTCGCTTTGATGCGCGGGATCTCAATTACCTCTACCGCGCCCGCCAGCAGACTGTGCATGGTCTGGTTGTACTGACGGGTGATATCGCAAAACGGCTCGGATCCGATAAAGCGATGGGTAATACCCAGCGCCGGGGCAATGTGGTTGCGGAAAATCAGCAGATCGATCTCGCTCCATGCCTGCTGCACTTTCCCGCTCTCTTTAAGAAAATAGGCCGGGAAGGTGGCGCGGGAGATGATGTACGCCGACCCTTCGTGCACGGTGACGTTGGGCAGATGGGCCACCCCGGCTCTCACCATCTTCATACGCGCGGTAAACGGGAAAAAGGAGGCATCCTCCTGCACCACGAACAGGTGTAAGTGATCACAGGATTTAGCGGCCTGTTCCACCAGGTGACGGTGTCCGAGCGTGAAGGGGTTCGCGTTCATGACGATCGCGCCGATTCGCGCGCCAGCCACGTGCGCACGCTGCAACGAACGGCAATAGCGGCTGATGCCAGACGGTGTGTTTTCCATTAACACGGCGTTATTGCCGCTCTGGGCAATCGGCCAGAATCCACTGCGCGCAAAGCGCTCCCGGTTACAGGGGCGTGTGCAGAGAAACAGATGAAAATGGCCTCTGGCGAGCGCCAGGTGCTCGACTTCCGCCAGCAACCGGGCGCTGAGATTTTCTCCACGCAGGGCTTCATCTACCGCCACACACTTGATGACGTTAGCGGTCAGACCCGCACAACCCACCAGCCGCGTACCGGACCAGGCTTCAACGAAGGTGGTGATATCGCTGTCCAGACCTAAGCCGCTGTCGGCGAGCAGTGAACGGATCTGCATAAAGCGCTGCGATCCGCTTGCCACGTCTGCCACGCGAAAATCGATGGGGAGTTGTGTTTGCATGATGCTGCCTGCTTCCTTAGTGCGCCGCCGCCAGGGTTTGCTGCATGGGTGCATCGGCGATCACATTGCTGAGGTGACCGATGTTTTCGATCTCCACTTCAATGCGATCCCCGGCATGCATGAACAGCGGAGGCGTGCGTTTTTTACCCACGCCGCCCGGAGAGCCCGTAATGATCACGTCGCCAGCGTTCAGGCGGGTAAAGGTACTGATGTACTCGATAAGCTCTGCCACCTTGTGGATCATGCTGGCGGTGTTGTCTTCCTGCACCATGCGACCATTCAGCCAGGTGCGGATGGCAAGACTATGCGGATCAGGGATCTCATCCGCCGTGGCCATCCAGGGGCCAAAGGCACCGGTCTGACGCCAGTTTTTACCGGCGGTAAACCAGGTGTGCTGCCAGTCGCGGGCGGAACCGTCCATGTAGCAGCTGTAGCCTGCGACAAAGTTCAGCGCCTCGTCGCGGGAGATGTCTTCTCCGCTTTTGCCGATGATCACCGCCAGCTCGCCCTCATAGTCAAACTCCCTGGAGTGGCGCGGCTTGAGGACGGGCGTCTGGTGTCCGGTTTGTGAATCAGCGAAGCGGATAAACAGCGTCGGCGCCGGATTGTGCTGGTCAAACTCTTTGCGTTTTTCGGCGTAGTTCATGCCAACGCAGAGAATTTTTCCTGGGTTATCAATCACCGGTAAAAATTCCAGTGCATCGAAGTGCAGATCCGCCTGGTCACCGGCAAACTGCCGGGCTTCGCTTAACGCGTCGGCGGCGAGCAGCGATTTCAAATCACTGTAACGGCTCCCCAGACGGCGTCCCAGATCGACCACACCATCCGCTTTCACGATCCCGTAACTGCGGATCCCCTGATGGACAAAGCTTGCGAGTTTCATATCAGTTCCTGTAACACATGAATCAAACGAGGAAGTTGCCAAGGACCAGCAGCGATACCGAGACATTGATTGCGCCGCCAATACGGGTGGCAATCTGCGCGAACGGCATCAGACTCATACGGTTACCCGCAGTGAGGATGGCAACATCCCCGGTGCCACCCTGCCCGCTCTGACAGCAGGAGACGATGGCAACATCAATCGGATGCATACCGATTTTTTCACCGACGAAGAAGCCGGTCGCGACAAGGGCAGACACGGTGCTGACGATAACCAGCAGGTTCGTCAGGGTGAAAGCGTGAACCAGCTCCTGCCACGGCGTGATAGCTACACCAACGGCAAAAAGGATGGGATAGGTCACGGAGGTCTGGAAGAATTTGTAAACGACCTGCGAGCCTTCAAGGATTTTCGGCGACACGCCGTGCACCAGCTTGACCAGCACCGCCATGAACAGCATGCCAACCGGTGCAGGCAGACCAATCAGCTTGTGGCCCAGCATACCCAGCATATAGAGCAGTACCGCCAGCAGCGCGCCGGAGGCAATGGTCGTGACGTCCGCTTTGCCGCTGAATGCCGGTGCAGGCGTTGACTTCTCAGCGCTGTTCGGTTGGTCAGGCATCAACTGGCCTTCGCCAGTCAGGTGCGGGAAGCGTTTACCCAGCTGGTTCAGGCAGCCGGAGATGATGATGGCGGTCAGCCCACCCAGCATCACCATCGGCAACACGCGACCGAGCGCAACACCCTGATCCATATGCAGAATAGTGGCGTAACCGATGGAGAGCGGAATAGCCCCTTCACCCACGCCGCCGGCCATAATAGGCAGAATAATAAAGAAGAAGATCTGGAAGGGTTCAAGACCGAGCAGCATACCGACGCTCATTCCCACGATCATGCCGACAATCTCGCCGCACAGCATCGGGAAGAAAATGCGCAGAAAGCCCTGAATCAGCGTGGTGCGGTTCATGCTCATGATACTGCCCACGATAATGCAGCAGATATAGAGATAGAGAATGTTGGTGGACTTGTAGAATTTGGTGGTGGACTCCACTACCACGTCGGGCAGCAGGCCATAATAGACCATTGCGGACGGGATAAAGGTGGCGCAAATTGCCGCCGCACCGAGTTTACCGATAATCGGCAGGCGTTTGCCAAATTCGCCGCAGGCGAAGCCGAAAAACGCGAGGGTAGCGACCATCACCACGATATCGCTCGGCAATTTCCCACCCAGACAGTCAACTGCTATCAATGCACCAGCGAGAACAAATAATGGCAATGGAATAATCCCGACCTTCCAGGTATCCATGATGTGCCACCATCTGTCTTTTAAAGATGTTTTTTGAATCGAGAGCGATTCAGAGGTAATAGAAAAAGAATCATCAGTTGTGCTCATAATTAAGCCCCTTGGTTATTTTGCAGCGTAAGAGTAAAGGGACAAGCGTTTACAATATGTGAGGGGTCGCATAATAAAACCAGAGTTTTAATGGCATCTATGGTTTTTATGGTTTCTATTTTTTAATGTGATTAACGCCGTAATTATTCCCGTGGTTTTTATGGTTTCTTTATATTAAAAAACAATTTAATAACATTTTCAGAAAATCTCTGTTTCTTTATCAGTATCACTGCCTGCCTGATGTGCAAAGGATCACAAGTTTCCGGTAAACTCGCCACCGCAGCGCTGAAAGATGTTACATTGCTGTTTTTCTCGCTCGCGCGTGGCCTCATGAAACTGTCGTTCCAGATTAAGCTGTTTATATCGCTGGTTCTTTTTTTCTCCGGTTTGTTTATCTTACTGGGTAGTTATTATTATATCGATGTGGGCCGCCAGCTTTATCAGGAAATGAGTGTCAGGGCAAAAATACAAGCAGAAGAAATAGCCATTATCCCAAGCTTACGCAAGTCGGTTGCTGAAAAAGATACGTCGGCTATTGCTAATTTTATGCAGAAGGTCGTCAAGCGCAGCGATGCCAGCTTTATTGTTATTGGTGATAATAAAGGCATTCATCTTTTTCATTCTGTTTACCAAGACAGAGTCGGCACATTATTGGTCGGCGGGGATAATCAGGAAGTGTTACAGGGGAAAAGCCTGACGACTATTCGTAAGGGCGGACTGGGTATTTCTTTACGCAGTAAAGCACCGATATTTAACGACGCAGGCCAGGTCATCGGCATTGTCTCGGTGGGCTATCTCACAAGCTACCTCGACACCATCACGCTTGGTAAAGCGATCAACATCTTTATTGCTGCCGTACTACTGCTGGCGGCGCTGTTTATCTTTTCGTGGTTCTTCACCCGCAGTATTAAAAAGCAGATCTTTTCTCTGGAGCCACGGGAAATTGGCCTGCTGGTACGCCAGCAAAAAGCGATGATGGAGTCAATTTATGAAGGGGTGATCGCTATCGACAGCAATCTGCGTATTGAAGTGATCAACCAGGCCGCCAGGAAACTGCTGAGTCTGAGCCAGCCGACGCGGGCGCTGCGCGGGCAGTTGATTACCGAATTGATCCCAGGCGTCCCCTTTTTCTCCCGTGAGCTGATGCTTGAAAAAGATACTCATGATGAGATTTGCCGCTTTAATCAGGTGACGGTGATCGCGAGCCGGGTACGCATCATGCTGGAAGACAAATTACAGGGCTGGGTTATCACCTTTCGCGATCGCAATGAGATAGACAGCCTCAGCGCCCAGCTCAGCCAGGTAAAACGCTACGTCGATAACCTGCGCATCATGCGCCACGAGCAGCTTAACCGGATGACGACCCTTTCCGGCCTGCTGCATATGGAGCGTTATGACGACGCCATACGCTACATACAGGCGCAGTCGGAACATGCCCAGGAGCTGCTCGACTTTATCTCGTCCCGTTTTCACTCGCCGACGCTGTGCGGTTTGCTGCTGGGCAAAGCAGCCCGCGCGCGGGAAAAGGGGGTTGAGCTGGCATTCGATCCTGGTTGCCAGATGGCAAGACCAGCCCACTCACTGGCCGAAGCCGAACTTATCTCGATCATTGGCAATTTGCTGGATAACGCCATCGAAGCAACCCAACGCGCAGCGCTGCCGCACGATCCGGTTGATGTGCTGATCCTGCAAAATGAACGCGAGCTTATCATCGAAGTGGCCGATCGCGGTGTGGGGATCGCCCCGGATCTACGGCATCACATTTTTGAACGCGGGATGACCACCAAGCGCAGTGGCGATCATGGCATTGGCCTCTATCTGATCGCAAGCTATGTCACCCAGGCAGGCGGCACGATCGAAGTGTCTGATAACACCCCGCGCGGCACGATTTTCTCTTTATTTATTCCTGAAACGGGCCACGTATACACAAAATCATTCAAGATGCATCAAGGCGGCAACTGAATGAATCCCCAGGAGCTTACATGAGTAAGTGACTGGGGTGAATAAAGGCAGCCAACGAAGAGGCAGTTTGAAGGATGAAGTGTATACAATGCCCCGCTACGACGCTGGAAAACCAGACTTATGCGACATGAACAGATAGGTGTACTGATAGTAGAAGATGAAAACGAGCTGGCGCAGCTCCATGCTGAACTTATCGGTAAACATCCGCGCTTGCGGCTGGTAGGCATTGCCACGTCTCTGACAGAGGCGAAGGCGCTGCTCACCAGTAAACAGCCACAGCTGGTGCTGCTGGATAACTATCTGCCGGATGGCAAGGGCATCACCCTGATTAGCGATCCGATGATTATCCGCGCTAACTGTTCGGTGATTTTTATCACCGCCGCCAGCGACATGGACACCTGTAGTCAGGCGATTCGCAACGGCGCCTTCGATTATATTCTCAAGCCGGTGTCGTGGAAGCGGCTTAGCCAGTCGCTGGAGCGTTTTGTGCAGTTCACCGAGCAGCAGCGGGTGTGGAAGATTGTCGACCAGCAGAACGTGGATTCGCTCTACCAGCTACAGGCGAAAAATTACAAGCTGGATAACGGCAGCAAAGGGATTGAGGAGAACACCTTGTCTCGCGTGCAGACGCTGTTTGCCGATGCCGGTGAGCGCTGTTTTTCGGTGGATGAGGTGGTGGTGGAGACGGGGTTAAGTAAAACCACCGCCCGCCGTTACCTGGAGCACGGCGTGGAGTCGGGCTTTTTAGCGGTGGAGATGCAGTACGGCAAGATTGGGCATCCAAGAAGGATGTACCGCCGGACGGCGGAGAGTGCATAGGGATTGTGCCCAGTTTTCCCCCTCACCCTCTCCCCAAAGGGGCGAGGGGACTGTTCAGTGCGATCTGGTAGACCTCACACTCCGCTTTTCTCCCTCTCCTCGTGGGAGAGGGCCGGGGTGAGGGCATCAGGCCGCAGAGGAAAGCATCAGGCCGCAGAGGACTGCTTCAGCACGTTCCCGTATAACCGCTTAATCCCGTCGGCATCCGTCTCGGAGTAGACCCCCTGCAACTCCGGTGAGAAGCCCGGTAGGAGGTTGACGCCCTCTTCCAGTGCCAGGAAGTAGCGCTGTACCGCTCCCCCCCACACTTCGCCGGGCACCACGCACAGCACACCCGGCGGATAGGGCAACGCGCCTTCGGCGGCAATGCGCCCTTCCGCTTCGCTGATACGAACCAGATCCACGTTGCCGCGAATATACTCCTGATGCGCGTCCTGGGGGTTAACCACCACTGCCGGGAAGCTCGCCTTGCGGAACATCTCTTTTTGCAGATCCTTCACATCAAAACTCACGTAAAGGTCGTGCATCTCCTGGCAAAGCTGGCGAAGTGTGTAATCGCGATAGCGTACCGGGTACTTGTTGTAGATGGTCGGTAGCACCGCGGCCAGTGGCGTGTCGTCTTCAATATGACGTTCAAACTGGGCAAGCATCGCCACCAGATGGGCCATTTTTGCCGTGCTCTCGGCCGGTGTCAGCAGGAACAGAATTGAATTGAGATCGCATTTTTCCGGCACGATGCCGTTCTCACGCAGGTAGTTCGCCAGGATCGTTGCCGGGATCCCAAATTCCGTGTACTCCCCCGTTTGCGCATCGATCCCAGGCGTGGTCAGCAGCAACTTGCAGGGATCGACAAAGTATTGATCCTGAGCATAGCCTTCAAAACCATGCCAGCGGGCACCCGGCTCAAAGCTGAAGAAGCGGCGCTCACGGGCAATCACCTCAGTTGGATGATCCTGCCACGGGCGACCGGCGATTTCCGGCGGCACGAACGGCTGGATCATTTTACAGTTGGCGATAATCGACTTGCGGGCTTCAATGCCCACCTCAACACACTCGGCCCACAGACGCCGCCCGCTCTCACCCTGATGGATTTTGGCGTTCACATCGAGTGCCGCGAAGAGCGGATAGAACGGGCTGGTCGAGGCATGCAGCATAAAGGCATTATTCAGCCGTTTGTGCGGGCAGAAACGGGCCTGTCCACGCAGGTGGTTATCCTTTTTATGGATCTGCGACGTCTGCGAGAAACCGGCCTGCTGTTTATGAACGGACTGGGTAACAAAGATCCCCGGATCGTTTTCGTTCAGATCCAGCAGCAGCGGCGAGGTGTCGGCCATCATCGGGATGAACTGTTCATAGCCTACCCAGGCAGAGTCAAACAGGATGTAGTCGCAGAGCGTGCCGATCTTGTCGATCACCTGCCGGGCGTTGTAAATCGTGCCGTCGTAAGTGCCGAGCTGAATAATCGCCAGGCGGAACGGGCGCGGCTGGTTGGCTTTTTCCGGCGCCACGTCGCGGATCAGTTCACGCAGGTATGCCTCATCAAAGCAGTGATCGTCAATGCCGCCAATAAAACCGAACGGGTTACGTGAGGCTTCCAGATAGACCGGCGTGGCTCCGGCCTGGATCAACGCGCCGTGGTGATTAGATTTATGGTTGTTGCGGTCAAACAGCACCAGATCGCCCCGGGTCAGCAGCGCATTGGTCACCACTTTATTGGCGGCAGACGTACCGTTCAGCACAAAGTAGGTTTTATCGGCGTTAAAGACTTTTGCCGCAAACTTCTGTGCGTGCTTCGCAGAGCCTTCGTGGATAAGCAGGTCGCCCAGCTTAACGTCGGCGTTGCACATGTCGGCACGAAAGACATTCTCGCCGAAGAAGTCGTAGAACTGCCTGCCAGCCGGGTGTTTCTTGAAGAATTCCCCGTGCTGATGGCCCGGACAGGCGAAGGTTTCGTTTTTCATCTCAACGTACTGGCGCAGGGTATCAAAAAAGGGCGGCAGCAGATCCTCTTCATAGGCGCAGGCGGCGGTTTCAATCTCCAGCCAGTCCTGATCCTGACCGTTAATAATCGCGGTAACCCCGTCCGGCAGCGCCTCGGTTTCATTGTCGAATAAAAACACCGGCAGGTTAAAGCCTGTCCGTTTGAGCAACGCCAGAATACCGCTACGGCTCTCTGCCAGGGTAATGACGACTGCCGCCACATCCGTGAAGTCGGTACTGTCCAGCGTCACCTTTTCGCGGTGCGTAGACAGGGTGGATATCAGCTCGCGGCTGACGGCAATTTTCATTGTTTTCATAAGCACACATACCCGTTACAGGGGGAAAAAGGCCCCGGATGAAGCGTTTGCCTCACCCCACGAAGGTGTCTGACTGGAACCCGCTCCGACCGCCAGACATCAGTAAAATCAGACAAGATCTGGTTTTAATGTTGTCCTGAAGTGAGCGTACGGTAGCCTCACCGCATGGTGAGTGAAGTATGGGATAAAATTGAACGGGTGAACATGCGCACGGGTGTGCGATGCTGATGTCTGAGTGAGGAGAGTCGCGTCATCCCAGGCCGTCCCGTGTGGTTGAGAGGAAAATCCGCGCAATCATGTCATCATTTATTAACAGCTGCAACCAACGAGACAACGGCAAACTTTAGCCTCATGCAGACGCATTTTCATTGGTTCACATAAGTAACTATATTCAAAAGATTAATACTCACCAGCACCGCATTATTCGGGCATAATAATGTGCATTACAGCGCCATACTATGCAGTTGCTCACGCCAGGTATCAGGAGAAAAACGTGTTTACTGGACCCTTTATCAATGCTGCCGCCGTTCTTTTAGGCGGCGTTCTGGGGGCGGTCCTTAGCCAGCGCTTGCCGGAACGTATTCGCGCCAATATGCCGTCGATTTTTGGCCTCGCATCCCTGGGGATCGGCATTCTGCTGGTGATTAAATGCGTCAATCTCCCCGTGATGGTGCTCTCTACTCTTGTCGGCACGCTAATTGGTGAACTCTGCTACGTGGAGCGCGGCATCAGCGGTAGCGTAAATGGCCTGCGCAACGTGCTGCAAAAGCGTCGTGGCGGTGAACACGCCCTCACTGGGCATGAGGCGTTTATTCAGAGTCTGGTGGCGATCATTATTCTGTTTTGTGCGAGCGGACCGGTATCTTCGGCGCGATGCGTGAAGGCATGACCGGGGATAACAGTATCCTCATTGCAAAAGCCTTTCTCGATTTCTTTACTGCATTAATTTTTGCCACCTCGCTGGGCATTGCCGTCGCCGCGATCAGCGTGCCAATGCTGGCGATTCAGCTCACCCTCGCTTACAGCGCCACGCTGATTATGCCGTTAACCACGCCTGCGATGATGGGCGATTTTACCGCCGTGGGCGGTGTGCTCCTGTTAGCTACGGGCTTAAGAATTTGTGGCATCAAGATGTTTGCAGTAGCGAACATGCTGCCTGCCCTCGTTCTGGCCATGCCGCTTTCCGCCCTGTGGACCGCCTTTTTTGCCTGAAGATACGTGCATCTCCTCTTTTCTGGTGATAGATTGTGCAGTCTGCAACGATTTGAAGAAATTTCGTTGACGAGGCGAGGCGAATCGGTTTTAATGCCCGCCGTTGCCCGGATAGCTCAGTCGGTAGAGCAGGGGATTGAAAATCCCCGTGTCCTTGGTTCGATTCCGAGTCCGGGCACCACTTATTCAGAGAACCCAGCCTATGGCTGGGTTTTTGCTTTTAGAGATGTGGACTCTCCATCGAACTTCGTTCGATTATTCGCCGCACGCGGCTCACCCCTTTGGGGCCAGCGCGACAAGCGCGCTGTTCAACGCCTGCGGCGTTAGTCCGAGCCCGGGCACCACCTTTCCTTTTTTATGCTTCCTTATGAATTCCTATGTGTATGCAATTCAATTAGTTAGCGTAAAAATCTTTCCGGATACGTTTTGATTTATCCCTGTGTATCCGGAAAATTGTGAGTCAGATTGAGGGTTCATTCAGTTCGATGAACGGAGAGACCCTCATGCTAACTGACAGTAAAATTCGCGCCGCGAACCCCCTCGCAAAGTCCTACAAAATCACCGATTCACGAGGTCTGTACCTGACGGTATCCACCAGCGGCGCTAAGTTATGGTATTTCCGCTATCGCTTCGATGACAAAGAAAATTGTCTAGCCTTTGGCGCTTATCCTCTGGTGACGCTGGCGGAAGCCCGCGAAAAACGCGATGCAGCGCGTAAGCTGCTGGCGTCCGGTATTTGTCCTTCGCAGATCCGCAAGGCGGATAACGCCGCCGTGGGTACATCCCGCACGTTTACCTTTATCGCCACCGCGTGGCACACCAGTTGCCTTAAGCTCTGGTCGGAAGGCCACGCCGATAACATCCTCACCTGTCTTCATCGCTACGTCTTTCCCGATATTGGCACGATGGATATCGCCAAAATTGAAACCCGCCATCTGGCGCTGGAGCTGAGCCTGCACGTCTTTCTGCGCTCCAGTGAGCTGCGCCTCGCCCACTGGGATGAGTTCAACCTGAAAGCCCATATCTGGACGGTGCCAGCACAGCGGGAAGCGGTTAAGGGCGTGAGATTTTCATCGCGTGGCGCAAAGATGAAAGATGAGCATCTGGTGCCGTTATCCGCACAGGCCGTCGCTCTGCTGGAGCAGATAAAGGAAATTACTGGAGAGTCGGTATTTGTCTTTGCGGGTGCGCATTCGATGAACAAGCCGATGAGTGAAAACACCATCAACAAAGCGCTACGGGTGATTGGCTACGACACCAAAACCGAGGTTTGCGGTCATGGTTTCAGAACAATGGCCTGTAGCGCCCTGAACGAGTCCGCACTGTGGTCGCAGGACGCCATCGAGCGCCAGATGAGCCACAAAGAGCGCAACGGCGTGCGATGTGCATAAGGCGGAGCATCTGGAAGCCGTATGGAGATGATGGAGTGGTGGTCGAATTATCTCGACGTGAGCCGCGAAGGGTACGTTGCGCCGTATATTTATGCGCGACAGCATAAGGCGGCCTGAGTCAGCGGCAATATAATTTGTTGAAAATGAAAACGCTGATCCTGATTGAGTCGGATCTGCGTTTCTGTATTAAAAGGTTTTGTATTTAATATCCCGGTGATTAATCGGAAAGCATACAAAAAATTTTGTCCTCAAAATTTTTTGTATGAAAACCAATCAATAATTCAATTTTTCAAGGTAGTAGCTATCAACCAGTCTTTTCCTGTCGCCCGTAAACCTGCGCCACATACCGTCCGCGCCCATCGCCGTGGCCCAAATCCATTGCCGTCAACGCCAGCGCTTCCTTCTCGCTGAATCCCTGCGCCAGGTAATGACGAATGGCATCCTGCGCCCACGCATAACGCAACGAGTGTGGGGAATAGGCGCCAGTTAAGTCAAGACCCGACGCCTGGCTGTGGCAGTATTTCATCGCGCTTTTCAGGTCAGGCTTATCGATCAGCCTGCCGTGGCGATCTTCTGCCACCGCCAGCGCATTATCCAGCGCTTTTCTGACAGCTATAGCATCAAGAATAACGGTTTCACGCGGACGGCCGTCTTTGGTGCCGAATACCACAGTCAGCCGGGACTCCTCCCGCTCCAGCGACTGTTTCCACGTTCTTAATGACTGCGCACTCTGTACCGCTTCCTGCGAGCGTAATCCCATCAGCCTTGCAAGTTCCAGCGTTGCCGCCAGCCCCGGCTCTCTGACTCTGGCGGTTTCCAGCCCCTGTCGGTAATGCTCCGGCGTGATGGCCCGTTTCGTACCGCTACGGGATGCGCCGGACAACCCCAGTGAATGGTTGTTTATCCGGTCACCGTCTGCCAGTTTTGCACGCCCGGCCTGTTTCAGGATACAGCGCACCGCCGCCATCTCATTTTGCAGGGAACGCTTTGTGGTGCGGTGGGATCGGATCGAATAATCCCGGTCTCAGCAGGGTGAGCGCAGCGGCCAGTCGTCCGCAGAATGCCATGCGCAGTGCCGGATCGTTGCATTCCGCCAGGGCAAGCGCGAGTTTGTCGCAGGGGGTGGCGAGGACGGTAAAATCGGTGTCGGCGCTGAAAGGGATGGAAAGTAACGGGTGTGTCGGGCTGAGGATTGTCGCCGTAAGGCAGCCTCCAGTGAGTAGCGAGTTACGCCCACCACCAGAGGTTCCAATCTCATGGGTGGTGGAACCGGACAGGGTTGGAACTACCAGCCTCACTGACACTGGCGCATCTTACGATGCCCCCGCCCGGCCCCACCATTGATATGTAGCAAAGCGCACGACACAAAAAAAGCGCAGACGCGCCTCGTGTCGTCAGTGAAGTCATTCAGGGTTCCAATCCCGGCACCTGATTTTGCAGATGCCAGTAAAAGATACGGCGATTGATGAACGCCGACAAGGGGGCAGAAACGCAGGCAAGATGCTCCCCACTGCCCGACAGCATTTCAGTAGCTCACCGGATGTAAAATAATACAGGCCATATATTCATGTGACGGATATAAATATAAAATACATTTTTAATAAAAATAAAACACAATTCACCATTCATTGACAGAAATCATAAAACAGGACAGGGAGTCGTTTTTAAATGGGACATTATTTATCAGTGATGCTAATCATTTCCCCGGTTATTCGCAGATAAGTCAGAAGACCAGATAACGCCTGTTGCGATGCCTGCGGAAATGCCCCGTTTTATTGATTCAGGGAGGCACTTATGTCGACAGGTTTACGTTTCACACTGGACGTGGATGGTCTGGGGTCAAAAACCTTCGCCGTGGTGAGCTTTCTGCTGAAACAGCGTTATTCATCCCCGTTTACTCTGGACATTGAAGTCGCCAGTGACGCTTTCGGACAGGCAGCGGAAAACGTACTGGAAAAGAACGCCACCCTGACTGTCTGGCAGGGAGATACACCACAGCGCCATATCAGCGGCATTGTCACCCGCTTCGGGATGAAAGAGTACAACGGCTGGCAGATGTGCTACAGCCTGACCATCAACCCTCCCCTGTGGCGCGCCGGGCTGCGACAAAATTTCCGTATCTTCCAGCAGCAGGATATTCAGACCATTTCCACCACGCTGCTGGAAGAAAACGGTATCACAGGCTGGGAATCGCTGTTTTATGAAGATCACCCGGCGCGGGAATTTTGCGTGCAGTATGGCGAGACCGACCTGGCGTTTCTCATCCGCCTGTGGTCGGAGGAAGGGATTTTCTTTTTTGACCGGCACGTTGCCGACACGCAAACATTAACGTTGTGCGATGACATGGCCGGGCTGTCCCGCACGGATGAAATCCCCTTTAACCCCAACCCCGCGACCACTCTTTTGCCCCTGACTGTCAGTACATTCAGTTACCAGGCGCAGATACGCCCCTCTTCGGTGGAAACCAAGGACTACACCTTTAAGGTGCCGGGATGGCCGGCGTATTACGGACGCGATGGCGAGCACCTTAACGGCCAGCGCACGCAGTATGAAGTTTTCGATTATCCGGGACGATTTAAGGATGAGCAACATGGGCAGGATTTCGCCCGCTATCAGATGGAGGGCTGGCGCAACAATGCGGAGACAGCCTCCTGCGTCAGCAATTCACCGACATTATGGCCGGGCGTCATTTTTACGCTTACCGGGCATCCGGTCAGAGAGCTTAACCGGCAATGGCAGGTTGTCAGCAGCGTTCTGACGGGCAAACAGCCGCAGGCGCTGAAAGGCAGTCAGGGGCCGGGCACCACGCTGGATAACCAGTTTGAGGTTATCCCCACTGACCGGACCTGGCGACCGCAGCCCCTGCTGAAACCGAAGGTGGATGGTCCGCAGAGCGCAATTGTGATGGGGCCGCCGGGAGAGGAAATCTTCTGCGATGAGCATGGCCGGGTGCGGGTGCGGTTTCACTGGGACCGTTACTGTCCGGGGAATGAGGACAGCTCCTGCTGGGTGCGGGTATCGCAGGCATGGGCAGGTGCCGGATTCGGCAATCTCGCCATTCCGCGCGTGGGTCAGGAGGTTATCGTGGACTTCCTCAATGGTGACCCTGACCAGCCCATCATCATGGGACGCACCTATCACCAGGACAACCGCTCTCCCGGCAGTCTGCCGGGAACGAAGACGCAGATGACCATCCGCTCAAAAACCTACAAAGGGGATGGTTTTAATGAGCTGCGCTTTGAGGATGCGACGGGGCAGGAGCAGGTTTATATCCATGCGCAGAAGGATATGGATACCGATGTGCTGAATAACCGCACCACCGATGTGACGGCAAACCACCGCGAAACCATCGGCGGCAATCAGCTCATCACCGTGAAGCAGAACCAGATACAGACGGTGGTACAGAATCAGAAAGAGACCGTGGGCCAGAACCAGAGCATTACCGTCGGCCAGAATCAGGCAGAAACGGTGGGCGTGGCGCGGGCGCTGACGGTCGGGGTGGCGTACCAGACCACGGTGGGCGGCGTGATGAATACCTCGGTGGCGCTGACGCAGTCCTCGCAGGTCGGTATTTATAAATCCCTGCTGGTTGGCAAAGGCTATGACGTCAGCGTGGGGGAAAACGTCACCTTCACGGTGGGCAAAAGCAAAACCGAAAACACAGGAAAGGTGGCGGTCTATTCCGCCGGGGAACATCTGGAACTGCGCTGCGGGCAGGCACGGCTGGTGCTGACGCAGGACGGAAAAATATTCCTTAACGGCACCGCCATTAACCTCCAGGGCGTCCAGACCCTCAGCGGCGATGCGCTGATGATTAACTGGAATTGCGGCGTAGCGGAAGATCCGCCGAAAGCACCGGAGGAAGACAGCAGCCAGCCGCCGGATATGCGGCAGTACTGAGCAATGTCACCGCAGCAACAGGGCAGTATGTTAAAGGAAAATAAAAATTTATAAAAGGACGGGAATATGAGCGGAAAACCGGCGGCGCGTCAGGGCGACGGCACCTTGAAGGGTGGCCCGATAATCCAGGGGTCGGCGGGTGTAATGATTGGCGCGCCCACCGGTGTCGCCTGTTCAGTATGCCCCGGTGGCATGACCTCCGGCAACCCGGTCAACCCATTGCTGGGGGCGAAAGTGCAGCCCGGCGAAACGGATTTTGCCCTGCCCGGCCCGATGCCGTTTGTGCTCTCTCGTTCTTACAGCAGTTACCGGACGAAAACGCCTGCGCCGGTGGGTATCTTTGGCCCCGGCTGGAAAGCGCCTTTTGATATCCGCTTACAGATTCGTGAAGATGAACTGATACTCAATGACAATGGCGGGCGCAGCATTCACTTTGACCCGTTGCTTCCCGGTGAAACGGCGTTCAGCCGCAGCGAATCGTTCTGGCTGGCGCGGGGCGGCGTTCCGGCGCTGCATGAAAGTAATCCGCTGCATACTCTCTGGCAGTCACTGCCCGAATCGCTCCGCGCCAGTCCACATATTTACTTCGCCACCAACAGCGTACAGGGGCCGTGGTGGATACTCGGCTGGTCTGAGCGCGTTCCTGAACCTGATGAAGCACTGCCCGCCCCGCTACCGCCGTACCGGGTGCTGACCGGGATTGTCGACAGATTCGGACACGCGCTGGCATTTCACCGGGATGTGTCAGGCGATTTTGCCGGAGATATCAACGGGGTGACAGATGGCGCAGGTCGCCGCTTCCGGCTGGTGCTGACCACCCAGGCACAGCGGGCAGAGCAGGTCCGCAAACAGGCCGCATCCGCAAAACAGCCCCCGGTGCCGGAGGTGCTGCCTGCCACGGAGTACGGCGCAGATGACGGTGTTCGCCTGGCAGAAGTGTGGCTTACCCGTGACCCGGCATACCCGGATAATTTGCCTGCTGCACCGCTGGCGCGTTATACCTACTCCCCGCGTGGCGAACTGGTGGCGGTATACGACCGCAGCAATACCGTGGTGCGTGATTTTGTTTATGACGCAAAACATCCGGGGCGAATGGTGGCGCACCACCACACCGGGCGTCCGCAGACTACATATCACTATGATGCCACAGGTCGGGTGACAGCGCAGCACAACCCGGCAGGCTTAAGCTACACCTATGCATACAAAAAAAACAGTATCACCATCACCGACAGTCTGAACCGCCGTGAAGTGCTGCACACTGAAGGTGACGGTGGACTGAAGCGGGTGGTGAAGCTGGAGCGCGCAGACGGCAGTGTCACGCAAAGCGAATATGACCCCGCAGGCAGGCTTATTGCGCAGACAGATGCGGCGGGCCGTAAAACGGAATATCGCCTGAGTCCCGGCTCCGGCCTGCTGAAAGAAATTATCACACCGGACGGCAGGCGCACCGAACTTTACCACAACAGCCAGCGCCAGCTGACCAGCACGCTGTACCCGGACGGGCTGAAAACCCGGCAGGAATACGATGACCTGGGCAGACTGATTGCCGAAACGACGCGCAACGGCGGTACAACCCGTTACTTTTATGCTGACTCGCGCAGTGAACATCCCTGCGCTACCGAAGACGCCACTGGCAGCAAAAAACAGATGGTGTGGAGCCGCTACGGGCAGTTGCTGACCTTCACCGACTGCTCTGGCTATGAAACCCGTTATGAATACGACCGTTTCGGGCAACTGACAGCCACACACCAGGAGGAAGGTATCAGCCTGTACCGCGCTTATGATAACCGTGGCAGGCTGGTCGGCCAGCGGAATACCGCAGAGCAGGAAACCCGTTACGAATACAATGTGGCGGGCGACCTGGCGGCAGTCATTTTTCCTGACGGTAGCCGCAGCGAAACCACCCACGATAACCGGGGCAACGCTATCAGCACCACGCAAGGCGGCCTGACGCGCCGGATGGAATACGACGCCGCAGGCCGGGTGACGCAACTCACCAGTGAAAACGGCAGCCATACGGCATTCACTTACGATGTGCTGGACAGGCTGACGCAGGAAACCGGTTTTGACGGCAGGGTGAAGCGTTACCGTTACAGCGCGACCGGACAGCTTGTGCGCAGCGAGGATGAAAGCCTTGTCACGGCGTGGCATTACGATGAATCTGACCGGCTGACATACAGAACCGTGAACGACGAACCGGCAGAACAGTGGTTCTACAACGAACGTGGCTGGCTGACAGACATCAGCCACCTCAGTGACGGACGGCGCGTCGCCGTGCATTACGGTCATGATAACCGGGGCCGCCTCATCAGCGAGCGCCAGACGGTACATCACCCGGAAACCGGTGAACTGCTGTGGCAGCATGAAACAAAGCAGGACTACAGCGATAAGGGACTGGCGACCATCACCACACCCGACCAACTGTCGCCGGTGGAATGGCTCACCTACGGCTCCGGCTATATTGCCGGAATGAAGCTCGGTGACGAACCGCTGGTTGATTTCATCCGCGACCGCCTGCACCGTGAAACGCTGCTCAGCTTTGGTCAGTATGAAAGAACCACAGCATACGCTGTCGCCGGGCAACCAGAGAGTTACCACTTTAACAAACCGCAGCTTAACCGCGACTATACCTGGAACGAAGCCGGGCAGCTTATCCGAATCAACGGCCCGCATGAACAGCGCGATTATCAGTACAGCGACGCCGGACGGCTGGTCAGCACGCACATCAAATCTCCACACCATGAGCTTACGCAGTGGGCACTCACCGACCCGGCGGGCAACCGGATAGCAGAGCGGGATAAATACCCGATGCTGTCGGAGGTCTGGCGCGACAACCGCATCGCCCTGGACACAGACTACTTTTACCACCACGACCAACACGGCAGGCTGACGGAAAAGGATGAGCGACGTGTCAGGAATGGCGGCAGCTATACGCATCACTACAGCTATGATGGCCAGCACCGACTCACGCATTACCGCCTGATGCAGCAGGGAGACACCCTGACGGAGAGTCGCTATGCCTATGATCCGCTGGGCCGCCGTATTGGTAAACGGGTATGGAAAAGCCGGACGGAGCATGACTCAAACGGGGACAGTTATCTGTGGCTGGATCCCGAGCCGGAAGTGACCTGGTACGGCTGGGATGGCGACCGCCTGACCACCACGCAGACGGGCACTACCCGCATCCAGACGGTGTACCAGCCAGGGAGCTTTACACCGTTAATCCGCATTGAAACGGCAACACCAGAGCTGAGCAGAACCGTCCGTCGCACGCTGGCGGAGAAACTGCAGCAGGACGCGGGGATGGCGTTTGCGCCGGAGCTGGTGGCAATGCTGGATAATCTGGAGCAGGAACTGAAAACAAATCAGATAAGCGAACAAAATCAGCAATGGCTGGCGATGTGCGGGCTGACCGTGGAGCAGATGAAAAATCAGGTGGAGCCGGAGTACACGCCGCAGCGGACAATCCACCTGTACCACTGCGACCACCGGGGACTGCCACTGGCGCTGATTAATACGGACGGCAATATCGCGTGGAGCGCAGAGTATGACGAGTGGGGAAATATGCTGCGTGAGGATAATCCGCATCATCTGCAACAGCTTATCCGGCTGCCAGGACAACAGTGGGATAAAGAGACGGGGCTGTACTATAATCGTCACCGGTATCTCGAGCCGTTGCAGGGGAGGTATATTACTCAGGATCCGATTGGATGGCGTGGAGAATGGAATCAATATATATATCCATTAAATCCAATTGAAAAAATTGATTCACTTGGTCTGGATATACAAAACGCATTAGGGCCATTTGTAAATTCCCCGGGTATTCAATCTGAATTAACAAAATCAATGGCAGAATATTTTGAAGCCGCAAAACCAGTATCGATGCGTCCTGATGGTAATCCTTGGGGTTATGGCTGTGGTGATAAAGATTCAGACTGGTATGTTCCTGATAGTTTATTTGGTGCTGACTTTATGCCAGCCTGTAGAACCCATGATATATGTTATGGTACGTTAGAAAGTAATAAAGCATATTGCGACACCCAATTAGGAAAAAATATAGTTTTAGCATGTAATAAAAGTTTGAAAGACATTCCCGGCCTTGAGGATACATTATCTAATTGTTATGCTGCTGCTGGTATCTATCAACTCGCAGTGGAACAACTTGGTGGCGATGCATATCTTGCTGCACAAGAAGATGCAAAAATGAGAGGGAAGTAATGATAATTTTAAATAAAGTGAGATTATTACTATTTTTTTTATTACCAGCAATCATATGTTCGTGTGATTCATATGAATATAAAAGAAATTTTTCTTTGAGTTCTGTAGCCAGTTTTCCATCAACGATACGTGAATTAAAAAACAGATGGTTTTTTTGTGAAAAATGCCTAAACAGTACGCAATGTAATTTAAATGATGTTAAGCAATGCAAAACAATTACGTTACCAGACAGGAATGAGGCCTTAAGTTTAGCTGTAGGAAGAGCCAACACTGAAGCAGTCCATTTTTTGGTCAGCACCACTAAAGCAGACGTCAATAGTGCCATTGGAGAATATAAGGAAACACCATTAATCGTTGCCGCATACTATGGAACAGAAAAACACAGAGAAATAGCAAACTTTTTGATCTCACATGGCGCAGATATTAATGCAACTGCACACGCCCCTACAGATACTGCATTAGTTACTGCTCTCTGGAAAAATAATATTGAATTCTCAATATTTCTACTCAAAAACGGGGCTGATCCCACAGTGACAGCATCAGGGAAAAAAGATGGCTATATTTGCTTGTATGCGATAGAAAAAAAGCAAGCTGAAATTATCCCATACATCCCCGACTGTTGTTCAACAGTCAAACAGGATTCACATTGGCTTCGTGAAGCTGGATATTTATGCCCATGACATAATATCGTCTACTTATAGGGAGATATAAACATCTGTCGATATTTCTCTCAACTAAAATAAGCTTCCAGATAAACAACTCTCATGATCTGACTATTAGGATAAGGACAGCAGCATGAATATCAAAAATACTTTATCTAATATACCGAATATGCATTCCTAAATAGCTGCGCGGAATAGTAGATCACTTTGAGGGAACTCAGCCCGGATTGTGCGATCTGATCAATCGCCAAATCAAAACAAATCACCAACCGGACTGAGCGATGCCGATCATAGCACCAATTCCCCGTGACGAACGACGCCTGATGCAGAAAGCAATCCATAAAACGCACGATAAAAATTATGCCCGCAGGCTGACGGCCATGCTGATGCTGCATCGGGGCGACCGCGTCAGCGATGTTGCAAGAACTCTCTGCTGCGCCCGTTCCTCCGTCGGACGCTGGATTAACTGGTTCACGCTGTCGGGTGTTGAAGGGCTGAAATAATTACCTGCCGGACGAACCCGTCGCTGGCCGTTTGAGCATATCTGCACGTTATTACGTGAGCTGGTAAAACATGCTCCCGGCGATTTTGGCTACCAGCGTTCACGCTGGAGTACAGAACTGCTGGCAATAAAAATCAACGAGATAACCGGATGCCAGTTACATGCAGGAACTGTACGTCGCTGGTTGCCTTCAGCGGGACTTGTGTGGCGCAGGGCTGCGCCAACCCTGCGTATCCGTGACCCGCATAAAGATGAAAAGATGGCGGCAATCCATAAAGCCCTGGACGAATACAGCGCAGAGCATCCGGTCTTTTATGAAGATGAAGTGGATATCCATCTTAATCCCAAAATTGGTGCGGACTGGCAGCTACGCGGACAGCAAAAACGTGTGGTCACGCCGGGACAGAATGAAAAATATTATCTGGCTGGCGCGCTGCATAGCGGAACAGGTAAAGTCAGTTATGTGGGTGGAAACAGTAAAAGTTCAGCATTATTTATCAGTCTGTTAAAGCATCTGAAAGCGACATACCGACGGGCAAAAACGATAACGCTCATCGTGGACAACTATATTATCCACAAAAGCCGGGAAACACCGCGCTGGCTGAAGCAGAATCCGAAGTTCAGGTTGATTTATCAGCCAGTGTACTCGCCATGGGTAAATCATGTTGAACAGCTATGGCAGGCGCTTCATGACACGATAACACGCAATCATCAGTGCCGTTCAATGTGGCAACTACTGAAAAAGGTTCATCATTTTATGGAAACCGTCAGCCCATTCCCAGGAGGCAAACATGGGCTGGCAAAAGTGTAGCGGTATTAGGCGCAGCTATTTAGTCTGCTCTTAAACTTAAATTGTCAGTCAATGATATTTTGACATCACAAATCAGGAATAAACCCTTCTTCCCGAAGAACCTTAATCACCCCACGAATCAGATACGAATTAGAAAACTTCGCCGTATAGGTACGCGCCCCTTCTTCTACTGGCTGGAGCAGTCCCCGCTCAATCAGCTTACCAAGCTGATAAGTCACCTGCGTCGGCTTCAGGTCCGGTAAAACAGCGCGTAGGTCGCCCGCTTTTATCGTTCCTAACTCAACAGAACGTTTCAGAACCTTCGATTCCAGCGGATTTATCAGCCCCCTCTCCGACGAAAAATCGATAGCCGGATACAGAATTTTTTCGCTCAGGAAAGCGTGATTTGTCAGTTGATCGACTTTCTTCAGCTCAGAGGAGATCCCTGAAAGCACATATAAACACCATTCTTCCAGCCCCTGCTCTGTTCCCTTATCGGCTAACGAAAGCATGGCGTAATAGCGTTCACGATCGTTACAGAATACCGCTGTCGGATTGAGAACCCGACCACCTGCCTGAACATTAAAACCATACTTTATAAGCAACGCGTAGGTCAGCAATCTGACGGTTCTGCCATTACCGTTGCCAAAAGGATGTATCCAGCCAAAGCGATGATGTACCAGAGCAATCTTCATCAGATCGTACTTTGGCTTATCGGCACGGTTAATAAAGGCGGTCAGTTCCGCCATATAATCAGGAACGCGGATGTGGTCCGGCGGTAAATGGTCAGACTGAGCAATGCTGACGTTATGTTGCCGATATGCACCGGGCGTTCTGTCGCCTTCCTGTTGCAGCCCGGCGACCGCCAGACTATGCAACTCGCGGATAAAATATTCCGTTATGTCATCGCCATTGCTCAGATATTCATCGATGAACTCCATCGCGGCTTCAATGTTGTTAATTTCTTTGAGCTGGTCCGTCGAACTTTGTGTTCCTTCCACTTTGCTTTCAACATAGTCAGCAAGTGTAGTGTGGTTTCCTTCAATCCTTGCAGAGCCAAGGCTCTCCAGCATGTGGAAAACGGCCTTCATCTGCGCAAAAAGGATGGGATGAACGTCGGTTTCCAGCCGCAGATGCCGGAGGATCTCTAGTTCCGTCAGCGCGTCGACCAAAGGGGAGTCAAAGCTGGGGTTCAGAAGCGAGAGTTCAAAGTGATTAAATTGAGCCATAATGTTTAGTTATCTCAACTGGTGCATGACGATATCTCAAAAGTATAGCAAAAATACTAATAGAATCTATCAATTAGAAAATACACCAATTTTAATTATCTCAAAAATCATTGTTCAAACATATCAAATGTATGTTTGGAAGATATTCAACACAAAGGGGGATGGGGTTTTTTCTGCATCATGCATTATGGAATCGTTATGTGTGGAGTTCTGACCGTGATATGTGGACCTCAGACCGTTATGTGTGGAGTTCCATCCACTATATGTGGACCTCAGACCGTTATGTGTGGACCTGACTCCACACATAACGAAACCATTATCCATTTCTGCACCGATTTTTGCGACAACCATGAGAAAATACCGCGTAAACTGCCCCCGCAGCCAGCATGATCTCCTTAGTTCTCTTTTCCCCACCTGACCAGCGCCTCTTCAACTAGCCCCGCAGGCAAAAATTCCTGCTCCAGACGACCACGCGGTAAGCAGGTTAAGTAGCGATAAAAATCGATCTCTTCATTAAGCAAGCCATCAGGTATTGCTTGCTGCGCTTTTACCGGTTCAGGAACGGCGCTATAGCTGGCATATTGCTCAAACAATTCACGGTTCATGAGCAGAACATCAAGCGTCGGACGACAGCGCCTGGCTCTCGCCAGCATCAGTAGCCCCCAGCTATCCATGTCCCCCCAATAGGCAACGTGTTTTTCATCCAGAACTGAGCTGGATAACCATTGCACGTCAAGGCCACACCCTAAAATCGCGATAGTGTTAGATAACGCTGGGAGCTGGTGCAGACACTGTTCATTTTCAATCACCAGAATCCGCGACGCGGGCAATGTCGTTTCCGCCAGTTCCGCCGTCGTCACCCGGCATTTTTTAAAAGGGAGCAATCCTGGCGACTTCAATACCCAACGGATTAGTTTTGACGTTAACGCAGTTTGGTTTAATTTCACCAGTACCCGCAGCAGGGGTAAGATCAACAAGTTGTCTTGCTGTCATGAAACCATAAGGTTTACCCGGACTGATTTCCTCCTTCACCTCCACAACACCAGCATAATATATTTCTTTCACCCCAAATTCGTATTTTCTACCCGATTCTGCAAAAGGTGGGAGAAGTGTACTCAAAATACTATTTGAATAAACGCTCTCCTCCCCGTTATATTTTGCAAGTTGCTGGAAGAAAAAAATTTCTTTTTGCTTCGAGGATTTATTAGTTACTACAATTTTAATTTCAGTAGGCATAAGTCATCTTTCCATATGAAAAATATCGACTAACAATGCTCTATTTACATGAGGAGAAGTTTCTACTGGGTAAATGAAACATTCCATAAGCAAGTTAAAAATGCTTTTTTAATAATTAACTTGCCTGCTTATTAATATGGGCGTGAAGCTCGCTTAATTTTGTGAAGATAGTCACATAAACCAACCATAGATCGATTTTAACGATCAATAACAAGTTAACAATAGGATTTATGAATCAATATTCAACATACATATCTTTAGATATATAAAATATCCAAATAGCGGATTAAGCGTTACTCGAACACTTCTGTATCAGCCTAAGAGTTAGCGATCGGTGACAGAAAATCAGAGATACCCTGCCCATCCAAAAACCACATAAAAATCATGGTATTGCATTAACATTTTTTAACATTAACTATTTACATGGTAACGATAATTCATATCATCTTGATAATTACTATCACCTGCGAAGGTGATGTTGGCGTAATGCGGGGCATCCATGCCGCCGAAACCTCGATAAATCAGGACGATCCTAATAATGAAATCCCGTTGCTCCTGGGCATTAAGCCCTTGTTTACTAATGATGCTCGCTGCAAATGCATCGGCTGAAGAACAAAAAGAAGAGACCCTGGTGGTGGCCGCCAGCCGTGCGAATCACAGCGTTGCTGATATGGCGCAGACCACCTGGGTTATTGAACAGGCTGAAATTGAACAGCAGGTTCAGGGCGGGAAAGAGTTCAAAGAGGTGCTGGCTCAGCTGATTCCCGGAATGGACGTCAGCAGTCAGGGGCGTACCAACTACGGCATGAACATGCGCGGGCGTTCGATGATGGTGATGGTTGACGGCGTGCGCTTAAACTCCTCACGCAGCGACAGCCGTCAGTTGGACGCCATCGATCCGTTTAACATTGCCCGCGTCGAAGTCATCTCCGGTGCCACTTCCCTCTACGGCGGGGGGAGTACCGGCGGCTTAATCAATATCGTTACCAAAAAAGGTCAGCCGGAAACCGAAGCGGAGTTTCAGACCGGCCTCAAAACCGGCTTCAACAGCCATAACGATAATGATGAAAACGTGGCGGCGGCGGTCAGCGGCGGAAACGATAACGCGTCGGGCCGTCTGTCGGTGGCGTATCAGCGCTTCGGCGGCTGGTATGACGGCAAAGGCAACGAGGTCAACATCGATAATACCCAGACCGGTCTGCAATATTCTGACCGTCTGGACGTGATGGGCACCGGCACGCTGAACATTGACGATCGTCAGCAACTGCAGCTCACCACCCAGTATTACAAAAGCGAATCCGACGGTAAGCATGGCCTGTACCTTGGCGAGAACTTCTCGGCGGTGACCGGTTCCGGCAACGCGTACAACAAGAACAATCTCGACGCTGACCGCATCCCCGGCACCGAGCGCCACCTGATCAACCTGCAATATTCCAACACCGATTTCTGGGGCCAGGATCTCGTCGCACAGATTTATTATCGTGATGAGAGCCTGACGTTTTACCCCTTCCCGACCCTGGCCGGCGGCCGGGTGACCAGCATTGGCGCGTCGCAGCAAAAAACCGACTTCTATGGCGGCAAACTTACTGTTAACAGCAAACCGCTGGAGGATTTGACCCTGACGTGGGGTGTCGATGCCGAACACGAAGAATTCGATGCCAACCAGCAATTTTTCGACCTCAACAAAGCGGCGGCCAGTGGCGGCATGAAGCTCGACAACGCCTGGAACGTTGACCGCTATCCGGGCTACAGCATCACAAACCTCGCCCCCTTCCTGCAGAGCAGTTACGACATCTCCGCCGTCACTTTGAGCGCTGGGGTGCGCTACCAGTACACGGAAAATAAGGTCGATGACTTCATTGGTTATAGTCAGCAGCAGGCCATCGCCACGGGTAAGGCGACATCCGCAGACGCCGTGCCGGGCGGAAAAACGGACTACAACAACCTGCTGTTTAATGCCGGGATTCTGGGCCATCTGACCGAGCGTCAGCAGCTGTGGTTTAACTTCTCACAAGGGTTTGAGATCCCGGATCTGGCGAAATATTACGGATCTGGTACCTATCAGCTGCAAAATGGCCACTATCGTCTGGTCAACAGCGTAAACGTCAATGACTCGAAACTCGACGGCATCAAAGTCGATGCCTACGAACTGGGCTGGCGTTTCACCGGCGATAATCTGCGCACGCAGATTGCTGGCTATTACTCGCTTTCTGACAAGACCATCAACATCAACAAGACCGACATGACCATCAATATTGAAGATGATAAGCGCCGCATCTATGGTGTTGAAGGTCAAGTGGATTACTTCTTTACCGACAGCGAGTGGAGTACCGGTGCGAACTTTAACGCCATCAGGTCGCAAACCCGCGTCGACGGGAAATGGGAAAAGCTGACGGTAGACAGCGCCAGCCCATCAAAAATGAGCGCCTGGGTAACCTGGGCTCCGGGCGACTGGACGCTGCGCCTGCAAAGCACGCAGACGTTTGACCTCTCTGACGAAGCCGGTAAGCACATTGACGGCTATAACACTGTCGATCTGTTAGGCAGCTACCTGCTGCCGGTGGGCAAGCTGAGCTTCAGTGTGGAAAACCTGCTGGATGAAGATTACACCACCGCCTGGGGACAGCGCGCACCGGGCCTCTACAGCCCCACCTACGGTGCTGAGAACCTCTATACCTACAAAGGTCGTGGCCGTACCTTTGGCCTGAATTACTCGGTATTGTTCTGATAATCCGTGCCGCCTGCAATGTGGGCGGCAGTTTTTTACTCTGAACAGCGTCACTCCCCCGGCCGTACGCAGCCAGCGCGGGGCTTTCATTCCCGCCGCAAAGAACATCACCAGGTCATACAGCAAGCCTCGTATCTCTTTCTTAACATCTGCGAGATGCCCTTCCCTGCGAACACGTTGGTCAGCGCCTGGCAGTAGCGGCAAAGCCCGGTGCGTTCAGGTTCGAAACGGGGGCGCTTTCAGGGCGAACATCGGCCGTCAGGCTGGCAACAAGATGAGCAGGAATGGGCTCCAGCAAGATGGGTCCGGGCAGGTTCAGGCAGGAACGGAGCCTGCTATAAAGCGCTTTTTCAACCTGGAGATCGTCGTTATCTATCAGGGCTTCGGCGATGGGTTGTATTAAAAGATCCCGACGTTCAGTTATGGGACACGCTGTTTGATGCAGTTGGTCAGTTTATGAAGTAGAAATCACCCGGATCAATTATTCATCCTTAGGTGCCATGAAAAATGTTACGCCGATAACCAACGGTAAGTGACCACATGCAGAGATCATTTTTTATCCTCCCATAGATCTGACGCCATCATGATTTTACACAACGCTGCATTGGGCGCAGGTGGCCTATTCAGACGATCGATACATGCCTGATACTTAACTGGATCATCTACGAAAATTCGCTGTTCAAATAGTACACTTTCGGCGGGGCTGCCATCGATAGGCTGATTCTCATCAGTAGAGACGAACAAATCCAGCAGGTCGTGAATGTTCGGGTTATTTTTTGATAAAGGCATAACCAATCGCTTTCTCAGGTGGGGAAAATTCATTATGCACACTGCAGAAACCTGATGTTATTACTGGACCTTCGACTAACCCGCCTTCCGGCGGGTCATCACTTCCCTCAGCCAAACACCCTCTCCCCCAGCGTCCGTCCTTTGTCCAGATACCCCTCCCCGCTTCCCAGTTCCGGCAGCAACAAAAGTTCAGAGGCTTTGACCTGGGCGCCGCAGTAATCAAAAATGCCGTGAGCGATCTGCGCATTAAAGGCGGCTGTATAACCGTGGCGGTCGTAAGCGCCCTGGCTGGCGGCCCCGAGGCCGATAATGTGTACGGGCAGGTGGCCGAGCTTTTTGACTACCTCACCTTCGGCGGTCTCTTCATATGCCCAACCGTGGGTAAACACGCGGTCAATCCAGCCTTTGAGCAGTGCAGGCATTGACCACCAGTAGACCGGGAACACCAGCACCAGCGCATCGGCCTTATCAATTCGCGCCTGCTCTGCCACAATCTCTGCAGGCAATGAACCGGAAAGTTTAAATGCCGCGAAGTCCTGGGCGGTAAAGGTGGGGTTAAAACCTTCGGCGGTCAGATCAACAATATCGGCGGTGTGCTGCGCACTGGCGGTGATCCCTTTCGCCACGGCCGCAGCCACGTGATGGGTTAACGCGTCTTTGTCAGGATGAGAAACAACGATTAAAGCATGCATAAGGCGACTCCTGGTTGCGGGATGGCGTAAGCAAACGTACTCTATATACCAAAGGTAAGTTATGCTCATTAAGTTACCTTTGGTATATAAACATGTCAATGGAGAATCTGTTTGATGACAAATCCGCCCACCCGCCAGCGTTTATCGCGCGAAGATCGCTATGCTCAACTGGTCGATGTGGCCTGGCAGATTGTGCGTGAAGAGGGCACTGAAGCGCTGACGCTGGGACATCTGGCCGAGCGTGCCGGGATCACCAAGCCAGTGGTTTATGACCATTTCACCAGCCGCTCTGGTCTGTTCGCCGCACTTTATCGGGAATACGATCTTCGCTCGACGGCACGCATGGACGAACAGATAAGCCGCACGGAACCTGCGCTGGATAAGCTGGCCGCGGTGATCGCCGACGCTTACATTGAGTGTGTGCTGCTCTCAGGGCGCGAAATGCCCGCGGTCATTGCCGCGCTCAGCGGCACGCCGGAGCTTGAGCAAATGCGTCAGGAGTACGCCACGACCTTCACTGAAAAATGCCGGACGTTGTTCAACCCTTTCTGCACGGGTAAAACGCTACAAACCCCCGCCCTGTGGGCGATGCTCGGGGCTGCGGAAGGGTTAGCCTGGGCGGTAGTGATAGGCAAAATCAGCGCGCAACAGGCGAAGGACGAGCTGGTGGAGAGCATCATTTGCATGGTGCGCGGCGGCGCTGAATAAACCAAAATGGCCGGTTGCCCGGCCATTCACATTTTTTGTCATCGATAACGTTAAGGAGCGCTCCGTTACCCCCTTCG
The DNA here is from genome assembly GCF_051486985.1 of Yokenella regensburgei. Lineage (GTDB taxonomy): Bacteria > Pseudomonadota > Gammaproteobacteria > Enterobacterales > Enterobacteriaceae > CBFFRJ01. The sequence continues at coordinate 57,163 of NZ_JAHVDV010000028.1, forward strand.
GTGATGACGTAAAGGCGAAACAGAAGCCTGCCTGTTTTAAACGAGCCTCATGTTTAAAAGCAGGGAATCTCAGGTGAGGAGTACCCACATTGGCGTCACTGCATCTGGACTGTGGGCACTGATAATCAGATTAAGGAATGCGATCGGCTTGTTTCAGTTGCGCGTTACGCAGGCGCAGGGTCGCGGGCAAAATACGTTGCTGTTCGGCCGGCTCATTACCCTCAATCAGGCCGGTGATAAGGTCGAAACAGTCATACGCCAGGCGCGGAATGTTCTGCTCAACGGTATCAATACTCAGCGACAGCGAGTCATAAAGATAGTGGTCATCAAAGCTGGCAATGTGGATATCGCTTTCCAGCAGATGGTGCTGGCTCATATAACGCAGTACCCCTTCCAGCAGTCCGCATGCCGCAGTAAACAGGGCTTTTGGCGGGCGTCCCAGCTTCGCGCAGAGGGCGGCAAACATTTCGTAGCCGCTGCTCGGATGATAATTGCCATGAATAATCCACTCAGGGCGCAGCGTCACACCTGCTCTTTCCAGACCTTGCATGAAGCCCGTCAGGCGATCTTTGGTGGGTGACAGTCGCGGTTGCCCGCCCAGGAAGTAGATTTCGTCAGGATGAGCGCGGGCCAGTCGTTCTACCAGGTCGGCGGTTGGCGTCACCGCGTCGGTGATGACCAGCGGCAAAGGCGTGCTGTTCATATAGCGGTCGAACAGCACAACCGGAAGTTGCTCGCTGAGCTTCAGGTAATCGGCATCGTTGAGCATACTGGAGGCGACAATCAGCCCATCCACCTGGCGGGAGACCAGATTGTTAACCACGACAGATTCCTGACTGGCGTTTTCATCGGTACAGGAGATAAGAAGCTGTAACCCCGCCTCACGGCACAGGTTCTCCAGCTCATGAGAAAAGGCAGCAAACCCGTGGTTGATGATTTCAGGCACCACCAGCCCCAGCGTATGGCTGCGATCCTCGCGCAGCAGCCGGGCATGAATACTCGGCTGATAATGGTGCTGCTGAGCAAGCGAAAGCACACGCTGACGGGTTTCCTGCGCCACGCGTAACTCTTTACCTCGTCCATTGAGCACCAGGCTGGCGGTGGCTTTTGAGACACCCGCCAGCGCGGCGATATCAGTGATGGTAACGCGTTTTGTTTTTCTCACGACAATGCATCGGTTAATGAAACAAGCCGTTATTCTACCATGCAAGGGCGTAACGACCAGTATTGCGCCCGCACTTCTCCACGTCCTTCAAAGGTTAATTGTGCAGGATGTGACGGAAAATAACGGCTGCTCATGACACCCGCACCGTCATTGATGAAGATCTCAACGCTTGAGTGGTCACAGAGGATCTGAAGTTTGTACGCCTCCCCCTGCCAGAACCGCGAGAGCCACTCGCCGTTCTCCAGACTCCGGCGGTCAAGTCGCAGCTGGTTTTTATGCCAGTGCAAGAGCAACGTATCGCCGAAGTTCAGCGTCAGCTCGCCTTCACTTTCCACAACCACTTCCAGACGTTGTGCGTCGATGCTGGGTGCATTATCCGCCGGACCTGCAAAATGGTGTTCCGCTTCGCGCAGCGCCTGCAGCTCCCGCACCGGCTGTTGATACAGCCTGCCGTCGCGGGAGGAGAGTTCGCGCACGCAGGTCATTTGATGGATCCAGCCCTGTGCGACCGTAGGCTGGCGCATCTCTTCGCCATCCGGCACACCCATCCAGCCCACCAGCAGACGTCGACCGTCGGCGCTTTGGGTGGTTTGCGGTGCGTAAAACTCAAACCCGGCGTCGAGTTCATGCAGCTCGCCGTGTGCAAATGTCGCCTGCTCAGGGGAAAAGGTCCCGCTGAGGTACGCACTCGGATGGGTATTGAGGAAACGGAACTCTTCGCGGGCCACCCCTTGCGGGCAGCATATCAGGAAGGTGTCCGCCCCCAGGGTGAACAGGTCCGGGCACTCCCACATGTACCCTGCGTCTCCTAGCCCCCCGAGGCCGCTACCCGCCAGTTCACCGAGCAGCTGCCACTGGTGCAAATCGTCTGAACGCAGCAGCAGTACCTTGCCCTGTCGCGCCAGATCCTGAGCGCCCAGCACCATATACCACTGATTTTCATGGCGCCAGAGTTTCGGATCTCTGACATGCCCGGTGTAGCCTTCCGGCAACGCTATCACCGGCCCGAGCTTATCAAAGCCCCCTTCGGCGTTCTGCACCGCCAGGCACTGCCACGCCGTGCGCCCGCCGTCAGCGAATTTGACGTTGCCGGTGTAGCACAGCGTCAGTTCGCCCTGATTGTCGACCGCGCTGCCGGAGTAACAGCCGCTGCGGTCATACTCGTCAACCGGCATCAGGGCTAACGGCTCATGCTGCCAGTGCAGCAAATCCGCCGAACTCCAGTGGCCCCAGCACTTGTGGTTATGCTGACAGCCGAGCGGATTCCACTGATAGAACAGATGAAACCGCCCCTGGAAATGGATAAAGCCGTTAGGGTCATTCAACAGCCCGGTCACCGGAGCCAGATGCCAGGCCGGATAGTGGCTGTCACGCAGCGCTTTCGGTTGCCCTTTCAGCACTGACAGTAAAATCTCCGGCAACAGGGTGGATGCAGTCATTATTCCGAGTCCGTTTTGTATTTAAGCAGATAAGAGATAACAAAGGCGACGCTGAAGGCAATCACCATCCCTATAGCATAATTCAGCAGCGAACTGGCCTGCACAATCGCCATTCCCGGAATGCCGGTCAGGCCAACAGCAGTCATGTAGACATGGACGGAAACCACCCAGGCCCCACCCACTGCACCGCCGATCAGCGCCGCAATAAAGGGTTTCACAAACCGCAGGTTGATACCAAAAATGGCCGCTTCGGTAATGCCGAGCACTGCGGAAAACGCCGAGGGCAGCGTGATGGCTTTAATTTTCGCATCTTTGGTTTTGAACCACACCGCCAGACAGGCCCCGCCCTGCGCGACGTTAGCCATCGCCCAGATGGGCAGCAGGAAATTCACGCCAATAGAGGGATTGCCCAGCAATCCGGCTTCAATAGCATGGAAACTGTGGTGCACACCGGTGATAACAATCACCGAGTAAAGCCCGCCGAACAGTAACCCGGCCAGCCAGCCCGCATGCGTAATAAGAGTACTCAGCACAAAGGAGATACCGTCACCCAGCGCACGACCCGCCGGGCCGATGACCAGCATTGCAACGAAACCGGTAATAATGACCGTCAAAAATGGCGTCAGAATCAGATCCAGCGCATCCGGGATCATCCGGCGAAGCTGCTTTTCGATGATGCTCATAAACCAGACGGCAAGCAGCACCGGGAAGACGGTGCCCTGATAGCCGATCATCGCCACGTCGATACCAAAAAAGTTCATGGTATGGAAGCCGGCGGCCACGCCCCAGGCGTTGGTCAGCGCCGGGTGGGTCAGAATGCCGCCCAGCGTCGCGCCCAGATAAGGGTTACCACCAAATTCCCGCGCGGCGGTAAAGCCAATCAGGATAGGCAGAATGATGAATGCCGCCGAGCTGAACATGTCCAGCATGATGTAGAGCGCATTTTCCGGGTTCACCCAACCGTAGGTTTTCACCATCCCGAGCAGCCCCATCAGCAAACCCGAGGCCACAATGGCCGGGATGATGGGGACGAAAATATTGGACAACAAACGGGCCACGCGCTGGAACGGATTCAGTTTACGGGCAGCGATGGCGGCAGCTTCTGATTTGCTCGTTTCACCAATACCGGCTTCCTTGATGAACGCGGCGTAGACTTTGTTCACCACGCCAGTGCCAAAAATCACCTGTAGCTGACCGGCGTTACGAAAGCAGCCTTTCACTCCATCAATTTTGCCGATTGCGGTGGTGTCCGCTTTGGCATCTTCCGCCAGCACCAGACGCAGTCGCGTGGCGCAGTGCGCAGCACTGACGATATTGTCCTTGCCGCCCAGCAGCGGTAAGAGCGACCGGGAAATCTGTTCGAAATCCATATAAACCTCTGTTTTTGAAAATTTATAATAATTAGCGCGTCAAAAGCCCCTTACCGGGGCTTGATTATCAGAACCAGGTTTCCATCTGCACGCCGAAGGTCCACTCGCCGCCAGACTTAAAGCCGCTGCTGCCGAGCGCATCATCGCTGGCGTAGTGGTCGAGCTTATGATCCCAGTCCATCCAGGAGGCAAAGAGACGCAGTTCCGGGCGTTTCAGGAACTCGCCCACGTCTCCCGCTTTCAGCGTTGGCGCCACGGTCAGTTTGTAGAAGCTGCCGTTCACCGCGTTACGGCTGTTGTAGCCCTCAGGCTTGAGATCCATGTACTGATAGCTGCCTTCGTACTGCATCTCGAAGTTTTGCGTCAGCTCCTGAATCAGGCGCATGTTAAAGGTCGCCCACTCGTAGCTGTCACCTTTGACGTAGCGATCTTTGCTGCTCTGGGCCAGCACCGCCGGCGCAATGTGCCAGCCTCCCCCCAGCGGCGTCATGCCGTAGGTCGCCAGACGCCAGGTGTCCGCCTGCGGTAACAGTGCGCCATCAGAGCCTACGGCTTTCACTTCAGCGCCGAGGCCATGACCATACAGCAGCGCCGTTTTCGACGACCCCTCACCCAGGCCGTAGAAGCTCTCGTTATGCAGCCCTAACAGGGCATGAACACCGGTGTTCGCCGCATCGCTTTTTACTTTATTGCCGTCATTGTCGAGACGATCATCGTTATCTTTCGCCCGCATACCGCTGACCATCATCTGCACCGGGCCAACGTAGTTATTCAGCGTCAGAATGTAGTTCTGGGCGTTGTTTTCACTGTTCTCGATGTCGCCAAAGGTGCGTCCATAGAGAGAGAAGTTGCTGCGCGCGTTGTCGCTCCACTTCATGTCATAGATACCGGCCCCGGTCCCGGCGAGAAACACCACGTCCGAGTCTATCCAGTGGATATCGAAGTTATCGCGGTCAAAACGCTTACCGGCCCAGACCGTGGAATCCTTAAATGCGCCGGTGAACGTCGGCAGATGGCCCAGTTCGGTAAACGCCTGACGCAGATTGAGATCGCTGCTGGAGGCCGTCCAGTCGTTATAGCTGCGCTGCCCGTCGGCCAGCATCACCTTAAAGCGGGTAGTGGCGCCACTGGCGAGCGTCTGTTTATGCTCAAGATTCAACTCGACATAGGTGTCCGGCTCGTTACCCAGACGCCCGACATGCCCGCCGGTTTGCCCCGCTGGCGTCATTGAAGGTCCCCCCTGGGTTTTGGCCGCCGAGTCACTCATCAGCAGGCCTGAACGGGCATAGCCGTGAAACTCGAACCCACCCTCCCCGGTGGATCTCTGCTCCAGCTGGGTGGTGCGCTGCGCAACCTCTGCCGTGGTGGTTTGCGTTTTCTGCTGCTCTGCCGCCAGGTTTTTAGCCTGTAGCTCCGCAGCTTCGGCTCTTTTCTCGGCGTGAGTGGCTCGTTGTTCCGCTGCCTGCAGACGTTGCTCCAGCGCCGCAAGACGCGCTTCGATACTGTTCATGCCCGGATCTGCCGCCAGCGCAGACCCCGATCCCATTAACAAACCAAGCGTGATAGCGAGCGTACTTTTTTTCATTATTTTTGCGTCCCTATGAAAGAGGTAAAGGTGCTGAACTTTTGCTAAACCGGTTTAGGCGCGAATCATAATCCTGGATAATTTCATCGTGCAAACAAATTAGCTAAACCGGTTTAGTGAATGTGAGGAGGGTCGCAAATCCTGACGTCAGCCCTGAGGAGATAACAGCGCGTCCAGGCGGGGTAGCGCCGTCATCGCCCCTTTCGCCGTGGTTGCCAGCGCTCCGCAGCGCTGCGCATTTTTCAGGTAAGCCGCCAGTTGTGGTTCACTCTGCGGCAGGCCTCCCTGCGCCAGCCCCCATAACAGCCCGGCGACAAAGGCATCTCCGGCCCCCGTCGTATCGACGCTTTTCACCGGGGTGCCGGGGTAGTGAAAAATGTCGCCCTGAAAGAGTGCCAGCACCCCGGCTTTTCCCTGGGTGACCAGCAGAAGCTTGATAGCAAAACGCGCTGCCAGTGTTTTCATACCACCGGGTAAATCGGAGGAGGCCGTCATAAAAGCCAGCTCCTCTTCAGAGAGCTTGACCACGTCCGCCTGTTCAAGCGCGAGATCCAGACTGCGGTGCAGTACCTGCGGATCCGGCCAGAGATCGGTTCGAATATTAGGGTCAAAACTGACGAATCCGCCGGCCTCCCGCATACGCTGCATGGCGAGCAGCGTGGTGGAGCGTGAAGGTTCGGAAGAGAGGGCAATAGAACAGCTATGCAGCCACTCTCCCTGCTGAAAGAGCGGCAAATCATCGGCCTGCAAGAAAAGATCGGCACTCGGGCGCACCATGAACGTAAAGGAACGCTCCCCGTGATCGTCAAGGTCGACGACCACAGTTGAGGTGCGTCGGGCCTCGTCAAAGGTCATATAGTTGGTATTCACTCTCTCCTCGCGCAGCGTGGCGTGCATGAACTGGCCGAAGGGGTCCTGCCCCACCCTGCCAATAAAGCCACTGTTGCCCCCCAGTCTTGCAATGCCAACGGCCACATTGGCCGGAGCCCCACCCGCACACTGTTTTAAACGATCCTCGCCTTCCGGCAAGAGATCCACAACGGCGTCACCCAGACACCAGACTTGAGCTGACATAATGTTCTCCCAATAGAATGTATGGCTAAAATTTAATTAAACCGGTTTAGCAAAGCAATCAATTATCCTGATTCAGAAGGATTACGTGCGTTTCCTCACTGTGTCCTGCGTGCGATGAATTGGCTTTTTGGGCGGTTAAGGGGCAGAAAAAAGCCAGATACAGTAATTCCAGTGCCTCACGAAAACACATCCTGATATTCTCTTTTGTCATTGAAACTCTCACCGTTGCACAACATTGCGTTAACTATCAGGAGTGAACATGAGCCAACCGTTACATGCCGAGCCGCTGATCTGGGGTCACGGCCCACGCACTTTCGAGGTTTTTCTGGAGCCGACCTGCCCCTTCTCCGTACGCGCATTTAACAAGCTGGATGCGCTGTTAAAAGAAGTGGGTGAAGACAAGGTGACGGTAAAAATTCGCCTGCAATCGCAGCCCTGGCATCTCTTCTCCGGGGTGATTGTGCGCTGTATTCTTGCTGCCTCCACCCTGGCCAATGGGCGCGAAGCCGCACACAACGTGATGCAGGCCGTCGCTGACCATCGGGAAGAGTTTGAGTTTACTGACCACTGCAGTGGCCCGAACATGGATACCACGCCGCAGCAGATTATCGAGCGAATCGAAAACTACAGCGGCGTCAAGCTGGGTGAAGCCTTCGCCCGCCCGGAACTGCAGGCCGAAATCAAATGGCACTGCAAATACGCCCGCCAGAATGGCATTCACGTCTCGCCCACTTTTATGGTCAATGGCCTGGTACAGGCGGACCTCGGCAGCGGCGACGATATCAGCACCTGGGCGGCACGCATTCTGGCGTGATACTCAGCGTTAACCCCGGGTGGGGGCAAATGCACCCCGCCTGGCGACTGCTACACTGCTTCAACACCTTAACGAAAAGGCAGGTCAACATGTCAGACAACAACTATCAGCCTCCGAAAGTCTGGACGTGGGATAAGTCCGGCGGCGGCGCATTCGCTAACATTAACCGCCCGATTTCCGGCGCAACACACGATAAAGCGCTCCCCGTTGGTAAGCACCCGCTACAGCTCTACTCGCTTGGCACGCCGAACGGGCAGAAGGTCACTATTCTGCTGGAGGAGCTACTGGCGAAGGGCGTTACCGAAGCGGAGTACGACGCCTGGCTGATTCGCATTGGCGAAGGCGATCAGTTCTCCAGCGGCTTCGTGGACGTGAACCCAAACTCAAAAATCCCGGCCCTGCGTGACCACTCCACCACCCCGCCGACCCGCGTGTTTGAATCCGGCAATATCCTGCTGTACCTCGCAGAGAAATTTGGTCACTTCCTGCCAAAAGATCTCGCCGGGCGCACCGAAACCCTGAACTGGCTGTTCTGGTTACAGGGCTCTGCTCCCTTCCTCGGCGGCGGCTTTGGTCACTTTTACCATTACGCGCCGGTGAAGCTGGAGTACGCCATTAACCGCTTCACCATGGAAGCCAAGCGTCAACTGGATGTGCTCGATAAGCAACTGGCAGAGCATCGCTATGTGGCCGGCGATGAGTACACCATTGCCGATATGGCTATCTGGCCGTGGTATGGCAACGTGGTACTGGGCAATGTTTATGATGCCGATACCTTCCTTGAAGCCGGTAGCTACACCCATGTGCTGCGCTGGGCGAAAGAGGTGGCAGCCCGCCCGGCAGTCATTCGTGGACGTATGGTCAACCGCACCTTCGGCGAACCGGGCGAACAGCTGCATGAGCGTCACGATGCCAGCGATTTTGACACCCAAACCGAAGATAAACGCAACGGCTAACCCTTCTCTCCCGGGCACCCTTCTGCCCGGGATCTCCCTTTTTTCCTCACCTGACTGTTTTTCTCACATCATATTTACATCCCTGAAATAACTGGTAAGAATGCCTTTTATTTATTCATAAACACGGCAAATGTCTGAAAGCGCGCTAAAACAGCAGATCCTCAATCTGAAAAAGCATAACGCACGCCTGGTGCGGATAGCGCGTGACGCCCGGAGCAAGCTCAGTGCTGCGCTGGACGGCACCGGGCTGTGTTTGTGGCAACTTGATATCCCAAGCGGAAAGTTGATTATTTTCAACCGCCGCTGGGGCTCGATGCTGGGCTACCAGCCGAAAGAGCTCAGCGCCCGCTTTGAGGTCTGGCGGGAGCACCTTCATCCGGAGGATCGGGGGTGGGTGCTGGACGCGTTTTATGGTCATCTCGATGGAAAAACCCCGTTTTATGAGGCGCTGCACCGCATGCAGCATAAAAACGGCACTGTCACCTGGGTGCTGGATCGCGGACGGGTTAGTCAATGGGATGAAAACGGTAGGCCGCTTACGGTCACCGGCACCCATATCGATATGACTAAAGAAAAACAGTACGAAGAGCAGCTCGCGGTGCTGGCAAATCATGACCCGTTAACGGGTCTTGCTAATCGCCATGCGTTGGTCAAACATTTTGATGAACTAAAGCAGGCCGGGCCGCTTTGCATCGCCTTTATCGATCTTGATGATTTTAAAGTGGTAAACGATACCCTTGGGCACCGCAGCGGCGACGAGTTGCTTATCCAGCTCAGTCTGCGTCTGCGTGAAGCCTGCCCGGAGGGCACGGTGGTCGGCCGCCTGGGCGGTGATGAATTTGTGCTGCTTCTTCCCTTTGCTGCCGGTAGCCTTGCGATACAACGCGCCGCACATCACTGCCTTCAGGCTGCTCTGATGCCCTTTGAACTGGACAATGGCGATGCCAGCGTAGGGGCCTCAGTCGGGATCGATGAGGTGCACCCAACGGATGATTTTGTGAATGCCCTCAAACGCGCCGATATGGCGATGTACCACATTAAGCACTCGGGTAAGAATGGCGCGGCGGTGGGGAAAACGGTGCTCTCTCTCCCCCCGGTTGAGAGGGTTGTGCAATGAAGATCACCCGCCAGCAGGCCCTTTTGCAGCTTCTGAACGATCATGAAACCTTAACGACCACGGCCCTGGCCGGACAGCTCGGGGTGAGCCTTGAGACGATACGACGGGATCTGAAAACCCTGCAAACCGAGGGAAAAATCATCCGGCGACACGGTCGTGCCAGGCGTCTGCACAATGCACAAAACGACAGTGGTGAGCCGTTCTATAACCGCCTGAAAAGCCATTATGCTGATAAGGCCGACATTGCCCGTCACGCCCTGAACTGGATAGTACCTGGCATGACCCTGGCGCTGGATGCCAGTTCGACCTGTTTTCACCTCGCCAAACAGTTACCAGATATCCCGCTTACGGTGTTTACCAACAGCGTGCCGGTTTGCCAGGAGATGGCGCGCCGCGAAAACATCCATTTGATCTGTTCCGGCGGTGAACTGGATCGCCGATCCCGCTGCTACGTTAACGCCGTACTGCCCACTATGCTCAAATCGCTGGAGACGGACCTGTTTATCTTCTCCTGCGAAGGCGTTGACGCTAACGGGGAGATGTGGGATTCAACCCACAGCAACGCCCGCTTTAAAACGCTGTTGTTAAAAAGGGCGCACCAGTCGCTGCTGTTGATTGATAAAAGCAAGTTTTATCGTGCCGGGGAAGCCAGAATTGGCAATCTGTCGCTGGTTACGCAAATGGTGACAGACGCGAAGCCTGATGCCGCTTCGCGCTGATGTTATAAGGACATGACCAGACGTTACAGGCCTAAAGCCTCGCGTAGCGTCAGTACAACATGGTGACATGGTTTGCACGCGGCCAGTCCTTAAGCCTCACCATCAACTCTTTGCCAACCGCTTTTTCACGCTTTTGCACCCATCGCTACATAAAACATCACATAGCGACAGGCTGAGCGGTAGCCGCTTATTTAGAAAGCCACCCATTCATCCGTAGATGCCGTGCTGCTTTTTGGCGCAGTGCGCAGCACCGGCGATTTTAGCGGAGCCGGGGTAACTACGGTCTGGCGATCATCATCTGACAAACGGAACTGCTGGACAGCGCGCTGCAACTCTTCCGTCTGTCGGGCAAGTGCGGCAGCAGCCGTTGAAACCTCTTCCACCAGCGTCGCGTTCTGCTGCGTCACGTTATCCATCTGGGAGATCGCAACGCCGACCTGAGAGATACCTTTACTCTGCTCAGCTGACGCTGACGCAATCTGTTTCATGATGGTAGTCACTTCAGTAACCGCACGTAAAATGCCTTCCATCGTGGTGCCGGTATCGCTGACCAGTTTGGCACCTTTATTCACGCGGGTAACCGAATCGGCGATCAGCGTTTCAATCTCTTTGGCAGCACCCGCACTGCGGCTGGCAAGGTTACGAACTTCACCTGCAACCACCGCAAAACCACGCCCCTGCTCCCCCGCTCGCGCCGCTTCTACCGCCGCGTTAAGCGCAAGAATGTTGGTCTGGAAAGCAATGCTGTTTATCACGGTTGTGATTTCGGCGATTTTCTTCGAACTGTCGGAGATGCCCGCCATAGTGCTGATGACCTCATCAACCAGTTCGCCACCTTTGCTGGCCGTGGTAGAGGCGACATCCGCAAGCTCGCTTGCCTGGTTGGCGTTTTCGGCGTTCAGCTTCACGGTTGCGGTAAGCTGCTCCATGCTGGCGGCCGTCTCTTCCAGCGCAGCGGCCTGCTCTTCGGTACGCGAAGAGAGATCGTTGTTGCCGCTGGAGATTTCGGTCGCGCCACGCCAGATGTTGTCACTACCCTGACGGATAGTACTGACCGCATCACGCAGACTATCCTGCATGGCACGCAGCAGCGGAACGACACGCCCAACACAGTTACGACCAAAGTCCTGGATTGGCTGACTCAGATCGCCCTGCGCCATTTTCGTGAAGTGATCACGAATAATATCCAGAGGACGAACCAGCGTGGTAACCAGATAACGATCGGTAAACAGCAGGATCAGGATCCCGAGCACCATTGCGGCAATAATAACGGTACGCATCACCGTGGTCTGACTATCGACCAACACGCGCGTGGTGTCGAGACTGTCGCTGGCGGCCTTATTAAAGCTGTCGGCAGCCGAACCGAAAGCACGGCTTAATGCCGGCGTCACGTTATTCGCCTGCTGGCGATACGCCTCGACCGAACCTTGTTGTGCCGCCTGCATCTGCGGAGTCACGCCCTGGTCCAGCAGCCCCTGCCAGGCGCTGATGACCTGCTCAGATACTTTTGGATCCATCGGGCCCGGAGAGATGGCCTTAAAGTCCGCCAGCTTCTTTGACATCCCGTCGAGAGCCTGCTGAACCGGCCCAAAGTCCACCGTACCGCCAGCGGATTTGGTTTCCATCACACGCCCTAAGCGGGTGACGAAGCGAAAGTACTGATCATTGCCCTGGCTGAGTAATGTCATTTGTGACACGAGTTGACGATCAATCTCGTTGCCCTCTGCCACTTTCGAAAGTGAATAAATACTATACAAACCGACGCCAGACCACAGCAGGCCAAAAATGCCCAGGATCACCAGCATGACGATTCGGATAGTAAAGTTTTGAAGCATACGCATATTTATTTTCCTTGCCGTGAAGGTACATTCCCACTTTGAAGTGGGACTTACCTCCGTTATCGGCACGTTTTAGAGAAGTTGTATGGGTCTAAGAAAAAATTTTGATCATAAAACAGGCAGGCAGAAACCTTTATGTTTATAAGATGAAAAATAGGCCAGAATCATATTTTGTAAACTACTGGAGCAATTTATTGTTCATTCGGAAATGATAGTACCACCCCGAAACTACAGGTAACCCTATAATATTAATGGAAAAATATTATTAAAACCTCTCAACACATCCGTAAAAATCATCTTCCTGTTTATTTTTAATAGTTTCAAAATACCGGATTAAAGACAGCGCAAATTAATTAAACCCCCTACCTTAACCAGGCCACATTAAATAAAAAACCACACCCCCACCCACCCTTAAAATTAAAAATAATGCACAATTAAAACCTGTTTAAGTAATTACTAAAGAGGTCAACAAACGCATCATAAATAAGAGTTAAGCGCCGTTAAATACCCATTCACTCATCCTTAACAATCTTAACACTACGGGAATGATCATTTTTGCAATAGTTCCACTTCAGCATGGAAACCCGGCAAAGCCAGTGCTGGCGCGGGCTGCAGAGCAGGCTTTAACAGCAAGGTTATATACCCAGGAATTTTCGTAGAAAAGTCGGCACGCTGACCCTATTTTCGGCTGCACTCAGGAGTGGTATATGCGTGGCGAAGAAACGTTTTACCGCTCACACTTTCGACCTCATCGGGTATAAGAATTTTCTCAGGAAGAAGTGAGTGCCGAAGGCAATTTGTCCAGGATTTGTCGTTTCCGGTGAGTTAAAAATGAAGAGGCTTACCAGGTCTATTTTCCTACCCGACGCCCCCAGGCGGAAATATCATAAAAGGCTTCCAGAACTTACCAAAAACCTCGCATCCGCAAGCAGATTAAACCAGGTGGTGAACCCTGTGCTGAAATTATGCCCCTGGAGTTTAACCAGAACAGGAAACGTCCAGGAGCTGGCGGGTTACACCCGGAGCAGCGTCCCGCCAGGCGTGCCAGTCGCTTGCGGGCCTGTAGATGTAACAGCCCCGGACTCACTTTTACCCAAAAATCCAACATCGTGACAGGTAAGCGGTTGTTGTGTGATGTCGACGCGATAGAATGGAAACGCTGTTTCGAATTTACATCGACTAAAAAGGAGACATCATGCCCTGGTTTGCTAACCCTGCACGCTATGAACAGATGCAATATCGTTACTGCGGCAAAAGTGGGCTGCGCCTGCCCGCCTTATCACTGGGCTTGTGGCACAGCTTTGGTCACGTCCATGACCTCGAATCCCAGCGAGCCCTTCTGCGTAAGGCTTTTGATTCAGGCATCACCCACTTTGACTTAGCCAATAACTATGGGCCGCCTCCGGGCAGCGCTGAGGAAAACTTTGGCCGCCTGCTGCGTGAGGATTTCGCCGCCTATCGTGATGAACTGATCATCTCCACCAAAGCCGGTTATGACATGTGGCCTGGCCCTTACGGTTCCGGTGGTTCGCGTAAGTATTTGTTAGCCAGTCTGGACCAGAGCCTGTTACGTATGGGGGTGGACTACGTTGATATTTTCTACTCCCACCGTGTTGATGAAAATACGCCGATGGAAGAGACAGCCGCCGCGCTGGCCCATGCGGTACAAAGCGGGAAAGCGTTATATGTCGGCATTTCCTCTTATTCTACGCCGCGTACTCAGGCGATGGTGTCGCTGCTACGCGAGTGGAAAGTGCCGCTATTGATCCACCAGCCATCCTACAACCTGCTCAATCGTTGGGTTGATAAAACCGGGCTTCTGGATACGCTGGAAGAGAATGGCGTTGGCTGTATAGCCTTCACTCCACTGGCGCAGGGGCTGTTAACCGGCAAGTACCTCAATGGTATTCCGGACGGCTCCAGAATGCAGAAAGAGGGCAAAAAGGTGCGCGGCCTTACGGAAAAAATGCTTACTGAAGCGAACCTCAACAGCCTGAAGCTGCTTAATGAGATGGCGGCCGCGCGCGGACAGACCATGGCACAGATGGCGCTAAGCTGGCTGCTGAAAGATTCGCGCGTCACGTCGGTGCTGATTGGTGCTTCTCGTCCAGAGCAACTGGAGGAGAATGTGCTGGCGCTGAATAATCTGACCTTTACGGCTGATGAGCTGGCACGGATTGATAAGCATGTGGCTGATGGAGAGCTGAACCTCTGGCAGGCCTCTTCGGATAAGCAGTAACGCCGTGATTCATGGAAGGTGCCATTTACCATACGCGGCCCCTTCCGGTCACCTCACGAGCAACCCGGACTCGTTTTTCCCCTCGCCTCTGGGGGAAGAGGGGATAGTTCGTGCCCGCACACAATTCCCCCCTCACCCTGGCCCTCTCCCTCAGGGAGAGGGAAATGTTCGTGCCCGTTTGAAACTGCGCCAGCCGTAAGCGGAACGGTTCCGCTTGCCACTTATGGAACTGTTCCGTTCACCTCCTGTGCTAAACCGGGCACGCTTGTCCCCCTCGCCCCTTYGGGGAGAGGGTCGGGGTGAGGGGCAACTCTGGGCGCATGGCTGGAACGATTTCAGCCGTAAAAAGCGCGGTTCCGCTTACCTCCGGTGGAATGGTTCCGTTCACCTCATGTGCTAAACCGGGCACGCTTTTCCCCCTCGCCCCTTCGGGGAGAGGGTCGGGGTGAGGGGAACAGCGGGTGACTGGCTCAAAGGGTTCCGCTAACCGCCGGTGGAATCGTTCCGTTCATCTCACATGCTAAACCGGGCACGCTTTTCCCCCTCGCCCCTTCGGGGAGAGGGTCGGGGTGAGGGGAACAGTGGGTGACTGGCTCAAAGGGTTCCGCTTACCTCCGGTGGAATGGTTCCGTTCACCTCACRTGCTAAACCGGGCACGCTTTTCCCCCTCGCCCCTTCGGGGAGAGGGTCGGGGTGAGGGGAACAGCGGGTGACTGGCCCTAAGGGTTCCGCTGACCTCCGGTGGAATGGTTCCGTTCACCTCATGTGCCGCGCTTCCATGCAGCACCCTCCCCCGTGAACGTGTTAAGGGCGTTCTCCGCCACGCCCTTAACAATCCCGGCTCCCGGCACGAAAACTGCCGCTTCGCGGTGA
>NZ_JAHVDV010000029.1:0-70399 GCF_051486985.1 Yokenella regensburgei
GTTTTATTCTCATGACGCCGTGTTATCGCTGTAAATTGTGAGGGGTAAAAACAGTGAAAAACCACTCGAATGGCTCCTCGCCCCTTTAGGGAGAGGGAGAAAGGCTAGCCCAGCTGATTTTTTGAAGGTGGGTGCTAAGTCTGCAAACCACTCGAACGGTTCCCTCGCCCCCAGGGGAGAGGGAGAAAGACTGGTCCAGCTTGCTTTTTGAAGGCAGGTGCTAAGTCTGCAAACCGCTCGAACGGTTCCCTCGCCCCTTTGGGGAGAGGGGCAGGGTGAGGGGAACATGCGGCTCTGAGGGTCATTCCGTTCACCTTATGTTCCTTGTTTCTCTGTCGCTCCAGAACCCGTGAACGTGCCAGGGTGGTTCACCGCCACCACCCTGGCGACCCGGGCTCCCGGCTAAGAAAATCGCCGCTGCGCGGTTCACGACGCTTCATCCTTCAGGCTTATCGGGGGCGGGCGGAGGAAACCTCCCTGTAAAGCCGCCCTCGCCGCGCATCCCTGCRCGGCGCCCCGGCCTTGCGGATACGCGTCGYCGATTTTCAGCCGGACCTGGTCATCGCGGTGACGGTTTTATTCTCATGACGCCGTGTTATCGCTGTAAATTGTGAGGGGTAAAAAYAGTGAAAAACCGCTCGAACGGTCTCCTCGCCCCTTTGGGGAGAGGGAGAAAGACTGGTCCAGCTTGCTTTTTGAAGGCAGGTGCTAAGTCTGCAAACCACTCGAACGGCTCCTCGCCCCTTTGGGGAGAGGGGCAGGGTGAGGGGAACATGCGGCTCTGAGGGTCGTTCCGTTCACCTTATGTTCCTTGCTTCTCTGTCACGCCAGAACCCGTGAACGTGCCAGGGTGGTTCACCGCCACCACCCTGGCGACCCGGGCTCCCGGCTAAGAAAATCGCCGCTTCGCGGTCCACGACGCTTAATCCTTCAGGCTTACCGGGGGCGGGCGGAGGAAACCTCCCTGTAAAGCCGCCCTCGCCGCGCATCCCTGCGCGGCGCCCCGGCCTTACGGATACGCGTCGCCGATTTTCAGCCGGACCTGGTCATCGCGGTGACGGTTTTATTCTCATGACGCCGTGTTATCGCTGTAAATTGTGAGGGGTAAAAATAGTGAAAAACCGCTCGAACGGTCTCCTCGCCCCCAGGGGAGAGGGAGAAAGACTGGTCCAGCTTGCTTTCTGAAGGTGGGTGCTAAGTCTGCAAACCGCTCGAACGGTTCCCTCGCCCCTTTGGGGAGAGGGCCAGGGTGAGGGGAAAACATCAATCCCTGTCAATCGCAAACGGCTGCCAGGCCTGACGCACCGGCATTACCTCCACACGGTTGATATTCATATGGTCCGGCAGCGTGGCGATATAAAACATCTGCCCGGCGATATCCTGCGCGGTCAGGGGCGTGGTGCCACGGTACAAATTATCGGATGCCGTCTGGTCTCCTTTGGTACGTACCAGCGTGAATTCTGTCTCCGCAATCCCTGGCGCCAGATCCGTCACGCGCACGCCCGTGCCTAACAAATCACAACGCAGGTTGTAGCTGAACTGCTTCACAAAGGCTTTGGTTGCGCCGTAGACGTGGCTGCCCGGATAGGGCCACTGCCCGGCAATGGAGCCGATATTAATGATGCTGGCACCAGCACCGTGTCGGATGAGCGTCGGCAGCAGGGCATGTGTCACATTCACAAGCCCCGTCACGTTGGTGTCAATCATCGTCTGCCAGTCTTCCAGCGCGACCTGTTGTGCAGGCTGCGGTGCCAGCGCTAACCCGGCATTGTTAATCAGCGTGGTGATGTCAGCAAATTCCGCGGGCAGGGCGGCAACGGCCTGCTTTACGGCAGCGTTATCGCGCACATCAAGTTCGATGATATGAACGGGCACGCGCCCCTGAAGCGACTCTCGTAGCGCTTCCAGGCGCGACAGGCGACGCCCACTCAGCACCAAAGACCATCCCGCGTCAGCAAACACATGGGCGGCAGCTGCGCCGAACCCGGATGTTGCGCCAGTAATAAAGACCACTTTGTTTACCTTCGTCATTGCAAGCTCCTGTTCGGGTTTCGTTCTCACTATAAAAACGCGCGTGAGGGGCATACAGAGCCAGTTAGTCAGCGGGGATGTGACACCCGTGTCACAAGCCACTAACCAGACTGGCTCTACCCGCCTGAGAAGGGTGCGCCGCATGATGAATCTTCCACAACGGTATGAGAGGAGCAAGGCATGAAACTGGCACTTCAGCGAGAAATGGCGATAACCAATGATGAGGTACGTCAACTGGACCGCGCATACGTTTTCCATTCGTGGTCCATGCAGGGCAACCTCAATCCCCTGGTGATTGCCGGGGCACAAGGCTGTGAGCTCTGGGATTATGAGGGCAACATCTATCTGGATTTCAGTAGCCAGCTGGTCAATGTGAATATCGGCTACCAGCATCCGCGCGTGCTGGCCGCCATGAAAGCGCAACTGGAAGCACTGACCACGATTGCACCGGCAACGGCAAATCTGGCGCGCGGCGAAGCGGCAAAACGCATTGTCGACCTGGCTCCGGCGGGCTTTAGCAAAGTGTTCTTCACAAACGCAGGCGCGGATGCCAACGAAAACGCCATGCGTATGGCGCGCATCTATACCGGGCGTGACAAGATTTTTTCGGCCTACCGCTCCTACCACGGCAACACCGGTAGCGCCATTGTGGCGACCGGCGACGCACGCCGCATTCCGAACGAATATGCCCGAGGGCATGTGCACTTCTTTAACCCCTATCTCTACCGCAGCGAATTTAATGCCACTACTGAAGAAGAGGAGTGTCAGCGTGCGCTGGCACATCTGCGCCGGATGATTGAGTGCGAAGGACCGAACGCCGTGGCCGCCATTTTGCTGGAGTCGGTGCCGGGTACTGCCGGGATCCTGGTGCCGCCGGCAGGCTATATGCAGGGGGTACGAGCGCTGGCCGATGAGTTTGGCATCCTGCTTATTCTTGATGAAGTAATGGCCGGTTTTGGGCGTACCGGAAGCTGGTTCGCCTTCGAGCAGGATGGCATTGTGCCGGACCTCATCACCTTTGCTAAGGGCGTGAATTCCGGATATGTTCCCGCAGGTGGGGTGATCATCTCAGAAAAAATCGCCCACTGGTTTGACGACCACTTCTTTGCGGGCGGCCTGACCTATTCCGGTCACCCCCTGGCGATGTCGGCGATTGTTGCTACCCTGGATGCAATGAAAGAGGAAAACGTGGTGGAGAACGCGGCAACCATAGGTAATGGCGTGTTGCGTTCCGGGCTGGAAGCGCTGGCCGCCAGACATCCTGTCATTGGTGAAGTGCGTGGACGCGGTATGTTCCAGGCGCTTGAGCTGGTGACGCACCGGGGCAACAAAACCCCGGTTGCCGCCGCTGACATGGGGGCGATAAAAAACGCACTCATCAACGCAGGTCTGCTGCCTTTCGTGGTGGAAAACCGCATTCATGTGGTACCGCCCTGCACCATGAACGCCGCCGAAGTACAAAAAGGGTTGGCTATTTTTGACCGGGTGCTGGGGCAGTTTAGCGCTCTGGTGGAGTAAGGGGCATACCTTAACTGGCGGTGGCGTCCCGCGTGTAGAGCCTGGCGTGGAAGCGGGTCAGGGTAGCTCTGATGCTATTCGCTGACTGGATCCTGTCCAGGCTTGTGGCTATGCTCAACCTCTCTTTAATGGCGAGACATAGCGATGAGTCCAACGCTTCCAGAGGTTATCAGCTTTATCCGTGAGTATGCAGGGCTGCGAAAACAACCTATTGATGCAAATGCGTATATTGAGAAAGATCTCCATATTTGCGGTGATGATGGTGTGGAGCTTTTACAGGAGGCAGAGAAATTTTTTGGCGTCTGTTTTGAGACGGATGAGCATAATTTAAGGACGCTTTTTTCAATGAAAGAAAATGAGTACCTCTTTACTAGTGAGGGTCTGGATCTGCTCGGCATTAGCTATTTTTTTGAATGGGTACGCGGCATCCCGCATCCGACGACCCGGGATCTTACAGTCGGTGAATTTCATCAGGTATTAGTGAAGCTCAGGTCACAACAAGAGAGCGAGAAGCGTCGCTAAAACCGGGGCATATCAGCGCTACGGCTGGTGGGTAAGCGTTAACAGAATTGAGCTTCCAGCCCACGTCTTTATACATTCAATTATATATGTTAACTTATTTAACATTATTTCAAGTTGTGGAAGGGTTTCCACACTTTTAATGATAAAGATGAACGATGAAATCAATCTCAAAGGAAAGAAGATGAAAAAGAATTTATTTGCTTTGTCACCCGCTCTTTTAATCGCTCTGCCCTGGCTTGTTGCTCCCGCCTATTCTGCGCCGCCCGTTCGTTCTGTTGACGTCAAATCTTTCGATGTCGCTGGCGTAAAGACCGGAATGAGTGTTGAAGAAGCTCGCGCGGCAATGCAAAAAAATTTCGGTGTCTCAGCAGATAAAATCAGAGCCTCTGAGTCCATGAAAAATCAGTACGCTACCATTATTACAGGTAGCCCGCAGATTCAGCACCTTGTGTATGAAAATAATGGCACAAGAATGCAGGTGAATTTTCAACCGCGTATCCCCTACAACAAAGCTAACCCCATGGCCGCTTACCTCATTACCTATGAGATCCCCTGGACTAAAGAAAATGAGAAGGCGATGAAAGAGGCCGCCATCGCAAAATATGGCCCAATTTCAAGTGGTGGAATGAATCCGGTATGGTGTGAAAAACCGTTGCCTACGTCAGGTATGGGTTGTGAAACCAATACCGCTCAACTGACGGTTGGCAGTACCTCGTTGAGATTATTTGATCCTGCCTGGCAAAACGCTGCCACTGAATATATGGCGCAGCAAAAAGCGACCAAACCTCAATTCTAATTTCGCCTGCACCTTTTATCGCCCTTGCCCTGCAAAGTGCGGGGGAGGGCGATGTGGTATCAGACGTCCTTTGGCGCTAACAACCTTCTCGCGCGCCAGCACTTACCCCATCCGGTGCTCACCACGCGTCATGGCTGCCCGGTCAAAAAAGCGTTCAATGCGGCCATTTGCCATAAACGCTGCGCGATCGGACATATGGGCAATCACATCGGCATCGTGGCTCACCAACAGATAGCTCATTCCGTGCGTGGCCTTCAGGCGGTTGAGCAGATTAAGGATTTCCGCCTGCACCGACATATCCAGCGCCGAGGTTGGTTCGTCGAGCAGCAGGATCTGCGGATGCAGCAACAGCGCACGGGCAATGGCGACACGCTGGCGCTGACCACCGGAGAGCTGATGTGGGAAACGCCGCGCCGCATCTGCCGGTAGCCCGACCTGTTCCAGCGCCGTTGTTACCTTTTGCTCAATCGCCTGCTCACCATGAATTTTTAATGGTTCAGCAAGGGTGCGATAGAGGGTGTGATTGGGGTGCAAAGACGCATAGGGATCCTGAAATACCATCTGCACATTGCGCCGCAGGTTTCCCTGAAAACGGGTTTGCGCTTTTATCGGGCGACCAAACAGCGACACCTCACCCTGCCACTCCCGCTGTAAGCCTGCCAGCACCCGCAGCAGAGTGGATTTACCGCAGCCGGAGGCGCCGATAAGACTAAAGGTTTCCCCTTTTTCGACGGCAAAACTGGCGTCCGAAACCACGGTTTTTTCACCGAAGCTCACCTTCAGGCCGCGAATATCAACGACTGCCATGATTAACCTCACTAAAGGACAAAGCGCGATCGAGGGTAGGTAGCATCTGACCAAAGGTGCGCGCATCAGGGCGGCAGGTCCAGAGGGTACGGGTATAAGGGTGGGTGGCATGAGGCAAATCAGAGGCCGCCATCGCATCCACACACTCGCCCTGGTACATTACCATCACGCGGTGACAGTGCTCCGCCACCAGCGGCAGGTCGTGGCTTATCAGCAACATCGCCATTTGCCGCTGTTCGCACTGGGCGACCAGCAGTTCCAGGATCTGGTTACGCAGCCTGGCGTCCAGCGCAGAAGTGGGTTCATCGGCAATCAGCACTTTAGGATCGTTAATCAGCGCGATGGCAATCATCACGCGCTGGCCCATGCCGCCGGAGAGCTGACCGGGGTAGCGTTGCAGTACGTCAGCAGGCAGTTCCACCGCCTGCAAAACCGCATGAATTTTCTCCAGCCGTTGCGCGCGGTTGAGCCGCTGATGCAACGTCAGGGCTTCATCCAGCTGCGACAGGACGGATTTGACCGGGTTGAGCGCGTAGCGGGGATCCTGCAACACCATTGCCACCCCATTGCCGCGCAGACTGCGCCAGCCTTTCGCAGACAGGGTGCGCAGATCCTTACCCAGCACATTAAGTTCTGTTGCACTGACTTTTCCAGGCTGGCGCACCAGCCCCATCAGGGCGCGGGCGGTCATGGATTTCCCGGAACCGGATTCGCCCACCAGCGCCAGACGCTCGTTACCCAGGGTTAAGCTCAGGTTTTTTACCACCCTGGCACCGGGATAATCTATGTTCAGCCCCGATACCTGAACGCGTGTCTCAGTCATGGTGTGGCTCCAGTACGTCCCGCAGGCCATCGCCCAGCAGGTTAAAGGCAAGGCTTGCGATAAGGATAAGGGCGCCGGGGGCTGCGGCAATCCACCACTGGTCAAAGATGACCTGCATGCCATCAGCTATCATCGCCCCCCATTCCGCCATTGGCGGGCGGGCACCGAGCCCCAGGAAACCCAGGCCGGCGGCGGCGAGAATAATGCCCGCCAGGTCGAGCGCCAGGCGCACGATAGCAGAGGGTAAGCAGAGCGGCAGAATGTGTCCTGTTAACAGTCGGATTCCCCGGATACCCATCATTTCCGCTGCCGCCAGATAATCACTGTGCCGCAGGCGCTGGATCTCACTGCGTGCCTGGCGTGCATAGGCAGGCCAGGTGGTGAGAGCCAACGCCAGCGCACCATTCACCAGTCCCGGTCCGAGCATCGCCACAAAAGCAAACGCCAGAATCAGGCGCGGCATCGACATCACCACATCGGTAAAGCGCATTAATATACGCTCCAGCCAGCCGCCGTAATAACCGGACAAAATACCCATCAGTAACCCTGCGGGAAGCGTAATGACCGTGACCAGCGCCACCAGACCCAGCGCCGGGCGGGTGCCATAAATCAGTCGGGAAAGCAGGTCCCGCCCGTAGCTGTCTGTCCCGAGCCAGTGTTCGGCATTCGGGGCCTGCAGGCGCGAGGCGGCATCCTGCCAGTTCGGATCAAGTGGTGCCAGCCACGGAGCAAAAAGCGCCAGCAGCAAAAACAGCATGACAATCAGCAACCCTGTCACGGCGGCAGGGGAGCGGCGCAGACGGCGCAAAAAGAGAGACGTCGGCATCAGTGCACCCTCGGGTCGGTTAACCGTACCAGCAGGTCGGTCAGGTTATTGATCAACACAAAGCACACGCCAATCACCAGCGTACCGCCCATAATCGCGGTTGTGTCTCCGGCAAAGAGGGCGGTCGTGAGGTAGCGGCCAATGCCAGGCCAGGAGAAGACGGTCTCCGTCAACACTGCCCCTTCGAGCATCCCGGTGTAGGCCAGCGCCACCACCGTCAGCAAGGTGCCGCGAATATTCGGCAGCACATGGCGCAGCAGAATGGTCATCTCCCCGGCACCTTTAGCGCGGGCCAGCAGAATGTACTCTTTATTCATCTCCCCCAGGCATGCCGAGCGGGTAAGGCGCGTGATGCTGGCAAGAGAGTAATAGGCCAGCAGCAGCACTGGCAGGATCAGATGACTGATAGCATTTTTGAAGGCGGCAGGATCGCCGGAAAGCCAGGTATCGATTAACGCAAAGCCGGTTTGCGGCGTCACCGTGTACTGATAAATATCATCCAGACGGCCCGGTCCTGCACTCCACTGCAAACGGGCATAAAACAGCGCCAGCATCAGCAGGCCAAGCCAGAAAATAGGGACAGAATTACCCAGCAGCGTAAAGGTACGCACCGCCAGATCCCAGGGTGAACCGGCAAAACGTGCACATAATACGCCGGCAACCACGCCGAACACTGTGCCCACAATAAGCGCCAGGGTCGCCAGCTCAAGGGTGGCCGGAAAGGCAGAGAGTAAATCCTGTAATACCGGCTGCCCGGTGGCGCTGGCGGTGCCTAAATCACCGTGGAAAAGAGCGAGCAGATAGTGCCAGAACTGCACGGGCAGGGGCTGATCGAGCCCAAGCTGGTGGCGAACCTGGTCGTAGGTGGACTGGCTGGCGTGATCGCCGACTATCTGCAGCACCCGGTCAACGGGAGAGAAAGCGGACAGCGAAAAAGTGACCAGCAACAGGCCAAAAAGGGTCAGGGCGAGAGTGAGCAGCGCCTGTACGACGCGGATCACGCTGGGTGAAATAGCGGACATGAATAACTCATTGATAGCAGCTGTCTGGAAAACTGCCCCTCATCCCGCACCTTTGTCTTAAGCGGGTAAACAGGTACAACGTGCTTTGTACTGCCCCCTCTCGCGTGGGGGAGAGGGGCAGGCTGAGGGGCATAATAAGCATTACTTCGTTACGCGGTCATACCACACCATATCCGCATTCAGACCCTGCTGGTAGCCCTTCACGTTGTCTCGTACCACGATCTGGGTTTTACCCTGATCCACAAACACGTACGGTGAATTGTGCTGCAGTTCCTGCTGCATGTCTTTGTAAAGACTCAAGCGCTTCGCCGCATCCGGCTCGGCGACGGCGGCCAGCGTGGCTTTACTCAGTTCCGGGATCTGCCAGCCGTTCAGTCCGGCAACGGTGCTGGATTTGCCATCGTTATAGGCAAATGCGCTGGCGTTGGAGTGCGCGTCAAAATAGTCCGGGATCCACAGACGAATCGCGGCCTGGTGCTGTTTGGCGCGAACGCGGGCATAAACCTGGCTACCGGCAGCCGGCAGCAGATCCACTTTTACGCCGCCCTGAGCAAAGCTCGCCTGCATGGACTGGGCAATAGTAATGAACGGAGGCTTGTTCTCAACGTCCAGCGTGAAGTGAGCATCTTTAATTCCCGCTTTAGCCAGAATCTCTTTCGCTTTGGCTGGATCAAATTTGAACGGATTGTCTTCCAGCGCACCCGGCAGCCCCACCGGCAGGAAGCTCTGGTGTACAAAGTACTGACCTTTCAGAAGGTTTTTGGTAATGCCCTCGTAATCCACCAGCCAGCGCGAGGCTTCCCAGAACGCCGGGTTACTGAGTAGCGGATTGGCATTGTTACCGGCGTTAAACACCAGATAGTTCTGTTCAGCAGAGGGAATACTCAGCACTTCAATGCCTTTTTTACCCGTCAGGGCGCTAATCTGATCCGCCCCCAGGTCACGGGCGATATCCGCATCACCCTGTTCAATCAGCAGACGACGCGAGGCAGGGTCCGGCACGTTCTTAATAATAATGTTCTTCACTTTCGGTGCACCGCCCGGAGAGGTCGGGTTCGCGTCAAGCACAATGGCCTGATGTGGCTGGTACACGCGCATTTTAAACGCGCCACTGCCTGCGGAATGCAGCTTAAGCCAGGCGTTGCCGAAGTCGTTCGCTTTCACATTGGCGCTGACCAGTTTCTCATCCACGATTGAGGCAATCGGGGTAGAAAGAATGTTGAGGGCCACCGCAGGGCTGACGTCTGCCGTCCAGTGAAGCTGCACGGTATGCTCATCCACTTTCTTCAACTGGCTGGCGATGTTACTGGCTTCCCATCCCAGGACGTTGAGGATAAATGCCGGTGATTTGTTCATCGTCACCGCACGGGTGTAGGAGAAAATCACATCATCGGCGCGCAGCGGGTTGCCGGAGGCAAATCTGGCATCGCTTTTGAGTTTGATAGTCAGCGTTTTCGCGGCGGCATCAGCCTGCCAGCTCTCGGCCAGCACCGGGTTAATCTTTTCAGGGTTCTCACGATCCGGCTGCACCAGGCGCTCATACAGGCTCGGTACGGTCTGAATACTGGAGAGCTCATTGGCCTCTGCCGGATCCAGACTGACGATATCGTCCAGGCCTTGCGCCACGACCAGCGTATCCGGCGGCGTTGCGGCATAGCTGGTGGCAGAGAGCAGCGTCATGATGACGAAGGACAGCAGTTTTTTGGTCATATGAGATCCCTGTAACGTTAAGAAAGTATGTGTATTTTGTATCGCTAAAGTAGGCTGCTTCCGATTTTTCTTAAAGTCCAAATTCGTCTTTCTTTATGCACTTACGGCATAAGACAGAATTTTTTGGCATGACCGAAGCGCGGATGGCTGAGGTTTACTGCGTCCACCGGTTACAGGAGCCAGAAAGGCCAAAGCCAGAGGTTAACTTAAGGCCGTTTCACCCTTTGCGAAAACCTGAAGAGAAATAAAGGTGCAGCCTGTGGGTTGCGGGTGAAGAGGGAGTAGCACCATGCGCTGGAGAAACACACTCACAACAGATTTTTTGAGCGCTTTAGCCAAACGTAGCCTTAAGAAACGGTCAATGTTAATCGGTGCAGGACCCTGAATAAAAGGCGGGAAGGCAGGGAAATAGGCGATTTAAATTTATCTCCTTCAGGTGAAGAAATATAAGCTGACAGCCTTAGGCTGCATCAGCGAACGCCTGAAAGCTATCACTGGGTTATCAGAGGATGCCATCATGCAGCCTATAAAAGAATCGTATAATTTTTATGCTGATAATGGCGCTCTATTCTGTACGGCTTTCAGCACCATCCGGCGAAAATATCTCATTAGCCTTGCCTGAAAACTATCAGTCCAAATGGCCTCGGCGTGACAAACGTCAAAATTATGCCAGGATTATTTTAAGATTTATAAAATCGCTTTAAAAATTAGGGAGGAAAAATGATAGTACGTGGTATTGAACATATTGGTATTACCGTTAGTGATCTTAAGCAAGCAGAGAATTTTTTTGTTAATGCATTTAATGCGGTAGTGCTTTATCGCCTTGTTCCACCAGACTTCCCCGGTAAAGAGATTACGGGTGACAATATGTATCCTTTGAATGGTTTCCCGGTCGAAATGAATGTAACGGGTTTATCTATGTTACGCCTTGCCAACGGCTGTAATATTGAACTCTTTCAGACATCACCTTCAGCGCAGGATCATCAGGCTAACCCTGCAACACCGGGAATTAACCATTTTTCAATATATGTTGATGATATCCTTCTGGCGGGTGAAAGAATGCGTGAGAATGGTGCAAAAATGTTTGAGGGGCCGTCGGACTGTTTTGCTCAGGAAGAGGGAAAGGGCAATCAAACATGGTTTGGGATAACGACTTTCGGTGTTCTTATTGAATTAATTACCCTTCCTGCCGGGCTAAATTATGATGAGCAATCGACAGCAGCGCGATGGCTGCCATCGTCTTAATTGTAATAATCCAGACGAGCTTTAAGCGCGTTTAACGACAGTGCGTGATAATGTTAATTGCATTCTGCGTTCCCTGGTGGCATTAGTGCTTTTATTACCGGGGGCGTAGAAAATTCCCCAAAAATGGATTTGGTTGCTTCTGAAAAATCTGCGCGACCGCATGTGGCTCTATCTTTAACACCCGTCGAGGAATTCAGTTTTCCAGTCAGCGAGTTTATATTCGCAAGAAAACCCTGGTGATAATAACAGCAATAATGGCAGGCCGCATGAAGTATAGGTTGCACTGTTTTGCCAGCATTCATCAAAGACTCAATCCTGACAGGACGCTGAAGCACTCAAAAGGTAATGCATTAATTATGTTTTTATTTTTTAAATTATTATGCGACCTGACGAAAGAATGTCGCACCATTGTTTCTTATATTCCCAGCCTTTTAAATATATTCCCAGCGAGAAAATAGTCGGGATCTTAGAATGGGAACCTGACATTTTTGCTTCTGTAATATTTTGCCACAAAAGCGCCGTTCCTGCTCCTACGTTCATAAAGTTAGGATCCACCCCACCATTTATATCATCAAAATATAACCAAGTGGATGATTCTGCACGATAAATAAGATCATAAGCAGCTGGCTGGTTATTTATAAGCAAGACGTTGCCAAACAGTAGATCGTTTAGTTCTTTAAAAACATCTTCCAGAAGCGTTTCATCAAAGCACTTTATTTTACCATTCCAGCGCAAGTTAAAAAGCTCACAATAAATCTGACTAAGCGCTTTTGCAGAGAAACCAGAAATGCTTTTAAATTCTCCCCCTGATTCTTTAATTTTTCTTATCTCAGCGTTTCGCTTACGCACAGTTGTTTTTGAGAAATCCTCTTTTACGTAAGCAATTTTGTGCTTTAAAAGATCTGAGTATATACCGTTATGGTAGCTATGCTGTGCAAGCGGAGAGAGCCGTTTAGTTTTATGTGGCATAAATACTTTGCTGCCAGGAGCAACTGGAAAAAGCAAATCATCAAAAATAAAAGGAATTTTGGGATTATGATACACCAGAGAATCATTGAAGGTGCAATATGCAGCATTGTGTCTATTATAATAATTTATTTCAATACCCAGTGTCGCCCTTAGATAATTGAGAACGCGTGGGTGAACGCAGACACTACCGCCGAATTTATAGTAGAAATTAGCATAAACTTCAGGTGTGCAAGTATTCCAGCCGTATAAACTTCTTTTAAACATTTGAATGCTCATTAGTTAAGCTAAAAGAGATTTGCTAAAAAATAAGGAAGCGAGTGTTTTTATTAAAACGTTGTTGTGCTTTATTGGACTCAGTGTAACAGAAAGGATTTTATACTTTCAATCACCTCACGCATTTTTAAAGATTAATTTAGATATGGGGCTGCCCCCACTTGCATTGCCCCTTATGTTTGGAACATAATCTTTTGTTAAAGTAATGCCAGGAAAATCATGCAGCTTCCATTTATCTGAAGCATCTCAAAACCATCATGTTTAGTTAGTTTAATACCAAACACTGTTACAACTTGATGATGTAAAGTGTGCAATACGTGTACGGCACCGCATAATTAAAAGCTAATAAAAATATTGTGTTATAAATACTAAGATATTATTTACTTAACCCAGTTTCTGTGTTTGTTTTTATAAATTTCACTAAAAGTTAGCCGGGTAGCCCCGGCTGTCATTTTAAAAAGTATACGAGAACCCTGTCCAAAATGTTAACAGGGAATCTTTTGCAACCATTGGGCTTTTGCTTACTTCGTTGGGAATGAAAGTATACCGGGAACCACCATAGATATTCCATTGCTCTGTCAAGCTATAAATAATATTGAATTCAGCAAAAGGTGCCCAGCTATCCCCGGGCGTATATTTAGTGTTCCCACTTCTTGCAGCTTCATCTGAACTAATACCGTAATAGTAGCGGTTAAATTTACGATCGCTCCAGTTAACACCTACAGCAGGTAACAAATTGAACATACCCAGCTGAATGGGATAGCTCCATGTTTGACTAAAGTTGTATCCATTACTGTTATTCAGAGCATCAGCAGCCAAAACGGTTTCAAATATGCCCCATTCATCAGATTGATGCGTATAACTTACACCCGTCATTATGCTGCTGCGACGATCGTTAAGTTTACGCATTTGCGAGGAGTGGCTATCTGTTGCCTTATAAGAAAGTGGCAGATAGTAACCTAATATTGCCATTTGGTCTGAGGGCGTTTTGAAAAAATCATATCCTGTACTCAGTCCATGAAACCAGAATCGACCCGTTTCATATTCTATATTAGGGAATAAAAGATTATTTTTATTCTCATTAACGCCTTTGTAAATTTTAGAAGACCAGCTTCCTGTTAAACCCAATGAAAACTCATCAGCCTGAGCTGTAGTTATCAATAATCCATTGAGAATAAACGCGGTCAGCGCTGGATTAATGAGGGACTTTCTATTTATAACCATGATACCTTGCCATAAAAATATTTAACTAAAAATCTTTAGAATAAACCTACGTTGAAGATAAAACTCAAGGGTTATTCATGAATAATCACTAATTGACTTTTTAAGAATGCATTTGTATGCATTTCATACTCGTTATCGCCAAATTCTTCGAACTGAAGCCCCAGCACCCCGTCCAGTCCGCATGAGTAAGCAATACAATCCCATGCTACCGATTTGATTGGCCGAAGAGTTTTAAATTCACCATTTTTAGTACCCGTTTCAAGAAGGTCTACCAACGTAGCATGCCATTCCTTAATAGCTTTCCTTAGTGCGTTCAGCATAACTTCATCGTGATACGAAAGCACTTCCGCTTCCTTCCATAACTGGCTGTAGTGACGAACCTCTTCAATGTTTTTTGTGAAAAGGCACCAACCTATCATTTCCAGAGTTCCTGCATTTTCCTGGCAACCGGATTTTTTAAGCAGCGCCAGGGAATCTGTCACAGATAATAAAAATGCTTCCGCTTTGAGTTCAGATGCAGAAGAAAAGTGACGATGAATCTGGCCCAGGGCTATCTGCGCCTCTTGCGCAATTCTTCTCACAGTCATTGCGGTTAGCCCATCTGCAAAAGCGACTTTTACAGCTGTTTCAAGAATCATCCGGCGTCTTTCATTATGACTTAAGTATGACATATCAAACTTTTCCTCATTTCACACCAAAAGGTGGACAAGCGTTCATCTTCACTATAAATTCAAGCTGAACAGTTGTCCATCTTTTTGGTTTGTTAATGGTGTAATCAGATGTTAATCAAGTGGCGTATTCTTATTATCATTATATTCATATACTTACCTGTTTCGCTTGATGCTACTATTCTGTATGTGGTTGCGCCTGTTTTAAGTACTCAGCTCAAAACCACATACACAGAATTGCTGTGGATTATGGATATATATCCCATCGTTATGGCTGCTTTATTGATACCAATGGGTGCGCTGGGTGATCGCCTTGGCTTTCGAAAAATGGCTTACCTCGGCAGCGCACTTTTTGGCGTGGCCTCGGTGGGTACAGCGCTCGCTGATACACCGTTGCAGCTCATTTCCGCTCGTGCATTACTTGCCGTAGGGGCAGCAGTAATTGTTCCAGCTACGCTTTCAGCCGTAAGGATTTACTATCCGGTAGAAAAAGATCGTAATGTTGCTCTGGGGATTTGGACGACCATTGGCACGGGCGGCGCACTGGCAGGTCCTCTGCTAGGTGGAATGTTACTGGAAAAGTTTTATTGGGGATCGGTTTTTCTTATAAACATACCCGTTGTACTTGTCGTATTTATGTTGCTTCGCAAAGTGGCTCCGAATGCTCAGCGAGAGAGTAAACAGCCACTTAACCTTTCTCAGTCATTATTGCTAATGAGTGGACTTCTGCTGCTGATTTACGCTTTCAAAGGTCTTGCCAGGCAGGAATCTATGACTGTTATGTATATTTATATCAGTCTTGTTGCCATTGTTTTGCTGGGTCTTTTCATCATCCTACAGCTTGTGTTGCGTACTCCTTTACTTGATATGGGA
Source organism: Yokenella regensburgei (assembly GCF_051486985.1). Classification (GTDB taxonomy): domain Bacteria; phylum Pseudomonadota; class Gammaproteobacteria; order Enterobacterales; family Enterobacteriaceae; genus CBFFRJ01. The sequence continues at coordinate 15,308 of NZ_JAHVDV010000029.1, forward strand.
CTTATCAAACAGCGCAATGTCATAGCAGGTCTTATCCTTGCTTTAACCTCGATGATCTCACTAGTTGGATTTGAACTGGTTATCTCTCAGGAACTTCAGTTTGTTCATCAGTTTACGCCTATCGAAGTCGGTATTTATGTATTACCGCTGATGCTGGCATGTTGTCTTACCGGCCCATTCGCTGGGTATTTAATAAATCGTTTTGGCGTTAAAATCATTGCCACCGCAGGGCTTGGCGTGTCAGCTTGTTGTCTTTATGCCTTGTCGGGTATTGATTTTGTTAAGGAGTCCTTCAACGCGAAAATCTGGATGTTTTTATTAGGGATTAGCGATACCGCTGCATTAATGGCTTCTTCTTCAGCCATTATGACGGCAGCGCCAGAAAATAAAGCGAGTATAGCCGGGTCGATAGAAGGTATGTCTTATGAACTAGGAACAGGCCTGGGAATTACTATTTTTGGTTCTGTACTTGCGAGCATTTACTCTACCTCATTTCGGCTTCCCGAAATTTTTTCTGAAACTATTTCGCTTACGGCTGGAACTTCATTCAGTGAAGCGGTGACCATTTCAGAACAACTCGATGAACCAGCACGTACCGCGCTTCGTAATGCTGCCTCATCTGCATTTATTCATTCTCACTCCATTACACTCCAGTCGGCAGCATTAATTTTAGTTTTACTCATGATGCTTACCCTTTTTATTTTTAAGCATAAATGCGTGTCTGGTTATTAATTGTCACCCTTTACTTGATTTTAATCGGAAATATTAAATGAATATCAGAAAGCTGGCTATTTACACAACTTTTTGTCTTGGTTTTATCACGGGTTGTGACTCTTCTGAGCTTTCCGGGGGCCCCTCTTCACCTCCAAAAGCAAAGGTTGTCACTAAAACGCTTGAAGCTGAGGACATCTACCTGATTCGTTCTTTCCCGGCTCGTATTTCTGCGGTTAAAACCGCACAGATTCGCCCGCAGGTTGGAGGTATTATTCAAAAGCGATTATTCATGCAGGGCTCAGAAATACGCCAAGGGCAACCATTATTTCAAATCGATGCCGCGCCTTTTGAGGCAGATGTCGAAATGGCTAGCGCAGCGGTTGCAAAAGCGAAAGCAACCTATCAGCAAATGAGTAAAAAAGCTTACCGGTTCTCTTTACTCAAAAAAAATTCTGCTGTGAGCCAGCAGGATCTTGACGATGTTCAGGCCAGTAGCGCCCAGGCTGCGGCAGACCTTGCAGAAGCGTTAGCTTCATTGAACAGAAAAAAACTGGATCTGAATTACGCGACCGTAAAGGCACCTATAAGCGGGCGTATCGACCAGGAATTCGTTACAGAAGGTGCACTGGTAAGCCCGGGGGATTCACAAGCTATGGCTGTAATCCAGCAGCTTGATCGCGTTTATGTTGATGCCAGAGTTCCTACAGAGGAGCTTCGCTCAATTTATTTTGCAGATGATAATGAGACTTCTGTTCAGAAAAGTCGAGAGGCAACGGCGGCTGTTCTGGATGGAAATAATAACTCCTACGATGTCGACACTCATCTGCTTTTTTCAGGCATCAGTGTTAATGATGAGACCGGAGATGTTGTGCTTCGGGCAGAAGCGGATAACTCGCGCCGGATTTTATTGCCGGGAATGTTTGCAAAATTGCAAATTACCCGCCTTATCCAAACAGGTGGGCTGGCTATTCCAGAACAGGCGATAAGCAGAGCTGAAGACAAAACTACCGTATGGATTGTTGGTCAGGATAACAAAGCGAAGCGCATCGAGGTCAAGACCGGTGAACAAACAGCGAAAGGAATAACGGTAACAGCTGGCCTGAAAGCTGGCGATAAAATAGTGATCGAAGGTCAGGACAAGCTACATGAAGGCGCAGAGATTATTGATCTTTCAAATAAAAAACATAGCTAACTTGGTAATGACTCTTTATCACGGGAAATTATGATGTCACAGTTCTTTATACGCAGACCTATATTTGCCTGGGTTATTGCGCTTTTTATTATTCTTTTGGGTGTGATCGCTATTCCGCAACTTCCGGTCGCTCAATATCCGTCCGTTGCACCACCGAGCCTCTCTATTACGGTGACTTATCCTGGGGCAACCCCTCAGACGATGAATGAATCGGTTATTTCACTCATTGAACGTGAGTTATCAGGTGTTGACGATCTGCTTTATTATGAATCAACCAGCGATACCTCCGGCGTTGCTTCTATTACCGTTACTTTCAAACCCGGTACAGATATCCGGCTTGCACAGGTTGATGTGCAGAACCAGATTAAAGTCGTGGAACCTCGACTGCCACAAGCTGTCCGACAGAATGGATTAAGCGTAGAGGCTGCCTCTTCAGGATTTCTGATGATGGTGGGCCTCAACTCGCCTGATGGCAAGTTCAGCGAAGCCGACTTGAGTGATTACTTTGCGCGAAAAATTACAGACGAGCTTCGTCGTATTGATGGCGTCGGAAAAGTACAGGCGTTTGGCTCGGAGAAAGCCATGCGCATCTGGGTTGATCCTGCAAAGCTCATTGCTTACAAGCTCTCCATCAGCGATATCAATACCGCCATTACAGAACAAAATGCGCAGGTCTCCCCCGGCAAGCTGGGAGATTCTCCAGCAACCGCGAATCAGTTGACAGCCTATCCCTTAGACGTCAATGGTCAGTTGGGTACCCCAGAGGAGTTTCGTAACATCGTCCTCAGGGCGAATCCGGACGGCTCGCGGGTATCATTGGGTGATGTGGCCCGGGTTGAGCTTGGATTACAGTCTTATTCATTTGCCATCAGAGAGAACGGGCACGGTTCAACCGCCGCCGCTATTCAGCTCTCTCCCGGCGCGAACGCCGTTCGGACGTCTGATGCGGTTAAGGCAAGGATGGAGGATCTTGCAAAATCCTTCCCGTCAGGCATGGAATACTCCATACCTTTTGATACTTCGCCCTTCGTAAAAATCTCGATTGAAAAGGTTGTTCATACCTTTATCGAAGCGATGGTGCTTGTTTTCCTGGTGATGTATCTCTTTCTGCAAAACGTGCGCTACACCTTTATACCCGCGATCGTTGCGCCGGTTGCGTTGCTGGGCACTTTCACGGTGATGATGCTGGCCGGTTTTTCCATCAATGTTCTGACGATGTACGGCATGGTTCTGGCCATAGGGATAATTGTCGATGACGCCATTGTCGTGGTGGAAAACGTCGAGCGTTTAATGGCGGAAGAAGGGCTATCACCTAAAGAAGCTACGGTTAAAGCCATGAAGGAGATCACCGGCGCGGTCGTTGGTATTACCTTAGTTCTGACTGCCGTCTTCCTGCCAATGGGGCTCGCTTCTGGCTCAGTGGGCGTAATTTATCGCCAGTTTACACTGTCGATGGCGGTTTCCATTCTGTTTTCCGCGTTTCTGGCATTAACGCTGACGCCTGCGCTATGCGCAACGCTACTGAAACCCGTTACTGCTGATTCTCATAAAAAGAACCGGTTCTTCACGTGGTTCAACACATCCTTTGATCGCCTGACAGGCCGTTACGAAAATGGCGTGACCCGGGTCATACGTAAGACAGGAAGGATGTCATTCATCTATCTGGCATTGTGCGGTGTTCTCTATTTCGCCTTTAAATTCTTACCGTCGTCATTCCTGCCAGAAGAGGATCAGGGATACTTCATCACCTCAATACAACTGCCAGCCGATGCCACGATGAAACGTACTGAGGCGGTGGTGAAGGCCTATGAGAAACAGGTGATGGAACGTCCGGGCGTGGAACGTAACGTTTCAATTCTGGGGTTCAGCTTCTCCGGTGCGGGCACAAACTCTGCGATGGCGTTTACCACGCTCAAGGACTGGGACCAGCGCAACGGCGCAACAGCGCAGAATGAAGTGACAAATATTCAGAATGTGCTGGGCGATATTCCTGAAGCGACTATAACCAGCCTACTTCCTCCCGCTATCTCTGAGCTAAGTACCTCATCCGGTTTCACCCTACGTCTGGAAGATCGTTCCGGGCACGGTTATCCGGAGCTGGTGAACGCTCTCAATATGCTGCTTGAGAAAGCGGGGCAAAGCGAAGCACTGTATGGTGTTTATATGGATGGCCTGCCTGATGGTATGGGTCTCAGCCTGAAAATTGATAGACAAAAAGCGGAAGCGATGGGGGTCTCTTTCAACGAAATTAATCAGACGCTTACTGGTGCACTTGGCTCAAGTTATGTAAATGACTTCCCAAATAATGGTCGTGTACAGCAGGTCATAGTGCAGGCTGAAGCGGAATCACGCATGCAGCTGCCCGAAATTCTCTCCCTCAATGTGCGCAATAAAAATGGCGGGATGGTGCCGCTGTCGGAGTTTGTCCGCCCACAATGGCAAGTCTCGCCAGTTCAGATGGTTCGCTACCAGGGCTACCCGGCCTTCAGGATAACCGGCTGGCCAAACTGGGGTTATTCGAGCGGGGATGCAATGGCTGAAATGGAGAAAATTGCCGCAGATTTACCGGCGGGTTTTGCCATCGAATGGACGGGGCAGTCGCTACAGGAACAGCAGTCAGCTTCTGAAGCGCCGATGTTAATGCTGCTCTCAATGCTGGTTATTTTTCTGGTGCTGGCTGCACTTTATGAAAGCTGGTCGATACCGGTTTCAGTCATGCTTGTTGTGCCGTTGGGGCTTATCGGAGCAATGATTGCTGTCTACCTCAGAGGTATGCCAAATGATGCCTTCTTCAAAGTAGGGATGATCACTATCATCGGTCTGTCCGCTAAAAACGCCATCCTGATCGTTGAGTTTGCACGTCAGTTGCAACAAGACGGTGAAAGTCTGCTGAATGCTACGGTTAAGGCCGCACGGATGCGTTTAAGACCGATCATGATGACATCGCTGGCCTTTACTCTCGGAGTCGTGCCCTTAATGCTCGCCTCAGGGGCAAGTGCCACGACTCAGCAAGCGATTGGTACAGGGGTATTTGGCGGCATGGTCACCGGAACGCTACTGGCGATCTTTTTCGTGCCTGTATTCTTCATGACAGTGTTAACGCTGGTTGACAAATTTAAAAAGAAATCTGGCATCTGATTGTTTGTAATTTTCAGGAGAGGTTTGCCTCTCCTGTCGCCAATTATTGATCCCTTTACGGGTAGAAATGGCATTTTTCTCACATCTACAGCACGTCTTAAGTTGCAAAGCGTATATAAGATGACCTTGTGTAGGAGCGTAAGGGGAAGAAAAAACGATATAAACATTTTATCATCAGATGTTGTGATTATCAGTCCGGATTCGCCGACTTTTCAGCGAAAGAGCGGCGTACCGGCGCTGTCTACGATCTCATTAAGGAATAAATTTCGTGTTATCAGGCCGGGGGGCTGAAGAAGTTATCAGGTGTCTCGCTCCGATTAAGCAACCTTGATGACATTTATATATTCTTCTCCTGCCCGCTAACCGGAAGGAAATAATCTGGGAACATGTCAGCTTATTTTATTAATCTAAAAACATGGAGAGTGCTGGCATGCTTTTAAGAGGGGGAGGCTTTACTGTGGCTGCATCTGTAAACATGCGGGTTAGACCATTAAAGTAATGGCGATGTAACGCCATTACTTCTTATATCAGAGGTAGGTGTGCAAATATTCGGCCATACAAAGTACCGCCATTGCCTGCCCGTAGGGCATGGGGGTGAGGGGGATTTGACGGTAGTAGTCTAAATCGGGTCCCATTTCAGTGCCAAACGAGGATTGAGTCAGTTCCCCTTGCTCATTAATACAGCTGACTACGCCCCGAATCGCCTTTTCTGCCGTAAGAGCATATTCAGGACTAATGTAACGTTTACGTACGGCTTTCAACATTCCATAGGCGAAACCTGCAGTCGCTGAACTTTCAAGATATGATTTCTTGTCATTAAGAAGCGTATGCCACAGGCCACTTTCATCCTGAAGTTGCGCCAGCGCGCTTACCTGGCTCTTTAGCACTTCCAGTAAAAAACGACGCGTTGCATCAGACTCTGGTAGCCCAAGTAAGTCTATAAAGTCCGGGATCGCCACCGTCAGCCAGCTATTACCCCGTGCCCAGAGTGCGCGCGAGAAATTATGATTACCCTCGAATGTCCATCCGTGAAACCACAGGCCAGTCTCACGATCCATCAGGTACTGAATATGGGTAAGAAACTGGAACTTTGCCTCTTCGATATACTCTTGTCGCCCCAATAACTGACCAATTTTTGCCAGTGGCATGACGGTCATCATCAGCGTGTCATCCCACAATTGTTGATTATTTTCTTTATGTATAACGACGTGCTGAATCCCACCTTTTTCAGTACGCGGCATATAGTGCATCACCCATTCAGCCCAGCGTTCGAGCAGCGACAGCCAGACCGGGTTACGTGTTTCTTCATAACGATAGGCTAAGGTCAAAAGCGGGCAGACAGTATTAACATTTTTAGTGGGCGTACCTTCCGCTAATCGCGCGGCGAACCAATCGTCGATTATAGCAAGCACCTCTGGTTCGCCAGTTTGCTGATAGAACTGCAAAATGCCGTACAGCCCAATACCGTGCGTCCACTCCCACCCGGCTGCCCAGCCTTTGGCATCGATAATTCGGCCATCATCCAGATGCAGAGCAAACTCGCCTGTTTTGTCTTCAATTGAAATCAGATTCTGTGTGACTTTATGAATTAGTGTGGTTAAAGAATTACGCGAAATAAAGTGTTCTTGCTGACGTAATAGCGCGCTGTGCTTTACTGGATAAATCGTCATTGTCTCATTCTACCTGTTTGTCATTTACTGAAGAGGTAAAACCGTTATTCGGTGTTTCAGGTTTAATGCCCTACCGCTACGACTGTAGTGAAAGTAAACATAGGTTTCCCTTACTCTCCGTTCGGAACCAGAAGCACTTTTACAGCCTCCGGCGTGCCGAAGGTTTGAAAGGCGCTCACCCAGCTTTCAAGAGGAAATTTATGCGTAACGATGCCATCAGCGGTTAATAGTTTGCGACTGAAGAGATCGATAACGGTCTCATAGCAACCCGGGCTTAAATGCGCGCCACGAATATCAAGTTCTTTCCGATCGCCAATAATTGACCAGTCCACGGAAGTTTCCCGGCTAAACACGCTGAATTCAACAAAGCGGCCCAGTTTGCGGATCATCTGTAGCCCCTGCGTGACAGCAGCAGGATTACCTGACGCCTCAATATAAACATCGCAACCATAACCGCCTGTCAGCGCTTTTACCTCTGTAATGACATCCTCTTCTAGTGGATTCATGACCACATCTGCCCCCAGCCTTTTTGCCAGTGCCAGACGGTAAGGCATGGTATCGATAACAATTAGCTTTTTAGGTGTTTTCAGTTTGATAGCCTGAATCATTCCCAGCCCAAGCGTTCCGGCACCAGCAAGCACGACGACATCATTAAACTGAATGTCTGCGCGGTTTACAGCATGTACGGAACAGGAGAAGGGTTCAATGAGTGCACACTCTTCCAGCGATAATGATGGAGGGATTTTATGCACCCGGCTTGTGGGTTTGAAAAGCATGTATTGCGTCATGCCACCATCAGCATCCTCTTTTTGAAAGCCGTAAATATCATGCTTTTCGCACATCCAGTACTGACCGTTACGACAGAACCTACATTTGTCGCAGGGAACAATCTGTTCAGCTATAACCCGGTCGCCCTCCCTGACGCCAAAGTGCTCCAGTGCATTTGGACCTGCTGCCTCCACCGTACCAAAAAATTCATGGCCGCTTACGACGGGGGTTTTGACATAGGGTGGAAAAGTTTCATTTCCCCAGAACATTGGGGCACCGTGATAACAGTGAAAATCAGAAGCACAAATGCCGCATGCGCCAATCTTTACAAGAAGCTCATTGCGTTGAGGTTCAGGCAGAGGCGAAGAGACTAAGCGATAGTCATGAGGGCCATAATTGACCAGTTGTTTAATAACGGTGGGGGTAGTGTTCACATCAACTGTCCTTTAATCGATGAAGTCGATTCAACATACAATGTTTTCGTGAACATTTTTAAGTGCAAAACTGATTTTGTGATAAGGGTAACATTTGAATTTTATTAGTTATTAAATATCAATAACTTAAAAATGAAACGCCGTTTCTATTTTTAATTAAAGAGGGTTGAATCATGTGTGGGAAAAGGATTAAAATGTTTATGTAAACATCAGGTGATCAGCGGGAAAATTTATTAATGCTTTGAATTAACGAAAGTTCTTCAGGAAGCCATTTATTACGGTACGCGGCTGCCAGGGCTTGCCTTCAACGGCTGCAATGAGATTTTCAGCCACGATTTTGGCCCACAGTTTGTAATCATGAACAACAGAAGGGTAGAAAAATCCAAAGGCTTCCGCATTGGGGATATCGTCAATGGAAAGAAAGTCGACGTCCTTCAGAGACCAGTTTATCGAGACATTGTGCGCCGCTAACGAGATAGCACCATTGATGCCAACTATTGCATCATAGTTACTTACGCCCGCAGCAAAATGGGCCGCAATCATATCACGCGCGTTTTCATAGCGGTAATCGGTATAAAGATATGTGATTTGCGTTGCAGATGGCAGGTTCTCGCCGATGCTCTTTGTTCGGGCTCTGGTGATCCGCGACTGTTCCGGACCACCAATGATGAGAACTTTTTGGTGCTTCTTTTTCTTTATTACGGTAGCAATCATTTCTCCGGCGCGTTCATCGTTGACGTAGACGGCAGGCAGTGTGGTATCAAACTGTCGATCAAACTGAATAAGCTTTATGGCAGAGTTGCAAAGTATCCTCAGATGGCTGGTATCATAATCGGGTGAGTCATCAATAACGGATAACACGACACCTGCCGCTTTATAGCCTGTGAGTGTATTGATTGCTTTTACTTCTGAATCCCGGCTACCTCCGGTAGTAAAAATCATTACCGAATAGCCTTTCGACTCCGCATGTTTGCAAAGCTCCTGAATCACGTAGGAATAACTTTGATTAAAGGTGTCATCCGTCACGATGCCGATTATAGGGCTAAGTGTGGTCTTAATATTCTGCGCGAAGATGTTAGGGACATAATCGACTTCAGCGGCAATACGCAATATCTTTTCTCGCGTATCGATTTTTACTTTCTCAGGGTCGGTAAACGTCCTGGAAACGGTAATGCTGCTAACCCCCGCAAGGCGAGCAATGTCGGTGATGGTTGGTGCTTTTTTACCCGTTTCTTTCATGTCTACACATTTATCCAGCCAGAAAAAGTCACTATACCATCATAAGAGGTGAGGTTCTGAAATTCACCTGTTACAGCGCTACGTAAATAATGACTGGATGCCTGACCGGATGTTGTCTTCAGGGCGATACGCTGGCGTGGTGCTTAAATCAGAATTTTCCACGCAGGATAGGGCGTGAATAACGCAAGGGTAATAACTAATCAAGATAGCGTAAATGTGTGGCAATCCCCCATCTGAGTGAGGTGCATCTTCCGTTAATCAGGTCGAAAACCGAGTAACTCGCGTTGGGCTGCGCATATCTGGGGAAATCACTGACAACCCCACTTTTAAGCCTCGCCAGAACGCCCTGAATGACATGCCCGTGAGAAACAAGACAAAGTGTTTGATGATGTCGTGTTTTTTCCAGACTGTATAAAAAATCCAGCACCCGCTGAGAAGCATGCAGGAGAGACTCACCGCCTGGTGGCTGATACTGCGCATCACATTTGAATAACGCATTTGCATCGTCAGGGCGCTGTTGCAGGAGCTGTGCTGATGGCATGCCTTCAAACTCACCCAATGCCTGCTCTTTCAGGGCGGGCTCAGCGAGAAGTGAGCAACCAAAGCCCTCGGCCAGGCTCTGACCCATTTGCCAGGCACGCCCAAGCGGAGAGGCGTAAACAGATTCTACCCGGTACGCACTTGCTGCCAGGGTTGCCAGCAAGGCTGATGTCTGACGCTCCCCCTGTTGGGTCACCGTACTATCACTCTGCCCCTGAATAATTCCTCTCACGTTCCACTCTGTTTGCGCATGCCGGACAAGTATCACTTTCATCAGTAAGGGCCATGTCAGTTTTTGAATTAATTACACCAGACCAAAGCTGTCTGTTTAATGTAGCGGGATGCGTTCTGCTCCGAAAAAAACAGCGTCAGAGGTGGCTGAGTACCGTTACGTTCAGTCTCAGAGGTGAAGTGTTACATGTAGTTAACGTTCCCTTCTGGCTGGTCAAAGACAGGAAGCACAAGGATAAGGTTTGCTATGCGCTAAAAACAGAAATATATCATTCGTCTTAGTAGACGATAACGTGCTCCTCTGTCCTACTTCAGCAGCAATCGTATTCCAAGCAAGGCCATAATGCCTCCGCTTAGTTTATCTATAAACTTACGGTATTTAATGTACGCCTGGCGTGGCCCGTGAGTTGATAATAAGCATGCAACGACGGCATACCAAAGCACGTCAATAACAAATGCCATTGTAGGCAGAATGATGTACATCACCGGCTGAATATTTTTGCTAAGCGCAGCGGAAAAAATACTGGCAAAAACCAGTGCCGTATGGGGATTGCTGATCTGGGTAAATACGCCAGTCATAAAAGCTTTTGTGGCGCTGAGTTCCTCTGCTCTGGTGAAGTCATTAAAATGATTTGGAGGACGACGAAACATTTTTGAAGCTAACCATAAAAGGTAACAACCCCCTGCCACCTTGAGGCCGGTGTACAGTGATGGGATCATCGTCAGCAGGGTGTGAAGGCCCGCTAACGCTATGGCAGCAAAAACAAACGCACCAAAACCCATACCTGCAGCAACAGATAACGCGGCCCGTCTCGAAGTGGACATAGCCGTTCGGGCGACAAGAAGAAAGCTCACTCCCGGGCTCATTGCGCCAAACAGGATAGCTACGCCAATAGCAGAAAGCGCAATCACATCACTTGTCATTCATCTTCTCCGTCAGTAAAGAGTCCAGGCAGCTCCCTCATTACGCTAACCGCCATCCTTAAACGGCTTGTGATTAACAACATAACACAATGCCAATAATATCTGCCCCTGATACAAAACAAAGGCAGGAAAGGGAAACACGCATGGGGTCTGAGAGGGCTACACGCAGATAATTTTATTGAATTAACTAATTAAATCTGAATATCTTTATCGAAAGCAAAGTAAAGAAGCGATCACAATGATTTCAATCAGGGCAGCGGAACTCAAAGATATTCCATCGTTAAAACGGCTTTTCCTGCAGTTAGGCTACAAGCCAGACAGCGCGAACTTAGAACAACGTATCAGTGAACAGCATGACAGGCTATGTACTTTAGTTGCTGTATCAGAGAATGAAGTTTGTGGCGTGATTGTCATAAACTTCATTATGCCTGTTCATGAAGATAGTTTATGGGCATTAGTTTCAGCGCTGGTAATAGATGAGTCGGCACGCGGACAGGGAGTAGGGCAGCAACTTCTCATTGCCTCTGAACACATTGCGGCTTTAAAGAAATGTTCTCAGATTGAGCTTTCAAGCAGTGAAAAAAGGGTCAAAGCGCATAACTTTTATGAAAAAAACGGATATAAAGAAGTAAGAAAGCGCTTCGTAAAGCTCCTTCGCAATCTTCCCCCCGCTTGATTAACACCAGGATGGAGTAAGTAGCCTCCGCCTCTGGCACTAAGCGGGCCATCCGGTACACCGCGAACCCGGTCTGTCGCGAAAAGCAGGCGTCAGTGCCCGCAAGGTTTTTGTGCGCCTGGCTACGCTGAAACCTCAATGAATGAACTGACTGCACAGGCGGGGCTGACCCGCGGTGCGCTTTTCCGCCATGTTTAAAAGTAAAGTCCGGATATAATCATTTACTCTGCTGCACAAGTTTTTAAAAAGAGGCATCAATAGATTATATCAGGACATAGTAATTCTAAAAATTACACCTGCTGTTTACGTTTCGGTAATAATTCTCGCGAGAATATCCTGGTCATAACGGCCGAAATTTTTCCCATATAAGGTGAAGCCACGCGCATTTTCACTTTCTGGCTGGACACTAAAGCGTAGGGTGAAAGGTTCAGATTCTCTGTTATGAAGTATTTTTTCAATCGTGATGTCAGATATTTTTCGTCCATCAATGAACGAGCCGCTTTTATTTATTCTTAATAATTTTAAAAAACCATATTGGTTTAAATGAGGCGGCCACCACACCGGGTTTCCACTGTATTTAACACCACCGATATCACCCGGGCTTTGCCAATAACCTAAATCCACATCGTTAAGAGAGAAATGTATATCAGAAGGCCAATCGTTATTGTAGTATGGAGCCTCAGAGCCAATCTCGAAAGAAATTTGGATCTCACTTACTTTATTACCAGCAGAATAATTAGGAATGCGATATTCTAAATATCCGGTCGTAAACCAAATAATACCGGCATCGATATGTTTTGGATCGGCAAAAACCTGCGGATTATCAAACTCACCAATAATCATCTCTTTGGTTGCCATTCCACAAGTTGGCATTACTTTGAAATTACTATATTGCCCAACTTTAAGCTCGGATTCGTAAACATTATCTTTGTTAGAACCTCCAAACTCAATAAGGATTTTGTCCTCAATGACATAACAATTTTTCTGAATACCATTCTTGGCGTAATTAGAGATGGTTTGTACGATCCCTGCGTCTTCAAGTTTTTTAATGTGCATTGTAACGGCGCCGTTTGTAATCCCTAAATGTTCGGCTAGTGCATTCATATTCATGCCATTACGTTCACTGAGTATTTCTATGATGCTGATACGAACAGAAGAATTAAGTGCTTTAAAAACTGCAGCTCCGGTCGATAATTTATTAATAAACAACATTAATAGCACCTACTATATATACATCACATATGGGCAAGTATAAACCTTTTTAGGTTTTTGTAAAACAGTATTTGGGAACAGGAAAATACTGGCCAATATAATGTACCTGGAATAAGGTCCACTACGGCATTGTGATTAACATCACACTTCATACAGGGCATACCTGTTGTTTAATCGAGCAACAGGTATGCCTGGCATGAGTGAATCTCTCAGGACGTCTTTTGCTTACGCAGGTACCCGCGTTTTTATTTCATACCGCCATATTTTATAACTAAAAATATAATCAGGATAATGATGATAAAGGTAACCGTTACACCTGTAAAATGCGGCATGGATGACCTTCTGATAATCACAAAAAGTTGAGAACGGACAGCACGACCATCTTCCCTCTAAGCTTCGCTCACTTTTTTTGCTGTCGGCGAAAAATTTTCAACGTCCATTGAACGATAGTATTTATCATTTATGATGTACCTAAACATTACCAGCCCCGTAAGAAGATGAAATACGCCCGGGATAATGGTTAACATTAATGTTATACCTAATATTGAATTTGATGACTGAATTGCGTTTGGTACATAACCAAAATTGGTAAATAAGAAGCCAACAAGCGCACCAGCAATGCCCATACCAAATTTTTGACAGAACGCAATCCCTCCAAATGTCAGGCCTGATACGCGCTTGCCTGTTTTATGAAATCCATAATCTATAGTGTCAGGGATAGATGCCCAAAATATTGGCGCATAAAGTGTAGAGCAAAATGATAACAGGAAAAACAAAGCGTAAGATAAAAGATTGCTGCCCGTTCCCGCCAATGCAAAAAATAATACTGATATAATAAAAGTCGCTATCTGGCTGTATCTGAATACTTTAATTTTACAATACTTTTTAGTCAGCCATGTGGAAATAATTACCGAGCAGATAAAGGCGCAAACGCCAACGGTCAGGAAGTATGAAACCGTTGAAGCATCTCCCCCCATATTGTATTTCGCATAATAAGCAGCCACCGTTCCTCTTAGTACTGATCCAACAGACACGAATATACATGCCAGGCAAAGAATGATCCATTGCTCATTCTTAAAGAGTGTTCTTACCTGATCTTTAACCGGGATATCTTCTCCACCGTGATGTATACGTTCCTTTGTTGAAAAGTAACAAAATAAAAGGAACAGGGTTCCTAATAACCCCATCAATCCCATTGCATATTGATATCCTGACTGAATATCGTTTTTCCCCAAATAGGCAGCCAATTGCGGTACGACTATTGACACCATAAATGCTGCCGCTTTGGCAAAGAATAGACGATAGCCATTTGCTGATAACCTTTCCTTAGGATCGTCTGTCAATACGCTGATTAATGATATATATGGAATAGTTATTGCTGTGAACATCAGCGTGACAAAGATATAGGAAGCATATGCATACATCAATTTTGCGTTATAATCTAAATCAGGTGTGCTGAAAGCAAGGTAGATAGAGATTCCAAAAGGAACGGAAAAATATAAAATATAAGGACGGTATCGCCCGTTTTTTGTAGAAAATTTTTCCGTCAGCAGCCCCATAAGCGGGTCGGTTACTGCATCTAACAATCTTACGACAATAAAAAGTAAAGCAAGGTCTTCAGAACGAATGCCGAATACGTCAGTATAAAAAAAGGTGATAATCAGCATCATGGAAGAGAAAACCAAATTAATGGCCATATCCCCAGAACCAAACCCAATCTTTTCGAAAACGCTCAGCTTATATTTATACATAGACTCATGCCTTCAATGATAAAGTTTATCTGCCAATAACTGCTACCGCGTATACGTAAAAATATTAATTAATTTTCACTGCAATCATCTGCTTCGTATTTTTTAAATAGTAAACTGGCGTGGCAAAACCTACGCCAGCTCCATGATCTATAAATAGATTAAATGTTATAACATTTTTACTGGCAGTGGATTTTATACCTGACCATATTCCACGAAAGAGGTTCGAGCATTAACCTATTTATTTCGGCTCCAGTTTGTTTCTCACAAGGTAGCACTTTCCCTGGGTTTGAAAGCGTGTTTGTTGCGTATACATCATCATTTTCTAAAGCTATATGTTGAATCATCTCCAAATGTCCAAACGAGCGAAAATCACACTGAATTTCTAACCTTTCGGTTAAGGATTTATTGATTGAAAATAAGGTTAGCTCGGTTTCATTTTCACTCAACACGGCGACAGCATCCAGCATGGGGACATCGGTAAAGTCCTTACTGTCATATTTAGGAGAATCAATAATCCCTTGAATTGCGGTGCCACGGCCATACTTTGAAGTATAATAAATGGGATAGAAAATTGTGTTTTTCCATAATTTACCATTTTTATCGGTCATTACCGGCGCAAGTACATTCACTAGTTGGGCATAAGCGGCGATTTTTACACGATCACAATTGCGTAATAGTGAGATTAACATAGCCCCGGCAACCAGTGCATCTTCAAAGTTATAAGGTTCTTCTAACAAAGCGGGGGCTATCGGCCATTCGTCACCGCGGTCGCGAATACTCGCCATATCATCCTTACGTGTATGGTACCAGACATTCCACTCGTCCAGAGAAATATAAATATCATTGTTTGATCTGTTTTTAACTTTCATATAATCAATCAAACTACCGATGGATTTAATGTAGTCATCAAATGCCAGCGTTTTGGCCAGGAAATTGGCCGTATCTTTTTCCACATTCAGGTAGTATTGGTGTAATGACAAATAATCAATAAAAGGGTGTGCTTCCTGAAGAAGCGTTTGCTCCCAATCACCAAAGGTTGGATATTCTTGTCCAGCGCTACCTGCCGCCACTATCTCAATCGATCCATCCTGCCGCTTCATTGCCTTTGCAGTCTCGCGCGCGACGCGTGCATATTCAAAAGGTGTCTGCTGACCAACTTGCCATACGCCATCTAACTCGTTACCGATTGCCCACGTTTTAATACGATGCGGTTCTTTGTAACCGTGAGAGATGCGTAGATCGCTGTAATAGGTACCGGACTCTCTGTTGCAATAATCAAGTAAATTGAGGGCATCAAGGATCCCCCGGGTGCCGACATTGACCGTCATCATGGCTTCAGCACCCACTTTTTTTAACCAGTCCATGTATTCATTTGTTCCGATCTGATTGGTTTCTATACATTTCCATGCCAGATCGGGTTTACGGGGTCGCTTTTCTTTAGGACCTACGCCATCTTCCCAAACATAGGTAGCTACGAAGTTACCCCCAGGCAGGCGAATCATTGGAACATTCAGTTCATTGACTGCTGCAATGACATCCTGACGAAAGCCATCACTGTCGGCCGTTGGATCTTGCGGATCATAAATCCCGCCATAGACGCAGCGCCCTAAATTTTCTACAAAGGATCCATAAATACGGTTATCGATTTTTGAAATAATATAATCTTTGTCAAAGACGAATCTGGCTTTTTTAGTCATTACGTATCTATCCTTTTCTGTTATTTAGCGGAATATGTATTGTTTAATCTGATATTTTTTGCAGCAGTATCTAATTCAGGACTTCTTAAGGTTGCCAGCAGTAAACCTGCCATTATTTGTACGCCGACAATAAAGAACAGCCCCATTTGGGTACTACCTGTAAGATCTATCAGATAGCCAAAAAGGTAAGGGCCGACAAATCCACCGAGATTCCCTACACCGTTTATTAACCCTGTGGCTGCGCCAATAGCTGCGGAACTGATAACAATTGAAGGAATTGTCCAGAAGACGGGACTAAAACCGGCCCAAATTCCCTGAGCAATAAGAATGAATATAATTGAAACGAAAGGTGCACTACCCGTCATAGCGGAAACAGCGAGCGCCACACCACAGATTAGTAATATAGAAACGGCATGCCATTTACGCTCTCCGGTTCTATCTGAGTGGCTGGAGACAAAAAACATGACTGCCAGACCGATGAGCGGCGCTATCGTGGATAAAATACCTACCAGCGTATAACTCGATCCGGTTACTGAATTTGCTATGGTTGGCCACCATATACTAAGACCATAGTTAAACATGTTGTTAAGAAGGAAAACGATTGTCAGGAGCCAGACAAATTTATTCTTGAGCACGACTCTCATTACGCTCTTGTCTTTATTTTTTGCCGAGTTTTGCTCATCGTTTGAAAACTCTCTTGCTAAATATTCTTTCTCGGTTTGGCTAAGGAATTTTGCTTCAGTCGGGGTTTCAGCAATTAGCCATACCCAAAACAACACACCAATTAATACCGGGATGCCCTGGAAAACAAAAAGCATCTGCCATGAAAAATGATCAACTAAGAAGCCAGAGAGAGGTCCTACGATAAAATTGGAGACCGTTGCGCCAATCGACCAGTAACCGATGGCTCTTGCTCGTTCACGTTGTGGAAACCATTTACCAATCAAAATCAATGTGGTGGGATACAGCATACTCTGACTCAAGCCCAGTAAAAAACGCATCGTCAGTAGTTGCCCACCGCTTTGTACAAAACCCATTGAAACGCAGACTACGCCCCATGCCACCATGCAGTAGGTGATGATTTTTTTAGCGCTTACTTTCTGCGCCAAATGTCCACCGGGGATTTGCAGTAATAAATACCCAATAAAAAATATTCCTCCTACCAGACCTGAGATCGTGGCCGATAGATCGAACGACTGTCCCATCCCGTGGAAGGCATAACCAATGTTATTGCGGCAGATCAGAGCCAGGAGGTACATGACTGCCAGCATGGGAATAATACGGGTAAATCTTTTTCTGTCTGACCAGGACTGAGTCCCCGAATCGCTGTGCACTGAATTCATCTTTGCAACCTTGTAGTGTTTTAGTAAAACCTAAAATATTTATCAAAAGTCTAAAATTAAATTAATTTCGACACACAAGGTTGTCAATGTTCAGTCGCTGATTGCTTTAAAGATAATTGCTTTAAATATCAAATATTTAAATATTGTGATCAAAGCCGAGATCGCCATTTATTTTTCATAAAATACAATAGGTTAAATTTTGTTTAGCGCTGGGTTTGCGGGAGACTTGTGGAATATCAATTTTGTGATTTATCTATCTAAATTTATTTAGCTGTTTTGTGAAATGGTGGGTTTTCTCAAGGCAGGTGAATGATGAAATTTTGTACAGTGGTTAGCGCGTTGATTATCCAGCAGATGGCTTACACCATGTTGATCCAGGCGCTGCGTTTACATCTTTGTGATGCGAGCCGTTCCAGTGTGGGCTGGCTTTTTGCACTCGCCGATAAGCAACTAAGCGCAGCCATTAGCACGATGCACAGGAATCCTGGCCATAACTGGACGCTGCAAACACTGGCTGAAAATCTAGGTATGTCACGCTCAAGCTTTGCCAGACATTTCAAAGAAAAAGTCGGCACCTCACCGATGGAGTACCTTACCCGCTGGCGCAGGCTGTTGGCCTGCGATCGTCTAAAAAACATCCGTCACTCCGTCGCAGTGATTGCCAACGCTATGGATTACGAATCTGAGAGTGCATTTGGTAAAGCGTTTAAACGTGTGATGGACTATTCACCCAGGCAACATCGTTAGATGGCGTCTGAAAAGGGAGGAGGTCTGCAGTTTTTATATTCCCGGAGTAGCCTGAGCAGGGTGACTTGACCCCACCATGCCAGAGAGCCTTCATTTGCACATCTCGATTTCGCAGGAAAAGGCGCCTACCTGCCGCTTGTCGGCGACTTTCTCAGCTTCAGTGAGATTACTGACACGCTTAATCAGCTTGGGCACCCGGTAACCTTTAAACAGGCTCCACGCGACGTCTATGCCGGTTTCTTCCCTGGCGCTGAAGCACTGGACGATACGCTGGCCTATTACGAAAAATATACCTATCCTGGCCCGGGTTCACACGAAGCTGCGATTGCACTGGCAAATAATGTTGCAGGCTTTCAACCAGCCACTTTTCAATCCTGGGCCAGAGAGAATTTTGTACTTAACAGGAAATAGATCCCCTCAGATTGCCTTAATTTACCCACGAAGGGGATGAATCATTTTGCGGCGATCCTAATTTAGCCCCGCTTTGAGCGCTCCCGGATTGATGCGGAATTAACTTTATATTTCCGCGTCTGGCACTAAGCGGACAAGCTGACTGAGCTAAGGGCCCGCTGTGAGTGAAAGCGGGCATTGACCGAACGTTCCTGCGGCTAACGCTACCACTTTTAAATAAAAAGGCCACCTATGGTGACCAGTTTAATGAGCCTTTTCGTCATAAGGGCTATTCAGCAAAACACTTCCGGGCATGCTCTTCCACGAACGCCGTGACGGTTTCCGGCGCTTCAAGCGGCGGGAAATGGTTCACGCCTTTCAGGATTTTCAGCTCCGCGCCACCGCCCAGCACCTGCTGCAGCGCCGTTGCAAACGGAGGCGGGTTAGGCGCGTCATTTTCACCCTGCAGAATCAACGCAGGCGCGGTGATTGCATCATACTGATCGGCCATTTCATGATTCAGGAACGCGGCGGCATTGGCCTGCATCGAGTGCGCTGGCCATTTTGCAGCCTCTGCGCCCATACTTTCGGTAACCCCAAACGGCTCATAAAACGCTACAGCGCCGGAAGGCGTTGATACCGCCTCGCAGACCATATCGACCGTCATACCCGCTTCACGCATCTGCTTCCCATCCACATAACAGGCGGTATACACCAGCCCGGCAACCTGCTGCGGATAGTTCACCGCAAACGTGGAAATGATATTGCAGCCGATGGAGTGAGATACGAGCACGACCGGGCCCTTGATGCCAGCGGCATCAATCACGGCTTTTAAATCTTCAGCATGGCGGGGGATGCTGTAAGCCTCCGGCTGCAGTGGTTTGGCCGAGCGCCCGTAGCCGCGGCTGTCGTACGCAACCGTGTGGAATTTTGCAGACAGCGCGTCAGTCTGCGCCTGCCAGATATCACTGATGCCAAAGTAGCCGGCGACAAAAACAACCGGCATGCCCTGGCCCTTTGCATCAAAATAAATCTCAATGCCGTCATCAGTAGTTGCGTAAGACATTCTTTATTCCTCATGTATTAACCGTCAGGAAAGTTTAAAGAGTGTTCGGCGCTCTCCGTGAGTGGCAGAAAAGTCAAAATGCGATGCCTTCGGGTCAAATTAACGGCAGCCGGAAGATTACCAGGAGTGCACGACAGATGGCCTTACGGTATCTGCTGGCGGCTGTGCCGGATATAAACGCCTCGTCCAGCACCATAAAAAGCGTAAGGTTTACGAAGAGGTATTTTTGTCCCTATTCCATCGAATGTTGTGCTGGGCGTTTCTGGAAAACCATAACAACACAGTACAACCGGACCTTCACCGGCTTCGAGATACAGGAGTGTTATTTCGTTCACATTGACTGACTTACGCTGCATGGAATTCTCCCGAATTAATAAAGTGTTCATGCGCATCGTCGGCTTAAAAGCAGCATACACGCTGTGTTACGAAAGTCCGCTTCTGGCACGCGCTGGGCATTGCTGGCTGAGCTTGAGCTCCACTGTGAGCGAAAAACGGACATTGCTACCAGCATGGCGTGTGAAGCAACGGGGGGCAGGTCAGAACTTACTTTCAGGCTCACTATTTTCCTGACGCTTTGCTTTTCTGTATTTGTTGCAAAAGGCGTTATGCGCAAAGCAGGCTCAGGCAATATGTTATTTGATATATTATGTTTCCTCCGCAATTTTTAAATTTTCTGAGCTATGAAATGGTTTCTGATCTGTCCTCAACCAGTCAGTGTCGTGACATCGAAGAATATTCCCTTGAGCTTATATTAGCTATCCCTTTGAAAATTAATCGGTAAGAAAGCAAAAGTGAATATATCTTCCTGACTGCATAATTTTTGTCGGTTTTAGTTAAAGTCAGAAAAACTCATGCCGATATTTTATATGTTTTACGTCTCTTCAGGCTGCTATCTCAAATTATGTGGATCGAGGTTAAAATGTTCAGGAACTTGGCTATCAAGAAAAAATTCTCTTTTGCCTTTGGGGTCGTTTTAGTTTTGTTATTGGCGCTGTGCGCAGCCTTCTACAATAATTTTTCCAACATCGTTAGTACCAATGAATGGAACATTCATAGCTGGCGCGTCATTGATAAAAGCCGCGCCCTGACCCAAAGTCTGGTGAATATGGAAACCGGTCTGCGCGGCTATGCCATTAATGGTAAAGAGGAAATGCTGGCTCCGTGGAACTCGGGTAAAGAGGATTTTGCTAAATTTTGGCAGGAAACTAAAGACTTAACGGCGGATAACCCTGCACAGCAGACACGCCTGGATAATTTGCTTAATCAGGAGAAAGAGTGGCAGGAGAAGTTTGTCGCTGAGTTGCTTGAGCACCGTCGCGCATTAAATGCCGGGTCAATGACGCAGGGGGATTTCACTACCGCCTTCGAAGCCAATACCGGTAAGCCGCAAATGGATCAGATGCGTAAAACCATCGATGAAATCGTCCATGATGAAACGCGTCTGCTTCGCGAACGCCAGAATTCTGTCGATTCTGTACAGACACAGACCGGGCTTACCTTGTTTATCGGCGCGCTGTTGGGAGTAGTCATCGCTTCCGCTTTAGGCTATATCCTTGCCCGCACCATAACCCTTCCGCTTGGGGAGGCGGTAAAAGCAGCTAAGGCGATTGCCGCAGGCGATCTCTCTTCCCGTTTGGTAGCACGTTCAAAAGATGAAACCGGTGTACTGATCGGTGCCCTTACCGCCATGCAGGAGCAGCTCAAAAAAGTGGTATCGGATATTCAGAACGCGGCGTCCTCCATCGATAGCGCTTCTAAAGAAGTCGCGATGGGCAATACTGATCTCTCTGTACGAACTGAACAGCAGGCTGCCTCGTTGGAAGAAACCTCAGCCAGCATGGAGCAACTGACGGCGACCGTGAGGCAAAACGCCTCTAATGCGCAAAACGCCAGCAGCCTGGCTTCCAACGCGTCCGAGGTTGCGCAGCAGGGAGGAAAAGTGGTGGACGAAGTCGTCTCGACCATGGCAGCCATTTATGACAGCTCACAAAGCGTGGTCGATATTATTGGCACCATAGAAAGCATCGCTTTCCAGACCAATATCCTGGCGCTCAACGCTGCGGTGGAAGCCGCCCGCGCAGGCGAGCAGGGCCGCGGTTTCGCCGTGGTGGCAAGCGAAGTGCGTGCACTTGCTCAGCGTAGCGCGACTGCAGCAAAAGATATTAAATCGCTGATTGAAGCCTCGAATCACCGCGTATCCGTAGGCACAGAGCTGGTCGCACAGGCAGGCAAAACCATGGCTGAGATAGTCACGGCGATCAGCAATGTCTCAGTGATAATGTCAGAAATCTACACCGCCTCCGGCGAGCAGGTTAATGGTATTGAGCATGTAGGTATCGCTATCACGCAGATGGATGAAGTGACCCAACAAAACGCCGCGCTGGTTCAACAGGCCGCCTCAGCTGCCGCGTCGCTGGAGGATCAGGCTGCTCAGTTAAACCGCTCGGCTGCGATTTTTAAACTCGCCTGATAACTGGATTTACCTTTAAATAACTGGCACATATGTTTACGTCCGCTCTGAGCAAGGAGCGGAAGATATTGCATGACCAGGCTCGTAGATTCACTTCATCGATAATTAATATTAAATGAAGGGGTTTATTGCGAAAAGAGTGTCTTCAATATGAACCCCTATGAAAAACACTACAGGCAACTGATAGCAGACGAAGCTAACGCCTGGGCAGGTAAAGGCTATGCCAGGGCTAAAAACAGCAGGAAAAAATCTTTCACTGGCTCAACACGCATCAGTATTTTCCTAAGCCAGGCACGCGGGTACTTGAGAAGGGGTATGGGAATGGAGCAATGGCAGCCCAGTCTCTTGCTGAACGGGGATATTCTGTCTGGGGATAGACTTTTCGGAAAAAGCTATCCGGTGGGCAAAAGAGCATTTTCATCAAGCTGGTCCCTCTGCACATTTTTTTGTAGGAAATGTTTGTCGTATCCATCATTTTAAGGACTCATCGTTTGAGTTAATTATTGACGGCAATTGTTTGCATTGCCTCATTGACGATGACCGGGCTCTCTTTTTTTCAGAGGTGAAGAGATTGCTCAAACCCGGAGGAAGGGTTGTGATCAGTTCTATGTGCGGAATCCCTGATTATTCTTCAGACATTAGCGCTTATGATCCGGTCAGGTACCATTTACTAAAATAAGGTCAACCCTGGCGTACTCTGTAACTACTCGCGGCTTTAACTGATGAGGTACAGGAAGCACAATTTAATGTGCTTGCAATAGGAGTTAATAACAACCCGTGGTGGGCTCATGCCACACGGGTATGTGCATCATCCGGTGCTTCTTAACAGGAATTGAACAGTCAAATAATTACCCTTTGTCCGTTTTGAGCGAGTGGCGACATGATACTAGTTGGTGTCAAAGGATGGACCCTCAACCAGTACAAATGTTCCGGTTGCAGCACCTGCCCGTATTGACCTGGCTGCCTGATATCCAGGGCTTTTATAAAAACGTTTGGCCTCGGCATAAGAAGCAAACTCAAAGACAACATGCCGTTCATGTGAATCACCCTCAAGATTTTCATACTGCCCAGACCAGGCAATTATCTTCGGATTGAATTCCTGCATTGCCTCTTTGGCAGCTCTGGCATATTCAGCGTAAGCGACAGGGTCTGATACAGTTACATGGGCGATTAAATAACCTTTATTCATTTTTCTTTGTCCTTCGTGGGTGATGTTGTATTTCAGTGTAAACGCCCAGACATAGGTGACGAAGCTGAGATGTTTACAATGGTTCAGGTTTAACTCTGCGTTTTAAAAGTGAAAGGGTTCGGATAACGTTCTGCATCCTGATGTTCGATCATCCATCCCGGGTAATGAGGAGACATCGCGCTTATCGCATCAAGATGCGTCAGTTCTTCGGCTGTCAGAGTGATGTCTGTCGCGCCAAGATTATCGGTGAGCTGGGTGACCCGTTTTACCCCGATAATCACGCTGGTAACCCATGGCCTGGCAAGTAACCATGCCAATGCGATTCTGCTTACCGATACAGCGTATTTGTCTGCAATGACTCGCATTTCAGCAACGCATCGCCACGCGAGATCGCGATCAACGGGGGGAAAATCTTCTATAGGTGTGATGGGATCACTCGCATGTATCTGGAACAGATCAATATAATCGACCTGCAGTCGTTCCAGGCTTCGCTGCACTGAATCCATGATGTGTCCGCGTGAGGCACCCTTATCGTTCGGCCCGGATCCCATCACACCACCCGTTTTTGTGGCAAGAATGATATCGCTACGTACCACGCCAAGCTCTTTAATCGCCACTCCCGTTATACGCTCAGACTGACCAAAGGAATAAATGTCAGCGGTATCAATAAAATTAATGCCGGCAGATAATGCCTGCGCGATAAGCTGGTTCGCTTCTTTCTGCGCGACAGCACCGATTGAGGACCACATACCCGCATCCGCGTTTCCACCCAGGGTCATCGTACCGAGACACAATTCCGAAACGAACAGGCCTGTCCGGCCAAGCTGGTTATATTTCATTTGATCAGCCTCTTTTTATTTAACATCTTTAAGCTTTAGCGGGATGAAACTGCGCGGCAATATTTGCGACACGTGCCCCATACCGGCGTGCCGTTTCGAGATCACCGATGGACATCTCTTCAGGCGAAGCGTCAGCGGGGGTTTGTGCCATTGGACCGATATTTGATCCCATCCGGTTAAGATCATCACGCAACGACGCTTTGGTGTTTGAGGATTTGATATCCATGTTCACCCAGATACCGCCGTGCTGACCAGCCAGTAGAAAGAAATAGGCCAGGGTATTCAGTTTGTCACCATTGATGCTGGCGCTGTTGGTAAAGCCGCCAAAAATTTTGTTAACCCACTTACCCTCAAACCAGGGTTTTGACGAGGCATCGGCAAATTTTTTGAACTGCCAGCTTGGCCCTCCCATATAGGTTGGCGAACCGAGCAGAATGACATCGGCCTCGCTGATTTTCTCCCATGCGTTTTCAGCAATATTTCCTTCGGAGTCGATGGCTATCAGTGTGGCACTGGCACCGTCCGCGACAGCCGCTGCCATCCGTTCCGTATGCCCGTAGCCAGAGTGATAGATAACAACGGCATTAATCGTTCTCATGGGATGAGACATTTTGATTACCTCCAGAGAGAGTCAGTGGGATATAAAGTGTTAATGCAGTCTATTAGGTATTAATATCCGCATAAATGGCCCAAAAAATAACGCACTGTTACCCGGATGGTGAACAATGAAAAACCTCGAATCACTGATTATTTTTGCGCGTGTGGCAGAAATGAAGAGTTTTACTCAGGCGGCTGAAAGTCTGGGTATCAAGAAAGGACGCGCTTCAGTGGTGGTCCGTGAACTGGAACATGACGTAGGAACTACACTTTTGCACCGCACAACGCGAACCGTGCAGCTAACGGAGGACGGACGTGCTTTCTATACACGCGCACGCGATCTGTTATCGGAAGCTGAAGATTTGCGGTCAATGTTCACAAATTTCGGTAGGCCATTGCGGGGCCGGTTACGCGTTGATATGCCAGCCGTGCTGGCGGAAAGCGTGGTAATCCCGGCCCTGCCAGCGTTGCTAAAAGCACACCCTGAACTGGAGCTTGAGCTTTCAAGTACCGACCGTCGTGTCGATTTGGTTCCTGAAGGGTTCGATTGCGTGGTTCGTCTGGGGCCCATCGTGGATGAAACACTTATTGCCAGGCCCCTGGGACATTTACGCATGATCAATGCAGCAAGCCCGGACTATCTGGATTGCTTCGGTATGCCGCTGACGATTAATGATTTGCTTAACCAGGGACACAGAATGGTTCATTACATGCGGAATTTTGGTTCAAAACCTGACGGATGGGAGTATCCGACAGGCGATGGTTACAAGTCTCTTATGTTACCAGGCACAATGAGAGTCAACAGCGTACCGGCTTATCATGAGGCCGGACTGGCGGGTTTAGGTTTAATTCAGGGAGGGTATTCCTCGCTCATGCCGCATATCAAACGTGGTGCCCTGATTGAGGTCCTTCCTGATCTACGCCCTGAGCCGCTCACCGCATCATTTGTCATCGCGCACCGGCGCAATTTGTCGCCGCGTGTAAAGGCTTTTATGAGCTGGACAGAAGCGATTCTAAAACCTTATTTTGACTGATAATTCTGATAGTCGAAGATACATTTCAGGCACTATTGTGTATTAATCAAAAGGGAGCAGAATAATTTTAGGTCGTTGAGTTCTGTCACTAAAATGCCCCCTGCCTGCCACACATATTTACCATAATGTTACAGCGGCGAACTGGTTGTTTTGCTCATTTCCTCAACCCATCTATCACCGTTACAGGAAGGATCATGACTGACTTCACGCTGACTTTAATCCGATCGATGATTGCCGTTCTTGGTCCCTTCTGCCATGCCTCACTTCCGTAAAATGCTTCCTGCGATACCTTCATATGTTCAATATTATCGAATGCCCGGAACAGGTAGTACGAATCCTCATCATGCAGGGAGCAGCCAAAGGCAACGATATCGAGCCCAGCCTCACGATGGAGAGGCGCACTTATCCCGGACATAATTTCATGGAATTCCTGCCTGGTACCGGGTTGCAGGACATACTGCATTAACTCAACGGCTTTCATCAGTTCGGCTTCATTGGTATGCATACTTAAATTAACCATACTATCCCTGTTGCGAATTAAGTCCCGATGACTACAGGCTGATGTTTTTTCAACAAGTCCTGCCTGCCCGGATTACATTCCTGTTTTGTCCCTGGAAGATAAAATTTACCAGAAAAATCAGGAGCAGTACCGCCCGGACACCCCGGCCTGCCGGGCGTGTTACTCGCGCTACCGCCGTCTGAATCGTTCCCACCATCAGCGCCGTCTGCACTTTTATTCCCTATATAACCACCCGCCCCCGCTTTTCCGACAGAGCCGCCATGACCGGCGCTCACAGAAAAAGCGAACATGGCGAAAAAACAGGCCAGAAAATATTTACACATCTGTATCTCCCCATTCGTAAAAATCAGCCTTTGCGCCTGTTAGTATCACTGAGAAAGATACCCTAACTAAAGCTTTATACCGGCTGGATTAACTGTTTCTAAATGTCAAATTTACCGTAACACCCCTGCAGCGTACTGCATCAGCAGGAGTCACCGCCTGGCTGTTTACATTGCAGAGACAAGTAATTCAGCTTCATCTCCATAATCCACCTGTGCGCAACCTCCATCAGCAGTTCAGGAACATCAATTTTGTTTGCAAAAAAAGCATAAAATGAAAGCTCCATACCGGCACCCTTGGCCGTAATTTTTGATTTAAATGTCCTGATAATCTTTTCCCTTCATTTCTACTGCACGCGCTCTCCTTTTTCAGTTGGCTGTAGGTGACTTTATTTACCGATAACATCAGTCACCCGTACCTTTTGAGAGCACCTCAGTGCGTCTCTACGGCCTGTCGGCACTTTCCAGCACATTTTCTTTGACGAATGCCCAGAAAACGCCACTATTGATTCCGCTAAGTCTGCATGCCTGTGCAGTGAGATCTATTCTCCACCAATTAATGCATGCAGATGCTGGAAACGTCTGATTCTGGCACAACGGGGCGCCTGTCGTGGATATCCACCATTCCCTGGTCACTGGATGATGTCAGGATGACAAAACCTTCCTGACCATGCTCAATGTTAAAAATTGCGCGGCCAAGTGCCGCCATAAACAGCGGCCGGAGCGGGAATAGCAGGCAAAACTGGTTGAATATCAGCTGTTGATCGCCCTGCAACAGCGGCAACGTGTCCAGGAGAGCGTACACCGAAACGGCAGGGCGGGCGCGGGATGAATATGTATAAATAAAGAATTTTATTAGATAGTTTATCTTGTGTAACTTAATAAAATTGGCTAATTTTTAAGTTACACAAAATAAACTATACAGGGAGAAAGGTTTGTGAAAACGAAAAGTTTTAATTATTCACAGATTGCAGATTCAAGGATTGAAGGTGTTGGTCCTCACGCGAGTTATTCAGTTAACCTTAATGTAACTGAAGAAAATATACCAAATGGGAAAAGCGTAAACATATCAGTTACAGGTAAAACAACCGCTGCAAGGGCGGCCGGAAGTGGTAGCGTTTTGTTCTGGTGTAACGTCAAAGATTTTTTAAATAATAAGATATATAAACTTGACAGGAATAGAGGCGAATCTTTTGTTATAGATGTTAATGAATATTTTATCGACTCTGCTAAATTTCAAACCCCCAAGAAAGATCTTTCATTACCTAAAATAGAGATCGAGTCTGGTTATATTTATGATGGAGGTTATGTTGGTAGCGCCGTTCCTTTTCCGCCATCTATGAAAAGAAAAAATAGTATTAACCCAGTTTGATAGGGACTGATATGATTTATAAAAAAATTGTAAGTGTTATTTTAATGTTTCTGTTACTAGCAATGAATGCTTATGCTGTTGAAAATAAACATGAGAATTCAACTAGAGAAGCTTCTTTGTTGCTAAAGGAATATGTCAGCTCAACTGATAATGATGAAAAAAAATCCATATTAAATAGGTTGTCTTCTCTTTATCATGACGATCCAGAGAACATTAATGTCGTCAGGATGTATACTGGAATTTTATCTTCAACAGGTGACTATAAAAAAGCTATTTTTGTACTTGAATCATTTAACAGAAAAAATGAAAGCCCTTCTTTGCTGTTGCATGAGTGTATGTTGAAAGATCGGGTTGGTGATTACGAAGAGTCCTGCTATAGGAAAGTTATATCATTAAAAAAAAGCAATGGAATTAATGATGCTGATTATCTCATGGCTTTATTTATGGTTGGGGATAAAGGCTTCGATAAGGAAAAAAATATTTACATGAAGGGAAGGGGTGATAATGATGATCTTAAGATTTTTGAAAATAAGAAAGAAGATATTCTAAAAGAATTTTTTCCAAACTAAGATCTTATTAACAGAGTATTAGATAAAGGTTATAAACCTATAAATAATATTAGGATTATTAGCGAGCAGACAGGGGTGTGGCGAAATGAACGACGTCGCAGAGCTAAAGAAGCCATCGAATACCGAAAACTGTCTGAAGATCAGGACTATCCGGTGAATATGAAGTTTTGAGCGGCCTTGTTTCCTACACACCTCCTCTGCATCAGCTGACCCAGTTACCGATAGTCATCACTTTCCGGCGGCGCTGCGTCAGAAGGTGCCCCTCCATGCCGGACTGCCATAATATATGCTGGCGCCTGAAGTGAGTGCCCTGTCCCAGTACGTACCGGATCTTGAAGTAGAGGATTCAGGTGTAATCCTCATTATGTTTTCGCTACCGGGCTTTAGGGGGCCGCTTGGGAAACGGAAAATATCCTACGTTAAGCCTGTTTTTTGAGCAGGCATGACGGGCAGCTATGAGCGATAAGCGGACCTGGCAGAATTAATTTAATCCCTTTTAACGAATCGGATCTCCCCACCGTCAACTATGGGTACGTAATAGCACCCCCGGAGCCCTGAAACACCTTCGAGATGCTCTGCTTGACTTTCACAGAAACAAATCTTGCCCCGACCGGCGGCCTTGTTTCCTGAATGACATAATATGTCTGTAAATATGTAGCCACATTTCCATAAGTTGTGCGCGTTCCTCTAATAGGGAAACGCAGGTACATTAATGAACTGTTCGTGCCGGGCTCACTTTCTGGAAAATGCCGCCGGTTCATCGTTACTAATAG
Source organism: Yokenella regensburgei (assembly GCF_051486985.1). Taxonomy (GTDB): domain Bacteria; phylum Pseudomonadota; class Gammaproteobacteria; order Enterobacterales; family Enterobacteriaceae; genus CBFFRJ01. Next base: position 44,723 of record NZ_JAHVDV010000029.1, read on the forward strand.
CACCTGAAGTTTACCTATACAGAGCACGATTAAGCCGAACAAGGAAATCAGCATCCGGGTTTGTTTTACTGTCACCCATACGTTCCTGAATCGCGGCCACGGCAAGGTTGCGGCGTGCCGGTAGTCGGGCAAGTGGGCTCACCTTGCTGACTGCGGCGATCTCACTCTGGAATACGGTATATATAGGCAGACGGCTCTATGGAAATAGCTGAATATCTGGGCTTCAGTCGGCAACAGGGGCTGGGTTTATATAAATCAGTTACGCTTGCGGGAGAAATGTATGGCGTTTACGGACTCAGGCTCAAACCAGACGCGCAGCGCCTCTACCGCTGGTTGAAACCTGATTTTTTCCGCAAGGTTAACAACATGCCACACCACTTGCAGACAATTAAAATAGTCGGCTGGGGTGTGAAAGCAAAAGTTGCCATAGACCTTTTGTCAGCAGGGCCAACTACAAATTGAGTTTACGGAATCGCCGGGCTTTACGTGACAGTGAGACGGGAATGGCACCCCAGACGATCAGTAAGGTGAGCAGGATCGCCAGGCCACTGGTCAGAATGTGAGTCCGGTTTCCCACTACCATCGTTAAGATGTAAACCAGAATCAGTACAGAGGTTATCCACATCGCGGCCCTTAAACGGTTTGAAAGCGTGGTGAGCAGCTCCTCGAACGTTCCCCCATGCTGCGCAAGGGTACGTTGTATTCTTGCGATATCCTTGCTGGTGAAGCCTGCTTTATGTAAGTCATTTTCATTAATGGCCATAACATTCTCCCTTGTGTCTGAGAAGTTTATACCCCTATCAATCAGCAGCAATAATGCCCCGTCTTCTGTTTTGTACATAACGATCGTCTGATGGCTGCTTGCTCCCTTGCCGGCGCGATGTTTCCTGTCGGAGAAAGGCAACACCCGCAAGGGGATGGTTCAGCCCTGCAGCCTGGTCTGTACTTGTTGCGGATACCCGATAGCCAGTAAGGCAGGGTACAGAGAGGGATCACTCCCGGCCTGCCGGTAGCGCGCTTTAACCAGTTCAACCGGGTGCTTAGTCCTGCCTGTTTCCAGGAACAGGCCAAACATCGCAATGTAGAACATGATGTCATCAAGAAGATCGGTTGTTTCCGGTAGCGTCAGCCCTTCAGAATGACGACATCTTACTGCCAGCGTCATGAACGCCGGTATATGCATCGGGATACACTCGTCCATGGGAAGAGAGCAGAAATATTCCGCTTCAGTCATATTCAGTTGCACGCACCGGTATCGGGTCATGCGGGAGAGACGTGAGCGATTCAGATCATGATCAGACGGATTCATATATCATTCCAGAAGCATCCCCGGCCCAGCGGGTATGGTAAGAGCAGCCAGTCTGATTGCTCCCAGGGGGAAAAACAGTGTGGGCAGAATGGTGTAGATCAGCGCAGAAAGCGTATTGTCCAGCAGATGTGACGCGCCGTTGAGCAGCAACAGGGCCAGCAGAGACAGATAACCCAGGCCGATTCCTGGAGATGTGGAGAAATCCGAAAGCCAGACGGCCAGTGATAACGCCAGCACAAGACCAGGGATTCCGTAGCTTGCCGGCATCAGAGGCCATGCCAGCAGGCACATCAGACCGATGCCGGTGAAAATGCCCCGCTGACCATCTTCAAAAAAAGTGTGCCGGAAAAGAAACAGAACAACATCTACGGTAACGTCGTCGCTTCAGTTGCTGGCAGGACTGTCACCAATTCCGTGATAGCGGGAAAACTGGCCACGATGATTGCTCAACGCAGCTCGCTGTTAATCTCACTGCGTGGGGGGGCTGATAGGTAATCTTCGTTTAGCCAGGGGCATGGCAGAAAGATCAATTTACACGTCTGAGCGTTTGCGGCAGAGTGACCCGGAAGTTTACTACGCGCTCCGACAACGCAATTTTGACCTGCTGTATTTTCTGGTTGAGACTGCACTGAATCCATTCCTTGAAGCACTGCACGTCAGGCGGACGCAGGGGCAGGGAGCGTTTGAACAGATACTTGACATGGTAGAGAGTGAACTACATGCAACAACGAAATGAGCCACCAAAGCTGAGCGTAGGGCGACGAATATTCCATTCGTTGCTTGAAACCGGAGCTGCAATCCAGGGGGGATTGCTTTTCTTCTTATGCTGCTACTGGTTCTTTCATTACGAAACCTGGCATGAACGCATTATCGCAATTAGCCTGTCGGTGCTGGTTGTTGCTGTCATCATCAAAATCCTGCCGGAAAGACCTGACCAGTAAAAATGGCCGCTCAATGCGGCCTTTTGGCCATGTTGTTAATTGTCCATAGTAGTAAGATTTACAGGACAAAAAGTTACTTAACGCGTGAAACCGCTCCGTTAAGCGTCAGCCCCTTTTACGTCCTGTTATCAGCAACGTACCGGCAGGCCAGACTATCGTTCACGGTCCCCCTGAAATGGTTCAGCAATAACGCCAGGTTGAATAAGGTGCCGAATTCAGGATTGGTCACTATATGGCTGCAGCGATGCATGACCGTCCCCTGTTTATGCGCGTATGCCCGGTATCGCTGAACAGCGTAAACTTCAATATGGCCCGATTTCTAAGAGCGAAACAGGCAGTCGTGCTCCACGATCAATATTGGCTTATCACTATGCTCTTTTCAAAACAATAGAAGATAAATCGACAAGCCCTATGCTTCCAGTAGTAATTGACTCGCTTAAATAGCAAGATCCAGATCCGCGCACAGAGCGGACGATACGTAATTACTGTCATCCTGAAAAAGGGCAACCAATTACAGGACCATCCTTTTTCATGCATGACATATCTGGTCCATTGCTTACCCCGGATTGTTTCAACAGGTTATGCAGGTATATCGCCTGCATCCATGTTTTCGATCCTGTTTTGTAGAAAATCAATAAATGCCCTCACTTTTTCTGGCACATGGCGTGTATGAGGGTAAAGCGCGTAAATGCCTTGTCGGGGAAAATTATGGTCTGGCAGTAAGCGAATTAAATTCCCTTTGGCTACCTCATCTTTTACCAGCCAGTCGGGCAAAATCGCAACGCCAGCTCCTTGCAGAGTAAAAGCCAGTAATGAGGAGGCGCTATCGGCCATTATCATCGCGGGGCTATCGGCACTTAAAATCACTTTTTCTTTCTCTGGTGTGGTTACCTGCCAGCTTAATGGCGTGGATAAACGGCTGTGAGCAATCCATTTCGCCTTAGCAAGCTGTGCCAGTTCCACGACAAACTGCTCTCCCAACGTATTCAGATAGTCAGGCGAAGCGACCGGATAAATATCGAATCGATCAATAAGACGGGCGTGGTGGCTGGAGTCAGCAAGATGACCCAGCCGTATCGCGACATCAAAACGGCCGGAAATGAGATCGTCATTTTGCGATGATGAAACATGCTGTATACGTAACTGCGGATGGCGGGCGCTGAAGGCCGCCAGTGCCGGGACAACCACGCGCACGCCATATTCTGCTGTTGTGGTAATTCTGAGTGAACCGCTTAATCCAGAGTGATCGCTACGAATGTCGTCCAGAACACGTTCGGCTTCCTGAAGAAGGCGCAGACAGTGCTGGTAAAATCTTTCACCGGTATCCGTCGTTGAAACGTGCCTCGTGCTTCTCGTCAGTAATGAAACGCCCAACTCTTTCTCCAGCACTTTGATACTGGCGCTGACGACCGCTTTAGTCAGACCCAGCGTCTGGGCTGCGTCGGTAAAACTTCCCGCCTCAACCACCGCAACAAAGATTGCAGCGCGTTGCATATTAATCATTTATTTGTGCTCGCCGAAATAACTACTGTCAAAATTATTTTGACAGTGTAACAACAGAGAGGAAATTTATCCTGATTTCCGCCGCGCTTATACTGCGCGCCTGATGTGTACTTCTTTGAGAACAGAATGAATTATCGTGCACGCGTTACCACCGTCTATCTGCTGGGATTTTTTATTGATTTAGTCAATATGTTTATCGCCAACGTTGCTTATCCCGATATTGCGCGACGTTTTGATGCCACCGTCAGCGAGGTAGCCTGGATAAGTAATGGTTACATCTTAGGCCTGACACTGGTTATCCCCCTTAGCAGCTGGCTGGCAAGATGCGCTGGCGCTAAACGTCTTTTCCTGTTTTCCCTGCTTATTTTCATTGCTGGCACCTGTGGTGTTGGGGCGTCATCATCTATTTCTCAACTGATTGCATGGCGCTGGATACAGGGGGTTGGTGGCGGATTACTCATCCCTGTCGGTCAGGCAATGACCTATGCACTCTATCAGAGTCATGAACGTGCAAAGCTCTCTTCCGTTGTGATGCTGATTGCCCTGCTGGCTCCGGCACTGTCACCGGTAGCAGGAGGGGTTCTGGTCGACAGCCTCAGTTGGCGCTGGGTGTTTCTGGCAAGCCTGCCGTTAGCCGTTGTCGCCCTGATACTGGCCTGGGTCTGGCTCAAAACTGAGGCGCGGGAAGGATCACGCGAGCGGTTAGATCTGGTGGGTTTGCTGAGTGGCTGCGCAGCGTTAACCCTGATACTACTGGGGCTGACATATCTGGGTGAACCCAATCATCATTTTCGTGGCGCCTTGATACTGACAGGTGGCCTATTTTGTCTGGCTGGCTATGCGCGGCAGGCCCTGAAAAAAAGCAAACCCTTACTCAACTTGCACCTGATCAGAGATCCGCTTTTGCAAACCGCCATGCTGATTTATCAGTTTGTACCAGGCCTATTTACCGGTGTGAACATGCTCTGCATGCTCTATCTGCAGAATCAGCTCGGCATGCGTGCCAGCTTTGTCGGCGCGATGATGTTGCCATGGTCACTGGCGTCGTTTGCAGCGATCGGCATGACAGGGAAAAAGTTCAACATATGGGGACCTCGCCCCCTGTTTATCACGGGTTGTCTGGTTAACGCTTTCGGTATGGCTCTACTGGCTCTGACGGGCCACACTATGGATGTGATCGTTTGTGTCATAGCGTTCACGCTGATGGGTTTTGGCAGCAGCCTGTGCAGCAGCTCAGCGCAAAGTTCCGCCTTCATCCAGATAGCAGATAGCGAACTCGCTGATGCCAGCGCGCTGTGGAATATCAATCGCCAGCTCAGCTTCTGCCTTGGCGTTACCCTGCTCAATCTTCTGTTTAATCTGGTCGCCAATACCGGCATGCCCACAGAAGGGGCTTATCATCTTTGCTTTGTATTAGCAGCATGCAGCGCCGTTATTCCCGTGTTGTGCTGTTATCGGCTCAATAATCAGCGCGTACTTTATTTAGTTAATCAGGAGCAGCAATGAATCGTTATTTCAAAGAAGTGCTGGATACCCACGTATTGATCGGGGATTGGTTAGGCGACGCTGATGCGCATGCTGATATCTGTGACAAATTACTGTTACGCTTCAGCCTGACATTCTCGATGGTGACACCGGGTGGAGTCTTGCTCGATTTTGCCGCATTAAAAGCTTTTTTCAGTACTCAGCGGGGTGCCCGCCCGGGACTAAATATTGAAATCACTGATATGCAGATCATCGCTGAAAGTGAAGGGGGAGCGACGGTCACCTATAAAGAAATACAGCAATTACCCGGAGCGGAAGCAACGCGCCGTTTTTCAACAGCTGTGTTTGAAAAGAGGGATGACAGTCATGCAATCTGGCGCCATCTTCACGAGACGTCTCTGCCTTAAAATCAGGCAGAAGTGCAGAGAGCTGCTGGAAGTAACATAGCATATTGTCAGCAAGGTCCGCCTTTGAGGAGGCGGACACCTCACTTACTATGGTGATGCCACGAAAGTTTCGCTACTAAACCTGCCGGTTGGTATTTTTTGTTGCAAAGAGGGTATCGACCATAAAGTCTATGAACACACGTATTCTGGGCGAAAGGTGCTTACTGGATGGCCAGAGCAACCTGAAAGTGCCCTGATGATCCATATACTTATCCAGAACAGGTAACAGGTCGCCTGTAACCACTGCCTGACGCACCATGAAGTCAGGCAGGCATGCAATACCCAGACCCGCCAGGGCAACGTCCAACAATGCTGCCGATGTGTTACATACCATCGTTACCGGTGGGCTTAATACCTGGCTACCGGTGGGGCTGGTGAGTGGCCAGGGTTCAAGCCTGCCGGTGCTGGGAAATCTGTGATGCAGGCAGGCATGATGGCCCAGGTCAGCGGGAGAGCAGGGCACACCGGACGCGTCAAGATAGCCCGGTGAGGCCACCAGTTTCAGCTGATAGCTGCCCAGCGTGCGGGACATCAGGCGTGAATCGGTCGGCTCGCCGGTACGCATTACGACATCAAATCCCTCTTCAATCACATCTACCATGCGATCGGAAAAATCCACGTCCAGCTCGACAGCCGGATAACGACGCATAAAGGCGGTAATCACCGGCATAACCAGCATGCCAACAAGCGGCAGGCTGATGCGCAAGCGGCCTCGCGGTGTCAGCCTGGTTTCAGACAGTTCAAGCTCTGCGGCTTCAACTTCGCTCAGAATCCGACGGCATCTTTCCAGAAACATTTTGCCCTCAGCAGTCAGCCTTATACTACGGGTGCTGCGGTGAAACAGGCGGACGCCAAGGCGCTCTTCCAGCCGGGAGACACTTTTCCCTACCGTTGATGAAGAAATGCCAAGATTACGTCCGGCTTCAGAGAAACTCAGCGTTTCTGCTGCCTGGACGAAAAACGATATACCGCTGAGTGATTCCATCAAGGATGCCATTTAAGAATATTTGTCCGATATGTTTTGAACATTAGCATTATTGTCCTGAATAAGTAACACCGTCATGATGCCTGACAAACTCATTTTGACGATCCAGCCTGATGAATACCGGGCATCGTCACACAGCAGGGCACAACTATTATGACGGATTCCACTTTCGCTCAACGTCAACATACGCAACAGGCTCGCTTCCCGGTTGCAGCGCTTCTGGCGCTCGCGCTGGCGGGTTTCATCACCATTCTTACAGAGGCTTTGCCTGCGGGATTACTGCCACAGATTAGTGCTGATATGCATATTTCGGGGGCGCTTGCCGGACAGTTCGTTACGCTTTACGCAGTCGGGTCACTGTTAGCTGCCATTCCCCTGATTACCGCCACGCAGGGCGTGCGTCGGCGTCCATTATTACTGATAGCGCTGGCAGGATTCGTTGTGGCTAATACCGTCACGTCGCTCTCCGTCAACTATGTTATTACGCTGGTGGCGCGGTTTATGGCAGGCGTATCAGCCGGACTTGTCTGGGCACTGCTGGCGGGCTATGCAGCGCGTATGGTGTCAGACGAAAAGAAAGGACGGGCCATAGCCATAGCGATGGTCGGTACGCCGCTTGCGCTGTCGCTTGGTGTGCCCGCCGGAACGTTTCTTGGCAGCCTGGTCGGATGGCGCACGTGCTTTGGTATTATGAGCCTGATGGCGCTGGGGCTGATGGTATGGGTGCGCATCCGTGTGCCTGATTTTTCGGGACTGCCAGCGAGTAAACGCCTGGCGCTGGGGCAGGTCTTCACGCTTGCAGGCGTTCGCGCGGTGTTGTTAGTGGTGCTGACTTTCGTGCTGGCACACAACATCTTCTATACCTACATCGCGCCGTTTCTGGCATCCGCGAACATGGCCGAACGAACGGACCTGATATTACTGATATTTGGTGTTGCATCTTTGCTGGGTATCTGGGTTATTGGCGTACTGGTTGACAGATATCTGCGTATGCTGACGCTGATGAGTACGGCACTGTTCGCTCTGTCTGCATTTGTGCTGGGAATGATGAGTGATATTCCGGCTGCGGTTTACATGGCGGTTGCCGCCTGGGGCTTATCTTTTGGTGGCGCTGCAACATTATTCCAGACCGCCATTGCCAGAGCTGCTGGCAACGCAGCCGATGTGGCACAGTCTATGCTGGTCACGGCCTGGAATCTGGCAATAGCAGGTGGCGGTATTATCGGCGGCCTGTTGCTGGATTTAGCAGGGGCTGGCGCTTTCGCACCTGCAATTATCATCTTGTTGCTATTAGCGATGGCAGTTGTATGGACAGCAAAGCAGCATGGATTCCCCGCGAAATCAGCGTAACATTCTATAAAGCCCGCTCAGGCTCTTTGCTGCCCTTTAACCAGACCGTGAAAATATTTACTTCGGCGTGCTGACGGAAAGCGATTAAGACGTCCGCTCCTGGCGCAGAGCGACGTTGAAGCACGGTAACAGGGTCGGTTGTGAGCAAGGCGCGGGCGTCGGGTGTCAACGTTCATCCGTGAAAACCCATCCCTGATGCGTTATGAGCCAAAAAGACAAACAATCAGGTGTTTATGAAAAATTTATTGCTAACTATTATTTTGATGATTTTAGTTCCGTCAGCTTACAGTACTGAACAAGTAGAGATTATTGCTGGGCCGGAAATCGATAATTGTTGGCGTAGTAATGCTGACCGAGGGACAGCGTCAGAATGCTTACGCACCCTTAGTGATAAAAGCAATAATGATATAGACGAATGAATTTCTGAGACTGTCAGGAAGATAAAAGAGAACAATAGTGGTCCCGTTTACAACGCTCATGATACTCAACAGACCATAGGTGATGTTTTCAGTAACCTTTTCCTTGAGTCGCAAAATTCCTGGAAAGAGTATCGAAAAAATCTCTGTTCAGGCGTTGGATCGCAAATCGGGCAAGATGCTTACGACTATTGGCCCTATATCTATCAGTGCCAAATCAATCTTAATAAAAGGCATGCTGAAGAGATAAAAATGATTCATGCAGGCGAAAAGTGATCGAATTCATAAAGTCATTTCGATTACATGCTGACTGAAATTCTATACTAAGCAAACCAACAAATTCATTTAATAAGAAGATGTTGTCGTAATAGGGTGCACCTGCTTCTCATCGAAAAGAGGTTAAAGTGAGCAACGTTCGTTTTAGGCACCGCGCCTCCTGGAAGCACAATAATAAGGTCCGCTTTGAGCGATGAGTGAACTATTCCGCTTGCGCTCACTCATCGCTCTGGATAACTGTACTTCAAACAAAGGTCTTTAACTCCTCAGCATTCATGTCCGCCAGCATTGAAGCCTTTAAATGTGGGTAGTATGTAAGATATCTGCAAATCAGATTAAACCCTGCGGTATATCCCAGCCACCGTGGCAGCTTCCCGGTTCCGAAAAACCAGGCATTATGGTCGTAATCCGTGCGATGCCAGTTTTCAAGCAATAGTGGACGACAGGACGGGAGAATATCTGATGTGAGGCTTTCCCAGGGCTCAGGTTCACCGCCAAAAAGCTCAAGCGAAAAATGCCCGGCAAGCCCCTCAGAGACTATTACCTCTCCCAACGATGAGCCGTAGCCCGGTCCTGCCCACCTCGCAGCATGATGCAGTTCATGAGCAAACATTCTTTCAACTGAGTGCGCTTCATTTTTGCAGAATAGCGGATTTTCAGGATCTACAGTGATATAGACGAGGCCAGCTTCAGGACAATAACCAAGATGTCCCTTTTCCGGGATAACAAATGTCCCGGCTTTAACTACAACATCCAGTGAAGGCACTGGCATCAATCTTTTGGCTTGTTCGTAGGTATGAATCAGGCTGCTTTGAAGCCATTCACAGTGCGCGGTGAGTTTCTTCTGAGCATTTAGCATATGGAGGGTCATTTGAGACATCGCGGCACGCCTTAAAGCAATAGTCGGTATCTCTATGTTAACAGAGATAAAGTGAACCTCATGCTGTTGCCACACCATCTTGTACAGGCACCGGCAGCATCACCGACCGTGTTTATCAAAATAATTGTGTGGTTATACCGCCCGTTATCATCTTTCACTCTGCACAGTGTACAGAATGGCCATGCATGTACGAGACGGCCAGGCCCTTCTGGAGACTTTAAACATACGGTGCTGTTGGTAACGGTCTCGATTTTAGTGAAATTGACTATGATGAAGTCGAGGAGGATATGACTACCTATTATATTCTTTTCGGTATAGATACCAAAAATCAAAATTATGATGTCAAAGTTCACACTGGTTACTACTGGAAGAACAGGGGTTTATCAAAAATAAAATTAAAAATAGGCTATTTTCTTGGCGGTGACCAGTATGTATTAATTATGATGATAAAAAGCATTTTCCTAATGCCAGATTTAATGGAGAGGGTTACTTTTATTGAGTAAATATTAATTTTTCAAGCTTTTTTAGGAGATAAATGAAGCAATGATTTCGCCACCAATGTTTATTATGCATGATGTGTAAATTGCTACTGTTAAATATTTTATAGAAAAATAAGTACGTAATTATGGCTACGGATAAGTCAGCGTGATCTGTATTGGCCATTGATTACAGCATTCTAATACGGGCTGGGGACAAAAGGGGCAGAACGCAGGAATAACCGGGCAGGGAGGAGTGCCTCGCCATGATGATGCTAATCAGGTTGTCACCGGCTACGCTGTTAACCGGCGTTACCCCTGCGGAGGCTGCCTTAGAGAACAACGATGTCGCGTCGCTTCCGCATAAGGTTCGGCAGCCTCCATACGGGCGTCGCCGCGAAGACAGTAAAAGATGAGGACATGCGATAACGAGACCTTAGGGTAAATCTACAAGGGATCATCTCTGATGTGTTTCAGGTAGAGATGACCAGATTCTGATACACGGTAGTAATGCATTCCCGATGGGTTTCCGCTCGGGATGATATCTACCAGACCGGCTTTAGAAAGATTATCGACAAACCTCGCTACGTTACCAGTGCCCTCCATTTTTTTGCTCGTCATTGCCCGATCAAGATTGTACCAGGTCCAGTTTATGGACTCTCTGGAGGCCAGAAGTTTCAGGATATTCAGTTCTGTTTTATTTAGCATAGTGGTGTATCCGGGTGACTGAGAACATTGACCTCACCATTAAAGGGGTAGTCTTCAATCGTAGCGGTGTGGGTACTATTTCACAACTCATGGGCCTCGAAGTATCTACAAGCGCGCCTGTTTCCCATCCTGAATGACAATAACGCTGGCAATGATGCCATTCCTGAGTGTAATTGCTTACACCTACTTGTTGATAGGGAATTTTCTCCTGTTAATCCTGAGTTTATTGACAAGCCTTCACAAACCATAACTTATGTTTCCAACCGTTGCACTTCCTTCATGGAAAGTGGGGACGTTCTTTTAATAATCACTATGCATTCAATCACTAAAAAATATTTAACCTACCAAAGGTAGATTGTTTAGGAAATATGCATTACCTTTCCTACTAGTAGTAGCTTGTCACATAAAAGAGGAAACACGCATATGTCATTTAATCCTGTACTTTTATTGGGTGGCTCAGGTTCGATTGGTCATCAGGCTACCCGGGCACTACGTGCGATTTATCCTGATATTCCCTTCCTGATAGGCGGTCGGGATATTGGCAAAGCGCAGCGTGCAGCGGCAGAAATTGGCAACGCGCAAGCTGTCGTGCCCGATATGAACGCTGCAGACCTGGGGTTGGGAGAGAAACACGTCAGTGCGGTGGTCGTTCTCTATAAAGATCATTCACTCGGCGGATTGCGCTTCGCCCAGGCGCGGAGAATACCTCATCTGAGTATCTCATCAGGCGTCTTCGAAATTGCCCCTGAGATAGCAAGCTTCATGCATGCACCGGCTGCTTCTGCGGTGGTGCTGGGTTATGAATGGCTGGTAGGCGCCACAACGGTTCCCGCGCTCCATCTGGCGAAATCCTTCTCGCTGGTGGAAGAAATTCGTATTGGTGCGCTGGTCGATGAGCAGGATACCGGTGGCCCGGCGGTCGCCGAAGATTTCAGGTATCTGAACCACCTGATGCCTGCCGCGCTTTCGCGCCGTGATGGGAACTGGATATGGCGTGAAGGTGATGACGCAAACGCGGTTTTCCCGCAGCTTGACGGCAACAAAATTAATGCTTCCGGCTTTTCTTCAATCGACGTAGCCGGACTGGCAGCCGCGACAGGAGCGCGCAGCGTACAGTTCGACCTGGGGCAGGGGGTGAGTTCAAGTCGACGCAAAGGTGGACCATTATCAACGGAAATCATTATTGATATATCTGGCCTTGATCACCGTGGGCAGGCGTTTCGAAGCAGACATGCGGTCGTGCATCCTGGCGGTGCTGCTCCCCTGACCGGAATGGGAATAGCACTGCTTCTTGAGCGACTGATAGGGCTGGATGGGAAACCACCGATCGCGCCTGGCCTGTATTTTCCTTATCAGATTCTCGATGCGTCGCACTACCTGGCACGCCTTTCACAGGAAGGCGGTGAGGTGGTGCAACTCTCCCTTTCATAAACATTGCCTGGCAACCCCCGGCGAGGCAGCCGTCAGCCCGCCGGTACTGGCCTGCAAAGAATGAAGTGCGTCTGAAAAACTCCCGACATCTGGCGCTCTCAGAGGGCACCGAAATTCAGCGTGATGCGTTTTTTGCTCACTGGCTTTACGGTAAATTTCATAAATAAAAGAACAACCAGATTATATTTCCAGTCACACCCAGGAAACTCAGGCAATCTTATGTATGGTGTCACTGCTATTTTTTGGTGTCGTCCAGAAAAGCAGAGTATAAACAGTCTCTTTACACAACATAGGGCAGTTCGAAGTTAAAAATCCTTTCCGACACCGCTGATGCTCTGAACGGCCCCTCCTTTAACAACCATAAAGTTATACGTTCAGCTGAGCGGCTACGTCTAAAGCCAGCTTAGTAAATGCCCGGGCCGCAAAGCTCTCGTAAGCAAGCCTTCGTCGTAAAAGAACCGCTGTACGCGTCAGGCGCTCGGGTTCAAGCGCGATCGCCACCAGATTTTCCTGAGCCAGGGCGGTTCTTGCGGGCAACAGCATGGATAATGATGTCCTGCGGACAATTTCTACTACCGCCCCAAGAGCGTTAACCTCCATCTTTACCTTAGGATAAATGCGGTGTTTACGGCAGTAGCTGTCAATCTGTTCGCGGGTCGCAAATTCCCTGCTGAGTAATACGAGGGATTCGGTGTGCAGAGCCTGCAGCCCGACAGATTTTGTCCTCGCCAGTGGGTGAGCGGTATTGACGACCAGAGCAAGCGCTTCGTCCAGCAACGGTATCGCTTCGATGTCAGGGGAGTGTACTTCTTCGAATGCTATCCCCACGTCCAGCTCTCCCTCCTGCAGCAGCGCTTCGATGCTTTCCTGTGAAATTTCCCTCACGTCAAGGGTGATTTCTGGATAGCTAAGGTGAAATGCACCGACCCCGGCGCGATTGAAATGCCTCAAGCATCTTGCGGTGACGCTGCGGAAAGTTTTTAAGATGCCAGTAAAAAAATCCTTCGCTGAGAAAGGGCGCAAGTATTTTTACTGCAGTAACGGCAGGCCTGTTTCAGGCATTTCACTGAGCTCGTTAAAAGGCGCTATCGTCTCCTGCGGCATTACCCTATAGCCGATACGCATAGCAGGCATAATCAGTTCTACTGAGCGTAACGCTATGAATCACGGGGTCATCACCAGTTAAGGGCGTCAGCATCAAGGCGCTCGTCGTGATGGCCACACTGCCGGATGATTATCGCTGAGGATATGCTCGGCCATTACGTGCAGTCGCGTTCTGCAGCTCCCCCCTTCCGTCATTGCTGCTGTATCAAGCCGTTCATCTATATTGATTATGGCCGTGGTCAATCGCATACGAGGTCTCGCAAAGTTAACCACCCGGCACCCATCCGCCTTATGACTATCAGGAGAACAACATGCCAAAAGTAAAGCCTGGAAAGGGCCTCTGGTCGTATCGGCAGTAGTCGCTATGCTTAGTACTCAAGGTGTGCAAACCTGAATTTACATTCTGCTGATAAAGTAAAACGTGTACTGGCTGCAAAAATCCTTGTGGGATTGCAAGGTACGACTCAGCGCTCCAGGGAAAGCCTGTAAAAAGACGTACGCGTGTAAAGGCGTTGATTAAAGAGATTGATGCTGGTTTACACCCCAATAAAGCTTAAAGAATTAAAAAACCTTTATTCATTCGGGAGATAACGCATGAAAATAACCAGTTTTGTTTATTCCGCCTTGATTGGTATTGTCGCCAGTTGCCGTTCCATGACGCCGATGGCGGCCATCGCTGCAGCACGCATTGCCAGGCGCGACACAACAGGCCGTCTTTTGCTGCTGGACCGTCCGTTATTCAAATACGGCGCGTTAGCGATGGGTATAGGTGAGCTATTTGGTGACAAGATGAAGTCAGCGCCAGACCGCACCGTATTTTTGGGCTTGTCAGCACGCGTGGCCAGTGCAGGGATTGCGGGGGCCGCGTTGGCACCTGGCGGAAAAGAAAAAACCGGTGCAGCGATAGCTGTCTCTGCCGCTGTACCACTCGCATATGCAACGCTTGCGGCACGCAAAAAAGCCATAGCAGGGATAGGGCAAACCAGGAGTGGCCTGATTGAAGATACGCTCATTGTTGCTATCGGAGCAGCAGTGGTCTTCTTCGCAACGCGCCCAAAAAGGTTTTAAACACGCTCAGTCCTCAAAGGATGATGGCGCCAGGTAATCATAAAGGAACAAATGATTGCTTTGGGCTCGAAGCGGACCAGCTAACTCAGTCGTGGTCCGCTATGCGCCAGAAGCGGACATTACTAACATCAGGTTAAGTTGATGCGCGAAGAGCAGAGTATCATTTTTACTGGCAGCACTCGGCTGCCAGTATGTTTTTAACCAGATAACCTAAGGTTATTACCTTAACTCTGGCGGCTGAGAGCAAGCGGAAAGGATAAGCCTGCGCATCCTGCTTATAAAGGGGCAGTCTTTACAAACGAGAAATACGCCAGGTTAAGCCAGTTTTTTGCGCGGGCATAATGGGCTGCTCATCAACATTAGGCCGTCATTGCAATCTATTGACACTCTTTTTGCTTTATCATTATTTTTCATCATAGCTGGCGTGAAAATTTCAAGCTTACCGGTTATTTGATAGCGTTATTTTCCTCATAAAAGCCTGCGGGTCAGTATGCCGACTGTGATACAGGTTTGCACTACACATTGTTGCGCTATTACAACCCGCAGGCGGGACGTTTAATTGTCCAGGAGCCGCCAGATTTGGCTGGCGGATGAAATCTGTATCAGTAAGCGTCTTCTCCACCAGGGCGGAGTGATGCGTGTAGCCTGACACTTACAATGCTTGAGAAAATGGTCAGGGAAGCGCGCAGCTTGCTTGAGGAATATGCCCAGGGACCTAAAACCGCCGCTATAAGTGTTGACAGGAGCGGGAGCTAACATCTTGCATGCAGCGAGCGTGTTGTTCCTTCAGTACAGCGTGTATGGGCAAAAGAAATAATGTGAATACTATCAGCGGTGACGGACATGCCGAGGAAACTATAATGAATAATCTTTGCAAGATTAAGCATATCGACGCATCAGGGCGGGTCTGCCTTGATAGCGAGGGAATCATGCATGAAAATGGCACGACGACAGATATGCCAAAATCAGGAAAACACAGCCGTAACAGGCTTATAGGGAGTCCTTAAAATGATCCTTGATAAATACATCCCTCAATATATCTCCGTACTGAAAGGGTTTTCAGAAAGAGAAAAGATACTTGTCGCGCTCTGTAACCTTCAGAGGCACGAAGTTTGTGTAGAAAAATTCGATAAAATTTACAATGAAAACCTATCGAATGATTTCAGAGCCAGCCTGGACAGACTGGTCAATTACCTTTCTGGTGCGCACCTTGATCTGGAAAGTTTAAAAAAAATAGCAATGTGCGGGCCAGACAGTGACGATTATCAACAAATTGAGGGCAGTATTGCTCAAAATGCATTCGGTGCATTGTACTTCTTATGTAATTACATTACTTCTAAAAATGACATGGATTTACTCCAGTCTATTGATAAGTCCTTTGAGAGCATGGATGTTCTTAATTATGACAAGGGCACCCCAGAAGAAGAGGAGCAATATTTCAATGACGAAGGCCGAAACCTGGGGTTACTTATTGAAAAGATAAGGAAAAGCCCTTCAGAAACCCATGAAGATATAAAAAACCTTATGGTGTTTGCACAGGCGAAAAGCATAAGCATCCAGACTGTTCTTTCTACTGGTTTGCGGTCATGTTAATTTGTGAGGGGATATTTTTTTGAAGGCTGCTTCAGCAGCAGATTTTAATATGAGGTTAGAAAAAACTTCGATGATAAAACCAAAGGTGTGAGGAAGCGGGAAAAGAAACTCATACCTGAGGTAAAATTATTTTTTTGCCATGTATATGAAATAAATCGGTTCGTATATGAGGAAATATCAGCTCGATGGGTTTGATGATATTGCAGTAGATATTTCCGGCCTTACTTTTCCCGCCTTTGAGAACATTCTTTTTCACTACCTCTTTATCTTCAGCCTGAACTCATTGCGCGCTTCCTGAAGAACCTCAGGTCAAACCTGCGATAGTGTGCAGGTTCCGTCCGAAACGCCACGCCGTTATATCACGGTGTGCATGAACAGCAGCCGGGCCAGGTTGCCGCCCTAATCCAGATAGAAGAATCTGCCGGGCATGAGTCTGAAGGGGGCCTGGCTGTAATAACGTCATCGCAGCTTGCGAAGCAACCACGGTGAACGTGTAAGTTGCTCTGAGAAAACATATCACGTAATGCTGATTGAGTGGTCAGGTTCACTAGTCAGGATGGTCTGCGCTTTACTGACAATACGAATCAACTTATTTCTTTCTAATACCTTGATGAGTTTGGTGATCCCTTTACCACGCCGTAAACCCTGATCGGTGCCCTGATTTTTTGGGGCGATATAGTTGTTCGGTCCGTCCACAGAACACAGAACACAAAAAATAGAACCTAAGGTTCGCGAAATGACTAAGAAAGCTGGCTTTTCGCTCCGGACAAATCCTGTCAGCCATCGCCAAATCCCGTGGCAGTATTCATAGACCGGAGCGATGAAATTAACGTACATGCCAGAGGGCGTTGAGTTATGGCATTGGCAAAGGACTTTCATGGGGCGTCAGTGGCATGGCAAACGAGTGGAACGATGGCTGGGATACTAAGTTTAATGCTGGCCGGAGACGGTTTGCTGAAGTGAAGGGAGAAAAGATATGACGCCTGTTTATTTTCCAGGCATCGTTGGCGATATCGATGGTAGTTCGGACTCTGAGCTCAGCGGGAAGTATGAAGGACACAAATCATTTCAGGGAGATCGCGAAAAATGAGAAAGCAAAATCTATTTCTGCATCTGGTTGTTTTTATCGCATTAAGTATTGTGTCTGTTTTTTTGACAGCAATGGCTTTATACGTAACTGCTGAGTTATTACTCTTCTTCTTAAAGGGGAAACCTATTCATTTCACAATGGATAATATCTTACTGCTCTGCAAGATAAGCCTTAGTGTCGGAGGCTTTGTCGGGAGCGGAATGTGGTTAGGTCGGGTATTGAACTTAAAAGGATTTTAAGTTGTTGTTGGGATTAATGGTCCTGGTCTGCCGAAAGGAGTGGATGACATGGGTTAATCCCAACAGTCTCCTGCTGGTAGTATGCTACAGGACGGGGCTTCACGGATGAGCTGGCGGCAGCGCTGGTTAAAAAATCACTGGGCCAGATACCCGAAGCGCGGGAGGCATTTTGAGATGGGGATGATTGCAAGGGCACACTATTTTAGTGTCCTTGTGAGCGCAGTAACGTATGAGGGCGAAATGCCGCCGCAGAGCGCTGTAAAAATATTATCCTTTAGCTGTAACCCCTGTTCGTTTTCTTCTGGGTGCGTAATGTGCTTCCCAGTCCGCACCGGCTCCCGAACAGGGCAAACCGGATGTGGCAGTCGTCGAGAGTCACGCCGTCGGTTTTTCTATCGCAGATTAATTACGTTAAACCGCGCCTGTTGAAAGGAGGTGAAAAAATGAATTATATAATCTCAGCAGAAGAAAATACATATAACTTGGTTGACTATCTCCATGATGTATCTACAGATTACTCGTTATTTAATGAAGGTCTCAGCCTTGATGGTCTTGATCATACATTAAAATATAAAGCCAGGAATAAAGCCAGTTTTAATAAAATAAAAAATTGCCACATGCTTTCTTCAACAGGGCCAGAGTTGGTTAGCCGACAACTCAGGTCTATTCTCGAACGTGAAACAGCAACGGAAGTTGAGTTTTTTGATGCTCAAATAATGTTTGGGAACGATATTTTAGATGGTTTTAGTGTGATAAATCCTATAGTAAAGATAGATTGTTGTGACATGAATAAAAGCGAATATGAGCTGACAAACTTCGACCCAAATCATCCTAACTATCTGTTTTTATATGCAGTAATATTAGAAGATAGAGCTGATGAGTATAATATTATCAGATGCAATGAATGGCATAATTTAATCGTGATTAGTGAAAAAATAAAGTCGGCGATCTTAAAGGCTGAATTGAAGGGTATCAAATTCTATCGCGCAATTGATCTGACGTATGAAAACAGAACCATATGTGAGATAAGTTAAATATATTATGAGTTTAATTCACTGAGAAAAAATAAAATTAAGTATAGTTTTATTGTTAATGGCCGGGTAAGGCTTCCCACCGGCTCTTTATTGGTAAACCCTTATTCACCACATAAAATATCTCTCTGAAAGTGAAATTTTCACTTTCATAATAACTTCCACGGCTCCAATGCTATGGGGACTGGATGTAACAAGACAATCAGCGTAACCAGCAGAAAGAAATGCAGTTCTGTGTTTTGCCGCAACGGCTGAAGGGTACGTTTTGAGAAAACAACAAACCAGGCAGAAAAATTCACCGCATACAACAGCGAAAACAGACCGGCAACCGCTTCAATCGCTGAGCTGTTCCAGTAACGTAGCGTTGCAAGGCAGTCTTCTCAGCTTAAAAGACCAATGTTGTGCAACTTTATATACGAAAATCTCTGAAGGCTTTTTAAACTCAAAAAAATTTGAATGTTGATAATGGCGCGATGACCTCGTTGCGTTAGTTCTGTTCAGCTTTGGATGACCACTCCTGACACAGAGCGAACATTCGGTTCCCACCATTCTGTCCAAAACCATTGAGTCCCGCCTTGCGGCGCAATTCCTGCCATGTGCGCAATCTCTCACATTATTCTTCACCCGCAGAGCGCCGACAGTGAGGGTATGCCTGGCAATCGGGACGATTAAGTTTCCGGCTGCGTTCACGCACGCTTAATTTTCATGGTGACGATCGTCATAATGGGTATGACAGCAACGGGTTTCACGCGGTTGGTTCGCGGCTCGCTCAGGAGGGGATTTACACCAGCGGATACAGCGTGTAAGGCTGTTCCTGTTTACGCAATGAAAGATGGCAGATAACGGCGTTGCTGATTTTTTGCGGAGAGCCACCCCCGCAATTTGTCTTCTCAGGCTTGCGCCTTCCCCCCAAGCGTTTCAGCTCGCCTGCGTTTTTTGCGTGCGGGCAAGCTGCACCGCGCATTGCCATTCGTGCCAGCGCTGTTGCAGCCGACCGTGGCGAGCGGTATCCGGGGTAAAGGTGACATGCTCAGGCAGATACTGGCGCAACTGTTCGGTATCCACCTTTAATAACGCCTTACGCGCCAGCAGAGCAGCCCCCATTGCCGAGAGTTCCGGCACGTCGCTGCGCATGACCGGGCAGCCGAGCAGGTCGGCCTGGTACTGCATCAGCCAGTCGTTTTTGGTGGGGCCACCGTCAACCATGAGCGCCTTCAGAGCGAAATCGCCGTGCTGGCGCATAGCCACCACCACATCCGCAATCTGATAAGTAATAGACTCCAGCGCGGCCCGCACCAGATGGGCGCGTTTAACGCCGCGACTTAAGCCATGAATCAGCCCACGCGCATTTTCATCCCACCAGGGGGCACCAAGCCCGGTCAGCGCTGGCACAAAGTAGACGCCGAGCGTGGAGTCCACCGAGGCCGGTAGCGTATTCAGCGCCTGAGCGAGTTCAGCTTCCGGCAGTTCACTCAGGCCCGTGCTTTCCACCATCCACGCTACCGCATCACCGGTATGTGGAATATTGCCCTCCAGCCCGAAGACCAGGCTGTCGCCGTCGTGCCAGGCCACGGTGGTGGCAAGGGATTTCACCTCGCACTGTGCCGAGGTTACGGGGGCCATCACCGAAGAACCCGTACCATAGGTGGCTTTGACACAGCCCGCCGCACCCAGACCGTGAGCAAACAGGGCGGCATGTGAATCACCTGTCATCGCCATTACCGGTATCCCGTCCGGGATGCCTTCAAGCCCTTTGGTGTGACCAAAAAGTCCGCTGGAGGGGCGGATCTCTGGCAGCGCCTGGCGCGGGATCTGGAACAGCGCCAGCATTTCGGCATCCCAGTCAGCGGTGCTGAGGCTCAGCAACTGGGTGCGCGACGCATTGGAATAATCACAGCAAAACGCCTCGCCGCCTGTCAGGTTCCACAGCAGCCAGCTGTCGATGGTGCCAAGGCAAATTTCGCCCTGTTGAGCCAGCAGATTGCCGTGCGGGACAGATTCCAGCAGCCAGCGCATTTTGGACGCTGAAAAGAGCGGGGCGACCGGCAGGCCGGTCACCGCTTTAATCCTGTCCTCTTTTCCCTCAACACGCAGTGCGTGGCAAAAATCCGCCGTGCGCGAACACTGCCAGCTTATCGCCGGGCCTAAAGGCTGGCTGCTCGCCCGATACCAGCCCATCGCGGTTTCCCGCTGGTTACTGATGGCCAGTGCGGCAACATGTTCTGCCCCTACGCGTTCCACCACCTGGCGAATCACCGCCAGCGAGGCCGCCAGCAGCGTTTCGCCCGACTGCTCCACCCAACCTTCGCGCGGCGTCTGGATGGTTAACGCACGGGAGGCTTTCGCCACCACATGCCCGCTTGCATCCAGCGCCACGGCTTTGGCGTTGGTAGTGCCTTCATCCAGCGCGATAACAATCTCTTTCGACATGACCTTTCTCCCTGAGCCCAAACCTGCGCATTACCGGTGCAGGTAGGTGTCAACGTTGAGATAACGGGTAAAGGCTTCGTGCAGAACCTGTCCGCTGGCAGCATGGTTCATGGCGACGTGGTGCTCAAAACCATTGCGGCAAATAAAGGAGAGCAACTCTTCCAGACGAGGAACCTGGATAACGGCGCGGCAGCCGACGGTGTCGAGCGGATCGTTCACCGACTGACCTTCGCCAACGTAGGCCTTAATTTCGCCCGTCAGATCGTCGGTGCTCAGACGGAAATAGGTGAGGGAGCCTGCTTTCAGGCGACCATGTACGGCCCCGCAGGTGTTCTCTTTGCCGACGGTAGTACCGATGATATCGGCAGTGCCCATGTGCGGGGACTCCAGACTGGCCGAGGCGAAGTTGCCGCAGTGAAAGAGCACGCATTTGTCGCGATCGTCGCCGAAGTTGTTGTTCCAGTCAGCAATCGAGGCCGGGCTCATGTTGGCACTGGCCAGCGCATACATCGACAGCGCACCCATCACGTCCACTTCGCAGGCGGACGGCATCAGCTGACCGGACATCACGCTCATAATAGAGCAGACGTTAATGCCGAGGTTTTCCTGCAATGACGTCCAGCACTGAATAGCAGTGGTATCGATATCGTTGGCGGTGACCCATTCGCTGATGACCACAAACAGTTTTGCCATGGTGACCAGTTTTTCCGCCGGGATGCGGCTGGCGTCGGCGTTATCCAGCAGCAGACGCCGTTTTTCATCCACGCGGATGTCATCGTCACGCAGGGTTTTTATGCGGGTGAAGACTTCCGAAAGATCGAGTGTCTCCACGGCAATGCCTAAACGCTCCAGCAGTTTTTCACTGTAACGCACGGTGTTAAAGCCCGCCGGACGTGCGCCAATCGCACCGACACGCACGCCGCGCATGCTGCTTACCACACGGCAAACTTGCTCGAAGCGCTTGAGGTCCTGCTCAAAGATCTCACCGTTGACCGCGCAGACGTGCTGGGTCGTCAGGGTAAAAGGAATGCCGTACTGACGCAGGTTGTTGCACAGGGAGATTTTGCCGCAGAAGCTGTCGCGACGGGTCGCCAGCCCCATTTTGTCGAGATTATCCTCTTCAGCCTGGACCAGTACCGGCACGTTCAGACCAGAAAGACGCAGGGTTTCCGCAATGGCTTTCTCGTCGCCAAAGTTAGGCAGCAGCACCACCACGCCGTGGATTTCATCGCGATGTGCACGGAACAGCTCGGCGCACACTTTTGCATCCTGACGCGTCTCCACGCCCCCCAGTTCCGTTTGCGTCTCATCCAGCATAATGGTGTTGATGCCCAGACGGTCGAAGAGGGCGACAGCGTGCTCACGGGCTTCTGCCACCAGGTAGCTTGGGAAGAACCCACGGTTGCCGATAATAACCGCCATTGTCAGTTTTTGAGGAATTCGGGACATTGCAATACTCTCCAGTAAGATGTGCTTTATTGTTTTTATTGCCGGTTCAGTAAGATCTGCCGGGCATGTTTTACGACGCCAGCCGCATCAATTTCATGACGGGCGCGGGTCGAGGCGCGATCGGCGGCGATGGCATACTGTCCATCCTGAATGCCCAGTCGACGCAACGGGAGTGCGCACCCTGCTTCAGCCAGCACTTCTGCCACCAGGCTACCCACACCGCCATTCACGTTGTGCTCTTCAACGCTCACCACGGCTTTGCAGGTTTTCAGCGCGTCCAGCAGTTGTGATGTATTGCAGGGGCGAATAGACGGTACACTGATAACACTGGCCTCAATACCCTGTGCTGACAGTTGTGTGGCGGCCTCGACAATTTCATGCACCGTTGAACCCATCGCGACCAGCGCAACATCCTGACCCTGCCGCAGTACGTCAATCTGGCCTGGCGCAAAGCGGTAATGTTCGTCATGGAGTTCCGGCAGGGCTTTACCATCCAGACGGATGTAAACCGGACCCACGTGCGCCAGGGCGTAATCAATGATCTGGCGGCACTCGACCGGGCAGGAGGGGGCGTAAATTTCGATATTGCCAAAGCCGCGCAGCACGGCGATATCGTCAATGCTGTGGTGGGTACTGGCGAGCGGGCCGTAGCTGGCTCCCGCATTCAGGCCAAACAGCTTCACGTTGGTGTTGTTGTAGCAAATATCGACCTTGATCTGCTCGTTGGCGCGGGAGATCAAAAACGGTGCGGCGTTACAGGTTACCGCCACTTTGCCACCAATCGCGAGGCCAGCGGCTGCGCCGACCAGGGTCTGCTCCGCGATACCCACGTTCACCAGGCGACCGGGAAACTTCTTCATAAAGGGGGCGATTTTAGCCGTTGAGGTCGAATCTGCTACCACCGGTATCAGATCCACGCCATTTTCGACCGCATCGATAAACGCATTCACCATCACGGTGGCGAGGTGTTCGCTGTTACTCATCTTTCAGTTCCTCCAGCGCCAGTTCAACTTCTTCGCCTTTCGGCACGCGGTGGTGCCACTCGGGACGTCCCTGAATGAAGGAGACGCCCGCGCCTTTGGTGGTATGGGCAATCACCACGTGCGGTTTACCGCCAGGCTGCAACCCTTCCAGCGTCGCCACCACGTCAGCCATGTCGTTACCCTTACATTCGGTCACCTGCATACCGAAGGCGCGCCATTTCTCATCCAGCGGATCGGTGTTCATGATCTCTTTGGTTGAACCAGCCAGCTGTAAATTGTTCTTGTCATTGATAATAATCAGGTTATCAAGCTGATAATGGGCGGCGACCAGCGCGGCTTCCCAGTTACTGCCTTCAGCCAGTTCACCGTCACCGGTAATGGCAAAGACGCGACGCGTGCTGTTGCTGCGTTTTGCGGCCAGCGCAATGCCCACCGCGACAGGCAGACCGTGGCCCAGCGCCCCGGTGTTCAGTTCAATGCCGGGGGTTTTATGCTTCACCGGGTGGCCCGGCAGGTGTGAGTCGGCATGTTGATAGGTAGAGAGCCAGTCGACGGGGATGAACCCGGCTTCTGCCAGTACGCAGTAGTAGCCGCCGACCGCATGACCTTTTGACTGGATATAAATGTCACGCTCGTCGCTGTCTGCCGTGTCCGGCGAGCAGTTCAGAATGCGGAAATAGAGGGCGGTCAGGAGTTCCACCTGCGACAAATCAGCACCCGTGTGCCCACCAGCCGGGCTTTCAGCGTTCAGCACAATAATGCGCCGACGAACCGCGCGTGCTTTTTTTTCAAGCTCTTCTACAGAGAGCGAAAACGGATTCATAGTCCACCTCTTGAATGTATAATCTGTATTGAATAAATATTCAATCAGGGTGAAAAAGTGCGCCTGCAAGGGACACTGCATCAGTTATCGCAAGGTCTTAAGACAGGTTTTAATGCACTCGGAATAAATATTCACTACTGATTTATTATTCATGGTTAAAGATATGCCCAGAAAGAGGCTTTGTCTACGCCTGGTCAGCGCAAATTTGAGAGAAAGGAGAAAACGATCACATTTGGATCCTGCACGAACCTCAGCCGTGGCTTGTTATCTATTCGGCTATGAATAAAAATGACGAGAGTAGGATTAAGGGGAAATCTATGTCGAAGCAGGATGAGCAGCGTCTGCTGGTGAAAATCGCGACGCTTTACTACAACGAGAACAAAAAACAGTCCGAGATTGCCTCTCTGATGAATTTGTCTCAGTCATTTGTCTCACGCGCGCTGACCCGCTGTCAAAAAGAGGGGCTGGTAAAAATCACCGTGGTGCAGCCCACCAATATTTTTGTCTCGCTGGAAAAAGCGATTGAACAGCAGTATGGCATCCGCCAGGCGATTGTGGTGGACGTGGGTGAGAATCCCACCAGTAGCCAGATTAAACACGCTATCGGCAGCGCAGCAGCTCACTATGTTGAAACCCGCGTGCGCCCGGAGGATCTGGTCGGCATCTCTGCCTGGAGTAGCACCATTCGCTGCATGGTCGATGAAATGCATCCGCAGAACATCCGTGCTGCGGGGGTGATACAACTTCTCGGCGGAGTGGGACCAAACGGCAATGTGCAGGCCACCATCCTCACTCAACAGCTTTCTGCTCATCTGGGCTGCCCGGCCTGGCTATTGCCGTCACAAAGCATCGAACACTCGGTGGAAGAACGCACACGTCTGGTCAACAGCCCCGATGTGGCTGCGGTGGTGGCGAAATTTGCTGAGGTGGACGTGGCGATTGTCGGCATCGGGGAACTGGAACCGTCGCAGTTACTGAAAAACTCCGGCAACTACTACAACGAAGACATGCTGCAGCTGCTTTCAGAGCGTGGCGCGGTAGGGGATATTTGCCTTCACTACTACGACGCAGCCGGTAAGCCGGTGCTCAGTCATGAAGAAGATCCGGTTATTGGCATGGAGCTGGAGCAAATTCGCGCCTGTAAACAGGTGATTGCGCTGGCAGGCGGGGCCGATAAGCAGAATGCCATTCGCGGTGCCCTGCAGGGTAATTACATTGACGTGCTGATAACAGACTACCCGACGGCGCGCAGTCTGGTGAAAAGCTAACGTAACGCTGAGTACCACAACGGCATGCCGGATAAGCGAGGGGCTATCCGGCATGATGCGTGACGAGGCAGATAAAGTGTAATTAAACAAGACGGAAACTCTCGCGAAACTCCCTTTACTCTCCCCACAACGGTCTCCTTCCGGTCATTCTCTTTCTGGAAATAACGGTTTTTTCAAAAACATTCCGACACCAATTTGCTGTTGCCACCCATCATCCATCACCAGCCCCCCGGCGGGATTTTGCTAAAATCCCGGTAAATAATTTCCCTTCCATCGATACCTGCGCCTGTACGCTCTCCCGCCAGATTCACCCTATTTCACGGACCATAATCTGTTTCCGCGAAATACATAACCACAGGGAGAGGGGCGTGAAAAACGGATGGCTTTTGCTGG
>NZ_JAHVDV010000030.1:0-69446 GCF_051486985.1 Yokenella regensburgei
ACCGACAATCAGCGGAGCAGCGTCTTCAATGGTCTGGCGGATTTTTTCGCCGCCGGGGACTTCACCGACACCGGTGTTGCCGGAATTATCAGTGATGATAACGATGTTACGGGTGAAGAACGGCGCGTGGGCGCCGCTCAGGTTCATCAGCATACTGTCATGACCGGCAACCGGGATGACCTGGACTGAGGTAACAACAGGAGTCGAACTTTGCATACTCATCGTGGATCCTTATTGCCTGTTACTGACGACCAAAGACCGGGCGTTTTCTGTCGAATGTCCAGCCTGGGATCAGGTACTGCATGGGGCCCGCATCGTTACGCGCACCGCCTGGCAGACGTTTGTAGGCCTCATGGGCTTTTTCAATCTGCGCCCAGTCAATCTCTACACCCAGACCTGGTGCATCCGGCACGGCAATCTGCCCACCTTTGATTTCCAGCGGCTGTTTTGTCAGGCGGGCATCGCCTTCCTGCCAGATCCAGTGGGTATCAATCGCGGTTGGATTGCCCGGTGCCGCCGCGCCCACATGGGTGAACATCGCCAGCGAGATATCAAAGTGATTATTTGAATGGCAGCCCCAGGTCAGGCCCCAGTCGTCACACAGCTGCGCCACGCGCACCGCGCCGGACAGCGTCCAGAAGTGCGGGTCTGCCAGCGGAATGTCGACCGCGTTAAGCATCACCGCATGTCCCATTTCACGCCAGTTGGTGGCAATCATATTGGTGGCAACTGGCAGACCGGTAGCACGACGGAATTCCGCCATCACTTCACGGCCGGAGAAGCCCTGCTCTGCGCCGCACGGATCTTCCGCGTAGGTCAGCACGTCCTGCAGCCCTTTACAGAGTTCAATGGCTTCATCGAGCAGCCAGGCCCCGTTCGGGTCGACGGTAATACGTGCATCCGGGAAGCGCTTTTTCAGTTCACGTGCGGTTTCGATCTCTTTCTCACCCGGCAGAACCCCGCCTTTGAGTTTGAAGTCTTTGAAACCGTAGCGGTCCTGAGAGGCCTCCGCCAGACGCACCACCGCATCGCTGTTCATCGCTTCCTGATGGCGCAGGTGATACCACTCATGGTTGCCGTCGGTTTTGTCGAGATACGGCAGGTCGGTTTTGGTACGGTCGCCGATGTAGAACAGATAACCCAGCACGGTTACCGCATCACGCTGTTTGCCCGGACCGAGCAGTTCACACACCGGAACGTTCAGCGCTTTGCCGAGCAGGTCCAGCAGGGCGGCTTCAAGCGCCGCCACTGCGTTGACGCGCAGCTCGAAGGTCCAGGCGCCCTTGCCGAAGTTATCAAAATCGTGCGCCTGATTACCTTTGTGCACGCGCTGAACCACTTTGTTCAGTCGGGCTACTTCCTGGCCCAGCACCATTGGAATGGCGTCCACCAGGGTCTGGTAAATCACTTCACCGCCGGGAGCCTCGCCAACGCCGGTGTTACCGGCGTTGTCCGTGAGCACGACGATGTTACGCGTGAAATAAGCGTTATGCGCACCGCCAATGTTCATCAACATGCTGTCATGGCCGGCAACCGGAATGACCTTCATATCTGTAACGACGGGGCTTGCTTGCGTACTCATAGTTATTGTCCTGTTACGGGTTTCAGTTCGATACGTTTGATATTGCCCACCAGTACCAGATAAGACAGTACGGCAACCAGAGCGTGAATACCGACGTAGATCAGCGCGCCGTTAAAGGAACCGGTCGTCCCCACGATGTAGCCGATAGCAATCGGGGTCACGATGCCGGAGATATTACCGAACATGTTGAACAGACCACCGCTCAGGCCACTGATCTCTTTTGGTGCGGTGTCGGCCATCACCGCCCAGCCCAGCGCACCGATCCCTTTACCGAAGAAGGCCATCGACATGAAGCCGATAATCATCCATTCCACGTCAGTGTAGTTACAGAACACCATCACCATGGAGAGCAGCATGCCCAGCACGATAGGTGTTTTACGCGCAATGTTCAGAGAGCCGGTACGACGCATTAACCAGTCGGAGATAATTCCCCCCAGTACGCCGCCCGCAAAACCGCAGATGGCCGGAACAGATGCGATAAAGCCCGCTTTCAGAATCGACATACCACGAGCCTGCACCAGATAAACCGGGAACCAGGTGATAAAGAAGTAAGTCAGGGCGTTAATGCAGTACTGTCCAAGATAGATACCCATCATCATGCGGGAACCCAGCAACTGCTTAATTTGTCCCCACTTCACGCTGAACGGTACTTTCACTTTCGTGTTGGCCTGATCCATGTTGATCAGCGCACCGCCTTCAGCGATATATTCCAGCTCCTTCTTGTTCACTTTCGGGTGCTGGTTCGGTTCATAAATCACTTTCAGCCAGATGAAGCTGATAACGATACCCAGACCACCCATAAAGAAGAACACATGTGACCAGCCCACTTCATGGGTCAACCATCCCATGATCGGTGCGAAAATGACCGTAGCGAAATATTGTGCGGAGTTAAAAATCGCGACTGCCGTTCCCCTCTCCTGTGCCGGGAACCAGGCCGCGACAATGCGACTGTTACCCGGGAAGGAAGGCGCCTCAGCAAGACCCACCAGGAAGCGCAGGGTGAAGAGCGCAACGATGATGCCAAAGCCGCTGAAAATATCGACGAAACCTTGCAGTAACGTGAAAAGGGACCAGATGAAGATGGACCAGAAATAAACACGTTTGGAACCGAAGCGGTCAAGCAACCAGCCGCCCGGAATCTGGCCAATGACATAGGCCCAGGAAAATGCTGAGAAAACATAACCCATACCGATCGGGTCAAGGCCAATGTCTTTGGCCATTTGTGAACCGGCGATCGACAGCGTTGCGCGGTCACCGTAGTTGAAGGATGTGACGATGAACAGCATCACCACTATCCAGTAGCGGGCGTTAGTGCGCTTTTCGGCGCTGCTCGCTGCTTGGCTTAATGAACTCATGGTTGTACTCCCGAAGCATAAATGTTCATGTACATTCGTCCTGAACAGCGCAACCGGTAGGGGAAGTCAGGATGATGTATTTGTGTTTTTCGCAGCTTTTATTGCCGGGTCGCTATTCCCTGCGTACTGCGTTTTATTGACTGGCGAGAAAAGTATAAAAAGGGGTAGGTAAACTCTCACCGTGCAACAACACAACATTCCCCGATCCTGTCAGCCTGGTTTAATGCATAAGCACAACGGGATGGGGACTAACTCACGGAAATGAAAAGTTGGGGCGCTAACATTTGGCCAAAAGTCATGCAGTTTCAATTAATGTGAAACCTGTCGCTTGACGCCGTGTAAGTGCACTTTTTTGGCAGGGAAAACAGGAGGTTTTACTGGCATATGCCTGAGGCTTACTCGATTCAGTTAGCAGATAATGACTTTCGTCGCTATTTCTTTGCTAATTGCCTGAAAAGAACGGTTAGCCCTCCGGGCAGGGGGAGGGCCATAACCTTACTTCAACAGGGTCGCCCAGTGCTCAACCCACGGATTGGAGCGGGTTTCAGGCTCAGGATCTTCGCTGGCATCAATCAGCAACATCTCTCCAACGCGTTGGGCATTTTGCTCCTGCAACAGCGCATCAAACTTTTTACCGCCACCGCAGAAATTCGAGTATGTGCTATCGCCCAGGGCAATCACGCCGTATTGCAGTTCTGGTTGGTAACCCAGGCTGTCGCGTATGAAGTGAAAAAGCGGCGCGATGTTTTCAGGAAAGTCACCCTGCCCGGTCGTAGAGGTTACGATGAGCGCGTATTTATCCTGATAGTTTTTCCAGTCTGCCGCCTCCGGGTCTTCAAAGACCGTGGCGTTGTGCCCCTGCTCAGTAAGGATGCTTTGTGCTTCCTCAGCCACCAGCAGCGCGTTGCCGTACATCGTACCGACAAATATTCCAACTTCAGCCATATCATTCACTCCTTGGGTTAAACACCATGCCTGTCATCCTGACCGCTGCAGGCGGCAAACTCAACCCTTTCATTGTCGGGGAGAAGGCCCCGCCAGCCGAAGTGGGACAGGGCCTGCATCCATACGTCATCAAGCCCGGCGCGAATCATCAAAGGCTCGCCGGTAAAGGGATGCGTGAGCGAAAGCTGGCTTGCGTGAAGCATCAGTCGATCGAGACCAAAATGGGCAGATGCACTACGGTTCTGGCGCAGGTCGCCGTGTTTGCTGTCGCCAATGATAGGGTGACGAAGATGGGCAAGATGGCGACGCAACTGATGCTTACGCCCGGTTTTCGGGTTTAGCTCAACCAGGCCATAGCGGGTGGTGGGAAACTTACTGGTGGCTACCGGCATCTCGGTGGTCGCCAGCCCTCGGTAATGGGTAACCGCAGGCTGCGGGCCTTTATCAACCCGGGAAAATTTATCAGCGATTTTATCCAGCTCTTCCACCAGTGGATAATCAAGGATCGCCTCATCCATTAACCAGCCACGCACGATGGCGTGATACTGTTTTTGGATCTGATGTTGTTCAAACTGCTGTGCGAGCAGCCGCCCCGCTTCGCTGGATAGCCCCATTAACAGCACCCCGGAGGTGGGTCTGTCGAGACGATGCGCAGTGAATACATGCTGGCCAATCTGGTCGCGTACGGTCTGCATGACCACGACCTTTTCATCTCGATCCAGCCAGCTTCGGTGCACCAGCCAACCTGATGGTTTATTGACTGCGACCAGCCACTCGTCCTGGTAGATTATCTCCAGCATTATTCTTCGTCGCCTGCGAACAATGCATCCAGCGCTTCGAGCTGTGCAAGAAGCGGGTCTCTGGCAGGATGCGTGGAATCAAGAGCGATTTCATAATAAGGGGCAACGGCGAATGACGCAGGCAGTGGATGATTACCATCCAGCAGCGCGTGCATACGCGGGATAAGCACCCACTGAAGCCACTCGAATGGCTCCAGCGTGTCCATGCAGAAAGGCTGAGTACTTTCAAACACACTCGCCTCAGGCGCAACAGATTGCCACTGGCCCTGCTCACGCAAAAGTGTCTCAATGAGGTGCAACTGGTGGCGCACGCGCTCAGATATCGTCATGGGAACCTCAGAAGGAAAGGAAAATAGCGCGCAGAATAGCATTTGTCACGGGAAATAAAAAAAGGGAGCACTGTAAAAACAGTGCTCCCGGTTCGTTTCGCAGCAGTCCAGCTACTTTTGGTGCTCCCTGCTCATCCTTGACAACTTTTCCTGTGGTCTCCTGACCTGTTCATCCTTAAACCCGTTTATCCATAAACCTGTGCATCCTGCTCGCATCACCCCGATGCGAAATAGCCTCATCCATAAAGCGTGTCCCTGATCTTCATGATCCGCCGAACATCCTGCCCGGCTCTCATTCTCCTTCCTGGAGGTGTCCCTCAATGCACTCCTGCACTTTCCTTTTGCTTCGTCCTGAAGCCTGTCCCTGAAGCACCGTCCACGGTGTAATCCTGATTCGAAATAACATCATCCTGATGTTCATTTCAGTGTGCGACTCCTTGTCGACGGGGGATAGAATCCCTTATTCCGCTTCGTCTTACAAGTGTTCTTAAGGCAAATATTTACCTGACTAACTATAAATAAACTAAGGGTATTATTTTTAATTAGTTGATTTTTCAGCGTTAGAAGAGAAAGGTTCTGTCATGTCCGGGGAGGCAACAGGCTGATCTCTCACAAGACGTGTAAGAGATCTCTCACAAGAAAAGTAGCAAATGGGATTACAGAACTGGCTCAATACGGTTAAGGAAGTCCGCAAGGTCTGGGGCAAGGACTACTCGCTGTGGGCGACCCAACGTCTCTTTCACTACCTCTCCGCTAAGGTTACAGAGTGAAATCACCTCGGTATCGCTCTCCAGAGTGGCGATAAACAGGGTAGGAGAAAGTTTGAGTCGTTTTTGCGTGACAAGATGGCCAATAAGGTTTTCCTGTACGCGCTGGAAATCTTCAGGGCTCCAGGTTTGCAACAGCGTGAACGTTTCAGACTGAAACCGTGCACACATATCCCCGGCAAACTGTGTGGTATAGAAAGCATGAATCGCTGGTTGTACCACAATATCCAGGGCACGTTCAATCGCGTTTACATTTTGTGAAGGCAAAAAGGGCCGCGGCTGCCAGGTGACCATCGTGTCGGTAGAGGAAAGGATACAGGGAGAGGGGACCCCATAAAGCGCCTCACTTTGTGGCCAGGTTTGATAGGTCGTTTGCCAGGCGTCGCAATAACGTGCGGTAAAAGCTTCCAGGGCCAGGGCAGTCTCTCTTTCCACGGGTTTCTCTCTTTCTTTAAGACAGGATACACTTTGCCCCTAGTGTAACTGTAAAAATGGCGATGAAACATGTCTTCCTATGATAACCATCAGGCGCTGGCTGGCCTGACGCTTGGCAAAAGCACCGACTACCGCGACCAGTACGATGCCAGCCTGTTGCAAGGGGTGCCCCGCAGCCTTAACCGTGAACCTTTAGGCCTCTACCCGGAAAACCTGCCCTTCCACGGCGCGGATATCTGGACGCTGTATGAACTCTCCTGGCTCAATGCCAACGGGTTGCCCCAGGTTGCCATCGGCCATGTTTCTCTGGACTACAGCAGCGTGAATCTGGTGGAATCCAAAAGCTTTAAGCTTTACCTCAACAGTTTTAATCAGACGCGATTCGCCTCCTGGGAAGCGGTCCAGCAAACCCTCACGCGGGATCTGAGCGCCTGTGCCGAGGGTCCTGTCACGGTGGCGCTTTATCGTCTCGATGCAATCGAAGGCCAGCCGATTACCCCTTTTCACGGCCACTGCATCGACGATCAGGATATCACCATCGACAGCTACACCTTCGACGCCGATCTGCTGACTGGGGCTGCCAGTGGTCATGTCGTTGAAGAGACGCTGGTGAGTCACTTACTCAAATCGAACTGCCTGATTACGCATCAGCCAGACTGGGGTTCCGTGCAGATCCAGTACCGTGGACCAAAGATTGACCAGGACAAGCTGCTGCGCTATCTGGTTTCTTTCCGCCATCACAACGAGTTTCACGAACAGTGCGTGGAGCGCATCTTTACCGACATTCAGCGTTTCTGCCAGCCGGAGAGCCTGAGTGTTTACGCGCGCTATACCCGACGCGGCGGGCTGGACATCAATCCGTGGCGCACCAATACCCGCTTTGAACCATCTTTGGGACGCCTGGTTCGTCAGTAAGGGCACGCTTTTTTACACTCTGCGAGAGAGATTCCATCTGGCAGGTTGTTAAACGTCATAAGCGGAGGCTATTGTAATCATCAGGGAAGATAAAATTTTCATCCCGTAAGGAGTTCACTTGATTACACATATTAGCCCGCTTGGCTCAATGGACATGTTGTCGCAACTGGAAGTCGATATGCTTAAGCGCACGGCCAGTAGCGACCTGTATCAACTGTTTCGTAACTGCTCACTCGCCGTCCTCAACTCCGGTAGCCTGACCGATAACAGTAAAGAGCTGTTGTCACGTTACGAAAGTTTCGACATTAATGTGTTACGTCGTGAACGCGGCGTAAAACTGGAACTTATCAACCCGCCCGAAGATGCCTTTGTTGACGGGCGGATTATTCGCTCGCTACAGGCAAACCTTTTCGCCGTGCTGCGCGATATTTTGTTCGTTAACGGGCAAATTCATAACGCAGGGCGTTTCCAGCATCTGAACCTGGAAAGCTCCATTCACATTACCAATCTTGTCTTCTCTATTTTGCGCAATGCCCGTGCCCTGCACGTGGGAGAAGCGCCCAATATGGTGGTGTGCTGGGGCGGCCACTCTATCAATGAAACAGAATATCTCTACGCCCGCCGTGTCGGTACGCAACTGGGTCTGCGTGAGCTGAATATCTGTACCGGCTGCGGGCCTGGTGCGATGGAAGCGCCAATGAAAGGTGCCGCGGTGGGACATGCCCAGCAGCGTTACAGAGACGGGCGTTTTATCGGAATGACGGAGCCTTCTATTATCGCAGCGGAACCACCAAACCCGCTGGTGAACGAGCTCATTATCATGCCGGATAT
The DNA here is from genome assembly GCF_051486985.1 of Yokenella regensburgei. Lineage (GTDB taxonomy): Bacteria > Pseudomonadota > Gammaproteobacteria > Enterobacterales > Enterobacteriaceae > CBFFRJ01. The sequence continues at coordinate 7,960 of NZ_JAHVDV010000030.1, forward strand.
TGAAAAGCGTCTGGAAGCGTTCGTGCGCATCGCCCACGGTATTATCATCTTCCCGGGCGGCGTCGGCACCGCAGAAGAGCTGCTCTATCTTCTGGGGATCCTGATGAACCCGGCGAACAAAGATCAGGTATTACCGCTGATTCTGACCGGCCCGAAAGAGAGCGCCGATTATTTCCGCGTACTGGATGAGTTTATCGTTAACACCCTGGGCGAAGGGGCACGTAAGCACTATCAGGTCGTGATTAACGATCCGGCAGAAGTCGCGCGTCTGATGAAAAAAGCGATGCCGCTGGTAAAAGAGAACCGTCGCGAAACCGGCGATGCCTACAGCTTCAACTGGTCGATTCGCATCGCATCCGATCTGCAGGTGCCGTTTGAACCGACGCATGAAAATATGGCCAATCTTAAGCTTTACCCGGATCAACCCGTGGAAGTGCTGGCCGCAGATCTGCGTCGCGCCTTCTCCGGTATCGTCACGGGTAACGTAAAAGAAGGGGGTATCCAGGCCATCGAAGCATTTGGTCCGTTTAAAATTCATGGCGACCGAGACATGATGCGCCGCATGGATGACCTGCTGCAGGGATTTGTGGCGCAGCATCGTATGAAATTGCCAGGTTCTGCCTACATACCTTGCTACGAAATTATCACCTGACCGTAAGCAAAAATCATAAGGGCAACTTATGTTGCCCTGCTTTTTAGCAGGCGGAGCAAACGATTGCGTACCTTTTCATCAACAAATTTTCATTCATTAAATGGGGTTGAGGTCAGATAAAACGCTGAAATCCCCCTTTTTAATAGCCAGTTTATCGTGTTTTAACCCTCTCCATTTGATCGCAAATCTCGCCAATGATAGCCTTCGCGCCCATATATTTTGGGCATTAAAAACCGTACAGACGTTTTCCCTGCCGATATCCCTATAAAAAGTGAATTATTGCATTTGAGATCGAGATCACTGTTCTATTCATAACATCTATGTATCTTTCCGCCCGCCAATAGTTACGGGAAGAAATTATAAAAAAACCGTAGATGACCGAATTTAATATTACCGCCGTGTTTTTTGGCCTTCGTTTTGACCAAATAGCGGCACATTACAGCTCTGGAGATATGTAAATGGAAACAACACAAACCGGCACCCTTGTTTCGGGTAGCACGCGCAGCGCATGGCGTAAAACGGATACCATGTGGATGCTGGGCCTTTATGGCACCGCTATCGGCGCAGGCGTGCTCTTTTTACCGATCAATGCCGGTGTGGGTGGGATGATCCCACTGATTATTATGGCGATCATTGCTTTCCCGATGACCTTTTTTGCCCACCGTGGCCTGACGCGCTTCGTGCTGTCTGGCAAAAACCCAGGTGAAGATATTACCGAAGTGGTTGAAGAACACTTTGGTACTGGCGCAGGTAAGCTGATTACCCTGCTCTACTTCTTTGCTATCTACCCGATTCTGTTAGTCTACAGCGTCGCCATTACCAACACTGTTGAAAGCTTTATGAGCCATCAGTTGGGAATGACGCCACCGCCACGCGCTATCCTCTCCCTAATCCTGATCGTGGGTATGATGACTATCGTGCGTTTCGGTGAGCAGATGATTGTCAAAGCGATGAGCATCCTGGTATTCCCGTTTGTCGCGGCCCTGATGCTGCTTGCGGTTTACCTGATCCCGCAGTGGAGCACCACCGCTCTGGATACCCTCTCTTTTAGCAGCACGAGCGTAACCGGTAACGGTTTGTGGATGACCTTGTGGCTGGCGATCCCGGTCATGGTTTTCTCCTTTAACCACTCGCCGATTATCTCCTCTTTCGCCGTGGCAAAACGCGAAGAGTATGGTGATGAAGCGGAGCGCAAATGTTCCCGTATCCTGAGCTTCGCCCACATCATGATGGTGCTGACGGTGATGTTCTTTGTTTTCAGTTGCGTACTGAGTCTCTCCCCTGCAGATCTGGCCTCGGCAAAAGCGCAGAACATCTCTATTCTCTCGTACCTGGCGAACCATTTTAACGCGCCTGTTATTGCCTGGATGGCACCGATTATCGCGATTATCGCCATCACTAAATCCTTCCTCGGCCACTACCTGGGGGCGCGTGAAGGTTTTAATGGCATGGTTATCAAATCCCTGCGCGGTAAAGGCAAGTCCATTGAAATCAATAAACTAAACAAAATCACCGCGCTCTTTATGCTGGTGACCACCTGGGCTGTTGCCACCCTGAACCCGAGCATCCTCGGGATGATTGAAAACCTGGGCGGCCCGGTCATTGCGGTTATTCTGTTCCTGATGCCGATGTACGCCATCAATAAAGTCCCGGCTATGCGTAAGTACAGTGGTCACATCAGCAACGTCTTTGTTGTTGTGATGGGCCTGATTGCCATCTCCGCGATTTTCTTCTCTCTGTTCAGCTAAGCCTTTTTGCGCCGTCTTTAGGGGCGGCGCACTTCCCTCTTTTTTCATGGATACTGCCTCATGATCAGCGTATTCGATATTTTCAAAATCGGTATTGGCCCGTCGAGCTCCCACACCGTCGGCCCCATGAAAGCCGGTAAGCAGTTCACGGACGACCTGATCGCACGCGACATGCTGCGCAACGATACGCGCGTAGTGGTAGATGTTTATGGCTCGTTATCCTTGACCGGCAAAGGTCACCATACTGATATTGCTATTATTATGGGCCTTGCAGGCAATCTACCGGACAGTGTCGACATCGACGCTATACCCGCATTTATTCAGGATGTTAATACCCACAGCCGACTGATGCTGGCAAATGGCCGTCAGGAGGTTGAGTTTCCCGTCGACCAGTGCATGAATTTCCATGCCGACAACCTCTCGCTGCATGAAAACGGCATGCGCATCACGGCGCTGGCGGGCGAAAACGTGCTCTACAGCCAGACGTACTACTCCATTGGCGGGGGCTTTATTGTCGATGAAGACCATTTTGGTCAGGAAAACAGCGCGCCAGTTGCCGTACCCTGGCCCTATAAAAATGCCGCTGACCTTCAACAGCACTGTCGTGACAGCGGCCTGTCGCTCTCCGGCCTGATGATGCAAAACGAGCTGGCCCTGCACAGCAAGGAGGCGCTCGAACAGCACTTTGCTCAGGTGTGGGAAGTGATGCGAGGCGGCATTGAGCGTGGCATTACCACCGAAGGTGTGTTGCCGGGCAAATTGCGGGTTCCTCGTCGCGCCGCCGCCCTGCGTCGCCTGTTGGTCAGTAGCGATAAAACCACCAGTGATCCAATGGCAGTGGTCGACTGGATCAATATGTTCGCCCTTGCAGTCAACGAAGAAAACGCAGCAGGCGGGCGCGTAGTCACCGCCCCGACAAACGGTGCCTGCGGGATAGTGCCTGCGGTACTGGCCTACTATGACAAGTTTATCCGCGAAGTGAATGCTAACTCTCTTGCGCGCTACCTGCTTACTGCCAGCGCTATTGGTTCACTCTATAAGATGAACGCCTCCATTTCCGGTGCTGAAGTCGGCTGCCAGGGTGAGGTAGGCGTCGCCTGCTCGATGGCGGCGGCTGGTCTGGCGGAGCTCTTAGGTGGCAGCCCGGCCCAGGTCTGTATCGCCGCTGAAATTGGTATGGAGCATAATCTCGGTTTGACCTGCGATCCGGTGGCAGGACAGGTTCAGGTCCCTTGCATCGAGCGTAACGCTATTGCCTCGGTAAAGGCGGTGAACGCTGCCCGTATGGCGCTACGCCGCACCAGCGAGCCGCGCGTCTGTCTCGATAAAGTGATCGAAACCATGTACGAAACCGGCAAAGACATGAACGCCAAATACCGTGAGACATCACGCGGTGGACTGGCAATGAAAATCGTCACCTGCGATTAATGCCCGGACGCCCCCTTTTGCGGGGCGTCTTCCCAATCCCTGCGTCACCGATAGTCTCCCGCCCCGGTCAATGTTACCCTTAGCGCGTTTCACACCAGGAGGGAACTGTGGCCATTCATCTGCTTATTGTCGACGCGCTTAACCTTATCCGCCGCATTCATGCGGTTCAGGGTTCCCCCTGTGTTACGACCTGCCAGCATGCGCTTGATTTGCTCATACATCATAGTGAACCCACCCATGCGGTGGCGGTGTTTGATGATGAGGCGCGCAAGACCGGCTGGCGTCACCAAATCCTGCCCGATTACAAAGCGGGCCGTCCCCCCATGCCTGACACCCTTCATGATGAAATGCCCGCCCTGCGCACCGCCTTTGCCGAACGCGGGGTTCAGAGCTGGGTATCGCCTGGAAACGAAGCCGACGATCTGGCGGCAACCCTGGCCGTTAAAGTGGCGAAAGCAGGCCATCAGGCAACGATTGTCTCCACCGACAAGGGCTACTGCCAGTTGCTCGCTCCTGGCATTCGCATCCGCGACTATTTTCAGAAACGCTGGCTGGACGCCCTTTTTATTGAGAATGAGTTTGGCGTACTGCCGCAGCAGCTCGCTGATTACTGGGGGCTGGCGGGTATCAGCAGTTCTAAGGTGCCGGGTGTGGCGGGGATTGGCCCTAAAAGCGCCACGCAGCTACTGAAGCAGTATCAAACGCTGGAGGGCGTTTATGCCCATCTGGATGCGGTACAGGAAAAGTGGCGAAACAAGCTGGAAATGCATAAAGCGATGGCGTTTATGTGTCGGGACATTGCCCGTCTGCAAACGGATATACAGATAGATGGCAATTTGCAGCAGTTGCGTTTAGTGAAACGGTAGGCATCAGATTACCGGGCCGGTGCGAAACCAGCCCGATATGCCTCTGAGGCTAGCGCTCGTCGCGACGCCCGCCGACGGCCGCCCACCAGCGACGCACATGTACCGTTACTTCTTCACGATCGTGGTACAACTGACGCGCCTGAATCTCAACGTTAATCCCTTTTTCGTTCAACTGCTCCTGGATATAAGCCAGGTTTTGCTGCACCTCTTCATAGCGCTTTTTCATTGGCAGCTTGAGGTTGAAAATGGTCTCGCGGCACCAGCCGTTAACCAGCCATTGCGCCATCAACGCAGCGACTTTCGCCGGTTTTTCGACCATATCACACACCATCCAGGTGATGTTGTTACGGGTAGGACGATAGCGGAAACCATCTTCCGGCAGCCAGGTTACCTGCCCGGTATCCATCAGGCTTTGCGCCATCGGACCGTTATCAACAGAGACGACCCACATATTGCGCTTCACCAGTTGGTAGGTCCAGCCGCCAGGGCAGGCCCCCAGATCAACCGCATGCATACCGTTTGCCAGGCGCTCATCCCACTCATCGGCAGGAATAAACACATGAAATGCCTCTTCCAGCTTCAGAGTCGAACGACTTGGCGCATCGGACGGGAATTTGAGGCGTGGGATACCCATATAGAACGGCGAGTTGTTATACGAGTAGGAATACCCGGTATAGCAACAGCCTGGTGCGATAAAGAAAACGTGCACTACCGGGCGTTTTGCTGAATCGCTGCGTGCCAGCACACCGGCTTCCCGTAACGCGCTGCGCAGCGGCACGGTGAACTTGCGGCAGAACTTCATCAGCTCTTTGCTTTCGTTGGTATCGGCAACTTCAACGCGCAGATCGCCAGCTTTCTCCACTACGCCCTGCAGCATACCCACAACCGGCGTGATGCGATCCTCAGGGGGCAGATGCTGTAACAACTCCCCGACCACAAACATCTGACGAGCAAAAATCAGCGAACTGAACGGCAGTTCACGCGCCAGTTTGTCCGCATCATCAGGTTGATAACATTCAAAGATGACATACCCTGAATGTTCTTTAACACGTGCGAAGCCAAAGACTTCGCGACGCCCGGCTTTATCGGTAATTTCTGCGGCGCACTCTTTCTCAAAACCAGGGCGACACAACAAAACCACTTTATTCATGAACAACGCCCTTACGTTTCAGACGAATAGCACCAATAAACATCAATACCCAACCGGCGAGGAAACAGACACCGCCAACGGGGGTAACAAACGCCCAAAGGCGTAAATGCGAGAGCGCAAGGCAGTAGAGGCTGCCGCTAAACAACACCGTGCCCAGCGCGAGAAAAACACTACTCCAGTAAAACCAGATACTGATACGACGTTGCATTGCCACCGCTAGCCCAAAGATGGCGAGCGTGTGGAATGCCTGGTAATCAAGGCCGGTCTGGATCCAGCCCATTTCAACAACACCTATCGACTTACTTAAAACGTGCGCGCCGAACGCCCCGAGCGCGACATAAACAAAGCCACTCACTGCGGCAAAAATCAGCATGAAACGGCTGGTCATGTGTCTACCTTATGAAAGAGCGCATCGCGCGCTGCCATTATTGTTCGTAACGGAAACGGAATTTTTCCTGTTCGTTTGCCGCTTTTGCCAGTATCCACTGTCGAAAGGCGGCTATTTTACCCAGTTCTGCCTGACTGTCATGACAAACCAGATAAAAAGCATTCTTACTGACCAAAACATCATTAAAGGGGCAGACCAGACGACCCGCCTCAATTTCCGACTGCGCCATCACATTATTGGCAAGCGCAATTCCCTGTCCGTGGATAGCCGCCTGCAGCACCATTGAACTATGGCTGAAGATGGGGCCCTGCTGAACATTAAGATTAAGCCCTAACTGACGTGTGTAAGTTTGCCAGTCGCGACGAGAAGCATCATGCAACAGAGTATGATTAGCCAGATCCGCAGGGGTTTTCAGCGGCTTCTCACCGGTTAATAACAGCGGCGAGCAGACCGGCAACAGATATTCTGCGTATAATTTTTCAACACGCAAGCCAGGCCAGTTACCGCGACCATAAAAAATAGCGACATCCACATCGTCGGCAAGTTTATCTTCCTGACGATCTACAGCCTGTATTCGAACATCGATTCCCGGATAAGCTGAGTTAAAGCTGGAAAGCCGTGGCACCATCCACTGAATGGCAAAACTGGGCAGTAATGAAACCGTTAATGCCCCTTTTGCGCTACGCGCCTGAAGTTTACGCGTTGCCTCAGTAAGCTGAGAAAAAATCTCTTTAATGTCCTGAAAATAGCTCTGCCCCTCCTCCGTTAACAACAGCGAACGGTTGCGGCGACGGAACAGTTTTAACCCCAGGAAATCCTCAAGAGACTTGATTTGGTGGCTGACTGCGGCCTGCGTAACAAAGAGTTCATCGGCAGCGCGCGTGAAACTTAAATGGCGGGCAGCAGCATCAAAAACACGTAATGCATTAAGAGGTGGCAATCGCTTGGACATGGTTATCAGGCTTAGATGTAATGGCGTTTTAACAAACAGGAAACAACGTTTAACCTATTAGTTTTTTTTATCTGATCCATTATAAATTGTCCGTTGAGCTTCTACCAGCAAATACCTATAGTGGCGGCACTTCCTGAGCCGGAACGAGAAGCTTTTTTTGGAATGCGTGTTCTGAAGGGCTTTTGGCTTGCGGTTGTGATGTTGTGTTGTTGTGTTTGCAATTGGTCTGCGATTCAGACCACGGTAGCCACGCTACCCCTTTTCACTTCCTGTACATTTACCCTGTCTGTCCATAGTGATTAATGTAGCACCGCAAATTTGCGGTGCTTTTTTTTGCCTGAAAAAAGACGTTAGTCCTTTTCGAGCGCAACCATCTCTTTAATATCAGTACGGTTGATTTGCTGCTTGTTACCATTGGCATCTTTATAAGAAATCATGCCGGTCTGGTCATCAGTTTTTGGTTTACCTTCAGAGATAATGGTACGACCATCATTGGTGTGCATCGCATAGTTCGGACCCGAACAGGCGCTCAGTGTAAAAGTGAGCATACAGGCAGAGATAATTGCAGCAGCCTTTTTCATCTTCTTCTCCTTTTAGCAATTAATGCTATCTAAAGCTCATTTCATAACAGGCAAAGAAAGTTGCCCAACACTATTTAGCATAACCTGCTTACTGAACACTGCACGGACAAACAGATAATTCTTATGGTTATCAACCTCCTTGCCCCCAGGCTGAAATTGCGCGACGATCGGCCTAATGAAAAGAGGAACGCTATGAATGCTTTCAGCCCGGCGCAGTTTCGCGCCCAGTTTCCCGCGCTTGCGGATGCCGGTATCTACCTCGACAGTGCCGCGACGGCATTAAAACCTCAGGCCGTTATCGAGGCGACACAGCAGTTTTACAGCCTGAGTGCCGGTAATGTGCACCGTAGCCAGTACGCCGAAGCGCAAAAACTCACGGCCCGTTACGAGGCGGCCCGCGATCAGGTGGCGCGACTTATTAATGCCGCATCCGGGAAGAGTATCGTCTGGACGCGTGGTACCACCGAAGCCATTAACATGGTCGCCCAAAGCTGGGCCAGGCCGCGCCTTAAGCCCGGCGATGAAATTATCGTCAGCGAAGCTGAGCATCATGCGAATCTGGTGCCCTGGCTAATGGTGGCTGAACAAACCGGGGCGCGAATTATCAAACTGCCGTTGGGTGAAGACAGATTGCCGGATCTGGATATGCTGACCACGCTCATCACCCCACGCAGCCGTATTCTTGCGCTTGGGCAGATGTCAAACGTCACCGGCGGCTGCCCGGATCTTCAGCGCGCCACTGCACTTGCTCATGAAGCGGGAATGGTTGTCGTGGTCGATGGCGCACAAGGTGTGGTGCATTTCCCGGCCGACGTTCAGCGTCTGGATATCGATTTTTACGCCTTCTCCGGTCATAAACTCTATGGCCCAACCGGCATCGGTGTGCTGTATGGTAAGCACGCGTTGTTAAAGGAGATGTCCCCGTGGCTGGGGGGTGGCAAGATGATAACCGAAGTGAGCTTTGACGGCTTCGACACCCAGCCCGTTCCGTACAAACTGGAAGCTGGCACGCCTAACGTGGCGGGCGTCATTGGTCTGAGTGCGGCGCTGGAGTGGCTGAATGGCATCGACATTGCGCAGGCGGAAAGTTACAGCCGCGGGCTGGCGACCCTTGCTGAAGAGGCGCTCGCCAGACGGCCCGGATTTCGCTCGTTCCGCGTTCAGGACTCCAGCCTGCTGGCCTTTGATTTCGCAGGCGTTCACCACAGCGATATGGTCACGCTGCTGGCTGGCTATGGCATCGCGCTACGCGCCGGGCAGCACTGCGCTCAGCCTTTGCTTTCGGCACTTGGCGTAAAAGGCACGCTTCGCGCCTCTTTCGCACCGTATAATACACGGCACGATGTGGAGGCGTTGGTTGACGCCGTTGACCGCGCCCTGAACCTGTTGGTGGACTAATGAGCAATGCTGTTTATGCCGGACATCCGTTCGGCCATGCTGTCAGCGAAGCGGCGCTTCGCCAGACATTTTCGCCGCTTAAGCAGTGGGAAGATAAATATCGCCAGTTAATTCTGCTGGGTAAGCAGTTGCCATCACTCAGCGATGAACTGAAAGCGCAGGCGCAGGAGATTGCCGGATGTGAAAATCGGGTCTGGCTCGGCCATACGCTTTCAGACGATGGCACACTGCATTTCTTTGGCGACAGCGAAGGACGTATCGTTCGCGGGATGCTGGCGGTTCTGTTGGCCGCCATTGAAGGGAAGCGCCCGGAGGCGCTGCTTGCCGAAGACCCGCTCGCCCTCTTCGATGAACTGGGTCTACGTGCCGAACTTAGCGCATCACGCAACCAGGGGCTGGCCGCACTCAGCGCCGCCGTCCAGAAGGCGGCCCGCCAGGTTCAGCCCTGACGCGCTGCCTTTGCCATCATCTTTTTCAGCGCATGGGAGACTGCCACAAAACCAAAGGTGGCAGTCACCATCGTTGCCGCGCCAAAGCCAGAGGCGCAGTCCATTCTTTTCGGCCCTTCCGCTGTACTCTTCATGGCACACACTGACCCGTCTGCCTGCGGATAAACCAGGGCTTCGGTCGAGAAGACGCAGTCAACGCCGAGCTTACCTTTACTGTTTTTCACCACGCCAAAATCGCTTTTCAGACGTTCGCGCAGTTTTGCCGCCAGCGGATCCTGAATGGTCTTCGCCAGATCGGTGACCTGGATTTGTGTCGGATCGATCTGTCCACCGGCCCCGCCCGTCGTCACCAGCGGAATTTTATAGCGCCGGCAGTATGCAATCAGCGCCGCTTTGGGTCTTACACTGTCGATGGCATCAATAACGTAGCTAAAGCCCTGGTTCAGAAGGGTGGCGACATTTTCCCCGGTGAGGAAATCGTCCACGACCGTGACACGGCATTCCGGGTTGATCTGCTGAATGCGCTGCGCCATCACTTCCGCTTTCGCCAGTCCTACGTTGTCCCGCAGGGCGTGGATCTGTCGGTTGGTATTGGTGACGCAGACATCATCCATATCAATCAGCGTAATCGCTCCGATGCCGGTGCGGGCAAGTGCCTCTGCCGCCCATGAACCCACACCGCCGATACCCACTACACACACATGCGCGCTGGCAAAGAGATGCAGGGCATTTTCGCCGTACAAACGTGCCGTACCGCCGAAACGCTGGCGCCAGGCGTCGCTGATGACAACAGACATAAAACCTCAGAATGCGTTTAAAAACTGGAAGGAAAAAACTCTCCCGCCTGAGCGAGAGAGAGTGTGGAGTGTATCACATTCAGCCGCTGAACACGTTGCCGGTGCCTGGTGCGGTTTTCAGCACCCATACACGACCATAATGGTTGTACCACCCCGCACGATGACCGGCATCCGGACCAATGCCCTGATAAATATCAAAGTGTTGCCCTTTGATTGCCCCGCCTACATCAAGGGCGACCATCAGACGTAGTTCATACTGACCGGTAAATTTGCCGTTCACATCCAGCAGCGGGACTTCGGCAAGCAGGGTGGTACCCGCCGGAATAATGCTGCGATCGGACGCCACCGAGGCGCGACCAATCAGCGGCACTGCACTCGCTCCTTTCACCGGTGCATAAGACTGAGGTTTAAAGAAGACGAAGGAGGGGTTTTGCTCCAGCAGCTCGCGGACCTGGGCTTCGCTATGGGTTTCTCCCCAGTGGCGAATAGCCTGCATCGACATGTCTTCTTTCTTCACTTCACCGCGATCGATAAGCACCTTACCGATACTGCGGTACGCATGACCATTCTTCCCGGCGTAGCTAAAGAAGTTCAACGGGCTGCCATCGCCGAAATCGATATAACCACTGCCCTGGACATCCATGATGAAGTTATCCATCAGAGAATTGCTGTAGGCAAGAACATAACTGTCACTCAGACCACCGGCATAAATTTCAGCGCGTGACGGCAAACGCCCGCGTTTAGGCGGCATACGGTAAATAGGGTACTGAAATTCCCCCTGCCGCGTGTGGCGAGCCTGCACCACCGGTGTGTAATAGCCGGTGAACTGGACGTTACCGTAGTTATCTGCCCCTTCCATCTGCCAGGCATCAATGCCGAACTGGCGCATATTACGGGTGTCCCCGCCGGCGCGCAGCCAATCCTGGACCGCGCTGTAAACCGCGCTCTGGCCGGAGTAAAGACGTGGTGATGCACTGCGGATCTGGCTCACTTGCTCAGAGAAATCACCAGCGTTGATTGGCGCGCCAATCGCGTCGGGCTGGTTTACCAGAGAGAAGGGCTGATTAAATTTGCCATCTTTATACTGTTGACCGCGATCGGTCGGTTTTGACGTACAGGCTGCAAGCAGTGCCACCATTGCGCCTGTGAGTAGATATGTTGCCCAACGTCCTTTCATGGTTTCTCATCTTTTAATTAATCCGGAGCGTGATGAAGATAACAAACCACCTCCGCGAATGAAATGCGATTGCGCAACCTGACGCAAATCCGGTACAAAAAACAACCGCATCGTGCTGTTTTTATACAAATATCGCTCAATTACGCCATTCCGTTAAAAAAGGGTTGCATCAGAATGTTAGCGGAGTATAGTGCGCATCCACGGACGCGGGGTGGAGCAGCCTGGTAGCTCGTCGGGCTCATAACCCGAAGGTCGTCAGTTCAAATCTGGCCCCCGCAACCAATTAAAATCAGAAGTAAATTTACTCGATGGAAGAGTAAACGCGGACGCGGGGTGGAGCAGCCTGGTAGCTCGTCGGGCTCATAACCCGAAGGTCGTCAGTTCAAATCTGGCCCCCGCAACCAATTACAATCTGATGCAAGTTTACTCGATAAAGAGTAAAGACGGACGCGGGGTGGAGCAGCCTGGTAGCTCGTCGGGCTCATAACCCGAAGGTCGTCGGTTCAAATCCGGCCCCCGCAACCAATACATTAAACACCTTAACGGGTGTTTTTTTGTTTTTATTCTTCATCCTTCACGCTGCGCCATTGTTGGCTGCCGTCATTTACCCCGGTCACGTACTTTTGTACGCTCCCGGAGATGCATTCCGTTGCCGCCTCGGCGCAACCCGAATGATTCGAATAAAATATTCAGTGTTCATCCTTCACGCTGCGCCAGCGCTGGCTGCCGTCATTTACCCCGGTTACGTACTTTTGTACGCTCCCGGAGATGCATTCCGTTGCCGCCTCGGCGCAACCCGAATGATTCGAATAAAATATTCAGTGTTCATCCTTCACGCTTCGCCAGCCCTGGCTGCCGTCATTTACCCCGGTCACGTACTTTTGTACGCGCCTGGAGATGCATTCAAACAGAGCAACCCGACTAAGGCATTACCCTCTTCTCGCCAGCGTTGCCCCATCGGCAAAATAGGCTTTAATCCCGGCCAGAATAGACTCTGCCACCTCTTGCTGGAATTTTGCCGTCCTGAGCTTGCGCTCCTCTTCAACATTACTGATGAACGCCGTTTCGACGAGGATCGACGGAATATCCGGCGCTTTTAACACCGCAAACCCCGCCTGCTCAACCCGGTTTTTATGCAGGCTGTTAACATTTCCCAACCTGTTGAGCACCGCTTTGCCAAACTTCAGGCTGTCGTTAATCGTAAGCGACTGCACCATATCAAACATCGTATGGTCGAGATATCGATCGCCGCTTTTGCTGACGCCCCCAATTAAGTCCGCGGCGTTCTGCGTCTCTGCCAGATATTTGGCGGCCGTACTGGTGGCCCCTTTTGTTGAGAGGGCAAACACGGAAGATCCATGCGGCTGGCGGCTACTAAACGCATCGGCATGAATAGAAACAAACAGATCCGCACGTTGCTTCTGCGCCTTCGCCACCCGGACCTTGAGCGGAATGAAGACATCTTCATTACGTGTCATATAGGCCTTCATATTGCCCTCTTTCTCGATAAGCGCACGTAAGCGCCGGGCAATCTGCAGCACAACATCCTTTTCGCGGGTCCGGTATTTACCGATAGCGCCAGGATCCTCACCACCATGACCAGGATCCAGCATGATGACAATCGGGCGATCGCGCCCTGCTTTACCGGGCTGCGGGCCACTCTGCGCTGGCGGAACCTGTTTCTCCAGGTCGCCCTGGTTATACTCCTCAAGCAGCGCCAGTAACGGATCCTGAACGTCTTTGGCATTGGCCGGGTAGAGATCCATGACCAGACGCTCTTTGAACCCGGCGACCGGGGCCAGGGCAAAGAGCTGAGGTTTGATATCCTGCTTAAGCTCAAACACCATACGAACGGTTTGTGGGTCAAACTGCCCTACCCGTGCAGATTTAATGAAAGGATCGTCATTACGAATCTGCGCCCCCATTCCTTTCAGAACAGAGTTAAGGTTTACGCCTTCGAGATCCACAACCAGCCGATCGGGATTGCTCAGTGAAAACTGACGATACTGAATGACCCGGTTGGACTCTACTGTTACACGGGTATAGGTAGTCGCAGGCCAGACGCGCACGGCGACCACCTGGCTTACGGCGGCAAGACCGACCTGACTCACGCTTAATAACCACATGGCTCCCGCGCCCTGTATCAATTTGCGGCGACTTAGCGCTTTTTGACTTCCCGACATGCCTCTCCCGAGCAAAAGCAAAATAATGAATGACCGTATAAACGCCAGAATTGACCGAAAACTTTAACGAATGATGCATAAACTGTCATCTATAAAACGGTAAATGAGGGGCTATCCCGCCTTAACGTTTGATAAAGGTCATTAAGCGCTAATGCATTTTTGGCTTGCACAACAGCCAATAAAAGAATAAAAATACACTTTTTACGAATAATCATGCAGTGAGGGTTGGCCGTGGTAAAGGAACGTAAAACCGAACTGGTGCAGGGATTTCGCCACTCTGTCCCCTATATCAATACCCACCGGGGCAAAACCTTTGTCATTATGTTAGGTGGCGAAGCCATCGAACATGAGAATTTTTCCAGTATTGTCAATGACATCGGGTTATTACACAGCCTGGGGATTCGTCTGGTTGTCGTCTATGGCGCACGTCCGCAAATTGACGCCAATCTTGCTGCGCACCAGCACGAGCCGCTTTATCACAAACATATCCGCGTTACGGACGCCAAAACGCTGGAGCTGGTGAAACAGGCTGCCGGGCTTTTGCAACTGGATATCACCGCCCGACTCTCCATGAGTCTGAACAATACGCCACTGCAGGGCGCGCACATTAATGTGGTCAGCGGTAACTTTATCATCGCTCAGCCCCTTGGCGTTGATGATGGCGTGGATTATTGCCATAGCGGGCGCATTCGCCGTATTGATGAAGAGGCGATTCATCGCCAGCTGGACAGCGGCGCGATTGTACTAATGGGGCCGGTTGCCGTCTCTGTTACCGGGGAGAGCTTCAACCTCACCTCCGAAGAGATAGCCACCCAGCTTGCCATTAAACTGAAAGCGGAAAAAATGATTGGCTTTTGCTCATCGCAAGGGGTCTATGATGAAGAGGGGCACATTGTCTCTGAACTGTTCCCGAATGAAGCACAGGCCCGTGTAGAAGCGCTGGAAGAACAAGGCGATTACCATTCAGGGACGGTGCGCTTCCTGCGTGGCGCGATGAAAGCTTGTCGCAGTGGAGTCCGCCGCAGCCATCTGATTAGCTATCAGGAAGACGGTGCACTGCTGCAGGAGCTGTTCTCACGTGACGGTATCGGAACCCAAATCGTCATGGAAAGTGCGGAACAAATCCGCCGCGCCACCATCAACGATATCGGCGGTATTCTTGAACTGATTCGTCCACTGGAACAACAGGGCATCCTGGTTCGTCGTTCCCGCGAGCAACTGGAGATGGAAATTGACAAATTTACCGTCGTTCAGCGCGATAACCTGACAATCGCCTGCGCTGCCCTCTACCCCTTCCCGGAAGAAAAAATCGGTGAAATGGCCTGTGTTGCGGTGCACCCGGATTACCGGAGCTCATCGCGCGGCGAGATATTACTGGAGCGTATTGCCGCTCAGGCTAAGCAGATGGGGCTGACTAAACTCTTTGTTCTGACCACCCGCAGTATTCACTGGTTCCAGGAGCGTGGATTCACGCCGGTCGACATCGACTCGTTGCCGGAAAGCAAAAAAGAGATGTACAACTACCAGCGCCGTTCAAAGGTGCTGATGGCAGACCTGACCTGACAAGCTGCCCCGCCGGGTAAAAATCTTATCCGGCGTTTATCCTCAACTGAACCTGGCCCGAATCCTGCCGCTTTTTAAGTCAGAGAAGGTTAATCAGCGGCCCTGTAAAAGCAGCCGCTGAATTCACGCGGGTTAATTCTCGAGCCTTAACATACTGACCGAATCAAAAGCAGTATCTCAGGTTTCCGGGGATAGCTGAAAAAGAGCATCAAGACCGCTTCGCCGCTCCGTACGGGTGGCGATAGCCTGCGCCAGTACGCGGTCATCCGCATACAGAGAGAGCCGTTTTTTGGCACGGGTGATGGCGGTATAGACCAGTTCCCGTGTGAGCACCGGAACAAACTGCGCCGGCAGGATCAGAGCAGCATGATCGAACTCCGACCCTTGTGATTTATGGACCGTCATCGCCCATGCGGTCTCATGTTCCGGTAAACGGCTCGGCTGCACGGACTTCATCGTCCCATCGGGCATCGGGAACCAGACGCGAAGCCCCTCTCCCTGATTGAGAGCAATGCCAATATCACCATTAAAGAGCCCCAGCGATGAATCATTGCGGGTAATCATCACCGGACGTCCGTGATACCAGTAGCCATGTGCCGGGCGGGAAATGCGTCTCTGGCGCACCAGTGCCATCTCCAGGCGTTCGTTTAATCCACTGACACCGAAGGGGCCCTCCCGCAGGGCACAGAGCAGTTGATACTCACCAAATGCAGTGAGGATTTCCTGAGGACTAACGTCCTTTCTCAGTAACACGAGGTAACGATCATAGCCGGTCAGCGCGTCATCAATCATTACCTGGTACTCTTGCGCAGTCAGCAACCCTTTACGCTCAATGTCAGCGAATGCCTGATTAAGCACGGCATGCGTGGCTGCCTTGTCGCCGCGGTTCACGGCGCCAGCCAGTTGCCCTATGCCGGAGTCACTGCCAAACCGGTAACTTTGTTGCAGCAAACAGAGGCTGTCGCGTAGCGCACGCGCGGCGGTTCCCTCTCCGCTGGGTACCGTAAAACCCGTTATGCGGGAGAGCTCTGCGGCACGTTCAGCAGTAAAACCTGCATTGACCCAGGCGCAGATATCACCCAGTACCGCCCCGGCTTCCACCGACGCAAGCTGGTCGCGATCGCCGAGAAAAATGACGCGTGCATGGGCAGGCAGCGCATCAATCAGACGCGACATCATTGGCAGGTCAATCATTGAGGCCTCGTCCACTACCAGCACGTCCAGATGCAAGGGATTCCCGACATGATGCCGTAAGCGCTGACTGCCGGGCACAGCCCCCAGCAACCGGTGCAGGGTACTGGCTTCGTCCGGCAAGAGGGCCTTTTGTGCTTCTGAGAGCGGTAACTGGCGTAACGCTTTACCGAGCGATTCTGTCAGACGCGCGGCCGCCTTACCGGTCGGTGCCGCCAGTTTGATTCGGCAGCGCTCGCCGTCGGCCATCTGCACCATGGCCGCCAGCAGCCTGGCAACCGTCGTGGTTTTACCCGTCCCCGGCCCACCTGAAATCACTGAAATACGCCGGGTAAGCGCAACCGCCGCCGCGATTTTTTGCCAGTTAATGGCGTCCGTGGCGGGCAAAAAAGCATCCAGCGCTTGCTTGAGGCGATCTTCATTCACCGACAAGGGCTGATTCACCCGGGCAAAGAATTCCGCCACCCGCTGTTCGTTACACCACATGCGGTTCAGATAGAGCCGGTTTCCGGCAAGGATCATTGGCGCGAGGGCCTCCTCTTCGCCCACGGCAGGGGACTTCTGTAGCACATCACGCCAGTTATCCAGATGACCAAGGTGATCGAAAATCGCCTGCATAACGGGGGATGAATGACTTGCGCTACTCTCCTGACTCAGACGTTCCAGCGGCAAACAGACATGCCCTTCCCCCGCGTCACGGCTTAACAGCGCCGCCGCCACCATGACGGCAGGTTGCTCATTACCCGCAACCGTAAAGGCAAACTGCACATCCAGCGGACGTAATAATTTCTGTACTACTGCCTCTTGCAGCAATGTTCGTAACGTCATGACGCCACCTCCTGACATTCACCCGCAAAAAGCGCATCCATTTCGTTGATCAGCGCCGCGTCAGGACGGGTGGTAAAAATGCCCTGTCCCGGCTTACCGGGTTCAACGCCGCGCAGGAAAAGATAGATAACACCGCCGAAATGGTGCTCATAATCATAATTTTCAATGCGATGGCGAAGATAACGGTGCAGCGCAAGGGTATAAAGTTGATATTGCAGGTCGTAGCGGTGCGACTGCATTGCCGCGATCATCGCCTCGCGGGTATATGCTTCGCTGGAGTCTCCCAGCCAGTTGGATTTGTAGTCCAGCAGGTAATAGCGACCGTTGTGGCGAAACACAAGGTCGATAAAGCCTTTGAGCATGCCGCGCACCTCGCGGAAGTCCAGCGGTGGACAGCCCGCCGACAGGGGATCGTAATGCCGAATCAGCGCATCGAGTCGCTCGGCGCGCAGGTTCTGTTCAATGGGGACGTAAAACTCCAGCTCCACCTGCTTGTCTCTGGCGGTGAGCTCGCACAATGCCAGTCCGGTATCGCCCAGAGGCGCATGCAAAACGGCCTCCAGCCAGTCGCTGATGACGGGCTGCCAGTGGGCCTCGAAACCGCCGGCCAGCAGCTTTTCGCTAACCCATTCTGCTGAAATCGCCTGAGTAAAATCGAGATCTTCAAAAAGCCCATGCAGAAAGGTTCCCGGAGAGGCACCGCGCGGAAACTGATGCGCCGTTAACCCGGTTTCAGCCAGCGACTCACGCTCACCTGCAGCATCCACATCCAGCCGCGGGAGAAGATCCTGTGCAATGCCATGAGCGCGCTGCTGCAACCCGGAGTAACTGGTGACGCGCCAGTCATCAGCAACGACGCGTTGCACCTGTCGTGCCTGCAGGGTTAAGGCCCCATTTTCCGGCGTCTCCCAGCGGAGGTTGTCTGGCGTGGCAGGCGTCCGCAGTTCGATATTCTCATTGCAAAGCGCCTCCACCGCCGCGTGAAGTCTACGGGCATCCATCGGTTCACCACGCTGGATAAGACGCCCCAGTGCGCTTAGGTGAAAATCAGTGTCGCCCGTTTTTTCGCCCCGGCCGCGAAACAAGGGTGCAATACCCAGGCTGCAGTGCCAGACCGAACGGGTTAAGGCAACGTAAAGCAGACGCAGGTCTTCCGCCAGCCGTTCTGTTTCAGCCAGCGCCAGGCTTTCTTCATCTCCGCTGAGGTCAAGCACCGACGCGTAAGTGGTCCTGTCGTGATAGAAGGCCTGATCCTGGACGCGGAAATTGGCAATAAACGGCAGCCAGACCACCGGATACTCCAGACCTTTCGATTTATGGATGGTGACGATTTTCACCAGATGCTTATCGCTTTCCAGCCGCAACTGCTCGCTGGCGGCGTTGGTATCCGGCTCTGCAATATGCTGCGCCAACCAGCGCACCAGCGCATGTTCGCTTTCCGCCTGCGTCCCGGCCTCCTGTAACAGCTCACTGAGGTGCAAAATGTCAGTCAACCGACGCTCTCCCCCCGCTGTCGCCAGAAGGTTTTCTGCGATATGGCGTGCACTCATCAGTGCATGCAGCATCGGCATCACGCCCCGCTTTTGCCACAGCTCGCGCCATCGGGCAAACTCTTCTACCACCGCATCCCAGGCCGTTTCGTCGTTGTTTAGCATCTCGATGTCAAGCGCACTCAGACCCAGCATCGAGGTTGCCAGTGCGCTACGCAGCGTGTTTTCACGCTCGGGCGCCAGTATCGCCTGCAGGAGCCATAACATCTCCTGGGCTTCCGGCGTTTCAAAAACACTGTCGCGGTTAGAGAGGTATACGGAGGGGATGTTCAGCAGCCCCAGCGCATCGCGTATAAGCGAGGCTTCATGGCGACTACGGACTAATACGGTGATGTCTGATGCCCTTAACGGGCGCGATTTATCTCCGTCAAGAAGTTGCGCGTCGCCTGCCTGGCCGGCAATCAGCCAGTCACGGATCTGCGCCGCACAGTGCCCAGCCATGAGTGACTGATAGTCAGCAACCCCGACGCCTTCGCCCTCCATCAGCCACATGGACATCGCCGGATGAGGCTTGCCGTTGACCACAAAGCGCAGTGACTGATTTCTGGCCGCCGACTTCACCGGCTGAAAAGGAATTTGCCGGAACATAAAAGCGTCATCAATCTGGCTGAAGATACGGTTTACGCTCTCAACCATGCCCGGCGCTGAACGCCAGTTTGTATCCAGCGTGTAGTGCGCCGTGACTTCTCCACGCGCTTTCATATAGGTAAAAATATCCGCGCCGCGAAACGCATAAATAGCCTGTTTAGGATCGCCAATCAGCAAAAGCGCACCGTCCGGCTGGTTATGCCATATGCGCCGGAAAATACGGTACTGCTGCGGGTCCGTATCCTGAAACTCATCGATCATTGCGACCGGAAAACGTGTGCGAATCGCCGTTGCCAGCGCATCGCCGTTGGCGCTTTGCAATGCGCTGTCCAGCCGTCCCAGCATATCGTCAAAACCTAACTGACCACGACGGCGTTTTTCCCGCGCAATCGTCTCACGGATTTCACGCATGGCGCGGGTTAGCATCAGATCTTTCAGGGTCAATGGCGCGGCGAGCAGTGCCTCGATAGCGTCAAACACCGGGTGTTCAGGCGCAACCGTACCTGGCTTTGTGCGTTCGCGCAGAAACGACTGCGCAAACTTTTCCAGCGGCTCCGGCAACTGGTAACTCAGCGTCTCCTCTTCGGCCCAGGCGCTGATCTTTGCTATCCACCGCGCCTGGTTTGCCCGATTGAATTTCTGCCGCATAATGCCTGAGCCCTCAATAAGGGGGTCCAGTTCTGCCACTGAGGCAAGCCAAAGCTGCTTAACGTTATTGATATGCTCAAGGATTTTCTGGTGACGACTTTGCAGGGTCTCATCGTCAGGTGGCGCGGATTTAATTTTCGGCGCTTCACCCTGTAAATAGCGATCGATAGCCTTTAATAGCTCATGCGGTCCCTTCCAGGAGGCGTGAACAACCTGAGCGAGATCGCGCGGTAACGGATAACAGTGGCGACGCCAGAAGTCTGCACACGCCTGATAACGCAGAAGCGACTCATCCTCAATCAGCTGCTGTTCGAACAACATTCCTGATTCAAAGGCATTAAGGCTGAGCATACGCTGGCAGAAACCGTGAATGGTAAAGACCGCGGCTTCGTCCATCTGGCGTTCAGCAAGCATAAGCAACTCAGCGGCTTGCGAAGTGTCGTCGATCTCTGCAAGCAGACCTGCATAAAGCGGGTTATCGGACGCGCCTCGCAGGCAGGCGATGCGTAAGTCATGAATATTGCTACGAATACGTCCGCGCAATTCAGCGGTGGCCGCCTCGGTAAAGGTGACCACCAGAAGTTCTTCAACATTCAGTGGCCTCGGCCAGGCAGATGCCCCGCCGAGGCCGAGTAATAACCGCAGATAAAGGGCGGCAATGGTGAAGGTTTTACCGGTGCCCGCAGAGGCTTCAATCAGTCGCTCACCGGTTAGCGGCAGGCGCAGGGGATCCAGTGGCTCAGCGGTTTCACTCATTTTTCTCGCTCATCAGGAACTAAAGGTAAGGACTGTTGTAACGAGCTGACGTTTTCCCATACTTTCCAGCCATCAGGATGGACGTACTCCGCTTTCCCGCTCTGGCTTCCTGAAATCTGAGACAAGATAGCCATCCCCTGCGGCTCAACCACCGCCTGGTGGAAAAAGTCGGCAAGTTTTTGCGGCGTCAGCTGTTTTATCTGAGCGACTACTTTATCACGTGAATCAAAGCGCATATTACCGCGATCGAAATCTTTGCTGAGCTTCGAGGCTTCCTCACCCAGGGTCTGCGGCGCTTGTTCAATCTGGGCGATTACCCCCTGCTGTACCTGGGCAAACTCTTCAGGTTTCAGGTTACGTAATTTCGCCTCAGCCGTCGGGAAGAAGGCTTTATAACGTTCCCATAAGTAGGCTGGCTGCTTTTCATTGCTTTGTAGCAAGAAGCCCATCCCCCACTGCCGACCAACGCTCATCGGGAAAGCAAAAACCGCATAACCCAGTTGCTCTTCCGTGCGCAGCTGGTTGTAGAACCACGGCTGGACTATCTGCCCCAGCATTGCGCTGTACGCTGTACTTGTAAACTCATCGTACCCTTTTGGAACAAAGATCGCGGCCAGCGCGGAGTCCGTGCTGTTGCCCGCTTTTTCGAAGATGACCGACTGCTGTTTGTCCACCAGCACGTCTTTATTGCGACACCACTCAGTGCCATTCGCCCCCAAACTTTGCTGAACGCGATGGGCGAGATCTTTTGCCTGCTGTTCCGTCAGATTCCCCACCACGAGGAACTCCGGGCGCGCGTTGGCCTTCAAAGCGTCACGGTAGCTCAGCACATCATTCAGGCTGATAGACGGCAGCAGCGCCCGACGCTCTTCACGCTGGAAATAGGGCACTTGTGAGAGCATCTGAACAGGCATGATTGCCTGATCGAACGCTTTGCCTTTTTCAGCCGAATCCATCATTTGTGCATACCATGACTTCGCCTGCTCAAGCTGCTCTGCGGTAGGGGTATAGCTGAAATAACCGTCGAGTAACGCCTGGAAAAGCTGTGGTAACCGCTGGGTATAACCATTTGCATTAAGCATCAGGCCATTGTTTGCATTGGTAGAGAAGCTTATCCCTCCCACGGCGGCCTGGTTACTTAACTGATCCAGCGCAATGCCCGCAAGGTAATCATTCAGGGCGAACATTACCTGGTTTTTTGCGCTGTCCATCGCCTGCGGATTACGCAAAACGACGCTTACATCTGCCTTCGGCTCGCTGGCAAAGAAACGACTTGGGCTATAAACCACACGCAAATTCGGTTCGTCCACAATAAGCGCCGGATGCTTATCATTTTTTTCAGGCTTGATGAGGGTGAAATCATCAGGAATGTAAGGGTTGAGCTGAGGCGTTTGCAGGGTGATGGCATCGGCCTGCTTTTGCCAGTCAGCAAACGTCTTCGCAGAGATTTTATCAACCTGGTAGGGCGCATTGACGAAGTAGGCTGTTTTGTTGTGCGGTTCGTCAGGGCTGATATACCAGATTCGCGCATTTTCTGGCGTCATCTCATCAAGACGGGCCTGAATAGCTTTCGGGTCATACCGATCGGCAATATTAACCGAATCCAGAGTATGGGCGACCGGTACGCGAATCATGGTATCCGCCAGCCATTCGACATAGCCCATATCGCGGGTGATAGAAGGGTAGCGGAAATCCAGATCCAGGATGTGCGCCAGCTCATCAAAGTACCGTTTGTCGACGCCTTTATCACGCAGCATAGTGAGATAGCTGAAAATCGCGGCGACAACCGTATCACGGTTAGCCAGCCCTTTATCCGTCAACGTGACCGAGATGGCCAGCACGCCACTGTTACCATTGACGACAGGGTCGGAGTCGCCTCTTATCCCTTCAGCCAGCCCCTGTTTTTGCAGCCAGTCAGAGAGCGTACCTGGGCTGCGATTGCCCACAAGATAGGTGATAAGTTCATCCGTTTTACTGCGAAACTGTGCGGTATTGTTATCAATACGGAACTCCACACGCACCACTTTGCGAGGGACTGCGGGGACGTAGTGAATGATGACGCCTTTTTGCGCATCGGTCACCACCGGCACATCAATCTCAGGGCGCGTGATGTGCTTATCAGGAACGCGCCCCCAGGTTTTAGCGGCAATTTTTGCCAGTTCAGGTAGCGGGCGATTACTGTAAATGACCGCCTTCATCAGGTTGGCGGAGTAATATTTATCGCGAAAGGCGAGCAAGGCGTCATGCACCGGGTTGCCTGGCTTATCGCTGAGGGTTTCCAGATTGCCGCCCGAGAATTTCGACCCCGGGTGTGCCGGATTAATGGTCTCCGCGCTGACTTGCGCCATACGCATGCCGTCACGCGTGCGGGCCATCGTCAGTTCGGCATTCACCGCATTACGTTCACGATCGGCATATTTTTTTTGCAGCAGCGGTTCAGCAATTGCATCAGCGAGACGATCGACCGCCCCTTCAAGGGCATTGTTTTCCACTTCAAGGTAATAGGCGGTGCGATAGGGCGCCGTACTGGCATTATGGCTACCGCCGTGAAGCTTGAGGTATTCCGCCAGGCTGTCCGGGGAGGGGTATTTTTTTGAGCCCATCAGGGTCATGTGCTCCAGATAATGAGCAAGCCCCTGGTGAGAATCCGGATCCTGAAGAGAACCTACAGGCACCACCATCGCACAGAGCGATTTTACCGCTTGCGGATCGGATACCAGCAGCACAACCATGCCGTTATCCAGCCGCACGGCCTGGTACTGGCGCGTATCTTTATCGCTCTTGCGGATAGTTTCCTGAACAGGCTGCCAGCCTTTATCTGCCTGACTGTATGACGCCCAGAGGGCAAAAATTACAACAAATGCATTTAACCAGGTGCTGCGGGGCATTCACG
This sequence comes from Yokenella regensburgei, assembly GCF_051486985.1. Lineage (GTDB taxonomy): Bacteria > Pseudomonadota > Gammaproteobacteria > Enterobacterales > Enterobacteriaceae > CBFFRJ01. The sequence continues at coordinate 31,746 of NZ_JAHVDV010000030.1, forward strand.
AACCTCATCATTAACTATCCCGTTGATTTTCCTGACCATGAAAATCGCGGGGTGAAACCTGTGTTGGCTAAACCGCCAACCGCTGGGTAAATCAGTCCGTGACCCAATGCGCATAATCCGGAAGCTGATCTGCGGTTTTAAGACCGTCAATCCGGCTGATTGAAACGGTAAATCGGCAGCAGATAGCGCTGCGAAAGCTCAGTGATTTGCACGAAATGTTCCGGTGTCAGGGTTCGCCACAAACGTTGATACCAGACATCCTCACCCTCCCCTCGCGCGACCATATTACCTTCGAAGGCCTGCAAAAATTTGCTTTGCGCTTTCTGTAGCGTTGCTTCGTCCCTTAACATGGCATCATTTGCTGCGTCATAACAGGCTTTTATCCAGGCTCCACCACTTTCTGGTAGCAGCAACAGCGGTTTTGCCATCCCTTCGCGGTAACCGTCAATCATTAACGCCAGATGCTCTGATGCGACTTCAGGCGCCAGTACGGGGAAGCGCCACTGACCATTTTTGCGCACCAGGATACGGCTCTCGCCAGCACCACCGCTGGCACAGTAGACAAGATGTTCCAGCCAAAGTTGCAGCCCCTGCGTCACACTCGGCATTGAAGGTCGCCAGCGCAGCAGCCCATCGGGCTGCACATGCGGTAACCATCCGGTCAGATGGACCCCGCCGCAGTGCAAATCAATTTCCATCGTGGTTCCCGGCTGGCGCTGTGCTATCACACGGTCGGCCAGCTCCTGCATTTCATCCTGCTGCGTCTCCCAGAGTATTTCGCCAAAGGCGCCATAAGGGAGCGCCCCGGCCGCCCGATAGCGGCGAAACAGTTTCTCTGCGTCCTGTTCTTCTACCAGTGCGTTCAGTAATTCCTGGTTGAGCTGATAGCGGCTTAGTCCATCGAGAATAAAGGGTTCAGCGTCGGGGATGTCACTCTCTTCCGAACGGAAACTGACCCGCAGACGCATCTGAAAGAATGCGCGTACCGGGTGGCCCCAAAACCGTAAAAGCTGATCAAAGTTGAGCGTGTCTATCGGGACCGGGCTGAGCTGCTGTATAAATTCCGGATGTGGCTCACCGGACTGGCTCGCAGCGGGCAACCAGTCACGCGCATAGCTTTGCCACTCCCCTGCCTGGAAGTTTGCGGCGTCAAAAGGCATACGGGGATGCAAATGACAGATATGCGCTTTGACACGCTTTTCGCTCTCGTCGCAGTTGAGCACTTCATCGCCGGGCAGGTGATGACTTTGACCAATGTAATCAAGTAGCTCTTGTACCAGCACGGAAGGAAAACGCTCGGCATTATCCTGAATCGACCGGCCAATAAAACTGATATAGAGCGTTTGTTGCGCCGACAACAGCGCCTCAAGAAAGAGATAGCGGTCATCATCCCGACGGCTACGATCGCCCCGCTGCGCCTGGTGGCTCATAAGATCAAAGCCCAATGGAGCCAGTGCTCTCGGGTAAATGCCATCATTCATCCCCAGCAGACAAACCACTTTAAAAGGAATGGATCGCATTGGCATCAGGGTACATATATTTACCGGCCCGGCCAGAAAACGCTGACTGATACGTTCCTGATCCAGCCGCTGGGCCAGCTCATCACGCAATACGGAGAGAGGGATCTCTTCGCCGTACGAGGCTTCAACACCCTGGGCAATGATGGCCTGCCACTGTTGTTCGATGAGTGCCAGCGCCGCTTCGGTCTCCTGATCGGGCAGGAAAAAGTCGTTGAGCATTTCACGGCATACCGGTAGCCACTCTTCAAGAGGACGCTCCTGAGCAAGCCCCAGGCGCCATGTCTTCAACTGCATTAACAGTGACGCAAGGTGCCCTACCAGTTCGGCGATGAGTCCGCTGGATTCATCGTAGGGAAGGATGGACTGCCACTCTCCCTGCCGACTTTCCATAGCATAACCCAGCAGCATTCGAGTCAGACCAAACTGCCAGGTGTGTTGCCCGGTCGGCGGCAGCTCGAATTCACGCACGTTGTCATCATCTATGCCCCAACGAATGCCGGACTCATTAACCCACTGACGGAGATAACCCAGTCCCTCTTCAGTGATATTAAAGCGCGCCGCCAGGACAGGCACATCAAGCAACGCCAGCACATCCTCCGACACAAACCGGCTGTCAGGCAAAGAAAGTAGGTTGATGAATGCTTCCAGAGCAGGATGAGCCTGACGAGCCCGGCGGTCAGAAATGGCGTAAGGCAGATAACGCTCGCCCGTCGCGCTGCCAAATACGGCCTGAATGTAAGGGCTGTAACTGTCGATGTCGGCGACCATCACCACGATATCGCGCGGAGTCAGCTGCGGATCTTCTTCCAGCATCGCGAGCAGACGATCATGTAACACCTCCACTTCACGCTGAGGGCTATGGCAAACATGCACGGTCACACTGCGATCGTCAGGATCCAACCTGCGCTTTTTGTCACTACGCGCAAACTCCTGGGCATCCACTCCCGCTACCGCACTGTTTTTAAGCTCCAGCATGTCGTGTTGCAGGTTGCGCAGCAGCAGGCCAGGCGTTGTCTCAACAAAAGCATCAAACTCTTCAAACTCCTCCAGACCTGCAAGCAGATAGACATAGTCACGGCCTAGCTTTCCCCAGGATGCAAGCAAAGGGTTAGGAAGATGTTGTTCGCCCTCACTGTTGAACAAGCCAGCCGTTGCCTCGGAATGACGAAACAGCGGTAAGCGCCTCTGTTCTCCCAAACGCTGGCGGTGGCGGGTCATTAATTTTGCCAGGAAGGCCGGATCTTTAATATCTCCCCAGTATTCCCGGCAGGGATTCGTAAAGAGCACATGCACATCGACATGTTTTCCCAGCGCCTGGAGAGCCTGCAAATAGACCGGCGGAAGCGCCGAAATACCGCAGATAAAAACCCGTGAAGGGAGGCCGGCTGGCCGCGCTTTAGCGGTTTCGAGTTTATGAATAAAACGCTGATACAAGTTTGCACGATGCCAGTGTGGCTGCCCCAGGGCCGCCGTGTGCTCAACCAGTGCACGCCACAGAGGGGCCTGCCAGCGCTGTGCCTCATTGAGTCCGTCGATAAGTTCACCCGACTCCCAGCGTGTCAGCCAGTGCGGGCGATAGACAAGATACTGGTCAAAGAGATCGGCTACGCGGGAGGAGAGCTGAAAAAGCTTACGTTTATCATCATCATCGTTGAGATAGTGGCGCAGCATGGCAAAGTCCTCGCCCTCCAGCATTCCCGGCAGCAGCGACATGAGCTTCCAGCTCATGCTCTGCTTGGTGAACGCACTCTCTTTTGGGATGTCAGGTAAAACGCGCACAAACATATCCCAGATAAAACTGGCCGGGAGAGGAAATTCGATATTGGCGGCAATACCGAATTTTTTTGCCAGCGTCATTTGTAGCCATTGCGCCATACCGGTGCTCTGCACAAGGATGACCTCTGGTTCAAAAGGATCGTCCAGCCTGTCATTTTCAACGATGTACTCCATCAGTGCTTCCAGCACATCCAAATGGTTGGAGTGATAAACCCTTAGCATACGTACTCCTGACTACTGACCGGACGGGCAATGCAGTCTGGTCATCTGCCCTTTTCTGCCTGACGGCGAAACAATAATGGCGTTGATGCTGACACATCCTGCGTCGCTTGTCTGCAACCGCTGCACCTGCCATCCCGGCGGCAAAACCTGGGTTTCCGCTTGCGTTTGTAGCCATGCGTAACGCCATAACGTGCGGTATTGACTCCAGAGCGCAAAGTCCGAAGCCAGAGTTCGTTGAAAGCCGCTAAGGGCGGTAACGATCATGACCAGTAACACCATAGCTATCAGGACTTCAGGCAGGCTGAACCCCTTTTCTTTCATGGCAGTTCGCATAAGGCAGTCTCTTTAAGGGGGCAGAAATCGCTCCAGCCATGAGCGGAAAACAGCACCTTGTTTTTTTCAATGCGCCCCCCTCGCCACAATCGCTGCTCAGCGCTACCTGCTATCAATAAGACACGATTTTCCTCAAGGATACGCAGGCAAACCCGCAGGGAGGTGCCTCGCTGTTCCAGGCATTGTACTGCGGGTTTCGCATCCCACTGCTGCATCCGTCCCCACTCCAGCGCAGACTGCACACTGGCATAGTGCTGCAGGCTTAAACTCTCAGTGGTGACACGCTGAATATGGGTGACACGCTGCTGATTCAAGCCATTCAGCAGCAGGCTGCCAAGAAGTAAAATGAGCAGCACCAGTGCAAGTGAGGACATTCCTCGCTGGCGGTTCATAAGTTAAAACCCGTCACGCTAAAAGTCGCGTTAACTACGCGTGTGGCCTGTCCCTTAACCCTTCCACTCAGACTGAGACTGAATACGGGGTGAAAACCGGGTACTTGCTGCCTTCTGATAAAGAAACCGTCGATGGTTACCACTGCCGGATCGGTCATTTTGTCCCAGCCTTTACCCTCGCAGGACGTTGCCCCCCGAAGCGTTTCCAGTACGCCGCTTTGCAGGCGAAACCCTGTTTGATCGGCATCACTTGCTGGCGTGGTTTCCCAGCGTCCGTTACTGTTTGCATCCCATTGCACTATCACACATTCTCCTGAGCGCCCTATTATTACCGGCTGGCCTGCACAGCTGCCGTTACAGTACCCGGCACGCTGAAGATGCCGCGCTACGGTATAAATACGTTGCCAGAGTTCATCTTCCAGCATTTGAGCACGGGTTTGTTGCAAGACCCCAAGCTGCACTGCAGGCAGGAAACGGGCCGCTGCGAGTAATAAGACACTGCCGATCGCCATTGCCAGTAGCGTCTCCAGTAACGAAAAGCCGTTTTGTTTCGCTAACATACGTCTTCCGATGATGACTGACACATCCTGATTCTCCCCCACCCTGAAACCACTATGCGCCACTCCCCTGCCCCGTTTTTAATGCGGATATGCCCACCCCATGCCGTGTTGCGTAAACCATAAAATCCTAACGATGGTGTTATCTCTACCAATGCAACCTCAGGCCAGGCCGGGCGTAAGGTATAGCGTGAACCCGCCTGACACTGTGCCGTTAAATGGGTATGCAAACACCAGCTTGCGCCATCGCGTGACGCCGCGAGCAACTGCTCACGCGAGTGCCAGTTCGCATCATCACGCAACATTTCCAGAAACTGCCGCACCTGAACCGCGGTTTGCCATAGCCGCTGCTGCGCCTGCCAGTAACGCCAGCCAGAGAGCCCCGCCCCACTGAGAATGGCGATCAACGCGACCGCCACCATTGTTTCTATTAGGGTAAATCCGCATTCTCGTTTCATGTCCGCACTCTGCCGCCAGCGATATTTATTTTCGAGCAGAGTTTGTGGAATTTACGAGACGCGCCGGAGATGGGTGACGGTTTTGCAGGGCGTTGCAACGCAGCCGGAAAGCGGGTCGGAAAAGGAGAAACAGATAAAAAAAAACCGGCACCCGAAGGTACCGGTTATGAGATGCTCACCGGGTCAGATAGCTACCGGAGCCTTGATGGCAGGATGCGGATCGTAACCTTCTATTTCGAAATCTTCAAAACGATAGTCGAACAACGAATCAGGTTTACGTTTGATAACCAACGTCGGCAGGGCACGTGGTTCACGACTTAACTGCAGATGCGTTTGTTCAAGGTGATTGCTGTACAAGTGGGTATCGCCACCTGTCCAGACAAAATCCCCAACGTCCAGATCGCACTGCTGCGCCATCATATGCACCAGCAACGCGTAGCTGGCAATGTTGAAAGGCAGACCGAGGAATACGTCACAGGAGCGCTGGTAGAGCTGGCAGGAAAGTTTTCCATCTGCAACATAGAACTGGAAGAAGGCGTGGCACGGGGCAAGGGCCATTTTATCCAGTTCACCGACGTTCCAGGCTGAAACAATAATCCGGCGAGAGTCCGGGTCATTTTTGATCTGATTGATAACCGTGCTTATCTGGTCGATATGACGGCCATCAGGCGTAGGCCAGGCGCGCCACTGTTTGCCATAGACCGGACCCAGATCACCGTGTTCGTCAGCCCATTCGTCCCAGATGGTGACCTTGTTCTCTTTCAGGTACGCCGTGTTGGTGTCGCCCTGCAAAAACCACAACAGCTCATGAATAATTGAGCGTAAATGGCAGCGCTTGGTTGTCACCAGCGGAAAGCCATCCTGCAGGTTAAAACGCATCTGATGACCAAAAATAGAGATCGTGCCGGTCCCTGTACGGTCGTTTTTCGGGGTGCCCTCATCGAGCACCTTTTGCATCAGTTCTAAATACTGTTTCATGGTTCCTCAGGAAACGTGTTGCGGCGCACGACGACGATACGCCCAGACCATCATGGCAATGCCCGCGACGATCATCGGGATGGACAGAATTTGACCCATACTGATGTACTGCACCCAGGTGCCAGTAAACTGCGCATCCGGCTGGCGGAAGAATTCAACGATGATACGAAACGCGCCATAACCGATCAGGAACAGGCCCGACACCGCGCCCATAGGACGTGGTTTGCGAATGTAGAGATTGAGGATGATAAACAGCACAACCCCTTCCAGCGCCAGCTCGTACAACTGAGACATATGGCGCGGCAGTACGCCGTAGGTATCGAAAATCGACTGCCACTCAGGGTGAGAAGGCAGCAAAGCCATATCTTCAGCGCGTGAGCCCGGGAAGAGCATCGCCAGCGGGAAATTAGGATCCACGCGTCCCCACAGCTCGCCATTGATAAAGTTGCCTAAACGACCGGCACCCAGACCAAACGGAATTAATGGGGCGATGAAATCAGCCACCTGGAAGAAGTGACGTTTCGTGCGTTTAGCGAAGACCAGCATCACTACAATCACGCCGAGCAGGCCGCCATGGAATGACATGCCACCGTCCCATACACGGAACAGATAGAGCGGATCGCTCAGGAAGACTGGGAAATTGTAGAACAGAACGTAGCCGATACGTCCGCCGAGGAAGACCCCGAGGAAACCGGCATAGAGCAGATTCTCTACTTCATTTTTGGTCCAGCCACTGTCAGGGCGACCTGCGCGACGGGTGGCAAGCCACATGGCAAAAATAAACCCAACCAGGTACATCATGCCGTACCAGTGTAGCGAAACGGGTCCAAGGGAGAAAATCACCGGGTCAAAGTCCGGGAAACGCAGATAGCCACTATTCATCTGTCACCACAACTTGTTGTTATTCCGCCGAAAGTGGACAGCGGTATAGATACGCGTCCAGGATAGGGGACGCTCCAAAGTCGCGAATAATAGCATATTGCTTGCAGGCAGGATGCGGCGAAGTTGTAAAAGATATGTATACCGATAATCCGTTACACCACAGGTATCTTGGATGCCTGCAATCGGGAGGGTTCAGAATCGACGATGGCGTTTCGCACCGTTGCCGGGGGGGTATCGCCTACAGCCCACCGCGAATCAGCCCACCCAGACCCCGCCGCTCCATAAACGCAGCAATCTGGTGACGAACTTCGGTGGCCAGTTGTGCGTCAAGCGCACGGTTAGCCAGCGTCTGCGCTTCAGTGAAGTCAATGCGGCGCAGCAGGTATTTAATACGCGCCACCGAGCGACCATTCATCGACAGATGATTAAAGCCAAGCCCAATCAGGATCGCGACACACATCGGGTCGCCGGCCATCTCACCGCATAAGCAAAGCTCAATGCCAAGGCGGTCCGTCTCTTTGGCAATCATGGCCAGCGCGCGCAAAACCGCCGGGTTCAGGCTGTCGTACATATTTGCTACGTGGGTATTATTGCGATCCACCGCCAGAATGTACTGGGTAAGGTCGTTGGTGCCAATTGAGATAAAATCGACCCGATTCACCAGATGCGAAATCATAAAGACCATCGAAGGGACTTCGAGCATCACACCGATCCGCGGTTTCGGGATCGCATAGCCTATCATCTCTTCCACTTCGCGGCCGGCCCGTTCTATTAACCGTCGCGCCTCATCCACCTCGTCAATATTGGTAATCATCGGCAATAAGATGCTGAGATTGCCGCTGGCAGCATTAGCGCGCAGCATGGCACGAACCTGGACGAGAAAGATCTCCGGTTGATCGAGCGTAATACGGATGCCACGCCAGCCAAGACACGGGTTTTCCTCGCTGATGGGCATGTAAGGCAGCTGCTTATCCGCACCAATATCCAGCGTTCGCAACGTGACGGATTTATCGTTGAACATCTGCAACATGCCCTGATATTGCGCCACCTGCTCCTCTTCAGAGGGGAAGCCGCTTTGCAACATAAAAGGGATTTCGGTGCGGTAAAGTCCAATGCCGTCAACGCGGCTGCCAAGTTTTTCCTCATGCTCAGGGCTCAACCCCGCATTAAGCATCACCTTAATGCGTTCGCCGCTTTTCAGGTGGGCGGCACGATTTACATCATCTTCTGCCAGCCGGGTTAACTCATTCTCTTCGGTAATGAGACGCTGGTATTCCTGCAGCAGGACGGGTTCAGGATCGACAAGTAACTCCCCCCGATAACCGTCCACCACCAGCGTTCTGCGATGAAGGACCGAGGGCTGGATATCCGCACCCATGACCGTTGGAATGCCCAGCGCACGCACCATAATGGCTGCGTGTGAGTTGGCCGCACCGTCGCGTACCACGACACCTGCAAGCCTGTCGTGCGGTAATTCTGCCAGCGTGGTGGCCGACAGTTCATCTGCCACCAGCACAAAACGCTCAGGCCAGGTATTTGGGCTCTGAATGTTGTCATCAAGATGGAAGAGCAGGCGCTGGCCCAGCGTGCGTAAGTCACCGGAACGTTCTTTCAGGTAGCCATCGCTGAGGGAGGCAAACTGTTCGGCAAACTTCTCAATCACGGTCTTCACCGCCCATTCTGCCACCAGGCCTTTATCGACTTCGGCAAAGAGTTCGCGACGCAGACGTGCATCGGACAGCAGATGCGAATAAAGATCGAAGATGGCGGCAGTCTCTTTTTGCGCCCCCGCGGAAAAACGTTTGCTGTAGCGACGAAATTCACTCGCCGCCTCTTCCAGGGCGCTGGTCAGTCGTTCACGTTCCAGCGTCGTATTGAGCGTCGACGCTTCGTAAACCTGCTCCATCAGTGGCAGGGTTTCATCCATCCACCCTTGTGCAATCGCAACACCCGACGAGGCCGGCAGCGCACGAATTCGCGTCTGACGATACTGACCAAACAGGGCGTTTAACTGGGACTGCGAAAGGATTGCCGCCATTTGCGTGGCGAGCGTAACAAGAAAAGACTCTTCACTTTCGTCGAACTGACGCAGCTCACGCTGCTGGACGACCAACACGCCAAGCAGCTGGCGACGCTGAATGATAGGCACCCCAAGAAACGCGCGAAAGCGCTCTTCTTTTACGGCGGGGATGAATTTAAAACTGGGATGCTTTTGCGCATCAGCCAGGTTGATAGGCTCAGCGAGCCTGCCAACCAGACCGACAATACCCTGATCGAATGCGAGTGTGACCGTGCGCCCGCGCGGCTTTTTTAAACCGCGCGTTGCCATCAGGTAATAACAGCGTCTGTCATGGTCAGCGAGGTAAACAGAACACACCTCGGTGTCCATCGCATGACAAATATCTGTGACCAGAATTTCCAGCGCTTCGTTTAAACGCGGTGCGCTGGCGACTTTCTCAACGATCTCTCGCAGTCGGGTGAGCATAATGTGCGTGGCTTAACCTCTTTTACGTCGCCAGGCAGGAGCATTTTGCGGCTTAGGTGGTGTTTCCTGAAGCGACATCACTGCGCCTGCAAATTCTTTCATCACCCGTCGGTAGACATCGCGCTTAAACGACACCACCTGACGAACAGGATACCAGTAACTTACCCATCGCCAGCCATCAAACTCAGGGGTACTACTGGTTTGCATATTAACGTCAGCATCACTACTGACCAATTGCAAAAGAAACCACTTTTGTTTCTGGCCGATACAAACCGGCTTTGTGTCCCAACGCACCAAACGTTTCGGTAACTTGTAACGCAACCAGTTACGGGTAGAAGCAAGGATTCGAACATCTTTACGATTTAAGCCCACTTCCTCGAACAGTTCCCGGTACATTGCCTGCTCCGGAGATTCACCAGGATTGATTCCCCCCTGGGGGAATTGCCATGAGTGCTGTCCGAAGCGTCTGGCCCACATAACCTGGCCCTGCCGATTACAGATTACGATACCCACATTTGGGCGGTAGCCATCGTCATCAATCACCGGACTACCTCAAAATAAACCTGAATCAAACGATTGTTTCACACTCGTGGAAAACGGTAAACCACTCAATTACAGCGGAACAAACGGATAACAATTGAATAACTCACAGTTATCGCCATAGTTATAAACAGACGCCCCCTGACGGATCGGGTTTTATTCACGTTTTCTGTGGATAGAGTTGTGAAGAACCCGAGGTTTACCACGGGAAAACCCAGAGTTATCCGAAAACAGCTGAATTATCGCTGCAAAATAAATGCCTTTCATTCATAGCGTTACATTTAAATTTTTGATGATTACATTGCATAATGTGACGATCATCACCTTACCGATCCTTCGACTGATGAAAGATCGAACAACGTCGTTTTTATCCACAGATTATGCCACTATCTTAGGCACATTTTGCGCAAAAATTGGAATTTCGTCGCGCGTCAAGGCTGTAGATCGAACCAGTAGTGAGAGTTTTACCCAGTTATCCCATTTTTCTGTGGATAACATGGTGTAAGATCCTGTTCATTGTCAGTGACCAGATTTGAACAACTTCATGCTTTGTTGCGCAACTGAGAGGTCACGAGAGAAAAATGACTTAGTAATCAGGTAGTTTTTTATCATTTTCCCAAATGCAGACGTTTAATTCACACGGTGTATAAATGCTGTTCATTTTTTAACCAAGGTCTGAGTATGTCCGAACTTTGTCCACTCACATCCCCACCGCAATCTGAAACCCAGCTTTTTTTACAGGCCCAGTCTCTGGCCGGTTACACGCTCGGTGAACTTGCCACACGCATTGGCCTGCCCGTTCCCCGGGATCTTAAACGTGATAAAGGCTGGACCGGCATCCTACTGGAGCAATGGCTTGGCGCGAGTGCGGGCAGCAAACCGGAGCAGGATTTCGCCCATTTAGGCGTTGAATTGAAAACCATTCCTGTGGATAGCGCAGGACGTCCTTTGGAAACTACCTTTGTCTGCGTCGCTCCCTTAACGGGCAACACCGGCGTGAGCTGGGAAACCAGCCACGTGCGCCATAAGTTACATCGCGTGTTGTGGATCCCTATCGAAGGATCGCGCGACATCCCTGTTGGCGAGCGGCGGGTTGGCTCTCCCCTGCTCTGGAGCCCTGATGATGAAGAAGAGAGACAGCTTCGCCTGGACTGGGAAGAACTGATGGATTTGATTGTTCTCGGTCACGTCGAACGCATTACCGCCCGTCACGGGGATGTTTTGCAGCTTCGACCAAAAGCCGCAAACAGCAAAGCGCTTACCGAGGCGGTCGGCGCGAAGGGAGAGCGCATAATGACGCTGCCCCGTGGATTCTATCTGAAAAAGAATTTCACCGGCGCCCTGCTGGCGCGGCATTTCTTTATTCAGGGGGATTAATTTTTTACCTCTGCCCGCCTCACGCTTATAATCAGCGCTTCTTCATTTGGCAGGACTTTTATAGATGTTATTTGCATGGATTACCGATCCCAACGCCTGGCTTGCCCTCGGCACGTTAACGCTGTTGGAAATAGTGCTTGGGATCGACAACATTATTTTCCTCTCTCTGGTTGTCGCAAAACTTCCTACCGCACAACGCAACTATGCCCGCCGGCTGGGGCTTGGTGCTGCAATGATCATGCGGTTACTGTTGCTGGCCTCCATTGCGTGGATAACCAAACTCACCACCCCACTGTTTGATGTGTTCGGCCATGCCGTCTCCGCCCGTGACCTGATTCTCTTCCTTGGCGGCGTTTTCCTTATCTGGAAAGCCAGTAAAGAGATTCATGAAACGATCGAAGGTGAAGAGGAGAGTCTCAAAACCAACGTGAACTCCTTCCTCGGCGCAATCGTGCAGATCATGCTGCTGGATATTATTTTCAGTCTGGATTCTGTCATTACGGCGGTTGGCCTGTCCGATCACCTGTTTATTATGATGGCAGCAGTGGTAATTTCGGTGGGCGTGATGATGTTTGCGGCACGGCCAATTGGCGAATTCGTTGACCGTCACCCCTCCGTTAAGATGCTGGCACTCTCCTTCCTAATTCTGGTCGGGTTTACCCTGATTCTGGAAAGCGTGTCGATTCACGTACCAAAAGGCTACATCTACTTTGCGATGTTTTTCTCTATCGCCGTGGAAAGTCTTAATTTGTTGCGCAACAAGAAAAAACCACTGTAATTCAACGCTTCCCCCCAGGGGAAGCGCTTCTTATTCTGCTTTTGTTCCCGGTTTAAGATTTTCCCGCTTTTTTGTCCCGTAACATCAGGTTATTACTACACTACTGTATTAAACAGGTCAGAGGAGGATGGAAGAATGAAAAACTGGGCAGTGCTTATTTCAGCAGTAGGTTTAGCATTTGCAGTGTCAGGATGTAGCAGTGATTATGTGATGGCGACCAAAGACGGCAGGATGATCCTGACGGAAGGAAAACCACAAGTTGATGATGATACCGGGCTGGTCAGCTACCGCGATCAACAAGGTAATAAAATGCAGATTAACCGCGATGATGTTTCTCAGATCCTCGAGCGCTAAAAGATTCCTTTAAAGGTCAGTGACCTGCTGACCTTTCCTGCTAATTTCTCTTTCCCTTTTTTCTCCCCTCTGCCATGTTTATAGTCCTTTGTCAGGCATCTGACGTTGAAAGTACGTAAGGAAGTTGGCTATGCACTATCACCGTATTCCCCATAGTTCGCTTGAGATAAGCACCCTGGGGCTGGGCACAATGACGTTTGGTGAACAGAATAGCGAAGCCGACGCCCACGCACAGCTGGATTACGCCATCAGCCAGGGCATTAACCTGATTGACGTTGCGGAGATGTACCCCGTTCCACCCGGGCCTGAAACACAGGGGCTGACTGAAACCTACGTTGGCAACTGGCTGGCAAAACGCGGCAATCGCGAGAAGGTGGTACTCGCCTCTAAAGTCAGTGGCCCCTCGCGTAATAACGACAGCGGTATCCGCCCAAACCAGGCGCTCGATCGTAAAAATATCCGTGTTGCGCTTGAAGAGAGCCTGAAGCGCCTGCAAACCGATCATCTTGATCTCTACCAGGTGCACTGGCCACAACGCGCCACTAACTGCTTTGGCACCCTGGGTTATAAATGGACCGACTCCGCACCGGTCATCACCCTGCTGGAAACGCTGGAAGCCCTGACGGAATTCCAGCGTGCAGGGAAGATCCGCTACATCGGCGTATCTAATGAAACCGCCTTTGGGGTTATGCGTTATTTGCAACTGGCAGAAAAACATGAGCTGCCGCGAATCGTCACTATTCAGAATCCCTACAGTCTGCTCAACCGTAGCTATGAGGTGGGTCTGGCGGAAGTGACCCGATATGAAGGAGTTGAGCTGCTGGCGTACTCCTGCCTCGCCTTCGGCACCCTGAGCGGTAAATACTTAAACGGCGCAAAACCAGCGGGAGCGCGTAATACCTTGTTCAGCCGCTTTACCCGCTATAGCGGTGAGCAAGCGCAAAAAGCCGTTGCCGCGTATGTGGATATCGCTAAACGCCACAACCTTGATCCATCGCAGATGGCACTGGCGTTCGTACGCCGCCAGCCGTTCGTCGCCAGCACGCTGTTAGGTGCAACGACGATGGAGCAACTGAAAACCAACGTAGAGAGTCTGCATCTGGAGTTGAGCGAAGAGGTGCTGACTGAGATTGAAGCGGTGCATCAGGTTTATACCTACCCGGCACCGTAATACGAAAAAGGCCGGGTTTACCCGGCCTCTCTGTTAGCGACGTCGCTGCCAGACCCACAATACGGTAATCGCCAGCGCGAACAGAACACCGAAGCCGACGCCTACGCCGACAACGGGCACACCCACCTTCACCGCCAGTGAGTAGAGCCCCAGCATCAGTAACATAGCCGTGTTCTCACCGAGGTTCTGCACGGCGATGGCGTTTCCTGCGCCGACGGTACGTTTCCCCCGCTCCTGTAGCAGCGCATTAAGCGGCACAACAAAAAAACCGCCCAACAGACCAATCAGCATCAGAATGCCGTAGGCCGGAAGTAATGCATGTTGTAACGAAAAGAAGGCGACCGCCACACCAATCAAAATCCCGGCGGGCATACAGCGTGCCACCTTCTCAAGGGTCACAAGCTTCGCGGCCAGTCCGGCACCTGCCACAATGCCTACCGCCACCATCGCGTTAAGGTAGGTAGGAGTAGCATTATCGGTGATGCCGAGCGCCACGGGCACCCACAGCACTAACAGGAAGCGCAGCGTGACGCCTGCACCCCAGAACAGGCTGGTACCGACCAGGGAAAAGCGTGTTTCACCGTTACGCCAGAGCACGGTGCAGGCCGTGAAAAAGCTGCGGGTCATTGGCGTAAAGCGCCACGACTGCCCGGGCCTTGCAACCGCCAGACGCGGGATCATGAGGTTTGCCGCTACCGCACCGGCATAGACCAGTGCACACACGCTGAGTGCAGCCAGTACGTGCCAGTCAGCCAGAATCCCCCCGGCCATTGAACCGAGCAGGATAGCGGCAATGGTTGACGACTCCATCAGCCCGTTCGCTTTCACCAGCTTATCGCCGGTGGTGAGTTCCCCAAGAATGCCGTACTTCGCCGGGGAATACGCCGCCGCCCCCACGCCCACCAGCGTATAGCCAATGAAAGGGTTGATCCCCACGCAAATGCAGGCCGCGCCAAGCAGTTTGAGGCCATTGGCCACCATCATCACGCGACCTTTGGGGAAGCTGTCTGCCACCTGCCCGACGAAAGGGGCAAAAACAATGTAAGCGCCCACAAACACCATTTGCAGGACAGGTTGACTCCAGTCGGGGTAAAACTCAGCCTTGAGTAACGCCAGCGTCGCGAACAAAAGCGCATTGTCACCGAAGGCCGAGAGAAACTGGGCGGCAACCACCGCCTTCATGCCCCGGGACCACAGCGAGGTGTTAGTGTGTACTGACTCATGCATGTTGGGTGTCTGCCTCTTCTACCATATTTTTTAAGGTCACAAAGTCAGGCTTCCCGCTGCCCAGCAACGGTAACTGCTTGAGGAAACGAATATCGCGTGGTACCGCCAGTTCCGGCACCCCCTGCGCACGCGCCTGCTGCGACAGTTTTTCTCGCGTCAGCGCGTCATCGGTAGTAAACAACACTAATGCTTCACCTTTACTGGCATCTGATTTAATCGCCGTGGCGTGCATCTTCTCCGGAGAGACCGCGAGCGCCAGCTGCTCAACCATCTCCAGCGAAATCATCTCCCCGGCGATTTTGGCAAAGCGTTTGGCACGTCCCTGAATCTGCACAAATCCCTGTTCATCAAAACGGACGATGTCGCCGGTGTCATACCAGCCTGCTTCTGTTTCACCTTGCGCATTTTCTGCCGACGGGGCTTCAAGCACGCCCGGACGTTCTACCCGCAGATACCCGTTCATCACGTTAGGGCCTTTTAACTGCAAACGTCCACCGTCTTCAATGCCGGGGACCGCCATAAGACGTGCATCCATGCCAGGCAGAATACGCCCCACCGTGCCGGGTTTCGCCGCCATCGGCACGTTGATTGACACCACCGGCGCACACTCCGTTACGCCATACCCCTCCAGAATGCGCAGGCCAAATTTGTCCTGCCAGATCTGCCGCGTGCTCTCCTGGAGTTTCTCCGCGCCGGCAACCACATAACGCAAACGGAAGAAATCATAAGGATTAGCAAAGCGGGCATAGTTGCCAAGGAAGGTAGAGGTGCCAAACAGCACGGTGCAGTTACGGTCGTAGACCAGCTCTGGCACGATGCGGTAGTGCAACGGGCTTGGATAAAGGAACACTTCGGCCCCGGTCAGCAGCGGTGTAAATAGCCCAACGGTGAGGCCAAAGGAGTGGAACAGCGGCAGTGCAGACATAAAGCGATCGTTGGCAGTGAAGTCGGCAATGGTTCTGATTTGCTCGACGTTCGCCAGAATGCTTTTGTGGCTGTGCACCACCCCTTTCGGATTACCCTCGGAACCCGAAGTGAAAAGAATGATGGCCGGATCTTCCGGTTTTTGCGGCAGTTGCGCCAGCCCTGGCATCACTACGCGGCTGAAGATCCACAGCTTATCCTCCAGCGTTACGCTGCCTTTCAGATCTTCTAAATAGACCCAGCGCACCTGCGTCAGTTGTTCAGGCAGGTGCCAGAGCTTGCCTTTGTCCATAAAGGTGCGCGAGGTAAAGATGGTTTTAAGCTCCGCCGCCGTAATGGCGCTGGTCAGCCCTTTCACCCCGGCGGTGTAGTTCATCATTGCCGGGATGCGACCACGAGCAATGGCACCGAAAATAACCGCCGCGCTAATGGCAGCGTTTGGCAGCATCAGACCGATTTTGTCCCCAGGCGCGGTGTATTTATCCAGAATACGGGCGACGAAAAGCGTCTTGGTGAGCAATTTGCGGTAGGAGTCAGGGGTGAAATTAATATCTTCCACACAAGGCTTATTCGCCCCATAACGATATTGTGCTGACAGGAAAGCCTCATACAGGGTTTCACGTGGACGCACCGCCATACGCGCTTCCATCATGATCTGATGCAGCATCTCCCCGGCCATTTTACGACGATCGCGGGCACGAGGTGCGTCCGGCATAGGTACGTGGGTCGCAGGCAAAATATGCAGATGAATACGCGGGAAGAGGCGGCGTCTGACCAGCCCTTTCAGACGGCTGAAAAAGGTCAATTCCGCTCCTTCAATACGCACCGGCACCACGGTTGCGCCAGACTTTGCCGCCACAAAACCGGCACCATCGTAAATCTTCATCAACGAGCCGGAGACCGAAATGCGCCCCTCGGGGAAAATCACAACCGGGCGCCCTTCACCAATCAAGCGTACCAGGTGCTTTATCGACATCGGCTTCGTTGGATCAAGGGGAACGAAATCAATAAAGGGTTTCAGCCATCGCATATACCACTGGGTGCTGATGGAGCTGTAAACCGCGAACACGGGACGAACGGGCAGGAACAACGCAAGCAGAATACCGTCAATAAACGAGACATGATTCGGTGTGATAAGTACGCGGTCCCCTTTCAGAGCCTGCGTATCGCCAGTCAGTTGCACACGAAACAGGACGCGAAAAAGTTCGCGGAAAAAGCCAAATAACATTTCAACTCCTTTTGTCAGTCGATTCGACGAGAGATGCGTAAATTGTGGCAGATTACACGAGAAGTGGGGCGGGAGAAATTAAGGCGAAAAAAAACCTGCGCATCTGCGCAGGCTGGTGCAAAAAATGAGTACGAAAAGCGTACTGAAAAATTCACCTATCAATACCTCTGGGATCTTGATTGTGGTTGCCGGAGGACGGGCTTTCCACCGGAAAAAAGCAAGCGAATGCCCCTAAGTGCAACCAGGTGTGTCGAAGGGTTTTTACTGTTACAGATGGATGAAAGGCAAAAAAAAACCTGCACATCTGCGCAGGTCGGTGTAATTCAAGTGCTCAACCCTCAGGGTTGACTTCACCTATCAATACCTCTGGGATAATCACTTTAGCAATGGGTATCCCGGCCGCTCCAGCGGTCAAAAGCAACAGCCCTTCGCAAAGTGTAACTAAAGGTATTAATTGTGTTTTTCAGGATATATTTGTGGTGTAACAGTTTCACCACCGGGCACTGTGTCAGGTCACGTTTATGTAATGCGGCACATCAACCTTCTTGATTAGCCACTGTATTCCCGTACCATTAGTCTCCGTGTAACCGCTTCCCCCAATGAAGGTATGCAATGGCGACAATTAAAGATGTAGCCCGGCTTGCAGGTGTTTCTGTCGCCACGGTATCCCGCGTTATCAATGACTCTCCTAAAGCCAGCGAAAGCTCACGGCTGGCGGTAAAAACAGCAATGGAGAGCCTGAGTTATCACCCCAATGCAAATGCCCGCGCGCTGGCGCAGCAGTCAACGGAAACGGTCGGTCTGGTCGTAGGGGATGTGTCGGATCCCTTCTTTGGGGCAATGGTTAAAGCGGTTGAGCAAGTGGCTTCCGCCACGGGCAATTTCCTGCTGATTGGCAATGGGTATCACAACGAACAAAAAGAGCGTAACGCCATTGAACAACTGATGCGCCATCGCTGTGGCGCACTGGTGGTACATGCCAAGATGATCCCGGATGAAGAGCTCATCGGATTAATGAAACAGATGCCCGGTATGGTGCTGATCAACCGTATTGTTTCCGGCTATGAACAGCGTTGCGTAGCGCTCGATGATCGCTATGGTGCCTGGCTTGCCACCCGTCACCTTATTCAGCAGGGTCATACCCGTATTGGCTATCTCTGCTCCAACCACGAAATTTCCGATGCTGACGATCGCTTGCAGGGCTATTACGATGCGTTGAAAGAGCATGGACTTCCCTGTAACGACCGACGTGTAACCTTTGCGGAACCGGATGAAAGCGGCGGCGAGCAGGCCATGACGGAGCTGTTAGGGCGCGGCAAAAACTTTACCGCCGTGGCCTGTTATAACGACTCGATGGCCGCCGGGGCGTTGGGTGTGCTGAGTGATAATGGTATTGCGGTTCCGGAGGAGATCTCGTTAATTGGCTTTGATGACATTCTGGTCTCACGCTACGTGCGGCCTCGTTTAACCACCGTGCGCTATCCGATTGTAACGATGGCAACTCAGGCCGCCGAGCTGGCGCTGGCGCTGGCGGAAAACCGCCCGCTGCCTGAAATCACTCATCTGTTTAACCCGACGCTGGTGCGACGCCATTCGGTTATCACACCGCAGGAAAGCTAAAGCGTAAAGCGGTAAAGGTGGACGGTCGTGTCCGGGTAATCGAGGCCGTCACCGATATAGTGCCAGCCAAAACGCTCATAAAAATCGCGGCAGGCAGAGTAAAGGTGCAGCTGCGCAAAGCCCATTTCACGTGCGTAATCAATCACGTGTTGCTGAAGCAGACGCGCCAGCCCTTTTCCCCGCGCAGCCTCATCCACGTAGAGCGCGGCAAGCCACGGGAAGAGATCCTGACGGCTGATAAGATCGCAACGCCACAACCCAACCGTACCTGAAAGCGTCTCGCCGTCCAGAAGCACGAAAGTCAGTGGTAACTCACCCGGCCGCTGGCTGTGTTCAATGATGCTCGCGAAAAAGGCCCGCGGCAGAGCGTCACCAAACTCACGCCACAACCACTCGGTCACCTGTTCTGCATGCCAGGGGACCTCGTATAAGGGAACCACCTTCACATCAGTTTCCCCTGAAAAATTGGCACCGATTCAAACAGATAACCGTCAAAGTCCGGGGCATCTTCGTCCGACAGCTCCAGCAAACTCTTTTTTACATTCTCAAGGTGCTGCCACATGGCCTGCCAGGCTCCCATCACGTCGCGGCGGCGCAGCGCAGCAAGCAGGGTTTGCCTGTCGCCAAGCCACTTTAAGCGGTAGGGGCGGCTGGCAATGTGGACGTTGAATTGTTGCCATAGCGGGCTGCTGTCCATGTGGTGCCAGACGCTCTCCACAGTTGCCAGTAGCATCTGATTTTGCGATGCCCCCGCCAGCACCAGGTGAAACATTTTACTGTTGTCCTGTGAGGTGTCGTTCAGGGCGATGGCACGTTGTTCCTGCTCAAGGATGCGGCGCAGGTTGTCGATGTCCGCCCGCGTCGCCATTTTGGCCGCGAAAGCGGCAATATTGCTCTCCAGCAGCTGGCGAGCTTGCAGGATTTCGAACGGGCCGACATCGCTGCTTAAAAAACGCTCTTCTTCGTTTTCGTGCTCCTGAGGGATACGCATGACGTAGACCCCCGAGCCCTGACGGATATCCACCGTACCCTGTAACTCGAGCATCAACAGTGCTTCGCGCACGATGGTGCGGCTGACGCCATATTTTTCCGCAATATTACGCTCTGGCGGGAGGCGGGAGCCCACGGGATAGTGGCCCTGGATGATTTGTGCTCGTAAATCTTCGCCAATCTCCTGGTACTGTTTTTTCTCCGGCGGGATGACGGCTTTTTCCACAGAATCACCTATTGATAGAATGAAAAGCGCGGGCCGGGGAGTGCCCCGGCCTGAGGGCGCTATCTTACCAAACTTAGCGCCTGATCGAGAACTTTCGCGCCATTTAAGGTGCCGTAAGCAACCGAATCGATAACATCGACAGGGATGTTATATTCATCAGTAAGCTTTTTATTTTCCGCCAGTTTGAATCGAACCTGCGGCCCCAACAGTACCGCGATAATCTCACTGTTATGGCTTTCCAGTTCATCACGCAGACTCTGTTCTGCAATAGCGTAGATCTTCAGTTCCAGCCCACGCTCTGCCGCCGCTTTCTCCATTTTTGTGACCACCAGCGACGTGGACATCCCGGCCGAGCAACATAAAACGATGCGTTTCATCACAGCTCCTTATTTCCATTCATCATCAACGGTCAGCGTAAGCTGCCGCTCTTTGCTTAAGCGGCGATACCAGTGCAGCGACGTTTTCGCCCGCCTGTCGCGGTTGTTCTCAAGATCTATTTCCACCAGCCCGTAGCGGTTCTTAAAAGCGTTCATCGGCGAAACGTTGTCGGTAAATGCCCATAACATGTAGCCCTGGCAGTTAGCCCCGTCTTTCCGGGCGCGGAGCGTCTGATAAAGATGCTCGCCAATGAAGGCAATGCGGTAATCATCTTCAATTACGCCATCGCTATTACGAAACTGCCCTTCGTTCTCAACGCCCATACCGCTCTCGGCCACAAACCAGGGAATGTTGCCGTACTCGTTTTTAATGCGCATCGCCATGTCGTAAATGATGAACGGACCGATTTCCCAGCCGCGGGATTTGTTCATTCGTCGGCCCGGCAAGTCGAATGGCTCGTAATAATAGGCCGGATGGAACGGCGTTTCGGGGTGCCAGGCGCGGGAAGGCGCTTTCACCCGGTGGGGGTAATAGAGGTTAATGCCCAGCTCATCAACGGTATTCTCCCGGATAATCGCCAGCTCCTCATCGGTGTAATCCCAGCTCACCTGATGCTTTTCCAGCACCACGAACAGTTCCGCCGGATACTCCCCCTTCACCATCGGGTCGAGAAACACACGGTTGTAAAAGAGATCGTACATTTCAGCGGCACGCAGGTCGTGAGGCGCACGCGAGCGTGGGTAAGTGACCTCCGGGTTGAGAATACAGCCCACCGTACCCTCATAGCCCTTCTCCCTGAATAGCTTCACCACCTTCGCCGTAGCGAGATTTTTATGGTGATTCCACTGCATCCAGGTTGAAGTGTTCTGCTCGTAGGGCCAGCGCAGCGCATCCAGGTAGACACGGGTTTGCACCACAATGGGTTCATTAAAGGTGAACCAGCGCGTCACTTTTTGATGAAAGCGTTCAAAGACTTTTTCGACATACAGCAGGTACAACTCAACCACTTTTTTCGACGCCCAGCCCCCGTAGGTTTCCAGCAGGTAGCCCGGCAGCTCGTAGTGTTCGAGGCAGATCATCGGTACGATGCCCTGTCGCGCCATCTCCGCAAACAGCGCGTCGTAATAGGCGGCGTACTCTTCATCGACTACACCCTTTTCGTAGTCGGTCAGAAAACGCGACCAGTTAATTGAGGTGCGGTAATGGGTCAGTCCCGCATCTTTCATCAACTGCACATCTTCGCGAAAACGGGTATAGAACTGCGTTGCCACCGCCGGGCCGAAGCCCTCATGCCAGACGTGTCTGTCATTCTTGTACCAGAGATCAGGCCACGAATCCTGGCCCTCTTTTTTGCCCTCCCAGCCTTCAGTTTGCCAGGCCGACGCCGCCGCGCCCAGAATAAACGACGGCGGAATGGATACGGTTTTTACGCTCACGTCACGCTCCTTCAGACATTTTTCGCCACATCAGCCGACTCCGCCTGGCGCTGCGCCTGCTCGGCACGGCGGGAGGCAATTTTCACAAATGGCAGGTAGATAATGATGGCAGTGAGTATGCAGATAAGCTGCGTCACCACCGCTCCCATTGAACCCGCGGTGGAAAGCCAGGCGTTGATGAGCGGTGGTGTGGTCCAGGGCACCATTACCACGGCTTTGCCCGCAAAACCGGTGACGGTAGCGAAGTAACCAATCGATCCGGTGACCAGCGGGGTAATGATGAAGGGGATCGCGAGGATCGGATTTAGCATGATGGGCATCCCGAAAATCACCGGCTCGTTGATGTTAAAGATACCAGGGCCAATCGACAGCTTGGCTATCTCTTTCATCTCTTTACGTCTGGTGGCAATCATCACCGCAATCAGCAGGCCGATAGTCAGCCCGGAGCCGCCAATGCTCATGTACACATCCCAGAACGGCATGGTAATGATGTTGGGTACCTCTTTACCCTGCTCAAAGGCGGACATATTGACAGTGATGGCCCCCAGCAGCAGCGGCTCACGAATCGGTTTGATCATCTGGTTACCGTGGATGCCAATCACCCAGAAGAGTTGGGCGACAAACATCAGCAGCAGAATACCCGGCAGACTTTGCACAACGCGCTCAAGCGGCTGCTGCACCACCTGATAGACCGCGTCGTACAGGTACATACCGGTTATCTGATGGAAGACAAAGCCGAAGGTGGCAATCACCGTGGTGGTGATAATCGCCGGGATCAGCGCAGAAAATGAGGCCGACACGTTAGGCGGCACCGTATCGGGCATCTTGATCTTCAGGCCGTCTCGAGTCTCCAGCCAGCAGTAGATTTCCACTGACAAAATGGCGATAAACATGCCGAGGAACAGGCTACGGGTATCAGAGAACTGGCGCAGCAGTACATCTTTCACCACGTGCATCTGCCCATCCACCAGCATCTCCACGGTGGTAGGGGTCACGCAGATAAAACAGATCACCGCGAGCAGGCCAGGAAAAAGCGTTTTGATGCCATTAATCCGGCCAAGCTCAATGCCAATTAAAAACACCGCGCCAATATTAAGAAAGTTCAGCGTGGCATAGTTGATGGCGCTGGTAATGGGTTTAAGCGCTGCCAGGAAGGAGAGCGACTCAAAGCTCGCCAGCCCGTTTTTAGGATCCAGTACCATATTGGAGATCAGTACGGAAAACGCCCCGACGATGATCACTGGCATCAGGGTGATAAAGGAGGCTTTGATCGCCATGATGTAGCGATAGCTGTTGAATTTGGTGGCAAAACTACCCAGCGAATCGATGAGTTTTTCCTGTAGAGCCATGCGTAAGTACCTCGGTAAAAGGGCTTTATTATGATTGCAGGTATACAGCTCACTACCTATTGGTATACCAAAAATAGACATTGGCGAAAAATAGTTCTGTGATTCACCTCGCAACCCCGTTCCTGGTATCCCAAATCAAATGATCTTTATTTATTGGCATACCACCTTATGAGTGACAGGGAATTTCTGCGTAACGCCTCGGGAAAGCCCAATCGCATGCCTATCAGCCCCTTAATCCCGGTAATGAGTGTGGTAAACTGCTGCTCTTCACGTGAAACAGGAACGCGTCATGGCGACAATGCTGGATGTCTCACTGCGTGCGGGCGTCTCCAAAGCGACGGTTTCTCGCGTACTGAATGGCACAGGACAGGTTAAAGAAAGCACCCGCAAACAGGTTTATCAGGCAATGGAAGAACTGGGATACCGCCCCAACTTTCTTGCCCAGTCGCTGGCCAATCGCACCAGTAACAGCATCGGCCTTGTGGTCTCCTGTTTTGATGGTTTCTATTTTGGCCGTTTACTTCAGCAGGCCTCACGTCAGTCAGAAGCGCATGGTAAACAGTTGATTGTGACGGACGGGCATGACACTCCCGAACGGGAAGAGATAGCCGTACAAATGCTGGCCGACCGTCGCTGCGACGCCATCATTCTCTACACGCGCTTTATGAGTGAGAAAGCCATTGCCCGGCTGATTAACATTACGCCAGTACCGCTTATCGTGATTAACCGCGAGCTGTTTCAGGCCCATGATAAATGCGTCTTCTTCGAACAGCAGGACGCTGCGTTCCAGGCTGTCGATTACCTCATCAGCCAGGGGCATCACGATATTGCCTGCATCACCACGCCTATTCATACGCCGACCGGTAAGGCCCGTTTAATGGGCTATCGTAAGGCGCTGGAGAAACACGGTATCCGCTGGGATCCGGCTAAGGTGAAATACGGTGACTCTTCCATGACCCAAGGGTATGTGCTCTGCCAGGAGATATTGCAGGAAGGCGTGAAGATAAGCGCGGTATTCGCCTGCAATGATGATATGGCTCTCGGTGCTTCAAAAGCGCTGCACCAGGCCGGGCTTAACATTCCCGAAGACATTTCGCTGTTTGGCTTTGATGATGCCCCCTGCGCGCGCTGGCTGGAGCCGGGGTTATCGACTGTCTACTTGCCTATCGACAGCATGATTACCACCGCCATCGACCAGGCTATTAAACTTGCCAGCCAGCAGGAGATTGCAGCGATTCCGCCCTTTACCGGTACGCTGGTGTTGCGCGACTCGGTCACTACCGGGCCGTTTTTCCGGGGGTAGTGAGGGCGGGCTGATGCCCTGTCTCTAGTCCTCTCCCACGAGAGAGGGCCAGGGTGAGGGGGGATTGTATGTGGGTACGGACGGTCCCCTCGCCCCTCCGGGGAGAGGCCCAGGGTGAGGGGAATTGTACGCGAGCACGAACATTTCCCTCTCCCTGAGGCAGAGGGTCAGGGTGAGGGGGAGAAGACAGCGCGGGTGAAAACCATTGCCCTTAGATCAGCTCCAGCGCCAGCAGCTCTTCAATGGTCTGACGACGACGAATCAGTCGCGCCACACCGTTATCAAACAGCACTTCCGGCAGCAGCGGGCGGCTGTTGTAGTTCGATGACATTGATGCGCCATATGCCCCAGTATCATGCAACACCAGATAATCCCCCGGCACCACTGCAGGCAGGGCGCGGGTTTCCACCTTGCCACCTTCCTGTTGGGTAAAGACATCGCCCGATTCACACAGCGGCCCGGCCACTACGGTGTCAATAGTCGGTTGCGCCGTTAAATCGCGCCCGTCTGCGGCAAGCGCAGTAATATGGTGGTAACTCCCGTACATTGAGGGGCGCATCAGATCGTTAAAGCCGGCATCAATCAGCACAAAATGGCGGCTCCCCATCGCCTTCACGCTGCGTACCTGGGACACTAATACCCCGGACTCCGCCACCAGGAAACGCCCCGGTTCGATCTCCAGCTTCACCGGATGACCGAGGTGTTTTGCGACCTGCTCACGCGCCGCATTCCACAGGCTGAAGTAGTGATCGGTATCGACACCCTCTTCCCCTTCGTGATAGGGGATCGAAAGGCCACCGCCCGCCGAAATTGCCTGTAGATCCTGACCAAACTCCACTACCTGACGCACCATCGCACCGCACACCTGCTCCAGGTGCGCGTAATCCACTCCCGAACCAATGTGCATATGAATACCCACCAGTTGCAGGTTGTAGCGTTGCATCACCGTCAGCGCCGCAGGAAGATCGCTGTGCCAGATACCGTGTTTGCTGTTTTCGCCGCCAGTGTTGGTTTTCTGGCTATGGCCGTGACCAAACCCCGGATTGACGCGCAACCACACCGGATGGCCGGAAGAAACCTCGCCCAGTTGTTCGAGCATGTCAACCGACCCCGCATTCACTGGAATGCGCAGCTCGCTGACGCGGGCAAGCGTGGCGTCATCTATCACATCGGCAGTGAAGACGATATCTTCGGGGTGGGTTTTCGGGCAGTAACCCGCGGCCAGCGCGCGTTCAATTTCCCCCAGTGACACCGAATCGACCTTCACGCCCTGTTCGCGCATCAGACGCAGAATATGAATATTTGAGCAGGCTTTTTGCGCAAAACGTACCACATCAAACTGCGTCAGTCGGGCGATCTGGTTGCGAATAATCTGCGCGTCGTACACCCAGACCGGGCAGCCAAATTCAGCAGGCAGGCGCAGCAGGTTTTCTGCATTCAGGTCGGTATCAGTTTGTGTCAGTGGGCGTGGCATAGCGGACTCCATCAGCAATTTTTACTGATTACGCCACATCATGAAGAGAATAAAAAATATCGTTTTATCGAGAGTCTATGCAAAAATGATATAGGTTAAATGACCAGGACATTGCCATGCCCGCTGTAAATCTGCGCCACATTGAAATATTCCATGCTGTCATGACCGCTGGCAACCTGACCGAGGCCGCTCAGCTCTTGCACACCTCGCAACCCACAGTCAGCCGCGAACTGGCACGCTTTGAGAAAGTGCTGGGCTTAACCCTGTTTGAGCGCACGCGTGGTCGGTTACACCCGACGGTACAAGGATTAAGGCTTTTTGAAGAGGTTCAGCGCTCCTGGTATGGGCTGGACAGGATAGTGAGCGCTGCTGAAAGCTTACGGGAGTTTCGTCAGGGGGAGCTGTCGATAGCCTGCCTGCCGGTCTTTTCTCAGTCTTTTCTGCCGCTGCTGTTACAGCCTTTTCTCGCCCGCTACCCGGACGTCAGCCTCAATATTGTGCCGCAGGAGTCGCCGCTGCTGGAAGAGTGGCTCTCCGCCCAGCGCCACGACCTGGGGATCACGGAAACCATCAGTTCCCCGGCGGGCACCGAGCGCACCCCGCTGCTGACCTTTAATGAGGTCTGCGTGCTGCCGCAACATCACCGGCTGGCACACAAGGCCGTGCTAACCCCTGAAGATTTTCATGCTGAGAATTACATCAGCCTGTCGCGTACCGACAGCTACCGGCAGCTACTGGATGCCTTATTCAGTGAACATCAGGTAAAACGCCGGATGGTGCTGGAAACCCACAGTGCGGCATCGGTATGCGCGATGGTTCGGGCGGGGGTAGGCATTGCAGTGGTGAATCCGCTGACGGCGCTGGATTATGCCGCCAGCGGCGTGGTGGTGCGCCGCTTTAGTGTCGATGTGCCCTTTACGGTGAGTCTTATACGCCCGCTTCATCGCCCCGCATCAGCACTGGTGGAAGCCTTTAGCCGCCATTTGCAGGCGTCCATGCCGCTTATTACCCGCCCACTGGAGAGGGTACTTGATGCGATTTAGGAGAGCATAAAGTTCACGGCGTCGGCTGCATGGATTGCGGCCGTATCAAAGACCGGAACGGGTGACTCAGCCTGAGGGACCAGTAAACCAATTTCGGTACAGCCGAAAATCACCCCCTCCGCGCCCTGTTCCGCCAGTTGCGCAATGAGCTTCACATAATAGTCACGGGACGCGTCACTGAAGGTGCCAAGGCAAAGCTCGTCGAAAATAATCTGGTTCACGCGCTCGCGGTCGGACTCACCCGGAATCAGCGTTTCGATAGCGAACGCATCGCTCAGACGCCCGCGATAGAACTCCTGCTCCATGGTGTAGCGTGTGCCCAGCAGCGCCACTTTGCGTTGCTTTTCCGCCACGATGGCACGCCCGGTCGCATCCGCAATATGCAAGAAGGGTACATCACAGCGCGCTTCGATTTGCCCGGCGATCTTGTGCATCGTGTTAGTGCAGAGCACAATGCCCTCGGCGCCTGCGTTTTGCAGGCCAACGGCGGCATTCGCCAGAATCTCCCCCGCGTTTTCCCACTCCCCGCTGCGCTGGCAGACTTCAATTTCGTGGAAGTCGACGCTATGTAGCAACAGGCTCGCAGAGTGTAGTCCACCGAGTTTCGCCTTCACGCCTTCGTTAATCAGGCGGTAATAAGGAATAGTTGATTCCCAGCTCATCCCCCCCAGCAACCCTATCGTTTTCATCGTCTCTCTCCGTCGAAGTGAAACTACAGTCAAACAAAGTCGGGGGCGAGTTTCAAGGCGTCCTGCGGACATAAAAAAACCTGCCCGAAGGCAGGTTCTTGGCTCACTCAGCGAATTAGCGCGCCAGCCAGCCGCCGTCGACGGCAACGGTGTAACCGTTGATATAGTCAGAGGCTTCAGACGCCAGGAACACAATCGGTCCCATCAGATCGCTCGGCAGACCCCAACGGCCAGCCGGGATACGCTCAAGGATTGCCGCGCTACGCTCTTCATCAGCACGCAGCTGTTGAGTGTTGTTGGTCGCCATGTAACCCGGTGCGATGGCGTTAACGTTGATTTTATGCTGCGCCCACTCGTTCGCCAGCAGACGGGTCACGCCCATTACGCCGCTTTTTGATGCTGTATAAGACGGTACGCGGATGCCACCCTGGAAGGAGAGCATAGAGGCGATGTTGATGATTTTGCCGCCGTTACCCTGCGCGATAAAGTGCTTCGCCGCAGCCTGAGACATAAAGAACACGCTCTTGATGTTCAGGTTCATTACGTCGTCCCAGTCCTGCTCGCTGAAGTTGATGGCATCTTCGCGACGAATCAGACCGGCGTTGTTGACCAGAATGTCGATTTTACCGAACTCAGCAACCGCACGGTCCAGCAGCGCCGGAATACCGTCGATTTTACGCAGGTCAGCAGTCAGGCTCAGGAAGCGACGGCCCAGTGCGGTGACGCGCTCGATGGTTTCAGTCGGCTCAACGATGTTGATACCCACAATGTCACAGCCTGCTTCTGCCAGACCCAGTGCCATACCCTGACCGAGGCCGGTGTCACAACCAGAAACGACGGCCACTTTACCTTGAAGAGAAAATGCATCCAGAATCATGTCTGTTCCTTAATCTTTCAGCGCCTGCATCTTGCAGGCATATTGTGCTAATGCCTGCTGCGCTTAACGCAGATCTTTTACCGCGACGTGGTCCATGTCATCAAAGACCTGGTTTTCACCCACCATACCCCAGATGAAGGTATAGGCTTTCGTACCCACGCCTGAATGAATCGACCAGCTTGGCGAAATCACGGCTTGTTCGTTCTGCATCACGATGTGACGCGTTTCCTGTGGTTGCCCCATCATGTGGAATACGCAGGCATCTTCTTCCATATTGAAGTAGAAGTAGACCTCCATGCGACGCTCATGGGTATGGCATGGCATGGTGTTCCACAGGTTGCCCGGTTCAAGAACCGTTAAGCCCATGCTGAGCTGGCAGGTTTCCAGCACGTCCGGCACAAAGTATTTATTGATAGTGCGACGGTTACTGGTGAGATTGTCACCCAGGGTCACTGGCGCAACGTCAGCCGGGGTCACTTTTTTGGTCGGGTACGTCGTGTGTGCGGGTGCGCAGTTGTAATAGAATTTGGCCGGGGTCGCGGTATCGACGCTCGCGAATACCACCTCTTTCGCCCCTTTACCCACATACAATGCATCACGGTGGCCAATCTCATAGCACTGGCCGTCAACGGTGATAGTGCCAGGGCCGCCGATATTGATAACACCCAGCTCGCGGCGCTCCAGGAAGTAGCTTACCCCCAGCTGTTTGCCTACTTCACCGCCTACAGAGACGCTTTTAGCAACCGGCTTGATACCGCCAACAATAATGCGGTCAATGTGGCTGTAGACCATGGTGTACTCGTCATCAACGAACACCTTCTCAACAAGAAACTCATTGCGCAGGCCCTGGGTGTCCAGTGTTTTAGCGTGCGCGCTGTGGATGCTTTGTCTTACTTCCACATTAACCTCCAAAGTCAGTTATCTAACCTGAATGTCACCTGGTATTGCCAGGAGCATTCTGCCGTAATCACTATGCGCACATCTTAGCCCGCTTAAAACCGCTTTTCAATGTTAAATAAAACAACGTTTCAATTTTTCTGTTTTATATTTCTAAATCTGCAAAGAGGATCACGAATGAGGTATTTAAACGGGCGCTATCAGACTGTTAGCTGAAGAGGGATTATTATTTTAACCTTTAAAAACATTAGGTTATGTAAATCTTTATATTTTGACAGCAAAGCAGCGTCTTTCCTGCATGAAATCAAAGACAGGCATTCCCTGCAAAAAAGCCTGCAAATTATCTTTTCATTTTTATGGTTTTTTTTTATAAATTGCGCGGGACATCACAACAAATGAAACGATGTTTTGATAAATTTACACCTCGTTTTTGAACGCAAAACTTCACAACATACGCGTTTCAGTAAACGGTTCGTTTGAGGTGAAAAGAGAAATCATGACGCCGGTTGACAGGTTTCGTCGTCCGGTCTGTTTTGAGTTAGTGTTTCTGTAACTGGCCTTGCCCTCCCTGGTGGAGGGCTTTTTTTTGCATAAAAAAACCCAACGGGTGAGGTTGGGTTTTTCCCGCTCCAGGATTCAGCTAACGGCTCTGATCGAAAGGGAACGCACTTCATCTAACACTGAGCGCAACTGCTGATACAGGCAATATACGAGCTTTCAGCAAGCCGCCCTCTCCACGTTGTGGAGAAACGGATGAGCGTTTTTATCGAAAAAGCGATCATCGTGCTTAAAGCCCTTATTGGCTTTCTTGAACTTATTCGCTACTTCCTGGAGTAACAGGGCGTAGGGAAAACGTAACTCAGGCCGGGTAACTCACCATTACCCGGCCTTTAAAATTTACTAATCAGCCAGGCATTCGATTTATCACGGAAAATCCCGGCTTAATCGCGCTCAATAGCCAGCGCCACGCCCTGGCCGCCACCAATACATAACGTCGCAAGCCCCTTGCGGGCACTGCGTTTTTGCATCTCATGGACCAGAGATACGAGGATGCGGCAGCCGGAGGCACCAATCGGGTGACCAAGCGCAATGGCTCCACCGTTCACGTTGACCCGCTTTTCATCCCACTCAAGGATTTTCCCCACTGAGAGCGCCTGCGCGGCAAAAGCCTCATTGGACTCAATCAGATCAACATCGCTTAACTGCCAGCCCACCCTTTCAAGGCAGCGCCGGGTGGCATAAACCGGCGCTATGCCCATTAATGCAGGATCGACACCCACGCTTGCAAATGTCCGGATGCGCGCCATTACCGGCAGATTCAGCTCCAGCGCTTTGGCTTCACTCATCATCATCACCGCTGCCGCGCCGTCGTTGACAGGTGAAGCGTTGCCCGCCGTCACCGAACCGGCAAGCTCAAACGCGGGGCTAAGTTGCGCCAGTCCCTCTGCGCTGGCATCGGTGCGTGGCTGTTCATCAGTGTCGACAAGCAGCGTGCGGCCATCCGCTGTCTGGGTTTTGACAGTGACGATCTCATCGTGAAACCGCCCTGAATCTATCGCCGCGCGGGCTTTTTGCTGTGACCGTAACGCCCACTCGTCCTGATGTGCACGGCTGATGCCGTATTCACGCGCCAGGTTTTCTGCCGTCACGCCCATATGGTAATCATTAAAAGCATCCCACAGCCCGTCATGGACGAGACTATCGATAAGCTGGCTGTTGCCCAGCGGCGCACCGGTTCGGCTGTCGGTTAACACGTGCGGGGCGCGGCTCATATTCTCCTGACCACCGGCAATCACGATGTCCGCTTCACCGCACTGGATGGCCTGCGAAGCCAGATGCAGCGCTTTCAGCCCTGAGCCGCAGACATCATTAATGGTGATCGCCGACACCGTCATTGGCAGGCCACCTTTAATCGCCGACTGGCGGGCAGGGTTTTGCCCGGCACCGGCGGTCAGCACCTGGCCCAGAATCACTTCATCAACAGAATGCGGATGCACACCGCTGCGGTCGAGCAGCGCCTGCACGACGTAGCTCCCGAGCTCTACAGCAGAATGGGTCGAGAGCGCCCCCTGAAAACAGCCGATAGGTGTGCGAACCGCAGCAACAATAACGACATCTTTCATTTCTACCTCGCGCAAGTTAATCCGGGCAATAGTAGTACGTTGTTATCAACAAATTTCGTAATTGTTTAAAATTGGTGAGATTTATCACACAGGATCAAGAAGAGGGCTTCAGGCAGGAAAAACAGCGGAGGATCTCTCCTCCGCCTGAGGGGCAATTAGTTGTTAACCGGAATGACAGCACCTTTATATTTGGTGCGGATCCACTCCTGAATCTCTTTGGAGTGCAGCACGTTCACCAGGGCTACGATATCTTTTTTCTTCTCGTCGCCACGGTGCACGGTGATGATGTTGGCATACGGGTTGTTCTCGCCGCTTTCAACCGCAATCGGATCTTTCACCGGATCCAGACCCGCATCGATGGCGTAGTTGGCGTTGATGACCACCGCGTCACCTTCGTCGTTGTTATACATCTGCGGCAGCAGAGCCGCTTCGACGTTCGGCAGGAACTGCAGCTTTTTCGGGTTTTCCACGATGTCGCTGATGCGCGCAGTCACTTTATCCACGCCCGGTTTCAGCTTGATCACGCCCTCTTTTTCGAAAATAGAGAGGATACGACCTTCTTCTGAGACCGCATCACGCATGATGACTTTGCCACCCTGCGGCAGGTCTTTCAGAGACTTATGCTTTTTGGAGTAGATGCCAATTGGCTCAATATGGATAGCACCGGCGCTGACGAAATCATAGGTCTTATCGTCTGCATGGTCTTTCAGCACGCTGTTCAGGTAAGGAATGTGCTGGAAGTAGTTAGCATCAATTTCACGGCCCGCCAGCGCGGTATTCGGCAGGATGTAGTCCTGGAACGGTTTGATCTCCAGATCGATACCCTGTTTTGCCAGAATCGGTTTCGCCTGCTCCAGAATTTCCGCATGCGGTACGTTAGAGGCACCCACGGTCAGGGTGTCTGCCCAGGAGGAGAAGCTCAGGGCGCTTAAGGTGACGGCGGCGAGCAGTGTCAGTGTTTTTTTCATGTTGTTGGTTTCCATTATTTTATTTGCCTAAGTCATTCGGATTACATGTAGCTGGCAGAGCGTGCCCCCTGGCGCTTACTGAAGTAAGTGACAGGGGTGAACAACGTAGTCAGCGCACATGCAACCTGAAGGACAACGGGTAAATTAGCGTTTATCTAACAGAGAAGTTATGACGTCGCCGCAGTACTGAATGATGAAGACAATGACCAGTATGGTCGCCGTCGCCACCAACGTAACGTCGCCGTGGTTTCGCTGGAATCCTTCCAGATAAGCAAGATTTCCTAATCCACCCGCACCGATAACCCCGGCCATTGCACTGTAGCTCACCAGAGCAATCAGCGTGACGGTAATCCCGGAAACCAGTGCCGGTGATGATTCAGGCAGCAACACCCGAAAAATTAACGTGCTTAAACGCGCGCCCATCGAACGGGTCGCTTCAATCACCCCTTTGTCTACCTCGCGCAGGGCGATTTCGACCAGACGGGCATAGAACGGTGCAGCGCCGACAATCAGCGCAGGCAGCGCGGCATTCGCTCCGAGGATCGTTCCGACAAGGGTCTTGGTGAACGGGATCAGGAGCACAATCAAAATGATGAACGGAATCGAGCGGAAGACGTTCACCAGAATGGAAATCACGCCATACAGGGCACGGTTCTGGAACAACCCCCCTCTGGCGGTAAGAAACAGCGCCAGGCCAAGGATAATTCCCAGCACGAAGGTTGCTGCCCCGGAGAGTGCCGTCATGTACAGCGTCTCCTGGGTAGCCGCCCACAGTTGTTCAATTTTCAGGTGGGGAAATAATGTTTCAAGCATGGGAAATCACCTCGCCTTCAATATCGCTTTGGCGTAAATCCGCGAGGATATTGTCTACTTGTTCTTGTGTGGCTACGACATGCACCCAAAGCTGACCAAACACACCGTGGGCGGTTTGCGTCATCTTGCCGTGCAGAATGTTAAAAGGCAGGCCGTAACGCAGGGTCAACTCCCCAACAATCGGCTTATGCGTACTATGACCGGTAAAGGTCAGCTTAATCACCGTCCCACCCAGATCGCTGTTGAGATCAGGGTTAAACTCATCTTCTTCATACTGACCAATCTGGCGCACGAACTGGCGGGTGATCGGCTGCTGCGGGTGGGTAAAGACGCCGATAACGTCGCCCTCCTCGACCACTCTGCCATTTTCCATCACCGCCACGCGGTCGCAGATCTTACGCACCACATGCATTTCGTGGGTAATCAGTACAATCGTCAGTTTGAAACGACGATTAATGTCCAGCAGCAGATCAAGGATCTGATCGGTGGTTTGCGGGTCCAGTGCCGAGGTTGCTTCATCACACAACAGCACATCCGGGCTGTTGGCCAGCGCTCGGGCAATCCCTACGCGCTGTTTCTGCCCGCCGCTCAGTTGCGATGGATAAGCATCCTCACGGCCTTTCAGCCCCACCAGCTCAATTAACTCAGCAACTCGCGCCTTAATCGCCGCTTTAGGTGCCCCCGCAATTTGCATCGAAAAAGCGATGTTTTCACTGACGGTGCGCGACCAGAGCAGGTTGAAGTGCTGAAAAACCATACTGATCTTCAGACGCGCCTGGCGCAGTGATTCGCCGCGTGCCGCAGCGATATCCTGACCGTTGATCACCACGCTACCGGTAGTGGGTTTTTCCAGCCCGTTCAACAGGCGGATCAGCGTACTTTTCCCGGCACCGCTATAACCGATAATCCCGTAAATTTGCCCCTGCTCAACCGACAGATTAACGCTATCCACAGCGGTAATTGACGCCTTTCCCTGGCTAAAAATTTTGGAAATATTCCTGAGAACGATCATTGCGTTAATGTTTCCGTTTTGGCGGTTTAGCAGTATGGATGTCCAGATGATAATAATCAGTCATGAATTTATTTCAAATAACTAAATAGCCAATGCTTATACCTTTTTGCGCTAAGCGCCGACGAAATGCATCATTCGGCGTTATGGATATTTTCAGTAATGGATAGCTAAAAAATGTATATCGCAGCGACGATAACCCGGTAAATCGCTGTATTTGGCGGCAAAAATGCCCTTTTCCGGCTATCAACACTTCCGGATGGCTAACAATCTCTCCTTCTTGACGTCTGAACAGCAGGTCATATTTCTTTTGGTTCTAAAAGACAAACAAAGATTCTTTAAATGCCAAAAACGGCAGACCTATCATCCGCTCATTGGGTCAATGAGCGGGTAACTCACAATGTCAGTGTTTCATTCAATCAGTGAATTAATTGGTAAGACGCCCCTGCTTCAGCTGCACAAGCTGGAGAGCGGGCCATGTAGCCTCTATTTAAA
Source organism: Yokenella regensburgei (assembly GCF_051486985.1). GTDB lineage: Bacteria > Pseudomonadota > Gammaproteobacteria > Enterobacterales > Enterobacteriaceae > CBFFRJ01. The sequence goes on from NZ_JAHVDV010000030.1 coordinate 66,638, forward strand.
ACTGGAAAACCAAAACCCTGGCGGTTCCATCAAAGACAGGGTCGCGCTATCGATGATTAACGAAGCCGAACGGCTCGGGTATTTGCAGCCTGGTGGCACCATTATTGAAGCCACTGCCGGAAATACCGGGCTGGGGCTGGCGCTGATTGCCGCGCAAAAAGGCTATTCGTTAATTCTGGTGGTGCCGGACAAAATGAGCCGGGAGAAGATTTTCCACCTGCGGGCGCTGGGCGCAAAGGTCGTACTGACCCGTTCGGATGTCAACAAGGGACACCCTGCCTATTACCAGGATTACGCCCGCCGCCTGGCGGATGAAACGCCGGGGGCGTTTTACATCGATCAATTCAATAACGAGGCCAACCCCCTGGCGCACAGTACCACCACGGCCCCGGAGCTTTTTGCGCAGCTTGATGGTGACATCGATGCGATTGTGGTCGGCGTTGGCTCCGGCGGCACTCTGGGCGGCCTGCAGGCCTGGTTTGCTGAACACTCTCCGAAAACCGAATTTATTCTCGCCGACCCCGCCGGATCGATTCTTGCCGATCAGGTGGAAACCGGTCGTTATGGTGAACCCGGTTCCTGGCTGGTGGAGGGCATAGGCGAAGACTTTATCCCACCGCTGGCGCATATCGACGGTGTGCATAAAGCGTACCGCGTTACCGATTCGCAGGCCTTCGCCACCGTCCGCAACCTGCTGCAAATTGAGGGAGTGCTGGCGGGCTCCTCAACCGGCACGCTGCTTAATGCCGCGCTGCGTTACTGCCAGGCGCAAACCGCGCCGAAGCGCGTCGTCACCTTCGCCTGCGACAGCGGTAACAAATATCTGTCGAAGATGTTTAACGATGACTGGATGCGCCAGCAGGGCCTTCTTTCCCGCCCTTCACGAGGTGATTTAACCGATTTTATCGCCCTGCGTCATGACGAGGGGGCCACGGTCACCGCCGCGCCTGACGACACGCTTGCCGCCGCGCTTGCCCGCATGCGCCTGTACGACTTTTCTCAACTGCCGGTACTGGAAAACGGCCGTGTCGTCGGGATCGTCGACGAGTGGGATCTGATTAGCCACGTGCAGGGCGACAGCCAACGTTTCTCCCTGCCGGTCAGAGAAGCGATGACCCGCAATGTGGAAACCCTCGATAAACACGCCCCGGAAAGCGCACTGAAAGCCATTTTCGATCGTGGTCTGGTGGCGGTTATCGCTGACAACGACCGCTTTCTCGGCCTTGTTACCCGCAGCGACGTCCTGACTACCTGGCGTAACCGACTCGAACAGTAAGGAATAACGATGACAAAGTTAAACACATTAAGCGTGCACAGCGGTGCATTCAGCGATCGGCATGGCGCGGTGATGCCACCCATTTACGCCACCTCTACTTTTGCCCAACCGGCACCCGGTCAACATACTGGCTATGAATACTCCCGCAGCGGCAACCCGACGCGGCATGCGCTGGAAACCGCGATAGCTGAACTGGAGAGCGGCACGCGCGGCTATGCGTTTGCTTCCGGGCTGGCCGCAATTTCTACGGTGCTTGAACTGCTCGATAAAGACAGCCACATCGTCGCCATTGACGACGTCTACGGCGGCACCTATCGCCTGATTGAAAACGTGCGTCGTCGCAGCACCGGCCTGCGCGTCAGCTGGGTCAAACCCGACGATCTGGCGGGGCTTGAAGCAGCGATTCGGCCAGATACACGCATGATTTGGGTTGAAACACCGACTAACCCTTTGTTGAAACTCGCCGATTTGGTCGCCATCGCGGCGATTGCAAAGCGGCACAAGATAATCAGCGTGGCGGATAACACTTTTGCTTCGCCAGTTATCCATCGCCCTATTGAGTCTGGTTTCGACATCGTGGTGCATTCGGCCACCAAATACCTCAATGGCCACTCGGATGTGGTCGCCGGGCTGGCCGTGGTAGGCGATAACCCTGAGCTGGCGGAGAAGCTGGGCTACCTGCAAAATGCGGTCGGCGGCGTGCTTGACCCGTTCAGCAGCTTCCTGACGCTGCGCGGCATCCGCACATTGTCACTGCGGATTGAACGCCACAGCAGCAACGCGCTGGCGCTGGCGACATGGCTTGAGCAGCAACCGCAGGTCGAAAAAGTGTGGTTCCCGTGGCTGGAATCGCATCCGCATCACCAGCTTGCCCGTCAGCAGATGGCGCTACCCGGCGGGATGATTTCCGTGGTGGTGAAAGGCGACGATGACTATGCAACGCGGATTATTAATAAACTTACCCTTTTCACCCTGGCTGAAAGTCTCGGCGGCGTGGAGAGTCTGGTAAGCCAGCCGTTCAGCATGACCCACGCTTCTATTCCGCTTGAGCAGCGTCTCGCCAATGGCATTACGCCACAGCTGATTCGGTTGTCGGTGGGCATTGAAGATGAGCAGGAGTTGATTGCCGACTGGCAACAGGCGCTGGGATGAGGTTGGATTGTGTCATAGATAGCCACCTCTACCTCAGGGCTGAGGAGTCCCCACAAAATGCGAGCACGGACGGCCCCCTCTCCATTCAGGGAGAGGGATGGGGTGAGGGGGAACATGCGGCGCTGAGGGTCATTCCGTTCACCTTATGTTCCTTGCTTTTCTGTAGCGCCAGAACCGGTGAACGTGCCAGGGCGGTTCACCGCCACCGCCCTGGCGACCCGGGCTCCCGGCCAGGAAAATCGCCGCTTCGCGGTCCATGATGCTTATGTCGTCTGACTATCGGGTCGGGGACCAGCCTGCCTCCCTGCAGGCTATCCCCTCCGCCCGCTTCCCTGCGGGCGGCCCCGGTCAGCCGTCAACGCCTCATCGATTTTCAGCCGG
>NZ_JAHVDV010000031.1:0-69389 GCF_051486985.1 Yokenella regensburgei
GACAGTCCGGATGCCCAGCTCTTTACAGGCACGCAGAATTCGCAGGGCAATCTCGCCACGGTTTGCGATGACAATTTTTTCCAGCATCTTCGCCTCGTTATTCGATGATGACCAGCGGCTCGTCGAATTCGACAGGTTGACCGCTCTCGGCAAGGATGGCTTTCACCACGCCCGCTTTATCAGCTTCGATCTGGTTCATCATTTTCATCGCTTCAACGATGCAGAGCGTGTCGCCCACGTTGACTTTCTGGCCCACTTCGCAGAATGCTTTCGCATCCGGGCTCGGGGTGCGGTAGAACGTCCCGACCATCGGGGAACGGACAACATGCCCTTTAATTTCTGGGGCTTCGGGGGCTTCCATCACCGGCGTGGTCGCTGGCGCAATGGCATCGGACAGTGCCGGTTGTTGAGGTGCCGGTGCCGCATAAGCCTGCTGCATCATAGGGTATGAGGGGCCTGCCGTTGCGCGGCTGATACGAACAGACTCTTCACCTTCTGAAATTTCCAGCTCGGAGATGCCTGATTTTTCAACCAGCTCAATCAATTTTCTAATTTTGTCGATATCCATAAGGGTTCTCTGCAGTTCTCTTTTCTTCTGACGACGTCAGCCATTATTCAATTACGCCAGAGTGTAGAAGAGGTTAGAACAAAGCGCATCAGGAAAAAGAGGAGTGTGCAGGGACTTGAAGCAGGAATGAAATGCGAGTGTGGCAGGCTGAAACGTAGAAGCCCTGGCAGATGCCAGGGCCTGGTGTATTAAGTAAAACAAGTGGGACAATGTTGTTTGGCCCCCCGGCGCTTATCTCCGGCACTCACTATATTGTGGCGTTAGCTCTGTCTGGGGTGAAGCCATAGTAGTCCATCGGATTACTCCGATCAATAACCCGAACAGGCCAGATTTTCAGATTTATGATGCCGATCATAGTTTCCGAATGGCGTCAAAAAACGGTTAACATTTATGCAAAAAAAAGCCAACCCGTAACGGGCTGGCGGCAACATGCACAATACCTTTTATCCGGGAGTCGCTTAAAAAAACCGGCCCCCTTTAGCAGTGTCAGAGAGTTTGCATTCCTCATGCCTATTGAGAATAGAAAGCAAAGTAACTCCCTGCTATAAAACAAGAAAATTCCTGGCAACAGGCTTACAGCCACTTCTCCAGCAGCGGACCCTGCGCACCATAAACCGGATCGCTTGCAGGAAAGGGGGCGCTGGCGATAGCAGCCAGCATTGCCTGTGTGGGGGCCTCACGGCACAGGTCAAACTCCAGGTTCGGGGGATAGGCACCCACTATGGAGAAATCGGGCGTACTTCCGTGATTACAGTGCCCTGTGCCCGCGGGCAGAAGGAGCACATCTCCGGCGCTGAGCGTCAGCTCCTTCCCGCCGGGGCCGCCAAGCATCAGTCTTGCCTCGCCTGCAACACACCCCAGTACCTCATGGGCATTACTATGGTAATGGTGATAATCAAACACCCCGTCCACCCACTGTGGAGGCCAGCCGTTTGTGGTAAACAGGTGTTGCGCTGCCGCCGTGCGGTTGTGGGCAGGGAGGACCTGCCGGTAGACCAGAACGGGCAACTCAGGGTTGTTGGGCACCCATGCATGTGGCTGAAGCATCAGCGCCTGGGTTACCGGCGTGGGGGAAACGTGGTTCATAGCCTCTCCTTAACATGCGATTTATCCTTTCAGGGTAGAAGAAGATGGGCGCCCACGCCGGGGATAATGGTAGCGCGGGCATGCCCCCTGTTAACTGCCACGACGCCGACAGTTAACTGTCCCTCGCTCTGGCAGCCCGGAACCGTTACGCTGCACACTGCCCCCTCCCCTTACCTCTTACCCGTGTTTCCACGCACCTTCTTGCGCTGCCCCACCACCAGACAAACCTGTCGCCATTTGCACCAAAATAGCCATAAAAATTGCTTATATCGCAGCTAAATTACGTAAAATCGCTAACAAATCACCCCTGGCACAAAAATGGCATGGAGAGAATAACCTAACCAGTTAGTCAATAATCAGGGGTCCACGGAAATGAGCCAGATAATGTACGCGCCGACGGCCGCCGTCGTTTCAATGAAACCGGCGGTCGTGACAACACGACCCGCCATCATGGTCAACCAAGCTAACGTGGTCTATCCGGCTGCGGATCAGCCGGTACATGCGCTGAAGGATATTAACCTGACGATCCGCCAGGGTGAGTTCGTTTCATTTATTGGCCCCTCAGGCTGCGGTAAAACCACCCTGCTGCGCCTCATCGCCGATCTTGAACCTATCACCTCCGGTGACGTCAGCGTGAATGAGATGTCACCCTCTGAAGCACGCAAGGCCGGGGCATACGGCTATGTTTTCCAGGCCCCCGTGCTGCTCCCCTGGCGCACCGTGCTGACCAACGTCATGCTGCCGCTGCAAATTCGGGGCGTGCCGCCGGAGCGCTGCGACGCTATCGCCCGGGAGCAACTGGCGCGGGTTGGGTTAACGGGATTTGAGAAGAAGTTTCCCTGGCAGCTTTCCGGGGGTATGCAGCAACGCGTCTCCATCGCCCGCGCGCTTGGGTTTGCACCAAAAATTCTGATGATGGATGAGCCTTTTGGCGCACTGGACGAACTGACCCGCGACAACCTCAATCAGCAGTTGCAGCAGCTGTGGTGTCAGGAACAGCGCACCATGGTATTTGTTACCCACTCCATTTCTGAAGCGGTCTATTTGTCGACCAAAATTGTGGTGATGTCACCGCGACCGGGGCGGATCGTGAAGGTGATTGATTCGCCGCTTCCGGCAGAGCGCACGCTCGATATACGCGATACTCCCGCCTTTCTGCAGATAGCCGCAGAGGTTCGCGAGGCGCTGGTGGAGGGGCATCATGACCATTAATCAACGCCTGCACTGGTATGCGCTGCCGGTCGGCACCGTGCTGCTGGCGGCGCTACTCCTCTGGTACGTGCTGGCCTTTGCGCTCAATGCATCCGGGGTGATTGACCGTGTGCTGGCTCCCCGCGGCGCGTGGAGCAGCAGCGACCTGATATATGCCGCGCTGAACGCCAAACGCCCTCTCCTGCCCGCTCCGCATCAGGTGGTTATCGATATCTGGAGCAGCCTCTCCCGGTGGCCGCTCTCCTCCCCACGTAATCTGTTACTGCATACCTGGGTGACCACCAGCGCCGCCCTGACGGGTTTTGCGATGGGGGTGGTGTTCGGCGTGCTGCTGGCCGTGGGTATCGTGCACTCCCGTACCCTTGATAAAGCCCTGATGCCGTGGATTGTCGCCTCACAAACTATCCCGGTGCTGGCGATTGCTCCCATTGTGCTGATTATTCTCGGTAGCGTGGGGATCACCGGCATGCTGCCGAAAGCGACGATTGCTATGTATCTGTGCTTTTTTCCGGTAGCTATTGCCACTGTCCAGGGGCTGCGTTCGCCACAAAAGCTGGAGATGGAACTGATGCATACCTGGGCTGCCCGCCGCATAGATACATTCTGGATGGTGCGCCTGCCCTCCTCATTACCTTATCTCTTTCCTGCCTTTCGGGTCGCCATTGCCAGTGGACTGGTCGGCACAATGGTCGCAGAGCTGCCTACAGGCGCACAGGCGGGCCTTGGTGCGCGCCTGCTGACGGGCTCTTACTACGGTAACACCCTGCAAATCTGGTCGGCACTGGTGATGGCCTCACTGTCAGGGCTGGCGCTGACCGGACTTGTCACGCTAACGGAGCGTCTGGTGCTTCGCCAGCGCAGGGGGAGAGGATGAAAATGAAAACGAAAGCGATACCAGGTGCGGTGCTGCTGGTGGCGGCCTTTCTGCTGTCGGTGCTGGCGTTGATTGCGTTAAATCTGGCAAATCCTGCCATAACTGCCCCTTCAGTCAGCGCGCTGTTACTGATGATCAGTGCCCTTCTGGCCTGTTCGACCCGTCCGCTACGCACCTTGTTGTTTGCCGTCACGCTTGCGGTAAGCGCCGTCTGGCTGGCCCTGCTGCCTTACCATGCCCTGAGTACCTGCGCGCTGGGGCTGCTGGCGATGGTGAGCGTGCAGCGTATGGCCCATGCCAGCGTGCCTGCCAGTGCCGTGGCCGGGTTGCTCGGCCTGTGGCTGCTGTGGTTCTGGCAGATACTGGTGACCGGATACGCTGTTCCGCAGGTTATCTTACCGGCCCCGCTGGCTATTCTCACCGCCCTGCTGGAGAGCCTCTCTTTATTAGCCGGTGACCTGGTGCAAACCGTGCTCAAGTCAGTACTGATCGGCTATCTGGCAGGTTGCGGTTTCGGCATTGGCGTGGCGCTGTTAATTGACCGTCTGCCCTTTTTACAACGCGGCCTGCTGCCGGTCGCCAGTCTCACCAGTACCGTTCCTCTGGTCGGCGTCGCCCCCATTGCGGTGATGTGGTTTGGCTTCGACTGGCCGTCAAAGGCTGCCGTGGTCATCCTCGTGACGTTCTTCCCGGCACTGGTCAGCACCCTGGCGGGGCTTAAAGCCAGCGGCAAGCTGGAGCAGGAGCTGATGTACTGCTACGCAGCCACCCCACGCCAGAACCTGCTGATGCTGCGCCTGCCCGCCGCAATGCCTTTTATTTTCAGCGCGCTTAAGGTCAATGCCACGCTGGCGCTTATCACCGCCATCGTGGCGGAGTATTTCGGCTCTCCGACTGCCGGACTGGGCTTTCGCATTTCAACAGAATCAGCACGTATGCACATGCCGGTAGTGTGGTCGGCGATTGTGGTCTCGTCGCTGGCCGGTTCACTTATTTATGCCCTGCTGGTGCGTTTAGACCAGCGGGTTAATTTCTGGCATCCCTCCCTGCGTGGGAACGCCGCGTCGACGTAAATAACAACATAGTGATGCATATTAACCCGAGGAGTTATCCAATGATGAAACGTTCTGCTTTTCGCCGGGGGGTGTTGCTGGCGGCAATGTCGGTTTTTGCGTTTTCAGCGCAGGCTGCCGAGAAAGTGACGCTGCAATTAAAATGGCTACCACAGTCGCAGTTCGCGGGCTATTACGTGGCCCAGGAAAAAGGGTTTTATAAGCAGGCAGGGCTGGATGTCACCATTAAGCCGGGGGGGACGGATATCTCCCCTGTCCAGGTCATTGCCGGTAAATCAGCTGATGTGGTGGTCAACTGGTTACCTGATGCGCTGGCCTCTCGTGAAGCAGGCGTACCGCTGGTCAATATTGCCCAGATCTACGACCGCTCCGGGATGATGCTGACCTGCAAAAAATCAAGCGGTATTAAAACCCCGGCAGATTTCAAAGGTAAAACCCTGGGCGTGTGGTACGGCGGTAATGAGTACCCGTTCTTCAACTGGATGAACAAGCTGAATCTGAAGCCGGGTAAGGACATCACTATCCTCAAACAAGGCTTTAACGTTGATCCTTTGCTACAGGATCAGGCGGCCTGTATTTCCACCATGAATTACAACGAGTACTGGCAGTTGATCGACGCCGGACTAAAAGAGACGGATCTGATCACTTTCCCCTATGAGGATCAGGGTGTCTCGACTCTGGAAGATGGGTTGTATGTGCTGGAGTCGAACCTGAAAGATCCGGCCTTCGTTGCCAGGATGGCCAAATTCCTCAACGCCTCATTTAAGGGCTGGGACTATGCGGTGAAGCACCCGGAAGAAGCGGCAAAAATTGTGGTGGCTGAAGATGCCTCCGGGGCCGCAACAGAAGAGGTGCAGACGCGCCAGATGGAGAATGTGGCGAAGCTCATTACCAACGCCGGTACGCCGAAAATCGGCTATCTCGATCCGACCGCTTACCACCGCACCATCGATGTTCTGCTGCACAGTGGTGGCGATACTCCGGTGATTAAGAACGATCCCGGCGACAGTGCAATGACTCACATCGTGTGGGATGCGGCGGCAAAACTGAATTAATTCTCACCGCCAGGGACGGCACTTCCACCGGAGTCAGCCATGCACGAAGGTTTTCTCAACGACGCGGCAAAATCACAGGATAAAGGCCGCATCCGTCAGGATAACGAAGCCATCATCCTGCCGGCCGCTGAACGGGTATTTGCCCGCTACGGTTTTCACGGTGCCACCATGCAGCAAATTGCCGATGAGGCAGCCCTCCCCAAAGCCAATCTGCATTATTACTTCGGCAGTAAAAAGCACCTCTATCTGCGGGTGCTGGAGGGCATTCTTCATGACTGGCTGGCACCGCTTGAGGGGCTCAGCGCAAGCGCCGATCCGAAACGGGCGCTGGCGGAGTACATTAATAATAAGATGGCCTTCAGCTTTGCGCGCCCGGATGCCTCACGCCTGTTCGCCAATGAGATTTTGCAGGGCGCGCAGGTCGTTTATCCCTTGTTAACCACCCAACTGCATGACCTTGTGGCCGGGAAAGCACGCATTCTCGATACCTGGATACGACGTGGTGCATTGCAGCCGATGGACACCACCCATTTCTTTTTCACCCTCTGGTCAATGACCCAAACCTATGCCGATTTTGATATCCAGATTGCCGCCGTGCTGGGGGGTGACTCGCGATCAAAGGCTGCGCAACGCCGCGCGACGGAGCACGTTTTTAACTGTATCTGGCGTATCTGTGGTTTTGACGAGGAATAACGCTGCCACGATAGAGCGAGAACGTAAGCAATAATGGTGCGATCTGCACCAAATGTGCGCAAGAAATCGAAAAAAATCGTTAATCAACAGGGTATTTATCGTCATCACGGGCGCAGAACGTGCCCATCCAGAAATGGCACGTAAATAGCAAGGTTATTCGTGAAGAACTTAACCATTTGGTCAGGTTGTTGACGACAGGGAGCGATAACCCTGCCAACTATTCAGGAGAAGCCATGATGAGCAACGAATCAGGTAGCAATGCGCCGGGGATTAAGCCCGGTCGTTGTGACCCCACCGAGTACGTTCGCGCCTTTGCCGATTGCGCCCCCCCGCTAAGCGCTGTGCAGGCGGTTATCGAAGCAGAACGCTGCCACTACTGTTTTGACGCCCCTTGTACCCGCGCCTGCCCCGCCGGGATCGACGTGCCGGGTTTTATTCACCGTATTGCCCAGGGCAACGTGCGCGGCGCGGCAGAAAATATTCTTATGGCCAATGTGCTGGGAGGCACCTGCGCCCGCGTCTGCCCGACCGAAACCCTGTGTGAACAGAAGTGCGTGCGTAAAGACCAGGAGGGTCGGCCACTCGCTATCGCCCTGCTACAACGCCACGCTACCGACCATTTCTTTGCTTCGCCGGGTAAGCCGTTGTTTACGCGCGCCCCTTCTTCCGGCAAACGTGTCGCAGTGGTGGGCGCAGGTCCGGCGGGTCTGACGGTAGCGCATCACCTTGCAGTGGCCGGGCACGATATTGATCTTTTCGATACCCGAGGCAAAGCCGGCGGACTCAATACCTACGGCTTGGCCCGTTACAAAATCAGTGATGATGCTGCTGCAGACGAGGTAGCCTGGCTGCTCTCCATTGGCGGTATCACGCTGCAGTGCGGCAGGACGCTGGGGCGAGATGTCACCCTCGCGGCATTACGTCATGACTACGATGCCGTCTTTCTTGGTCTCGGCTTAAGCGGCGTAAATCAACTGGATAACCACGGCGCGGAACCTGAAGGAGTACGCGAAGCGGTCGATTTTATCGCCGAACTGCGCCAGTGCGCTGATCTTAGCCTGTTGCCTGTGGGGCGTAACGTCGTGGTGATAGGCGGCGGGATGACCGCCGTGGATGCCGCCGTGCAGGCGAAAAAACTTGGCGCGCGGGAGGTCACGCTGGTTTATCGCCGTGGCGAAGCCCAGATGAAAGCCTCTGAAAAAGAGCGCCAGTGGGCCAGAGCCTGTGGTGTCGTTCTGCGACTCTGGGCAGCTCCCCTGCGCTTTGAAACCGACAACCATCAGCTTACGGGGGTCACTTTTCAGGTGATGCATGAAGAAAGCGCAGGAGGGGAGTCGCATCAGGAGTCGTTCACCCTTGCCGCTGACATGGTGTTGAAAGCCATCGGTCAGACGTTTGACCCGGCACCGACCGAGCACGCCATTGCACTCAAGCAGGGGCGCATTGCGGTTGATGATAACGGTCGTACCTCACTTCCAGGCGTCTGGGCAGGCGGCGACTGTTGCGCTGGCGGTCTGGATCTGACCGTGGATGCCGTGCGCATGGGCAAACTCGCCGCCCATTCTATGGCGTTATTTCTTGCAGGCCAGGCTACCGATACCGCCGGGGTCACTGCTTTTCAGGAGCGTATTCATGGCTAGTTTACAGACCAATTTTCTGGGTATTAACAGTCCGAATCCTTTCTGGCTGGCCTCCGCGCCGCCAACTGACAAAGCGTACAACGTCGAGCGTGCGTTTCAGGCAGGCTGGGGTGGCGTGGTCTGGAAAACGCTGGGGCATGATCCCCACGTGGTTAACGTGAGCGGCCCACGTTACGGCACGTTGCTGGGCCACGATCGACGGATTCTTGGACTCAATAATATTGAACTCATTACTGACCGTTCGCTGGCAATCAATCTTGAAGAGATAGCCCGTATTAAGCAGCGCTGGCCAGATCGTGCGGTCGTGGTCTCCATTATGGTGCCCTGCGAAGAGGACGCCTGGCGCACCATTCTGCCGCAGGTTGAAGCCACCGGGGCAGATGGCATCGAGTTGAACTTTGGCTGCCCGCACGGGATGAGCGAGCGCGGAATGGGGGCGGCTGTCGGTCAGGTGCCTGAGTATATCGAACGGGTCACTCGCTGGTGCAAACAGTATTGCAGCCTGCCGGTCATCGTCAAACTCACCCCTAATATTACCGACATTCGTTATCCGGCTCGGGCAGCTCACGCCGGGGGGGCTGACGCGGTGTCGCTGATCAACACCATCAACTCGGTGATCGGCGTGGATCTCGACAGGATGTTGATGTCGCCGCATACCGGCAGCCAGGGGTCGCACGGCGGCTACTGTGGCCCGGCGGTCAAACCCATCGCGCTGAATATGGTCTCTGAAATTGGCCGCGATCCATACACCCGTGGGCTGCCGATTTCCGGTATTGGGGGGATATCTACCTGGCGCGATGCGGCAGAGTTTATTGCGCTGGGCTGCGGCACCGTTCAGGTCTGCACCGCCGTCATGGTGCATGGTTTTCAGATTGTGCGCGACATGATAAGCGGCCTGGAAAATTACATGGATGAGAAAGGATTCAGGTCGCTGGACGATTTTCGCGGTATGGCGCTGCCAAGCGTTACCGACTGGCGTTTTCTCAACCTGAATCACGTGGACAAAGCAGTAATAGACCAGGCCTCCTGCATTAAATGCGGACGCTGCCATCTGGTTTGTGAGGATACCTCGCATCAGGCAATCGCCGCCTTCACCGAAGGTGAGCGCCATTTTGAGGTCAAGGAGGAGGAGTGCGTCGGCTGTAATCTGTGTGCCTCGATTTGCCCGGTAGAGAACTGCATCTCTCTGCGTAGCCTGCAGCCGGGCGAGGTGGATAAGCGCACCGGTAAGGTTGTGACGGAAGTCTATGCCAACTGGACGACTCACCCGAATAACCCGATGGCGAGGTCGGCGTAAAGCCAGGTGTTCTCCCCCTCACCCCGACCCTCTTCCTCAGGGAGAGGGAGAAAACCGAAAGGCCCCCTAGCCCTCTCGGGAGAGAGCGAAAGGCAAGATGGCACTCAATCGATCCCCTCGCCCCTTCGGGGAGAGGGTTAGGGTGAGGGGAAAAGCGCTCATCCATTTCACAACAGGCACACTGGAGATACACACATGCGTAATCTGTTAATTAAAGGCGGCACCGTCGTTAACGCAGACCACCAGCGGCACGCCGATGTACTCTGCACCAACGGCGTTGTGGCCGCCGTCGGCAACGCCTCGCAGTGGGATCTTCCCGCTGCTACTGACACCCTGGACGCATCGGGGCTGTACGTTATGCCGGGCGGCATCGATCCTCATACCCATATGAACTTCCCGTTTATGGGCACCACTACCGTGGATGATTTTTACAGCGGAACCGCTGCGGCTCTTGCCGGCGGAACCACAACTATCATCGATTTTGTTATCCCCAATCCGCAACAACCACTACTGGACGCCTATCATCAGTGGCGCAGCTGGGCGGAAAAATCGGCTGCCGATTACAGTTTTCACGTCGCCATTACCTGGTGGGATGAGAGCGTACGTCAGGAGATGGGGACGCTGGTGCAGCAGGAGGGCATTAATAGCTTCAAACACTTTATGGCTTATAAAAACGCCATCATGTGTGATGACGAAACGCTGATGAACAGCTTCCGCCGCTGCCTTGAGCTGGGGGCTATGCCCACCGTCCATGCCGAGAATGGCGAAATGGTCTGGTTGTTGCAGCAGGAGCTATTAAAACAGGGCATTACCGGGCCGGAGGGCCATCCGCTCTCTCGCCCACCGGAAGTAGAAGGCGAAGCCGCTAACCGTGCCATCACCGTCGCCAGCATTATGGGGGTGCCGATTTACGTGGTGCATGTATCATGCCGGGAATCAGCACAAGCCATTGCCCGTGCCCGTAGCCAGGGCCAGCGCGTCTATGGTGAGGTGCTGGCAGGACATCTGGTTATCGATGAGAGCGTCTACCGCCATCCGGATTTCAACATTGCCGCAGCGCATGTTATGAGCCCCCCTTTTCGCGATAAATCCCACCAGTCCGCACTCTGGCATGGTCTGCAGTCTGGTCAGCTTCACACCACCGCTACCGACCATTGCACCTTCTGCACCGGCCAGAAAGCGGCAGGCACCGACAACTTCACCAAAATTCCTAACGGCTGCGGTGGCGTGGAAGAGCGTATGGCGGTGTTATGGGATGCTGGCGTCAACAGCGGGCGGCTGACTCCGAGCGAATTTGTTGCGGTTACATCAGCAAATACGGCGCGCTTGTTCAATATCTTCCCGCGCAAAGGCTGTGTTGCGCCGGGCGCCGATGCCGATCTGGTGTTGTGGGATCCGCTGGGCAGCAAAACCCTTAGCGCGACGACTCACCACTCACGCAACGATTTCAACATTTTCGAAGGGCGTACCGTGACAGGCGTACCCGTTTTTACCGTAAGCCAGGGCCGTATCGTCTGGGCTGAGGGTGAGTTACGCGCACGCGAAGGTGCAGGTCGTTATATCAAACGTCCGGCTTTTGGACCGGACTTCAGTGCGGCAGCGGTATGGGAACGTCATCGTGCCCCCAAAGCCGTCGCCCGTTAATTATCCTCAGCAAAGGAGTCCGTCATGAGCAGTGAAGTCGTTACTTTTGATCCCAATACCACCGCTATCAGCAGCCTACGCGTTAATGGCGAGCGTCTCTGGCAATCCCTGATGACCCTCGCTGAAATTGGCGCCACACCCAAAGGGGGCGTCTGCCGTCTGACACTCACCGATCTTGATCGTCAGGGGCGGGATCGGGTAATTGGCTGGGGCAAAGCAGAGGGGTTGTCCGTCGAGATTGATAAGATAGGCAACGTTTTTATGCGCCGGGCCGGACGAAATAACGCCCTGCCGCCGATAGTGGCCGGTAGCCACATTGATACCCAGCCTACCGGTGGTAAATTCGATGGCAATTTCGGTGTACTCGCCGCGCTGGAGGTGATGAGAACGCTCAACGAGCAGGGAATTGAAACTGAAGCCCCGGTGGAAATGGTGTTCTGGACCAATGAAGAGGGCTCCCGATTCGTCCCGGTGATGATGGGCTCTGGGGTATTCGCCGGCATCATTCCTCTGGAGGTAGCCTACGCTGCCACCGATACCGAGGGCAAAACAGTGAAAGAGGCGCTCACCGAAATTGGCTATATGGGTGAGGTTACCCCTGGGGCGCATCCCATTAACGCTTACTTTGAAGCGCATATCGAACAGGGGCCGATTCTTGAGGCTCAACACATTGAGATTGGGGTCGTGCAGGCTGTACTGGGCATCCGCTGGTATGACTGTATCGTTACCGGCATGGAGTCTCATGCGGGTCCCACTCCGATGGCGATGCGCAAAGATGCCTTGCAGGTGGCCACCCGGATCATGCAGGAGGTGGTCAACATTGCAGGGCAGTTCGCACCACATGGCCGGGGAACCGTCGGGATGGTGCAGGTGCATCCTAACAGCCGTAACGTGGTGCCAGGCAGCGTAAAATTCTCAGTCGATTTTCGTAATATGACCGATGCCCAGGTTGATGAGATGGATGTGGCATTAAACGCTTTTCTTCAGAAGGTGGAAAAGGAGACAAGTCTTGGCATTGCGTTACACCAGGTATCGCACTACCCCGCTGCCCCTTTTCATCCTGATTGCAAAGACGTCATCCGCCGGGCCGCTGAAAAACTGGGCTATTCATCAATGGATATTGTGTCAGGTGCCGGTCACGATGCGGTTTATATGAGCATGCTCGCACCTACTGGAATGATTTTTATTCCCTGCAAAGACGGTATCAGTCACAATGAAACAGAATATGCATCACCGGAACAGGTCACTGCCGGAGCAAATGTGTTATTACACGCTATGCTGGAAAAAGCCGGGGCTACTCTGAAGTCGCAAGCGTCTTGATTAAAAGATGACCCGGTTACAGGCAATCGGGTCAGTATGTGCTTTACGCGCACGATTTTTTGCAGAAATTTCGCTTTATGCTCCTCTCTTTTCGCATAAGGGATTTGACTTAAGTCCTTAAGAAGTTTACAAAAGATACTGCCTTCTGTCAGACCAACTTGCGACGCTGCCATTTCGCTCCCCCTCCTTCCTGATATGCAGGGAAAATAATGAGGGTTAACCGGTTACGACCTGTTACCGGACTTGATATTTGCAGGCATCTGTATGGAGTATCCAATGTTTTCTTTTGTCGCCCGCCAGGCGATTTTTGACGAAAATATGAACACGGTCGGTTACGAACTGTTGTTCAGAGACAGTATGACGAACCGGTTTCCCGACGTTACTCCGGAATATGCCACTGCCCAAATTATCGTAGAACAGTTTCTTGGTGCCCCTCTCGGTCGTTTGAAAGAGTACAGTGCTATTTTCGTTAACTTTCCGTATGAACTGCTGGTTCAGGGCATGGCGGAAACCCTGCCTAAAGATCGTGTTATCGTCGAGATTCTCGAGACGGCGGAGCCGACGCCACGCCTGCTAAAAACGGTCAAGCAACTCTCACAACACGGTTTTCGCATCGCGCTGGATGACTTTGAACTCGGTGACACGTGGAATGACTTTTTACCCTACGTCAGCATCATTAAGTTTGATGTGCGGGAAAATACTGCGGAAGAGATAAAACATTATATCGAGGATAAAGCCGCCCTGCTGGAAGGGACGGTCTTTCTGGCCGAGAAAGTGGAAACACTCGAAGAGTATGAACGCTTTCGTGCCCTCGGCTGCACGCTTTTCCAGGGGCATTTTTTCAGCAAACCCGTTATTCATGCGGGTAATAAACTGATTCAGAATCAGGCCGTCACCCTGAAGCTGATGAAAGAAGCTAACGCAGACTCCCCGGATTTCAGCAAAATCGAAGCGCTGCTGAAGCAGGACCTGGCCCTCTCTTTTAAGCTGATGCGCTATGCGCAAAACATTGTCTTTAACGCGCGCGGCATCAAAAATTTCCGTAGTCAGTCCCTTAAGGACATCATCTTCTATCTCGGCACCAATGAATTGCGACGTTTTGTGCTGGTAGCCTGCCTGACCTCCGTCAACGTGGTTAAAACCGATGAAATTTATCATCAGTGCCTGATCCGTGGGAAGTTCTGCGAGCTGGCGGCAGCGCGTTCTGTCAGTCGTCATTCATCAGATGATGCGTTTATCGTGGGTCTGTTTTCCCAGCTCGATAACATTTTCGAAATGCCGATGGGGGATCTGATTGGCCAGATTGATGTGTCAGCCAGCGTCATGATGGCGTTAAAAGAGCAGCGCGGACCGCTTTACCCTTATCTTCATCTGGCTGTTTTATATGAAAACCATAAATGGGAAGAGGTTAGCGCACTGGGTCACCGGTTAGGGCTGAACCGAAGTGTCATAGCGGAGCTGATGAAAACCGCCGGGCAGTGGGCTGAAGCGATCCCGACCGGTGGGGCAAATTAGCCCCTGCTGCGTTATTCGTAATTAACAATGACCTCGACGGCCGCCCTGGCCGGACCCGGCTGCGGCACTGCTTCGGTCTGGATAAAGCGAGCGGCCATTTTGATGGTGGCAGGTTTGGCGGTGGAACCCAGCGGGGAAATGAGTGTGGGATAACCGGCCACCAGAGAGGCAACAGAAACCCGGGTATTAAATGGCACCGGTTGGGCCGGATTTACTCCCGCCGCCTGAGTGGAATAATCGCCCCAGGCAAGTTGAACGCCATAGCCCTGAGCCCCACCTGCATCAAGGGCTATTGTACTACTGAGCGTATTCCCCAAATCATCATGCGTAATCTCCGCATTATAGGGAGTGATGTTAATGGAGGGTGGCTTATTTCTTTTGTTTGCCGTTGTACCGTTAACGCCACCGTAACCATATGCAGGGGACGGGCATTCAATACTAAAACTTGCATCCTTCCATGCTGAGTAGCGCTCGAAATTAAGATGCTTACCTAATAACACCGTTTGATTGTTGTCGCTCAGGTTGCAGGTGCCCACGTAATAGTTGGCGCTGCCAACAAGATTACGCGAACTTAAAGTCCAGAATGTCGAACTAAGCGCACGGTCGGCGGTCATCATTGCCGGATCCAGAGTATCCCCCGCTGCTGCGGGCATAATACCCTGCAGAATCATTGGTCCAGTCACTGCGAAAGGTGACGTGCCGACAGAAATATCGCCAGGTATTTTCCACAACCGGATAGCGACATTTTGACTGAAGATACGATTCATGCCATTAGCCATTACCGTGTTCACTACTAATACGTCCGGCCAGACGGGGATCGGTGGTGTTCCGGCAGCATCCTGACTATTGACGGAAATACCAATACCGCTGATGTTAGTAGGGTAAATAACATACCCGGCATGCGAGGTGTCGCCCGGCCCAGGAACATTGTCTAATGAAGCCCCAACAGCCATGTTTCCCCCGGCTGGAGTGGTTTTGCAGCGGGCAGCAACGCCGCTGGAGAGGTTCATTTGTATTAGATAAAGCTCGGTGTAATTGGCGACATGAGAGCTAACAGTGACTTTAGCTGGGGAAATTTCAAAATTAACCGGGGACGGACTATTTCCTGATGTGCAGAAAACTTCTTTTGCATCTAATTTCGCGCCATAACTCAAACAAAGAAATATTATAAATACCATTTCTTTAAGAGGAACAGAGATAAGCCTGCAATTAATTATTTCCCTTATGTATTCCCTCATAGCCGTCAGCACTCTTAATGAATAGCCAAAATCTTAGCAAAGACCTTTGGATGTTATCTTTTTTATCTAATAGTAACAAGCCTCCACTAGCTCCGAATAAGAACATTAAAAAAACGAAACATTCTCCTTTTGCCTTAAAAAAAACCTCAGGATATTCTCGATATTCATTCAGCAATCATATTATTTAGAGATTATTATTTCACACGAGAAATATGGAAAACATAATGCATAAGAAAAGTAAACGAGTAAATATAACCCGTTAAACCCAAAGAGAGCCATTAACCTTTCTTATTTTAAGATGTAAAAAAGGCGGTAATCGAAATTACCGCCAAAAATATGACAAGAGAGAAGAGGAGGATAATTAAGGTGTCGCTGCTGCCAGCGCACCGCCAGGCGTTGAAACACGTCCTGGTGACTGGTAAGTCTGACACGGCATAGTGAACTGCTGCGGCAAGCCCTGCATTTCTTTGTCTTTTGGCTCAGGCGCAAGCACATAACTGACCTGACAGCGATTGTGCATCTCTTCGCCCCATTTAACCGTCAGCGTACCTTTATCTTCTTCAACGCGGGCGTAGATCAAGCCCCCCTGAGTAACAGTACCTACGTTAGCATTTTTTTCGTCGAAGACTTCTGCACCAAAGGGAACGGGTTCACCGCCGAACATGGAACGAATCAGAACCGCGGTCCCCCGGTGAGTCTCAAATTTCACTTTGACCACTGCCCCGGCGCGTGGAACCACATTTTGCGAAGTATTTTCAAACTCCACATCCAGCGAAGAACCTTCCGGGTCGATGCCTACGGTATTTATGCTATATGGCACCAGTGATGGATAAAGCGCATAACCAAAGTTGTCGACTTCAGCTCCGGCATAACCCGCTACTTTCGCCCCTTTCGCGCCTTTGGCTTCAATCAGCGCAAAGGTATCACTGTTAAAGGGAGAGAGAGTAACACCGCCTGAGTGGGCTACAGCGGCACCGCTCAGACTGAGCGAGCTGCTCCTGTAATCTCTACCTTTACTGAAGCTGCCGTTTAATGTTGCAACACTGCCCTGCCAGCCTGCCCCAATACTACCTGATGACCCGCTGTAATTATCATGGCTTGCGGTCATGTTGTAGCTGTATTTATTACCTTCACCCAACACCCCGGACAGCATGGCCTGTTCACTTCTGCCGCCGTCACTATTTTCGTTATAACGCAGGCTCAGATAGGGAGCACGTGTTTCATAGCCATCCCACAACGGCATGGATACGCCAAAATACCAGTTTGTTTGCTCGTGCCCGTTGGCTGCCTTACTGCGCCCGGCGCTGATACTGTAGTTCAGACGCCAGAGATTGTTGGAGTAGCCCATCTGGTAATAGGTGTTATAGCCCTGTTTACTGTTCCAATAATTCTCCGTCGATGCGCTGAGGTAAATATTACCCCAGCCCTTCGGCAATCCCTGATTAAGACTGATATTAAAGCGATTTTTAGAGCGCCAGACGCTGTCCACGCTGTAGCCCTGTTTAACGTTATTGCGCGTCTGTAGGGCAGTAAGGAATTCCATGTAGTTTTTACTGGAAAAACGGTACGCAGCAAGGGTGATATTACTGTCGGTTTCGTTAATAAGCTTACTATAACTGATGCGATAGCTCTGGCCTTTAAGCGTGCCGCCGCCTTTTTCTCCAACATCGCTACTGGAGAAGGTTACGTCTGCGCTCAGCGCACCAAACCCTGTCCCCAGTGCTGTTCCAAGCTGGGCCGACTGGTAATTTTTACTGTATTGAATGCCACCATAGCCAGTAAAAAGGTTACTCAGGCCACGTTGATAGGTTGCTTCATAGAACATCGGTTCATCGTCGAGGCCGGTATTACGAAGTTTACCCGCGGTAAAGCTGTACTCATGTACGCCAGGTCGCAATAACTGGGCCACAGAAGCATAAGCCATACTGTACTGCTGTACGCTGCCATCAGCTTCAGTAACAGTGACTTCGAGGTCCCCACCGTACCCTGCGGGATAGAGGTCATCAATAACAAACGCACCCGGGGTCACGGTAGTTTCGTAAATAATGTTGCCCAGCTGGCGAACTGTCACTTTGGCGTTGGTTTTGGCGACACCGCGAATTTCCGGGGCGTAACCGCGCTGCACATCCGGCAACATACGTGGATCGCTGCTGATACGAGCACCTGTAAAAGGCAGGGAGCTGAATATCTGACCGGTGGTATTATTTTCCCCGGCAATAAACTGGCTGCGCAGCAGTGCAATATCTCGCTGCACATACGTATTGGTTACAATGTATTCTCCGCCCTGATCTTTGTCCCAGTTATAGGAGCCGTTGTGGCGTAACTGCCAGGCACCCACGTTGAGGCCCGCGTTCATGGACGCGAACATCGAACGGGAGTCATAGCCGCCGCTGTAGCTGGAATCATAACCGTTGACATAATAACCGAGGGTAAGTGCAGGTATACCACTTTCCCATAGTTCCGGACTCACCGCGCCGCGCATAGCGCGACTGACCATTGCCTGAGGAAGGGTAATATCCAGACGTTGCTCGCCGCTATCGAAGTCCACTTTAGCCTGGGGGATCAGTTTTTCAAGATCGGTACATTCATGTGCCGCTTCGATGGTTTCACGAGCTTCGGTCTCAAGACGATCTTCTTTTAAATTGATAAGGCGAACCAGTTTCGGGCTTAAACAAGGATAGACACGTTTGTCTGCTCCCTCTTTAAACTCCACTTCTTCGCTGTTCACAATTGGCATGTCGTTGAGGTATACGCTGATGCGGTATTTTCCCGGCGAAGCGCTGGAACCGTAGGCAAAGCGATCAAGGTCCACTTTATTGTGACCCATCATGCGTAACAGATCGTCTTCAAATTCGACCACATTACGCGAATATTCATCCGGGTTTGCGGCTGCAATCTCTTCCACGTCTTTACTGGCTATTTCCTCCCCCCATACCGGGAAGGCCATTAATAATGACAACGCCACAGGTGACAACCGGCCACGAAATGGCGATATTTTACATCTGGCGTTAGACAAATCCATAAGACCACTCCAGAAATCCGTTAATCCATTAACCGCAAAGCGCAGAGGTATTGATATTATTTATTTTTGTGCTTTGGCTTCAGTGAGCGCACCGTAATCATTAATAGCGTGGTAATTTAATTTATTTAAATCCGTTACTTTCGCATTTTGGAATTTGTAATGCTGAGCCTCTCCCGGCCCAATCATTTTTCCTTCCAAAATTTCCTTGCCATATTGTAAAACCTGCAATGAGACGAAATAGGGCGTCGGGTTAGTCACATCCACACCACCGTCACTGGCGACATTCCACTTAAGCTGGCTAATTGCCTGAAACGCGTTGCCTTTTAACCCTTCCGGACGGTAAAACATCTTAATACGTGAACGAAAGGCGATATTGAGCCGACTCTGATCGGCTTTAATGCCTTTAGCTTTTGCCGGTACTTCCAGCACATTAATCCAGAAGACGGACTCTTTATCCTGGGGCAGCGGTGGAGAACCTAAGTAGGTAATACGTAATGTCTGTGCTTTACCTGCATCCACACGGTTAATTGGCGGCGTTAATACAAACGGAACCGCAATCTTCCCTGGTATGGCTTTTTCTTTGCCGGCATCCATCCAGTTTTGAATTAATACTGGGGAAGCATTATTGTTGGTAACCGTGACCGTTACTTCTTTTTTCTTGCCGTGATAAATCACGCGCGTACCGCTTAATACAACACTCGCCTGCGCCAGGTGTACTCCGCAGGTAATTAAGGCAACCAGGGCTACCACAGCGCATTTAATACAATGACGCAATCCCATAAATGCTCCTGTTGGAAAAAGGGGCATTGCTGCCCCATTTTGTATTATTGATAATCCAGATCGTAACTTACGAAACCACGCACCATACCGGGAGTAGCTGTACCAGTGGCGATATACTGAACATAATATTGCAACCCAACCTGGGTACTAGGTTTAGCTGGAGCCGTGTTACCAAAGGAGGTAAACAAAGATGAGGCTTTTTGCGATGCTGTATCCCCTACTTTAATTGGGGCAAGGTTGCTATCGAGCAGTTGCAATTCAACATTGGTTGCACTCGGGTAAGCATTCGCACCCGTCGTCGCTGGCCAGGTACGGTCAGTGGAATTGGCACCGGTGTTAACCATGTCAGCAATGTTCAGCAAATTACCGGACGTTGTATTAACGTTATTGTAATAGGCTGAATCATATCCCGTGGTAGGGTTGACGGAGTTATTGATGCTGCCAGCACCAAGCGGCCCACCGAAAATCGCACGCACCTTAGTGATGTTAATGACGTTACCTGTCGGCACGTCATTTACATCTCGTTCACTGATTTTACCCAGATTGCACGTTGTGCTGTTAAAAGGGTTGCTGCCCACTAACAACGTAAAGCCCTTACGCCCTGCAGTGTCGCTTGCAGCCGCCAGTTGCGATGTCGGTACGGTAGGCAGAATAACGGTATTATTGGTGCGCGCCGGGCCTGAAGCGTTATCAGTGTTTGCAACAGAGACCAAACAGGTGCTGTCGGTGATTTCACCGATAAATTCAATGGTACCGCCGTTGGTGGTTTCGGTACCTGCATGTGCCGCGCCCATTGCCAGTGCAGCCAGCACAGATGATGCAATCAGAAGCTTTTTCATATTGTGATGTCCCATAATTGAGATAAAAATTGCAAACGTCCATTTGCTTAATGAGTAAGCAGATAAAGATGGCAGTGCAGTCATAACACTTGCAGCGACAGACAGGTCGGAACCAGTAAGAGATTTCTTATGCATCGCCATCTTCTCGGGCACAAATTTATCTTTAAATGTGATACACACATAATCCATCAAACCCTAAAAATGTTTCACTATAAAAACCGCAAGAAACCAGACGATAAATCCAAAACATTAAATACATGTAGAATTAAAAATTTCTCGTATGCTCTTTTATTGCTTTAAATCAATCTCTTCATCAACAGTTTTCAAGAAAATTTTTCAGCTTTTTCACGTTTTTTAAATAGAACTAATATTAATTAACTGTAAAACAATGAGTTACAAACGAGTCTTTCTTACTTTTATTTAAATTTACGTAAAGAAAAAACACATGTCGCCACAATAGCGATGCCAGACCTGGAGAAACACATTTCCCTGAAATATATATAGCGCTTTAACGGGCTCGACTGATAACTTTAAATAATACATACCAGCCAACATGAATAGCACGTTAATAAACTGACGTATTTCTTATATTTTCCCGCATGTACTTAATTCGTATACTACCGCTTCTTTATGTTCACTTCGTGACCAGATGCAGTTACATATATAAAGGAAATGAATAATGAACAAAACATTATTTGGATATATTATCGGTCAGGATATCCAACTGGATCTTATTCATAAACATCTTATTAATGTCAGCGGCCGCAGTCGTCCAGGTAAACGAGACCGCATCCCCCTGCGTGATACAAAATTGCGTTTGCTGATGTTTTTACTGGCACATGGCGGTAAAGGTGTTATCACCACCCAGAGGCTGATGTCCCAGGTCTGGGACAAACACGGTCTGCGCTCATCGGCACCGCGGTTGTGGCAGGTCATGCAGGATCTTAAACTGACCCTAAGCATGATAGGTATTGAAGACGACTTTATTATTCGGGTAGATAATCGGGGCTACCAAATCAAGGCAGATATCGTCACCGCGCTTTATTGTGAGAACCGTCAACAGAGTGAAGATGTCGAAAAAAACCGTGCAAAATTCATAACGAAAACTCAACCGTCGCTCGCATCATGAGTTGAAATAGCGTTCACCCAGGTTTTATTTCATCATAAATTACATAGCGATAAGTATTAATGCCAGGCGTTACCCCGCTTTTATTTGTTCATAAGGGTAATGAGTCCATTCCATTTATTCATGAAAAATAGTGATACAGCTGGGATTTTGAAAACCAGCTCACTACTTTGGATAGGCTTATGTAACGAATGGCCAGCTGGTCTCCCCTTCTGAAGGGATGGATTTTCTTTCAGAAGGGGCATTTTTTACGATGAGCGCGCGTACGCTGTTCTGGGTTAATCTGCCACGACAACCCGGTTACGCCCCTGTTTTTTTGCGGCATAGAGGGCATTGTCCGCGCGGTTTATCAATGTACTGGCAATCATGTGCTGTGGCGTGTCATGGGGCAATTTATTGCTGCAATCTAACGTGGCTATCCCGATGCTGATAGTCAGAAACCCCAGCGGGCTCGAGTAGTGCGGCAGCTTGAGCGCATTTATCTGCGCACGAAGACGCTCTGCAACCGTCAGTGCAGCGGCTTTATTCGTATCGGGAAGGATGACGAGAAACTCCTCCCCCCCATAACGACTGACATTGTCATCTCTGTGAAGCAGAGATGACACCAGGGAGCGGGCAACCGTTTGCAAACACTCATCCCCGGCCTGATGCCCCTGGCTATCGTTAAATAGCTTAAAGAAATCGATATCCACCAGACATATGGAGAGCGGGTACTGTAGCTCACTGGAACGGGCAATCTCGTTAAGCAGGCACTCATCCATGTAGCGCCGGTTAAATAATCCGGTCAGGTGATCGTGTTGCGCGTGACGCTGCAAAACCTGATTGGCTCCGGCCAGTTTCTGTTCTGCCTGACGCCGCGCGGTGATATCCACCCAGGTAACCGACAGTCCGACCACATTACTACTCGCGTCGGTGACAGCAACGGACTGCGTATCATAACAACGATCGTGCCAGATGATTTCGCGGCCGGGAATGGACTCTCCCATATCGGCCAGCGCAAAATCTTCTTCGAAAAGGTGCCAGAATTCAGGCATCAACTCTGAAAAGTGCCGTTGAAGAAGCTCGTCAGTATTATTGTGCAGCAGACGCGCCATTGCTTTGTTAGACATCACAAGATACCCGTATCTGTCTATCATGCAGAGCGCCACTGGCGTGGTGTCATAGATGGTTTCAAGCTGGAGAACTCGCTCCCCCAGATTCGAAATATTACGATCCACGCCCCGGTAACCGCGAAGCTCCCCCTTATCATCAAATAAGGGAATACCACTGGTTTCCAGGACGACAACGCGCCCGTCCGCGCGTCTGTTTCGATTGACCAGTCCCGAGAATGCCCTTTTTTCCGCCACAATTTCCAGAAAAGTCCGCGCAACGCGTTCTGCTTCACCTGGCGGCATAAAGTCAAACGGCGTTTTGCCAATCACCTCATCGGGAGGATAACCAAGCAAGTCGGTGACCACTTCTGAAGACCAGGTATAGCGTCCCTGGGCGTCGACTTCCCACACCCAATCTGAATTGTCATTCAGCAGTGCATACAGATGATGAATGTCGTCGTCTTGCAGGATCACCTGCTTATTTTTATCGTTCATTGTTATGATCCGCTTGCCTTTCTCCACCCGGTCAGCCGGGCCAGGCGGGATTTTCCACCTGCAATATTACTGCATGACAACGCACCCATCATGGATGCGATTAATGTAAGTGTTTTACTTATTCATTACAATAATGGCAATTAAGACAAAACCGAAACGGCCTTTCGCTCTGTAAATACCGTGTTCGTCCGCGTTGCGACTTAAAACCGGCAAAATGCAACAAAACATGAATTAATGAGCAGTGTTCATAAGTGCCAGTACGCTCCTCGCTAACCGTTGTTTAAGCGGGCCCTGTTTCAGCCCCTTCACTGCTCAGCCTTTTTGGGAAACCGTACTGCCCGCATCGGCGTTAAGACGGGTCATATCGTACAAACCAATGGCCGTGATAAGCGCAATAATCACAAACCCAAGTTTGAATGCCATCCCCTGAATATCTTCATAACCCAGCCAGTCGGTAAGCAACCCCCCGGCCCGGATACTGAGCGCGCCCAGCGTAACCCCTAATCCGCTGGCCAGTTGTAGCGAGGTACTAAACAGGGTATTAGCCGAGCTCATCTCGCCGGGTGGCACCTCGGCAAAGGCCAGGGAACTTATCCCTGTAAACTGCATTGAGCGACTCAGCCCACCGATAAACAGCAGCGTCAGAGTGAGCAGTTGCGGCGAGTCGGGTGCCAGAAAAGCACATAAGAAGAGAGACAACACGCAGACGACCCCATTGCCAATCAGCAGCCGTCTGAAACCAAAACGGCGAATCAGCGGCGTGGTAGCGGGCTTCATGGCGAGGTTTCCGGCAAACACGGCCAGCACCAGCGCACCGGCTTCGAAAGCGTTCATCCCGAAACCTACCTGGAACATGAGCGGCAGCATAAAGGGGGCTGAACTGATCGTGGCGCGCAGTATGAATCCGCCACGCATGGTAATGCGAAAAGAGGGAACCGCCAGCGCCGTCAGACTAACGAGCGGCGCGCGCGCGCGGCGGAGATGGCGTAAGCTCCAGACCAGGGCCATCAGTCCAGCCGCCAGCGTTGCCGCCGCCTGCCACAGGCTGACATGCTGCTGACTGAACATCTCAAGCCCCGCGACCAGGCACAACATCGTGATACCGGTAGCGAAGAATCCCTGAACATCGAACGGACGTTTTTCCTCCTCCGCAAGACCAGGCATCATGCGCAGTGCCAGAATGATAGCCACGATCCCAAGCGGGACATTCAGGAAAAAGATCCAGTGCCAGCTGGCATAGGTGGTAATAAAACCACCCAGTGGCGGACCAATAATCGGGGCCACCAGCGCCGGCCAGGTCAGGGTCGCAATGGCTTTAATCAGTTGGTTTTTTGGTGTAGTGCGCAGTACCACAAGTCGCCCGACCGGCACCATCATTGCCCCGCCTACCCCCTGAAAAATGCGCATCAACACAAATTCCGTCACGCTGTGGGTCAGTCCACATAGCAGCGAAGCCAGGGTGAAAATTCCAACTGCAAGACTGAAGATGGTGCGGGCACCAAAGCGCTCGGCGATCCAGCCGCTCGCGGGAATCAGCATAGCCAGCGTCAGTAAATAGGCGCTGATGCCTATATTCAGATCGATGGCGGAGACGCCGAAGGCTTTCGCCATGTCCGGCAGGGCGGTGGCAATGACCGTCCCGTCAAGAAACTCCATAAAAAATGCGCTGGCAACCAGTAGCGCCACGCCGGAAATTCGTTTGGGATCTTTTGCCCCTTCCCGAGCGGTTTCTGCCTGAGCGGTATCAGACGAGGCCATAATGTGCCCTTAGCATAAATAACCTTTTGCCGATGCAAAGGTCTGACAGGATGAAAAAGTTGTTATACCAAAAAATGGTTAGCACGATAATGACTTTCGCTAAAGAAAGGCCTCGTTTTGAAATGATGCAAATTTTCATTCCACTTACTGCAGCACGCTCTCACTCGCAATGTTCAGTTAACGACATCCTCCTCCCGACACGCTTTACGCCTTGTTGATGTTCCGTTTGTTCTTCCCTTATTAACCATAAGCTAACATCTACCTTATCCGGTGAGCGCAAGCGGCGCTCATCACCTTCCCTGCATTTGAGGTTTTCGCTATGCAACACGAAGAACAACGGCTTATCGAGGGGCTTTTTCAGCGTCTGAAACAAGCGGAGCAGCAAAGCGGTGCAAGGGATGCACAAGCCGAACGGATAATTGAAGCATATGTAAGGCAACAACCCGCCGCCGCGTATTACATGGCTCAGTCGATCCTTATTCAGGAGGCTGCATTAACGCGGCTGCATGACCAGGTACAGGCATTACAAAACGAGGTCGCCACGCTTAAAACGCAACAACCTGCTGGCGGCAGTTTTCTCAGTAGCCTGTTTGGTGGCGGGAAAACCCAGCCCCAGGCCCAGCAGGGCAACACCGGCACACCACCACCATACTCCGCTTCCGGCACACAGTTGCCACCGGCTGCGCCCTCTCGTGCGGGCGGGTTTATGTCTGGTGCACTGCAAACGGCGGCCGGGGTCGCGGGCGGGGTTGTGCTGGCCGATATGCTGACCAGTATGTTTCATCACGCTCAGCCGGAAGAGATAGTGAATATCATTGAACCCCCGGTAACACCGGAAGCGGATTTCACACGCGATCACTCCTGGGGCGACCCCAGTCAGGACAGTTTCCTGCAAGCTTCGGATAACCGCGTGGACGGCCTCAGTGAGGACACCCGAGACCCCTTCTTTGATCAAAGCAGTGACGATGATTTTGATACCAGTAACGACGACGATGGGTTTATCTGATCGTCTTTCGCCCTCATCTTCCCCTGTCCCTCGCCGGATGGGGGCTTAACTTCATGCCGGGTAAAACCTGTTAGTGATATCCGGCGATGAGCGTCGCTCACCGGTGCAGTGATTATTTTGACCGGGTTAAAGGTTATTTTTATTCCTGGTGGTGAGTCTCTGCGTTATTGATTAAAGAGAGCGTAATTGCAATGCTTCGCTACCAGGATATTCCCTCTGCGCCTGATAAATGCTGGAGGGATAGCGTACTTTACGAAATGAGAATCAGAATAATTCTCAGCCATTACTTCGCGATTAATTTCCTGCCCTGAGAACCTGAAAAAGCTCCCCTCAAGACGGAATGCAGAGAACACGTCTCGATTAAGAAAGCCTTAAGATTTACATCAGCAGGCACTATTTTTCTTTGCCATACTCTTTTTACATTAATGGTCTTTTCTCGCCGGGCATATAAAATTAATATCATGACGCCTGCGCGCCAGCCCGGATACGACACATGATAATAAGAGGCTCATCGATCACCACATGAAAGACAGGAAAGTAGACCCCATCGCAAAAATCGCTATGCGCAGCCGAGGCATTACGGTCAAGGAGAAACGGGTCCGTTATCAGGGGGAAATAATTGTCTTCAGGTTCAATCAGGACCACTATGACGTTTACCTGAATGACGAAAAAGTAGGCGATATCGTCACCCACAACATCAATGACGCCATCGCAATCTGGAAACAGCGCAAATCTAAGTTATAAATCCAGTCAATCATTTGCCCGTTATTCATTATTCTCATTTCCGCTACCGTCATTCACACAGCGTAACGCCTTTTCTCGCGCCAAAAACAGACTGCATAAATAACATGCAGTCTTGTGTTTACAAAGAAACCGATGTTACAACGAAAACTCCGTTTGGCCTTAACGTGCAAAACACTTTTACTCTGCAATGTGTTTCACCTTACGCACGACGTAACGTCGCCAGATGGCAATCTTCAGCTTTGGAAAAAAATGTATCATTATTCCGCCATAGCGAAGCGGCGAAGGTAGCGTGCACAACGCCGCCTTTCTTGCCTGCACATGCGCAAGGCGTATCATCACCCACAACGCACCAATAAAAATAGCACCCAAAAACGCAAAATTTTTTAGCCTGAGGCACAAAAAATTTCTCGCTCGCTCACATAATGACGGAAAAGACCTACGAAATTGCAGGATATAAGCATCAGGCTGCGCTTTTATGGAGCGCGGTATCATATTTATACCTCTGCACTCGGATATCGCTCTGCAAAAAATATATCGTGATGCTAAAAACTGAGCATGAGTAAAAAAATAATGCGGTATAGCGGAATTACTCTCTATTGTGGTATTGATTTTTACTCAATAATAACTAAAAATTGTTTTGTTAGATTTTAATTTCCAGGACAAGGAGTAATGTGATGTCAGAAGCACTAAAAAACCTTAACAACATTCGTACCCTTCGCGCGCAATCTCGCGAAGTTTCTCTTGAATCTCTCGAAGAGATGCTAGAAAAACTGGTTGTTATTGTTGAAGAGCGTCGTGAAGAAGAATCTTCACAGAAGCGCGAACTTGAAGAGAAAGAAGCAAAACTGGCTGCGTTCCGTCAGAAATTGCTGGAAGAAGGTATTGATCCAACTGAACTTCTTTCTTCTCTGAAAACCACCACTACCAAGCGTAAGTCAGTGCGTGAGCCGCGTCCGGCTAAATATAAGTATATTGATGAAGATGGCAGCGAGAAAACCTGGACAGGCCAGGGTCGTACGCCAAAAGCAATTACTGCCGCGATTAAACAAGGCAAAAAGCTCGAAGATTTCGCAATCTGATTTTTTTAGTGGGGAGCGTTTTTTTCTCCCCACTTCTCTTTCTTACACCCTCTTCGCTTTACGATCATTTCCCTTTGCCAGACGCCTTTCTCTCGCTTTGACCATACATTACTTCAGAATATGTCCTGATATTCTCGATCACTTTGACGTGCTGTTTACCTTCTCACGATCTGCAAGGTCAGTTCATCACCGCACCGTTTACCTGAAATTAGGATGTTTCCTGAATAATTATTCTGCCCCTTCCTGTGGTTATTACAGGTGGATCGAGGAAAAGGATTTTTCGTCCCCCAGAAACTACATAGTTTTACGCTGAATCTATTTTCATCTGAACATATGTTTTAAATCAGGTTGGATGTTCGGCGCGTGGGACATTCAGTACTCTCGTAGGGCACAATTTTATCAGGGTTATCAGTTTTAAAGAAACATGGCAGGTTATCTTCTTCTTAAGGCCTGGCAGGTACGTTATTCAAGGCAACAACCAGGTCTGATTGGTCGCAATTACCGCAGATTGCTGTTTATAAGCATCACACCTCGGTTACTCGCCTCCACTGCCGCCAGTTATACTCCCTGAGCGTAAAAACGCCTCATTGATTTTCAGTCAGTAGCCGTCAACATTTCTGAATGCAGGCTTCGGTTATCGGCTATGAAGATCGTTCTTCTAAAAGAGTGGCTGCTGCCGTAAGAATTTGACCTTGCTTACCAGTAGCGGCAATCGACCTTCACCGGTTTTAAGAAAAGGTATATTGCCCTTGCACGGCATCAACCCCGAGTTACGTGGCTGGTAGAAAATCCGCCAGAACAAAACGACGTGGCTGTTTATATACCAGGCGACGCTGGGCCAATGACACATGCCTGGCGAAAGGTCTTGCATTTTTAAATATGACCCAGAGGTTAATAAATCTAAGCAGTAGCCTGATTAAACGTGTATGGTAGGCCCCCCTCATATCAGGAGTTGCCTATGTCCGGACGTAAAGACGCATTAACCCGCCGTAACCATTTAGTAAAATGCCCGTGCCCTAACTGTGCCAAAGATTCTGAACATAGCTTCAGCCGGGTTCAGAAAGGTGCCCAGCTTGTCTGCCCATACTGCAATAAATTATTTAAATCTGCCCCACGTTTCTGACAGAACGTTCATGCCAGGTGTAAAGATGAATGATTCAGTAATCGACTCATCTGGCAATGTTGTTCACTCTCTTTCGTGACCGATCGAACAAATTTTTTCGGCAACTGGTCAGGCGACCTGGCTTATAAAAAGCTAAAGAGTAGCAATGTATTAATTTTAGCGTATAGTTGTTCCGGGTTTACATAAAAGGAACATCGTTGTCTCGTAAAATGACAGGCATTGTCAAAAGCTTTGACAGCCTCAGTGGTAAAGGGCTCATCACCCCATCAGATGGTCGAAAAGACGTTCTTCTGCATATTTCAGCTTTCAATACCAGTGAATCAGAACAACTCCTGCCAGGCATTCGCGTTGAGTTTTGCCGCATCAATGGTCTTAGCGGACCGGTAGCGGCAAATATATACCTCTCATAACAGTCACTGCATCCAGACGTTTTTTCGTAAGGTTAAGTAAAAACTTAAAAGCATAGACAAAGCGGATGTTAAGCGCACCGCGAGAAACCGACAGACATTTAGCCATCCGGGCGTGTGAGCGGTTAAAATAAAAAAAGTTAAACATTGCTAAATAAAAATTACTGTGCCTTAATGACGTTACCGGTTTGGAATACAGACCTTATGAACGCAGTTTTAGTAAAGCAGTCCTCAGTTCAAGTGTTATCCAAAGATACTCTTCTTCGTGAGCCTTCTCCTAAGCGCCAAGTAAGTAACTCTTTTATTACAGGCCATCATCGCCGCCTCGCGTGGCTCATCAACTAAGGAAGTATCTATGTCTAATAAAATGACTGGTTTAGTAAAATGGTTTAACTCCGATAAAGGTTTTGGCTTCATCACCCCTAACGATGGCAGCAAAGATGTATTCGTACATTTCTCTGCTATTCAAAGTGATAGCTTTAAAACTCTGGATGAAGGTCAGCAGGTTTCTTTCACCATTGAAAATGGTGCAAAAGGCCCGGCAGCGGCTAACGTTACCGCGCTGTAAGCAAGACCCTGTTATCGTGTAGAGGTGAAAAACCGGTCCTGTCTAAGGCCCCCTTATTACGCTCTGCTGATAATCATAAAGCCCGCTTATTGCGGGTTTTTTAATACCTTAACGCTGACAATGCATTTTTACCCGTGCTCATGATCGTCGTCCTGCCAGGGTGTCTTTGCCAGAGCTGACAAAATTTATGGATGTCAGTGGTATATTTTTCCTTCGATATATCCTTTAAGCAAAAAGCGAAGTGATACAATGAGTGATAACGCAACAGCGAGGAGAAATTTATTCCTAACATTAAATTTACATGTCCGGTCTGTAACTGTAAGAAATTTATTTTTACTACCTTCAGTGCAGACAAAGATACCCCACATGGCGCGCTATGCTCGGCCTGTGGTACCCGTTTATCTATAAGATCCTGCATTCCAGACGACGCTCATCTTTCTCAGATTATGGTTTTTCACGACATCAGGTAGGTTATAGCGAAGCGGATGTTTTTGCCAGACTCTATGACTAGCAATCTTTCTTCTATAAAAAGGTAATAGTTGAAAGCTGACATAATAACGTCGTAAAAATAAAATCCTTGCCTTATTTTCGACGTGCCATTCATTTTTTTGTAAACATAACCGACTTAAGCGCCCGCTCATAAAGTTCAATTTCTTCTAACGATGCGCTGGATTCATATTTTTGGGCGTACTGACGTTTCAAATGCTCAATTAATGCTTCCCTACTAAATTCTTCGCGTGGGCGTGTACTGAGCAGGAACTCTATCGCTTCGCCAATTATTACATTCTCATTTTTCACGCCAACCCCTTGTTTAAGATATATTCTTAACAACCCAAGGAGTAAATGAGAATTCATCATCAGGCATAATCATGTGGACTAAAGTGCAATTCGCCATGAATATACGAATGAAATTAGATAATATTCACGGTTAAGGTTGATTGGTTACATTAAACCTAAGCATACGCCATTATCATGCGGATAGCTTGTTTTAATACCGGTTAATCAGACCTGGTCCTGAAACTGCAAAAAAAGAGTTCCATAACGTTAAAAAGAGTCACCCACTGGCGTCTCTGCCGCTACGTTTTCAATCGTGCTTATGCATTATTACCCCTCCCCTGCGACGTTACGTTCTGGGCATTTTTGATCCGAAAATAAAATCCCCCACGCCGTGCTCCTGCTATTAAAAGATAAAATATGCTCTGACAGAGCGTTAAGGCTGTCATTCTCCCCTACACTTTCAGATATGGTTAGCCTTACTTACGCCTGAAAAAGTTGAAACGGGTTATACGCAACAGAGGCCACATTACAAACGCCCTCTGCCGGGCATCTGCCAGTGGTTCATCTCTTGTTTGACCATGGCATAGCAGATCAGGAGAAGGTTCAATGTCAGACTTTCCAGCCACTGCGCTGATTGGACCGGGTGCGATAGGGACCACTATCGCGGCGGTACTGCATGAAGCAGGCCGGACGCCGCTACTTTGCGGACGCTCCGCGCATTCAACATTAGTCTTGCGTCATGATGAAGGCGAAATTGTTGTTCCCGGTCCGGTGTTAACCGATCCCGCAACCATCAAACACCCCATGAGCCTGGTTTTCGTGGCGGTAAAAACGACTCAGAACGCCGACACTGCCAGGTGGCTGTGCGTTTTATGCGATGAAAATACGGTGGTCTGCGCTTTGCAAAATGGTGTTGAACAAAAAGCTCAACTTGCAGGGTTGGTCAATGGCGCAACGGTACTGCCGTCGGTGGTCTGGTTTCCGGCTCAGCGTGAACCTGATGCATCGGTCTGGCTACGCGCTAAACCGCGTCTGACGTTACCGAATGTTCCGCAGGCAAAACGGGTGACAGAGGCCCTGAGCGGCACCTCATGCAGCGTTGAGCTGTCCGACGATTTTTGTTCTGTGGCCTGGCGCAAGCTTTTACAAAATGCGGTAGCCGGCCTGATGGTTCTGGCAAATCGCCGTGCCGGTATGTTTTCCCGCGAGGACGTCAGCACGCTTGCCCACGCTTATCTGCATGAGTGTCTGGCGGTAGCTCGCGCAGAAGGGGCGGTACTGGATGATCGTATCGTGGAGGAGATCATAGAGGGTTTTCAACGCGCCCCCGCCGATTTAGGCACCTCGATTCTGGCCGACCGGCAGGCTAATCGCCCGATGGAATGGGATATCCGTAACGGCGTGATACAACGCTACGGTCATGCTCATGGCATTCCAGTTCCGGTTAGCGATGTGCTGGTTCCGCTGCTGGCAGCGGGAAGTGAGGGGCCTGGCTAATCACGCCAGCAAAACCGCGACCGCAAACAACACTCCTGCGTAAAAGCAAAGAAACAGCTCAGATTTTACGCGCCAGGTGTTGCCAGCGGCGGAGTGTGATGCACTTATACGCTGTTATTAAGCAGGCATACAGCCAGGTATTTCATAAAAAAGGGCAAGCGACATTACCTGCCCTATAACTCTGCACCTTAAGTTAAATGATATATAAGAAGCTACCTTGCTCCCGGTTGTATTCATTGTTTCGGGTTGAAGGCTCCACGCTTTATGTTTACAAGCCTGTTATTCCCGGATAGAGAACCCTTACTGGATTCCTTTTCTGCGTTGAACGCCTGAGATATCCAGATGTCACGGATCAAGGATGAGCAGGTTTTACGGTGTTCTTCATTTAATGACACCTGCATTTTACTGACGATGCTATTTATTAGCTCGCTATGAGTAAGATTTTCTTCCAGCAGCAATTCCTTTACCGTTTGCATTAAAATTAAATCTTCGGGGCTCACACTACGCTTAAAAATCATGGTGGCGACCTAATTTCTTAAGGTAAAATTAAGGTTTGCTCATAATCAGCCCTGCATTATTGCGGTTCTGAATTGATGTATAAGCAATTAAAAAATACTGCCGTTTTTGCTTGATTTCAATAACCAGGCCTTTATTATCTGTTTGCGACATGAATGTTATTTTTTACATGCACCAAAATAATTTAATTTAAGTTTACTTTTCCAGGAAAGCTGGCTGATTTAATTTTTTCGTTATAGTGCAAAAGTATGCGAACACTGTGCAAAGCGTGATTCCGGTGTTTATCATCTGAGAATGCAAGGGGTTATCGGTCATGGACACCCGACAACAATCTGGGTGTATTTATGATAGATATCAAAAAGATAGATTTTTTAAGTAATAACTTCACCTGGGTGTCGCTCTGTCTGCTCAGGAACAGTCGTGTGCTCCAGGCAGAACGCCATTATGTTAACGGTGATTGTAGCCACTCATAGTAAAGAGACGAAATATCGGAAGATTTGAACAGGGACTTTTGCAATTGACCGGAAATGTTCGCTGCGAGAATGATTGACAGTATTATCATTGAGATGTTTTTAAGGTTAACACCCTTCTCATGCTAATTATTATCAGGGTGGCATTTACTGAGTGTTAAACAGATCACATATATTATGCAATACAGAAAAAAATATTAAAAGAAACAAACCTTGCATCATGCTTCTTACAGATAATATTAATGTTTTATCAAACACGGCCGATGACAAGATGAGTCAATTCATAATGAATATTAGACCCAGCATTTACACTACGCGAAACAGTAGAGTGAAAGTTTCCGTAACATAAAGATAATTAAAGAAAACCAGGTATTTTAACGAGGAACCCTCTATGGCTCAGCTACTACCATCTCTAAAAAACCTTCCTGTGGCTGCTAAACTATTTGGTGGCTTTACGGTTTTAATAATTATTATCGTACTCTCTTCTTTGATCAGTATTGTTCAGTCTGACACCATCCGCAATCATGCCCTTAAGGGAAAACTCATTAATGAAATTAGTGACGAACTGAACACGGCAAGACGTAATCGTTTGATATACCAGCTTAATCATGAAGATGCGGCCCTGCAGAATAATATAGCAGCCATCCGCAAAATGGATCAAATTGCGTTTAAGGGTCAAAACTTCACCTGGGATAAGGATGCAGGGATCTTATTTAAGGAACTGCGCGATACCATCCCTCTTTACGCCAGTCAGCGTGACAGCTTTGTACAGTTAGACTCCCTGACAAAGCAAAAAGCAGCGCAACTGACCTCACAGGATTCGAAAGCACCACTGGTTCAATACAGTGCCCTCCTGTTCCAGCAGCAAAGCATTTCTAAAGATGAAGTGTCGTTACTTGTCGATTTGAATGAGATGGGAATGTCCGTGTATGAGATACAGTCCTCCACCGGGAAACGTGGGATGGACGACTTTATGACGGAGTACAATGCTGCATTAAAGTTGATAAATTCTGAAAACATCGTCCTTTCTCTCCCGGCAAAGGAACAGGCGTTAAAGTATCTCAAGCTCATGCGTGAAAACGTAGAGGCCTATAGTCATTCCTTAATTGAATCCCAGAAAGCAGCTACGGTGTTAACAGGTGTGGCTGATAAAATAAACACAATTACGACCGATCTTGTTGCAGGGCAAACACAAAAAAATATTGATGTCATTCAAAACGTAATGTTAACCATGGCATTGGTTGCCGTCTGCGCAGTAATAACTGGACTGCTCGTGGCCTGGCTGTTGACAAGGCAGATGACCCGCCAGATCAAACATAACCTGACGCTTGCTGAACGCATAGCCGGGGGCGATCTCACTGCGATTATTGAGCCTCAGTCGAAAGATGAACTTGGGCGGTTAACCATCGCGATGGGCATAATGAACGATAAGCTCCGGGAAATGATCGCCCAAATCAAAGAATCTGTTGTCCACGTCGCCAGCGCCTCTTCTGATATTTCGGCTGGCAATGTTGACCTCGCTTCCCGTACGGAAGAGCAGTCAGCGGCAGTGGTCGAAACGGCTGCGAGTATGGAAGAGTTGACCTCTACGGTCAGACGTAATGCTGATAACGCCCGTGAGGCAAGCCAGCTTGCCGGGGTCGCCGCCGAACATGCTCGCGCTGGTGGAAAAATTGTCTGGGATGTGGTCAGCACAATGGAAACCATCACTGAAAGTTCTAATAAAATTACAGATATCATTAATGTTATTAACAGCATTTCATTCCAGACGAATATTCTGGCATTGAACGCTGCAGTCGAGGCAGCGCGCGCGGGAGAGCAAGGTCGCGGATTTGCGGTGGTGGCCGGAGAAGTACGAAATCTTGCGCAGCGAAGCTCGCAGGCTGCGAAAGAAATTGAAGTTCTGATCAAAGAGTCAGTCAATCGCGTGCATCTTGGTTCCGAAATGGCTAATCAGGCTGGTTCGACTATGGAGCAAATTGTCGAATCGGTTACGAATGTCAGCGGCATTATGAATGAAATTTCCGATGCTTCAGATGAGCAAAGCAGAGGTATTGACCAGATAGGGAAAGCTGTCACCGAGCTTGATTCTACTACCCAGCAAAATGCTGCCCTGGTCCAGGAGTCATCAGCAGCGTCATTATCTCTTGAGCAACAGGCCGAACAGCTTTCTCAATTGGTTTCAGTATTCAAAATTGGCACTGAACCGCAAAAAAATAAACCTAAATCCGCCTTGCCTGTCAGACGTTCCCTGCGACCTGCAGCAGTGACGAGCGCCGGGACTGACTGGGAATCCTTTTAATATTTATACCCTCCTTAACCGGAGGGTATAAAAATGGTTTTAATTTTCACTGAAGCGACTCTAAGGCCTTCTTTATAGTAACGTTTCTTACCAGGCGCAGTATTTACCATAGTGGCCGGCACACCACTCAGCACCCGTGCGACTTTATAACGTTAACGATAGTTTGAATGAGTAGAGTCACAACTATATGCCTGGTAAGCTTTTTTAAGATTTCTATAAGACAAGCAAAGATACTTTTTTGGGATTCATGAGTCATTAATTCAAGGTCTAATCATGAGCTTATTCGATAATAGAACGCCACCCTCGCTGGATGGCAAAACTCAAGAGATACTCCAGCAAATTACATTACTCATCCCGGGTTTAATGATATTTATATTTTTAACCATAATTCTCACGCTTGTTCAGATAAAAAAAGATTTAAATCACTATGATTATAATGAAAAGTCTCATTTAATAACAAAATCCCTTGATAATCGCCAGGAAAATTTACGTTTGCATTTAACAGATAATGCAAACTGGAATGAGGCTTATGATAACCTTTCAAGCACCGTGAACAAAAACTGGGCCTGGAATGAGCAAAATTTTGGTAGTTCTCTTTACTCAAAATTTAACTACGAAGGTGTTTTTATTTTATCTCCAGATGGGAAAACTCAGTATAGCATACAGAATGGGCAACTGAGTACAGTACCAATGGATAAATGGTTAGGAAAAGATATTTCCCGGAGCCTTTTCGCTGCCCTTGATGAAAGTAAGGGAAAAACCATTTCAAAATTGATTAATATTAATGGCCAGGTTGCATTAGTGGCAGCAGCATGGATTGTGCGTGAAAACATTAAATTCGAGTCTTATATTAATCAAAAAAATACGTTGATGATTTTTTTCGACATATTAACTCCAGTGAAAATGCAGAAACTTGGAGATGAATACGGCATTACCGATCTCCATTTAATATCAGCACACGCTGCGGATCCCATATTGAATCAGAGTAAGATTTGCACCTCAGATATTGAAGAGTGCTTAACGGTTGCGTGGCAGAGCAAATCCCCTTCTGAGCATTTACTTTACTGGGTTATCCCTCTGCTGATTCTTTTCATGGTCACTGCTGCGCTCTTCGCCTTACATCTTACCCGTAAGGCTATGATGAAAGCACGTTTGAATGATGAACAGACATTTTTGTTGGAACAAAGCCGCTCTGAATTATTATATAGCGAGCAACGCTTTAAAGACGTTGTCGATGCAACGACTGACTGGATATGGGAAGCTAACCCTTCGTTAAAGATTACATGGATTTCTGCGCGCTTCCCATTAATTACTGGCTACAGTATCAATGAGTGGCTTCAGCGAAGCTTAATAGACTTTTTTGAAGATAACCATGCCACAATCAAAGGCTGGCTGACGCCAACCCAATCAGGTAACTGTTTGTCTTTGTCTCATTGCCGTTACGTTTCCGCGACGGGCAATAACCGCTACTGTAACTTAACTATAAAGAGAGCACGGTTGCCGGATGGCACAATGGGCTTTCGTGGTACCGCCTCTGATGTCACCCATGAGGTGGAAGCGAATGAGCGTATTCGCTTTCTCTCCCATCATGATGCATTAACGGGACTGCCTAATCGCGTAATGATGCAGGAATTTCTTACAGGTAAATTACAATCCCGAAGCGAAGCGGGTAATTCGCTGGTAATGTTGAGTCTGGATCTTACGGATTTTAAATCAGTCAATGATTTATACGGCCACGCCGCAGGCGATATCGTTCTCAGCGAAGTGGCTGACAGGTTACGCCATTGCTTAAGTGATTCAGACATGGTGACACGC
This sequence comes from Yokenella regensburgei, assembly GCF_051486985.1. GTDB lineage: Bacteria > Pseudomonadota > Gammaproteobacteria > Enterobacterales > Enterobacteriaceae > CBFFRJ01. Next base: position 36,631 of record NZ_JAHVDV010000031.1, read on the forward strand.
CAGGGAGGAGATGAATTTATCATTATTGTATCTGACCCCAGCCAGGATAATGATATTGATGCTCTTTGTCAGAGAATTATTGATTCGGTGAGTAAACCTTATCATGTCTATAATAACCAAATATTTGTAGGTGTGAATATCGGTTGTGCACGTTCGCCGCAGGATGCCCTGACAGCTAACGATTTATTAATCTATTCGGATATCGCCCTGTATAAATCGAAAAACAAAGGCGGGAACTCCTATGAAATCTATCAATCTGATATGTTCAAGCAAATTATCCAGCGCAGGGAAATGGAAAGTGATTTACGTGAAGCAATAGAGAAAGACCAACTGTTTCTGGTTTACCAACCTAAATTTGATATCAAGAAGTCATGCATGACCTCAGTGGAAGCCCTGGTGCGCTGGCGGCATCCCCGGCATGGAGTCATTATGCCCGATCAGTTTATCTCTCTGGCTGAAGAAACGGGTATCATAACCTCTATTACCGATTGGGTACTTGAAAATGCCTGCAAGGAAGTCGCCCAGACTTTTGATAAAATTAGCCTTTCAGTTAACATTTCGCCCCTGGAATTTAAAACCAGTGATGTAATTCTCAGAATTAAAAAAGCCCTAATGGCTTCCAGTTTATCTTCATCTCGCCTCGAACTGGAAGTCACCGAGAACATCACATTATGCAAACCGGAGCGCGCATTGCAGATAATGCAGGAATTGAAAGAGATGGGTATCAGATTAGTTATCGATGATTTCGGTACAGGTTTTACCTCTCTGTACCACCTGCATAGTTTTCCTTTTCATGGAATAAAAATTGATAAATCGTTCATCTTTGCCATGAATGACTCACAAACTGCAAAAAATATAGTTGAAAAAATCATTGGCATAAGTAAAGACTATAACATGGAAGTCACTGCAGAAGGCGTTGAAACACAGGAGCAGCTGTTACAATTAAAAAAATACAATTGTGATATTGCACAGGGCTATTATTTTAGTCGCCCTACCTCGCTGGAAGTTATTCGATGCAATATGTACGAAAAAGAGGCATACAAAATTGTAGATTTATTAAAATGTCGATAGGTAACTTTCAGAGAAAACAGGTAGCTGACGGGGTGATTTTTAAACCCCACGAGCATCGTCCTGGGTACCCGTTTACGCTCCGCGCGTTGGCAAGCCACTATAGTCGGACTCGTCAGTGTGATTCCCGACCCGCCGCTATGTTTCTGGCGCGTGGTCATAGCGATAGTTTAAGGTTTAGCATCCCGGGCGGGCTTCGTTAACCACAGCCTGGTGATGCTCTTTTCGCCGCTCTGAGGCGACCTGGTTTTCGCTGAAATAGCGCGAATGCTGTCAAGTCAGACTTATTCAGCTACATTAAATATTCCTGTCGCCCAGGTACTCGCTTTCGAAAGTTTTCTGTTTATCAGCGAGTATCACCGCCTTGATCAAGGAGAGGTTATGAAGCCAGTCGAAGAAGTGATTGATGACCTGCAGTGCCGTGCTTTAGCTTATGAAATAATTTTTCAGTCTATTTGCTCGCAACTCCCGCAGGTATTTATAGAAAAAGCCGCAGAAAACATCGACCTTTACTTTGAAACCTTTGAATCCAGCACGCATTCCGAGGCAGGAAAGGTAAAGCTCAAGAGTGCAAAAGCGATTGCCACAAGGATCTTAGGTACCAGGCGTTAACCTTTACTGCTGGCCTGATAGTTACGCCAAAAGGAATGAACGATAATGCTAACGCCGCACTGGCGGGAATGGCCCGACCCAACACTCTGGCGCTAAGCGGCAGTTAACAGGTAACCGCCTGAGAGGCCCGGTTTATACCGCCGTGGGGTTTACCGCTGCCGCCAGGGCCTCGCTCGCACAAAACAGGCGTGGATCATGCCACGGCGAAAAGACAGAGCACGTCAGCCGAAGCATCGATAAATCTGACGCCTGTTGACCGCAGTCTCCGCTCGTATACCCTGACAGAAGAGAGTCATAGGGTAGTGAATCCCGGGTTGAACAGAATGGAATAAACATAAGGAAATATATCGATGACAATCCCTCTTCTCGTAACAGAACGCCTTTTACTTAAGCCGCTTGTCCCAGAGGATGCTGTTCAGATTCAAAAACGCTACCCACACTGGGAGGTGGTTCGATATATGGTCGCCTCAGTACCCTGGCCTTACCCGGATAATGGCGCAGAGAATTACGTCAATAACGTCGCGCTTCCTGATATGGCAAAAGGCGTGGCCTGGTTCTGGACCATCAGATGTCGTGAAACGCCTGACGAGCTCATGGGGCTAATCTGTCTTTACGACGTTGAGGATAATAACCGCGGATTCTGGCTGGCACCGGAATATCAGGGGCAGGGCTATATGCGTGAGGCAAGTATTGCCGCAACCGATTACTGGTTTAATACCCTGAATAAGCCAGTGTTGCGCGCGCCGAAAGCAGCAGACAACAGCCGGTCCCAGCGTATTTCAGTCAGTAGCGGTATGCGTCTTATTCGGACGGAAAAGAAAGCCTATGTGAGTGGTCTGCTTGACTCCGAACTATGGGAAATTACCCGCGAAGAGTGGAATGCCCGCCATAACGGCTGATTTATCCAGGCCTGTGTTAAACCAAATGCGGTCCTTCGCAATGTCTCGTCCTGCCGCCTCTCTTATGGCGGCCTTACGTTAATGCAGTCGTCAGCAAACCTGCGGTCAGGAACGACAGTCATTATGCAACATGCAACGATCCCGCCCTGCCTGCTATGCGCTTTAATCTCGCAGTCCAGGGCGCAGATTCTGTGCCTGTCGAATAACGTATTACTTATCGGCTGACTTCGACATCTGCTGCGCAGACTTCAGGTGCTGCTCAACGACAGGCGTATGCGCGTCGGCCAGCGCCTTCACATCCGGATCCTTGATCTTTGTAGCGTCGCTTTTCAGGGTCGATAGCACCATTTTGTGATCTTTGGTACCGGCATTTTCCATATACATTTTGTCAAAGGCCTCGCCACTCTGTTTTTCCAGTTTAGCGGCCATGGTCTTGTGGGTGGCGTCCGGCTCAGTCGGTAGTTCCACCCCTTTTTGTTGGGCGACCGTCTGTACTTTGGTCAGCGCGTCGCCGTGGTCTTTGATCATTTGCTCCGCGAAGGCTTTAACTTCGCTACTTTGCGCCTTCTCCTGCGCAATCTTCGCGGCAGCGATTTCATTGATATTGGCCTGGGCCATATCTTTTAACGCTTTTGCGTCGCCGGCGCTAAGCTTAGTGCTCGATTCTGCCTGACCTGCGACGTTACTCTGCGCTGCATTCGTCTGCGTCTGGGCTTGCACGCTTGCAGTGCTGAACAATGCGGCTACTGCCGATAAGGCAATCAGCCCTTTCAGGGTTTTACTCTTCTGCATATTGCTCTCCTGCTAACAAGTAAGGTAGGTATGAGGTAATTTTTCGGGCTCAGCCTCGTCTAAAAAATGCAGCTGCACTGGTCAGTATAGCGGCTCAGGGATTTAAGACCGGGGTTAACGACTCTTTGCCGCTGAGAACAGCGGAAAATGCCCCAGGCAAAGCAGGGAAGATCGTAGCGTTCGAAGCCTCAGGAAAGAGCGGAATCGTAGCATCGCCCCCATGAATACTGTGCCCACCTGTATCGCGCCATGCAGCAGCATCTCGGTCGAACGGGGGGAATTGAGGACCATAATATGAAGACTTTTCATCAATTTACGGCGATCACACTGGACGGCCAGCTTATCTCTATGGCCGACTACGCAGGCAAGGTCGTTGTGGTGGTTAATACCGCCAGCCATTGCGGCTTCACCCCGCAATATGGCGGCCTTGAGGCGCTGTACAAAAAATATTCCGCCCGGGGTCTGGTGGTGCTGGGATTTCCCTGCAACCAGTTTGGTAAGCAGGAGCCCGGCGACGCCGATGACATCGCCCAGACCTGCCACATTAATTACGGTGTAAGTTTCCCGATGTTCGGAAAAGTAGAGGTAAACGGAACCGCAGCGCACCCGCTGTTTCGTTATCTTAAAAACGAATTACCTGGCTTGCCGGGCGGGCGAATCAAATGGAACTTCACTAAGTTTCTGATTGGACGCGATGGTACACCGCTCAGGCGTTTTGCCCCCTTCACCTCCCCGCAAAAAATGGAAACGGCCATTCTTGCAGCACTCGATCTCCCCGAGCGTTGTTAATGCAGTCATTCCATGCTCAGCACTTACAAACATGAGACTCATCTCCCTGCTGGCGTACCGCGGAACAGCAGCGTCAGGCCCAGGGGCTTTAGCGCCGCTCCGCGTACCGAAACCGTTGCTTTACGCAGTGCGGCTTTTGCAAAGAGGGGAAAAATATGGCAGGTAGCAGTATGACAATTGCGTAGTACAATGCTTGCCTTAAAAACAACATTGCAAAAACAGACATTCAAGCGCTGAACCCACTTCCCCGATAAATCAGTGCCGCATTAGTTACGGGCGTAAATTATTCAGCATGAGCTTTACATAATGATGTCTTTACGGGTTGAGAGATGCTCATTTATTGAGCGTCACTTGTCAGATGGAAATTTAAGTAGGTTAATTTTAAAGTGAGGAAGACGTTGAAGACCAAAACTTTTACTACGGTATCTTTGTTAACTGCCGCCCTGTTTCTTGCAGGTTGTGATAATAAAGAGGAGGTAAAAAATACTCCCCCTGCTGACCAACATAAACAGCAGGCGCAAGCGGTCAATAAAACTCCCGACATTCCTGCTGACGCAGCATTCACTGCCATTAATACCAACCTGCAATGCCTGGGGTTATATAAAAAAGTTTCTGGTACCTCACCCGATGAGAACTACGCTTTCCTGATTGCGCCACAAGAGCTGATGAAGAAAGAAGAACACTTCGAGCGAACCGACTTCATCAACAGCATGCGTGCAAAAATTGATGCCATGACCGATACGAAGGTCAGCGACTATTTTACCCTGACGTTAATCCACAACGACAGAAAACCAAATAACGTGTTTATCACCCGCTACATTGAAGCGAACGATCAGAGCTCCGCGCATCCAAAAGGCGTTGCAGGTTTTCAGGTCTGGGTAAACAGCGACAGCAAGCAATTTTTATTCAACGAACAGACCGGCTACGAAAAACATACTAACTGCGCTATCGACCTGTCTAAAACGGAGCGCATCAGCTTTATTCCGGCCACCGACGAAACACTGGCTCGCACCATTTCGAAATCGCTGGAAAGCGGCAAAATGAGTGTCCGTTACTTTCTGAAAGCAACCGGCACTGACTATGTTGGCAACAGTGGTCAGCCTAATATGGTTCCTCTGCCGCTGATTAAAAGTGAAGTGCTTAAACTCCAGCTTCTCGGAGAAGACGGAGCGGTCCTCACCCAGGTCAATGCGCCTGAATAACGTCAGATAAACAGACTATGTTGGCCTGACAAGGAGTGCCAGAAGAGGCAAGGACGCCTCGATAAACCACGTGACTCGTATTCCTCTGGCGTCGTTCATTCATCCCCCATGCAAACCGCTGTCTTACGGTTGAGTGAGGGAGGCATCAGGCTCTCACGTAATGGGCAGCAGCAGAGTAATAAATAATGTTATCCATTCCGCTCATCTGAACAGTAAAATTCAACTCTTATCCCACTTGGCTCATAACACATCATATGCATTGAGGGCCCCTCTCTGATAAGAGTTGGCTCAAATTCAATTTCTATCTGATTTGCTTTTAAAATATCAAGGATTCTGTATAAATCCGCCTTACTATTAACCCGCAACGCTAAATGATGAAGGCCGACATTCTTTTTACGATCAAAGCTAACGGGGGCCTCAGTTTGTGTTTTCCAGAGCGTCAGCATCAGTGCTTCATCTTTTACAAAAATAGCGGGATAATCCTCACGCCGTTTTACTTCCTCCCAGCCCAGCAGTTTGGTAAAAAACGCCGCACTTGCCTCAAGATTTGATACAGCTAAGCCAATATGTTGCACACCTGCTGTCAGTGACATTGTTATTCCTCTGCGTCAGATAATATTGAAATACGTTGCCTTATTTTCGGCATGAACTGGGCATGAGGTACACTTTGAATAATAGTGCTGGTCACTCACGCCCTTCATTATTCCTTTGGTTCAGGCTGTACTTCCTGCTTAAACGTCGCGCAGCCCGAAGCGGCGTTATTCCTGCTCGCACAGATGTCTGTCGAGAAAATCACGCACTTTAACGGCTATTTCTTCTGCGTGAGTCTCGAGGGCGAAATGTCCGGTATCAAAGAACTGAATGTCTGCATCAGGAAGATCGCGTTTCCATGCTTGAGCCCCTGCTGCCAGGAAAAAGGGATCGTTTTTGCCCCATACGGCTAACAACGGTGGCTGATAATCACGGAAATAGGTCTGGAAAAGAGGATACATCTGCACATTCGAGGCGTAATCCAGCAACAGATCAAGCTGAATCTCAGCATTGCCAGGCCGCACTATTTGCGCCCCTTCAAGCGTATATCCATCAGGTGAAACAAGGCTTTTATCCGCAACGCCCTCCAGGTACTGCCATTTAATGGAGTCCGGCGTCGGGAATCCGCGTAACGCCTCCCGGTTTTCGGGCGTCGGTTCGCGCCAGTAGGTCTGAATAGGTGCCCAGGCATCGCCCAGCCCCTCTTCATAGGCGTTGCCGTTCTGGGAAATGATGGCTGTTACCCGCTGCGGATGTGCCAGAGCCAGCCGCCAGCCAACAGGGGCGCCGTAATCGTGAACCATCAACGCATAGCTTTCAAGATTAAGTGCCTGCGTGAACAGGTTGATGGTCTCTGCAAGCTGGCTGAATGTATAAGCATATTCGCCCCGCGGCGGGGCCTCTGTAAAACCAAAAGCGGGCAAGTCTGGCGCGATAAGATGATAGCGGTCGGCGAGGCGAGAAATCAGATCACGAAACATGAAGGAAGAGCCCGCAAAGCCGTGGAGCATAAGCAGTGTCGGCGAAGCCGGGTCGCCTGCCTCGCGATAGAAAATCTTCACATCACCCGTCTGTTTCACGCGGTAATGGACCTTTGCCGCTTCACCAGCAGAACGAAGTGTGGATGTTGATAATACCATGATAACCCCTATGTAACCGTTAAATTGCTTATTTGAAGGTTACACATAAATTTGGTAACCTGTCAAAATTAATTTATAGGTTACGGATTGATATGGACAACCAACTCACTGCTTCCCGGCCTCTCTTCCTCGCGGATAACCTCGCGCTGGATTTCATCAATACTGAATACGGTACCGGCGATGCACGGCATGATTGCCTGGTAGACGATCGCAGCGTCACCGACTGGCTTGTCATGGCAGGTGTGGTATCTGAAGGCACGGAAGCACCGCCCGGATTACTGGCAGCAGCGCGTCAGTTCAGGCAGGCAGCAAGGAGGGTCGTAGAGGCAGCGATGCAGGCTGTTGCAGCTGATGTGCATGTCATTAACGCGATACTTGTGGAAGGACGCCCGATGACCAACCTGCAATGGTCTCCGGACAGGCAGCAGTACCAGGTCGACGTTCAGCCTGATTGCCATCACCCCTCAGGCCTTCTCTGGCCTGTCGCCGACGCCCTGGTGAGGCTGATAACGGACGATAAATTCGAATTTGTACGTCAGTGTGAAGCCCACGACTGCATTCTGCTGTTCCATGATCTGAGCAAATCACATCGCCGCCGCTGGTGCAGCATGGCGACCTGTGGCAACCGCATGAAAGTGGCAGCCTTCAGAAACAGAACGAGAGCCTGACCACGCTGAAGGTTTTCTCAGAGGAGGGGTAGGAAACTGATTGTCTCCCATGAGGTAACGCTCTACAGTCAGCTTCAGTTTTGACGTGACCCTCATCCCGAGTCACCCCCGGACTGTCTGATACTTGACCAAGGAGAACGCCAGTTCTACCATCACTCTATGAACAAGAACACCACCACTACGACTACGCGAGAAAAAATTCTCGCCACCGCCGAGGATCTCATCTATCAGAACGGCATTCATGCCACCGGTATGGATCTTCTGGTAAGAACCTCAGGCGTTGCCCGGAAGAGCATTTATCGCTATTTCGCCAACAAAGAAGAAGTGACTACCGCCGCGCTGAATGCCCGTGATGTACGCTGGATGGCGTGGTTCCGGGCAGAGTGCGACAAAGCGGAGACCCCACAGGGGCGGATCCTGAATATATTCACCGTACTCCGGGACTGGTTTGAGTCAGACGGCTACCGTGGCTGTGCGTTTATCAATACGGCGGGGGAAGTGGGTGACAGCAGCGATCCTGTTCGCCAGATTGCCAGGATGCACAAACAAAAGTTACTCGACTACACCCTTGAGCTTGCCGGTCAGCTGAATATTGACCACGCGTCCTCCCTCGCCAGAAAGCTGCTGCTGCTGGTGGAAGGTGCTATCACCATCTCTCGTGTGATGGGCGATTACCGTGCCGCCGACGATGCCAGAGAGATAGCGCAACTGTTACTGGAGCAGGTTTCTTAACGGGCGTCTGAGCCTGACCTGAGTTCAGGTATTAACAGCTTCCCGGTCACTAGCCTGGCCGGGGAGACATTTTGTAGTTCTGGCAATACTCCCTCTCTTCACAACTCCGGCTTTTGTTACTTTGCGCATGGCAGAGAAGATGTTATTTCTGCTCTGCCGCCCTCGTCCGGCTGGTGACAATCCCGAGCCTTATTTTCCGAAATCTACGCGCTATTACCTGCCCCGCCTTTCCAGTCGCCCGTAATTCCCCTGTTTAATCTTTGACCACAGGCACACTGACAGGCCGGGAAAATTTAAACCCACGGTGTTAGCCCGAACACCATCAATAAAAAAATGAATCCCCATTACGAAATAACCAATTGTTTTAATTAAATTTTCCTGGAAACTGAAAGCGATTCTCCACCCGTCAGAGGCCTTTGCTGGCGTAAATTTCACCGTTGTTTTAATAAGTCGCTTGACGAAGGTAGAACGATCGTTCTACCATTAATGCATGGACAAGAAGCAATACCTCTGGCCAGATAATTTTTAACGTAGTTGAGGAAGACTTCACCGGCTCAGATAGAGAGGTGATGGCCTCATCCCCCTTCGCGTAAGGGACGTTGCGGGACAGTGGCAGAAACTTAATGTCTGAGTATCTAAACCCCGTTTTTGCGGGTATACCCACATACACAGGAGTCTTTAACATGTCCCATAGCGAAGTTCGTCCGCCACTGCCGCCTTTCACCCGCGAATCCGCCATTGAAAAAGTGCGTCTTGCCGAAGATGGCTGGAACAGCCGCGATGCGGCAAAGGTCTCGCTGGCATACTCACTGGATACGAAATGGCGCAACCGTGCCGAGTTCGCCAACAATCGTGAAGAAGCAGAAGCGTTTCTTGCCCGCAAATGGAAAAAAGAGTTTGAGTATCGCCTGATCAAAGAGTTGTGGGCGTTTACGGATAACCGCATTGCCGTGCGTTACGCCTATGAATGGCGTGATGATGCCGGTAACTGGTTCCGTTCTTACGGTAACGAGAACTGGGAATTTGGTGAAGATGGACTGATGCACCATCGCTATGCCTGTATCAACGACATGCCTATCAAAGAAAGCGAGCGCAAATTCCACTGGCCGCTGGGACGCCGCCCGGACGATCACCCTGGTCTGTCGGATCTGGGCCTCTGAATCTGGCGATTACCCTCCAGAAAGCCCGTGGTCACTCACCTGGCCGGGGCTTTATCCTGGCCCGTCAGTGTGGCGAAAATGCTGGCGTACCAGGTATCCACTTTCATTAAAAGCAGGTGCATCAGGGCAGGAATACCTGAGTATGCCGCCCATTTATATAGTGCACTATTTAATATTACAAAATTTAAAAAGGGTATGACGATGAAATTCAAGTCAGCGTTACTGACTGCTGCAATGGCAGCCGTTTCGATCAATAGCTTTGCCGCTCAACCGCAACCTGAACATCACGTTCAGCAGTTCCTGAATGTGCTGAATAGCAGCGGAGGTAAGCCGATTGAACAACGCTCTGTGCAGGAAGCGCGCCAGGTGCTCATCGATGCCCAGAAGGGCGCGAAACTGCCTGCAGCAGAGGTCAGTGAAAGGACAATAAATATTGAAGGGGGGGAAATGACACTAAACATTGTGAAGCCCCTGAATGCGCAAGGAACCCTGCCCGTTTTCATGTTCTTCCACGGCGGTGGCTGGATTCTGGGGGATTTTGAGACCCACGAACGCCTCGTTCGTGACCTGGTGACAGCCTCGGGCGCGGCGGCGGTCTTTGTTAATTACACGCCATCGCCGGAAGCGCATTTCCCAGTTGCCATTAATCAGGCATATGCCGCCACCCGCTGGGTATCTGAACACGGGAGTGAAATTGGCGTTGACGGAAAACGCCTGGCGCTGGTAGGTAACAGTGTCGGCGGAAACATGGTTGCAGCCGTGGCGCTTCAGGCTAAACAGCATCATGCGCCTGAGATTCGTTATAATGTCATGCTCTGGCCCGTCACTGACGCCCATTTTGATACCGGCTCCTATAACCAGTATGAAAATGGCTATTTCCTGTCACGCAATATGATGAAGTGGTTCTGGGACGCCTACACAACAAAAGAGAGCGATCGTAATAATATTCTCGCCTCTCCGCTGCGCGCAACGCGTGAGCAGTTGCAGGGCCTGCCACCTACGCTTATCCAGACAGCTGAACTTGACGTGCTGCGCGATGAAGGCGAGGCTTTTGGCCGCAAACTTGATGCTGCCGGTGTAGACGTCACGGTTACGCGTTATAACGGGCTTATCCATGATTATGGTCTGCTGAATGCCTTAAGCGAAGTCCCGGCGGTGCGGGCTGCGCTTGGTCAGGCCGCTTACGAACTGAAAACACACCTGAAATAAAGAAGCTGACCAGCCGGCATCACCGGCTGGTCACGGGCGCTTTTTTCAAACTCACTGGCGGCAAAGGCAGCCCGCTCTCTCTTTTTCAAATGCACGATTTTTGCCGTTCACCCCCTGAGCTTATCGTTAAAACGCAGGTTATTTACGTCCACGCAGCTTGAGAAACCCTGCGACAGGTTTGCGCTTGCGCCACTCTGCACCCATCTTTAAGGACACCGTCTTTAGCAATGCATCCATAACGGGATGGCTGAAGATTCACTGATTGTAAGGAGAAGACCATGTCCTGGGAAAACGGGGAACTGCCCTCAACCATGACCGCCATCGAAATTACCGCGCCCGGTGGGCCTGAGGTTTTGCAGGCCACCACACGCCCGCTGCCGCAGCCAAAAGAGAATGAAGTGCTCATTCACATTGTCGCCGCAGGCGTCAACGGCCCGGATATCATGCAGCGCAAAGGACTTTATGCGCCACCGCCAGGTGCGTCAGACATCCCCGGCCTTGAGGTAGCCGGAATTGTGGTGCAGACCGGTAAGGATGTGCAAAAGGTCAAACCGGGCGACCATGTCGCCGCGTTGATTCCCGGCGGTGGGTACGCGCAGTACTGCGTGGCGGATGCAAGCAACACCCTGCCGCTACCGCCAGGTCTGAGTCTGACAGAAGCTGCCGCCCTGCCTGAAACCTTCATGACCGTCTGGTTAAATATGTTCGAGCGCGGCCAGTTCAAAGCGGGTGACACGATTCTTATCCACGGCGGCGCATCAGGGATTGGCACCACCGCTACGATGCTGGCAAAAGCCTTTTGCGCCGGAAAGATTATCACTACTGTCGGTTCGCAAGCTCACCAGGAGGCCAGCCTTAAGCTGGGGGCAGATGTCGCTATCCTCTATAAAGAGGAGGATTTCGTAGAGGCGACGCTTCAGGCAACGGAGGGTCAGGGTGCCGATATCATTCTCGATATTGTGGCGGGCGACTACGTTGCACGAAACTACGCCGCAGCGGCGATGAATGGTCGAATCGTGCAGATCGGTGTCATCGGTGGCGTCGCAAAAGAGGTAAATTTGTTTCCCATGCTCAGCAAGCGGTTGACCCACCTTGGATCCACTCTGCGTTCACGCACCCCTGCCGAGAAAGCAGAAATCATTAAGGCACTGAGTGACAAGGTACTGCCGCTCATCGAAACCGGCGCAGTCAGACCGCAGATATTCAAAACCTTCCCCCTGGAGAAAGCCCGGGAGGCGCATCAGTTAATGGATGCCAGCGGTCATATTGGTAAAGTCGTGCTCATTGCCGACGAAACCCTGGGCTAACCCGCCTAAGGTAACCATAAGAGCGGCAAGGGAATAATGCGCCAGGCGGATTGTTTTGAACAAATATTGCGCGGAATTACTCCCTTTGCCCTCATTAGCGGTAAATACGTAACAGAAGCAACACCTGCCGCTTTTATTTTAACCAAACAGTAACATGGGTAAATTTTTTATCTCGCTGATTTTAATAGGCTATTTAATTCAACCTTGATCTAAAAGACATGTTATTAAAGACAGTATTGACAGCGTCATAAAATTGTCTAAATTAGATATCAAAGGGCAGTAAACATATTTACCGCTTAATTTGAAAGTGACGCTGCTCTTTAAATTTTTCTGCGATAAAGGCCACGAAGTAATTTTTGTTTGGGTGAGTTGCGTCGGGAGAATTATTATTCCCTTGCGACAGTGCTTTCAGGCCATGTTGTAAATCTCGACAATCGCAGAGGGTGTGGACCAACGCGCGATGATGTAACGCCATGATTCAAAAACGAATGTTGCGATTGGGTCGAACCAGTGTTTTTTTATTGTCGCAACGGCAGTCAGGTCACGCATCAAAGAGTTTATATCGCGCCGGGAGATGTACTTGTTTGTCCGCTGTGTTTAATGCATCAGTTCTGTCAGCGGAGTGTTTAACCGATAACTAATGGGAGGAATAGCTTTATTTTTTCAGTACCCAATATTATCAGTGATAAACGCGTACATTTAAGGTTGTACAAATAGCAGTACGAACCGATTAAGTGTATTAATGTTAAACAATGTGTTAATCGTAACCTGAAAGCCCTGACGTTTACCGTTGGGGCTTTTTTATTGACTTGCTTCACCGACGCCTGGTATTGGCTTATCCGCGATCACTCCTCTATATAGGTCAGCCTGAATCCCTCCTCGGATGGCGCAATAGACGCAAAACCGGGCCTGGCAAAATGCATACCGCCCACCAGCCAGTTCTGCCTGCTCGCCTGCAACATGATATGTCGTCGCGTCTCACGGGCTTTATCCGGATCGCAGTCGAAAGCGATGGAAACTTCAGGCTGTTCTGACTGAATCCGGGGGAAATGCACGATATCGCCCCAGATAAGCAGACTTTTTTCCGCGCCATCTATCCGAAAACTGGTATGGCCTGGCGTGTGGCCCGGCAGCCATACCGGTACTATCCCGGCAATGGTTTCATTTTCCTGCAGGTAGCGCAATTGCCCGGCGTAGGCTTCCAGCGTGGCACGGGCCAGCATGAAATTGTCTTTTCTGCGCGCGTCGGCCTGCGCCATCATCGCGTCATCCTGCCAGTAGGCCGCCTCCAGCGGATGGACATAGAGCCGGGCATGGCGAAAAACCGGTTGTCCGCAGGCGCTAAGTAACCCGCCAAGATGGTCAGGATGCCCGTGCGTAAGCAGGATAGTATCCACCTCTTCAGGGTGAACGCCCAGGGCAGAAAGACGCTCACTTAATTGCCCACCCGCATGATTTCTTCCCCCGGTCCCCGCATCGATCAGGAGCGTTCGCCCCCGGCCGCGAAGTAAATAACCATGAATATCGATGTTGCCGGGCTCAGTGATACCGGCACGTTGTTGAATCGCACTGGCTTCAGCAATCTCAATGCCGGAGAGAAGCTCGAGGCTGGCCTTCATAGTGCCGTCACTGAGCGCGGTTATCTGAAAATCCCCCACCTGGCAGGAGATCAAATCGGACTGAGACATTAACAATACCTTTCCTGAGTGACGGTGAGCGCGAAGACGAACATCCGTCTGCTTGACGTTTCTTCATGCTACCTGCTAAAGAGTGGCCTCAGAATCGATATTATTTCATTACTCAGTGACATTTTATCACTGAGTAATGGCGCGCCTTCGGGCAATGAGGTTTAACAATGCGCAGAAAACTCCCCAGCAACGCTGCCCTGCAGGCCTTTGAAGCCGCCGCACGGCACGGCAACTTTGCCCGCGCGGCGGAGGAACTCTTCCTCACCGAAGGGGCCATCAGCCGCCAGATCGCCCGCCTTGAAGGCCTGCTTGAGTGTAAATTGTTCGATCGCACCGGCAGTCGCGTGCAGCTTAACCCGAATGGCGCACGCTATGCGCACCGGGTACGTGAAACACTCGAACGTCTCGACCGGGATACGCAGTATCTGAAAGGCATTCCTGCCGACAGCCTCAGCCTGGAAATCGCCGCGCCACCGACCTTCGCCAGCCGTTGGTTAATCCCCCGGCTGGGCAACTTCAGGCAGAACCATCCGCAGATCACGGTGAATATTGCCGTCCGGACGGATCCCTTTATCCTTACCGGCAGCGGGTTCGATGCCGCGGTCCATTTTGACCACCCGGCCTGGGCGGGGATGCGCATCATCTTCCTGTTTCAGGAAAGGCTGGTGCCCGTTTGCCATCCGGATCTGCTAAAGGATAGCAATCCAGACGCGCAGTTAAATGCCCTGCCGCGCATCCACCGGCGCCAGACACCCGAGGCCTGGCAGCGCTATGCGCGGGAGTCCGGCATCCGGCTTGATAATCCCGCACTTGGTGTTCGTTATGATCTGCATGAAATGGCCATTGCCGCAGCGCTTTCCGGCCAGGGTGTAGCACTGGTGCCGGAAGTTTATGTTGCCAGGGAAGTGCGCCGTGGCGCGCTGGTGGCACCCTGGCCTGCTGCCGCCAGCCTGAGTAAAGATTTTTGCCTGGTGAAGCCTGCCGGGACCGGGGCGAACGAGGTGGCGCTCGAGGCCTTTACACACTGGTTACTGGAGGAAGTTCCGGCAGGATAAATAGCAACAGGCCCGCACCGGTACGGGCCTGCTTCAGGCGCTTAAGTGACGCTTAGATAGTGGTATCGCCGTTGGTGGCAATCACTTTTTTGTACCACTCGAAAGAGCGTTTTTTACTGCGCGCGCCGCTGCCGTTCCCGGCGTTGTCGCGGTCGACATATATCAGACCGTAGCGCTTTTTCATCTCACCGGTCGTAAACGAGACCAGGTCAATACAGCCCCAGATGGTGTAACCCATCACGTCCACGCCGTCACACTCAATGGCCTTCTTCATCTCTTCAATATGCAGGCTTAAAAAATCGATTCTCTGCCGATCGTCTATTCCCTGCGGGGTTAAGACATCGTTAGCCCCGAAGCCGTTTTCAACGATGAAGATGGGCCGCGCATAGCGGTTATTGAGCATATTGAGGTAATAGCGCAGCCCCGTCGGATCCACTGACCAGCCCCATTCGGTTGAGGGGATCCAGGGGTTTTTCACCAGTTGATTATCACCTAACAGGTTATCCTTCAGACGCTCCCCTCTGTCGGACGCTGAGAGCGTATTGCTGAGGTAGTAACTGATACCGATATAATCCACGGTGCCACGAGTCAGGGTGGCAAGATCCTCGTCAGTCACATCTATCTGATAACCCCGATTCTCCCAGGCTTTACGCACCCATGACGGATAGATCCCACGCACATGCACGTCAGTGAAAAAAAGCTGCTTTTCGTTTTCCTGCTGGGCAAGCAGGTTATCCAGGGGATCGCTGGTAAGAGGGTAGTTTGGCGTTGCCGCAATCATGCAGCCAATGCGAAATTCAGGATTAATTTTTCTGCCTGCTTCCACTACCCTGGCGCTGGCGACAAACTGATAATGCGCGGCCTGGTAGACCACCTCCTGGCGATCCTCCCCTTCCCCGTAAATAATGCCGGAGTTTGTAAAGGCATAAAGGGGGTTATCAAGGATCTGCTGGTTATTGATCTCGTTAAAGGTCATCCAGTATTTCACTTTGTGCTTATAGCGCGCCATGACGGTCGTGGAGAAGGTGGTGAAAAAGTCGATGAGCGCGCGATCGCGCCAGCCGCCAAAGGTCTCTACCAGATACCAGGGCATCTCGAAATGCGAGAGCGTAACCACAGGTTCAATACCGTATTTAAGCAGTTCATCAAAAAGCGCATCGTAGAAGGCAAGTCCCTCTTCATTGGGCGTGAGTTCATCGCCGCGTGGGAAAATGCGCGTCCAGGCAATACTGGTCCGAAAACATTTGAAGCCCATCTCAGCGAACAATTTAATATCCTGCGGGTAGTGATGATAAAAATCGATCGCATCATGGTTGGGGTAGAAATGACCGTCCAGAATGCCTGGCGTTATCTTCCGCGCGGTCACTTTGGTGCCATCAGTCATCACGTCGGCAATGCTGATACCTTTACCGCCCAGGTTCCATGCGCCTTCCACCTGGTGAGCGGCCACCGCGCCGCCCCAAAGAAAATCGTTCTTCATATTGAAATTCCTGTTTAAAAAGCCGTTATCTTCTGTTCGTTACCCTGCCAGCAGAGCGGCATTCACCGGTGGCGAATAATTTTGAATAAAATGTCGTTTTCGCTAACACGGCCATCCTGCTCGATATGCAGATCGCCGCCGGAACCCCGATCGTCGACATAAATCACTGGCGTAATCAGCGAGAGCCCTTCGCGTGCGATGGCCTCCCTGTCAAAGGTCATCAACACCTGACCTGCTGAAAAGTGATCCCCCACCTTCACCGCTGGGGTAAAACAGCGACCGTTGAGATGCACGGTATTGATACCAACATGAATAAGCACCTCATCGCCTTTATCCGAGGTCACGCCGATGGCATGGCGGGAAGGGAACATGGACGAGACCACGCCATCAAAGGGGGCATAAACACTGTTGTCGAGTGGAATGATACCGACCCCCTGCCCCACCACGCCGCTGGAGAAGACATCGTCCGGGATTTCGCTAAGCGGGATAACCTCACCACGCAGGGGCGAAAAAATATCGCTTACCGGTCCGTTTTTTGCCGCCGGGGTCGTAGCCGTAGCAACCGGTGCAGCAGGTGCAGCAGGTGCAGAGGATGGCACAGCCGCCACGTCAGGGAGCAGTTCTCCCTCTTCGCCTTTTTTAACGCCAAAGCACCAGGCCAGCACAGCACCTGAAATCATCGCTGCCAGCACACCGGTGAAATAACCGAGTTTCGGGGTGTAAACCGGGATAGAGAAGACGTTATGGAAAACGTACGCGTTCATGGTCACGCCCGTTACCCCACAGATAGCCCCACCGATAGCTCCAGCCAGCGCGACGATCACCATCAGACGCTTGTAGCGCAGGATCAGGCCATAAACGATAGGCTCGGTCACCCCCGCGAGCAGACCGGTCAGAATAACCGGACCGGTTAACGCACGCATTTTCGAGTGTTTGCGGGCGCGCAGCCAGAAGCCCATCGCCACACCAATTTGTGCAAAGACAGAGGCCACTGCCATACCTTCAATCGGGTCCCCGCCGGTGATGCGCAGGTTTTCCAGAGTGACAGGTGAAAAGCCCCAGTGTAGCCCCAGCATCACCATAAATGGCATTCCGCCGCCAATCACAATCCCTGACAACAGCTTGCTCTGGTTAATCAACCACATCACGCCATGCGAAAGACCGTTGCCCAGTACCGTTCCGAAGGGGCCAAAGAACAGAGCAGTAAAAGGTACCATGATCATCAGGGAAATGAGCGGCACCGCAAAGAGCTGGATCTCTTTATAGATGATGCGTTTAAGCAGCTTATCGAGCCAGGCGTAGATAAAGATGGCAATAAATATCGGGAAAATGGTGGTGGCGTAGTTTACCGCCGTCAGACTTATGCCTAAAAAGGTGGTGTCCGCTTTACCAATCAACGCGGTAAAGGTCGGTTCCATCAACGCCGCACCGAGGGTACCCCCGACGTACATATTACCGCCGATTTTGTTGGCAAGCGTGATGCCCAGGAACACCGGCAGAAAATAGAAAATGGCATTACTGGCAGCGCTGAGTACGGCATAGGTATCGCTGGCGTCAGAGAGTAATTTTGCTTCTACCAACACGGTCAGCACCGCTTTCAGCATCCCTGAACCGGCCATCGCCGGAATTAATGGACTAAAGGCGCTGGAGATAATTTCAAATACCGCGTCCATGCTGAATCTTTTACTTTTTACTGCATCATGACCTTCACCGGAGGCTTGTTTATCTTTTCCGGTTACGGCCAGTATGGCCTCATAATATTCTGCTACCGCACTGCCAATTACTATTTGATATTGCCCACCACTCTCTACGGCCGTAAGTACCCAGGGCAATTTTTTAAGTGCTTCGCCCTTCGCCAGAGAGGAATCTTTTAAAGAGAAACGCAAGCGGGTGGCACAATGCACCACGCTTTGAATATTCTCTTTGCCTCCTACCAGCGAGACGATCTCTTTACTCTCATTTTCATATTTCATGATGCCACCTGGTCTTTGTTTTTTTCTTCAGGTAATAGCAGGCCATAGAAAATGGCGGAACATTTCCCTGGTGTTGGCCTGCTGATAAATAAAATCAGGTATTTACTGATAACCGATTGAGACGCAGGGTGAGATAAACAATATCGTCCCGCGTGACTAACCAGTCATATTTACTTTCTAAGTAGCGTTTTATTTTCATTGCACAGAGATAATCGTTTTTGTAACGTCCGGTCAGCAGCCGCTCCAGCGTTGTGTCACTGTCATCAATGGCTTTAGTTTTTAAATGACGCATGATGTAGTAACGCACATGAGTGACGAACCGGTTATAATCATAGGCCGCCTCATTAAACTCCTTTTGATAATGATATTTAACAATATCGAGAATGTTATTAATAATTTGCGTCACTTTCATGGTTTCATGCATGTCATTTTCCAGAATGCCACCATTGACGATATGCAGCGTAATAAATACGGCTTCATCATCGGGCAGGGCGACGGAAAAGGTGTCGCGAATTTTTTGTAATGCCTGCAACGCATATTGATATTCGTTGAAGTAAATTTGTTTAATATCCCATTTCAGCGGGCTACTGATGGTTACCCCTTCACGCGAACGCTTGAGGGCAAAACCGATATGGTCCGCCAGAGCCGGAATAATCGCCTCGTCAATCCGGTAACCTAAAACCTGTTCACCATTTTTTATAATGCCAATGGCTATCTCAATTTCTTCGGCATTGATATGCGACGCCAGTGAGTGGTTGGTTTTACTGAGCGCCGCGGTCGCCAGCACAAAGCGCTTTTCCACCAGGGCCGCATCCACCAGATCCCCTTCGCGCTTGTTGAATCCCAGCCCTTTACCAATGACGATTTCTTCCTGACCCTTGTCATTAAAAACCAGAGACACATTGTTATTAAATACTTTCAAAATCTTCATGACAGCGCCGTCGGTTTTCTTCAGGTAAAAAAAAACGTGACCAATTGATTCCCGTCAGGGAACAAATTGGTCACGCCTGCATTATCAGTAACGATCCTCTGCGGCTATTGATAAGGAAGTCCGTCGCCGAAGGCAATGGTCGCCCCGCTTATTTGTGATTAGATTCACAGAAAAGCATTCATCAGGATGATGATTAAACAGTAACGCCATGCCGCTCTGCTTATCAGCGAGCGGCCCATTGCGTCAGCAGGGCATGCAGCGTGGCAGGCTCAAGCGGTTTGCGCAGTACCATATACCCTTCTTCTTCCGCTTCGCGCAGCACCGGTGAGTTAAATTCACCGCTGACCATCGCCCCGCTGACGTTTGGCAGACGCTCAAGCAGCGCCTTTAAGATCTCAAAGCCACTTTCACCCGACCGCAGCCGCTGATCGCACAGCACAACCTCGGGGATAAACCCGTCGTCGACAATAGCAAATGCCTCTTCTGCAGAGGCGGCACAGCGCACGGCGACGCCCCAGCTACTCATCAGGCTCTCCCAGGCGGAGGTCACCAGCGGATCGTCGTCGACCACGAGGCAAGAACCACTCAACGAAGTGCGGCGCGTAACGGGGACGGCAGCATTACTAGCCGGCGCAACGTCCACCGCCTTGACCTCTCCCTCGTACTGCCTGAACCGCATCCAGAAGCGGGAACCTCTCTCCTCAACGGACTGCATGCCATATTTTACGTTCATCAGTTTCGCGCAGCGCGCCACCACGGCAAGTCCAAGGCCGTGCCCGGCACTGTCTATCTTCCATGCCAGTTCGGGTCGATAGTAAGGTGAGAAAACTTTGTTTTTTTCGCCATCGGCGATGCCTACGCCGGTGTCCCATACTTCAAGGAGACACTCAGCACCGCGCGGGCGAATCGCCACCAGCACGCCCCCTTGCTGGGTATAGCGCAGGGCATTCTGAATAAGGTTGATCAAGGACTGGCGCACAAGAAGCGGATCGCCCATCACGTGGATACGCCGCCCGGGCCGCCAGGTGCGTAGCGCAAGGCCACGGCTCCTCGCCTCCTCGCGAAAAAGCGTGATAACCGAGTCCAGCAGCGCGCCGATATCCACATGGGTTGCAGCGGTAGCCATATTGCCTGATTCAATTTTGCTCAAATCAAGCAGTGAGTTGAACATCAACTGCACGGATCGCACGCTTTGCTGGAGATCCAGCAACTGCGGCATCAGTGCATCGTTGCGGTTTTTATGGACAATCGCCTCAATCAAAAACCCCATCGCATGCACGGGCTGACGCAAATCGTGGCTGGCGGTGGTCAGAAACTGATTTTTATCCTGCAGCGCCTGCTCCGCTTCCTCTTTTGCCTGGCGAAATTGTTCGGCCAGCCGGGCACTCTCCTCTTCAAGTCTGGCCTGCTGAATGAAAAAGGCGTGTGACGTTAAAGCGTGGCGGTAAATAGCAAAGCCATAGAGGAGATTCAGCATCAGAACAATGAGCATCACGTTGTCGAGGCGACAGATAATGCCGAGATTCAGCACGCCCCAGGAGGTGAAAAAAAAGCGTTTAAAAGTACTAATGACCGGCGTCAGATGCGTTGCATTGGCGGCGACGATCGCGGCGATGCTGATATTCAGCAGCAGGAAAAAATCAAAGTTTTGACCCTGCGGTGTTATCCAGTAAAGCGAAGAAATTCCCAGTCCGTGGGCAAAGGCCACTTTATTTATATGGGGTAGCCAGCGTTGCAGAACCGCCTCTGCATTTTTTTCACTGACCTCACGCTGATAACGGTGATGCCATATTCTGATAGTCACGGCACAGAACAGGTAAATAACAATCCAGACCACCACCGGCGCAAAGTCTTTACCCAACCAATAAAGCCAGAGCGCAAAGGGCATGCCCACGAAAGGCACGGCGCTGAAGCTAAACACCAGGCGGATGAAGGTATTATTCAGTAGCCGGATCTGGGCTCGGGGAGAAATGGCGCCACCTTCCATATTAACCATCCACTTCATGGTTTCTCTTCCCGGTGGCCGTGAAGGAGGGTAATGACTTCTACGCGGGTATTTACGCCAAGTTTTTTTAAAATATTGCTGATGTGCTCTTTTACCGTGGGTTCAGATATTGAAAGCTGCAAGGCAATCCGTTTATTTGGCAGGCCGCGCATCATCATCTGAAGAACCTCATATTGCCTGGGGGTTAAGTTAAATCTCTGTAGTATATTGCTATTTTTATCCGCGATATCTGTTCTGGCCTCAGGAAACCACAACTGGTTATTCATCAATGCCTGAACTGCCCGACCAAATAATTCCGGCGTCTCGTTTTTCAGTACGAACCCGTGCCCACCAGCACTCTGCACTTTCATCCAGATATCATTATTTTCATCGCCACTGACTACCAGCAAACGCGTTTTGGGAAAGCGCTGCTTCATCTCTTTTAATAATTTCAGTGCAGTACCTGACGAGAGCCAAAAGTCGATGACCAGCAGGTCCGGCGGGCCATTATCGCGAATATGACGATTGCAACTCTGCTCATCCGTCACCACAAATCCGGGTCTGAAGCCAACATGGGTCGTCAGGAAATTGGCGATTCCACTACCCACCAAAGGGTGATCGTCAATTACCAACGCAATATATTTTCCCACCGTTTTCTCCTTTTTGTATGTGGTATCAGCGTTATTCTGACAACTTTCCTATTAACATCCACTCCCTACTTTAGGAGGGTTTTTTAATCCCGGAAAGAGAAATATCTTACCTCGGGGTTTAAAAAAGATAAACGTATTGCCATGCAGCAATCGATACTGCCTGGTTACAAGGATAATTTATGAAAAAACCACTCATCGCGCTTGCCGTTACAATGATGGTAGCAGGTTGTTCAACGCTAAAAACCGATCAGGCTATTCCTCTGCTTCAGGCGGAAACAGCAAAAATGCTGGGGCTGGGATCATCAGATGAAATTACTGTTACTCAAGTGAATGGCGCGCAGCCTGATGCGCTGGGCGGCCAGAAACTTACCTACCGCGCGACAACTGAAAAGGGCCGAATTTTCGATTGCTCATCCATGATGATGCCAGGCATTTTAGGCTCTGCGCCTTCCCTGAGCGCACCAACCTGTACGCCTGTCGTTACCCATAAATAATTTGTCGCAGAGAACATTACTGTCGTTCTCTATTTTCACTCGACGAAGCGTAATGGCCAGGGAGTCACAGGTATTCGCTTCGCCGGTTAATTTACCTGCACGCCTGAATTCGCGAAATAAAAGGTCACACACGTCTGTATTTTAATATTTATAAAACAATGGCCTTCGCGACATCACGTTAATCAATCTGGAGATAGCACGTGAATGACAATTTCTCGCACCATTTAAAAGTAAAAACTTCATTCTCTAAACTTTACCTCGCCCTGTTCTCTGCCCCGCTGATGCTTTTAACGCCCGTGGAAAGTCGGGCTGCTGATGCAATTTTTGACGGCGATAACCGCGTCGCGGAGTCACTGGTCTATACCAATGATGTCTATGTAGGTCGTAATCAGAGCGGCAACCTTCTGATAGATAATGGGAAAATCACCGCTTACAACATCAACATCGGCCGACGCTTCAACGGACAGATTTATGAAAGCTCAGTGACGGTCAGCGGGCCGGATGCCGAACTGAACGCCCTGAACGATCAGGCCGTACTGCACGGTAGTCTGGATTTGGGACTCGGCACGCTACGGGTGGAAAACGGCGCGCTGGCCAGTGCCAAAGAAATTGTGGTTGGCACCACGAGCGGCTACGACAGCCATCTCATTGCCACCGGTGCTAACTCCCGTGTCACCAGCAACTACCTGAGTGTTGGCACCACCGCAGGCTCACGCTCCACCTTATCCGTCGAAAATGGTGCAGTGGTGACCACCGCCAACCAGGCGCGGATCGGCGATGGCTACCAGCCGGATGAGGCTGACAAACTAAACCCGAAAGCAACGGTAACCGGGGAAAACGCGCAGTGGAACGTCGCCCAGTTGCTCACCCTGAACGGCGATATGGACGTGCTTAACGGTGGCTCGGTGTCCGTTGGCAGCATTGAGGTCGCAGGGGTTTCCGGGTCGAGCAAAACCGCCGAGCTCTACGTAGCGGGCAATAACTCCCGCTTCACCAGCGGCAGCAACCTCCTCGTCGGCGATTACGGTAACGGCGTAGTATCGGTAGCAGACGGGGGCTCGGTTTCTGCAGGTGCCAACACGCTGGTGCTGGGCGATACGGGTTCAGGCTCTAATCGCGGTGCACTGATTATCGGCAGCCGGGGCAATTTTGATACCGGCACTGGTCTTACTGAGCCGACGCTGGGTACAGCGGGTGGCGCAGGTACGATTGATCCACAGACGGCGATTAACCTGCGTGGCGGGCTGTTTGGCAGCTACGTCTACTTCAACCATACCGATGAAAACTACCAGTTCACCAACAACATGAGTGGTGAAGGTGATGTCATCAACGCTTCCGGGCAAACCACGCTCAGCGGCGATCTGACCGGGTTGCAGGCAAACGTCCTTGCGCGAGGCGGCAAAATTATTATCGCCAGCGATATCAATACGCAGCCTGAAACCGATATTTTTGAGATTCAAACCCTGAGCGCGGAAAATGGCGGGACACTGATCCTTAACGCGACCGCCGGGAGCGATGTCAGCAACGGCCTCGGCTACAGTAGCGCTGCGTCGATTAAGGCGGGCGGTACTCTGGGGGGTAACGGCACCCTCGGGCAGACAGAAATTCTCTCTGGCGGTCACATCTCCCCTGGCGACGGTGGTATCGGCACCCTGACGCTGAAACGCTACCTGAACTTTATCGGCGAATCGTTCTATGACGTCGATATCACCGGTGACGGTCGCAGCGACCTGCTGAACGTTGAAGGCAAAACAACCATCAGCAACCAGGCGACCGTGCAGGTTACCGCGCTTGATCCGCAAACCAGCTATCAGACGGGTCAGACTTACCGCATCCTTAACTCGGCAGGCGGCATTGAGGGCCAGTTCGCCTCGGCAGTGTCAAAATCAGCCTTCCTCGACGTTGCGCTGAACCAGAGCGCCAATGCCGTCGACCTGAGCATCGCGCAGAAAGAGAGTGGTGGGAATCCAGGCAATCCTGAGAACCCGGGCAACCCTGAGAACCCGGGCAACCCTGAGAATCCGGGCAATCCTGAGAATCCGGGCAACCCTGAGAATCCGGGCAACCCTGAGAACCCAGGCAACCCTGAGAATCCAGGCAACCCTGAGAACCCAGGCAACCCTGAGAATCCAGGCAACCCTGGCGCGGGTAATCCGGGCAGCGGAAAACCGGGCATTTTCCAGACCGTCGCCCAGACGGGTAACCAGTGGAATACCGCTGGTGCCCTCTCAACCCTGACGCAGAGTGGTCCATCGCTGGCGCTCTATAACTCATTACTGATGCTCAGCGCACCGGAAGCCCGTGAAGCCTTTAATCAGTTATCAGGCGAGGTTTATCCGTCCGTACAGTCCACCTTGATTGCGGGCAGTAATCAGGTGTTCAACGTACTGAATCAGCGCATGATCCAGTCCTTCGACGATGACGGTCTGCCGGTTCCGGCTCTGGCGATGTCGTTTGTGCAATCTCCCGCAGAGCAGAGCAACGGTGTATGGGGCCAGACCTTTGGCTCCTGGGTGAAAACCGATGGCGATGGTAATACCGGCAAGCTGGACGGTAACACCGCAGGTTTCCTGCTGGGTGGCGATCGTAAGCTGGAAGGGCAGAACGTGCGGCTCGGTGGTTTCTTCGGTTACAGCCGTGGGAACTACGATATCGACAGCCGTCGCTCCTCATCAGATATCGATAACTACCATCTCGGTCTGTATGCGACAGGACGTCAGGAGGCCTTCTCACTGCGCGGCGCTGTCGGCTATACCTGGCATAAGATTGACGCCGAGCGTCGGGTGGACTTTAGCGGCTACTCGGATCGACTGAGCGCTGACTATGACGCCAGTTCACTGCTGGCTTATACCGAAGCGGGTTATCGTTTCGGTCAACCGGAAGAGAACGTTGAGCCGTTTATTAACCTGAGCTATATCCGCGTGGATACGGATAATTTCCAGGAAAAAGGGGGGGCCGCCGCGCTGCGCGTACGTACCGAAACGACGGATACGTTCTACTCCACCCTTGGGGCGCGCGGCGTGACAGAACTGCCGAAAAACGTCAGCCTCTATGGTTCACTGGGCTGGCAGCACGCCTACGGTGATAAAAAAGCCTCCTCGCAGATGGCGTTTGCCGGTAGCGATGGCTTTACCACCGAAGGAGCGCCGGTGGATAAGGATATGCTGGTAGGCGATGTGGGCGTCAGCTTCAGGCTGCCGCACGCGGCAACGCTGAACGTGGGCTATAAGGGACAAGTCGGCTCCGACACGCGTATCAACTCGGTGAACGCCAATCTGCGCTGGTCGTTCTGAGTTCTGTTACCATTTGACACCAGGCCGCCCCGCAACGGGCGGCTTTTTTTCGGTTTATGGCGTACCTGCCCCCCGCCTTCAGAGTGGTTGTCTCACCACTGCGCCTTAACTCTCTTTGTCGGGAATACGGGCAATCACCTTTATTTCAAAATCGAATCCCGCAAGCCAGGTCACGCCAACGGCCGTCCAGTTTGGATAAGGCGGTTTCGGGAAAATGGCCTGCTTCACCGCCATAATGGCGGGGAATTGATTTTCCGGATCGGTATGGAAGGTCGTGACATCAATCAGATCATCAAACGTACATCCCGCCGCTGTGAGCGTCGCCTGCAGATTATCGAACGCCAGTTGCACCTGCGCGGTAAAATCGGGCTCAGGAGTACCATCGGCACGGCTTCCGACCTGGCCGGACACAAACAGCAAATCGCCTGACCGAATCGCGGCAGAGTATCCATGCTCCTGATAGAGTGCATGGCGGTTAGCGGGAAAAATCGGTTCGCGCTGGATCACAGGTACACCTCTTTTTTAAACCATGTGGGATCAGGTAAGCAAAGCACGCATGAATGATTTAACATACCTGGCGTATGTTGAATAGATATCACATACGTCGCGTATGTCAATTGAAATACGTGCCGTATGTGAAAAAGGAGGGTCTATGGCGACAAAACGTCGCAGTGAAATGATGGAAGAAAATCGCGCAAAAATGATTACCGCCGCGCGAAAAGCTTTTGCTGAAAAAGGGTTTGCCGAGGCCTCTATGGATGAGCTGACGGCCAGTGTCGGCCTGACCCGTGGAGCGCTGTATCACACCTTCGGCGATAAAAAGGGCCTTCTCGCCGCAGTCGTCGCACAGATAGATAGTGAAATGGCACAACAGGCCAGAGCCTCCGCTGCGTCTGCGGGTGATGACTGGGAAAGATTGCTGGCGGAAGGTATTGCCTACATCAGGATGGCGCTCGACCCGGAGGTCAGGCGCATCGTTTTACTTGATGGTCCGGCCTTTCTTGGGGATCCCACTCAATGGCCGAGCCAGAATAGCTGTCTTGAGTCCACACGACAGACACTGGTAAAAATGGCCGAACGTAAAGAAATCAAAGCGATGGATACAACCGTCGCGGCACATCTGCTTAACAGTGCTGCGCTTAATGCTGCCCTGCTGGTTGCAGCCAGTGATAAACCTCAGCAGACACTGCCGGACGTGATTGAGGTTTTTACTCTGCTCGCAGGTGGGTTACGCAGCCGTTGATGCCCAGCCGGTTTCAGGGGCACATAGAGGTTCCTGAAACCGGGAGAGAGCATAACGTGATCACGGATGCATAGTTTTTATGAAGGTAATTTTGTCTTCACCGATAGCATAGTAATCACGTATCCGGGCTTCCTTGATAAAACCCTGCTGGTTATAGAACGCACGAGCCGCGCTATAGTCACTCAGGCTTGAAGTGTCGACTAACAAGAGTCTGCCCTCTCTGGCTTTCACTGCTTTTTCAACGTGATCTAATAAAGCCAGACCAATACCCCGACGCTGATGAGAAGGGGTTATCCATAGCAGCAATAAATTCCAGACATGCGTGGTCATGACCTCCGGGGCGCAATAAGCCATACCCACGAGGCCCTGCTGGTCGGCACTAAACCATATCTCTTCTGTTTCGCCTGAAAAATAGCGCTGGAGCCTCTCCCGTACATGCAATAACCCCTCCTCATCAAACTGACCACTACGCCTTAACATGATGAGCAAGGGTTCAACATCAGAGGGTTCGACCGGACGAATAAGCATATAAAATCCTTTTTACAGTGCATAATTAAAACTATTACATTGAATTTATTAATAATTGCATAACAGAGATGATATGAAAACCGTGCAGCGCTGCGGGGTGCCTGAGGTGACAGGGATACAATGATGGGGGTCGAGCTAAAAATGGTACGCCCTACAGGGTTCGAACCTGTGACCTACGGCTTAGAAGGCCGTTGCTCTATCCAGCTGAGCTAAGGGCGCACTGATTCCCTTTCGGGAGGGTTGCGGACAGGGATTATACGGTCAACACCTGTCGAGTCAATGACTTTGCGGTCAGATGCTCGTGAAGTGAGCACCTGACCGCACTTTCCTTACTGCAACATTAAGCAGGGAACATAAACGGTAACTGACAGCGAGACACACTTCTGACAAACTATACGCATCCCCTTTCTTTTTTAGTTACAGATGGAATCTTCTCTCTGATGGCAGCAAAGATTATTGACGGTAAAACGATTGCGCAGCAGGTGCGCGCTGAGGTTGCTGAAAAGGTGAAAGCCCGAGTTGCAGCCGGATTACGTGCCCCCGGGCTTGCGGTTGTGCTGGTTGGCAGCAACCCGGCCTCGCAAATTTATGTCGGCAGCAAACGCAAAGCATGTGAAGAGGTTGGTTTCCTCTCCCGCTCTTATGATCTGCCGGAAACGACAACCGAAGCTGAACTGCTGGCGCTTATCGATAAGCTCAACGCAGACGGCACCATTGATGGCATCCTGGTGCAGCTCCCCCTCCCTGCAGGCATAGATTATGTGAAAGTCCTGGAACGGATCTCACCGGATAAAGACGTCGATGGCTTCCACCCCTATAACGTGGGTCGCCTGTGCCAGCGCGCGCCGCGTCTGCGCCCGTGCACGCCACGTGGGATTGTGACGCTGCTTGAGCGTTATAACATTGATACCTACGGCCTGAACGCCGTGGTGATTGGTGCATCCAACATCGTTGGTCGCCCGATGAGCATGGAACTGCTGCTGGCGGGTTGTACCACCACCGTAACCCACCGCTTCACCAAAAATCTGCGCCATCACGTCGAGAATGCCGATCTGCTGGTGGTTGCCGTAGGCAAACCGGGCTTTATTCCGGGCGAGTGGATCAAAGAAGGTGCCATCGTTATTGATGTCGGCATTAACCGCCTTGAAAGCGGCAAAGTGGTAGGTGATGTGGAGTTTGAAGCGGCATCCGCACGTGCGTCATACATTACACCCGTGCCTGGTGGCGTTGGCCCGATGACCGTTGCCACCCTGATTCAAAACACCCTTCAGGCCTGCGAAGAGTATCACGACGTGGAGAATGCATAAGATGGCAACTTTTTCCCTGGGTAAACACCCGCACGTAGATTTATGCGACCTGCTCAAACTGGAAGGCTGGAGCGAAAGCGGCGCACAGGCCAAAATTGCTATTGAAGAAGGTCTGGTGAAGGTCGATGGTAAAGTCGAAACCCGTAAACGTTGCAAGATCGTTGCAGGTCAAACCGTTGCTTTCGAAGGCCAGAGCGTGACGGTCATTGCCTGAGTACCCTGTTCTGCAGGCCCGTGCTGCGGGCCTGTAACCCTACTGCTCCCCCCTTCCCCTGCCATCTTCATATTTTGATCCTCTTCGCATAATCACAAATTCCTCTGTCCGGCACAGTAATTTCTGTTGCACCAGACTGGTTCCTCTTTCACGATAGGTAGAACGTTCTACTAAAACGTTCTACTTACAATAATAGTGCACAATGTGCGCAGAATAATGGTCGACACTCGGGGGAAATCAGGATGAGACTGTTATCAGGGTTCATAAAATCATTATCAAAGCTGTCAATGATTGGGCGGGCGTTAATGCTGCCTATCTCACTGTTACCGGCTGCGGGGCTGTTACTGGCATTCGGTGATAAGTTTCACTTACCACTGATGATGAACGCAGGCGGCGTTATCTTCGATAACCTGCCGCTGCTGTTTGCTATTGGTTCGGCAGTGGGGCTGGCATCAGAATCGGGTATCGCTGCCCTCTCTGCTGCGGTTTCGGTCTTTATCACCAACATCACCATTGGCACCGTACTGTCGATAACGCCAGAGATGGCCTCTCAGGGTGGTAAGTATGCTATGGTCGTCGGTATTCCGACCCTGCAGATGGGCGTGTTTGGCGGCCTTATTTGCGGCATTCTCGCGGCCTGGTGTTATAACCGCTTTCACACCATGCAGTTGCCGGAGTTCCTCGGCTTCTTCTCCGGTAAGCGCTTTGTCGCTATCGCCACGGCATTTATGTCCTTTATTCTGGGCCTGTTGCTGCCCTATATCTGGGAACATATCCAGGCCGGTATTGATGCGCTTTCGGTGATTGTGAACGGGGATAACCAGGCCGCATCGACCTTTATCTTTGGCCTGACGGAACGCGCGCTTATCCCACTTGGCCTGCACCACATCTGGTACCCGTCATTCTGGTACTCCTTCGGTGACTACACCACCCAGGCCGGCCAGGTGATTCATGGCGACCAGACTATCTGGTTCAAAATGCTGGAAGAAGGCACCAAATCTTTTAGCAGCGACACCTACCAGAATGCCGGTAAATTCATGCAGGGCGAGTTCCCGCTGATGCTGTTCGCCCTGCCGGCGGCCTGTCTTGCGATGTACCATGAAGCCCACACCAAAAACAAAAAAATTGCCGCCGGTATTCTCTTTTCCGCCGCGCTGACCTGCTTCTTAACGGGCATTACCGAGCCGGTCGAATTCACCTTTATTTTTGTCGCCCCGATTCTGTATGTGTTTAATGCCATCATGGCGGGTCTGGCATACATGAGCATGTACCTGATGCATGCACACATCGCCAAGTCCTTCTCGGCCGGGCTTATCGACTATATCTCTTTTGGGATCCTGCCCTCCTTCAACGGCTACGAAACCAACTTCTTAAGCGCAGTATTCATTGGCGTGCCGATGGCGCTGATTTACTACTTCACCTTCCGCTTCGTTATTCGCCGTTTCGATGTGAAAACACCGGGCCGCACGGAAGCCTCTGCAGACGCAAGCGATAAAACCGACGAAGAGCTGGTCACGGAAATCATTAGCCTGCTTGGCGGGGCGAAAAACATCGATACCGTGGGCTCCTGCATCACCCGTCTGCGCGTGGAAGTGTACAACGGGGAAAATGTCGATAAAGAGGGGCTTAACGGCGTTGGCGCGCGTGGCGTGGTCTTCGTCGGCGACAAAGGCGTACAGGTTATTTTCGGGGCGCGTGCGCAGTTTATTGCTCAGTCGATGGCGACAACCCTTGGCAAATAACCTTGTGCTGGTAAGGTAAATAAGTCTCCTGTATTCGTACAGGAGGCTTTACTATTTCTGATTGATTAATCTGTACTTTCAGGGAGCACGTTTGAAAAAGGTCAGCATTATTGATGTCGCAAAACTGGCGGGCGTTTCCGTTTCAACCGTGTCGCTGGTGTTGCGTCAGAAAGGCAAGATTTCTGACGCCACCATCGAACGCGTTCAGTCAGCAATCAATGAACTGGGCTACGTACACAACGTAGCAGCCGCTAACCTTCGCTCCAGCACCTCAAACCTGATTGGCCTCATTTTACGTGACTTTAGCGACAGCTTTTCGATTAAGGTGATGGCGAGTATTGTTCAGGCGCTTGAACGTAAAGGATTTATGGTGTTTCTCGGCCAGCCGCTTGATGATCACGACCATCTTGAACGCTGCCTGCTCTCCTTCAAACAGCAGGGTGTCGCAGGAGTGATTTATTTAGCCAGCGACCCGACCACCACGCACCTACCGGAACATCTCCGCCAGTGCCCCATGCCGCTGGTCGTGGTGTCTCAGTCCGTAGTGGATGATCCCTGTAATCTGGTGATGCGGGATAATCGTCAGGCTGCCAGTCTTGCTACCCGCTATCTGATTGAGCGCGGGCACCGCAGCATCGCCTATGTTGGCGGGCTGGAGAACGATCGCGTACGCCATCAGCGGCTCCTGGGCATGCATAGTGCGCTAAAACAGTACGGCATGGCACTGCGCGATGATTTCACCCCCGCCTGTCTCGAAAGCACCGACTCGGTGAGTCTGGCGACCCGTCATTTGCTGGAGAAAAATAACACGATAACGGCCCTGCTCTGCCATTCGCCTAATGCCATCATTGGCTCGATCAGCGGTATTCATCAGGTGGGGCGTACCGTGGGCAAGGATGTCTTCCTGACACAACAGGTAGCGCTGATTGGTTTTGAGGATATGCTGCACGTTAACCTCACCTCGCCCTCCTTTACCTACGTCTCCTCCGCCAGTGAAGAGACCGGGCGTCAGGCGGCAGGCCTGATGATGCGCAAACTGAAAGAGCCTGACTTACAGACCCAGCACATTACCCTCTCCGGGCAACTGGTGGTGCAGGAGTCAGCTTGATATTCCCTTTTACTCTCTGCCCAAATATCTCGTTTCGCCATTGCCGATAGACAAATAATGGCTGTTCTGTGCCACCGGCTTTGTTGGCCCGTATGACGTTCACGCGCCATCAGAGTGAACGTTTACCTGTGCGCTGACTTTCAGAAAACAGGTATCCGGTGATGGCGTCGCCTCGTTTATACTAATCTCTTTTGTTCAAGGACTGACGATGCCCACCATTATTACTCACGCCGCCGTACCGCTCTGCCTGGGACTCGGGCTTGGCAGCAAAGCGATCCCTCGCGGCTTACTGCTGGCAGGCATTGCGCTGGCAATGTTGCCGGATGCCGATGTGCTCTCCTTTAAACTCGGGGTGGCCTACGGCAATGTATTCGGCCACCGTGGCTTTACCCATTCGCTGATCTTTGCTTTTGTGGTGCCGATACTCGTTCTCTGGCTGGGAAGACGCTGGTTTAAGGCAAGCCTGATGCACTGCTGGGCATTTCTGACCGTGTCGCTGCTGTCGCACAGTTTGTTGGACTCGGTCACAACAGGCGGTAAAGGGGTCGGCTGGCTATGGCCGTGGTCGGATGAACGCTTTTTTGCCCCGTGGCAGGTGATTAAGGTCGCGCCTTTTGCTTTGTCAAAGTACACCACGCCCTATGGGCATCAGGTGATCATGTCCGAGTTATTATGGGTATGGGTGCCAGGTGTGATTTTTATGGCGGTGATGATGTTTTTGCGCAGGCGTTGAGAAATGCCCTCTCCCCCGCCGGGGGGGAAATCCCCAGTAATATGACGTTTTACAGCGATACCACGGCGAAATGAGAATTAAACCGTCACCGCGATGACAGGGTCCGGCTGAAAATCGATGAGGCGTTGACGGCTGACCGGGGCCGCCCGCAGGGAAGCGGGCGGAGGGGATAGCCTGCAGGGAGGCAGGCTGGTCCCCGACCCGATAGTCAGACGACATAAGACGACA
>NZ_JAHVDV010000032.1:0-66604 GCF_051486985.1 Yokenella regensburgei
TGTCGTCTTATGTCGTCTGACTATCGGGTCGGGGACCAGCCTGCCTCCCTGCAGGCTATCCCCTCCGCCCGCTTCCCTGCGGGCGGCCCCGGTCAGCCGTCAACGCCTCATCGATTTTCAGCCGGACCCTGTCATCGCGGTGACGGTTTTATTCTCATGGGACTGTGATATCGCTGCAAAACGTCATATTACTGGGAATTCTTCAGCCCGGCGGGAGAGGGAAACGGGTTAAATGAGCCCCAGCGGCCAGTGATGTCCTACCGCATACAAAATACCTGCGGAGATAATCCCGGCGACAATATCATCAACCATGATACCCATCCCACCATGCACGTTTCTGTCAAACCAGCGAATCGGCCACGGCTTCCACATATCAAGAATGCGGAAAATGACAAATCCCGCAGCAACCCACTGCCAGTCGTTGGTCGGTAACGCCATCAGGGTTATCCACATACCGATAAACTCATCCCAGACGATACTGCCGTGGTCGTGAACACCCATGTCCTTCGCGGTTTGATGACAGAGGTAAACCCCGAGGCTGATTCCCAACATAACCAGTAAGGAATAGAGCTGCCAGGGGAGCAGTGTCATCAGGTACCAGAAGGGGATCGCCGCAAGCGACCCCATCGTCCCGGGTATGACAGGGCTCAGCCCGCTACCAAATCCTGTGGCCAGCAGGTGCCACGGGTTACTCATTTTGAGACGGCTTTTGGCAATGTCTTTCTTAAAGAGCGGCAAAGTGATCGTATCCCTTCCAGTCAAGCGTCACGGTTTTATCGTCACGAGTAAAATGTATACCGTCTACATCCGCACTCATCTGGCCGATGCAGGTCACCGGTGCGCCAAGATGGCCGACCGCGACCTCAAGCGCACCACGGTTAAGCTCCGGTACGGTAAAGCACAGTTCGTAATCTTCACCACCCGACAGCGCCCAGCGCAGCGCCTGCTCCGCATCCACATGTCGCTTCATCGCTTCTGAATAAGGTAGTGCGTCCAGATCAATACGCGCGCCGCATTCGCTTGCGGTGAGGATATGCCCGAGATCGGAAATCAGTCCGTCAGAAAGATCAATTGCGGAGGTCGCCAGACCACGCAGCGCCTGACCGTGCAGCACACGCGGCATGGGGCGCAGGTGGCGTTGCAGCAGATAACGGGCATCCGTGGCATCCTTCACCTGCAAACGATCCTGCAAAATAGCCAGCCCGGCGGCGCTGTCTCCTGGCGTACCGGTCACGTAAATCCAGTCACCCGGCTTTGCACCGGTGCGCTTGAGCGCTCGGCCAACCGGCACATAGCCGTGAATACCCAGCGTCATTGAGAGCGGGCCACGGGTGGTGTCGCCGCCAATAAGCTGCATATCGTAATAATTGAGTTGTTCAAACAGGCTGTCGCTAAAGGCTTTAAGCCAGGCTTCATCAACATCCGGAAGCGTCAATGCCAGCGTGAGCCATGCCGGATCCGCGCCCATCGCAGCCAAATCGCTTACGTTTACCGCCAGCGCCTTATAGGCCAGATCGGCAGGGTCGATATCAGGAAGAAAATGGATGCCTGATACCAGGGTATCAGTGCTGATTGCCAGCGTCTGTTTCTCAGGAACATTGAGCAGTGCACAATCATCGCCAATGCCGGTTTCAACATCGCGACGTGCATTTTTGACACGATCAAAATAACGGGCAATCAGGGAAAATTCGCCGCATGCCATACGTTATGCCTCAGCGTAGAAAAGAAAAAGCCGGGCAGCGTGCGGTTTGACATCGCACTCCACTCCGGCTTGAGGATCATTTTTTGTTAGGACGAATCACAGGGGCGGCTTTATCAAGCACACCGTTAACGAACTTATGGCTATCTTCAGCGCCGAACGTTTTCGCCAGTTCGATAGCTTCGTTAATGGCCACTTTGTACGGCACGTCTGAACGTTTGGACAGTTCGAACAGCGCAATACGCAGTACCGCTTTCTCAACCTGGCCCAGCTCTTCGAGCAGGCGGGACAGATACGGCTTCATCAGGCCGTCGAGATACGCGCTGTTAGTCGCCACCCCGCTTAACAGTTCACGGAAGTACGCGACGTCAACATCTTTAACGTCCTGTTCCGCCAGGAACTGGTATTCGACATCAGCGACGTCGTTATGGGACAACTGCCAGGAGTAGAGTGCCTGGACAGCACACTCACGGGCGCGGCGACGAGCAGCAGGTTTCACGGATTTCCCCTTACAAAAAATCAGGCCTTAATGGCTTTCAATACATTAATCATTTCAAGCGCGGTCAATGCAGCTTCCGCACCTTTGTTACCGGCTTTGGTGCCAGCACGTTCGATAGCTTGTTCAATGCTTTCAGTGGTCAGTACACCAAAAGCGACCGGGATTTCGCTGTCCTGTGCAACGTGCAACAGGCCATTGCTTGCGCCACCAGCCACATATTCAAAGTGAGCCGTACCGCCACGAATTACCGTACCCAGCGCAATCACCGCGTCATATTTACCGGTCTTAGCCAGTGCGCCTGCCGCCAGCGGCAGCTCATAAGCACCTGGAACCCAAACAACGGTAATATTGTCATCGTTAACCTGGCCGATACGTTTCAGGGCGTCAATCGCACCTTCCAGCAGGCTGTCATTGATAAAGTTGTTGAAACGCGCGATGGTGATGGCGACGCGAGCGTCCGGGGTAGCAACGTTAGCTTCAATAATGTTCATACTCTTCCTTTACAGGTTCAGTTCAGACCCCGCAGGGGGGCGGATTTTATCATAATATTTGACGCGCTGCTTCCCTTTTACAGGCGCCGCTACGCGTGCGTGAGATGCAGGCAGAGATCGGGGCCGACCTGACGAATCTCATTGAATTTGAAAGCGGGGGCATCGGCAAGTGCCTGAAGACCCGGCAGAGCGCAAAGCCCTCTGGCATCCGTGCCCAGCAGTTTTGGCGCAAGATAAACAATAAGTTCATCCACCAGACCCGCCTGTAACAGCGCGCCGGCCAGATGAGCTCCCGCCTCGACCCAGATACTGTTTATTTGCTGTTTGCCGAGCAGCATCATCAACGAAACCAGATCGACATGGCCGTTATAGTCCGGCACCGGGAGGTCGCGAACTGAGGCTGGCCATGAACGGCTGTCAGGCGTCGTGCGTGCAAACCAGGTCTCACCCGCTTCATGCACCAGCGCGTGCTCAGGGGTCACGCGGTTTTTGCTGTCCACCACGACGCGCAGCGGCTGGCGCAGGTTTTCCAGCGGATAATGCGCCTGAATGTCGGCACCGAGCTCATCCCAACGTACCGTCAGTTTTGGGTTATCTGCCAGCACCGTTTCGCTGCTGGTGAGGATCGCATGGCTCTGCGCACGAAGACGCTGCACATCCCGGCGCGCCTGTGGCGAGGTTATCCACTGACTTTCGCCACTGGCCATCGCGGTTCGGCCGTCCAGTGAGGCACCCAGCTTAAGCTGTACGTAGGGAAACCCCGTGCGCATACGTTTAAGAAAACCTTTATTCAGGGCTTCCGCTTCTGGCAGCATCAGGCTATGGCTCACTTCTATGCCTGCCTGCTGCAGGCGATAGAGGCCGCGCCCCTGCACCTGCGGGTTAGGATCCTGCATCGCAGCCACGACACGCGTTACCCCGGCGCCGATCAGCGCCTCACAGCACGGTGGGGTGCGTCCATGATGGCTGCATGGCTCCAGAGTGACATACGCAGTAGCCCCTTTTGCATTGCCACCCGCCATGCGCAGCGCATGTACTTCGGCGTGGGGCTCTCCGGCACGATAGTGGAAACCTTCGCCAACCACTTCGCCGTCTTTAACGATAACGCACCCGACATTTGGATTCGGATGCGTGGTAAAACGACCGCGTTGCGCCAGCTTCAGCGCACGTGCCATGTAGATGTCGTCCTGCATGATCAGTCCTGTAGGCGAGCGATCTCTTCGCCAAATTCGCGGATGTCTTCAAAGCTGCGGTATACCGAAGCAAAACGGATATAAGCGACCTTATCGAGTTTTTTAAGCTGTTCCATCACCAGATTACCAATCATTTTACTGGCAATCTCACGTTCGCCGGTCGCCCGTAATTGTGACTTGATATGATTCAATGCCATTTCAACGTCATCCGCGCTCACCGGACGCTTTTCGAGCGCTTTTAATATGCCCCCGCGCAATTTGTCCTCATTGAAGGGTTCACGCACGTCATTGCTTTTGACGACACGCGGCATCACCAGTTCAGCAACTTCAAAGGTTGTGAAACGTTCGTTGCATACCAGACACTGACGACGGCGGCGAACAGAGGAGCCCTCCCCCACAAGGCGAGAATCGATTACTTTGGTATCCACGGCGAAACAGAATGGGCAATGCATACGACGTCCTGACGTGTGAGTTAATTAAAATCTATTTTACCCTGAACTGGCGTGACAACAAAGACGGACCGATTTTGAGACAATGGATAGATGGCAACGCAGTGGTTGCTGGCTACCATTAAGAATATCTTCATTTTCAAGGAAACAGACACAATGACAAGACGTTACCTAAGATCCCTGTTGCTGGGAAGCGTTTTTGCCCTCAGCGCCTGCGCACAGCAAAGTGAAGTGCGACAACTGCATCAGAGCGTGAGCACGCTGAATAAAGAGATGAGCAAGCTGAATCAGGAGACCGTGAAGATAACGCAGCAAAATGCCCTCAATGCGAAATCCAGCAGCGGCGTGTACCTGCTGCCCGGGGCTAATACTCCCGCCAGGCTGAACAGCCAGGTAGGAATGCTACGTATGTCACTGAAAAATATTGCTCCTGATGCAGATGGCACACGCGTCACGCTGCGTATTCAGGGTGAGTCAAACGACCCTTTACCGGCCTTCAACGGCACCGTGGAATGGGGTCAGATTCAGGGCACCACTGAACATTATCAGGAGGTGAACGTCCGTAACCAGTTGATGAGCGCCCCTGCCAGTACCCTCGCCCCAAGCGACGTTGAGGTTACACTCCAGCTTGATGGCCTTACCCCTGAACAACTGGGCTTTGTTCGCATTCACGATATTCAGCCCGCCACGCCTGAGTAATTTTGGGGCGCTGTCGCCCTTTTTCATACGTTGTCATCTCTTTTACGCCGTCTGGGTGATATCAGGCGGCTTTCATTTATTGGCAACACTGAGGTTCATCATTATAATCCCCGCTGTTTATTGGACGCAAACGTGAACGCAATCGATTACGTATGTGTCAGTTATGTGAAACAACACATATTTTTGTGAACAAGGATACTTATAATAGCCTCGCAGAAATATGAAACATTTAGAAACGCAATGCGTGCATTCTTTCATTCCCGTAAGGGATCTTTTATTAGTGGCATAATTATGAAAAATACATTACTTGCAGCTGGCGCTGCGCTGGCGATCTCGACGTCTTTTACCGTGAACGCGGCAGAAACCGACAAACCTGAATATGTCTCAGACTGGTGGCATCAGAGCGTTAACGTTGTCGGCAGCTATCACACCCGCTTCGGACCGCAGATCCACAACGATACCTACCTGGAATATGAAGCCTTTGCCAAGAAAGAGTGGTTTGATTTCTATGGCTACCTGGACGCCCCGGTGTTTTTCGGCGGTAACACTGATGCAAGAGGTATCTGGAACCACGGCTCTCCGCTGTTCATGGAAATTGAGCCGCGCTTCTCTATTGATAAGCTGACCGGTACCGATCTGAGCTTCGGCCCGTTCAAAGAGTGGTATTTTGCCAACAACTATATCTACGATATGGGTCGTAACGAATCCGGTCGTCAGAGCACCTGGTACATGGGTCTGGGTACCGACATCGACACTGGCCTGCCGATGAGCCTTTCCCTGAACGTCTACGCGAAATACCAGTGGCAGAACTACAAAGCGGCGAACGAAAACGAGTGGGACGGCTACCGTTTCAAAGTGAAATACTTCGTTCCGATCACCTCCCTGTGGGGCGGTCAGTTAAGCTACATCGGTTTTACTAACTTCGACTGGGGTTCTGAGCTGGGCGATAAAGATTTCCACGATCTGAACAACAAACGTGCCCGTACCAATGATTCTATTGCCTCCAGCCACATCCTCTCTCTGGGCTACGATCACTGGCATTACTCCGTAGTGGCTCGTTACTGGCACAACGGCGGTCAGTGGAACGACGATGCAAGTCTGAACTTCGGTAACGGCGATTTCAGCGTACGCTCTACCGGTTGGGGTGGCTACCTGGTGGTCGGTTACAACTTCTAAGACAGATCATCATCACGCCCTGGCGATCCAGGATGGCAATAAAAAAGCACCGCACGAGGCTCTCGTCGGTGCTTTTTTTTGATGCCTCAGGTTATGTCACACTCCTGAGGCTGATGTAAGGCCGGTAGCGGGATTATTTTTTCTTGTTAAGCATCGCTTTCAGATCTGCAAAAGGGTTATAAGTCGCTTCGCCGACATCCTTCTGCGCATCCTCTCCTGCAATCACTGTCGAACCATACTGGTCTGCCTCGGTATATTTAGCATGTTCATGATCGTGACAGAACAGGCACAATAACTCCCAGTTGCTGCCATCTTCAGGGTTATTGGTATGGTCGTGATCCATATGGTGAACCGTGAGTTCACGAAGATTCGAATAGACGAATTCACGTGAGCAGCGACCGCATACCCACGGAAAGAGTTTGAGTGCTTTTTCGCGATAACCGCTTTCCAGCCGCGTATAGTTTTTAGGGATAATAGCCATCAGTAAGTCGATACCCAGGTAAGTGGTGAATTAACGTTAGTTTCGCGCGCTCTGGCTGCTTTATCAATGATTACCACTGCGCTGTTGCCCCATTTAATCCCCGCGCTTCTGGCGGCGGATAAAATCTTCAAATGAACGATCCGGCCTTTCCTTGAACACGTTGCCGGTGATCGCGACCGCCTGACAGCGATCCAGTCGAAAACAGCGGTAATCGCCACGCAGCTCGCACCAGGCGACCAGTACCCAGACCTCGCCCCAGAAGGAAAGCCCCAGCGGATGAATGGCCCGCTGAGAAGCTTCACCTTTTTCATTTTCATAACGTATGTAGACAACGTCATGCTGACGCATCGCTTGATGCAGCACATCAAACCAACGCCGGACCTGCGAATATTTACCCATGTTCGGCGTGATAATCCGGTTACTTTCCGCCAGAATGCGCCTGTCGGTGGGCAACACGCCGAGCAACTTCTCCTGCGCCGAGCCCGCAGCCTGCGCCAGTACATCGCCGCTCCAGGTTTGTAACATCCCAATGGCAGCAATCAGGGCTTCCACCTCCAGCCCGGTAAACATCAGCGGGGGAAGATCGAAGCCGGGCAGCAAACGATAACCACTCCCGGCTTCTCCCTGAATCGGTACACCCGAGAGGGATAAATCACGGATATCCCGATAAACCGTCCGCTCTGAGACCTCCAGTCGCTCTGCGAGCATTGCCGCCGTCACGCGACGACGGGTGCGAAGAATTTGCACTATCTGGAACAGGCGATCGGCACGGCGGCTCATGGTAAATTTTCCGTTACGGTGTGTTGTTTGTATCAGGCTGGTTGATGCAACCCAACCCGGTTGCCTTCACTGTCAATGATAAGCGCAATGGTGCCAATACCCTCCGGCAAAATCTCCGGGCCGAAGCAGCAGGTTCCACCTTTCTCCGACACTTTCTTCAGAGAGGCCGTTATGTCAGGTGTGAAAAGATAAACCACCGTGCCACTGGTCGAAGGCTGAAACATCGGCGACTTAACCAACGCCCCGCCGATGGATGGCGCGTTATACTCAAAGA
Source organism: Yokenella regensburgei (assembly GCF_051486985.1). Classification (GTDB taxonomy): domain Bacteria; phylum Pseudomonadota; class Gammaproteobacteria; order Enterobacterales; family Enterobacteriaceae; genus CBFFRJ01. The sequence goes on from NZ_JAHVDV010000032.1 coordinate 7,742, forward strand.
CCGCCATCGATATTCCTGCGACATGCTCCTGACGGAACGTTGCCCCCACGCAGTATTCGTAAAAGTGAGTCGCTCTTTCAAGGTCCGCTGCCGGGATTTCAAACCAGTTGATAATGTTGTTCATTGTGGTGCCCTCTTTGTGTTTTCGACAAAGAGAGTCTGCCACCCCCCTCCTGACAGCATACTGTCAGGAGCGATCGCCAGGCGAAAAAAAACCGTGGCCTGCAAGCCACGGTTTTCAGTTCTAAAAGGTGATTAAGGCAGAATGGACGGCTGATCCGCCCCTTCTTTCTCCACTTTTTGCTGGATCAGGTGTTCACGCTTCATACCCAGCTTCAGTGCCAGCGCGGACGCTACGTAAATGGACGAGGCAGTACCGATGGAAACACCAATCAGCATGGTCAGTGAGAAGCCAGCCAGAATCGGGCCACCAAACAGATACAGCATCAGGATAACCACTAACGTCGTACCAGAGGTGATCAATGTACGATGCAGCGTCTGGGTCAGGGACACGTTAAAAATCTCATAAGGCGTGCCGCGACGGATCTTGCGGAAGTTCTCACGAATACGGTCCGAGACCACGATACTGTCGTTAAGCGAATAGCCGATAACGGACATCAGTGACGCGACGATGGTCAGGTCAATTTCGATGTGGAACAGCGACAGCACCCCCATCGTAATCACCACGTCGTGCGCAAGGGCAATAACTACACCAGCAGCCAGTCGCCACTCAAAGCGGAAGCCAACGTAAACCAGGATGGAGATCAGCGCCACAATCAACGCCATCGCCCCGGTTTGCGCCAAATCAGCCCCTACACTCGGCCCGACGAACTCAATACGTTTTACCGATGCGTTCTGGCTGGTGGCGTCATTGATGACGCGAAGCACCTTGCTTCCCAGCTCCTGCCCACCGGTTTCACCCTGAGCAGGGGGCATACGCACCATGATATCGCGGCTGCTGCCGAAGTTTTGCAGCAGTGGATCTTCAAAACCCGCTTTCTGCAACGCTTCGCGCATCATGTCCATGTCCGCTGGTTTTTCCAGCGTAATTTCGATGACCGTACCGCCGGTGAAATCAAGCCCCCAGTTAAAACCGCGCACGCCCATAATGGCGATAGAGACGATTAACAGCAGACCTGAGATACCGAAAGCCCAGTAATCCCAGCGCATAAAGTCCCAGACTTTACGGCCGTAGTTCAATTGTTCAACAGTGTATTCCTGTGCCACAACGCACTCCTCAGATAGACAGCTTTTTAACGCGCTTGCCGCCGTACAGCAGGTTCACGATGGCACGGGTGCCGACGATAGCGGTAAACATTGAGGTCGCCACACCGATACCGGTTGTAATGGCAAACCCTTTAATGGCACCGGTACCGACCGCATACAGGATCAGAACCTTGATAAGCGTCGTGATGTTGGCATCAAAAATGGAACTGAACGCCCCTCGGTAACCTTCGTCGATCGCCTGCTGCACCGTACGTCCGTTACTCAACTCTTCTTTGATACGTTCGTTGATCAGTACGTTGGCGTCGACCGCAACCGCAAGGGTTAACACGATACCCGCAATACCCGGCATAGTGAGCGTTGCACCTGGAAGCAGTGACATAATGCCGACAATCAGTACCAGGTTGGCAATCAGCGCCGAGGTCGCAATCAGGCCGAACTTCTTATAGAAGAAGATCATAAAGATGATTGAAACAACGAGACCCGCCAGACAGGCTTCCAGACCCTGCGTGATGTTTTGCATCCCAAGGGTTGGACCAATAGTGCGCTCTTCAACAATCTGAATCGGCGCAATCAGCGCACCGGCACGCAGCAGCAGAGAGAGCTGACGCGCTTCGTTCGGGTTATTGATACCGGTAATACGGAAGCTGTTACCCAGGCGAGACTGGATATTGGCGATGTTAATCACCTCTTCCTCTTTTACCAGCACCGAACGGCCGTTGGCATCTTTCTTACCGCTGTCTTTGTACTCCACAAACAGGGTGGCCATCGGTTTACCGATATTGTCCTTGGTGAAGTTAGACATGATGTTACCACCCGCACTGTCGAGCGAGATGTTAACCTGCGGTTGGTTGTACTCATCCTGGCTGGAGGTGGAATCGGTAATATGATCGCCGGTCAAAATGACACGCTTGTACAGCACAACCGGCTGACCTTCACGCATCTGTTTGACTTCAGAATCACCCGGTACACGACCCGAAGCGGCGGCAGACTGATCAACGTTGCTGTTGACCAGACGGAATTCCAGCGTTGCGGTGGCGCCCAGAATCTCTTTCGCACGCGCGGTGTCCTGAATACCCGGCAGTTCGACCACAATACGGTCAGCACCCTGGCGCTGTACCAGCGGTTCAGCCACGCCCAGTTGGTTTACACGGTTACGCAGGATGTTGATGTTCTGCTGCACAGCATACTCACGGGCTTCGCTCAGACGCGCATCGGTCATGACCGCACGCAGGACGTTATCGCCCTGGTTAGTCAGCACCAGATCACGATGGCGGGCAGCAAGATAGGTATTCGCTTCATTACGTGCCGCAGAATCACGGAACTGAATGCTCAGACCGTAGTTCTCTTCCTTACGCACGGTGGTGTAAGGAATGCCTTTTTCACGTAAATCGCTACGCAGACTGTCGATATTTTGTTCCTGAAGCTTACCAAGCGCGGTGTCCATATCGACTTCCATCAGGAAGTGCACGCCGCCACGCAGGTCGAGACCCAGTTTCATGGGTTCGGCATTGATTTTGGTGAGCCAATACGGGGTGGCCGGAGCAAGGTTGAGCGCCACGACAAACTGATCGCCAAGTTCATTAACCAGCGCTTCACGGGCGCGCAGCTGAATATCGGTGGTGTCAAAGCGAGCGAGAATAGCGCCGTTTTCCAGTGCCACAGACTTCGCGTTGATTTTTTCTTCTTGTAGAGTTTTCTGGACCTGGATCAGCGTTTGTTCACTGGCGGCGACGCCGCGCGCGCCAGTGACCTGAACAGCCGGATCCTCACCATACAGGTTGGGAAGTGCGTACAGCAGGCCGACGATAATCACGACGACCAGCATGATGTACTTCCACAAAGGATAACGGTTTAACACGGCAGTTCCCTTTGGGAAAACAAGAAATTACAGCGCCTTCATCGTGCCTTTCGGCAGAACGGCAGCTACGAAGTCACGTTTGATAACCACTTCAGTGGTATCGTTCAGCGCAATAGCCAGGTAGCCGGTGTCTGCTACTTTGGTTACGCGACCAACCAGACCGCCAGTAGTCAGAACTTCATCGCCTTTCGCAATGGAGCTCATCAGGTTTTTGTGCTCTTTAGTACGCTTCTGCTGAGGACGCAGGATCATGAAATAGAAAATCAGACCAAACACCACCAGCATCAGGATCAGAGACATCGGGCTGCCCTGCGCCGGTGCGCCGCCTGCTGCTACCGCATCAGAAATAAAAAAGCTCATTCAAATTCCCTCATTAATTATATTAATCAACGTTCAAAGCCGGAACATCCCGTCCCTGACGTTGGTAAAAATCAGTCACGAAGCTCTCTAATTTACCCTCTTCAATAGCCTTACGTAAACCCGCCATCAAGCGCTGGTAATAACGCAGGTTATGAATGGTATTAAGCCGCGCGCCCAATATCTCATTGCAACGGTCAAGGTGATGGAGGTAAGCGAGAGAATAATGGCGGCAGGTGTAGCAATCGCACTCAGCATCGAGCGGGCCAGTATCACTCTTATATTTCGCGTTACGGATTTTCACCACGCCGTTAGTCACAAACAGATGACCATTACGGGCGTTACGGGTTGGCATGACACAGTCGAACATATCGATACCACGACGCACCCCTTCCACCAGATCTTCTGGTTTACCCACGCCCATCAGGTATCGTGGTTTATCTGCCGGAATTTGCGGGCAAACATGTTCCAGAATACGGTGCATATCTGCTTTAGGCTCGCCAACAGCCAAACCGCCGACAGCGTAGCCATCAAAGCCAATCTCTACCAGACCTTTGACGGAGATATCACGTAAATCTTCGTAAACACTGCCCTGAATGATGCCAAAAAGCGCATTCGGGTTTTCCAGCGAATCAAAGCGGTCACGACTACGTTTTGCCCAGCGCAGCGACATTTCCATCGAGCGCTTAGCATAATCCCAATCAGCCGGGTAAGGGGTACATTCGTCAAAGATCATGACGATATCGGAACCGAGATCGTATTGAATCTCCATCGACTTTTCAGGATCGAGGAAAATGGGATCGCCGTTGATCGGATTGCGGAAATGGACGCCCGCTTCGGTGATCTTACGGATATCCCCCAGGCTGAAGACCTGAAAGCCGCCGGAGTCGGTCAGAATAGGACCTTTCCACTGCATAAAATCATGCAGATCGCCATGCAGTTTCATGATTTCCTGGCCAGGGCGCAGCCATAAATGGAAGGTATTACCGAGGATGATCTGTGCGCCAGTTGCTTCAACTTCTTCCGGCGTCATCCCTTTTACGGTGCCATAGGTACCGACAGGCATAAAAGCAGGCGTTTCCACTACGCCACGATCAAACACCAGGCGGCCGCGGCGGGCGCGCCCATCGGTGGTATCCAGTTCAAATTTCATGTTTTCTCCCGCGTCAGAAAAACAGTCTGACGTTTAACACCCCGCTACGGCGTAATTCCATAGCGAATAGATTCTTAAAGGCGTTACCGGCGCTGCCAGTTTGGCTCGGTCAGCGCGCTGTCACCGGCGCGTACACATCGTACGTGAGGATGGCGAGCACAACCCGGCGACAAAATGGCAAATAAGATAGCCTTCTTATGGTTGCTCAAAAATAGCCTGCGGATTGTACGTGATAAACATCGCGTCACCGTAACTAAAAAAGCGATATTTGTGCGCAACCGCTTCCTGATAGGCGTGCATGGTGTGTTTATAACCGGCAAAGGCAGAAACCAGCATGATCAGGGTCGATTCCGGCAGGTGGAAGTTGGTGACCAGCGCATCAATGACGTTGTACTGATAACCCGGATAGATAAAGATTTGCGTGTCGCCAAAGAAGGGGGCAATCAGCGCGTTTTGCGCGGCCTGCGCCGCACTCTCCAGCGAGCGTACCGAGGTGGTGCCGACCGCAATAACACGATTACCTCGCGCTTTTGCAGCCAGTACGGCGTCGACGACCTCTTGCGGTACTTCGGCATATTCGGAGTGCATGATGTGATCTTCGATGCTATCTACGCGCACCGGCTGGAAGGTCCCTGCCCCCACGTGCAGCGTGACGAAGGCCATCTCAATGCCTTTTTCACGCAGGCGTGCAAGCAACGGTTCATCAAAGTGCAGACCGGCGGTCGGCGCGGCCACCGCGCCCGGCTTCTGACTGTAAACGGTCTGATAAAGCTCACGGTCAGCCTCTTCGTCCGGCCTGTCTATGTAGGGCGGCAGCGGCATATGGCCGATGGCGTTGAGGATATCGAGAACCGGACGTTCATCATTGAATTCAACTTCAAACAGCGCGTCATGACGCGCCACCATCGTGGCATTGATACTCTCGTCATCGCCCAGCAGCAGTTCCGCTCCCGGCTTCGGCGCTTTGGACGCACGAATGTGTGCCAGAATACGCTTATCGTCGAGCATACGCTCCACCAGCACTTCGATCTTGCCACCGCTGGCTTTACGGCCAAACAGACGGGCCGGGATCACGCGGGTATTGTTAAAGACCAGCAGATCGCCGGGGTTGAGCTTATCGAGCAAATCGGTGAACGTACCGTGCGTCAGCGCGCCCGTTGGCCCATCCAGTGACAGCAAGCGACAGCTGCTGCGCTCAGGCTGGGGATAGTGGGCAATCAGGGATTCTGGCAACTCAAAGGAAAAATCGGCAACGCGCATGACACTAACTCGAGACATAATTAAGAGGCGGGTAGTCTAGTGCCGGGGCGTTCTCCCTGCAACCTTTACCCCTCTGGATAGTTCATATACTCTAAATAATTCGCGTTGCAGAACCGCGGTAACCCAGAGAATAACGGGAACGTTAATTAACCTCGTGACCGGTAAGAACGAAAGAAGCCAGCGTATCTGCAACTGGAATTATAACGAGTAATTAAATGAATTTTCTGGCTCACCTGCACCTGGCTCACCTTGCCAACAGCTCCCTGTCCGGCAATTTACTGGCTGATTTTGTGCGCGGAAACCCCGACGCGCTCTACCCGGCGGACGTGGTCGCAGGCATTCACATGCACCGACGTATAGACGTCCTGACCGACAACCTGCCGGAAGTGAAAGCAGCACGCCAATGGTTTCGACCGCACACTCGCCGTGTGGCCCCGATTACGCTCGACGTAATGTGGGATCACTTCCTCTCGCGTCACTGGGCTGAAATTTCGCCGCAAACGCCACTCGCTGAGTTTGTTGCCTATGCCCAGGCCCAGGTGAGTGTCATCCTCCCGGACGCCCCGCCCCGCTTTGTTAACCTTAACGACTACTTATGGTCTGAACGCTGGCTGGAGCGCTACCGGGAGATGGCGTTTATTCAGCGGGTACTAAACGGTATGGCCAGTCGTCGCCCTAAGCTTGATGCCTTGCGCGACTCCTGGCAGGATTTGGATGACCACTATGCGGCGCTGGAACAGCTGTTCTGGCAGTTTTACCCGCGCATGATGGCGCAGGCAAAAGCCCGCACGCTCTGACTCAGGACGCCTTGTCTTTCTGGACGTCACGCCAGATCCGCAGCGCCATCCAGCCCAGGGCCAGTGCGCCAAACACCAGCACACCCCAGACTAAAAACCTGTACCACTGACTCTCTCTTTCCGCTGGCGACACTGCGCTAAGACGAGATTCGCCTCCCAGTTTGACCGCTTCGCGCCCCATAGCCTGTGGCAACGTATCCGGCGCATGTTGTGAACGCAGGCGGGCGGGAATCAGGCTATCGAGCGGTAAAGCGGCCTCTGTTGCCGCTTTATTACCCCAGGCCAGAATAAAGGGCCCGTTGCCCTGCGCGTTGAAAATAAGATCCTGCCTTTCGCGTAGCCCCTCCACCTGCGGCAGTGCTTCGGGGAGATGCGCATTTACTGTCGTCAGGCGTATTGCCTGTACCGGTTGGCCGGGAAGGACAATGTCATCTGAAACCTGATTGTTAAGATTAAAAATCAGCTCTTTCTTTAGAGGCCGCCACGCATCCTGTGCCGTGGGGCGCCATGCAATCGCCACGGGTAACACACCTTCATAATCCAGTCTGACGGATAGCGCCGTCAGCGGCTGCGGCTGTGTCCACTGATAGTGCACCTCATCGGCCGAAACTTTCGTCGCCCAGCCCGGTAAACTGACCTGCGCGGGCTTCTCCTGCAACTGCTCTTCAACAACCGATGCCTGGGTCAGGGTGAAAGGAAGCTGCGGCTTATCAAACACCACCAGCAAATAGCGCGGGCTGTCGCCCCCCATGCGAAGGTCAAGGTTGATTTTATCCAGCGCGAGACGGTCATCCCCGCTGGCGATGTCCATTAACGGAACATCGTACTTCATCGTCACCCACTCCTGCATATTGCTACTGCTGTAGACTGAGGCTTTTCCCTGCCAGTTCACCGTCGGTTTATCCCAGCCAAGCCGCAGCTGTGAAACAGTGAAGGGATCATCGGTACTATCGGGTAACGCCAGAAGATAGCTTTTGCCGATGCCCTCAACACGCTCGCCTTCCAGCGTGATTTCATAGCCATTTGGCGAACGTAACCAGATCCGTTCACCCTTTGCCCCCTCGCTCTCTACAGACTCAACAGGAGAGGTGGTGAGCGGAAAGATGCGAAGTTCGGTGGTCTTAGCGTTCGCCGGTGCCAGTTTCTGCTTTTCGAGTGAGAAAGGGACGCGCTCACCCTGATGATTGAACACTCGCACATCACGAAGATCGGGCCATGCGCTTTGTTCATAAACCTCTACAGGCAGGTTTACGCGATACCAGGGAGAAGATTCGGTCGTCGCCAGCGCCTTACCCCAGCCATAATCCTGAGGCGTTTCAGGCGTGTCTTCCGTGCGGGCGAATCCACTTGATGCCACGCTGAGGAGTGCGCCAACGGCAATATATCTCATCCATTTCATGGTTTTTCTTCCTCATTGAACCCTGTTGTCTTTTTTGGTGGTAAGGGCGAAAAATAGCCCACTATCAGTACCAGCACCGCCACGCCAATAAAGGCCACGGCACGCGCCAGGCCTCCTCCACCTGCGCTGTCCACCAGCATAAGTTTGATGATGACCACACCCAGTAGTGCTGCACCGCAAAACCAGCCGCGCCGGGAACCACGGCGGCTGGCCATCAACATGATGACCAGTGCCCCCAGCATCCAGAACAGCGCGAAGGTGGTCTGAATTAAGCGGGAATGCCAGAGCGCCTCGCTATCCCAGTCTATGCCCGCATAATTTGCCAGCGCCCGCAGCAGCAGACCATTAATCCACCAGAAACTCAGTGCCGCCACTGCCATCGGAATAGCGCGCGGGGCCGAGGGCAGATAAGGCGTCAACCGCGGCATACTAAACCGCGCCCAGGCCCATAATCCCACGAGAGCAAAAGCAGCCCCCTCTTCGAGCGGATTAATCAGTGGCAGATAGAACAGATTAACCGCGCGTGCGTCCTGGAGATTCGCCATCACCAGCAGGAGGGCGAGCAGCGGAATAAGCGGCAGGAGCACCAGAGTGCCATAAAGTGCAGGCCATACCCGCAGTGGCCAGATGGCACGGCGAATCCCCGCAAGGAGGAGGAGTATCACGCCACCACCTGCCGCCATCAGCACGCCGCTACGCCACGCCTCCATCCCCCAGGGGAGTTCGTCAACATACCAGTACAGTTCTGAACTGACTGCCAGCAGCACCATCCACGCAAGGGAAAGATGTAATCCCCCCGCGAGCGGTGCCGGTAAGGATTTCTGATCCCGATGCAGCAGCAACAGCGCCGAAGGCAGAACCAGGCACCAGGCCAGATTTTGCCAGCCCGCGGCCAGCAGATGGGACGCATTCGCCAGCATCCAGAACAGAAGAACCATCATGGCAGGCCATAATAACCACACGGCAATATGGAGCGCCTGCCAGCCCAATCGCTGGCTGGCGCCACGCCAGATCCAGACCGTCAGGCTCAGCAGTGCAAGCGTACCAAAGGCCTTTTCGACACCGAGCGGCTGCGCAAGCCAGGACAATCCCCACAGCGCAATAAGCCAGTAGATAATCCCACCGGCGAGCAACACCTCGCTGCCGATACGTTGAATACCACGCCACAGCCAGGCAGCGGCAAGCCAGGTCCCGCTGAGCACGGTGAAAATGACAAACAGGGAAAGCGCCGTCAGGGAAGCAGTAAGCGCCCACAGCGCGCTGGCCAGCGCCAGCACCAGCAGGCCCGTGCCGCTGTAGCTCATGCGTCGTTGGCCCTGCATGACGCCAAGCCAGAGAATGCCAAGCCCTTCCAGCGCCCATGCCATTGCGGTCCAACGGGCGGACAGCGCCAGCGGAATAGCGAGAGTGACGAAAGCCGCCCCCAGCGCCAGCGCTGCCAGCACCAGCGGTCTGCCCGCAGAGGGAAAACGTTTCAGCGCGCCAAATGCCAGCAGCAGATAGAAGGCACCGAAACCCAGCGCACTAAACGCCGGGCCATAGGTCAGATGCTGCGTGATGGCATATTGCATACCAAAGCCAATCAGCGGAGGAGCAAACAGCAGGACGCCGTCCACAATCCGCTCGCCACGCTTCTGCGCCCGCAAAGACAACGCCACGCTCAGGACGCCAAAAATGAGAAGGTTCGCTATCAGGAACAGCTGGCAACTCAGGTAATAGTCCGGGCGATAGTCGGCAACGCCCCAGATACCCGCCACACCGAAGGTAAACAACATCCCCAGCAGATTAAGTTCGCGCCAGTGTTGCCAGATGCTGATGACCAGAATGCCAACGGAGAGCAGAAGATAGAATGAAAAGAGCGCGATGTGACTACCGCCACCCGTAGAGAGTAACAGCGGTGCCGCATACCCTCCCAGGCTTGCCAGCATCGCCAGGCTCAGTGCACGCTGCAGCACCGCCAGGCCAACGCTTGCCGCACAGATAATCAGCAACAGACCGAACGCCAGGGGCATCGGTAACATCTGCCAGAGCCGGAAGGCACCGAACACTGTCATATAAAGCGCACCCGTGGCACCGCCTTGCAGGATTAATGCAAAGACCAGCTGTTTACGCCGTAACCGCCAGCCAACAAACAGCAATACCATCGACGCCACTGCGGCAAAAATCAGGCGCAGAGATAACGGGAAGAGCGCATTTTCAACGCTGTAGCGAAAGAGGAATCCCAGCCCGAGGAAAAGCAGCACAATCCCCAGTTTTGCCAGCGGATTGCCCTGCATAAACCAGCGCACCAGCGAGGTAACCATGCCGCCTGATGAGCCTGCGGTTTTCGCCGCATCCGTGGCGGGCGCAGAAACCTTAACAGGCTTCGCCGTCACCGGTGTCCCCCTGGCCCAGACGTTAGCAGGTGCCGGTTCAACCACAACGGGTTTCTCAGGTTCCGGGAGAGGCTCTGGCTCAATGGGAGTGTGAACAGCCTGAGGCTCTGGTTCAGTGGCTGTGTGAACAGCCTGGGGCTCTGGTTCAGTGGCGGTGTGAACAGCAGCAGGCGCCGCAGCCCGGGGCTCTGGCAACGGTGTTGCCGGCTCAGCAGTCAGACGTTGTTCAAGTGCCACCACCCGCTGGCGCAACTGCCACAGCTCATCTTGAGCAGCAGAACTTCTTCGATATGCAATCACCGCCAGGGCCGGACAGACCACCAGCAACATAAAAAGCACGGCACAGGCTAACAGCACCAGTTCATCCATGATCTCACCTTCATTTCGTAGCGTGCTTATACTTTGGCACAAAAATTTACCGACGCACGATCAAAATAAAAGAAAGGGACTCAGATGTTGAGTCCCTTTCAGTTTATCCATGATCATCAAGGACAGTATGGCTTAAAGGTAGGTGACAATCACCTCAATACTGGCGTCGGCAGCGCCGGGTGCAGCCACCCCGACGGGTAATCGAACATAGCGAGCCGAAAGCGCAAATTCCTGCTGTGGCGTTGCGCCAAAATCAAACATGGGAAAACCAATATCAGGGATAAACATGCCATAGATTAAGGCGTTGAATGCGACCGGATTAGCAGGCTCGCCCGAGGTGAGTTGTGCCGAGGGTTTTCCCCAGGCAAGCTGGATACCGTACCCCGAAGCACCGCCATTTTTTAATCCTATAATGCCTCTGCTATTGTCGATAACGTCCGTTCGCGGGATGACCATGACGCTAAATCCCCATTCATTGAATTTTTCCGCGGTTCCGATATAGCCATGACTATCGTTATAGTCAGCAATCGCTCCCCGCCCCCAGGCTGCGGGGCAGGTTACCGTAAAGCTGGCATCCCGCCATGCTGAAGGTTGCGCACCACTCTCCACTGGATGATTGCCCATCGGCACCGTTTTGCTCTGAAAATTGCAGGTGCCATTTTGCACTTCCATGACCCCGTTGAGATTCAGCTTAACGCGATTCATTGCCCAGCCATTAGCAATGGAGGAGTCCGGATAAGGCACTGAACTAAAATTATCACCGCCATTGTTTAAAGTTATGGCATGGGTAAACGTAAATGAATCATTTAGCTGATACCTGCCGTCAGCATTATTATTATTTTTAAACTCTGGCGTTGCCCACAAAGTAATATCAACTCTGTCAACACCGGAATAACCCTGATTAATATCAAAAGAGGGGGCCAGGGTTAATGAGGCTGATTTATCAGGGATCCCCGATGCGCCGGAAGAATAATCGAATGAAACACCAATGCCACGAACTGAGGTTGGAAAAACATAACTCGGATATCCAGCTGAATTAATAGCCACACCGTGGGTTGCTTCTGTTGGCGGTGAAATATACACCTGGCGCGAAGCAGGGACAGGCTGCCCGTTTGATGAACTACAGTTCAGCGTAGTATTGCCAATGAAATACGCACGGTAGGTATAGAGGGCAATGTAGATCGGTTGATTGTACAGCGACATTGAAGCTGAAGCTTTAATATCGCCGAGCGGCACATGAATCGTTCTTTCGGGTAAACCGCTGTCTGCAGAACAGGCTACGGTATTCGCAAAGGCCACATTGGAAATTAAAATAAGGAATAAAAATAAATGCTTTAGCATTAACAGCCTCCATGCCGTTCAAAATCCTTTTAATTGAACATATAACATCCTCAAGGGAAGGAGAGTATACGTCGCTGGCGGCATAAAATGCAGATTAAAGTATTAACAATAGTGAACCCCCGCTATTTTCATCACTGATGAAAATATAATTGATTGTTCTATTCAAGAAATAAATATGGCCTGGTTAAGGCCATAGTGATTAATTCCCCTGCCAGACGGTTGCCGACACCGCGGGAAGTGACAACACCCCATCGGTCAGCGTGCCTTTGCCCTCTTTACCGTGCCAGCTTCTGGCATCTAACAGTGGAGAGTCAGCCAGCACAACCTCACAGGGTTCGCCCCGGTTGATGGCAACCAGCACCCTTTCCTGCTGCCAGAGACGAAGGAATACCACCACATTCTCCTCTGCGTACACGACCTGACACCCTCCGTAACACAGCGCCTGGCTTCGCCGCCGAAGCTTCGTCATGCGTTGGTATAAGGCCAGCAGGACACTATCCTGCTTTGCTTTGTCCCAGGGGAAAGGTTTGCGGCAGAAAGGATCGTTCGCGCCGTCCAGCCCCACTTCATCACCATAATAGATGCAGGGTACGCCAGGCCAGGTAAACAGCCAGATCACCGCCAGCGGCAGGCGCGCCACCTCTTTACCCAGTACGGTTTTGAAACGCGGCGTATCATGGCTGTCGAGCTGATTGAACATGCGAATCTGCTGCTCATGGGAGAGCCCGGCCCGGTAGTTATCCATCCATGCCATGCAGGTCTGGGCATCGATGCGTTGCGGATCCATAGAGATGTCGGTACTGGCAAGGAACGCCCAGACCGGAAAGGTGAATCCCCGGTAGTTCATGGCGGCATCTTCCACATCCGCCTGTAGCCACTGCCGTGCGTCACCAAAATGCTCACCCACAATATAGGCCTGCGGCTGCGTCTCTTTCGCCGCTCTGGTAATGCCCGCAACATGCTGCAAATTGTTGCGCGCCCCCCCTGCTTCACCGAGCATATGCACCACATCCAGTCGCCAGCCATCCATGTTCCACGGGGCTTTCAGCCAGTGGCGAACAATACTGTCTTCACCCTGATAAATTTCCTCTACCAGCGTTTGCGCCTGATAATCCAGCTTGGGCAGACTGGGGTAGCCGAGCCAGTCGCGGGCGCGGCCATCCTCGTGGAAACTGTACCACTCACGCCAGGTCGAGGCCGGGTTATGGCATGCCCCGGTAGTGCCCCGGTTATGCCGGTCAAACCAGGCGTGAGAGTCGCCGCTGTGGTTAAACACGCCGTCCAGCACCAGCCGCATCCCGAGTTTGTGGGTATTGCGGCGCAGACGAAGCAGCGCCTGATCGCCACCAAAGCGCGGGTCGACCCTACGGTAATCTTCCGTATCGTACTTATGCACACTGGGGGCAACAAAAATGGGGTTAAGGTAGAGTGCGGTCACTCCGAGTTTGCGCAGATAAGGCAGCTTTTCGCTGATGCCTTCAAGGCAGCCGCCATAAAAGGTGGATCCTCCGGCTTCTCCCGTCAGCGGCTCATCCCACTCACGAAGCACAATCTCCTGTTTCGCCGCATGGTGAAAATAGACCTTATCGTGCTGATCGTTGCCCTTCTCGCTGCGGGCAAAACGATCCGGAAAGATCTGATAAAATACCTGTTCTGCCACCCACTGCGGCCCCAAATCCGGGCAGTCCACTGCAAACTGTTCCAGTCGTGCCGGCGGGAAGCGCGTCAGCCCCTGCGGGCCGAACCACATCTGGCGGTCCTCCCACAGCAGCTTAAAGCTGTAGCGGCGACGTGGCTGACCACTCTCCAGTGAGAGGGTTGCCCGCCACGCCGTTACGCCCGGTTTCGGGGCGATACGCACCCGGCGCATGATGAATGATGTCTCTTCGTTATCAACATCTGCCCGAAGTGTGACGCGGGCCGGGAGTGTATTTCCGGTGAGCCAGAGGGTAATGACCAGTTGATCTTTGTTCTGCTTCACAAACGGCGCAACAGGCAAATGCCAGGCATGCAACATCGACTTTCCCCTTCGTCAAAAATGGCGTCACTCTTGCACAAATGTAGTCTTGCAGACTCATCTTTTCTGTTTTTTTATGGGGGTGAGGGCCAGGGCGCAGAGCGCGAGGCATAACCGTCGTTCGCAGACAGGAGCCTGCTGGTGCACAGGTCAGGCACGCAGTAAGTTCAGGAAAGGTAAGGTAAGTGGCAAAGCAGGGACATGAGGTGGCCCCTCACCGTCGTGTTAACTCTTTACTCTCTATGCCCGGCGCGAACAGGCGCACCGGGCATGGGATCGCATGCTATGCGAGCTTCTTGCGTACAAACATCCAGCCAACCAGCAACAGTACAATCCAGGCGCAACCCACGTACAGCGAGATGCGCGTCTCCGGGTGCCAGCCAATCAGCGCGATAATAAAGACCAGGAAAAGCAGACCCGCTATCGTGGTCGCCACGCCGCCGGGGACTTTAAATTTCAGGGCGTTAACTTCATCGGCAGAGAGACGGCGGCGGAAGGCCACCTGCGAAAGCAGGATCATTATCCAGACCCAGACGGTGGCAAAGGTTGCCAGCGAGGCGATCACCAGGAAGACATTTTCCGGCATGATGTAATTGAGATATACCGCCGACAGCAGCGCCAGCGTCATCACCAGTACCGTCACCCAAGGAATGCCCTTGCTCGATGTTTTAGCGAAGATTTTCGGCGCACTGCCCTGCTCTGCCATGCCGTGCAGCATACGCCCCACGCCAAAGACATCGCTGTTAATGGCCGACAGCGATGCGGTCAGTACCACGAAGTTCAGGATACTGGCAGCAAAGGTAATGCCGAGATGCTGGAAAGTCAGCACAAAGGGGCTCCCGTTAGTGCCCACCTGGTTCCACGGGTAAATAGACATGATCACAAACAGTGTGCCGACATAGAACACCAGAATACGCATCGGCACGGAGTTAATGGCGCGGGGAATGGACTTCTCCGGGTCTTTCGCTTCGCCGGCGGTGATACCGATGATCTCAATGCCGCCGTAGGCAAACATGACCATCTGCAGCGACATCACCATGCCCATCCAGCCATTGCTGAAGAAGCCGCCGTTAGTCCACAAATTGCTGATCCCGGTGGGCTGACCGCCGTTCCCGATACCCCAGATGATGATGCCAAATCCGGCAGCAATCATGATGATAATGGTGGCGACTTTGAAGAAGGAGAACCAGAATTCCAGCTCGCCGAACACTTTGACACTCATCAGGTTGATGGCGCAGATGATAAGCACCACGCTAAGTACCCATATCCAGTGCGGCACCGTCGGGAACCAGACTCCCATATAAATCCCAAAGGCCGTCACATCAGCGATGGCAACAATCAGAATTTCAAAGCAGTAGGTCCAGCCGGTGATATAACCGGCCAGCGGCCCCAGGTTTTCCTGGGCATAACGGGAGAACGAACTGGCGGAAGGATTGTGCACGGACATCTCGCCCAGCGCGCGCATGATGATATAGGCTGCGACGCCACCAATCATGTAAGCCAGCAGGACGCTCGGCCCCGCCATCTTGATAGCATCTGCCGAGCCGTAAAACAGCCCGGTGCCAATCGCCGACCCAAGGGCCATAAAGCGGATGTGTCGGGTACTCAACCCTCGCTTTAGTTTGTTCGTACTTTCCATCGTTTCCCGTTCCAGGATTTAAAAAAACAAAAAACCACGGGACCAGAAGTCCCGTGGTTAGCAAACCATGCCGCGCTGATTAATGTGCGGAGGAGGTCACCCGACGACCGGCTGCACGATCCCAGCCTGCGGCCAGAACCACCATCACCAGCGTTGGCATCAACCAGGCGAGTCCCTGCTCTGCCAACGGCAAACGCTGGGTCCAGGCCGGCAGCATATCGCTGAATGCAGAAGCTTTAATGCCGTCCAGCACGCCAAACAGCAGGCTGATAAACATCGCCGGAGCAATGACGCGGGACGAATTATGCCACCACGAGCGGGTGAAGCTCAACACGACGAGGACGATACAGGGCGGATAGATCATTGTCAGTACCGGAATAGAGATCTGAATCAGATGGCTCAGACCCAGATTCGACACCGCCATTGAGAAGATACCGAGGATAAACACCAGCGCGCGATAGGAGAGCGGCAGGTACTGAGCAAAGAACTCCGCGCAGGCACAGGTGAGGCCAACTGCCGTTACCAGGCAGGCAATAAAGATCAGCGCCGCCAGCAGGAAGCTACCTGCGCCACCAAAGGTGTGAGCAACATAGGCATGCAGAATGGCTGCGCCGTTAGCAGACTGATCCACCAGTGAAGAGCTATCTGAACCCAGGCGGAACAGGGCCAGATAGAGCAGCGTCAGGCCCACACCGGCCATCAGACCAGCCCAGACGGTATAACGGGTCAACAGACGCGCTTCGGTGACACCGCGAGAACGGGCGGCGTTAACAATCACAATACCGAATACCATTGCCCCCAGGGTGTCCATCGTCAGGTAACCATTGACGAAGCCATTGGAGAAGGCCGCATGCTGGTATGCCTCCATCGCGTGGCTGATCGGGCCTGCCGGCCAGACAATCGCCGCAACAGAGAGGATCACCAGCGCAATAATTTTCAGCGGTGCCAGGAAGTTACCTACGGTATCCAGCAGCTTGCCCGGATAGAGCGACACCAGAATCACCAGCGCAAAATAGATAACGCTGTAGATAAGCAAAGGCAGAGGGCCTTCACCGGTCAGCGGTGCAATGCCGACTTCAAACGAGACGGTCGCCGTGCGCGGCGTGGCAAACAATGGCCCAACGGCCAGATAGCACACCGTCGCCAGCAGTACGCCCGCAACTTTACCGATAGGCGTGCTGAGGCTGTCCACTCCGCCGCCGACTTTGGCCAGCGCTATCACGGTCAGCACCGGCAGACCTACGGCAGTAATCAAAAAGCCAATTGATGCAGTCCAGACGTGCTCGCCTGCCTGCAAACCGACCATGGGAGGAAAAATGATATTGCCTGCGCCGACAAACAACGCAAAGGTCATAAAGCCCAGAGCAACAATGTCTCGTGGTTTTAAATGATGGGTCATAAACGTTTACTGCCTGTGGATGTGGTGATGCAAATGTTGAAATTTTCGCCTTGTCGTGCGGAACATTACAGCGGCAAGGTCCTGAAACGAAGCGGGAAATACTTCCCTCATCACGTGGCGGAGAATAGTTTTTCGATTTACCACGCAAATACAGTGGGTCTGACGACCACCGGGGCGCAATTTAAACGCTTATAACGTTTAAAGGCAATAAGGGATCGCAAAACCAGATGGTTATTCCAGATCTAAAAAAAAGTCCAGAGGATGATGCTGTATATAAGAAAAACGGATGGCTAATCATGCGAACAAAAAAGCAGCGAAGCCATATTCTGTGGATGAATAGATGGAAAGGGGGAGTGAAAAATGAACCCCCGCAGAGAGGAATGGAAAGAAAAGCTGACACCTTAGTGTCAGCCTGCGTTCTTCACCAGTCGTTCCGGCAGCGTAAAGCTAAAGCGAGTGCCTTTACCCGGCGTACTTTCAATGGCGAGTTTGCTGTCGTGGTGGCTGACCGCATGCTTCACAATCGCCAGACCCAGACCACTGCCGCCGGTCTGTCGGGAACGGGCTTTATCCACACGGTAAAACCGCTCCGTCAGGCGTGGAATGTGCTCAGCGGCAATTCCCGGCCCGGTATCTTCCACACTAAACTGCGCGCCCTGCGCCACCCGATGCCAGCGCACCGTAATATGTGTACCAGGCGGCGTGTGGTTCACCGCGTTATAAACCAGGTTTGATATTGCACTTCGCAGTTGCTCATCGTTGCCCAGCACTTTGAGGGCGCCATCGACCACAAATTCCAGTTCGTGCTTATTGTGGCTTAAGGTTTGCGCTTCTCTCTCTACCACCCGTAGCATCATCGGCACATCAATGATTTCATTGGGCGGCGTAATTGGCGCGGCTTCGATTTTTGAAAGCGTTAGCAATTGCTTTACCAGACCTTCCATCCGCGAGGTTTGCTCCCGCATGGTATGCAGCGCTTTTTCACGCGGCAGCCCTTCCAGCGTCTGCTCCTGCATCATTTCCAGATAGCCCTGTAAAACCGTTAACGGCGTGCGCAGTTCATGGCTGACGTTAGCAAAGAAATTACGTCGCGCCCCTTCAAGCTGATGCATCTGCGTTACATCACGCGCCACCATCAGCAGCTGCTGCTCGCTGTAAGGCATCATGCGCATTTCGAGATGACGGCCATTGTTCAGCACCAGGTTCAATGGGCGATCGAACTGTTTTGCTTTGTAATAGCGGGTAAATTCCGGGTAACGCAGGAGGTTGAGGATGTTTTGCCCGTTATCATCCGGCCAGCGTAAATTGAGAAGCTGTTGGGCAAGACCGTTACACCAAAAAATGGCGCCTTCCTCCGTGGTGAGCACCACGGCATCCGGTAATGACTCCGCACCGCTGCGAAAACGCTTAATGAGATTACCCAGCTCACGGCGCCGTTTTTTATTACGCATCTGCATCTGATGCAGACCATAAAGCAGTGGCTCCCAGCTTCCGGTGCCCGGCGGCGGGGTCATGCTTTTATCGACCCATAACCACCAGGACAGACGCATTAAATTCCAGAAATGCCAGGCCAGTAAGCCGGTAACGGCCACCAGTAAAAACCAGGGCAGATAACCGAAGAATGCGCCAAGCAGCGCAGCAGGTAGACAACATAGGATGAGTTCGAGTACCAGCCTTTTCCATGACAGCCGTTCGAGCACGCGTCACACTCCTGTCAGATTTCAGAAACGGGTCGAGAACCGATAACCCGTGCCGCGAACGGTCTGCACCATACGATCGTGGCCGCTGGTTTCCAGCGCTTTTCGCAAGCGGCGAATATGCACGTCCACCGTGCGATCTTCTACGTACACATTGGTACCCCAGACGTGGTTGAGCAGTTGCTCGCGGCTGTAGACGCGTTCGGGATGGGTCATAAAGAAGTGCAACAGCTTAAACTCCGTCGGCCCCATGTCCAGCGGATTTTCACCGGTCATCACGCGATGCGAACTCGGGTCGAGGCTCAGCCCCTGCATTTCGATAACTTCTTCTACCGCCATCGGCGAGATACGGCGCATGACCGCTTTGATACGCGCGACCAGCTCTTTAGGGGAAAAGGGTTTGGTGATGTAATCGTCGGCACCGGTTTCCAGGCCACGCACACGGTCTTCTTCTTCGCCACGCGCGGTCAGCATCATCACCGGTATTTCCCGGGTCATGGCCTCACGCTTGAGGTGTTTAATAAACTGGATGCCAGAGCCGCCTGGCAACATCCAGTCCAGCAAAATCAGGTCTGGCCAGGGTTCATTCAGTTGGTTCACCGCGCTGTCATAATCTTCCGCTTCGACAGGTTGAAAGCCGTTTTGCTCAAGCACGAAACAGACCATCTCACGAATGGGAGCTTCATCTTCTACGACCAGAATGCGTCTTGCCATAATTTGCCCTGTTTAATTAAAGTCATCAGTCAATCGCGGCGCCAGTATGCGTCACTTTTGTGACAGATTTATGAAACAAATGACCAACAGATGACGCATCATTTCGTTATATGACAGCAGCTAAGCGCTTTCGCTGGCGGCTCATAGGCCCTTGAATGTTATAATCCCGTTTACGCTTTTTTGCCACGGAACCGCTATGCGCATCATTCATACCTCGGACTGGCACCTCGGTCAGAACTTTTACAGTAAAAGCCGTGCCGCAGAGCACGACGCTTTTCTCTCCTGGCTCCTGATCACCGCGGAAGAACATCAGGTCGACGCGATTATTGTCGCAGGTGACATCTTTGATACCGGCTCGCCCCCCAGTTATGCGCGCGAACTCTACAACCAGTTTGTGGTGAAGCTGCAGAGTACCGGCTGCCGGCTGGTGGTGCTGGCAGGTAATCACGATTCAGTTGCCACCCTCAATGAATCAAAAGATATTCTGGCCTGGCTGAAAACCACCGTCGTGGCCAGTGCGGGAAGCGCCCCATTCTATTTACCGCTGCGCGATGGTACGCCTGGTGCGGTGTTCTGCCCGGTACCGTTTTTACGTCCGCGCGATATCGTCACCAGCCAGGCAGGGCTATCGGGGCAGCAAAAGCAGCAGCAGCTGTTAAGGGCCATTACCGATTATTATCAGCAACAACATGATGCAGCCTGCGTACTTCGCGGTGATAAAGCCATTCCCATTATTGCCAGCGGCCATCTCACCACCGTCGGGGCCAGCAAGAGCGATGCCGTGCGCGAGATCTACATAGGTACCCTTGACGCCTTCCCCGCACAGAATTTCCCCCCTGCCGATTACATCGCATTAGGCCATATTCACCGGCCACAAAAAATTGGCGGACATGAGCATATCCGTTACTGCGGATCCCCTATCGCCCTCAGCTTTGATGAAACCGGCAAAAACAAATATGTCAATCTGGTGACCTTCAGCGAGGGAACACTGAGCGAGGTGACTCCCCTGGAAGTACCAGTGACTCAGTCACTTGGCGTCATCAAGGGCGATCTTGATGCCATCCGGCAGCAGCTTGAACAGTGGCGGCATCATGATGCTGCGCGTCCTGTCTGGCTTGATATTGAAATTGCCACCGACGACTACCTCGGCGATATGCAGCGCAAAATTCAACAGCTGACGGCCGAATTGCCCGTCGAGGTGCTGCTGGTCCGCCGCAGTCGGGAACAGAGGGATCGCATTCTCGCAGGCGAGCTACGCGAAACGCTGAGCGAACTGAACGTTGAGGATGTCTTTGCCCGTCGCCTGGCACTGGAAGAGCTTGATGCATCGCAGCAGAGCAGATTACAGGCGCTGTTTAGCGAAACACTGCATGAATTACATCAGGAGCATGATGCATGAAAATTCTTAGCCTGCGCCTGAAAAACCTCAACTCCCTGAAAGGGGAGTGGAAGATTGATTTCACCGCCGAGCCTTTTGCCAGCAATGGGTTGTTTGCCATTACCGGGGCGACGGGGGCCGGGAAAACCACTCTGCTGGATGCCATTTGTCTCGCGCTGTATCACGAAACACCGCGCCTGAATAACGTTTCACAGTCGCAGAATGACTTGATGACCCGTGACACCGCTGACTGTCTTGCGGAAGTGGAATTTGAGGTGAAAGGCATAGCCTATCGCGCTTTCTGGAGCCAGACCCGTGCCCGCAATCAGCCGGACGGTAATTTGCAGGTGCCGCGTGTCGAGCTGGCGCAATGTGCTGATGGCCGGATCCTCGCCGATAAAGTCAAAGACAAGCTGGAGCTCACCGCCTCCCTGACCGGTCTGGACTATGGCCGCTTTACCCGTTCAATGCTGCTTTCGCAGGGGCAATTTGCTGCGTTTCTCAACGCCAGACCCAAAGAGCGGGCGGAGTTGCTGGAAGAACTGACGGGCACTGAGATTTACGGGCAGATTTCCGCGAGCGTGTTTGAAAAACACAAACTCGCCAGAACGGAACTGGAAAAGTACCAGGCACAGGCCGAAGGCGTTGTGCTGCTCAATGAGGAGCAACGTCAGGCGCTCACCACAGGTTTGCAGGCGCTCACTGACGAGGAAGCGCGTCTGCTGACGAGACAGCAGGCCGCGCAGACGCAGCTGAACTGGCTTAACCGCAGCCATGAATTGCAAACCGATCTGCATCGGGCGCAGGCTGCAAACGCGCAGGCTACCCAGGCTTACACCGATGCCCAGCCTCAACTGGCCCTGCTCAGCCGCGCCCAGCCCGCGCTGGCGCTACAACCGGTCTGGTCTCGCCTTCAGGAACAGCGTCTGCAGTGGCAAAACGGCCATCGTCAGAGCGAAGAAGTGAACACTCGCTTACATGCCAGTCGCACGCTGCGTGGGCGCATTCGCGCGACAGCGGTGCACCAGCATGCACAGTTAATGGCATCCCAGATATCCCTAAAAACCTGGCTTGCCGATAACGCCCGTTTCCAGCGCTGGCAGAATGAGCTGGCAGGCTGGCGCGCCATGCTCAGTCAGCAGGAAGAGGATAAAAAACCCTGGCAGGCCCTGCAATCCCGACTCACGCAAAATGAAGAGAAGTTACGCACGCTGACGACTGTTTCGCTGGAAATGACCGCGGAAGAGGTGGCTGCTGCGATGTCACACAGCGCACAACAGCGCCCATTGCGCCAGCGTCTGCACGCGCTTCACGCCCGCTTTGCACCATTGCAAAACCATCTCTCCCGGCGGCAGCAAAGCCTTACTGAACTGGATGCGCAGCGTAAAAAGTATGAGGAAGAACTGGCGCAAAAACGGGCGCAATATAAAGAAAAAAATCAGCTCCTGACCGACATTCGTACCCTTTGCGAACTTGAGGAACGTATCCATCGTCTGGAAAATGAACGTGCCCGGCTGCAGCCCGATACTCCCTGCCCGCTTTGCGGCTCGACCAGCCACCCGGCTATTGCCGACTATCAGGCCATTGTGCCAGGCGTCAATCAGGCTCGCCGCGATGCGCTGGACAGTGAAGTCCGCACAATAAAGGAAGAGGGCGTGGCCCTCAGCGAACGCCTCAAGGGACTGGCGGAGCGGTATGAAAAAGAGGAGCGTGAAGCCAAAATTTTGCAGCAGGATGAGCAGACGCTGCGTGAGGAGTGGGCAACCCTCTGCGCGGCGCTGAACATTGACATGCCGCCCCGGCACGATCTTACCAGTTGGCAGGCCGCGCAGGATGCGTATGAACATCAGCTCTATCAGCTCGGTCAGCGCCAGTCGTTACAGACTCAGATAAACGAGCTTCGTCAGCAGGTGGCACAGTATCAGGAGAGCGCGGATGCCCGTCGCGCCACGCTGGCAGCCTTGCTGGAGCCACTGGGGCTGACCCTGCCAGCTGAAGGAGAAGCAACAGCATGGCTGGCCGAACGCACCCGGGAAGCGGAAGAATGGCAGGAGAAACAGGCGGCGTTTACCGCCCTGCATGAAAATATTGCCCGACTCGCGCCGGTTATCGATACGCTGCCGGACGAGGCCTGCGACGACGCCACTACGACCGCCCCGCTGGAGAACTGGCAGCAGGTGCATAACGAGTGCGTCTCACTGCAAAGCCAGTGGCAGACCCTGCAACAGCAACTCGCCCAGGAAGCAGAGCGCCTGAGCGCGCTGGAAAAACAGTTTGCCGGTGCGCTGGCAGACAGTGAGTTTGTTGATGAGCAGTCGTTCCTTGCCGCCCTGCTGGATGATGCCGAGCGTCTGCGGCTGGAGCAGTTACGCCAGCGGCTGGAGAGCGACCTTCAGCAAACCCGGACGCTGGTCTCCAGCGCCGCTCAGGCTCTGGATATGCATACTGCCCGGCCACCCGCCGGACTGGATGAGGACGCCACCAGGGAGAAAAGTCAGCAGGCGCAGACGGTGCTTGCCGGTGAGCTTCGCGAAAACACTACCCGTCAGGGCGCGCTTCGCCAGCAGATCAAACAGGATGCGGATAATCGCCAGCGCCTGCAGTCGCTGATGCAGGAGATCCATCACATCTCGGCCCGCTGCGAGGACTGGAGCCATCTTTCCCAGCTTATCGGCTCCAGGGATGGCGATAAATTCCGTAAGTTCGCCCAGGGGTTAACGCTTGATAACCTGGTCTGGCTCGCCAATAACCAGCTTAACCGCCTGCATGGACGTTATCTGCTTAAACGTAAAGCGAGTGAAGCCCTCGAACTGGAGGTGATCGATACCTGGCAGGCAGATGCAGTGCGTGATACACGAACGCTTTCCGGCGGGGAAAGTTTTCTTGTCAGTCTGGCGCTGGCGCTGGCGCTCTCGGACCTGGTCAGTCATAAAACCCGTATCGATTCGCTGTTCCTTGATGAAGGTTTTGGCACCCTCGACAGCGAAACGCTGGATACGGCACTGGATGCCCTCGATGCGCTGAACGCGACCGGGAAGACCATTGGGGTCATCAGCCACGTCGAGGCCATGAAGGAGCGGATCCCGGTGCAGATCAAAGTGCGAAAAATCAACGGGCTGGGGTACAGCAAGCTGGATAAGGTTTTTGCGGTAGAGAAATGACGCATGTACCCGGCGGTGTGACGATCGCCGGGTACATGCTTTGCGCTACGCCTGTGGCCACAGCCAGGCGGCGCCGCGAACGCCGCTGGAGTCACCATGAAGCGCTTTGCGAATCGGCGTTTCACACTCCCCGCCAAAGACCCAATGCTTTATCAGACCAGGTACTGTTTTATAGAGACGCTCAACGTTGCTCATGCCACCGCCGAGCACAATGACATCCGGGTCAAGAATATTCACCACATGGGCCAGCGACTTGGCCAGACGCAACTCGTAACGGCTTAACGCCAGTTCAGCAACCGGGTCCTGTTCCTCTACCAGACGAACTATCTCGTTCCCTTTGAGTGATTTACCACTTAAACGCTGGTAGTCGGTGCCAAAGCCGGTGCCGGAAATAAAGGTTTCAATGCAGCCCTGTTTGCCACAATAACAGGGAACCTCGGCACGATAGCGCAGCTCATCTTCATCCATCCACGGCAGGGGATTATGGCCCCACTCTCCGGCCGTGCCGTTGCCGCCGATATGGGATCGGCCGCTGAGAGCCACGCCCGATCCGCACCCCGTGCCAATGATCACCGCAAAGACGGTTTGCGCCCCTGCCGCTGCGCCGTCCACGGCTTCTGACACCGCCAGGCAGTTGGCATCGTTTGCCAGTCGCACCTCGCGATTCAGACGCTGGCTCAGATCTTTATCAAAAGGTTTACCGTTCAGCCAGGTCGAATTGGCATTCTTCACCACGCCGGTATAAGGGGAAATTGAGCCCGGAATGCCCATTCCCACCGTGCCGGTTTGGCCGGTCTCTTTTTCGGTAAGAAAAACAAGAGAAGCAATCAGTTCAATGGTTTGATGATAATCACGCGGGGTTGCCTGGCGGTGGCGAAACAACTCCTCCCCGCCGTCGCTCAGCGCGATAATTTCTGTCTTCGTGCCACCTAAATCAATACCAATACGCACACAATGCTCCTCATAGTTGGACAACGCATTCACATGCAAGCGTGGCGACAATTGGGTATCATGCCCGCTGCATTTAACGACAAGGCCGTGGAAAAAATCATGCTGTGGTTTAAAAATTTAATGGTATACCGTCTCAGCCGCGATGTTGCGTTGCAGGCGGAAGAGATGGAAAAACAGCTTGCCCCACTATCGTTTACCCCATGCGGTAGTCAGGATATGGCGAAAACCGGGTGGGTTCCACCGATGGGTTCACACAGTGATGCGCTGACCCACACTGCCAACGGCCAGATTATTATTTGCGCCCGCAAAGAAGAAAAAATTCTCCCTTCTCCGGTGGTGAAACAGGCGCTGGAAGCAAAAATTTCCCGCCTGGAAGCCGATCAGGGCCGCAAACTGAAGAAAACTGAAAAAGACTCGCTGAAAGACGAAGTGCTGCACTCTTTGCTGCCTCGCGCTTTCAGCCGTTTCAGCCAGACCATGATGTGGATTGATACGGTCAACGGGCTGATTATGGTCGACAGCGCAAGCGCGAAAAAGGCTGAAGATACGCTGGCATTGCTGCGTAAAAGCCTTGGCTCCCTGCCGGTGGTTCCGCTCACTATGGAAAATCCCATTGAACTGACGCTGACTGAATGGGTACGCTCCGGCACCGTTGCCCAGGGTTTCCAGCTGCTTGATGAAGCAGAGCTTAAGGCGATGCTGGAAGATGGCGGCGTGATTCGCTGTAAAAAGCAGGAGCTGGTCAGTGACGAAATCGCCGTGCACATCGAAGCCGGAAAAGTAGTGACGAAACTGGCCCTCGACTGGCAACAGCGCGTGCAGTTTGTTGTCTGCGACGATGGATCTATCAAACGGCTGAAATTTGGCGATGAAATTCGTGACCAGAATCAGGACATTGACCGGGATGACGTGGCTCAGCGTTTCGATGCTGACTTTATTCTGATGACCGGTGAACTCTCGACGCTGATTCATAGTCTGGTGGAAGGGCTTGGCGGCGAAGCCCAGCGCTGACCGCTGACTCTGCATAAAAAAAGCCCGGTCTGTCCGGGCATTTTTTTGAATCTGGCTTACAGGTAGCGGCAGAGATAGGAAGAAGGCTCTGCAATCTGCAGATGAAATTCACTGTGGCCCGGCACATGGAACACCTCTCCGGCAGCATAAGTTTTCCACTCAGTTTCGCCTGGCAGCAGGACATGTAACGCACCACTTACCACCGTCATCTCTTCAGGTTGTGCGGTCCCAAAGGTATATTCCCCTTCAGCCATCACGCCAACGCTGGCACGACCCGTACTGCTGCTGGTAAAACCAATGGATTTCACTTTACCGGAAAAGTATTCATTACTCTGAAGCATGTACTGGCCCTTTTATTTTAAGAAAACGTATGGAAAACCACTATAGAGGCCAGACTTCATCTCTGTCACGCGAAAAAGACCTATACCAGCAGTTCCGACGCCAGCCGCGCCACCAGCACGTTAGAGAGTAATACCGGCACATCGAGGGCTTTCTGGAATAAATCGCGGTGCCATTGATGAAAGCCAAGGCAATTAAGCATTAAAACATCGGCCCCCTGGTCGATCAGGCTTTTTCCTGCTTCTACCAGCTCATATTCCGTCGCCTGGAAGGGGTGGGCCAGTTCATAGTAGGGTTCGTTCTCAAGCAGCGCCCACTTTTGTCTCTGTTGAGCCATCAGCTCCGGAATAGGCACAATAACCCCGACCTGGTGTCCGTCAACAATAGAGGCGACCAGCGGCGGAATAATGCGTTGCGGTTCGATAAGAATGGCATTTCTCGCACTCAGGCCACGAATCGGCGCAGTGCTCATCAGCAAAATGACGTCGTAGCCCTGGTTATCAAGCACTTCAATGACACTTTGCAGATCGCGTTCCACTTTCTCGCGTGAAACACTGACGATGTTCTCGTCACTCAGCCGGGTTGGCAGGGGGGTTTGCCCTGGCTCAAGGTAATATTCCTTTTGGACCTCTTCTGGTTCCATGTTGCCGAGCAAGCTAACATGGGTAATTTGCTGTTCAGAAATATGTTCGGTCAACAGCGGTAAGATCTCTTTTACAGGCACCACACCGATGGTGAGGATTGCCAGGGTCGCACTCATTGTATATCCGCCTTGCAACACTGCACGTTTATTCAGGCTTCGGCGGAAACCGGAAGTACAACTGAGTGGCATCCCGTGCATTCGCGTCGGATAACCACCTCTCTTCCAGTTTCCGGAAGTTTCCAGAATGATTTAATAACGTTTGATTATTATCGGTCATCATCCACTTTACCAGGGTGAATAATGTGACGAAAACCTCTTTTTCAGCCTTTACGGAACAGCAGTAGGAGCACCTCAGGCATCAACTTTTTTCCGGGTCCTCATAGCGACGTTTTGCATCAAGGGCTTCCTGCTCCGTAGGATGTTCACTTATCAAGGCATCAGGTTTAGGGTGATCGGCACGGAGCTGATACCAGGTAACAGTCTGCCCGGTCGCGCCTTTTTCGATGGTAACGACACGGGCTTCTCTTGGATAGGGTGGTTTACTGGCCATGACTTTTCCTTTTATTTCAGTCAGGCTTTAAGTATAGACAATCGTTTCGCTAACTGGCGCGGGCCATACCGATCGCGTGACGAATTTCAGCAATAACCTCATCAAGGCTCGCCGAAGCATCGACAACGTGATGCGCAGTCTCACGGTAGAGTGCATCCCGCCCGGCCAGCACCTCACTGACCTCTTCGCGAATCGGCTTACCGGTGAGCGTCGGGCGCTGGCTCTCGTGTGGATAAGCTTCCAGACGATCCACCAACACCGAAACCGGGGCGTGCAGATAAAAGACCAGCCCTTTTTCACGCATGAACTGACGATTATATTCGCTCAGAACGATCCCCCCGCCCGTCGCAACCACATGAGCAGGTGCCGTGACCGCCTCCAGCGCTTGCGTCTCTCTGGCCCGAAAGCCCTGCCAGCCTTCCTGACAAACCAACTGCGCAACGGTCATCTGCGCCTGTTCCTGCAGCCAGTGGTCGGTGTCAACAAACTTACAGGACTGTAACTGCGAAAGCGCATGACCGATGGTGGTTTTTCCGCAGCCGCGTGCGCCAATGAGAAAGATGGGTAGCGTCATGAACTGATGTTCCCTCAGATGTTGCAAGGTGCATGAAAAATGAAAGTGATTGATCACCCCGCGTGGTGTCTTGCGGTCGTAAATTAATCTTTACATATGAAAGTATTATTTGCATCCCGCTCCGACTAAATCCAGAAACGACGCCTGGTTTGAGCGTAAAGATTTTAATGCAACCCGTGTAGCGATAACCTTACTTAAACTCATGACGGTTGACAAGGCTACGGGCGAAGTAAGCGTAACATATTCACATGACAGTCATAATGTGAAGGCTATCCCTGACGACGTTGCCGCTCCAGTAACCATTTATCCAGTTGCGCGGCAAATTGCTGACGATCGCGCTGGGTCAGGCTGTCCGGGCCGCCGGTCTGAATACCGCTGGCACGCAGGGTGTCCATAAAATCGCGCATGGTCAGCCTCTCTTTTATGGTCGCCTCGGTATAGCGCTCGCCACGTGGATTAAGCGCTTCGCCCCCTTTTGCCAGGACCTCCGCCGCGAGAGGAATGTCGGCGGTGATAACCAGATCCCCTTGTCCGCAGAGACGGACGATTTCGTTATCAGCGACGTCAAAACCCGCCGCGACCCTCACTGAACGTATAAAACGGGACGGTGGAACGCGGATATTCTGGTTTGCCACCAATGTTAGCGGCGTTTGCGTGCGCTCGGCGGCACGAAAAAGAATCTCTTTAATTACATTCGGACAGGCGTCCGCATCAACCCAAATCACCATGCTGACCTCTCAGTTAGTTGCGTTCATTGTGGCGTTAAATCCAGGGCACGCAAAGCATAACGTTAAGATTTAGCCCTGCATCACCGTCATGCGTTAAGCTATAGCCCACAACACACTATCAGCGGAGAGACAGAGGGAATGGAGAAAAAAATCGGTTTTATCGGCTGCGGCAATATGGGTAAAGCGATTCTGGGTGGGCTTATTGCCAGTGGTCAGGTACAGCCTGGACAGATCTGGGTCTACACCCCGTCGCCGGACAAGGTTGCGGCTCTGCATGATGAATATGGGATTAACGCTGCCCAGAGCGCGCAGGAAGTGGCCCAGGTTGCGGATATCGTCTTCGGTGCGGTCAAACCTAACATCATGATTAAAGTCCTCAGCGATGTGGCGTCCAGCCTGAATAAAGAGACCCTGGTTGTCTCCATTGCTGCCGGCGTCACGCTGGATCAACTGGCGCGCGCGCTCGGCCACGATCGCAAAATCATCCGCACCATGCCAAATACCCCTTCGCTGGTGAATGCTGGCATGACCTCCGTCACCGCCAACGCGCTGGTGACTGATGCAGATATCGCCGATGTACTGAGCATATTCCGAAGTTTTGGCGAAGCGGAAGTCGTTTCTGAATCCATGATCCACCCGGTGGTGGGCGTCAGTGGTTCCGCCCCTGCCTACGTGTTTATGTTCATTGAAGCGATGGCCGATGCCGCCGTGCTTGGCGGTATGCCCCGTGCGCAAGCTTACCGCTTTGCGGCGCAGGCGGTCATGGGATCGGCAAAAATGGTGCTGGAAACCGGTAAGCACCCCGGCGAGCTTAAAGATATGGTCTGCTCGCCAGGAGGAACGACCATTGAAGCGGTAAAAGTGCTGGAAGAGAAAGGTTTTCGCGCGGCCATCATGGATGCCATGCAGGCCTGTATGGCGAAGTCTGAAGCACTGAGCAAATAAAGGAGTGCGCCACAGGCAGGTTCACCGGTGGCGCCTCTCCTCAGGCAAACATTTCGCTGGCCGCGTCAAGGCTGAGCGGCCGCTGCATCTTCAGCAGCAGTGCCGCGGTTTGCGTGTACTCTCCGCTGCTCAGCACAGCTTTTAATATCCCCTCCTCGCCGTAAAGCACCGCAAAGCGCTTGCTGTCGAAGGAGCCGAGCATTTTTGTGCTGTCCCAGTCTGCGGCGTAGCCCAGGTACTCAAATCGGGTGCCAAAGTGGGTCGTCCAGAAAAAGGGCACCTGAGTAAAGCGGTGCTGCGCGCCCATCATATTCAGCGCCGCCAGATGGCCCTGCTGCTGCGCAACACGCCAGTGTTCAATGCGCCGACGCCCTTCGGGAGCAGGATAGCTCGCAATGTCCCCTACGGCCCAAACGTCCGGCGCAGCCGTAAGCATTTCATCGACAGTCAGGCTGCCATCCTCTTCACGATGAAGATCATGGACGAACGCCGTAGAGGGAGTAACGCCCGTGGCAAATACCACCACATGCGCAGGCAGGGTGCGGCCATTTTTAAGCACCACGCTATGCACCTGCCCGTTCCCCTGCAGAGCAGCAGGCTCACCGGTCACGAATTTCACACCATTTTGTTTGTGCAGTTCAAAGAAGTGACGCCCCATTTCCTCGCCAAACTGCGGAACAAAAGGGAGTTCATGGCGGGAGACGACGGTGACATTTATGTCCTGATTACGTAATGCTGCCGCCAGTTCCATAGCAATAAAGCTGTTACCGATAATCACCAGCTGTTGCTCACGCTCAACGTCATTTAACAACTGCTCCGCCTGGTGTATATCACGCAGGACATGCACGCCGCCCAGCTCTCTGCCTTCGGTTTCAGGCCACACGGGCTGCCCGCCCGTCGCCAGCAGAAGCTTGTCATAACGGATAGTATTGCCACTGCTCAATGTCAGCAGGTGCTCGCGGCTGTTGAGCTGGGTGACCTCCCCACGCACGCTTTCAACGCCAGGCTGATGATAAAAGGCTTCATCCAGAATATGCGGCACTTCGCCGATCTTCATCTTTCCCGCCGGGACAAATTTGCTCAGTGCTGTACGGTCATAAGGTGCATCATCCTCTTTATCAATCAGGATCAGCCGCCCCTTATAACCTTCATCCTGCAGGGTGATGGCTGCCGCACTGCCAGCCGCCCCCGTTCCCACAATAACGGTGGTCTCTTCTTCATCGCCACGGATCTGGGGAAAACGTGCAGGAGACATCGGGCGCGGGTTGACCATCACCCGATTTTCCTCAATCAGAACCGGGTACTGTTTCAGGCTGGAGAGGGCTAACGGCTCCAGCCACTGTCCGTTTCGGATGTCAAACTCTGCCTTATGCCACGGGCAGACAAGGCGACCTTCACATACCGCCCCTTGCTCCAGCGGCGCGCCTGCATGCGGGCATTTACTTTGAAACGCCCGCACCTGGGCCAGAGTACGAATGAGGATAATCGAGGTACCAGATACTTCAAATTTTACCGGCTGACCTTCGGGTAATTTATTGATTTCAGTTACAAATTGATAGCTCATAACAGTGCTCTCGTACCAGTGTGGGAAAAGGGTCGTAACGCCAGACAGCGCACACCACGAGGAAAAATAAAGACACACAAAAGGTAATGGTGACGCTTTAAGCCTGGCAGAGATTAGACGTTGAGCAACAAGACGGGAGGTTTCAGGCAGCCACTTCAGTACGATTGCGCCCCGCTTTTTTCGCTTTATAAAGGGCCAGATCGGCAGATTTTAGCCATTCACGATGATGGGTCATCTCTTCGGTCAGCGAGGCAATGCCTACGCTGATGTGCAGTTCAAGCTGGGGGACACTGGTAAGGCGGAAGGTCGCCAGGCGATCGTGCACCCGCGCCATGGCTGCGATAGCATTTTCGGAGGAAGTGCCGCCCATAATGATGGCAAACTCGTCGCCGCCAAAACGACCAATCACATCACTTCCCCGCAGGCTGAGCTGGAGATGACGCGTGATCGCAATGATCGCTTCATCGCCAATATCGTGACCGTGGGTATCATTGATCAACTTAAAATGATCAACGTCGATAAGTAACAGCGTTGCGACGCGCTGGTGCCGTCTGGAGTGATCATACTCGCTGCGCAGTAACGTTTCCCAATGACGCCGGTTATAAACCCCTGTCATGCCATCACGGATGCTCATCTCCTGAAGCCGTCGCCGGTGCTCCTCCATGCGCGCCATAGTCCGGTAGCTCACCCAGGAAAAGAGCAGCGGATAGATAAGCAGGACTGGCACAGTCAGCCAGACGGTAAATGGCGAACTGACCGGGTTGACGGCCACACCGGTGAGTTTGAGCGTTGTCAGACCAGATACCAAAGTCAGAATCACGGCTGCGATACAAAGACGCGTGCCCCCCGCGCACATGGTGGTGGTGATGACCATGATGGCGAGCGCCAGCGACGGCATCAGGTTCAGGCCGGTTAACGCCATCCAGACCCCTGCGAAGATGGCATCTGCCTTCAGGTTGTGTATTTCGCTGGTGAGCGGATCGCTGGATCGCGAGGAAAGCTGCCAGGCCAGATGGGGCCAGACGAACGTCCAGAGCACCAGTAGTACCCACCAGCCTCCCGCCGTCGGCCTGGATACCAGTTCGGCGGCCAGCGGGAAGAACAGACATGCAAGCCCTACGGCACGAGGCAATCTCTCCCGTCGCGCGAAATGCAGACCGTCGCTGTAACGATCCTCGTCGCGACGCTTGACGTTGCCCTCCTTGCCCGCCTCTTCGTCGGTATAAAAGCTATTATCACTCATAATTTTTGGGAACATTCTGAAACAATTTCCCAAATTATAGAGAGGGGGTGTGGGGAGAAAGTATGAAATTTCGGGTGAGCGAAGGATGCCGCTCACCCGTTCGGCTTAGCCGGTTTTTTTCAGACAGGCACTCATGAACTTGCTGCGATCTTCACCTTTAAGCGATTGCTGAGTGGCCTGTGAATTGCACTCGCGCATCTTTTGCTGCTGCGGTGACAGGCTTTTTTGACCAGGTTCAGTGTGGGTATTTTTCAGGCAGTCACTCATGTATTGCTTGCGGGCATCGCCGGAGAGCGTCTGGACGTTCGCTTGTTGATTACACAGGGTCATTCGTTGTTGTTGAGGAGTAAGAGGTTTTTCAGCAGCGCTAAGCGCCGTGACGAACACAAGACCGAACAGGAGCGTGACCAGTAAGGTTATTTTCATAGCACCATCCTTCTTGAAGTTTGCTTCTTAAGAATGGTCTGTACGGGTAAAAAAACCACCCGACGGAAGAAATTCCCGCCGGGCGGCTCTTATTTCAGACCAAGCGCTGCTTTCATAGTGAAGAACAGGTCAGTCTGATCGGTGAGGCCAACCACGTTGGCGGCATGAGGACCATAGGCAGCAATACGTATCTGCGTGCCGGTATGTTCCATAGACTCTTCTTCAGAGTTGCCATATGTCATCGCCATCACCGTGCCGTCTTTGGTATTGAGCAACTGGCTCAGGCCCGGCGCTTTGGTATCAGCAGGGATGATCTGGCTGGCATGCGCATGGTCAGCGGTTACGATAACCAGCGTGTTGCCCTTTTTTTTCGCGAACGCGAGTGCTTTTTGTACCGCTTCGTCAAGATCGACCGTTTCACCTATCTGACCACATGGATTGGCAGCGTGATCCTGTTTGTCAATGGAAGCACCTTCGACCTGCAGGAAGAAGCCTTTCTCATTTTTGCTCAGCAGCTCAAGGGCCTTATCGGTCATTTGCGCCAGAGTCGGAATGGTGTCGTTGCGTTTAGCATTCGGCGTACAGGTTACGGCGGGTTTATCGGTATTGCCGTGCAAAGAGGCTTTTGGTCCTTCCCAGCGTACCGGCATATTGCCTTCAGAGAACAGACCCAACAGCGGTTTATCCTGACTGGCATCAGTAATGGCGGCAAGGCCAGCAGCATCGCCTACCAGTTGGTAGCCGCGCGCCTGCGCCTGCTCACGCAGTGTCTTACCTTTCCATTCACCTGCCGTGGCCGCTTCGCTGAAAGTTTTTGCGCCGCCACCCAGCGTGACGTCCGCACGGGCGTTGAGCAGTTGTTCCGTAATTGATCCTTTGCCACCTTTTTCCAGTGCGTTAGCAGCGCATTTTTCGCTGGTCACGCTCGGGCCGTAGCATTTACGCGAAATAACATGGGAAACCAGGGCTGCGGGGGTGGCGTCCTGTAACTCCGCTGTCGAGACGTTGCCGGTTGCCAGGCCTGCGGCCTTTGCCATTTCCAGAATCGTCATATGATCTTTTTCATGGATATCGACACCCAGCGCGCCATTGTAGGTCTTCACGCCGGTAGACCATGCGGTCGCAGACGCGGCCGAGTCGGTAACATAATCAGGTTTGCCCGTTTTTTTATCGAGCGCATAGTGCGTATATTGCCCCGTCAGCGGTAGGGCATCTATACCTTTGAAATAGCCACCCGCACCTTCAGCATAATTTCGTGCAGCGGTAATTTCGGAGTCGCCCATCCCATCGCCAATGAGCAAAATGATATTTTTAGCGGGCTTATCATTCAGTGAAGCGCGAATAGCATCGGTCTGATCGCCACTTAAACGGCGAGCGCCGCCCTGGGCCGTAATATCGCCTTGCGCGGCACGCGTTTCCAATACTGCCGTCGAAGAGGTCTCAGCATAAATAACAGGGGTAAACAGCATCGGAAATAAGGCAAGGAATAATGCGCTCTGTTTCAATTTATTTTCTCCGTGTAAAAATACTTAAAAGAAATAAAAAACAGAGCGACTATAGGCAGCGCGCATGACAGTCAGATGACAATCTGACCTTCCTTACCAACCTGGTTGCGCGGGTGCCTTAAAAGCTTTTTTAAGTATTGTTGAAGTAACTCCCTATCCTGCGGGGGAACCTCTGAATCCGGCGAAATATCATCCATTGCACCTTCGATGCTGTCGATAAGCGCCTGCTGCTCCGGTTGCGCCATCTGTCGTAACAGTGCCGTTACGACGATCTCAAGCGCCTCCACCTGCGCAACCAGTTCTTTGGACTCTTCTTCCTTTTGGGCAAGTTTCACTAATAATTCTGCAATGAGATTTTTCATAGTGCTATTTC
Organism: Yokenella regensburgei; assembly: GCF_051486985.1. Classification (GTDB taxonomy): domain Bacteria; phylum Pseudomonadota; class Gammaproteobacteria; order Enterobacterales; family Enterobacteriaceae; genus CBFFRJ01. The sequence continues at coordinate 42,735 of NZ_JAHVDV010000032.1, forward strand.
CTTATGTGAGATCCGCTGAAGTTAGCATTCTCATTAGTAGTTGCAAAGCAGATGCAACTACTATTTTTAGTCAAAATCCGTGACTTGCAACTCATAATATTAAAAGCGTATTAGCGAAACGTTTCTCTGCTACAAAAGCGTACAATGGCCAACTCAACGCTGAAAAAATAACGGCTAAAAACCGACCTTTTATATAAAAAAACTTATCGAACTGCCTGGGTAATAGACCCGTGACAAGTCATCTGTTTATTTTTTTACCTTACGAAGCGCGATGGCAAGTTGCCAGATATTGCACAACACAACCAGCGCCGTCGCGGCAAAGACCCATCGGAATCCAGCCATTGCCGATACCGAAGCCCCCATCAGCGGCCCTGCGACGTTTCCCAGATACATAAACGACTGGTTATAGCCAAATATACGTCCCGTCACCTGATCGCTCGCGTACTTGAGCAGCAGCGTTTGCACGGCGGGTAACATTGCGCCATCGGCAAACCCCAGCAGAAAGCGCAGTACCCCCAGTTGAAAGGGTGTGGTTACGAAGGACATGGCAAAAAACAGAACCACGGCACACACCAGCGTGGCCATTAAAATGCGCGCGGTGCCGATACGGTCGCCAAGTTTACCGAGCCGGGGCGCAGACATGAGTGCAGAGACACCGGGAACAGCCGCAATCAGGCCACTAAGAAACGCAACGTTGCTGCTGTCAGGGGTCATGGACTGGATGAAAAGCGCCAGAATCGGCCCCACCGAACCATTACATAACTGGATGACCATTGTGGTCACAAACAAGCTAATGACCAGTCCCGGGTAAGGCAGCGTCGAGAATACGGCCCTGCCGCTTAACCGCTGCGCCTTAGTAATTTTGGGACGTCCCCCCTCTTTGATAAGAAACAGGGTCACCAGGAAACTAATAACCAGTAAAATAGCCGTGATAAAGAAGACCGTTCGCAAACCAAAATGATCGGCCAGGAAGCCTCCCATCAGCGGCCCGCCAATGACGCCGCTAATTTGCGCAGTAGAGAGTGTACTCAACGCCCAGCCACTTCGCTCCCGTGGCGCTTGCGACGCCACAAGCGCCATCGCATTGGGGATGTAACCTGAGGTCAGCCCCATCACGCCACGCAGGATAAGCAGTTGCCAGACGTTCGTGGCAAATGCCTGAAGCAGGATAGCCACCGCCATGCCGAGGGACGCGCGCAGCAACATTAATTTGCGCCCTTTTCTGTCAGCAAGACTGCCCCAGAGGGGCGAAACAATAGCAGAAACGAGAAAGGTAATGCTAAAGGTCAGCCCTGACCATAGCGACAGCGCCTCGTGCGACGTGACACCGAGTTCAGCAACATAGAGCGGCAAAAACGGTAAGATCTGGCTGATTGCCAGGCCGGTAAAGAAGCAGCCGAACCAGACCGAGATGAGATTGACCTTCCAGGATTCCATAGATAGCAGTAATGATTCATTTTTTGACAAATTAGACACAGAGTAACAAGAAGGCCGGAGCGAAGAGCTACCCGTGGTGCTTTTACCCCTATTTTAGTGTTTTATCCCCTGACAATCAGCGCTGGCGGCAGAGGACAGCAAGAACGCGAATAATATCCGCAGTTTATACTTACCGGCAAAGTCCGAACCCACGCATGCCGAGATGGAAATGGTTGGCGTGCGCGGCGTTGTATTCCGGGCCGAGTCCATTGCCGTAATAGTGGCAGCTTGCGCTCAACATCGCGCGCAGCCAGGGTTGTGTGGCAGGCGCCGGCCAGCCACGCAATACCGTTACCACTTCACCATTTGCCAGCCTGAACCCGCTGATATCTAACGCATCCGCGGTGGCGTGTTCGCTGCGCCGTCCTTCTGCCCGGTTATAAATATTACGGCAGGCATAGCTGCCCAGATGATCAATACGCACCAGTGCCTGGTTGGTGAACTGCCGGGTGAGCGGACGCGCCTGCTGTTCAACGAAAAGTGCCGAACTCAGCGCCAGCGGACAACTGGCTAAAAAACTGCTGCTCAACTTCACCGCACCAAAGTCGCGAACCCGTACCACGTTGGTTAAAGGACACTCGCCCTGGCTGTCAGCAACCGGCGATGCGGAGATTAACTTTTGCTGATTAGCCTGCACAAGGAGAGCTGAACACTGTTCAGGCGAAAGGTGACGTAATTTATATTGCGTTATTCGCCCCGGCGGATCGCGCAGCGTAAGCGGAGCAAAGGGGTTGTAATAAGATGGCAGATAGCGGTATCCCGCCCCGCCTGCTGCCACCAAAATACCAAGAACTAACAGGCTTTTCCCTTTCACGTATCCCCTCCATTTATCACTGAAAACAGTATGGCAGAAGTGATATGGTATGTGCTTTCTGATTGATGTGAGTGAAAGGTGTGATGGCAAAACTGCGGGTAGGAGTCGTGTTTGGCGGTAAATCGGCTGAACATGAAGTGTCGCTGCAATCGGCAAAAAATATTGTTGATGCAATGGATAAATCGCGTTTCGAGGTCGTCCTGCTGGGAATAGATAAGCAGGGACAGTGGCACTGTAATGATGCGAATAATTACCTGCAAAATGCCAGCGATCCGGCGCGCATTGCCCTCAACCCTTCAGAAGAAACCGTCGCCCTGGTGCCGGGCCAGTTGTCCGGGCAACTGATTAATGCTCACGACGGCCTCCCCCTGGCACCGGTGGATGTTATCTTTCCTATCGTTCACGGTACCCAGGGTGAAGACGGCACACTCCAGGGCTTGTTGCGTATGGCCGGGTTGCCCTTTGTCGGTTCTGATGTGCTGGGCTCTGCAGCCTGCATGGACAAAGACGTCACCAAACGTCTGCTGCGTGATGCCGGGCTTGCCATCGCGCCTTTTATCACCCTGACGCGCGGCAACCGCGATCGTTTCGCTTTCCACGAGGTTCAGGAAAAGCTTGGGCTGCCGCTGTTTGTTAAACCGGCAAACCAGGGTTCATCGGTCGGCGTCAGTAAAGTCACCAGCGAAGCGCAATACGCTGCGGCCGTCAGCCTGGCCTTTGAGTTCGACCATAAAGTGGTGGTTGAGACGGGCATAAAAGGGCGTGAAATTGAGTGTGCGGTACTTGGGAACGATCGTCCGAGAGCCAGTACCTGCGGTGAAATTGTATTAAACAGCGATTTCTACGCCTATGACACCAAATATATTGATGATAATGGCGCACAGGTCGTTGTACCTGCCGATATTACCCCGGAAGTGAATGACCGTATTCGCGAGATTGCCGTTCAGGCTTATCAGACACTGGGGTGCGCGGGGATGGCGCGTGTCGATGTATTCCTCACGCCAGAAAATGAAGTCATTATTAACGAAATCAATACGCTGCCGGGCTTCACCAATATCAGCATGTACCCCAAATTGTGGGAGGCCAGTGGTATCGGCTACACCGATTTGATCACGCAGCTTATTGAACTGGCGCTGGCGCGCCATCAGGCAGATAGCGCACTCAAGTCCTCAATGGGACGTTAATCCAGCGGCTTTTCTTCCTCGTTTTTCGCCGTCGCTTCAGGCTCATCCTCAGGGCGGCGGCGAATAATGAGCCCGGCGAGCCAAAAACTGATAACCCAGGTGACCAGACCGACGGCATATTCCTGCCAGCCTTTGGCCTCAAAACCCAATAGCCCCACCACTCCATTCAGAATAAAAATCAAACCAATCGCAAACGCATAATAATGCCAGTCACGGCGTATTTTCGTGGGCAGCTTCATGACAACTCCGGCAATAAAAAATATATCCTCGCATATTCCCGTTATCCCGTCTGTGGCCTATGCGGAAATTCTTAAATGTTAATTACGTAACCAAAATATTACAAAAATGTGAGCATCGACAAAATTTACCCAACTGGAAACCTTCCCGCAATGAAATTATCACCATTCCGATGTTGACAATTTCATCCTGCTGTCAAAATCACTCAGTGTCACTGGCTTTTTGCCGGAAAACTGAATCAAGCGGAGGTCTCTATGGCTGACTTTACACTGTCGAAACCCTTTACCGGGAAGAAAACCCGCGACGCCTCCACGCCAGGAAATATTGCCTATGCGGTATTTGTGCTTCTCTGCTTTTGGGCCGGGGCACAGCTACTGAATCTGCTGGTCCATGCACCGGGGGTGTTTGAACATCTGGTACAGGTGCAGGATGCAAACCGACCTCAGGTTGAAATCGGCTTCGGCGTCGGCACCCTCTTTGGTCTGGTGCCGTTTCTGGTGGGTAGTGCAATTTTAGGCGTTATTGGCCTTATACTGCGCTGGCGACGTCATCACTGACCGCGCATACACTGAGCCCGACGATCGTCGACGCGCTTCGCAAACCATGCGGTGGTGAGGTTGCGCGTGATTTTCGGGCTTTCAAGCTGGATACCCGGCAGGATTTCTCTGGGCAAGCTTTTACCGGTTTTCTGCTCTGCCAGGCGATAAACCTCCCGATACAAGGCAGTTTTTTCGAAAGCTATGCTGTCGCCCGTGGCCAGCTGACGATGAATATCCCGATCGCTCATCCCTAACGCTGGCCCCAGTTTTTGTACTGCGCGTTCCGTGCTGCCCGCCTCGCTACTGTTATAGAGAATAACATCACCATCCAACGCCAGCTTCACCCCTGTCGCTTTGCTGACTGCATTCTGGAAAGCAGCGTTACGACTGGCGTACCATCCCGCATTGAAATCGGCAAAACGGTAGAGAGGTGCGCTGTAGTTAGCCGGGTAGTTGAGCAAGTGATAGGTTCCAAACCATAAGCCGCCACGCCGGGTAAAGACTTCCTGACGTACCGTACCCGCCATTTTCCACGGGTAGCCATCCGTATGCTGCTCAGCAAACGCAATACTGATTTGCATCGGACCGCCGGTGCGCACCGGGTTATAAGAGCCGAATAACGTCAGCCCCATCGGCACCGTACCAATGAAGTCATCAAAAATTTCACTCAGCTGTTTTTCCGTACGGACGTTATCCAGGCGCTCGCTGTAACTCTTACCGTTCGGCGAGTTAATTTTCAGCGCGGTGTGGACGAGGATCTCAGGGATATGCAGGCGTGCAGCCCGTCGGTCAATCTCTTTCCAGGCAATCTTATTCAGCCCGGCAACCGCAGGATCGGCCTGATAATTCGACTCCTGCTGCGCTACAGCGAGCACGGAACAGATATTTTCCAGCGTCGGGTCCAGCCCCTGGCTTGAGAAGGTCGTAGCCAGTGCTTTTGCCCATTCATCTCTGTCTTTTACACTGGCGGGCATTTTGCGTCGGACAACGCTCTCCACATCCTGTGGTTTTTCTGCTTCAGACACGGCCGCCGGGCCAGCAGTTCTGGTCGCCGTGGTGTTCTTGCCGGTGGTACAGCCAGCGAGAATGCATCCCGCCAGCAGGGTCATTGTGGTCGCGAAAAGACGCGGCGCGCAAACTGACATAATGTTCCTTGCGTTAGCTAAAGTGGTTGGTCATTTGCGTTAGCGGCTGCCCGTCCAGTTCGTGTTCAAAACTGCGCAAACGTTTATAGATAGACATCAGTTCAACCAGCGTAGTCCAGGAAGCAATAAGATACTGGAATGAGCTACGAACCTGTTCAAAGACGTTGGTGATTTGACGCATCAACCCAAAGGTGATCGCACCCGCAGCAATGGTCGGAAACAGCACAATCAAACCGAAAACCACATCCACCTGAAGATACAAAATACGTGCGATGTTGAAATACATATAGTGGAAGTAGAGACGGAAATAGTTACGGCGAACGGCGGCAAACAGTTCGCGCATGGTATTTGGTTTTGCCCGCTCTGCGTCATCCTCACCGTAAACCAGCTCTTTGCGGTAAGCCGCTTCCACGCGCTGGTTTTTAAACTCCAGGCCAGGAAGTTTGATCCCCACCGCTGCCAGTAAAAACGTGCCCAAAAGAGACCATGCGATCGCAGCAATCACCAGGCCATAAGGAATATGCCCAACCAACGGCAGTTCCGGGACATGAGGCGATAACGCAACCAGCACCGGCAAAAAGGCAATCAGGGTCATGATGGCATTAATAAAGCTTACCCCCATGTCCTCCAGAGTGCTGGCAAAACGCATCGTGTCTTCCTGCACACGCTGGGCGGCACCCTCGATGTGGCGGAGCTGTTCCCAGTGCGCCATATAATATTCGTTCATCGCCGTACGCCAGCGGAAAACATAATGACTCACGAAGAAGTTGTTTAATACCGCCACGGAGACGGCGATCAGTGCAATCCACAGAAAAGTGCCAATCTCATGATAAAGCTGGCTGATGCTGACTTTGTTGGGGGCACTGAGCGCAGTCTGAATAAGATCATAGAACGGGGCGTACCAGGCGTTTATCGCAACGTTCACTTCAACCAAAAACCAGGTGACGAAAATAATCAGCGCCGTTCCCAGAATAGACCAGCGCTGCCAGCGATGGGGCGAGAGGAAAAACCAGGCCAGCGCAAAAATGCCGGTACAGAAGGCGTAGTAAGCATAAAAAAGAAGAAAATTGAGCGACCAGAAACGGGCGGCACTGATTGGAACTTCGGATGAGGCGCCGGTCATTCTCAACAGCCAGGCTTCCCCGCCGGCCTGCCAGAATATCACGGCGATCAATGCCCAAATAAACGCCGAGAGGAAAAATAACTTCGGCGTTGGGAAAAAAGACTTAAACATTATACTCTCCTGCGCTTTCTTATTTTTTGCATTGCTTACACGACACAGCTCACCCCGGATATAGAATTTCCGGGGTAGGTGTTACAGAGCGGATAATCAGACCTGAGGGTAGCGCCTTAGTTCGCCTGCCACTCGTTAAGAATTGTTTCGACGGATTTCACGAAAACGGGATTACCGGGAAGTATGAGGGTACGCCACACCTCGTTATAATGGGCGATGAGCGTATCCGCTCTGGCTGCCGGTCGATGCGCAGTGGTGTGGGCATCGCCTGCAACGGTGATGGCATACCCCCGACTGGCCCCATTTTTCAGCGTAGTGTCGACACAATAATCGGTGGCGCAACCGCACATCACGAAGTGTGTAATGTGATGTTCAGTGAGCACCGCTTCCAGTCGCGTTTGATAGAAACTGTCACAGGCTGTTTTCATGACATAGAGCGCATGGTCCGGCTGGTAAAGTTCTGGAAGTAACTGGAACCCTTCACTGCCCTCCTCGAGGCCACCCGCCTCACAGTGCTGGATAAAAATCACCGTGTCCGCAGCATGTATGAGCCGGTTTATCTGCCGCACACACTCTTCTCGTTGAAAGCGCGGGGTGGCGAATACCCCTTGCTGCATATCCACTACCATCACTATCCGTCTGCCCGACATCATCCCCCCTCATCACTGGCTATCATTGCTAATAAGTGAGGGTACCACAGCCCTTTATTCCTTTGGGGTTCAGGAAAAAAGTTCATGTTTACGCATCGTTACGTAAATTTCAGAAATTATGCCTTTTTCTGTGCTTTGAAATACCCCGCCAGATAGTATAAATACGCACTATCCACTTCTTTCATATACGGATGCTTTCGTTGAAACGTTGTTTGCTTTTTTCTGCGGCGCTGTACGCCTTCACGTTGGCACCAGCCCATGCAGCTCAGACGTCACCCGACCCGGCTTTTGCGTCTGATATCGTTGATCGTTACGCTAACCATATTTTTTATGGCAGCGGCGCGACGGGGATGGCTCTGGTAGCCATTGATGGCAATCAGCGCGTTTTCAGAAGCTTTGGTGAAACGCGCCCGGGCACCAACGTACGCCCTCAACTCGATTCCGTTATCCGTATCGCGTCGATTTCCAAACTGATGACCAGTGAAATGCTGGTGAAAATGTACGATCAGGGGATAGTTAAACTGAACGATCCCCTGAGTAAGTATGCCCCGCCTGGCGCTGTCGTGCCGACATGGCAGGGATCGCCGATTACGTTACTGAATCTGGCCACCCATACGAGTGCCCTGCCTCGTGAACAACCCGGGGGAGCCGCGCACAGAGACGTTTTTGTCTGGCCTACCCAGCAACAACGATGGAACTGGCTCTCTACGGCTAAACTTAAAGCTGGCCCCGGTACGCAGGCCGCCTATTCCAATCTGGCGTTTGATCTGTTGGCAGATGCGCTGGCGAGAGCAGCAGGTAAACCTTATCCGCAGCTTTTCGAAGAGCAGATCACCCGCCCGCTTGGCATGAAAGATACGACGTTCACCCCCTCACCCGATCAATGCAAGCGACTGATGATCGCCGAGAAGGGAGCCAGTCCGTGTAATAACACGCTCGCTGCCATTGGCAGTGGCGGGGTTTACTCCACGCCAGGCGATATGATGCGTTGGATGCAGCAGTTCCTTTCGTCGGATTTCTATCATCGAAATAACCAGGCCGATCGGATGCAGACATTGATTTATCAACGCAACCAGCTTACCCGTGTTATCGGTATGGATGTGCCAGGCAGAGCTGATGCTTTGGGCATGGGATGGGTCTATATGGCACCCAAAGAGGGGCGCCCGGGTATTATTCAAAAAACAGGCGGCGGCGGCGGTTTTATCACCTATATGGCAATGATTCCACAAAGTAATGTCGGGGTATTTGTTGTCGTCACTCGCTCGCCGTTAACGAAATTTACTAACATGAGTGATGGGGTGAACGAGTTGGTCAGTGAAATGAGCAGTAATAAGCCCATCATCGTGCCATCCTCCTGATATCATTCCCGTTCATTTAATATTCGTAGGGCAAGCGATTAACTTTTAATAGCTTGCCTTTATACATTTCAATGTAATTACCCTTACGCAATGCAGAAAGGACCTCGGCAATCACCGAGCGGGAAATACCCGTTCGCCGTTGAATGTAATACATCACGCCTATTCGTGAGCGTAGCGTTTCATCCCAGTCTGCCATGGTTAGTAGCGTTGAACGAATCTGATCATAAGTGCTACTTCCTATAAGCTGACTGTCGCGGCTTTCAGCAAGCCGGTGCCACCAGGTCAACCAGGCAAAGGCTTCACGCCAGAGTTGATTATCTTCAAGTATGGTTAATACCTTTTCAGAAGGTAAATAATAACCCGTACATATGCTTTGTGTGGTGTAAACGTACTCCACAGGGCGGGCAATCATGCTTGTACTGAGGCCGTTTATAAAAGGCCCCTGGGCAATCCCCAGCAGAACATCATTATATTTTCGGCTGATAGCAATTTCACCCTGCTGAAGAAAAATAGCCACCTCATTAGGATTTATGTTTTTGAAAGTGAGAAGCGTATTTTCTGGCAGTTCGAAAAACGTACCGTGAGGTGAAAAACATTGATCTAGTAAATAATATTCCGCAAGCGGTTTATTCAGTGAAATCATTAACTGTCCTTGTATGTAAAAATTCCCACCAATCCATAGCGGGAATTTGTATAAATCAAAATAGCAGGGAAGATATCTTCCCTGCCAGTTTTATTACCAGGTGTATTTCACGCCAACTTTAGCACCCCAATCCTGTTCAACGTCGCCGCCGCCCAGATAGGTTGCATCAGTGTAAGCACTGAAGTTTTTGGTGAAGCTGAACTGCGTACCCAGACCAACACGAACCGCAGAACCTTCAACGCCATTGTCGATAGAGTCACCATTCACTTTCGCCGTGTTATTGGAGTCATCGTAGACGTAAGCCAGTTTGAAGTACGGGGTCAGAGCCTGATCGCTGCCGTAGGAGAAGGTGTAACCTGCATCCACGCCCAGTTCATAACGCAGGCTATCGTAATCCTGATCGCCCGCTTTCATGTTGTTGCTCAGACGGTAGTTATCACCGGACTGGAACAGACCAGAGATAGCAGCATACGGAGTAACATAGCCGTTGTCGTTCACTTTCCAGTCGTAACCGGCTTTCAGACCAAAGCCCCATGCATCCGTAGTAGAATCACCGTCAACATACTGACCGTTAGACATGGTTGCAGACAGGTCATTGCTGAAACGGCTGTAGCTCAGGTTACCATCAACGAAGACGTTGTTGTCGAAACGTGCAGAAGAGTAGATGTACGCAGACTGGCTATCCTGATCGACTTTGCCAGAACGATCGCTTACATCGCCTTTAGCAAAACCAGCCGCCGCACCGACGGTCCATTTCGCGTTATTACCTTCAACGAAGGTATCAACACCGACCATGATGCCGCTGATATCTTGATCGTATTCGATAACGCCGTTGTCACCGTTGAAGCTACCACCGAAGTAGTTAACCCATGCGCCACCGTTATCTGCCAGTCCATGACGACCGTTGGTCAGACGGGTAGACAGAGTATCCTGCTGCTGGTTCCAGATGTTGGTATTCGCAGAAGGAATGCTCAGCGCCATGTTGGCATAGTCGGTCAGTTCACGCTGACGCAGAACAACGGTGTTGCCTTTCTGCTGAGCCTCGTAGGTGTAAGCACCCAGATCGGCTTTGTTAGCTGCAGTAAAGGTTGCTGCGGTGTTCTTATCGTTAACATAGATAAGTTCTTTACCTTTGTAGTCAGCGATACGGCCAGCACCGGTTGAGTCGTCAACGCGAACTTTGTAGTTACCTTTGGCTGCGGTTACGTCATCAGTAGAACTGTTATCCAGTTCATTACCACCATTGATATCGCCGTTGCCGTTGATAGTCAGGTGACCATCGGAGTTCATTGCAATGACACCATAGCCATAATTAGCTTTGGTTTTATCGTTGGTGCGGTCATTGACCAGGTCAGCATCAAGAACATAGTTGCTGCTATTGATATTGAATACACCTGAAACTACATGACCTTTGCTGTCAGCAATATTTCCACTGGTCAGCTCCAGGGTATCTGTTTTGAAGGGGTTGATATCAAATTCATCAACATCCACATTCAGCAGACCGCCGTTTGTGACAGTGATGGTGTTAGCGTACAGAGACGGAGTGTAACCACCATAAGAATCTGTCGTATCATCGCTGGACACGTTAACTGTACTGTAGCTGTTTACGGTCAAATGATCGGTTGCTACATAACCTTCATCACCAATGTTCAAAGAAGAACTGTTAGTCAGTGCGATGGTGTCAGAAAGCAGGCTGGATTGAGCAACATTAACTTTTGAACCGTTGTTCACAGTCAAAGTGTCAATATTAGAATCATTTACAGTATTCCAGACAGAACCATTATTTAACGCTACGTTAAATACGCCGCTCTGGAAAACTTTATCGTCAATGACTCGGTTCCAGGCATTCCCTTCGATGACAGAGCCAGGATAAATACTATTATCTGTTACGTCATACCAGTCGGTAGAGGCAATTGCTTCATAACTGGAACTTGCAGAACCCGTCCATTTAGAGCCGTTATCCAGGGTGATGTTCAGCTCATCAACGTTTAACGCATCATCAGCCCAGCCGCCGTTGGTGTCTTTTGCGCCATCAGCGTTGCTATCATAACCATGAGGATAGAAATTCGCATTCCAGGTACTGTTGAAAACAACATCGCCAAGCAGAGTAGAGTTGTTAAAGTTGACATTGTTTTTCATTGAATAGTTAGATGCTGCACTATCGCTGAAATACAATGCTACATCGTTGTCGCCGCCATTACCGGTATAATCACTTGGTTCAGCAGAGTGGCCATAGAAGCCAGAAGTCTCAAGAGAAGTCACTGAACCAGATGTGACGGTAGAATTGGAAACGTTGATGTTATTATCCCAGGTGTGGGACTCAGTGGTGTAGGTATTGTTAGCCGTATTGCCCTGAGTCAGGCTGATACCCGCGACACGAGAGTTATTCGAAATATTGATATTGCTTTCAACATCAAGATTTACGGCAAGGCCAAGGCCTGCGCCATATGGTTTGCCTTCACCTGCTGCCGTGGTAAAGGTTTCATGAGTTTGTTTGGTTACGTCACCGTCCAGGTAGGAGTCAGTGAAATATAATGCTTCATAATCGTCATCAATGATGGAGTTTGAAATGTTCAGTGTGAACACATCGCCATCATGCCAGTTATTATCGATTACGCGGTCAGTACCGTATTCATGATATTGATATGCATGCCCATCAGTACCAACGCCAATAGGCAGATGAGAGGTAATAGAGCCGTGGATAATTGAATTATTGATGTTCAATATGTTATCTGAGCCATCAACACCATTAGTATAATCATGGTTCAGATAATAGGTGGAAATCGTACCGTTAACGGTATCACCGTTAAATGTTTGATCAAAGTCGCCGTTCGCATTATTGTGGTAAACAAAACCGCTATAATTCACATAGTTGCCATCAACCGTACCTGGCGCATCCATATCGCTCCAGTCCAGCGCTGTCTTAGGATTATCAACGTAATTCCAGGTATCATAAGTCGCCGCATTTGCCTGAGAAGCGATTGCCAAAGTGCAGGCTAATGCCAGTTGCGATACTACAAGTTTCTTTTTCCAGGAGTGCATTTGTCATCCCTCCTCAGGGATATTATCGTTGGTCCATCAATTATTAATGCATCAAATACAATCAAGTTTCGTTGCGGAGAAAATTATGCCGTACATAAACCAAATGGTTCAATTAAAGTTCACGTAAAGTCCGAATTCGGATAAATTACTTTTCTCAATCACTAACACCTGGGGATTAAATAGCAAAAGCCATACTTTTCATCCAGATAAAAAAGAAAACATTCTCTTTTATGAAACGGTTTAAAACGAAATACACATCAGAGCAAAGCCTATTAAAACCAACGAATATTCAACACACAAATGCAATTTATAAAACCAATAAAATGCCTCTATAAATTCAAAAAAGAAATATCACACCAACTAATGATTATGCCAATGTAGACTCCGTCGGGCCTTCTCGCCGTTAAAGACGATTTTGGTAAAACACACCCTTCTTTTTTCAGATACACTATCCCCCACGTTTCCTAAGACTTCAGGCACATCATGACTGACTTAATCACCCGCCCGCGCCGCCTGCGCAAATCTGCCTCGCTTCGCGCCATGTTTGAAGAGACAACACTTAGCCTGAACGACCTGGTGTTGCCCATCTTTGTTGAAGAAGAGATTGATGATTACAAAGCGATTACCGCCATGCCCGGCGTGATGCGCATTCCTGAAAAGTACCTTGCTCGTGAAATTGAACGTATCGCCAGCGCGGGTATCCGCTCGGTCATGACCTTTGGCATCTCTCACCACACGGACGCAACCGGTAGTGATGCCTGGCAGGAAAATGGTCTGGTGGCGCGCATGTCACGTATTGCCAAAGATGCAGTACCGGAGATGATCGTGATGTCTGACACCTGCTTCTGTGAATACACTTCTCACGGTCACTGCGGCGTACTCTGCGATCATGGCGTCGACAACGATGCAACCCTGCTCAATCTTGGCAAACAAGCCGTCGTCGCGGCAGCAGCCGGTGCCGACTTTATCGCACCTTCAGCGGCAATGGACGGCCAGGTACAGGCTATTCGTCAGGCTCTGGATGCAGCGGGCTTTACCGACACCGCCATCATGTCCTACTCCACTAAATTTGCTTCTTCCTTCTATGGCCCGTTCCGGGAAGCCGCCGGGACTGCGCTGAAAGGCGATCGTAAAACCTATCAGATGAACCCCATGAACCGCCGCGAGGCCATTCGTGAGTCGCTGCTTGATGAAGCGCAAGGCGCGGACTGCCTGATGGTAAAACCGGCCGGTGCTTATCTCGATATCCTGCGTGATATTCGTGAACGTACCGCTTTACCTCTGGGGGCTTATCAGGTCAGCGGCGAGTATGCGATGATCAAATTTGCCGCCAGGGCTGGCGCTATTGATGAAGATAAGGTGATTCTGGAAAGCCTTGGAGCAATCAAACGTGCTGGTGCCGATTTAATCTTCAGCTACTTCGCCCTCGACCTCGCTGAACGTAAGATTTTGTAAGTCATCAGGCCCGGCGGTGTCTGCCGGGCTACCTCTCTCCCCTTTCCTGCGTTGCCATTAATTCACAAAGCTGAAATGTAAGTGTCATCCGTAACTTCTACTGTCATCGCAAGACGGCAGGAGGAGTGACCATGTTTAGTCTCGATAGTGTGCTTGATGACCTCTGGCCCCAGGCCAAACCCGCCCCCTGGCAAAAAAATCTGCTAAGACGCCTGGTATACGAAAAAGAGTTTCAACAGTTTGCCGCCAGCCACCCTCATCTTAAAGGGCTGGACATGGTTGAGCAGGTCCTGGAGCATCTGCAGATCCACTGTACCCTCCCCGCTCATGACATCGAACAGATCCCCGAGCAAGGCCCACTGGTGATTGTGGCCAACCATCCCACCGGCACACTGGACGGACTGGCACTGCTGTATGCTGTTTCCCGGGTCCGCCGCGATGTCAAAGTGGTAACCAACCGGATGCTCTGTCATCTGGAACCTCTCAGCTCCTTGTTTATTCCCGTGGACAACATGGGCGGCCGCACGCGAAAAACTTCACTGCAACAGATGGAAAACCAGCTGCAACGGGGTGGCGTCTTGATTTTCTTCCCGGCCGGGGAAGTGTCACGGCTGACCCGCAAAGGCATCCGCGACGGCAAATGGCATCCAGGCTTCGTTAAACTGGCGAAAAAATTCCGCACACCGCTGCTTCCCATCTGGATCAACGCCCGCAACAGCCCCCTTTTCTATGGCACCGCACTGCTCTCGGACACGCTGCCGCTGCTTTTGCTGGTGCAACAAATGTTTCGCCGCCGCGGAACCACGCTGCCCATCACCATTGGTCAGCGTATTCCCTGGGACAGCTGGCAATCCCCCTCACTCTCCGCCCGCGATGTGGCGGACAGATGTCGCAAGCACGTGCGTCGACTGGGCAAAAAAGCGCCAGGCCTGTTTAAAACCGAGAGTGCGATCGCCCGACCGGAAGACCGGGCCATGCTGCGCCGGGAGCTGACACGAGCCGAGTGCCTTGGGCGCACCCCCGACGGAAAAATCATTTATCTCTGGCAGCGTCAGGGGCAGGAGGATGCGCCGCTCTTGCGTGAGCTGGGCCGGTTGCGGGAAATAGCCTTCCGTGCTGTTGGCGAAGGCAGTGGCAAACGCCGCGACACCGACAGGTACGATGACGACTACCTTCATCTGATCCTCTGGGACGAAACCGATCTGGAAATCGTCGGCGCCTACCGGTTTATGCCTACCGCAGGTCAGGTGGAAAAGCGGGGTCCGGCCGGGCTCTACAGCTACAGCCTGTTCCATTATGACGAGCGGATGTCCGACGTCCTGGCGCAGGGTATTGAACTGGGGCGCAGCTTTATTCAGCCACGCTACTGGGGGCGTCGCGGCCTTGACTATCTATGGTCCGGCATTGGCGCTTACCTGGCCCGCTATCCGCAATACCGCTACCTGTTTGGTCCGGTATCGATTTCCGGGGGGTTCCCCCCTGCGGCACGCGACTTATTAGTGGCCTTCTACCGTCTGTGGTTCCCGGCAAGCTGGCCACTGGCCCACTCGCGCCGCCCCTGGCCTGCCACGCTGCCGGATGTACTGACCCAGTTTACCGGTGAGGATTACAGCGAAGATTTAACCCGTCTGAAATCCATGCTCGGCAATCTGGGATGTGCAATTCCGCCTCTGTATAAGCAGTATTCAGAGCTATGTGAGCCCGGCGGCGTGCAGTTTATTGATTTTGGTTGTGACCCGGATTTTAACAATTGCGTGGATGGTCTGGTGCTGGTGGATCTGACACGCCTGAAGCCCCATCGTTATGAGCGCTATATCGGCGCGCATCTGAACAACACGGCCGCCTGAGGGCGGCCCACCTCCCCCACAAATATTGCATTTATGTTACATCGGTTCCATATCGCCGACCTGAACGTTGCCAGCCGTAAACCAGGCGGCATGATAGGGCTTTTCTCCTGCGAGAGTGCGTTATGGTACGTGTGGTTCTGGTGGATGATCATGTGGTAGTACGGTCAGGGTTTGCGCAGTTGCTGGGGCTGGAAGACGATCTCAGCGTCAGCGGGCAATACAGTACCGCTGCCGAAGCCTGGCCCGCCCTGCTGAAGGAGGATGTCGACGTGGCCGTACTGGATGTCGCCATGCCGGATGAAAATGGTCTCAGTCTGCTCAAACGCCTGCGCCAGCAGCGCCCTGGATTTCGCGCGATTATCCTTAGCATCTATGACACCCCGGCTTTTGTCCAAAGCGCGCTCGACGCGGGTGCCAGTGGCTATCTGACAAAACGCTGCGGCCCTGAGGAGCTGGTACGTGCGGTCCGTTCTGTCGGACTTGGCGGGCACTATCTCTGTGCTGATGCCCTCAAAGCCCTGCGCGGCGATGTGCAGCCGGTAAAAGTGCTCTCCACCCTTACGCCACGCGAGCGTGAAGTTTTTGATTTACTGGTAAAAGGTGACAGCGTTAAAGAGATCGCCTTTCAACTCGAACTGAGCCACAAAACGGTTCACGTCCACCGCGCCAACGTTCTTGGCAAACTGCAATGTGCGACCACCATTGAACTGGTGCACTTCGCGCTAAATCATAATCTGCTGGCGAACCACTGATGACGCGATCCCTGCGTCACGGCGTGATATCGCTGTTTATCGTGCTGGCCTGGGGACCGGGCTGGCTGATGCTCTGGACCCTCAGCTTCTATCTGACCCACAACGGCCAGCAGGCGGTATTGTTTCTGCCACATGGAGTCTATCTGGCTCTGTTGATTCTGGTTTCAAGGCGGTTCTGGCCCGCCCTGTTATTGCCGCAACTGGCGCTGATCTTCTGGCTCTGGAGCGAACAGCTGGTGAGCGGTTACAGTATGCTTGTCGCCCCCTTTATTACTCTTCTGCCGGCGCTGTTTACCCAGCGATACTGGCACCGCTTTCCCTTGTACTGGCAGCGATTAACCTTACTGCTCACGGCCGTTACCGTCACCGCACTGCTCCACACTCTGCTGCTCGCCCCGTTTTTACACAGCCCGGTCCTGCTGGCCGGGCTGGCTTCGTTTACCGGCGGCGTGCTGCTCACCCCTTTTGCCTATCTGATTTTCGAGTTCCTGCGCCAGCAGCATCGTCACCATCTGTTGGGGCTGGATACTATCGCCCCGCCGCTGCGCACCTCGCTTATCATCTGGTGCAGCCTCTTTTTCATCATCGGTATCGGTACCCAGATGGTGCTCTCTCCGCAAATCGAACGCCTGTTATTGATTGTGGTGTTCTTGCCCAACGTCGTTATGGCATGGAAGTTTGGCTGGCAGGGCGGCGTGATGTCGGGTCTGCTTGGTAGCATGCTCATCACCATCGCCCGCCAGGTCGGTGTTGGCTTTAGCGATCTACTGGAGCTGGAGATTTTTCTCGCCACCCAGGCGCTGTTAGGCATCGGGCTGGGCATCGCCATCAGCCGCCAGCAGCACCTGGCATTGAATCTTGACCGCTATCGTCGCAGGCTGGAGGGCGAACTGCGCGCGCGGCAGGCACTGGCGGAAAAGCTGATTCATACGGAAGAGGACACCCGTAAAAGCCTGGCCCGTGAACTGCATGACGAAATCGGCCAGAACATCACCGCCATTCAAATCCAGTCCCAGTTAGTCAAACGCGCGGGCGATACTCCCCAGGCGCTGGAAGCGGCCGAACAGATCAACGCCCTGGCGCGACGCATTCACCACTCCACGCGACAGTTGCTCCGCCAGTTACGTCCCCCGGTGCTTGATGAACTCACCCTCCAGGAAGCGTTACACCACCTGGTTAACGAGTTCGCCTTCGCTGAGCGTGGCATCGATTGCCGTTTCAACTACCAACTGCATACCCCTCCCACCAGCGAAACGCTGGTCTTTACCCTTTACCGGCTGGTGCAGGAGTTGCTCAATAACGTCTGCAAACACGCCAGCGCCAGCGAAGTGCGCATTCGCCTTAGCGAGTACAACGAGCGTTTGCGTCTTGAAGTGCAGGATAACGGAGTAGGGATTGCCGCCGGGAAAATGCCCGGCTCCGGCATTCAGGGAATGCGTGAACGCGTCCATGCGCTTGGCGGAGAGCTGACCCTCGAATCCCGCAACGGCACCTTCGTTACTGTTAACTTGCCCACAGTTTTGCAACAAAACTCACGCTGACCAGGAAAAAGTCTTAGTCATCCGGGCAGTTTCTCTCATCCGCTTTCGCCTGCACTTACCTATAGTCAGCGCAACTGGAGACCGCTATGTACGCCATCTCGCCTGAGGACATTGACCACCGTTATCGCATGCTGCGTTCGCGTTTGCTGCTCTCTATGGTGGTGGGCTATGCCGCGTTTTATCTGACGCGTAAAAGCGTGAACTACGTACTCCCTGCGCTGCAAAGCGATTTGGGTCTGGATAAAGGTGATATCGGCCTGCTGGGATCGCTGTTTTATCTCAGCTACGGCATGTCGAAGTTCGCCGCCGGGCTCTGGCACGACAGCCACGGTCAGCGCGCCTTTATGGGCTGCGGACTTTTTGCCACTGGGCTTCTGAACGTGCTGTTTGCGTTTGGTGATTCGCTGCCACTACTGCTGGTGGTCTGGACGCTAAACGGTTTTTTCCAGGGCTGGGGCTGGCCACCCTGCGCCCGACTGCTGACCCACTGGTACTCGCGTAACGAACGCGGTTTCTGGTGGGGCTGCTGGAATATGTCTATCAACATCGGCGGTGCGATTATTCCGCTGATTTGCGCCTTCGCCGCTCACTGGTGGGGCTGGCAGGCGGCGATGCTGACACCGGGGATACTCAGCATGGCACTGGGCGTGTGGTTAACGATGCAACTGCGGGGCACACCGCAGGAAGAGGGATTACCGAGCGTAGGGGCGTGGCGACACGACCCGCTGGAGCTGCGTCAGGAGCAGCAAAGCCCGCCAATGGGCCTCTGGCAGATGCTGCGCGAAACCGTACTGCGTAACCCGTTGATTTGGCTACTGGGGTTCTCTTACGTGCTGGTCTACCTGATCCGCATCGCGCTCAATGACTGGGGCAATCTCTGGCTGTCGGAAAGCCACGGCGTCAACTTACTGAGCGCCAACGCCACGGTCATGCTGTTTGAAATCGGCGGCCTGCTGGGGGCGTTATTTGCCGGATGGGGCTCAGACCTGCTGTTTAGTGGACAACGTGCGCCGATGATCCTGCTCTTTACGCTGGGGCTGATGGTATCGGTGGCGGCACTCTGGCTCGCGCCGGTGCACCATTACGCACTGCTGGCAATGTGCTTTTTTACGGTGGGATTTTTTGTCTTCGGCCCGCAAATGTTGATTGGCCTTGCCGCCGTTGAGTGCGGACATAAGGCAGCAGCGGGCTCAATAACCGGGTTTCTCGGCATATTCGCCTACCTGGGAGCCGCGCTGGCGGGCTGGCCGCTGTCACAAATCATTGAACGCTATGGCTGGTCGGGGATGTTCACTCTGCTCTCCGTTGCCGCCGTACTGATGGGTTTATTACTGATGCCGCTACTGATGGCGGGCATTGCAACATCACGCAGTCCTGGCACCTCGTAAGAAGGATAAAATAATGAAAGTCACTCTACTCTCTACCCTGGTAGCAACCGGCCTGGCACTCTCCGCCTTTAGCGGCGTGGCTAAAGCAGAAGGTCGTCTGGTGGTCTATTGCAGCGCCACCAATGAAATGTGTGAAACCGAAACCCAGGCCTTTGGCGAAAAATACAACGTCAAAACCTCCTTCATCCGTAACGGTTCCGGCAGTACGCTGGCGAAAGTCGACGCAGAGAAGAAAAACCCGCAGGCGGATGTCTGGTACGGCGGCACTCTGGACCCCCAGTCCCAGGCGGGAGAAATGGGTCTGTTGCAGGCCTATAAATCACCGAATCTTGAGCAGGTGATGGAGAAATTCCGTGACCCGGCAAAAGTGAAAGGCAACCTCTCCTCCGCCGTGTATGTGGGCATTCTGGGCTTTGGCGTCAATACCCAGCGCCTGAAAGAGAAAAACCTGCCGATACCAAAATGCTGGAAAGATCTGACCAAACCGGAATACAAAGGCGAGATCCAGATAGCAGATCCACAAAGCTCCGGCACCGCCTACACCGCGCTGGCAACCTTCGTTCAGCTGTGGGGCGAGGATCAGGCCTTTGATTACCTCAAGCAACTTAACAGCAACGTCTCACAGTACACGAAATCCGGCATTGCCCCGGCGCGTAACGCCGCCCGTGGCGAAACGGCGATTGGCATCGGCTTCCTGCATGATTACTCACTGGAAAAAGAGCAAGGCGCACCGCTGGAACTTATCTCACCGTGTGAAGGCACCGGCTATGAAATTGGCGGTATCAGCATCCTGAAAGGGGCGCGTAACCTGGATAACGCGAAACTGTTCGTGGACTGGGCGCTGTCAAAAGAAGCCCAGGAGCTGGCGTGGAAAAAAGGCAAGTCTTACCAGATTCTGACCAACACCACGGCCGAAACCTCGCCAAACTCACTGAAGCTCGACGATCTGAAGCTTATCAGCTACGACATGGACAAATACGGTTCCACGGATGTCCGTAAGGCGCTGATCAACAAATGGGTTAGCGACGTGAAGATGGGCAAATAAACCCACACCTGCAGCATTTGCCGGGTGAAGGCGCTGTGGCCTCACCCGGCCTACAACACCGGAACGCTTATGTCACATACACTCACTCTCCATCCCGCCAAAAAACGGGATGCGGTCTTCCTTTGGGTTTTGCTCGGCTGGCTGGCGTTTGCGCTGCTGCCGAGCTGGAGCCTGGATTATGGCCTGACCGACTCAACGTCCGATGAAATCTTTGCCGCCTACGGCTGGTCGCATTTCAATGTCAGCTGGTTATGGTATCTGCTCCCTTCCGTACTGGCGCTTCGTCCGCTCAGTGAAGCGAAACGTGAGCAGCGCGGCCGTCACTACTTTGATGCGTTATGGGCCTTGCTGTGCATCGCCTTTGTGGCGATCAGCGCCACGGTCGAAGGTCGCGGTCTTGGCTACGCCAGCATTGTGCTTTTCGTCTCTTTAGGTGCCATCATGACGCTGGCGCTGACCCGTCTGGAGTGGCTCGGCGGTGACCGTTTCGTCATTGGGTCGCTCATAGCCATTGTGGCGCTCATCAGCATCTTTATCGTCTGGCCAAGCATCGCCATCTTTATTCCAATGTTCACCACTGACAGCGGCGAGTTCGCCCCGCTGGCGTTTATGAGTGTGCTTTCGCAGGCGCATATTATCCAGGTCATCCTCAACTCCATCTGGCTGGCGATGGCCGTTGGCGTCGGCTGCACCTTCTTTGGCCTGGTGCTGGCAATCTACACCACGCGTATTGCCAAACGCAGCGCCATTATCGGGCGCGTGTTCTCCATTCTGCCCATCGTCACCCCCCCGTTCGTGGTGGGCTTAGGCGTTACCCTGATGATGGGGCGTTCCGGCTACGTGACCGAACTGATGGTCGACTGGTTCGGGCTTACCAACACGAACTGGCTGTATGGCTTTACCGGTATCTGGCTGGCGCAGGTTCTGGCCTTTACGCCGATGGCATTCATGATTATTGATGGGGCCATCAAAACCATCCATCCTTCGCTGGAAGAGGCGTCTTACACGCTGCGCGCCAGCCGCTGGCAGACCTTTAACGGCGTATTTGTTCCCTTGCTCAAACCCGCTCTGGCGAACGCCTTCCTGATTGTGGTGGTGCAGTCGCTGGCTGATTTTAGTAACCCCCTGGTGCTGGGCGGCAACTTCGACGTACTGGCAACGCAGATCTACTTCTATATTACCGGCTCGCAGCTCGATTATCAGGCGGCGAGTACGCTGGGCGCCTTCCTGCTGCTCTTCTCACTGCTGGTGTTCTGCGTACAGTACATGTGGATTGGCAAACGCTCTTACGTGACGGTCTCCGGGAAATCCTACCGTGGCGATGTGCAGCCGCTGCCGGTCACCCTGGTCTGGAGCGTGATCGCGCTACTGGCCATTTGGGTCGCCTTTAATGCCCTGCTTTACGGCAGCATTTTTTACGGCAGCTTCACCGTTAACTGGGGCGTGGATTACACCCTGACGCTGGACAACTTCACCAAGCTGTTTGGCCAGGGAATGAGCGACGGTGCATGGCCTTCACTACTCGATACGCTGCTGTATGCGGGTATTGCCGCGCCAATTACCGCTGCGTTTGGTCTGCTGATCGCCTGGGTTGTGGTGCGCCAGCAGTTTAAAGGCAAAAAGACCATCGAATTCACCACCATGCTGTGCTTTGCCGTACCGGGCACCGTGGCTGGGGTCTCTTATATCCTCGCCTTTAACAGTGCCCCGGTATACATCACCGGAACCGCAGCGATTGTCATCATGTCGATGGTGATGCGTAACGTGCCGGTGGGTATTCGTGCGGGTATCGCAGGCCTGGGTCAGATAGACAAATCGCTGGATGAAGCCTCGCTTAGCCTGCGCGCCGGCTCTCTGCGTACCATCACGCAGATCCTGCTGCCGCTGCTGCGTCCGGCTATTTTGTCAGCGCTCATTTACAGCTTTGTCCGTGCGATTACCACCGTCAGTGCCATCGTCTTTTTGGTCACCCCGGACACCCGCGTGGCGACCGCTTACATCCTGAATCGTGTGGAAGACGGCGAGTACGGCGTGGCGATTGCTTACGGCTCAATCCTTATTGTGGTGATGCTCGCCATCATCTTTATTTTTGACTGGCTGATCGGTGAGGCTCGTATCTCCCGTTCCAAAGCCAAAAACCAGGCGTAACGGAGCACGACCATGACACAACAACATTTCGTAGAATTGCGTAACGTTAACAAGCGCTTCGGCAACAACACGGTCATTGAAAGTATTAATCTCGCCATCCCGAAAGGGGAAATGGTAAGCCTGCTCGGCCCCTCCGGCTGTGGAAAAACGACCGTGCTTCGCCTGGTCGCCGGGCTGGAAAAGCCCACCGATGGGCAGATTTTCATTGACGGCGAAGACGTTACGCATCGTTCTATCCAGCAGCGTGACATCTGCATGGTGTTTCAGTCCTATGCTCTCTTCCCGCATATGTCGCTCGGCGAGAACGTGGGGTACGGTCTGAAGATGCTCGGCGTACCTCGTGCGGAGATCAAAACCCGCGTCAAAGAGGCGCTGGCGATGGTGGATCTGGAGGGGTTTGAAGACCGCTTCGTAGACCAGATTTCCGGCGGCCAGCAGCAGCGCGTGGCGCTGGCACGTGCGCTGATCCTCAAACCCAAGGTGCTGCTCTTCGATGAACCCTTGAGTAACCTGGATGCTAACCTGCGTCGCAGCATGCGCGATAAAATTCGCGAGCTGCAAAAGCAGTTCAATATCACTTCACTGTATGTCACTCACGATCAGAGTGAAGCCTTTGCCGTCTCCGACACCGTACTGGTGATGAATAAAGGCAACATTATGCAGATGGGGTCGCCGCAGGACCTCTATCGTCAGCCCGCGTCACGTTTTATGGCGAGCTTTATGGGCGATGCCAACCTGTTCCCGGCGACCATCCAGCAGGACAGCGTGGCTATTTACGGCTACCGTTTGCCGAAGCCTGAGCATTTTGCCGCCCAGGGTACGGGTACAGTGGGGGTACGCCCGGAGGCCATCACCCTCGGAGAACATGGCGAAGAGAGCCAGCGCTGTGTGATTCAGCACGTGGCTTATATGGGGCCGCAGTATGAAGTCATTGTGGAGTGGCACGGACAGCGCATTTTGTTGCAGGTGAACGCCACACGGCTGCAGCCGGATGTCGGGGACACCTACTTCCTGCAAATTCACCCGTACGGCATGTTTGAACTGGCTGAGAGCCTGTAGCACGGACGGTTCCCTCTCCCTTTAGGCTGAGGAATCCCCACAAATAAATACGAGCACGGACGGTTCCCTCTCCCTCAAGGGAGAGGGTCAGGGTGAGGGGGAACATGCGGCTCCGAGGGTCGTTCCGTTCACYTTATGTTCCTTGCTTTTCTGTCACACCAGACCCCGTGAACGTGCCAGGGTGGTTCACCGCCACCACCCTGGCGACCCGGGCTCCCGGCCAGGAAAATCGCCGCTTCGCGGTTCACGACGCTTAATCCTTCAGGCTTATCGGGGACGGGCGGAGGAAACCTCCCTGTAAAGCCGCCCTCGC
>NZ_JAHVDV010000033.1:0-59781 GCF_051486985.1 Yokenella regensburgei
AGCAATTTTGAATAGCGCCTGCGCCAGCCCCGAAGGGGTGAGCCCCAGGGATGGGGCGAATAATGCCGCGAAGCGGCGATTTTCCTTGCCGGGAGCCCGGGTTGCAAGGGAGGCGGCGGCGAGCCTCCCTTGCACGTTCACGGGAGGAGCGGCAACAGAGAAACACGGTACGTAAGGTGAACGGAACACTCCGCCTGCGTTACATATTCCTGTTCACCACCATGCTTTTAACGTGAGCAGAGGCAATCAGAGGCACACGACACGTAAGGTGAACGGAACACTCCGCCTGTGATACATAGTCCTGTTCACCACGATGCAAAATTTCGGACGGCGGCTCGCTTTTGCCCGTCGCCCTATGGGGGAGGGGAAACGGACGGCGGCTCGCCTTCCGTGGACGTTCGCATGTGAAGAGGGATCAGAAGCACACCACACGCAAGGTGAACGGAACCATCCACCCGCATTACCCGTGCCTGATGCAACAACGCCGGATGGCGATTATCGCCTTATCCGGCGTGCCGTGTTATTTCAGCGATGCCCCCCCACATATCACCAGTTCCTGACCGGTGATTGCCGCTGCATCCGCCGACAGCACAAACCCTACCAGCGCTGCCACTTCCCGTGGTTCAATCAACCGACCGATTGGCGGCACATTCGGTGGCGAACTCGACCGGCCAGGCGCATTCAGCATCGGGGTTTGGGTGGCACCCGGTGCCACCACATTCGCCGTAATACCACGCGGGGCGAGTTCCGCCGCCCAACTGCGTACCATGCCAACCAGAGCGGCTTTCGTCGCCACGTACTGTGAACGGCCCGCCGCACCTCGGGAGGTACGGCTACCGATAATCACTATGCGTCCACCATGTGACATCTGCGGCGCAAAATGATTGACCAGGGTTTCAGCGGCCAGCACATGCAATTGCCAGAGTCGCTGGCTGACGTGCGGGGTAATTTCGCCCAGCGGAGCGGCGGCCATCATCCCCGCCGCATGAATCACCGCGTCCGGCACCGGCAGAGTCGAAAGCGTATCGCTTAACGCCACGCCGTCGCTCAAATCCACGCAGACGCTGTCAAAAGCAGATGAGTCACGCACTACCTTTGATCGGCTCAGCCCCGTCACGCGCCAGCCGTGGTCAAGCAGCCAGCTGACAATGGCTTCGCCAATCCCCGAACTGGCCCCGGTTACCAACGCTTGCGGCATCTTTACTCCTCCAGCAGGGCGCGTGGCACTTTGAACACCGCCTTACGTACGGTTGATGGCGCGTTAACCGCACACAAAGCCTGATGCGGCTCGCCCGGCAGAAAAACAGCAAAGTCGCCACTCTGCAACCGCATGCTTACCGGCAGGTCAGCCGTCGTGGTGATAAACAGATCCGGCTTGCGTTCTTCATCAGATGCGACGGGAGTCAACTGCGGTCCGGCACAGATAATCTCTTCCCCATCCAGCAGCACCTGGATATCGGCCCACTGTCGATGGTACTCGGTATGTCGCTGCTCCCGCAGTTGGGTAGACGCCGGGCCAATGGTGCAGAACCAGGTCGCGCCCGGTGGTTGAAAACGTCCATCATCCCGCGCCTGCAGCGCCGCCAGAGTACACTCTGGCAGATCGAGGATGGCCCGAAATGCGCGAGGTAACCCTGCCAGCGGCAGGGCATTAAGGTTTCCTACAATCATCGACTACTCCTTTACCCACTCAGGCTGGATGCGAACGTACTTGATAGCCTGGCGGAAATAAGTGTAAGCAATGTGCAGCGCGCCGTCGGCGCTCTGCTTGATGCTCGGATAGGAGAACTCACGGTTGAGCTTTTCCTGCGAATTGTTCGTCATACAGTAGCCATCGCCCTCATCCAGGTGGCGCTGCCACGGCCAGCTTTTACCGCCATCAGGCGAAATCGCCACCGTCATTGGCGCGCGCGGCGCCCCCCAGAAGGCACTGCGACCACTGGTCACCTCCGGCTCTTTGCGCCCGTCACCATCGTCAATTTCATCGTACAAAGAGGCACGGCGCTCCAGCGCGCCTGCTGCACTCATAAAATTGAACACCAGCGCCAGACTACCATCCGCCAGGGTCGTCACCTGAATGGACGAGTTGTTATTCGGCAGGCTGGTTGGTTCAGGTACAGACCAGCTCTCACCGCCATCGGTCGACTGGCTGTAGTAGATATTGTCTGCCCAGCGGCTACGGAACAGTGCCACCAGGTTGCCATTTTGCAGCGCAGTAATATTCATGTGTACGCAGCCCAGGCTTTCCGGTACTTCCACATCACGCCAGGTTTTTCCCTGGTCAGAGGAGATTTTCACCGCGCTGATGTCATCATTGCCAACCCACTTCTCACCCGGTTGCGTGCGGCAGTAGAAGACCGGCAGCAGCCAGTTACCATTTTCCAGCACCGTCACCGGCTGGCGGATAAAGGTGCCGGGTTTGTCGAGCAGGGTGGCAATCTCTCCCCAGCTCTGCCCCAGATCCGAAGACTGACGGAAACGTACGATAGCGGTGTCCTGGTTGCCGGAGAGCTGGGCTGTCCACATCAGCCACAACACGTTATCAGGAGCGAGGAACAGTACCGGGTTTTGCTCAGAGCGGGTCGGGTCGTCAGACAGTTTAACCGCCTCACTCCAGCGATCGCTGCCCGGCATAAGGCGCGAGCCCCACACTGAAATATCCGCCACACCTTCCTGCGTGCCGCCAAACCAGACGCACATCAGCGAGCCATCCGGCAGCGGTAAAATGTTGGCAGCATGGTTTTGCGGGCAGGGTGACGGCAGCATTGCGCTCAGAACCTGCGCATCTTCCTGCTGACGAAGCACACCATCACGATTAACGGTAACGGACATATTAAACTCCACTATTTTGAACGGGTGTTGGCGCTTTATCCGCCGCTTTATTGGGGATCAGGCGGTCCAGGACCATGATCACCGCAGGCGTTATCAGCGCGATATACATATTGTTAATACCAAACGGGTCACCCAGCAGGTACCAGACAGAGGTCACCACACAGGCGCCAATCAGACCAGCATTCGCCCCACGGGTGCTCTTAAAGAAAGGTGCATAGAAGGCGATAACCGCCACCACGGTAATGGACAGACGAATCGCACGCGTAAAGAAGGAGAGCTTCAGCACTTCAGGCACCAGCAGCACGAAAATCAGCGGCAGGAAACCAATGAACAGTGACAACCAGCGTGTGGCTTTGAACTCCTGTTCCGGCGTTGGGTTACGGTAAGGCACATAGAAATCCTTCACCACCAGCGAGGCGATAGCCAGCGCAACGGTACTCACGCTCACGAAGATGGAAGCAACAAGTGACGTTGTCACAAGTCCGGCAATCCACGGGTTCATATCCTGCAGGAAGATGGGCATGGCGTACAGGCTGTTGATTTCCGGGTGCAGATACTTAGCCGCCACACCAATAATGGCGATAGCCAGTGAAATTGGCAGGCAGAACCAGAAGGCTATCCAGGTGGAACGCTTCGCTGTTTTTACATCTTTGGTAGAGCAGATAGCCTGAATCACAAACTGGGTGCAGAAAATCGAACCAATGGTACCAATCAGCCACGCAAAGATGGTGCTCGGGCCAAAGTTACCGTCCCAGGTCCAGTAGAAGTGCGGCATCTCTCTGACCATCGGCGTAAAGCCGCCGGTTTTGTACAGCGCAAAGCCCATGATGACCAGAATACCAAAATACTTCAGCGCACTATGTAGCAGGGTAACCCAGGCCACTCCTTTCATACCGCCGTAAGCAAAATAGAAGGTACTGACGATAGCGGTAATAAAGGCGGCTACCGGCAGGCTCACTTTCAGCACCGTGGCAATCGCCGCCGCGCCGCTGACGTAGTTACCCACGTTCACCAGCAGCAGGGCGTAAATCATGATGACAGAGATGATATTTTTAGTACTGGTGCCGTACTTCTCGGCTATCGCACCTGAAATGGTGATTTTTCCGGTGTTATAGATGCGCTTAACCAGCAGCAGGCCAAACAGCGGAAAGCCAATCGCCGCGCCGAGAACGGACCAGGAGGCGGCAATACCACCCTCGAAGGCCGCCTGCGCAGTACCGATGGTAGATTTTGCGCCAATGTATTCAGACATCAGCAGGATCCCGACGAGGAAGGCGGGCATAGCGCGGGAGCCTTCCATAAAATCGCCGGAGTTTTTACTGCGTAACCGGAACGTAAGCCAGGTAGTAAAGACGATATAGACAATCACTATACCGACGATAATCAGGGTATCTTGAGAAGTAAACGTGTTCATCTTAGCCTCTCTTCAGGGCGTGTGAATCCAGGGCACCTGAGGTGCCCAATATTGTTATGCTAAAAAAATGCGCCTTAGTGCAGGTACTGGTTCACTATCTGGCGGATCTGCTGTTGTTGTTCATCGCTAAACGTGACGGCGTAACGGCTGGCCCCGACATCGTAGCCCATGAGTTGTAGTGCTTTCTTCACCGCGGCCGGTGAGAAACCAATGCTGTAAAGATCGGTACGCAGGCCGGTTACATTCTCCTGGGCCTGTCGCGAACCTTCGATATCGCCAGCTTTAAAGCGTGCCCAGATGCTGTTGATCTCTTTCGGCGCAACGTTGGCAAGCCCCGAAATGCATGCAGAGCAGCCTTCCACAAAACCTTTGTGAATCAACGAGTCCGGGCCATTGAGTACGTCGAAGTTGTCAACATCCTTCACCGCATTCAGATAACCACTCAGACTCTCGTAGCTGCCTGCACTGTCTTTAATACCGGCAATGTTCGGGTGTGAGGCCAGGGTGCGCACGGTCTGAGGGTCGAGCGTGTTGCCGGTGCGCGCAGGGATGTTGTACAGAAATACCGGCACGCTGAGGGCATCAGCCACGGCGGTATAGTGGGTAATGAGTTCGTGTTGTTTTAAGGGGACAAACCAGGGGGTGATGACGGAGACGGCATCGACGCCCAGTTTCTCAATTTGCCTGCCCAGTCGTATGGTTTCGCGGGTTGAAATCTCGCCAATATGGGCCACGACACTGGCGCGCCCTTTAACCTGGTTCACGCAGGTTTCGGTTACCGCTAACTTTTCCTGCTCGTTAAGCACGAAAAATTCACCGTTGGTGCCACCGCAGAAGATGCCATTACCGGCGCTAAGCTGGCGTTCAACCTGCTGTTGTAGCGACGACAGGTGCAGCGCACCGTCCTCATCGAAAGGTGTGATGATTGCCGTCAACACGCCTTCTATTTTCTTGCTCATTACAGCCTCTACATGAATCATTATTTAAACAGTGTCTGATAAATCGCCTGCACGTCGTCGTGACTGACGGTGCAGGGTGCGTTGTTCATCAGGCGTTTCACGTTCAGCGCGGCGTCGGCGAGAGACGGGATATCAGCACGCGGCACGCCCAGGCTTTCCAGGTTGTCCGGGAGCTTCAGACGCCGGACGAGATCGGCAAAGAACTGCACCAGCGCGTGGGATTTCTCTTCATTATTCAGTGAGGTATCAGCGCCTGGCACCAAATCCCACACCTCGGCAAATTTCTCAACGGCGTGAGGACGAACCACTTTCATGCAGGGTGCCAGCAGGATGGCGTTCGCCACGCCGTGCGGCAGGTGATATTTGCCCCCAAGTGGGTAAGAGAGCGCGTGTACGAGATGCGTACCCGCATGGGTAATTGCCGCACCGCCGTAATAAGAGGCCCAGAGCATCTCCAGCCGCGCTACCAGGTTGTTCGGTTCGTTCACCGCAGTTTCGATGTTGTGCAGTAGTTTGCGCAGGCCGGTGAGGGCAACGTTATCGCTGACCGGATTGGCGATGGTGGCAGTAAAGCACTCAATCAGGTGGCACAGCGCGTCAATGCCGGTGGAAGAGGCGATATGTGCAGGCATGCTGGTGGTCAGTTCGGGCAGCAGCGCAACATAGTCCGGTAACAGTACTGGAGAGATGATACCAATTTTGGTGTCCTGTTCCGGGATCGCCAGTATGGCGTTCGGCGTCGCTTCCGAACCCGTGCCGGCAGTGGCCGGGATCAGCAAAGAGGCGATACGTTCAGTGGGTTTTACCCCCTCCAGCAACGCCTCCAGGCCAGGCGAACCTGGGTGATGCAGTACCGAGAGCAGCTTGGTGACATCAAGCACACTGCCGCCGCCAATGCCCACTACCAGATCAATGGCGCTTGCCGGGGCGCTGGCCATAATCGTCGCCACATCATGCTGGCTAGGCTCGGGTGGAACTGTATCGATTATCTGTACCTGACGACCTTCCGCTGTCAGCAGCGCAAGGATCTGCCGGGTGGCCTCCAGCTTAATGACATTGGCGTCACTCACCAGTAAGAGGTTTTTCTTACCCGCCAGCAACGGTGCCAGAGAGGGAATCGCTCCCGCACCGCTAATGAGGGTGCTGTTAATCGTAACCACAACATTCTCCTGTCTTTCCGGGTGGTGATTGAAGTTAATCATCAAAATTCAATCACCGTCACTGTATGGCCTGAATTTATAAATTATTCATAAATTAAATAAGTTGATCTTGCTCACATATAATCAATCATGATTGAATATAATCATAACCAGAAACGAAACGACCCGGAGTTGGGATGAACGAACAGATTGCAGAACACAGCGTGGTGATTCTGGCCGATGATTTTACCGGTGCGAACGATGCGGGGGTGAGCCTGGCTCAGGTCGGCATACAGGTAGAAGTCGTACTGGATGAAAGCGACGTCAGCAACGCTCAGGCGCGTATCTTTAATACTGACAGCCGAGCGCTACCGGCGAGCGTTGCTGCGAAACGGGTGGCCGTACTGACTGAAAAACTGCTACGCCCGGGCAAACCCGCCTGGCTTGTTAAGAAGATTGACTCAACGCTTCGGGGCAATCCGGGGGCGGAAGTGGCCGCAATGCAGCGCGCAGCGGGTGTGGCGGCGGTAATTATCGCGCCCGCCTTTCCCGCCGCCGGACGCGTGACCCGCAACGGGCACTGTTATGTAAACAATGTCCTGTTGACGGAGACCGAATTTGCCAGCGACCCGAAAACACCCATTACCAGTGCGGATGTAGGGGCGCTTTTTTCTGGCCCGCGCCTGTACGCACAGCCTGATGACCTGCCAGCGATTCTCGAGTCCGCGACCGCGGAGAAACCGGTAACCGTGATAGTGGACGCCCAAAGCGATGCGGATCTGGATGCCGTCGTGCTTCACGCTATGCGGGCATCGGTTCGCCCGTTATTGGTAGGTTCTGCAGGGATCTGTGATGCGCTCTCGCGTCGGTTGGCTCCGGCAACCCAGAAGAGGGTGCTGGCAATTGTCGGCTCTATGAGTGAAATCGCTCAACAACAGATTGCGGCCGTCGTTGCTCATCCGCGACTGGTGCACCTCTTTATTGATATCAACCCTCTGTTTTCAACCCCGACAGTCGATTACCGCGCAGCGATTGTCGCGGCGTTGAAGGCCGGGAAACACTGCCTGGTGCACACCTGCCCGGATGAACAGGCGCGCCACCAGGTGGCAGCCCTGTGCGAACGCTGGGGTGTTTCACGGGTTGAATGTGGTGAGCGAATTTGTGCGTTTCTGGGACAGCTCACGCGTGAAGTTCTGGCAGAAACCCAACCGGATGCGCTCTATCTGTCGGGCGGGGACGTTGCGATTGCGGTAGCGCGCAGGCTCGGCGCAAAAGGGTTTCGCATTCAGGGCCGCGTCGCAGGCTGTGTGCCCTGGGGATATTTTTCAGGTTGCGAATGGCAACGACCAGTGATGACCAAAGCAGGGGGCTTCGGCGATGAAGCCACACTGCATGAGGTATTGAATTTTATTGAGGAGAAATCGAGTGACTAATGTTATTGCCGTAACGATGGGCGACCCGGCAGGGATTGGCCCGGAGATTATTATTAAATCGCTGGTTGAGGGGGAACTGTCAGGCGCCCCGGTTGTGGTGGTTGGCTGTGCGCAAACCTTTAACCGTATTCTGGCATTAAACATCACCCCTCATGCGGAACTGCGCATTATCGATCAGGTGAGCCTGGCCCATTTTGCACCCGGAGTCATTAATGTTCTGGACGAGCCGCTGGAAAACCCGCAGGCATTAGAGGCGGGTAAAGTGCAGGCGCAGGCAGGGGATCTGGCTTACCGCTGCGTGCGTCGTGCCACAGAACTGGCGATGGCCGGTGAGGTAAAAGCCATTGCCACTGCGCCACTGAATAAAGAAGCGCTGCATCTTGGGGGGCACCATTATCCGGGGCACACCGAGCTGCTGGCGAAGCTGACCAATATCAACGATTATGCAATGGTGCTCTACACCGATAAGCTCAAAGTTATCCATGTCACCACCCACATTGCTCTGCGAAAATTCCTCGACACGCTGAATCAGGATCGCATCAAAACCGTGGTACGTGTGGCTGATGCTTTCCTGAAGCGGGTGGGTTTTGCTAATCCGCGTATCGCCGTCGCCGGGGTAAACCCACATGCGGGTGAAAATGGTTTATTTGGTGACGAAGAGATAACCACCGTCGGCCCGGCCGTGGAGGCGATGAAGGCTGAAGGAGTGAATGTCACCGGCCCATGCCCGCCCGATACCGTGTTTATGCAGTGTCATGAAGGGATGTATGACATGGTGGTGGCGATGTATCACGATCAGGGGCATATTCCGTTAAAATTGCTGGGCTTTTATGATGGGGTTAATATCACGGCGGGCCTGCCATTTATCCGTACCTCTGCGGATCACGGCACCGCATTTGATATCGCCTGGACCGGGAAAGCAAAACCGGAGAGCATGGCGGTATCCATCCAGTTAGCGATGCAAATAACGCGAGAATAATATGAAGGGATATAACCGGTTAGAGCAGATTATGGACTATCTCAAAAGCCATAATCTGGTGACGGTAGACCAGCTGGTGAGCGCCACCAGCGCGTCACCCGCGACCATACGTCGGGATCTTATTAAGCTCGACCAGGAAGGGGTTATCAGCCGTTCCCACGGTGGTGTGACCCTGAACCGGTTTATTCCCTCTCAGCCGACCACGCATGAGAAGATGCAGCGCAACCTGACCGAGAAACACGCCATTGCCACCGCAGCGGCGTCGCTGGTGAAAGCGGGGGATGCCATTGTACTGGATGCGGGCACCACCATGATTGAACTGGCGCGTCAGCTTACCCATCTTCCGCTACGGGTTATCACAAGCGATCTGCACATAGCACTGTTTCTGTCGGAGTTTAAGCAAATTGAGGTGACCATCATTGGCGGGCGTATCGATGATACCAGCCAGTCATGCGTGGGTGAGCATGGGCGCAAACTGTTGCAGGGGATCTGGCCGGATGTGGCTTTTGTCAGTTGTAACGGCTGGGACCTTGAAAAGGGCATTACCTCGCCAACGGAGGAAAAAGCGGCCCTGAAACGGGCGCTGATTGATAACGCAGGGCGTCGGGTGCTGCTTGCCGACAGCAGTAAATACGGGGCCTGGTCGCTGTTTAATGTTGCCCGCCTTGACTCACTGACGGATATCATCACCGATGCTCAACTGAGTGATGAGATCCGCCAGCAACTCACCGTGCTGCCGGGGCGGTTAACCATAGCCGGTTAACCCACTAACCCCGTCAGGGCAGGCGGGAGATATTCTCTTTTATCACCGAAACGGAGTGGTGGAATTTGGCCACTTCGTCCTCTTCGAGCTGTAACTCAATGATTTGTTGTACGCCGCTTTGCGCCAGTACTGCGGGTACGCCAATGGCGACATTGTTCACCCCATATTCACCGTCCAGCACGCAGGAGATGGCCAGCGCCCGGTGGCTACCGGTAAAAATATTGCGGCAAATCTCAGCAATAGTGCCGGCGATACCATATTCGGTGCAGCCTTTTTTGGCATAGATTGCAAAACCATGTTTGCGCACCTGCTCGGCGAGCGCATCGCAATCCAGCGCCTGCCCGGTTTTACGCAACCAGACGTCGGCAATCGGCGAACCATATACCGACGAGTGCGACCAGACCGGAAACTGCGTATCGCCGTGCTCACCGAGAATAAAGGCATCAATACTCTGGGCACCAATATCGAGGGTTTGCGCCAGCGCGCGGCGCAGACGGGTGGTGTCCAGCCAGACCCCGGTCCCAATCACCTGATGGCGTGGCAGACCGGAAAGTTTCCACACCTGCCAGGTAATGATGTCACAGGGGTTGGTGGCCACAAGAAAAATACCGTTAAACCCGTTTTCCATCATCGACGGCACAATGTTTTTGACGATTCGCGCCGTGCTCTGTAACTCATCCAGACGGGTTTGTCCCGCCCTGAGCGGGCCGCCGGACACGGTGATGACGGCAATATCCACATCCGCACACTCGGTAACGTCGCGACAGGAAATGGTCATCATTCCTGGCATATACGCGGCCGCATCCGCCAGATCCTGCACATGCCCTTCTACCCGGTCACGATTGACATCAACCAGGATCAGCTCCTCTGCAATATTTTGATTTAACAGCGCATAGGCGGCGGATGCGCCCACGTTTCCGGTTCCTATGATCATAACTTTACGGGCTTTGGTATTCATTTCGGTTCCGTTCTCAGGATGACGTATGAGCGTAAAGTACCGCTCAGGCCGCGCCTTACGCAATGCAGCGCGGGCGTTATAAGTTAATTGTATGAATCAAGGCGGGTGCCAGGGGGTTAATTTAACAGGACATTCACAGGAGAGCGCCATGTACACCGTTATACCCGCGACCGCCCGGCAACCTGTTATCCGCACGCTGATTGCTGCCCTGGATGCCTGGCAGAGCGAATGCTATCCGCAGGAGAGTAACCATCTGCTGGATCTGAGTGAATTACCTGCGTCAACACTGGCGCTGCTGGCTATCCGTCATGAGAGCGGAGAAACCGTCGGCTGCGGTGCTGTGGTGCTGAACGGGGATGGCACCGGGGAGATTAAACGGGTCTATATCGATGCACGCCATCGCGGGCAAAAGCTGGGTGAATTACTGATTACCGCGCTGGAAACTGCGGCTCTGGCGCGGGGATGCCATACCCTGCGGCTGGAAACCGGCATTAAGCAACCGGCGGCCATCACCCTTTATGGTCGCTGCGGCTACCAGCAGCGCAGCGCGTTTGCCCCTTACGCCGACGACCCGTTAAGCATTTTTATGGAGAAGGATCTGTCGGATCGTCATTCAGCAGGGCAATGAACGCCTCCAGATGGCGGGTTTTGGCCCCACGACGCCACACAAGCCAGGTGGTCAGCCATCGCCATTTTTCCGATAGCGGCCACGCCCCCACCTGATGATGACCGGGCATACTTTCCAGCATACTGCGCGGGATAAGTGCCACTCCTGCGCCAGCAATCACACAGGCCAGCATGCCGTGGTACGACTCCATCTCATGAATTTTACCGGGGGTAGCCTTGTCGGCGTGAAACCAGCTTTCAAAGTGGCGGCGGTACGAGCAGTTGGCACGAAAGGCGTAGATGCTGGAGCCGTTGACCTGAGACGCGCGTTCCACAGGCGCATGTCCATGAGGCGCCACAATCATCATCTCTTCACGGTAAACCGGAATGCCCTCAAGGCCCGGATGCACAATCGGCCCGTCAACGAAGGCCGCGCTGAGGGTTCCCTCCAGTACACCGTCAATCATTTTGCCGGACGGGCCGGTCGCCATATCAAACTGAATACGCGGGTAACGCTGGTTGTATTTCGCAAGCGTTGCCGGTATGCGCACGGCGGCGGTGCTCTCCAGCGAGCCGAGTGAGAAAAGCCCCTGGGGTTCATCCCCGGCCACTACCATCCGCGCTTCATCCACCAGCGCCAGAATCTGCTGGCTATAGCGCAGGAAACTGTGGCCTGCGGGGGAGAGGCGCAGACGCTGATTTTCACGAATAAAGAGCGCGACACCCAAATCCGCTTCAAGCTGGCGGATACGAGTCGTCAGGTTTGAGGGTACACGATGCACTTTCTGCGCGGCCTGGGTAATGCTACCGGTCTGTGCCACGGCGTTAAACATTTCAAGTTGGGTCAGATCCATTTCGTTCTCTCACCGTGAATGGTTTGCTTAATATTATTCACTTTTAAGAAAGAGTAAACCGGGCGAGGATAGCGCCGTTCCCACACGGAGAGAAAATTATGTCGATATCACCTGCTACTCACGCCATGTCTGTTAACCCGGCAACCGGCGAAACCCTCTCTGCCCGCCCGTGGGCCACGCCTGATGACGTGGACGCGGCACTGACACTCGCTGCAAACGGCTATCGTCAGTGGCGTAAGCAGCCTGTCTGCGAGCGCGCGGCGCTGCTGCGTAAGGTGGGCGCTGTTTTGCGCGAACATGGCGAAGAGATGGCGCAGCTCATCACCCTTGAGATGGGCAAACCCATTGCTCAGGCGCGTGGAGAGGTCAGTAAGTCAGCCAGCCTCTGTGACTGGTATGCCGACCAGGGTCCGGCGATGTTAAACAGTGAAGCCACAACCGTGGAAAATAACCGTGCGACCATTGAATACCGCCCGCTGGGGCCGATACTGGCGGTGATGCCCTGGAACTTCCCGTTATGGCAGGTGCTGCGCGGGGCGGTGCCCATTCTGCTCGCCGGAAATAGCTATCTGCTGAAACCTGCGCCAACTGTGTCGGGTTGCGCGGAACTTATCGGTAAACTCTTTACCAGGGCGGGGATCCCTGAAGGGGTATTTGGCTGGGTGAACGCTACCAACGAGGGGGTCAGTCAGGCCATCAAAGACGCACGTATTGCCGCCGTCACGGTGACCGGCAGCGTGCGTGCCGGGGCGGCAATCGGGGCACAGGCCGGAGCGGCGCTGAAAAAATGTGTGCTTGAGCTTGGCGGATCAGACCCCTTTATTGTCCTGAACGATGCCGACATTGACCTTGCGGTGAAAGCGGCAGTGACTGGACGCTACCAGAATACCGGGCAGGTCTGTGCCGCCGCGAAGCGCTTTATCGTTGAAGCAGGCATTGCCGACCGCTTTACGGAGAATTTTATTGCCGCGGCTGCCGCTCTGCAGCAGGGTTCACCGCAGGATGAGAAGCACTTTCTGGGGCCAATGGCCCGCTTTGATCTGCGTGATGAGCTGCACGCCCAGGTGATGGCAACGATTAATGAGGGGGCAACTCTGGCGCTGGGCGGTGAAATACCTGCTGGGCCAGGGAATTACTACCCGGCAACCGTGCTGACCCACGTTACGCCGCAGATGACGGCGTTTCGTCAGGAGATGTTTGGCCCGGTCGCGGCTATTACTGTTGCCCGCGATGCGGAGCACGCTCTGGCGCTCGCCAATGACAGTGAATTCGGTCTGTCGGCGACGGTGTTTACCACCAATAATGCGCTGGCTGAAGATTTTGCTTCGCGTCTTGAGTGTGGCGGAGTCTTTATTAATGGCTTTAGCGCCAGCGATGCCCGGGTGGCGTTTGGTGGGGTGAAGAAAAGTGGCTTCGGTCGCGAGCTGTCTCATTTTGGCCTGCATGAGTTCTGTAATGTGCAAACGGTCTGGAAAGAGAGAGTTTAACCTTTCGCGCGCCCGTGCAGGGCGCGCCATGCCTGCCTGTCATGGTGCTGTCATTATTCTTTCGTAGACTCACGATATTCGTAAGGTTATAGAAGAATATCATGAACTTAACACAAATTTTTCGCCGCATTTTCCGGCGTGTTTTCCCACGGGATTTTGGCTTGCTCGCAGGTATCTTCTGGATTATTGGCCTCTTTTCCGCACTACAGATTGCCACCTCGGTTCTGCTTTCCACCTCACTGAACGACGCCCGACATAACGAACAGCTTAACCAGCAGGCGCATATGCAGCAGGTTAAGGTCGATGAAGCACGCGTGTCGCTCCTTGCCGCAAGCGATCTGCTCAACCGCGCCGGTGTTTACTTTATGCAGGATAAAGAGACCGGCTCTGAGGGTAGCTGGCACAGTCTGATGGACGAAACGCAGCAGGCGCTGGCTAGCTCGCAAAAGGCATGGCAGGCGTGGCTGGCGCTTAATCCGCCAAAAGACGAGGGGTTGGTGAACAGCTATCAGCTGTTTTACGGCGCCATCAAAGAGCAGGCGGACGGCCTGGTGAAGACACAATCTATTGATGCGTTTTTTGCCGTACCGGCCCAGGCATTCCAGGCAGACTTTAATGAAAATTATGCCCGTTTTCAGCAGGGCAGTGAGCAGCAGGCGGACCGTGGGCGTCAGGCACTGATGGGGAATCTGGCGCAGTTACAACATGTGTTTGTACTGGTGCCGGCGCTACTTGCCGTGATTGCCATTGTGGTCTGGTTTACCATGTCCCGATGGGTAATTACCCCGCTGCGTCGGTTAATTGCCCATATCAACACCCTTGCCGCGGGCGATCTTTCAGCGCCACTTCCGGCAGTGAAACGCTTTAACCGGGAGATCAACCAGATTGGCCTGAGCATTGACACTATGCAGCAGGGACTGCAGCAGCTGGTCATCCAGGTCAGCCATGCCACCCGTTCGATGGCCTCTAATATTGACAATCTGGCAGATGGAAACCAGAAGCTCTACCTGCAATCAACCCGTCAGGCGAAGGAACTTGAGGATGTCACCTCGCATATTGCCAGTCTGGAAACCTATGTAGAGGGCAATACCGGTTATGCGCAGCTTGCCAGCCAACGGGCCGACGAGGCGCGTCAGGCCGCCGCGGGTGGGGACAGTATGATGGAGACGGTGAATCAGTCGATGCGTAAAATCGTCGATCGTGCCGCGGAGATGCGCGGCATCGTACAGATGATAGACGGGGTCGCTTTCCAGACCAATATTCTGGCCCTCAACGCCGCAATAGAAGCCGCACACGCGGGTAATCATGGTCGCGGCTTTGCGGTCGTTGCGAAAGAGGTGGGGTTGCTGGCACGTAAGAGCAGCCACTCAACGCAAACCATCCAGCAACTGATCAACCATTCGCTTCAGGGAATAGAGGAGGGTTCGCAGGCGGTCAGTAAACTGGAAGACAATCTGCAGCAGGTGACCGGTCTGGTGGGGCATCTGAGTGGGTTGCTTAATGATATTTCCGCGGCGACGCTGAGTCAGGCTGAAAACATTCATCATATGACGCGCCAGCTACACGCGCTCAACCATGTAGCAAAGCGAACGGGGGAGCTTGTGACCCACACCACCGAGGCCTCGGTTCAGTTGCATGAGGACTCTCACCGACTTATTCAGGCGGTTTCTCGTTTTCGTCTCCCGGCATGAACTTTGGTATACTCGCAGCCCGATTTTAGCGGTGAGTAAGGTCATAGCGTGGCAAAGGTGTTGGGAAATGGGATGCTGGAGGCGCTGCTGGAGCAGGTTCGCCCACTGTTGGGGCGTGGAAAGGTGGCGGATTACATTCCTGCGCTTGCAGAGGTCAGCCCGGATAAACTGGGCATCGCTATCAGCACCGTCGGTGGGGAGCATTATCAGGCCGGTGACGCGCAGGAGCGGTTCTCCATTCAGTCGCTCTCAAAAGTGCTCAGCCTGACCGTGGCGATGAACCATTACGATGAGGCCGAAATCTGGACGCGCGTTGGTAAAGATCCCTCCGGCCAGCCGTTTAATTCCCTGGTTCAGCTTGAAATGGAGCAAGGGAAACCGCGTAATCCCTTTATTAACGCCGGGGCGCTGGTGGTCTGCGACATGCTGCAAAGTCGCCTCAGCGCACCGCGTCAACGAATGCTGGAAATTGTACGAAAACTCTCCGGCACGCCGGATATCGGCTTTGACAGCGTGGTCGCCCGCTCTGAATTTGACCACTCTGCCCGCAATGCAGCCATTGCGTGGCTGATGAAATCTTTTGGCAATTTTAATAACGATGTCGCGACCGTGCTGCAAAATTACTTCCATTATTGCGCGCTCAGGATGAGCTGTAGCGAGCTTGCGCGCACGTTTCTGTTCCTGGCCGATCGCGGCCGCTCGCCACAAAGTGATGTACCAGTATTAACGCCTCAGCAAAGCCAGCAGGTCAATGCCCTGATGGCGACGAGCGGGATGTACCAGAATGCAGGGGAGTTCGCCTGGCGGGTAGGGCTGCCTGCTAAGTCGGGCGTCGGAGGAGGCATTGTCGCCGTCGTTCCCCATGAGATGGTGATTGCCGTCTGGAGCCCTGAACTGGATGAGGCAGGTAATTCACTGGCGGGCATTGCCTTACTGGAGGCGTTAACGCAGCGCCTGGGGCGGTCGGTCTACTGATGACGAATCTCAACCCACTCTTTGCGCGTCTCGCACGCTCAACCTTTCGTTCGCGCTTTCGTCTCGGAATAAAAGAGCGACAGTACTGCCTGGATAAGGGCGCACCCGTGATAGCGCAACACGCGGCAGATTTTGTGGCGCGTCGACTCGCGCCTGCGCTTTTGGCAAATGACGGGAAACAGACGCCGATGCGGGGCCATCCGGTGTTTATCGCGCAGCATGCCACGGCAACCTGCTGTCGTGGCTGTCTTGCCAAATGGCATAACATCCCTGCCGGCATTGCCCTGAGTGACACGCAGCAGCAGTACGTTGTCGAGGTTATTTACCAGTGGCTGGTACGACAAATGAACGCGTGAGGGTAACAAACCCAGTTTAAAGGCATGTTAGCAAGCTGTTATCAGAGCATTGCATGTTAAGCTATGTGTTAACGTTACCCCGCCCCATTGATTCGTTCTGCCAATGACCTGGATTACTCTTTGATGCGTGTTTTTTTTGCTGGCCCCTTCCGACCTTTCCGGCAGGACAGACCGCTTATCAACGCGGTGCTTATTTTTACAGTAACCACGCTGCTTTATTGCGTTGGCGCTATGCTGCGCCTGGTAGATGAACTGTCGCTGTTCTGGCCATTAAATGCGGTGATGGCTGGTATTTTCGCCCGCTACGCCTTTCTGAACCGCTGGTATTTATATCTGCTTTCTTTCACCGCTATGCTGCTTTATGACGGCGTGACCACCACATGGGGGGGCGCGTCACTTCTTATTAATCTCTCCAATATGGTCTTTATCCTGACCATGGCCACGCTGGTGCTGAGAGAAAAACGGCTGATGCCCCGGACGCCGCAACCTGTCAATGCCCTTAATCTTTTCAGCTACTGCCTGGTCTCTGCCATGCTCTGCGCCCTGTTCGGGGCGGTGGCGTCCGTGGGTATTGGCGGACTGGGCTTCTTCAGCCTCTATTGCGACTGGTTTAGCGAGCAGTTTTCGACCGGCGTGTTAATTCTGCCCTGTATGCTGACGTTCAGTTGGCCACAACGGGCGCCCGTGTTCAGAAGTAAAAACCTGTTGCCCGTACTGGCGCTGGTGGCGTCGGTTGCGGTCTCTGTCTGCATCGGCGGCGCAGGCAGCCTCGCGTTTCCTCTGCCTGCGTTAATCTGGTGCGCGGTAAAATACCCGCTTCCGGTGACCTGTCTGATGACCCTTATCACGGGTGGGGTGGAAATTATCCTGATGGCTAATGGCATTATTAATATTTTCGTGGCCTCGCCGCTGGAGATGCCGCGGATGTTTTCCGCTCGTCTGGGTATTGCCACGATGGCGATTTGCCCGGTTATCGTTTCGGTTAGCGTCGCCACCATCAATCGTTTAATTCGTCAGGTTTCATTGCGGGCGGATTTCGATTTCCTTACCCAGGTTTATTCACGCTCCGGACTCTACGAAGCCCTGAATAATGACAGCTCGATTTTTATAAATAAGCACCTTACCGTCATGCTGTTGGATGTCGATTATTTTAAAAGCGTTAATGACAATTATGGCCATGAATGCGGCGACAAGGTGCTGAAATCCTTTGCCCAGCAGGTCAGGCAGGAAATCGGTGATCGGGGTATCGTCGCCCGCATGGGCGGAGAAGAGTTCGCGGTGGTCGCCATAACCACGGATCCCACTCAGGGATACCAACTGGGCGAACAGGTTCGTCGGGCCATTGAAGCCCAGCACTTTATGTGGCGGCAGAACAGTTTACGTCTGACGGTCAGCATTGGCGTCAGTAACGGGCAGGTCCGGACAAAACGGCTCACCGACGTTTTTAATAAGCTACTCGCACAGGCTGACGAATATCTTTATCTGTCAAAAAAAGCGGGGCGCAACTGCACCAGTATGCAGGAGATGGCACCGACAATACGTAACCCCCAGGTGACAGAGCCAGAAGCGCTCTGTTAAACGCCAGTCTGCTATGCAACATTATCGCGAAACCCTGGTAGCAGGTTATTAAATTGCTTGCTACACATTTTCTTCGTCAATATTATTAATCGTTATACGCTTCGGAATTCCCATACGTCATGAACGTACCTGATAATTTGCACAAAAGTTCGCGGGTGACTGGCAGCGCCTTTGTCAGAAGAATGTACCTGATGCGTATCCTGGGAACGTTTTTATGTTTCTTCCCCATTCTCTCCGTTCTTATTGAACTCAACAGGCCACTTTGGTTGTTGGTGTTGTTAGGCCTAAACGCCTTCATCTGGCCTACGGTTGCCTTTGCGCGCGCCCGCCAGGCCGCAACGCCGTTACGTGCGGAACACGACAATCTCGTTATGGATGCGGCGGCTGGTGGATTCTGGATTGCGATGATGGCGGCAAATCCCCTTCCTTCCGTTGTGATTGCCACCATTCTTATATCAGACAGACTCTCCGCTGGCGGCAGTGAGCTGATGCGTAAAGCCGCACTGACAATGGTGGCCGCGTTCTGCGCTGGATGGATAGCGCAGGGGATGGAGATTGCTCCGGTGGTTACGCAGCGCACCATGTTTGCCACGCTCCCCTTAATCGCGGTTTATATGGTGGCGCTGAGTGTCTTAACGGACACCATTGCCGTAAAACTGCGCTTCAAAAGTCGCGAGCTGGAACGTATTGCGATGATGGATCCTCTGCTGGATATCGCTAACCGACGGCTGCTTGAACAGCGTATCCAGTTCGAACTGGATCAGTTCAACCAGGCGCCGCTGCACGCCGCGCTTATCTCAATCGATATTGATAACTTCAAAGAGGTTAACGATCGCTTTGGTCATGAAGCCGGCGATGCGCTTTTAGTCTCCGTCTCACATGTGCTTCACGCCGCCACGCGCAAAACGGATACCCCCGCGCGACTGGGCGGGGATGAGTTTGTTATTCTGATGCCCAATACCACCCGGGATGAGGCGATGGTGGTGGCGACACGCATCCTTGAAGCCACGGCACACATCACCGTAAAAGCCGAGCACAGCTTCCGCTGTACCCTCAGTATCGGCATCGCTGTTCTGACGCCGGGAATGTACAGCGTTCCCCACTGGCTGAAAGCGGCGGATGACGCGCTCTACCGTGCTAAGCGACAGGGAAAAAACCAGATCTACGCCCACTAAACCTGCTGAATACGCTACGCTTTATCCTATGCACCGCGACGTTGACGCTGCCTGTTTTTATCATCGCGGAATAGATCAGGTAATGAATAGCGAGAAAGCACCCTATGAAAGCACCTGCAACTCCTGCCAATGAGGAACAACGCCTGGCGTCACTTCGCGACTCAGGCCTTCTCGACACCGGTACTAACGAGCGTTTTGACCGTCTGACCCGGCTCGCAAAGCGGTTGTTCAATGTCCCGGTTGCCCTGGTTACGCTGGTAGGGGAACAAACGCTCCATTTCAAGACCAGTGATGGCATGGCCTATGAAAACCTGCCCCGAAGCCTCTCTTTTTGCGGTCATACCATTCTCAGTGCGTCGCCACTGGTCATAAATGACACCCAACAGGATGAGCGATTTAATGGCAATCCGTTGGTTCATGGCGAAGAGGGTCTGCGCTTTTACGCGGGCTACCCCCTTCATCTTCCCGATGGGGCCTCCGTGGG
This sequence comes from Yokenella regensburgei, assembly GCF_051486985.1. GTDB lineage: Bacteria > Pseudomonadota > Gammaproteobacteria > Enterobacterales > Enterobacteriaceae > CBFFRJ01. The sequence continues at coordinate 19,684 of NZ_JAHVDV010000033.1, forward strand.
ATCATTTTGTTTAATCGATCGCAGCCCACGTGATTTCACCCCCGCCGAACTCGAGATCCTGAAAGATTTTGCGCTCATTGTGGAAAATGAGTTCGCGGTAATGAGTGCGGCCACCACCGATGAGCTGACCGGACTCTTTAACCGCCGGGCTTTTGACAGCCTGGTCAGGTTCGCTATCTCCAGCGCCCGTCGCCGTGCTGAGCCGCTGGCACTGGCGTGGCTCGATCTGGATGGGTTTAAACAAATCAATGACACCTGGGGGCATAGCGAAGGTGATGAAGCCCTGAAAGCGATGGCGGGGGTGATGCGCGCCAGCTTCAGAGAGGCCGATCTGCTGGTGCGTTATGGCGGTGATGAATTTGCGGTGCTCTTCTCGGACACCCATGAGAATGGCGCATGGATAGCCGTCGAACACCTTGCGGAGCAGACGAAGGCCTGGAACGCATCCTCCGGTAAACCCTGGCAGCTGGCTTTTTCCTGGGGCGTCAGTGAGTTTGACCATAACAGCGAGGGAGACGTGAAGCAGTGGCTCAGGGATGCAGACGAAAAGATGTATGCCATGAAATCCAAAAACCATCAGGCCCGCGGGGCATAACAAAAAACTCTGACGCTGCGGATTGTGCAGTAGCCAGGGTCAATGCATAGTGGTTGTTTTTAAGGAATAAAAATGACCACGCCTGCTTCTCTCCAGTCCCTTACCGCGGACGAAATCACCTCCTGTATTAATGAACTTAGTCTCGTACTGGAAAACTGTGTACAGGGCGGTGCCTCTGTCAGTTTCATGTTGCCCTTTGATCGCGCTACCTCCATCGCTTTCTGGCAAAACGTCGCCCTGAGCGTTTCGCGAGGGGAGCGAGTGGTGCTGGTCGAACGGGACGGGCAGGGTATTGTTGGTACGGTCCAGCTCATCCTCGATCAACCCGAAAACCAACCCCATCGCGCAGACGTTGCGAAGTTACTGGTGCACGAAAGGGCCCGGCGTCAGGGTATCGCGGGCCGCTTAATGGCCGCGCTGGAAACCGCTGCACGGGACGAGGGTAAAACCGTACTGGTTCTGGACACCACGACCGGCAGCGGGGCCGAAATCTTTTACAGCCGGGCGGGCTGGCAAAAGGTGGGAGAAATTCCGCGTTATGCATTGATGCCGGATGGGGAAATGGCAAGTACCAGCATTTTTTATAAGTTTTTGTGATAGCCGTTAAATTTGTCTGCTCACTTTGATCAAAACAGGGGTTAGTGGTTTAAAAGTCTGATAAGTTATTACACCAATCCTCCCAGGTTGTATGACTAATCAAAAAAGGAACCCATTGTGAACACTGTAAACCGTCGCGATTTTCCCGGTGCTTCTTACCCTGAACGCGTGATTCAGTTCGGTGAAGGCAACTTCTTACGTGCTTTCGTTGACTGGCAGATTGACCTGTTGAATGAACACACCGATTTGAATGCGGGGATTGTGGTGGTGCGTCCTATTGACAGTACCTTCCCACCGTCACTCAGCACTCAGGACGGTTTGTACACCACTATTATCCGTGGGTTGAACGAACAGGGGGAGGCAGTCAGTGACTCCCGGTTGATTCGCTCCGTTAACCGCGAAATCAGCGTTTACAGTCAGTACGAAGAGTTCCTGAAACTGGCCCACAATCCGGACATGCGTTTTGTCTTCTCAAATACCACCGAGGCGGGTATCAGCTACCATGCCGGTGACAAATTTGAGGATGCCCCTGCGGTCAGCTACCCCGCTAAACTGACCCGTTTGTTGTTCGAACGCTTTACCCACTTCGCCGGCGCAGCGGATAAAGGCTGGGTAATCATTCCGTGTGAGCTGATTGATTACAACGGTGAGGCACTGCATGAGCTGGTTGTCCGTTATGCGCAGGACTGGGCGTTGCCGGCGGCGTTTACGCAATGGCTCAATGAGGCCAATACCTTCTGCTCAACGCTGGTTGACCGTATTGTGACGGGTTACCCGCGTGATGAAGTGGCTAAAATTGAAGCGGAACTGGGCTATCACGACAACTTCCTGGATACTGCCGAACACTTCTATCTGTTTGTTATTCAGGGGCCGGAATCACTGGCGCAGGAGTTACGTCTGGATCAGTTCCCGCTCAATGTGCTGATTGTCGATGACATCAAGCCGTACAAAGAACGTAAAGTCGCGATTCTCAATGGTGCGCACACTGCGCTGGTGCCGGTGGCTTACCAGGCCGGTCTGGACACCGTAGGGGAAGCAATGAACGACGCAGAAATTTGCGCGTTCGTCGAAAAAGCTATTTACGAAGAGATCATTCCGGTGCTCGATCTGCCGCGTAATGAACTGGCCTCGTTCGCGAGCGCCGTAACCGGGCGTTTCCGTAACCCCTACATCAAACATCAGTTGCTCTCCATTGCGTTAAACGGCATGACCAAGTTCCGCACCCGTATACTGCCGCAGCTGCTGAAAGGGCAGGAGACACAGGGCAAACTGCCTGCTCGTCTGACGTTCGCCCTTGCCGCGCTTATTGCTTTCTACCGTGCCGAGCGTAATGGCGAAGCCTATCCGGTCCAGGATGATGCACACTGGCTCGAGCGTTATCAGCAGTTGTGGACGCAGCACCGCGACCGTCAGATTAGCACCACGGAACTGGTACGAAATGTTCTGTCCGTGAGCGAACACTGGGAACAGGATTTAAGCCAGGTATCAGGATTGGTAGAACAGGTTTCTCTGGATCTTGATGCTATTCTGCTGCGCGGTATGCGTGACGCGGTAAAACCGCTCTGCTAATTCTCGTCGCCCACTAAAAAGGGGCGCTCTCAGTCTTTGGCCGGGAGCGCCTTTATTTTTACTCTGCTATTAGTTACAACATACTATTTATCAATCTACTATTCCCGACATTAACATCGGCGCAAAAACCACAAATAGCTCATCAGTGCGGCTGTTTCTTTCTATACTTTTAACAGCCACACACGCGTCGACGCCGTCGACCGGGGAAAACCGTTGTGCCTTAACAGGTTCAACACGAACGAAGAGGGGGACAAGCAATGGAAAAGCTTGAAAAGACATTACCGCTCGTCATGGGTCTGGTATTCGGTATCTCGCTTCTTGCCACGGCATGGGATATCTCATTCGTCAGTGCTTTGCCCTGAGTAGTGTCTGAAAGGGGGTATCCCCCTTTCAGATCCCCAGATACGCCCGCGTTTCCGGCTCGACCCGTTTAAACAGAGCAATGGCCTCTCCCTCTGATACCAGGTTTGTATATCCCATAATCAGTCCATATCGTTCAGTCACATCGCTGTACCACTCGGACAGTGGACTCACTCTGAGCTGATGTTGATGCCAGATCTTTGCCAGCCCGACATCACTGATAGGCTGTTTAAGGTATGCCACGATATGCATCCCGCCATCACGATTTTCCACTTCCAGACAGTCGGAGAAGACGTGGCGGAGCGCAGCAATCATCATTTCCCGCCGCTGCTGATAGAGCGCGCGCATTTTTTTGAGATGCCGGAAGAAGTGACCCTCGGAAAGAAAGCTGGCGACAATTTTTTGCGTCAATATCGGCTGGCCGTTTTCAGTGATCTCGCCTGTTTCATGAAAGGCATTGATTGTCGAACGGGGCATTACCAGGTAGCTGATGCGCAGCGAGGGCAGGATAGTTTTGCTGAAGGTCCCCATGTAGATAACCCGGTCATGCGTATCCAGGCTTTTCAGGGCAGGTAACACTTTACGTGTGTAATGAAACTCTCCATCGTAATCATCTTCGATAATCCATGCATTGTTTGCCCTGGCCCATTCCAGAAGTTGATGTTTACGGGGCAGAGAAAGCGTAACCGCAAGAGGACTATGGTGGGAGGGGGTGGTGAAAACAAACCGCGTGTCCGGATGGTGTGCAAGGAGATAATTAACATCAAGACCCTGGGCATCGACCGGTACCGTATGCAGATTTTTGACCGTTCTTTTAAGCAACTGCTGGCCAAAGAAGTAACCTGGATCCTCCAGTACGACTTTATCCTGCTCTTCGGCGAGCGTTGTGAGGATCAGGGAGAGATTATTACGATATCCACTCGTGATGAATATCTGATTGGCAGAACAGTTCAGTCCGCGAGAAATATTGAGATATCGGGCGATGGCTTCCCGCAGAGGCGGATAACCCATCAGTGGTGGATTGACCATCTCGGTAGCAGGCAGAGCGCGCAGCGTTTTTGCGGACAGTAAGAGCCATTTTTTTGTCGGGAACGCATCCAGCGCGGGTATTCCCAGCCGCATAAAGCCTTGCTGGTCTCGAAGATTGACGACAGAGGCGAGCGGGGTGTCCTGCAATGGCGGCTGGGGCGCGATTTTCTTAACGGCAGGGAGTTTTAGTTCAGGATTGATTCGGGTACCCCGGGCACCCTGAGTCACCAGATAACCCTCTCCAGCCAGAATGGCGTAGGCTGTCTCGACGGTTTTACGTGCGACCTTCAGTTCAGTGGCCAGCAATCGCACCGAAGGGACTTTATCGCCGGGTTTACGTAAGCCTTGAAGGATATCTTCTCTGAATCGTGCATAAATTTCACGATATCCTGTCTTCATGTCCTACCTCGAAAGTGGTTTTTTGCCTCTTTTTACTATGCCATAAATCCCTATTATTGGTTCGGTTGAATTAATAAATGAGGAAAATGAAATGAGCGCACGCGTGAACCACTTCCAGACAATACCAACACTGATCAAAACCCTTGGCGATGCCAGTATGGCGTCGCATAAAAGCAGCCTGGATGGTGGCATTAAAAATCTGGTGGATATCAGGGCATCGCAACTGAATGGCTGCGCATTTTGTCTGGATATGCACGTTAAGCAGGCTAAGTTACGCGGTGAGCGTGAATTACGCCTCTACCATATTGCTATCTGGCGTGAGTCGCCCCTGTTCAGTGAGAAAGAAAAAGCGGCGCTGGCCCTGACTGAATCGGTCACGCGCCCGGACGCAGAAGGGATATCCGATGCGCTTTACCTTGCAACACGTGACTATTTCACTGATGAAGAGATCTCGGAGCTGACGTTTGCTATTGCTCTGATAAATGCCTGGAACCGACTGCAGCTCCTCTCCCGCATGCAACCCGGCTCGCAGGATGCCGCTTACGGACTTGATCGTGCAGGGCTTCAATAAGAAAACTGACCTATGAATAAAATTTACACGTAGAAACAACGGAAGAGCGCGAAGTCAGAATATAAAGTATTGATGATTCGCACTTACTGAGAAGGGATATCTGGCAACCAGTAGTAGATGCATGATTATCCCGCTCTTTTTTACCAGCTTCCGTAAGGGTAAGTTTTGTCTTTAATAAAAGATTGCGTGGTCTGGGTATAACGGTATCCCCTGGTATGGTTGGTTATTCCTTTGCATACTTTCAGCTTGTCGCCGGACAGGGTGGTAATGGCACGGGGGATCAGCGGCACATTTTCGCCTCCGGCGCTGTTCTGTAGCCAGATACGGACCTTGCCTTCTGGTGCCAGCCCAAACAGCAGGGTGTCATACCATGCTGTTTCGCCCATTAGATCCTTACCCGTTGGCGTCAGCATAATATCCCGCAATGCAGGGTCAAAGATAATGCGAGTTTCGTAGGTCCTTTTGTCGATAATGGAGTCCCAGCAAAACAGCATCTCAGCGGGCGGCCGTGGGGCTTTATTAAACAATACCTGCATATAAACCCTGTTATGCCATGTTGAAAATGTATCTTCATCATCAGGCGTGTAATCCAGGGTGAGATATGAGGAAACGATATTGTTTGAATCAATAATCATTACCCGGTTAACTGAGGCACTAAGTGCGTAGGGAGTAAAAAAGACAAAACTCCATTTGCCATAAGGCATCTCATCCGCTTCTAATAAAGTGTGCGGAACTCGTGACGTACAGGCTGCTAACAAGCTTATAAAGATGACAGAAGCAATGATTAAGGCCCTCATATTTTATGTCCGTCCATGTCATAAATAGTTCGCTGCCAGTTATCGTCTGGCCGATTAACAAACCCAATAAGAACTGAGGGGTGAGCACCTCCCTGGATCATTCCTGTCTTATCAGTCTTAATCGGATTCCAGTGGGCAGAACAATGAATATACTCATCGCCGATGATATCCAGCTCATCTAGAGTAAAGGGTGGAGGTATCTTACCAGAGCGCACTGCTTTTCCCATTCTGATGGCTTTTTCGCGCAGCGGGATGAGTTCATCTGGAAGAGTAAATTCATCATTTGTTTCAACATTATCAAACAAAACGCCAGCATCTTGCGCTGCATCAAGCATGACCCGCAACACAACTTTTGACCAATCATGTTTTACTTTCCTGTTACGCACCGTTAATGCCGCATAATTTCTTTTCTGAGCAACACCATAACGATCCGGTGGTAATCGGTCATCACACCATGTTTCAGCGTTTGTTGGGGTAGTATGCACTATTGGTGCCATTGCAGATGCAAGCTTAAGCCCAGCCTTCTTTTTCAATGTCTGACGGTAGCCACGGGTTTGCTCACCAGGCAAATTGGCAGGAACAGTATCCGTTTCCGGGCGGGTTAGAAATAAATTTTCGAAAACGATTGGGAGGTAGCCTCCGCCAATATCGGAATGTACACCCGGCAGGCTTAGTTCGGGCCATGCAGGTTGCACACTATTTAAAGCAAAATTAAAGCGACACTCATTTTCTGCGGTAATATGAAAAACTTTCTCAGCCACGCCTGGCCGCAAGACAATATTCACTTCTCCGGTATCTGCTGTATGCGGATTTAAACCATTGACAGGCGTACCGATCGCAGCCACCGTGTCCATAATACCTATAAAACGAACTTTGCCTGCGGGTGCTCCCTTGTAAGGTATCTCACCTGTACCTTTACGTATGGCTTCGACGATAATAGATTCTTCAGCATGAATACGATTAGCAAAATGTCGGGCGGCGGCCGCACCACGGCTGAAACCAAAAATGTCAAACTGGAGGTTAGAAAGGATAAGCTCATTATCGGCAGGTAGTGTTGATGAGAGCTGTTGTATGCTTCTCGAAATTGTTGATGATAGAAGCGATATGGCTTTGTCCGTTTTGGCCAACACTCCAGTATCAGATATTCCAAGCCCCTGCCCGATGACGCTATCTGGTTTACCGGACTCTGTGCCTATGCCATCAATATATATCGCTTGCTGCATGTGTGTTTCATGCTTATTAAACTTTTTTCTATATAACGTCGCCAACCAGTGCACATTGGTGTAATAGCCTAAATAGCTTGTCGCACCAATACCTTTTACATCAAATGATGCATCTGCACATTGACGCAATAAGTCTTCTACAGCAGGGTCAGAAAAACCATGAAGGTCAGCGGTGCAGCCTTGCATCATGTTGCTGATATTAAACGCGTTATTACCGGTGCCATCAAAGAACAAACCCAGCGTAAGGGTAATTTCACGCAACTTTTCTTCCGTTTCGCATTGCTGGCAATCTTCTGAGGCTGATTGTATCTTCCCGACCAATGATTTCCGGCCAGACTGCGCCCGTTGTTCAGGTTCATACTGTTCATAAACTCCGTACTCAACGTTCAGCTTCGATGCGATCAGTTTGGCATGACAGGGGCAACTGCTTCTACTGTGCTGCGAGCCTGCCATCCGCCTGCCTCCACGGTATATTTCAGGTACGCCTCCGACAATAATGTAAATGCCGGTATGTTTGCCACACGTTACCCGATCGAACTCTCTTGCTTGCGGCTCTCCCTCAATAACGTAATCCTCAGCGCCATCAATAATGATTCCGCCGCAGGTTGTCCGGTCCCCGATAACTAAAAAGTGTCCTTTTGTCATAACCGTCCTTCCTTGTTCCGTAAACTTATCGTCACTACCTTTTAGAGTAGCAATTCGTCTGATACTGCAAACTTCAATGCCGTGTCAGACGATAAGCAAGCAGAGTAATTGAAAGTGGCTGTTGAGGAAGCTGAGGGAGGGGGATTTAGTAAGGAGAAGTGCTAAATTAGGATATGGATATGGAGAAAAAACCAGGTAACAGGACGCCGATAATTCTGCGTCCTGATCTACAATGACCCAGTTATTAGGCGTTCTGCATACGCAGCTGGAAGAAACGCACCGAATCGCGCAGCATTTCACTCTGCTCCGTCATTGACTGGGCGGCGACCGCTGCCTGTTCTACCAACGAAGCGTTCTGTTGCGTCACGGTATCCATCTGGTCTATCGCCAGGCTTATCTCTTTGATGCCCTGATGCTGTTCAGTGGATGCCGCAGAAATTTCCGCTACGATGTCGGTGACTTTATTCACGGAAGTCACTATCTGCTCCATTGCACGGCTGGCCGTGTCGGCATAACGCGATCCATCAGTAATTTTGTCGACGGTGCCTTCAATCAAAAGCTTGATCTCTTTGGCCGCCGAAGAACTTTTTTGCGCCAGGTTACGCACTTCCCCGGCGACCACGGCAAAACCTTTACCTTGCTCTCCCGCACGGGCTGCTTCGACGGCGGCATTCAGCGCGAGGATGTTGGTCTGGAAAGCAATGCCTTCGATTACAGAGATAATATCGACAATTTTCTGCGAGCTATGGGCGATTTCATGCATACGCTTGAGCATATCATCGACCTCTTTGCCGCCTTTTACCGCCGTCTGCGAGGTTTCACGCGCCAGTTCACTCGCCTTTCTGGCGTTATCAGCATTACTTTTCACGTTCTCAGTGATCTGCTGCATGTTGGAAGAGGTCTGAACCAGAGAGGCAGCCTGTTCCTCAGTGCGCTGAGAAAGATCGCTGTTACCTTGCGCAATTTCATTAGCGGCAAGCGATATGGATTCGCTGCCATTAATGATGCCATCAATAATTTCAGCCAGCTTACTGTTCATCAGCTTAATGGTTGCTAACAGGCTGTTATTGTCGTTGTCGCGTAATTGCACGTCGGCTTTCAGATTGCCCGACGCAATTTCATGCATAATTGATACCGCATAGGCGGGCTCGCCACCTAACTGGCGGGAGAGGCTGCGCGAGATAAAGAGGGCGATGAACCCGGTGGCAATCAGCGCAAGCAGCAGCAAAGCAGAGAAAGTATAAAGCGCGCTGGTATAACCGGCCTGAGAAGCGCGTCCGGCCGAATCGCCCATAGCAACTTCCTGATCAACCAGTTTCGCGAGATCTGCCATCAATGAAGTGCGGTATTTAGAGGAGACCGCACCGCTAATTTTTGACGCTTCCTCCAGCCTGCCTGCGCTAACCGCTTCGATTACTTTGCCGTTAACGTCGACAAAGTTGCGAAAGTTATCAGCGACCGTTGTAAACAGGGCGCGCATCTCCTCAGGTGCGTCCTTACTGAGTTTTTCATAATGCTGCTGTGCATTGAGGAAGATTGCCTGATTTTGCAGCAGTTCCACGCGATGCTTTTCACGTTCTTCAGGGGTAACTGAGGCAATATACTGGGTTTGTTGAAGCCGCATTTCCGATAATACGCCACGCATCTCGAGCGTATAGCGAATGCCCGGCATACGATTTTCGCGAAATTTGTCGATATGATGATTGGTCGCGTTGAGCTGATAAATGGCAACAGCGCCCAGAATGAGCATCATTGCTATTAAGATAGAAAAACCGGTTAGTAATTTTGTTAATACAGATGTCTGGGACAATTTTTTCATGGTCGTCATTTTTGTTATGAATGGTAATAGTAATAACGGCACGCAGGCGAGAATGTTGATTTTATTTAATTGATCTTAATCACACAATTTTATCGTCATAAGATTGTGGTAATGCCCAAAAAGCAAGTTTACCTTAAGGGTTAAGATAATTGTTAATAATGTAAATAAAATGAAAATAAAATAATCATTATCAAGATGAAATAATGTTTCAAAAGAAACAGTCACCTGCTGGTAAAATACCAAACGTGACGAGTTCGGATTATTTACCGAACCCGACAGGGATCTCATCGGCCCATTTCGTGGCCCTGTTCATCATTTCCATAACAGTATGTTCAGAGATACCCAGTTCTCCCGCCATGTCACTGGCTTCCGTCCACAAACGTTTCTCATAGAGTTGCGCAAGAGTCACATAGCGATAGAGTATACCTTCCTGATCTTTAAGCGCTTCCATGACCTCTGGCGACACAGCGATTTGGCCCATTAACTCGTCGAGGGGCGTTTCAAGGATCACATCCAGCAGGGAGAACAGACCAACCATGAATGCTTCATTGGACAAGGCATGTGACGAACTGCGTCCGGCCAAAAGCTCACAAAACTTGGCACGGATCAGGCTCATATAATAAATCTCTGCGGTTCTGACGGTCTCAAATGAGGTTAAACATGCCACCAGCACAAAACGGCGCAGCTCATTAATGCCTAAATAGAGCACAATATCTTTCAAAGACTGATTGCGAAGTCCTGTTATCCCCCGGGTGTTATAGAGGATATTTTGCGCATAACGCATAATTTTAAAGGATAACGAAACGTCGCGTTTAAGCAGATCCTCAATCCTGTTCAGGCTCGGATATTCAACGTTCACTTCCTGCATAAGCTTTAGCGCAAATGCGCGATTATGCATCAACTTGTTTCTTTTATAGACAACCGGTTTGCTGAAAAAGTAACCCTGAAAGAGTTTGAAGCCCATTTTTTTATAGGCGTCGTACTCTTCGTTAGTTTCAACTTTTTCTGCTAACAACACAACGTTGCGTATTAGCTGGCGATGGTGTTGAAGATAACTTCCAATCTCCTGCTGCGTATTTTTTTGTACATCAAATTTAATGACATTGACGTAAGGAATGAAAATATCCCATTCCGGACTCATCGTGAAATCGTCAAGTGCCAGGCGAAACCCCAGGCTATGCAGCCTTTTTACAGCACTGAGGAGCTGCTGATCGGGGGAGGCGGTTTCCAGAATCTCGATAACAACACGGTTTTTTGGCAGTGTTTCTGCCAGCCCGTCCAGTATTAACTGATGCGGGAAGTTAACGTAAACCGAATTGGTTTCGTTTTTACGTCCTACCGGGGCACCAAAAAACTGCTCTTCGATAAGCTGGGTAGTGGCTTGTTCAGAAGACACATCCGGGAAACGGTTAGTCATGCTATCCCTGAAAAGCAGTTCATAGCCGACGGTGTTCATTTGACTATCGAAAATAGCCTGTCTGGCTACAAAAGCATACATTCGCTACCTCATCATTCCGCTCGAACTCATAACTCCACGTGATACAAGTTACCTTAACAGGCTGACGAAATGAAACTGTTAATGATGCAAAAAATTTGCAAATTAAATGTAAAAGGTCGGGAAAAGCCAGAAAATGCCGTGCATTTTAGTTAAAGCACGCATTTTGCTGCTTAAACCACCGCTACGCGGACCTGTCACCGGTGGTAGCGCCTACCGCCGGGCAACAGATTCACATCGTGCTGAGGATGAGCAGAAACGGGTCTTCGGGATGGGTTATTCATTGCCCCATTGGTTAAGGAACTCCGCAATTTCATCGATGCGGGCGGGATTAATGCCCGCTTCGAGTGCCATTTCACCCTGCGCTTCCTCACTGATCTCTTCGTTATTCATTAAACGGGTTAACAGTAACTGAAAGTAAGCCGCCAGCGCGTCGCGCTCGGCCTCATCGACCGGTTCGTTCGCCTCCGTCGCGTACTCATCTGCGATGTCATAGTATTTCAAAGAGATTTCCTGATTCATCAATCACTCCTGGTGCGTGTGCGCCTGTCAGTGGCAGCTATTACGGTATGTGCTGGATCATAGCATCTTTCGCGCCGCTATGAGGCTGGAGTCACGCTGGTGAGCAAATCCGCAGAGCGTGCGCATTTTTTAAACAAGAGAAATGTTTTATCAAGACAGCAAAAGAAATAGATAAAGAAGTCAGCGCGTTAGAATCCAGGAAATTTTATTACATTAATAAGTGAAATTGCCGATAAGTACATAACAGATAACATCATCTGATTTCTAATATAAAAAAATCGAGAACGGTTATATGGTTAATTTTCATCAAGATCTTACCTACGACGTGCCAGGGAAATCCAAATCATTGATAATGAGAACATTTATCATTCTGGTTCCTGTTGTGATAGGTGTGTTTATTGCCGCAATAAGCTCACTGTTTTATATCTCAGAACAGGTAAATTTTATTACAGACAGACATGATAGCTTTTTAATCACCCATGCTTTTGAAAAAAGGCAGTCAGATATGCGAAGCCATTTGCAAGATAACGCCGAGTGGGGCGAGGCTTATGTTCATTTGCATAATAAGGTGGACACGACGTGGGCCTGGGATAGCCAGAACCTTGGCAAATCAATCTTCGACAATTTTGGCTATGAAGGTGTTTTTGTGGTCTCTCACGACGAGAAGACAAACTACAGCGTCATCAATGGCAAACTCGTTTCGCAGGACCTGAAAGCGTGGCTCGGAGATGAAGCGTTGGCCGCTGACTTATTTCAACGTGTAAATAAGAACAATGGCAAAACCGTATCTTATCTTGCTATTACTAATTCAGTATTGAGTATTGTTTCCGCCGCCTGGATTGTTCCGGGAGAGGATAATCGTGTCTCTTATCGATCATCGGTCCACTCTTATTTGATTTTTGTAGACAGACTAACGCCGGAAAAATTAAAAAGGATGGGTGAGGAAATTGGCGTTAATGATATTCGCATAATAAATAACGCAGAGCAGAATTTTATCTCCAGCCAACGCGTCCTTTCTCTAAACTCCGCCGCAGGCCGTATTAGCGTGGGTTGGAATAGCGAAAACCCCGGGAAAAATCTTCTTGTCGTTCAGATGCCGCTGTTGTTTATTATCATGCTCCTCACTGTGATTCTGCTGCTGCTATTGCTTCGTCACCTGATAAAAAAAGCCAAGGCTCAGGATGAAAAAACTAAACTCTTGTGGCGCACCCGTCTGGCATTACAAAAAAGCGAGGAGCGTTTTCGCGATGCCAGCGAAATTACCAGTGACTGGCTCTGGGAGTCCGATGCCCATCTGACTATCACCTGGATTTCTGACAAATTCTCAACGGTTACTGGCCTTGATAAGAAGGACTGGATCGGTAAAAGTCTGGGGACTTTATTCCCGGAACAACAAAATCTGTTTAGCAACTGGTACGCACAAGAACAACCACCGCACTGCGTGGCTGAACACTGCCGGTATTTCACCAAAGATAATCACACGCGAATCTGTACGTTGGTTGCAAAAAAAATTGTTCTGGAAAATGGAGCAATCGGATTTCGCGGTGCCGCCACGGATATTACTGATGAAGTCGAAGCAATTAAACGTATCCACTATCTTTCTTTCCACGACGAGCTCACCGGTTTACCTAATCGCCATCAGATAAAAGAGCATCTCAATACGCATATCAGCAATTTACAAAACAGCCCCTTTGCACTCATCAGTATCGATCTTGATAAATTTAAACCTGTTAACGATCTTTTTGGTCATGCCGCCGGGGACGCATTATTAGCTGAGGTTTCGGTTCGTCTCCAGCGCTGTCTGCGCAAATGTGACCTGGTTGCGAGGCAGGGGGGTGATGAATTTTTAGTGGTACTCTCGGCGATGGATGAAATCCATAACATTAATGACATTTGCGCCCGGATTGTGGAGGCGTTAAATCATCCCTTTGTTATTGAAGGCAATGAGATATCTGTTGGCGTCAGTATGGGCGTAACGCTGGCACCTGAGCACGGCACCACCAGCACCGATCTTCTACGCTATGCCGATATTGCCCTGTACCGCGCCAAACAGACTGGAAGGAATAAGTGGGTTCTCTATCACCCTGATATGTATGAAGAAATTTCCGAACGCAGGCAGCTGGAAATCGAGTTGCGCTCGGCAATACATAACAATCAGCTCTTCCTGGTCTACCAGCCAAGGTACAATGCCTGCACTAACAGGATTGAGGCCGTTGAGGCACTGGTTCGCTGGCGTCATCCACAGAAAGGTATCGTGATGCCGGATACCTTTATACCCGTTGCCGAGGATACGGGGTTAATTGTTGACCTTAGTGACTGGGTATTGAAACGCGCCTGTACTGATGCACCGCTTTATTTCAGGAATAAAGCGGTGTCGGTAAATATTTCCGCTATAGAGTTTAGTTCAGGCGATCTTTGTTCCCGAATCGCCAGAATTATTGCCGAAACCGGGTTTGATCCCCACAAACTGGAAATTGAAGTCACCGAAAATGTCATTCTCACGGATCCGGATAAGACCTTTAACATCATGAAAAAACTCAAAGAGCAGGGCGTCCGTTTTCTCATCGATGACTTTGGCACGGGCTATGCGTCAGTGAGTTATCTACGTAAATTCCATTTTGACGGCATCAAACTTGATAAGAGTTTTGTTAATGCAATGGACGAGTCGGCAGAGAGTCAGAATGTGGTCGAGAAAATGATCGCGCTGGGTAAAGCTTATTCTATGGAGGTCACCGCTGAAGGGGTCGAAACAGAGCAGCAGATGAATTTTTTGATAGAAAATCAATGTGATGTGCTGCAAGGATATTATATTAGCAAACCTGTTGAAAGACAGCTGCTGGATTTGAGTTTTAGACGATAACGATAAAAACTTCGCTTTACGGGAGTGAGAGGTGAAGTATCTCACATTCCCGTAAACCTCACCGAAAGGTAACTGCGATCGTTCAGAATTAACCATAAAGTTTGCCTGAGTTTCCGCCGATAACATAACAGTGAATAAATTAGATAATTAAGCATGGCTTATCCTTTATGCGCGCCAGCTTAACTTTATCACGGAGATCGAGGGATTTATGATTATAAAGAATTTGCAGGTGGGAACACGTATGGCAACCGGGTTCGCACTGCTCATCATGATGATAGTCATCATGGGAGCAAGCTCCTACTGGCTGACCGTGAACAGTGAAAAAAAAGTAGATGAAATAATTCAGTGGCATCTGGTTAAAGAACGATTAGTTAATGACTGGGTACAGCTCGTCAGCGTTAATAATGGCCTTGCACTGGCGGCAATGAACGCCAGGGATGTCAAAGCACAGGATGACATTCTGAAAACCATGAAAACGAATTCAGAACGCATAAATTCAGTGCAGAAAACACTCACCCCCTTATTACGGCTGCCAACGGGCAAACGCCTCCTTGAAAATGTCGTGAGTGCAAGAGAGAAATATGTCTCACTGCGTACAAATGGCTTTAAGCTTGCCCGCGAAGGTAATCAAGAGATAACCACTGCTTTTATTTCATCGCAATTTTACCCTGCCACAGAAGGGTACGTTAACGCGCTGATGGAGCTAAAGTCGTTTCAGAAGTCATTAATCGATAAGTCGTATCTCGGTGTACACAATGAAGCCTCCTCTTCAAAAACCATAATTCTGACCTTTATCCTGTTGAGTATTGTCTCGGGTATCGGGATTTCATTGTATATCACCCGCAGTATCACTCGCCCTTTAGCAGAGGCGGTGTCGGTTGCAAAACGGGTTTCAGCAGGCGAATTAACGGTAGATGTCAACGTGCATTCGAGAGATGAACTTGGCAACCTGCTGCTCTCCCTCAAAGAGATGACGGTCGGGCTGAACTCAACCGTCAGCCATGTAAGAAAAGGTGCCGAAAACATCTCGCTTGCCGCGAATGAGATTAATGCAGGCAATCACGACCTTGCCTCCAGAACAGAAGAACAAGCAGCCAGTGTGGAAGAGACAGCGGCAACCCTCGAACAGTTAACGGCCACCATCAAAAGTACGGCGGAAAATTCACGCACTGTGAATCATCTGTTTGGCGAAGCTGGCGATGTCATTCAAAAAAATAGCAAACGCATGCATGAGGTCTCCGTGAGCATGCAGGACATCTATGCCGCTTCCGGGCAGATGAACGCTATCGTTACGGCTATCGAAGGGATTGCGTTCCAGACAAATATACTCGCGCTCAATGCGGCAGTTGAAGCCGCGCGGGCAGGGGAGCAGGGCCGAGGATTTGCCGTGGTCGCCGGAGAAGTACGTACCCTGGCACAACGAAGCTCCTCTTCAGCGAAGGAGATCAGGGAGATAATCGGATCGTCACTTGGCAAAATCGACACCTGTCGTACTCTGGTCGATGATGCGGACAGCGGAATGAAAGATATCGTCGCGAATGTCGCCAGCGTGCAGAAACTGGTGGATGACATTACCAAAGCCAGCCTTGAGCAGAGTGATGGTATTCATCAGATAAACCTGGCGATGGGGCAAATCGATACCACAACTCAGCAAAATGCTGCCCTGGTTGAAGAGTCCTCAGCTGCCAGCACCTCTCTTCAGGAGCAGGCTGCCCTGCTGGTTGACAGCGTAAAAGTCTTCACCTGCCGGGACACCGAGCAGGAACCGCTGGCGGTGAAAAAAGAGAGTGTTAAATCTAAGGGCGTCGCACATGTTCGTCCTGCCGGGAAACTGGTGAATGAAGAATGGGTAAATTTCTGACGCCCTTCGTCTCCCTTAAACAGAGCGCAAGCTTGTGACGTGAACGGCCGCGGTTTTTTAAACGATGGCCGTCACTCAGCAGTTGAAGTCATGCCTTACCACTCCGCTTTTGGCGCAACCAGGATCATATCTGGCTTTTCACTTTCATCACATATGGTTTAACATATATGAAAACCATTGCGATAAGGCCGGATATGCTTCTTCCGCTTCATCTCTTCAAAATGCTCTCCGATGAGACCCGGCTTTCAATAGTGCTGCTGCTTCGTGAAGCCGGTGAGCTGTGTGTCTGTGATCTTTGCGGCGCGACCGGAGAATCTCAGCCAAAAATATCCAGGCATATGGCTATGTTACGTGACGTTAACCTTGTGGCTGACCGCCGTGAGGGGAAATGGGTGCATTACCGTTTATCGCCACATATTCCGGCATGGGCCGCCAGCATTATCGATTCCGCGTGGAATGCGCAGCGGGAAATGTTGCAATCCAGGGTGAAAGCGATTTCGCCGGGAAGGTGCTAAATGCAAAATACATATTCCCCAATCTATATGTGATGGAGAGCGTTATGTTTCTGGCAGGTGCTATTTTTTTATTCACACTAGTGCTGGTTATCTGGCAGCCTAAAGGGTTAAGTATTGGCTGGGGCGCTGTCATCGGTGCTTTGCTGGCGATGCTAAGTGGCGTTATCCATCCCGGCGATATCCCTGTTGTCTGGAATATTGTCTGGAATGCGACGGCCACCTTCATCGCCGTTATTATCATCAGTCTGTTGCTGGATGAATGCGGCTTTTTCAAATGGGCGGCGTTACACGTATCGCGATGGGGTAAAGGGCGTGGCAGACTGCTTTTCACTTATATTGTCTTACTGGGTGCTGCCGTCGCGGCGCTATTTGCTAATGACGGTGCCGCTTTAATTCTGACACCCATCGTTATTGCCATGTTACTGGCGTTAGGCTTCAGCAAACGCGCCACCCTGGCCTTTGTGATGGCAGCGGGTTTTATTGCAGATACCGCCAGTCTGCCGCTTGTGGTCTCTAATCTCGTTAATATTGTGTCGGCTGACTTTTTCGGGCTTGGTTTCTCTGAATATGCGGCGGTGATGGTTCCGGTTAACCTGGCAACCATTGCTGCAACACTGTTCACGCTGCATCTCTTTTTTCGCCGTGATATTCCCCCCGTTTACGACCTCGACAAGCTTGAGGCACCAGCACTGGCGATAACGGATCGGGCAACCTTTAACACCGGCTGGATAGTTCTGGTCATTCTTCTTGTCGGGTTTTTCGTGCTGGAGCCGCTCGGCATTCCGGTCAGCGCCATTGCCGCAACCGGTGCCGCGATATTATTAGCGGTAGCGAAAAAAGGTCAGGTCATCAGCACCGGAAAAGTGCTACGTAGCGCGCCCTGGCAGATCGTTATCTTTTCGTTGGGTATGTATCTGGTTGTTTACGGGTTGCGTAATGCAGGACTGACCGTTTTTCTTACGCAACTTCTCAACTGGCTTGCTGATAAAGGCGTGTGGGTGACAACGCTGGGCACGGGCCTTATCACCGCCTTTCTCTCCTCAGTGATGAATAATATGCCGACGGTGTTAATTGGTGCCCTGTCCATCGAGGCCAGTTCAGCCGCAGGGGTGATAAAAGAAGCAATGGTGTACGCAAACGTCATCGGCTGCGACCTCGGCCCCAAAATAACGCCTATCGGCAGCCTTGCCACGTTGCTCTGGCTTCACGTTCTCTCGCAGAAAAATATGCATATCACCTGGGGATACTATTTCCGCACCGGTATCGTTATGACCCTGCCGGTACTGTTAGTCACCCTGGCAGCACTGGCACTGCGGCTTTCATTTTCTTATTAACGGGATCGCTCATGAACACCATTACCATTTATCACAATCCTGACTGCGGCACGTCCCGGAACACGCTGGCGCTTATCCGAAACTCCGGCACAGAGCCTGAGATCATTTTTTATCTGGACACGCCACCGTCACGCGATGAACTGGTGACGCTGATTGCGGATATGGGGATCACCGTGCGCCAGCTACTGCGCAAAAATGTTCCCCCTTACGACATGCTTGGGCTGGACGATGACCACTTCACGGATGACGAGCTAATTGACGCTATCCTTCAGCACCCGATTCTGATGAACCGGCCGGTGGTGGTTACGCCACGGGGTACACGTCTGTGTCGCCCCTCAGAAGTGGTACTGGAGATTCTGCCCGATGAGCAAAAAGCAGCCTTTGTCAAAGAAGATGGTGAAGCCGTGATCGACGCACAGGGCAGGCGCATAAAATAGTGCTCTGTAGTCCGGGTCAATAACAAGGCACTGGCCCGTAAATGCTCTGACGGGCCAGTGCCAGCATGACAGGGGATGCCCTGCGTTACCTGAATGAGGGTTACCTGAATGAGAACTACGCCGTAAGCGCCTTGCGTACGATTTCCGCACCTGCGGTCAGGGCGTTAAGTTTGCCTGTGGCTACCCGGCGAGGCAGGGGAGCCATGCCACAGTTTGTTGATGGATAAAGCTTGTCGGCATCCACAAACTGAAGTGCTTTGCGTAAGGTGGTGGCAACCTCTTCCGGCGTTTCAATCGCATGGTTGGCAACATCAATCGCCCCGACCATCACTTTTTTACCGCGAATCAACTCAAGCAGATCCATAGGTACATGCGAGTTGTGACATTCCAGCGAAATGATGTCGATACTGGACGTCTGTAACTTCGGAAACGCCTCTTCATATTGGCGCCACTCGGAACCTAATGTCTTTTTCCAGTCGGTATTGGCTTTAATGCCGTAGCCGTAACAGATGTGTACCGCGGTCTCACACTTCAGCCCTTCAACGGCTCGTTCCAGCGCCGCGATGCCCCAGTCATTCACCTCGTCAAAGAAAACATTAAAGGCCGGTTCGTCAAACTGGATAATATCCACCCCGGCGGCCTCAAGCTCTTTCGCTTCCTGATTCAGTATTTTGGCGAATTCCCAGGCCAGCTTTTCCCGGCTTTTATAATGTGCATCATAGAGTGTATCAATCATGGTCATCGGACCGGGCAACGCCCATTTAATGGGGTTCCTGGTCAGTTGGCGTAGAAATCTGGCATCCTCGACAAACACCGGCTTCTGGCGGGAAACGTCACCTACAACGGTCGGCACGCTGGCGTCGTAGCGATTACGAATTTTAACGACTTCGCGTTTCTCAAAGTCCACACCGCTCAGGTGCTCGATAAAGGTCGTCACAAAATGCTGGCGGGTCTGTTCGCCATCGCTGACGATATCGATGCCAGCGCGGAGCTGATCGAACAGTGACAGACTGAGCGCATCCTTTTTTCCGTCCGCTAACGTCTCATCGCTCAACTTCCAGGGTGACCATAATTTTTCCGGCTCAGCAAGCCAGGACGGTTTAGGCAGACTGCCCGCCGTTGATGTGGGAAGCAATATTTTCATAACAGGTGACCTTATTGTTTTTGTAAATCAAAGCGCGTCGTGAGCAGCCCATTGCTCAAGAATATTTTTATACGGCTTGATGAAATGTGTTTCAGTGAATTTTCCCTGCTCAACGGCCAGCTGGCTGCGCTCTTCACGGTCATAAACGATTTTGGTTAATGAGTGATCCTGATGGTTGAGATTCGGTTGGTAGCAGTATCCGGCGGCGGAATTCGCATTATAAATCTCCGGACGATAAATCTTCTGGAAGGTTTCCATGGTGCTTATCGTCCCAATCAGTTCGAGATTAGAATAATCAGCCAGTAAATCGCCCATGTAATAGAAGGCCAGCGGGGCAACGCTGTTTACCGGCATAAAGTAACGAACCTGCAGACCCATTTTTTTAAAATAGGCTTCGGTAAGAGAGGTGCCCTCCTGCCGATATTCCTTGCCCAGCACCGGGTGCTGGTTTCCCGTCTGATAATAAGTATTTTTGTTTGATACGCTCAGACAGATAACGGGCGCTTTGCTAAAGTTTTGCTGGTATTCCGCCGAGAGAATAAACCGTTTGAAAATAGTGCCGTGCAACCCACCAAAGTCCTCGGGAACGCTGAATTCTGTGCGGTTTTTGTTATGTTCTGCAAGCAGCACGCTGAAGTCGTAATCACGCACGTATGATGAGAAGTTATTTCCCACTATGCCGTCGATACGTGCATTGTTTTTCTTATCAATAATACGGGTTTTCAGGATCTCGATAGCGGGGAAAGCATGACTGCCTTCTTCGGTATTAATGTTCATCTCGGCAGAGATAATATCCAGCTCGACAGCATAACGATCCGCTGTGGGGTTATCCCAGTGCGCCAGGGTGTTAAAGCGATTCGTTATCATCAGTAACGTGTTACGCAGGTTTTCGCGACGGTTCTGGCCTCTGGCTAAATTAGCAAAGTTGGTGGTAATACGCGTATTTTCTGAAGGGTTATAATTCTCATCAAAAGTACTGCTCTTGATGGTAAATGAAAAAGTATTATTCATCGCGATTTTGCACCCTGGGTTTGAGATAATAACTGAAATCACCTGGTGTTATCGGCTCAGGTATCCAGTCGGTATCGTGTTATCAATACGTTAATTATCATCTTTTATGCCAGAGCGGCTGAATGAGTGAAAGCGACTAAATTTCACTGCATCATGAATCCTCCTCATGATTCTGGATAAGCCGGTAAAAAAATCGAGAAACTGCTCCACGTGGCGCGGAAACATAGCGTGGCTTTCTCACCAGACCCTCCGGTAACTGAAGGCGCGTTTATCTCCTCGCCGGCGGGCACATTTTCATCCAGACTTAACGCAAAGACATGGTCTGGGCAGGCATTGTGCTTTACACTGCGCGCTGCAAAAATTTTGGCAGATAAACGAATCAGGCGGTAATGGCGATGAACGGTACGATCACAACGTGGTTTAAAGAGAAAGGCTTTGGTTTTATCAAAGATGAGAACGGGGATAACCGCTATTTTCACGTGATCAAAGTCGCCAACCCGGACCTGATCAAGAAAGATGCGGCAGTCACGTTTGAACCCACGACCAACAATAAAGGGTTATCCGCGTATGCGGTAAAAGTGATTCCTGACAGCAAATATATCTATATCGCAGGGGAGCGTCTTAAACTCACCTCCATTAAATCCTTCGTTGTCTTCAGTGAAGAGGTTCCTGTAGAAACCGGCATTAATAAAGAAAACGCGGTGTTGTCCGTGGGTATCTTGCTGAATAATATCAGGCCGAAATCCGCCGTGAGCCCTGGCGAAATGCGCTCGCTGAAAAAGCTGGCGATCACCACCTTCCAGGGCACTACCCTGATCTTCTCCGAAGATGAAATAGATATTGAAGCGACCGTGAAGATGCTGAAAGTCTGAGAGAATATCCCAGGGCCGGATCCCCTCCGGCCGATGACTCAGGGTGTATACTCTCACTTTGCAGAAGCGGCTGAAAAACCCGCGCAAGTGCCCTTATAACAGAGAGAGAACATGTCAGAAACGATTCCTGAGTTAATCCCTTTTTCTTATGTCCTCGCCGTGCGTAACCTGCAACGCAGCGCGGCCTGGTATCGTGATGTTCTTGGATTCGAACTTTTATGGCCTGAAGGGGGCGGCTGGCAGTTGGCCCGACGCGGTAGCGTAAGGATCATGCTGGGTGAATGTCCTGAGGCGAAAAGAGCCGCCGATCTGGGCGATCATAACTATTTCGCCTATCTGCACGTGACAAATGCCACCGCGTTACATGATGAGTGGGTAAGTCGGGGCGCCACAATCCTCTCGCCGCTAACCGATCAGCCCCACGGTATGCGGGAGTTTATGATTGGCACTCCGGACGGGCACCGCATGATGGTAGGGCAGACGCTGGACCTGCCGTCTCCCGCCTGAGTATCAGTGCTGAAAACCGCTCCATCGCCCCGCTGCGCGCTGGAGCGGTTAACGAGAGACTAACGGCTGAATCTGCGCGAACCTGCTACACACGCAATCACACCAAGCGTCACGAATACCATCATCAGGCTGACCGTTTCATGCAGCAGGGTGGCGGCAAGAGCGAGGGCGAAAAAAGGTTGCAGTAACTGCAATTGCCCGACAGCCGCAATCCCTCCCTGCGCTAACCCTTTGTACCAGAAAATAAATCCTACCAGCATGCTGAATAAAGAAACGTAGCCGAGTGAAAACCAGGCCGACTCGCTCACGTTACTGAAGCTGGCCGGGCGGGTAAAGAGGGCCAGGACAAGCATCAGTGGCAGGGCGAGGATCAGTGCCCAGCTTATCACCTGCCAGCCACCGAGCGCCCGCGTCAGGCGCGCCCCCTCGGCGTAGCCGAGACCGCAGACCAGGATAGCGGCCAGCATCTGCAGATCACCCCTCAGCGAAGCACTACCTCCCTGGCTCAGGGCGTACCCGGTGACCAGGCAACTTCCCAGGCATGAGCAAACCCAGAAGGCCGGACGCGGCCTTTCCCCGCCGCGGATGACGCCAAAAATTGCCGTCGTCATCGGCAGAAGACCAAGAAAAACGATGGAATGCGCGGAGGTTACGTGCTGCAGGGCCATCGCTGTCAGCAGCGGAAAGCCGATCACAACCCCCAGTGAAACCACGATCAGAGAGAGGACCTGCCGACGGTCAGGACCTTTTCCCTTCAGCACCAATACCAGTATCAGCGCCAGAACGCCGGCGATGGAGGCGCGGCTGACGGTGAGAAACAGCGGATCAAAATCCAGCACCGCCACTCGGGTTGCCGGCAGTGAACCGCTAAAAATGAGCATACCCGCGAAGCCATTAAGCCATCCACTGACGGCATGATTGTCTCTTAATTCCTGCATGATGCGACCTCGATTCCTTGTTGTATCCCGTCTGAGGGTTTGACAGGGGGAAGCATACGTCTGAAAATCCATGACAATCAAATTATTGTCATGGATACAATTGTGAAAGCACGCTACAAATCGATTGTTGATGAACTCGCTGATGCGATCTCCTCCGGCGGGCTGGCGCCGGGTACCCGCCTGCCTACGCACCGTGCGCTGGCGGCTGAGCGGAAGATTTCGCTGGTCACGGCGACGCGGGTTTACGCTGAGCTTGAAAGCATGGGGCTGGTCAGCGGCGAGACCGGACGCGGTACCTTTGTGCGGGAAATTATGCTGCCGCGCGGTCAGGGCATTGACAGAGATGCTATCGCCACGGATGTTATCGATCTCAGTTTTAACTACCCCGCGCTGCCGGAGCAGACGGAACTGTTGCGCTCGGCCCTGCGTCAGCTGTCGGTGAGCGGCGATCTCGAATCCTTGCTTCGTTATCAACCGCACGGCGGGAAACTGACCGAACGTGCCGTCTTTGCAGCCTATCTGGCAGCCTCAGGTGTTAACACCGAGCCTGAAAACCTCCTGGTGGTGAATGGTACGCAGCATGGGTTGACGGTCGTGGTCATGGGTCTGCTCAAACCGGGCGATGTGGTTGCGGTCGATGCACTGACCTACCCGGGATTCAGAGTGCTGGCAGAACAGTTTCATCTTGAACTGGTAGCAATCCCGGCAAAGGGCGAGGCTATGGATCTGCAGGCTCTGCGTCAGGTGTGTAAAACGCGCCGCGTCAAAGCGGTTTATACCATGCCTACACTGCATAATCCGCTGGGCTGGGTGGTGGATGAGGCTTTTCGTCGCGAAATGGCCCTTATCGCACGGGAGCATGATCTGCTGATAATTGAAGATGCCACCTACGTCTGGCTGGTAGAAAATCCGCCGCTGCCCATCCACCATTACGCGCCGGAGCGTACCCTTTATCTGGCCGGATTTTCCAAAAATGTTGCCTCCGGGCTGCGGGTAGGCCTGCTTGCAGTACCCGAAAAGAGGCGGCAGGCGGTGGAGCGCGCCATCCGGGCTACGACCTGGAACACCCCCGCGCTAATGACCGCACTCGTCTGCGGCTGGGTACAGGATGGCACCGTGGCGCGGCTGGAAGGGCTCAAGCGCGAGGATGCCCGTTTTCGCCAGTCGGTGGTGCGAGAGCATTTAGCACCGCTACGTTACCAGACCCATCCGACGTCCTATTTTATCTGGCTTCCCCTGCAGGAGGAGGTGCGCGCAGACAGAGTAGTCAGTGCGTTACTCAGGGAGAATATCTCTCTCTCGACCGCCGAACCTTTCAGCGCCTCTGTCCATACGCCACATGCCGTACGGCTGGCAATTGGCTCGGTGGATATCGAAACGCTGAAAAAGGCAGTATTAACCGTCCGGGAAACCATTGAGTACTTTAACGCGCAGTAAAATCCAGCAGCGGTTTGGTCGTTCTGCCCGCTTTCTGGTAATAAGCGATGGCGGCCTGCCAGTGGGCAAGCGGAAAACGGGTGACTTCACTGAGGGTCGTCTGGCGCAGTAGCGACCAGAGGAATTCAAACTCAGCATGCCACTGCGCGGCCTTCATGGCGCGAAGCGAATCGCGCATATGAAACCAGTGCAGAGTGGCACGCCGGTTTTGCATGCTAAAAGGGCGGCCCGATAACAGACCGTAACTGACAAAGTGAGCGGTGTGCGGCAAATGGTTGAGCAGACTGTTTGCAAGCTCACCGCCAACGGCGTCATAGACAATGTCCGTATGCGTTGCACAGGACGCAATGTCGTGGATATGAGTCTGGTCAACCGGCACAATCCCTCGCTGCGCCAGTCGCGCGGCGTGAACAGCGTTGCGATAGACGCCTGTCACGGTTTTCGCACCAGACATCAATGCCCACTGCCCGAGCAGTTGTGCGCACTCTGACCCGGCGGCTGTGACCAGCACCCGTTTCCCCGCAGGCGAAACACGCTGTTGCATCAGTATGGCGGCAAGAGGATTGATGTAAGCGCGGGCGGCCATGTCATCGCCTATCTCATCCGGTACGGGGACCGCCAGCTGCGCCGGGCAATCGATATAGCGTTGCCAGGTCCCCTGGCCCCGAAGTGGGAGCACACGCGTGCCGATTAACCGGGCATAGCGAGCAGGAGCGTCAACGACCGTGCCCACCCCCTCATACCCGGCAATCTGTGGTGGCCTGATACGATGACCATAAGCGCCGGTAATCGGGATCAGATCTGACGCGTTAATCGGTGAAAGCAGCATACGTACCCGGAGCTTATCCGCATCCAGGGGACCCTGCGCCTCGCTGATGTACTGAAGGGTGGTTTCTGGCTCACCGAAACTATCGTAACGCAGAAAGGTGTTAATCATAGTCGCGAGACAATCCTACCCTTGCCGATGGAAGGGTACGGACGGCCGGCAGCCGTCCCTTTAAAAAGCGTCAACTGGCCTGTCCGGAAGCCAGCAGCTGGCGTATATGGTAAGAAAGCAGGAGGGCAAGCAGCAGCAAGACAATAACAAAAATAAAGCCGTAGCCCAGGGTCGCGTGATGTGCGATGTAACCAATAATGGCCGGCCCGGCAAGTACGCCAATATAACCCAGCGTGGTGACGGCAGGAACCGCGACCATCTGCGGCATGCTGCGCTGTTTACCAATCCGGGAAAACATGACCGGCACAATATTCGCGCAGCCTATCCCGATGAGTAAATACCCGGTCAGCAGGAGTGCCAGCGGCGCACTGTAAATAACAATGATAAAGCCCGCAATGGCGGCGGCAGTACCGGTTAATACCACGCGTAGCGCCCCAAAACGCTGGACGAGATAATCGCCCCCCAGACGCCCTGCGGTCATTGAGGTGGCAAAGGCAGCAAAGCCGAGGCCGCCCAGGGATTCAGGGATGTCACGACTGTCGACCAGGTAAACCGCGCTCCAGTCCAGGACCGTTCCTTCCGCCATAAAGATAATGAAGCAGATCAAGCCGAGCACCAGAACCGTTCCCCTGGGCAGTGCAAATGCGGGCCCTTCTGAAGGATTAGCATAGGGCAACAACTGCCTGAAGCTGATGATAAGAAACACAAGCACCAGAGCGGCGATGGTCAGGGTGGCGGCAAGGATAGTCAAACCTGAGGAGAGTAACGCGGTCATGGCCCCGGCCCCGGCAATACCGCCCACGCTGTACATGCCGTGAAAACCAGACATCAGCGGCCGGTCGGACTGCTTCTCCACCAGTATTGCCTGGACATTCATGGCACAGTCGGTGACGCCGACACCAACACCAAAAACCAGCAGGCTCAGGCCCAACAAGAGGGGTGAACTCACCAGTGCGAGAAAAGGCATGGAGAAGAGAATCACACCCACGGCGGCGCTGATGACCGCCCGGCAGCCATATTTCGATGTCAGCGTGCCTGTAACGGGCATCGCCAGCATGGCGCCAAGCCCCAGACACAAGAGTAACGTCCCCAGCAGCCCGTCATTCGCTCCGGTGTTGAAACGGGCAAAAGGAACAATCACAGCCCAGGTGGCCGTCACCAGTCCGGCAATAAAAAAGATCACTCTGGTGGCTATTTTTTCATTCATCTGCGGCTCTTCCTTACGCGTTAAGCTCGACCGTCCATGTCTGCCAGGATGATAACTGGCATGCTCATTTCTGGCTTGTTTTATTCAAGTGTTGCTCGATGATGATTGATATTGCTTGATTGTGCAACGTTAGCCTTTGCTCTGACGAAGTCTACCGGGCTACTTCACTGCCTGACGCACTATCAGTTGCCCCTTCACCAGCAGCATAACTGTCTTGACCATCAGCAGCCCCATAGCCAGGTTTGCGCCGACAAATAACGGGAACGCCATCCACCAGAGTGCGCCGCCGGGTGCACCGTGTCCAAGCTTGATGGAGGTCGTCGCCAGCGACGCGATGCCGAACGAAAAACTCCAGAAAGAGGGGTTAAAGGGTTGGCTGCTGTACCAGGGAAGAAGGCGAATCATAAACAGCATTTGCAGTAGCCCATAGCCAAACAGCAATTTGGCGAAGACATCCGCTTCCCCCCCGTTGAGGCTCAGCCAGGCGCTACAGGCAACAAACGCCGGTGCCATCTGAATACCGAGCGAGGTGCGCACGGCGGGCGTCATCTCCTCCAGGTTACGCAGCCTGCTTAAAATAGCGGGTTCGAGACTGAGCCAGGAGAGAATACCGGCCCCGAGAAAAAGCAGGCCGACATCGGTAAACCCCATCGCGCCGCAGGCCATCGCGCTAATAAAATTATTCGCTACGGTTGGCAGGTAGAGACCCGGCGTGGTGGCCTCTTTGGGATGGCTGCCACGCCATAATCCTGCCGTTTGCCAGGCGGAATAGGCGAGCTGGGCGGTGACGGCGACAAGAAAAAGCGCGAGGGCCAGGGCGTGAGTCCAGGGGGCCAGACCGATGGCCACCAGCATCGACGTTGCCGGTATAAGACTGACAAAACTGCTTTTTAACGGGTGGGTTATCTCTTCAATAATGGAGGCACGGTGTAACACGAAACGGCTGGCAAAGGCGACGAGTAACAGCCCCCAGAGAATGATGGCCAGAATGATAAGCACATTGGCGGGCAGGGTGGTTACCGGCCAGATAGTAGCCGCATAACGCCAGGCGAAGCCCAGACCGATAATGCCAAGCACCATACCAAAGTAGCCAGCCGGAAGATTAATATGCGAGTTTTTCATGGTGTAACTTTAAAAAAGGAGGAAGCGCAAAGTGTATAGCGTTGGCTGACGGGCGTAAATCGGGGAGCCCTGGGGAAAGGCGGTGTAACGCGTGACAACGTCACACCGCACGGGGTTACGGTCTTCTGAACAGGACCAGGCTACGGCCTTCCAGCTCGTAATCCGTCTCCTGGGTAATCACCTGACCGGGCGTCGCAGTCTCGGAAGTGGAGAGCTCCAGCACCCAGCCACCATCCCCGAACTGCGGGATGCGGAACGGCACTGAGCCTTCATACGGGTTAAAGAGCATCAGTACGTCATGCCAGACACCAGGTTCGGTTTGCAGATCAGGTCGGCCAATATAGGCGCCAAGGGTGGTGCCTTCTTCCCACTGCTCTGCTTTTTGCACGCCGCCGCCTGCGTTGAACCACTCGATAATCATACCGTCACGCCAGTTTTCCCGGCGCAGCAGGGGCTGAGTCTTACGCAGCGCAATAAGGTGACGGGTAAAGTCCCGTAACGCCTCATTGGAGGCGGGCAGATCGTCCCAGTGTATCCAGGAGACTTCGCTGTCCTGACAGTAACCGTTGTTGTTGCCCATCTGACTGCGTCCAAACTCGTCACCTGCCAGCAGCATTGGTGTGCCGTGGGAGAAGAAGATAGTGGCGAGGAAGTTACGTTTTTGCCGCTCGCGAACGGCATTAATGCCTTCGTCATCCGTCGGGCCTTCGGCACCATAGTTATAGGAGCGGTTATCATTATGGCCGTCGTTATTGTCTTCGCCATTTTCCTCGTTGTGCTTCTCGTTGTACGAGACAAGATCGTTCAGGGTGAAGCCGTCATGGGCCGTAATGAAGTTCACGCTGGACCAGGGGCGTCGACCACGTAAATCGTAGAGGTCGCCTGAGCCCAGCAAACGCGCAGCAAAGTCGCCTGAAACATTATCACCCTTCCAGTACTCACGCACCGTATCGCGATATTTGTCATTCCACTCAGCCCAGCCAGGCGGGAAGCCGCCGACCTGATACCCACCGGGGCCGATATCCCAGGGTTCGCCAATCAGTTTGAGACGGGAGAGCACCGGGTCCTGCGTGATGGCGTCAAAGAATCCGCCACGCTGGTCAAAACCCTGCGGCTCACGACCAAGAATGGTGCCGAGATCGAAACGGAAACCGTCGATGTGCATGGAATCGGCCCAGTAACGCAAGGAGTCCATGACCATTTGCAACACGCGCGGATGGGAGGTGTTCACGGTATTACCCGTTCCGGTGTCATTGATGTAATAGCGATGCTGATCGGGCAGGGTGCGGTAGTAGGAGAAGTTGTCGATCCCCTTAAAGGAGAGGGTCGGGCCAAGTTCATTCCCTTCGGCGGTGTGGTTATACACCACGTCCAGGATGACCTCGATACCGGCATCGTGGAAAGCACGCACCATGTCGCGGAAGCCCTGAATGTTACGCGGCCCGTAATAGCGTGAGGCCGGAGCAAAAAAGCCGAGGGTGTTATAACCCCAGAAATTTTTCAGGCCGCGGTCGAGCAGATGCTGATCGTCCGGGAACCAGTGGACGGGCAAGAGTTCCACCGAAGTGATGCCAAGGCTTTTAATGTAGTCAATGCTGGCTTTGTGGCCCATCCCTTCAAAGGTGCCACGCAGCTCAGGTGGCAGGGCGGAATTGAGCTGAGTAAACCCTTTAACATGGGTTTCATAAATGACCGATTCCGACCAGGGAATGACAGGGCGGTTTGTATCCTGCCAGTCCACAGCATTGGGGTCGATGACCTGGCACTTCGGCATAAAAGGGGCGCTGTCGCGCTCATCAAAGGTCAGATCTTTATCTTCATGAAGAAGATCATAGGCAAAATGCGCGTCATTCCATTCGATATTGCCGACCAGTTCGCGGGCGTAGGGGTCAACCAGCAGTTTGTTGGGATTAAAGCGATGACCATTTTCAGGATCATAGGGGCCGTAGACCCGATATCCATACAGTGCCCCAGGCTTGAGGCCTGGCACGTAACCATGCCAGATCTCGTGGGTATACTCAGGCAGCTCCAGGCGGGCGATTTCTGTTTTTCCGCTTGGATCAAACAGACAGAGCTCAACCCGTTCAGCGTGTGCAGAAAAGATCGCGAAGTTAACCCCGTCGCCATCAAAATTAGCACCGAGCGGCAGACTTTCGCCCGCGGTGATGTAAAACGAATTTCCGTTAGCCATTAATCCTTCTCCATAACATGTTTCATTTTTTAATATTCACAACAATGTTTACAACGGACGAGAATAGTTTTATAGCAAACGGATCAGCCACTTAGCACAATCATATGGGTATGATTATCCAGAGCGATGCTGTCTGTTAGCGAAACGGTTTCCCCGGTCAGACTGTTCTGCCAGGTTCGCCCGGCAAGCGTAGCCGGAAGGCGCACCTCGGTTGACTGCCAGCCGCGGTTGTCTGCATTCAGCATCAGGCGGGGGAGCACAACAAGCACAGCCTCATCTTCGTGCTGACGGGCAAAGGCAACCACCTGACGGGCCTGTGTGCCGGAAGGCGTCAGCGGCAGGTAATCACCGAACCGGAACAGCGCCGGTTTGTGCTGACGTAAATGCAGCAGTCTGGCGGTAATGTGCTGCTTCAGCTTGCCGCTTTTCAGCCCGGCGTCGTCGAAGAGGACCGGATCGCTGACGTCGTCCAGCATAGTCCCGAGCGCGGCATAATCCGGCTCACGGCGGTTGTCAGGGTCAACAAGGCTGAAGTTAAGCCCTTCGCTGCCCTGGTAGATGTCCGGTACGCCGGGGGCCATCAGCTTAATGACCGTCTGCGTAAGCGTATTGCTCAGGCCTGCACGGATAAAGGGCGCCAGCGAACGGGTAAAGTCCTGCAGGAAAGGTTCATAGTGCAGAAGATGGGATACGTAGCCGAGCACGGCCTGCTCGTAGGCGTCGTTGTTGTTATCCCAGTTGGTACGCAGCTTCTCTTCGCGAAGCGCTTTCTCAACGTAAGGTAAAAAACGCGCTTCGAGCGCCTGCAGTCCCGCTTTGTCCTCCGGCTCGAGGGTGACCGGCCATGCGCCCGCCAGCGCCTGATAGATCATCCAGATACTGCCGGAGCGGGGTGCCAGGCCATCTTCAATCCTTACGACCTGAGACTGGTTCATTTCGCGCCAGCGGATCACATGTTCCGCCCACACCTGCGGCGCCTCGGTCAGCGTATAGAGCCGTGCGCGAGTGTCTTCGCCGCGTTTAGTGTCGTGCGTCGACGTGGTAGAAATCGCGTCCGGCTGGCATGCCCGCCGTGTTTGCATATCCTGATGGAAACGCTCAATGGAATAACTACGCGGCAGCGGTTCCGCGCCGACCTCATTAAGCGCCAGATCCATGTGCTGACGGAAAAAGAGGGTATCTTCAACCGATTTCGCCATCAGTGGTCCGGTGAGCTGCTGGAAACGGGTACGCAATTCGGTGGCCTGTACCCGTGCCGCTTCACTCACCTCGCCCGCGAGAAGAGTGACCAGGAATTGTAACGCTTCGGGATGGGGCGCATTCGGGCTGGCGCTGACCGCCTTCGCGACCTTATCGAGCATCGCCCGATCGGCAGACGTCATACCCTGTGCCGTTCCGTAGGTGCGATAAACCGGGAAGGTGACCAGCAGTTCACGCAGAACAGCCCGAACCGGTGTCTCACTGATAGTGACATTTTCCGTCTCAGCGATGGCCATACAGAGCGCGAGCAGGCGGGTAAATTCGCCTTCGAAGTTACGATCAACCATCAGCAGCTTGGCTTTACGCAGCTCACTTTCCATATCCACTGAGCGATCGAGTACCTCTTCGTAAAGGCTGAACAGGGTCTCCGTCTTTTCGCTGTCTACCAGCGCATCGGAGAGTGAGGCGATAAATTCATAGCCTGTGGTACCAGAGACAGGCCAGTCAGCAGGAAGCTGTTCTCCTTCGCCGAGGATCTTCTCGACGGTGAGGTAGCACGCTGGTCCGGCATGGTGGCGCAGCTGTTCGAGATAGGCCTTCGGATCGGCAAGACCATCCACGTGATCGACGCGAAGCCCGTCCACCATACCCTCGTGGACCAGCTCAAGGATTAACCGGTGGGTGTCAGCAAACACGACCGGATCTTCTACCCGCATCCCCACCAGGCCTGTTATCTCGAAAAAGCGACGGTAAGAGAGTTCAAAAGGCGCGTTGCGCCAGCTCATCAACCGCCAGGGTTGCCGCGCATGCAGTTCAGCGATCCCGGCATTATCCGTCAGGTTCAACCCTTCGGTTGTACCCGGCGCGAGCGGGTAAAAGTTGTCAAAATAGGCAAGCGATGGCGTGCCGGTTTCAGGGTCCGCCTGGACGCTGAGCTCGCCATTTTCCAGTACAGCATCAAAATGATCGCCGAGAAAAGGCAAGGTGAGCGGACGGGACCAGTCGATATCGAAATGGCGGGCGTAACGGCTCTTCTCACCGTACGCAATGACATCGCGCCACCAGCGATTCTCCAGTGAGGCGGCCATATGGTTCGGAACGATATCCAGAATCAGGCCGAGTCCGGCCGCTTTGAGCGCCGCACTCAGGCGGTCAAATCCTTCACGGCCGCCAAGAACCGGATCGATTTCATTCGCATCGGTGACATCGTAGCCATGCGTGGAGTCACTTGTCGCCGTAAAGATGGGTGAGGCGTAGAGATGGCTTATCCCCAGTTTTTTAAGATAGGGGACCAGCGTAACCGCACGATCAAAGGTCATCCCATTACGAAACTGCAGGCGATAAGTGGCGGTCGGGATACTCATAATGCCTCTCCTGATGCAAGGCGAACAACAACTGAACGAGGGGGCAGTTCATTGCCCATACCCGGTAGCGCGAAAAGCGTGGTGCCGGGCAGATCCGGAACAGGATGTGTCTGCGTACTGATATTTACCGCCAGGGAGAGGGTGCCTTTCGGGAAAGCCCAGGACACGGCAAAGAAGCCCGGTGCCGTATGGATAACCTTGCCGCAGCCTCCTCTGGCGGTCTGCAAAAGCGGAACGATATGTTGCTGGCGCAGCGCCAGTAGCTGGCGGCTCAGTGCAAGCCAGGATTTTCCTTCCGGCGTCTCCTGCGCGGCCCAGTTGAGGGTAGATGCCGCAAAGGTGTCGGGGGCGTTCGGGTCAGGCACATCGGAACCTTCATATCCCGAATGACCTTCAAACTCTTTTGCCCGTCCTTCACGAACCGCTTTCGCCAGCTCACCGTGAAAATCGGTAAAGAACAGGAAAGGTTGCGTCTCACCGTACTCTTCACCCATAAACAGCAACGGTATATGGGGCGAAAGTAGCAGGGCGGCGTAGAGCACCTGGGTTGTTTCCGCGCCAGCAAGCGTTATCAGTCGCTCCCCCAGTGCACGGTTTCCTACCTGATCGTGATTCTGTATAAAATCGACGAAAGCGACCGGAGGCTGGCTGCGGCTGTCCACGCCACGCTTTTCACCGCTCTGCGACGATACCTCGCCCTGGTAGGCGAACCCTTCAGTCAGCGCACGCGCAATCAGTTTTTCAGGGGCTTTCGCGAAATCCTGATAATAGGCATGCGTTTCGCCTGTCGCGAAGACGTGCACGGCGTTATGGAGATCGTCATTCCATTCACCGGTAAACAGCGGCGCCGTACCGTCCTCTTCACGCGGGTGGAGTGAAATAATATTGCGGCAGTCTTCCGTGGTGAGGTGAACCGGTCGGTCCGTTATCTCGGCACGGATGCGTTCAGCGATTTCAATAAGAAGGTGTTTTTCAGAATTATCTTCAATCTGATCGATAGCGTCGAAGCGCAGTCCGTCAAAGTGAAACTCTTTCAACCAGTATAACGGGGCGTCCCCGATGTAGTGGCGTACGGCCTCCACATCATAGGCAATACCTGCTCCCCAAGGGGTCGAGCGCGATTTATCAAAGAAGTCCGGCGACAGCAAGGGCAGGTAATTACCCTCAGGGCCAAAATGGTTGAGTACGATATCGAGCACGACGGAGAGACCCAGACCGTGAGCAGCGTCAACAAAGGCTTTCACGTCATCCGGTGTGCCGTAGGCGCTGTGCGGGGCGTAAAGCAATACGCCGTCATAGCCCCAGCCGCGGTTACCGCCCGCCTGAGAAAGCGGCATCAGCTCAATCTGGGTGATACCGAGATCGGCAAGATAAGGCAGTTTCGCGATGGCAGCCTGCAGTGTCCCTTCGGGGGTGAAGGTGCCCACATGCAGTTCATAAATCACCGTTTCTTCCCACGGACGTCCACGCCATTCCGTGTGCTGCCAGACATAGTGGTGCGGGTCGATGACCAGAGAAGGGCCGTTCACATCGGCTTTCTGCGCCCGGGAGGCAGGGTCAGGAATAACCATCCCGTCTTCAAGTACGTAGTGGTATTCCGTTCCGGGTTTAACGCCCTCTACACGCAGTTCAAACCAGCCATCTCCCTGCGGTTGCATGGGGAGATCGTTACCGGCAAGTCTCAGCGTAATGGCTGGCTGCCCGGTCGCCCAGACACGAAAAAGCACAGCGCCGTTATCCAGGTACTCAGCGCCCCAGCGTTTAATAAATGATTTTGACTCCATTCAACTCCCTCGTTCAGTACAAAGCTGTCAATGGACGGCGAAGATGTCCTCACTGCCGGACACCTGAAGGCTTACGAAGCAAATCATAGTCTATTCCTGGAAAATAGATGTGACAGTGTCACTTAGGCGAGGGATCTTACCCCTCAAAAACAGGTTAAGGAGTGAATTTTTTGATGAGAGGAAAGGGCGGCGGCGCTATTCGCCCTGTCGATGCAACTCGAGTGTAAAGTCATAGTACTCGTTGAGACACCAGGTCCAGGTGTGTTCAACCGGGACATCGTTATGGCTGAAGCCGGTGCGGGTCACCAATAAGAGTGGCGACTGGGGTTTCACAGAGAGATAGTGCGCAAGACGTTCATCCGCAGCGACGGCCGAAAACCGCTGACTGGCACGTAAAACCGGCGCGCCCTGCCGTTCAAGATAAAGATAGAGTGAATCATCCAGACTGCTCAGGTTTACCAGCAGCCGGGCAGGGAGGAGGGCAGTTTGCAGGGAAACCGCAACGCCGTTTATTTTTCGCAGTCGCGTCAGCTCCACCACCTCACCCTGTTCAGCAGACAGATGCAGGATACGCCGTTCCGTATCGGTTGACGGGCGGCGGGAAAAGCCCACCAGTTCACTCTGCGCCTGGCCACCATTCGCTTTTGCCATTTCACTAAAACTTTCAAGCATCGGCATGGACTGGCGGATATGCGGCGCGACAAAAGTACCCGATCCCTGACTGCGCAGCAGAATACCGTCCTCCAGAAGCAGCTGAAACGCTTTGCGTACCGTCCCCCTGGCAATCTCAAGCTTATCGACCAGCTCACGCTCAGAGGGGAGCACATCACCGGGACGTAATTCTCCGCGGGTGATGGCCGTTTTAATGGCATTCACCAGTTGCCTGTAAAGGGGCATACCACTTCGGGGATCGAATCTGAAAAGGTCTGTAGTAAAGGACATAATCATCAACTGGTTCATTATATCATGTACCAATTGTTATCCATGTTGGCTGTTCTGTCACCATTCTGCTGAAAAAAGCCGCCTGCTCACCCGCGATAACGATCACAAAATAACCTTGATGCAATGGCAGTTAGATAATGCATTCAGCTAATGTATATGAGTGGTACATAACTGGTATACATTTTGGGAGAGGGGTAGATGGCACAAAAAAGATTACTGGATTGTTGCGCTTCTGAACTGGTACAGCTCGATAAACACGGGCTGATTTATGCCATTCGCGCCAGTGAAGGGCGGGTAGTGATGAGTGAAACCATCGCCATTACTCAACCCTTATTACCTGGCGTGACCAATGCAGAAGTAGCCGCGTCGCAGGGCGCTGATATTCTGCTGCTCAATATGTTCGACTGTCATACTCCCCGCATTGAGGGATTACCTCCCGGCACGCCTGGGCAAGCGGCAATTAAGGTTTTACAACGGCTGACCGGGCGTATTATTGGTGTCAATCTGGAGGCCGTGGACCCGGACTTTGCCGCCCGTCATGATGACATATGGGCCATGACGGCGGGGCGGGCCGCTACGCCTGAAAACGCCCGTGCCGTAGTGGAGATGGGTGCCAGAATCATTGTGCTGACCGGGAATCCAAATAATGGCGTAAGCAATCGTGCCCTGGGCGTGGCACTTAAGGCCATACGGGATGCTATAGGTGACAGCGCACTGCTTATTACCGGGAAAATGCATGGAGCGGGGCTGGTGGGTGAAAGCGGCAGTGCCATTATTACCGAAGAGGATGTTGCCTGGTTTGCCGACCAGGGTGCGGATGTGGTTCTGATCCCCGCGCCAGGCACCGTGCCGGGAATGAGCCAACAAAGGGTTACGTCACTGACTGAGGCCGCGCATGCGAAGGGGATGATGGCGATGACCGCCATCGGAACCTCGCAGGAAGGCGCCGATGTCAGCACTCTGCGCCAGATTGCGCTGATGAGTAAAATGGCCGGAGCAGATATGCATCACATTGGCGATACCGGATTTATGGGCATTGCGCTGCCGGAAAATATCTATGCTTACAGTGTGGCCATAAGAGGGGTGCGGCATACCCTGACGCGCATGGCCCGCTCGGTACTGCGCTAAGGGTGAATGAAATGAGATATCCGCAGGAGCGCGGATATCTTTGAATCGCGTCAGAGAATACCTTTCAGGGCAACGTGATAGAGCAGCATTATCGTTTTTGCGTCCACTATCTGGCCGTTTTCAATGGCGGCCAGTGCTTCTTCAAGCGTTATTTCCAGTACTTCAATATCCTCGCCTTCCTCTTTTAGACCGCCTCCCTCACTGACCCGATCGCCAGGATTATAGTGCGCAATGTAGAAATAGAGCTTTTCAGTGACAGAACCGGGGCTCATGTAGGCTTCAAAAATTTTCTCTACCTTCTCAATTCGATAGCCGGTTTCTTCTTCCGCTTCAGCTTTGATGCGGTTTTCAGGGTCCATGTTATCGAGAAGACCCGCCGCCGCTTCGATGAGGTTACTCTCATGCCCGTTTACAAAGACCGGGAAACGAAACTGCCGCGTGAGGATAACCGTTCGTTTCTCGCGGTTGTAGAGCAGAATGGTTGCGCCATTCCCTCTGTCGTAGACCTCACGATGTTGCCGTTGCCATTCGCCGTTCTGTCGATGCAGGTCAAAGGTGTATTTTCTTAACGTATACCAGTTATCGGACAGCAACTGACTGTCCGTAATGCGTACTTCTGCACGTTTTGATTGCACGATCGCTCCTCCATACGTAGAGTAGACATCATAAACGGCATTTTCGTGCATTATCAAGATAACTCATGCAAAAAGAGGGCGCGTCATTATGCTTACCCGGCAACGCAAAGGTTTAATCCTCGATATGCTACGGCGCGAGGGGCAGGTCTACTCTAAGGCGCTCAGTCAGCAGTTTGCCGTCTCAGAAGATACTGTTCGTCGGGATCTGCGGGAGCTTGCGGCAGCGGGCGAGTTGCAGCGCGTTCACGGTGGTGCGCTCCCGGCTTCAGGCGCAACGGCAAATTTTGCAAATCGCCAGCTCCTCAGCCTTGACTCCAAAAAACGGGTGGCGCGTAAAGGTGCCGGGCTTATCTCCCCGGGACAGGTTGTCATCATTGATGGCGGTACCACGACGGCGGAAATGGTGGCCTTTCTGCCGCCTGAGCTCAATATCACCGTGGTGACACATAGTCCGGGTATCGTCCTGGCGCTGGTGGAACATCCACTGATTGATGTGATATTAATAGGCGGGAAATTATTCAAACATTCGGTTGTGACAACCGGAACTACGGCCATAGAGGGAATTTCCGCTATTCAGGCCGATCTCTTTTTTATGGGGGTGACCGGTTTACACGTTCAGACGGGACTGACGACCGGGGATTATGAAGAAGCCAGCGTAAAGCGTGCCTTTTCGCGGCGGGCCGCAGAGACCATTGTGCTTGCTTCCTCCGAGAAGATAAATGCGGCGTCACCCTATGTCATCGGCTCTCTCTCTCTGGCCGACACGGTTGTCGTAGACGCTGGTGTTGAACAGGGCCTCGCGCTCTCGCTTGAGGCGGCAGGGGTGATGGTCATCACCGCAGAATAGTTTCTGTTCCCGCTTACCGAGCGCCAGGATCAATAAGCGGGATGTGCGGTGCGGCATGGCGCGGCAGATGGCCGGTCAGCCGCGGATCCGGGCGCATCTCCACCTGAAACGCATAGGGCCTGAATCCCGAGCGAATATAAAAATTGAGAGCAGACGGGTGGTCAAAAGTGCAGGTATGCACCCAAAAACGGGTAACAGGTTTTGACCAGGCAAGCTCAATGGCTTTCGCAATTACCGCTCGACCCACTCCTTTCCCGGTGGTTCCCTGAATAAGCCCCAGAAAAACCAGCTCACACTGCCCCTGCTCGCGAAAATCAAGCTCCAGTAAACCGATGTCCTGACCCTGATCGCGAATGACATAGATAGTGATGAGATCGTTATTCAGAATATTTTTTAACGTCTGATCGGGCATAAAAAGCCGGGAAAACCATAACCAGTTTTCACCCACTTTGCGAAAAAGTGCGCGGTATTGTGCCAGGTCATCGCCGATAAAGGGTTCCAGCGTCACGCCTGCTGGCAGGGGGCAGGTGGCTTGTTGCGGTTTCTGGTGCATCTCAAGGCAGGTCACAACCGAGGCCACGTGGCCGGCCGGGATATCGGAATAACCGAATCCGATGTTGATATTGGATGAATTCATCTTTCTCCCCTGGTAACTTCCGATGTTTTTAACAAGTCCTTCACTATGCCATAGCAGCATAAAAACAAGAAAGGACAAACGGCGCACCCAGGCCATCTTGATGCAATCTCCTTAATGCCCGAAGAGGTGCTCGATATGGCGTCGATGATCATCAGTCTGGCAAATGCCCGGCTGACAAATAAGGTCAGAGAGCAAATTTTCTTTACTCTCGCCGATCATCTGATGTTTGCCATCGAGCGATATAAGAAGGGGATCGCTATCCAAAACCGGCTGCTATCAGAGGTGCGCCGTTTTTACCCCCAACAGTATCGCGTCGCCAGCGAGGCCGTCGCGGCGATTACTCAGCAGTACGGCCTTCATCTTCCGGATGAAGAGGCAGGGAATATTGCTTTTCACCTGGTTAACGGGCAGACGCAGGGGGATGACGTCGGCCAGACCATGCAGTCGGTGAAGATGCTAAAGGATATTTTTAATCTGGTGCAGTATCACTTTAAACAAGCGATCGACACTGAATCACTTAACTACACCCGTTTTCTGGTCCATATGCAGTTTTTCCTGCAGCGGTTACAGGAGGGAGAACTGGATAAATCCCGCGACAACTTCCTCCTGGTGCAAATCATCAAAGAGTATCCGCAGGTTTACCGTTGTTCACTGTTGATACGAGACTATGTCAAATCACAGCTTGATCTCACTCTCGGTGGCAATGAATTGTTATGGCTTACTGTGCATTTGGTGCGTATTACCGGGGCGGATCATGCCCCCGGCATTGAGAGTGTGTGATAAGGCGAACAGGTGGCACAGTGGGAGCGGTCCATTCACCTTACGCATGGAGTGCTTCCAATGCCGCGCCACTTGTGAATAGCATCGCGGTGAACCGCAATATGTAACGCAGGCGGGGTGTTCCATTCACCTTAAGCGTGGTGTGCTTCTGATGCCGCGCCACTTGTGAATAGCATCGCGGTGAACCGCAATATGTAACGCAGGCGGAGTGTTACGTTCACCTTACGTACCGTTTTTCTCTGTTGCCACTCCACCCGTGAACGTGCAAGGGAGGCTCGCCGCCGCCTCCCTTGCAACCCGGGCTCCCGGCCAGGAAAATCGCCGCTTCGCGGCATTATTCGCCCCATCCCTGGGGCTCACCCCTTCGGGGCTAGCGCAGGCGCTATTCAAAATTGCTCCCGGCAATTTTGTCGCCTTATGCCATCTGACTGTCGGGTCGGGGAGCAGCCTGCGTTCCATGCAGGCTATCTCCTCCGCCGGCTTCCCTGCGGGCGGCCCCGGTCAGCCGTCAACGCCGCATCGATTTTCAGCCGGACCACAACACCCTCGCTGCACGTTACAGTATTAAAAGAAACGCCGGTTTCGCTTTTCTAAAAACGCGACAGCTGTACCTTTTTTCATCAGGCTACTGGCTTGCCGCGAGGGGGTTGAGTCCCCGCTGAAACCGGCGAGCCGGAGGCCGGAAGACAAGGACTGGCCGCCAGGGAGGGCGGACAGAGGTTTGTCGAGCCAGGACGGCGAGTCAAACCGGCCGCAGGCTGAGGGCCGGGAGGTGAGCGCAGTGCGC
>NZ_JAHVDV010000034.1:0-55898 GCF_051486985.1 Yokenella regensburgei
GCGCACTGCGCTCACCTCCCGGCCCTCAGCCTGCGGCCGGTTTGACTCGCCGTCCTGGCTCGACAAACCTCTGTCCGCCCTCCCTGGCGGCCAGTCCTTGTCTTCCGGCCTCCGGCTCGCCGGTTTCAGCGGGGACTCAACCCCCTCGCTGCAAGCCAGTAGCCTGATGAAAAAAGGTACAGCTGTCGCGTTTTTAGAAAAGCGAAACCGACGTTTCTTTTAATACTGTAACGTGCAGCGAGGGTGTTGTGGTCCGGATGAAAATCGATGCGGCGTTGACGGCTGACCGGGTCCGCCCGCAGGGAAGCCGGCGGAGGAGATAGCCTGCATGGAACGCAGGCTGCTCCCCGACCCGACAGTCAGACGGCATAAGGCGACAAATTGCCGGGAGCAATTTTGAATAGCGCCTGCGCCAGCCCCGAAGGGGTGAGCCCCAGGGATGGGGCGAATAATGCCACGAAGCGGCGATTTTCCTTGCCGGGAGCCCGGGTTGCAAGGGAGGCGGCGGCGAGCCTCCCTTGCACGTTCACGGGTGGAGCGGCAACAGAGAAATACAGTACGTAAAGTGAACGGAACACTCCGCCTGCGTTACATATTCCTGTTCACCACCATGCTGTTCACGTGTGGAGCGGCATCAGAGGCACACGGCACGTAAAGTGAACGGAACTCTCCGCCTGCATCACATATGCTATTCACCGCCATGCTGTTCGCGTGTGGAGTGGCATCAGAGGCACACGGCACGTAAAGTGAACGGGACACTCCGCCTTCCTGGCATATTCCTGTTCATCACAACGCTATTCACGTGTGAACAGGCATCAGAAGCAGACCACACGCAAGGTGAGTGGAACCCTTTTACCCGGTCAAAAGTTACCCATACCTCGACAACCACTGACCGTCATCACTCAAACCGATAGGCTACCGACAGCCCAACTCCATAATTCCTTCCAGGCGCCGGTTCGTAATAACGGCCGTTCGACTCATTCACGATAACCGAGCCGACGTATTCGCGATCGAACAGGTTATCGACACGGCCAAACAGATCCATGCCCCAGTTACCGTAGTTGAATTTATAGCCGGTGTTCAGACCGACCACGGTCCAGGAGGGGGCTACGGCGCTGTTTTCATCGTCAGCTGCGATATTGCTCAGATACCGAATATCCGCACCTGCATACCAGCCTTCTTCAGGTACGTAGCCTAATGAAGCAAACCCCATATTGCGGGCAATGCCGGGGATACGATTACCGTTACAGTCGCCGTTGCCACAGACATCATCGCTGCGATAGGTGGCGTCAAGATAGGTCCAGGCAGCTTTGGCCCGCCAGTTCCCGGCGAACTGCTGATCCAGCGACAGCTCCGCCCCCTGACGACGGGTTTTACCAGCGTTTTTATAAGTGGTACGTCCACCGCTGCTGGTATCCGTCACCAGCTCGTTGTCGGTATCAGTACGGAACAGCGCGGCGCTGAGTAAGCCATTACCAAGGCGCGTTTTACTGCCTATCTCTACCGTATCACTGGTGGCTGGTTTAAGACCAAAGTTCAGCCCGCTCTGACCATCGGAACGGTAGGAGAGCTCATTGATGGTTGGGGTTTCAAAACCACGTCCCGCAGCGGCATAGAGATTCCAGGCGTCGGTGACCGCGTATTTCAACGAGCCCGCAGGCAGCCATTTGTGATAGTTTGCTTCGCCGCTGTCATCGCCGTTGCGTGCGGTAACGTAGTGATCGTTTGAATCAAACCAGACATTGCTGTAGCGCACACCGGCATCGAGAGAGAGCTTCCCGGTAAGCTGCCAGCTGGTCTGCAGATAAGGATCCAGGTTCCACATCAGATTGCGCTCATTACGGCGTTGATTGCCTTCACGACCATAATCCGGCGCGCCGTTGACCATCACAAAGTTCTCGTAGCCTTTACGCGCTTCACTCATGTTTTCATAGTTCAGGCCACCGGTCACCGTTACCGGGACAACCAGTTCACCGCGATGCGTCCAGCGGCTGTCAATGCCCTGATAGTGACGCGTCAGATCAATCACGCCACCAGCGTGTGTCGGATTCAGCTGTGGCGCGCGGGGGATGGACTGGAACTGCGTGGTTTCACGCTCGCCGGCATACATCGTAACGCTGACATCATCCTTCTCACTAAACTGCCTGTCGTAACGCAATCCTGCCTGGGTCTGTTTTACTGTTTTCCGCGTATTGTACTGTTCGGCGCGGGGTGACTGGCGGGGGTTATCGCGCCACTCATCACGGGTCAACCCACCCGGATCGTTTGCCTTAATGTCCACGCTATTGAATAACAGCGTCAGCTTACTGGCATCATCAATGCGCACGCCAAGTTTGGCGTTAGCCAGATTTTTGCGCGCCTCGCTGCGATCGCGGTAGCCGTGGGTAATAAAGCGGGTGGTGGAAACCGTGTAATCCACATCACCCGGTTGCGTACCGTCACCGACGACACCAGTGGCTTTGGTGCCATAGCGCCAGCTTCCATAGCTGCCGTAATAACTGCTGGCTTCAAGGGTTGTCGGCTGACGGCCGGTTTCGGTTTTTACGTTGAGTACTCCGCCCGAGGCGTTGCCGTAGAGGGCAGAGAAGGGGCCGCGCAGGACTTCAACGCTGTCCACGCTATTGAGATCGATATTCGATGTCTGACCCTGGCCATCCGGCATGGTGGCGGGAATACCATCAACATAAAGACGAATGCCGCGCACACCATAAGTTGAACGAGAGCCAAATCCGCGAATCGAGAGCTGCAAATCCTGAGCGTAATTCTGCCGGTTCTGCACCTGTAATCCCGGCACGCTCGCCAGTGATTCTGAAAGGTTGATTTGTGGCGTGGCGTGGCGAATATCCTCGCCGTTGACCACGCTGACGGCAGCGGGTGTATCCAGTTCAGATACCCCTTCTGGCGCGGCGCTGACGATCATGGTCTGCTGGTTATCATCAGCCCAGGCGGCAGGTGCGGCCAGGACAGGCAAAAGAAGCGCAATTCTTGAAAGAGCGAAAGTGTTCATGTGTAGACCAGATTGAGGGGCGAACCAAATGGAACATGTCCGTAATGTTAATGTTTTAAACAAAATATGAAAACTTAAACGGCACATTACGTTAATACAAAGTGTAGGAAAAAAGGAGAAGGGTAAAGGAACGGTAATTTATGCTCCACATTGTTACATATAATGATTACTATTCTCAGTTACAAGACGATGCCATGACGTCGTCGGCAGGCAAGCATGTGAAGCAGCTGTATACATTTTTATCAAAGGGAGTCGTCATGTTTTTACGTCATTTATGTTCGCCACGCCTGAGTGGTTCTCTGTTACTCGGTTCATTACTGTTCGCAGGCGCATTCAGCGCACAGGCAGCGGATGAGATGCTACGCAAAGCCGTCGGTAAAGGCGCTTACGAAATGGCCTTCAGTCAACAGGAA
The DNA here is from genome assembly GCF_051486985.1 of Yokenella regensburgei. Classification (GTDB taxonomy): domain Bacteria; phylum Pseudomonadota; class Gammaproteobacteria; order Enterobacterales; family Enterobacteriaceae; genus CBFFRJ01. The sequence goes on from NZ_JAHVDV010000034.1 coordinate 3,421, forward strand.
AATGCGCTCTGGGTCGCCACTTCGCAAAGCCGTAAGCTCGACAAAGGTGGCGTGGTTTACCGTCTGGATCCGGTGTCGCTGGAAGTGACCCAGATTATTCACAATGACCTGAAACCCTTTGGCGCAACCATCAACAACCGCACGCAGACCCTGTGGTTTGGAAACACCATTAACAGCGCCTTGACTGCGGTTGATGCCAAAACCGGTGAAGTAAAAGGCCGCCTGGTGCTGGATGAACGTAAACGCAGCGACACGGTACGCCCGTTGCAACCGCGCCAGCTGGCGGTAGATGAAACGACTAATACCGTTTATATCACCGGCATCGGTAAAGAGAGTGTTATCTGGGTTGTCGACGGGGAGTCGATGAAACTGAAAGCGACCATTGCCGGTACCGGCACCTTCAGCACGGGACTTGCTGTAGATTCGTCAGCCAAACGCCTCTACAGCACCAACGCTGACGGTGAACTGGTGACTATCGATACCGCCACCAACAAGGTGTTAAGTCGCAAAAAACTGCAGGACGATGGTAAAGAGCATTTCTATCTGAACCTCAGCCTGGATACCGCCGGTCATCGTGCTTTTATCACTGACTCCAAAGAGCCTGAAGTGCTGGTCGTGGATATTCGCGATGGCAAAGTGCTGGAGAAAGTGGCTGCGCCTGAGTCACTGGCGGTGCTGTTCAACCCTACCCGCAATGAGGCCTACGTGACCCATCGTAAAGCGGGGAAAGTGAGCGTCATCGACGGCAAAACTTATAAGGTCGTGAAAACGTTCGACACGCCAACCAACCCGAACAGCCTGGTGCTCTCCCCGGATGGTAAAACGCTGTATGTCAGCGTAAAACAGGCCTCCACAAAAGAGAAAGAGGCCACCGATCCCGATGACGTGATTCGTATAGCGCTCTAATCCGTACCTATAAAAAAGCCAGCCGGTACCCGGCTGGCTTTCGTAATGACCGAGAAGCGCTTAGGCACGATGTGAACAGGCAAGTCGGACCCCTGCGGCACGGGTAATTTCAGTGATGGTGGTTATGGTTGGATTGCCATGTTCTGAAAGCGCACGATAAATGTGTTGGCGAGCGAGTCCTGATTTGCGAGAAATTTCGCTAACCCCTCCTCGTGCTTCAATGACGTGACGAAGAGCAATCAGAAATGCAGGTACCCCTCCCGGCTCATAAATCTCGTCAAGGGCCATTTGCAAATACATTTCTGCATAGGCCGGGTTATCCCGAAGCTCTTCAATCATGGCCTCATCATGATCAACAAACGGGAGAAATGTAGACGCTTCATTTATCTTTTTCTTAGACTCAGTCATCATTTTTCCTCGCTTCATAGTCTCTCAAGTAATCAACGGCATTGTTTAAATCGCACTGCTGCGATTTTTTGTCACCGCCCACGAGTAAAAGAATCATTGTGCCATTTCTCACCGAATAATAGACGCGATAGCCTGGCCCATAGTTAATACAAAGCGCCCAAACACCGTCACGTTCAAACTTATGATCGCCGAAGTTTCCTGCCCGCGCCCGGTTAATGCAAATATCGATTTTTGCGGCTGCGCGAATATCTTTCCACTGCAACAAACTCATCCATTCCGCGTACGGAATGTTTCCGTCACGCTTTTGATAACGCACCGTTGTATAAGGCATTCCCTGGCCCTGTGCAGAAGATTAGCGGATTATTGTCACTTATAAAAGACAGCGTGACAAACTATTGAGGTGCATTTAGGGGGAGTATCAGAATAGTGCCTGGACGGGGCAAAAAAAAGCCAGCCGGTGCATACCCGGCTGGTTTTTTTGTAACGTTAAACGCAGTTGATTATTTTGCGGGTTTTTCTACCAGCGTGGCATCAGCGGCAGGGGACGCCTGCGCAACCGGTGCGGTGCTGTGGATAGCGGCAACGCGCTTACGCACACCAAACCAGCCTGCAACCAGCAGCAGCGCCAGTACCGGCAGACATCCAATGGTCAGGGTGCCGTTCGGGTAGTCGAACGCCATCAGAACCAGAACGCTTAACAAGAACAGCAGGGTTAACCAGGAGGTGAACGGCGCCCCCGGCATCTTAAAGCTCACTTCAGCCGCACGACCTTCTTTAATGGCTTTACGCAGGCACATCTGGCAAACCACGATAAAGGCCCAGGAGGCAATAATGCCGACGGACGCCTGGTTCAGCACAATTTCAAACACCTGAGCAGGCACCAGATAGTTCAGGAACACGCCCACCACGTAGACCGCCAGGGTGGCAAGAATGCCTGCATAGGGCACGTGCTGTTTGCTCATTTTGGACATGAACTTCGGTGCAGAACCGCCCATCGACATCGAGCGCAGGATACGTCCGGTGCAGTAAAGGCCGGAGTTCAGACTGGAGAGCGCAGCGGTCAGAACGACGATGTTCATCACATCGCCCATATAAGGCACACCAAGCTTTGAGAAGAAGGTCACAAACGGGCTCTGGCCTGGCTGGTAAGCCATCCACGGCAGCAGCAGGACCAGCAACACAACGGAGCCGACGTAGAAAAGGCCGATACGCCAGATAACGCTGTTAATCGCTTTCGGCACGGTTTTCTCCGGGTCTTTACACTCGCCCGCAGCCGTACCGACAAATTCGATAGACGCAAAAGCGAAGACCACCCCCTGGATAAGCACCAGCGCTGGCAGGAGGCCGTGCGGGAAGAAGCCACCGTTATCGGTTATCAAATGGAAGCCGGTCGCATTGCCATCCAGCGGTTTTCCGGAGCCGAGGAAAATTGTCCCGACCACCAGGAAGGCGACAATTGCCAGCACTTTCACCAGGGCGAACCAGAACTCCATCTCGGCAAACCACTTCACGCCAATCATGTTCATGGTGCCAACTATCGCCAGCGCACCCAGTGCAAAGACCCACTGTGGCACATCGCCAAACGCGCCCCAGTAATGCATATATAACGCAACGGCGGTGATATCGACGATACCGGTCATCGCCCAGTTGACGAAATACATCCAGCCTGCAACGTAGGCGGCTTTCTCACCCAGAAACTCACGGGCGTAGGAGACGAAGCTGCCACTCGAAGGGCGGTGTAAAACCAGTTCGCCCAGTGCGCGTAAAATAAAGAAGGAGAAGATACCGCAGACCAGATAGACGATAGCCAGTGACGGCCCTGCCATCTGCAGACGCGCACCCGCGCCTAAAAATAAGCCAGTACCAATCGCACCACCAATGGCAATCATCTGCACCTGGCGGTTACCCATTGCTTTGTTGTACCCCTCTTCATGAGAGTTTAACCAACGTCGTTTCGCGGCCTGATGCTCGGCCGCGTTATGCTCGGTTTTTTTCATTATGTACCTGTTGACCTGTCTGAACCTTTTGGGAATTCCTCACCCCCGACAGAACTAAAACCAAACGTTTGCTCCGCCGGGAAAGTGTCCTGCCTTTTCAATCATTCTGCGTATGAATAAGACAAAACATGGCGCAGCATCCTACCCGCAATTTTTTACCGACGCAAAAGATACAAGCGGAAAAACTGCACCTGATTAGTGGAATTTGTGAAGTCAGCAGCAGTCAGTAGGTTAACCGATTCCGCAGGAGGCAACTGGCGGCACAATTAACGCATATGCCGCCAAAAACAGGGGCGGGAAGGCGCAGCACTTGTGCCAGGGGTTCTGAAAGGTTTACTGAAACGCGGCCCGCATGGCGAAGCCGCGTTTTTATGCTCAGACCCCAGGTCGGGTGAGCTGTATGCGTTCCAGGGAACCCACAATAAACAGGTAGGAGAACAGGCCGATTAACCCCATAGAGCCGACGTACAAAATAGCGTAATCAAACGACTGGGTACTGGAAAGGATGAACCCAATTACCAGCGGCGTAATGATGCTCGCCAGATTACCGCACATGTTAAAGACGCCACCGGCAACACCCAGTACTTCTTTTGGTGAGGTATCGCTCAGCACACACCAGCCTAAATTACCAAACCCTTTGGCAAAGAAAGCGAGGCTCATGGCGGCAATGACCACTACTTCAGATCGGGTATAATTGGCCACTACGATAACGCAGGAGAGTAACATGCCGCAGATAACCGGAAATTTTCGCGCGGTCGTTAGGCTATAACCACGTTTTAATAACCAGTCAGAGAATACGCCTCCCATCAGGCCGCCAATAAATCCGGCGATGGCGGGAATACTGGCAATAAAGCCAACTTTCAGGATAGACATGCCTTTTGCCTGGTATAAATAGGTGGGGAACCAGGTCAGGAAGAACCAGGTAATAGAGGTTACGCAGAACTGGCCGATATATACACCGATCATCATGCGATTGACGCACACGCTCTTAATTTGCGAGAGTGTGATTTTCTCTTTCTTCGTGGCACTGCCCAGCGATGGTTCGCCCCCGCCTTCACGAATATAATCCAGTTCCTGTTGGTTAATTTTTTTGTGTTGCAGTGGATCGCGGATTTTTGCCAGCCAGACGATGCCAAGAACCACACCAATGGCGCCAATATAATAGAAAACATAATGCCAGCTCATATTATGCAGAATCAGCGTCATTAACGGCGTGACAATACCGAGCGAAATATATTGTGCTGCCTGGTAGACCGCCGTAACGAATCCGCGCTCCTTATTCGGGAACCACTGCACGCTTAAGCGACTATTGGCCGGAAACGCCGGGGCTTCTATGGCCCCCATCAGCAGGCGTAAAATCACCAGCACAATAAGAGGGCTGGCGAACAGGTAGATCGTGCCCTGAAACATGGTGACGATTGACCAGCCGATCAGCGCACAGCCATACACCAGACGTGAGCCATACTTATCCAGCAGCCAGCCACCCGGAATTTGCATAATGACGTAGGAAATACCAAACGCAGAAAACGCCAGTCCCAGCGCTTCGGGGTCAAAACCTAACTCTTTACTCATAATGGGGGCAACCACTGAAAGCGTTGCCCGGTCAGCATAATTAAACACGGTGGCCAGAAATAAGAAAATAAGAATACCGTGGCGCACGTTTGTGCGCTTAATAACATTACTCATCATCGATTCCTTGGCGGGGGCGTCACCCCGTCGTAATGATTAACAGAAAAGTACGTTTTCTTTCAGAGATAACCTTCGCACCCATCCTGGTGCGTTATGAATATTTGGATCCTTTTCATTTTTGTCTTTCTTTGGCAATAGTTAATGAACGTCGCATGTAAGTTCAAACGTTATTTATCAGCGTTATTAATAATTACTCCCGCTATTATGAATTTCAAATGCCATTTTGTTTCCGCAATAAATAGTTAAAAGCATATCAATACAATATTACTGATGATGTCATCATGCCTGAAAACAGGATCCAGAATGCCGATGACTATAAAAATCGCTGCTACGTCGGGAGTACAACCATTATGGCGAAGCAGCGGAGCGCAGGGTGCGCCAGAATTCTGCATCAATAAAGAAAGGCGGGACATTAACCCGCCTGTGACGACTAGGGGCGTTTGCCAAACTCACAGCTTTGCTGAGTCCAGGCGCGTGCCTGCTCACTGATACTAAAGCCGAGCCCATGACGGTCAGAGACATACATGCGTCCGTCGCGCAGCTCCAGTTGTTCATTAAACAGCGGGTTGAGCCACTCGAAATGCTCCAGCCACGGCTCAATGGGGTAAGCAGCGGAGAGGTGCAGGTGCACTTCCATCGCAAAGTGCGGCGCCAGCTTACGACCATGTTTCGCTGCAAGGTCCATAATTTTCAGAAACGGCGAGATACCGCCCACCCGCGGCGCATCCGGCTGAACGAAGTCACTGGCGTTACCGAGGATCAGCTGTTCATGCTCGCGAAAACTGGTCAGCATCTCACCGGTGGCAATTGGGGTATCGAGTGCTGCCGCCAGTTGGGCATGACCTTCCACATCGTAGGCATCCAGCGGCTCTTCGATCCAGATAAGGTTAAATTTCTCCATCTGACGCCCCATGCGGATGGCCGTTTCGCGATCCCACTGCTGGTTCGCATCCACCATCAGCGGGAAGTCGTCACCCAGGGCTTCACGTACCGCCGTCAGGCGACGCAGATCCTCTTTGGTATCCGGCTGGCCAACTTTGATTTTGATGCCGCCGATGCCGTTTTCGCGGGAGATAACGACGTTCTTCAGCACCTGGTCCAGCGGGGTGTGCAGGAAGCCACCGGAGGTGTTGTAGCACTGAACCGAATCGCGGTGCGCGCCGAGCAGTTTTGCCAGCGGCAGTCCCGCACGCTTGGCTTTCATATCCCAGAGCGCGATATCGATAGGGGAGATGGCCTGTACCGCCATACCGCTACGTCCTACCGAAGCGCCGGCCCATAACAGTTTGGTGTAGATCTTATCGATGTCGTTAGGATCTTCGCCAAGCAGATTGTCAGCAATCTCTTTGGCGTGAGCGTATATTCCCTGGCCGCCGGCGCGTTTGGAGTAGCTGAAGCCAACGCCTTCAAACCCGTCACGCGTGTGAATTTCGGCAATAATAATCGCGACTTCGGTCAGCGGTTTCTGACGTCCGGTCAGGACTTTCGCATCACTGACAGGGGTCGCCAGTGGCAGGAAGGCGAGGGAGAGTTTAACCCACTCAATACGGTCGCCGGTTTCCGCAGCGGTTTTTGCACCCTGCATTTTTGCGTAGGTAACGGCATCAGAATTTGCACTCACGGTCATGATTAACTCCTGTAGCTTAAACTGGAATAATGTTTGCGCTAACATTTATAATTTAGCCATGTCCTGGCCGCTACTGATTTGCCGTCAAAATGTACAGTAGATCACAATAAAATAGCTCGCTTTCTTTTAAAGGCTGAACCAGTCCACACTTTTTAATGACAAAGCCCCATGCGATAATAAAAATGATAGCGTTAACAAAAATCCTGGGGCTGGTGAGTTAACACGCTGATTATGAAGGTTTCGCCGCAGGCAGTTAGCCCGCGAATAAATCTGACAAATCGCTTATAATTCCGCTCACAAAAAAATGCCGCAGTGAGCAATCATGTCGAAACCCTCTCGTCCCACCCCTCCGCGCGCGCCGACGCTTGAAGATGTCGCCCGCTCGGCGGGTTTGTCTTCGATGACCGTCAGCCGCGCGCTGAACACGCCCCAACTGGTTCGTCCAAAAACCGTAGAGAAGGTGCTCGCTGCAGTAAAAGCAACGGGCTACATCCCCAATGCGCTGGCGGGCGGGCTGGCCTCGCGTCGAAGCAAACTGATTGCCGTCGTGGTGCCGCAAATCAACAACAGCATGTTCGTCGATACCATACAAACCATCAGCGATGAACTGGCTGAGCGTGGTTACCATATGCTGCTATGCGTTGCCGGGTATACGCAGGAAAACGAAGCGGAGCTGGTGGCGACACTTTTATCCCGCCGCCCCGACGGCATTGTGCTGACGGGTATTCACCACTCTACCGAGCTTAAGCGCGTTATCCTGAATGCCAGCGTGCCGGTGGTGGAGATCTGGGATCTAACCCCCACGCCACTGGATATGCTGGTGGGTTTTTCTCATGAAAAAGTGGGGGAGGCCACGGCAGAGTATCTGTTGCGTAAAGGCTATCGTCGGCCGGGTTTACTCTGGACGGTGGATAACCGTGCCGCCCTTCGTCGCAGTGGGTTGACCGATGCGCTGGCGCGTAATGGCGTGATGAATCCGCCTGCTGTTGATGTCGCCTTACCGGCCCGTTTTGTCTCGGGTCGCCAGGGGCTCAGCGATCTGCTTAAGGCGGGAGAATATGATGTCATCGTCTGCAGTTCAGACACCCTGGCGCAGGGAGCCATCGTTGAAGCCCAGTCACGTGGTCTGAAGGTGCCGGACGATCTGGCGGTGATTGGCTTTGGCGATCTGGATTTTGCTGCCGACACCTGGCCTTCGATTACCACTATCAGCGTTGACCGGCAGGCCATCGGATACCGTGCTGCAACCCTCCTTGCCGACCGGATCGAAGGGATATCGCCGCAGGATGGGGTGGTAGACATCGGTTTTCATTTAGTTGAACGCGAGTCAGCCTGAATCATGAAAATCAACGTTATCGGCACCAGCGGCAGTGGGAAGTCGACATTATCGCGTCGTCTGGCAACGCTGCTTAATGTACCCTGGATAGAAATGGACAGCCTTTACTGGCTCTCCGACTGGCAGGGACGCACCGACGCGGAGATGAATGCACTGCTGGTGGCGGCGCTGGACAGTCCCGGCTGGGTACTCGACGGCAACTACAATCGCACCCGTGACATTAAATGGCGGGACGTCGACGTCATCGTCTGGGTGGATTATGGTTTCTGGCGCACGCTGCGCCAGTGTGTCTGGCGTGCCATCAAACGTGCCTGGCATAAGAACGAACTCTGGGCGGGCACGGGAAACCGCGAAAGTTTTCGCCGCGCTTTTCTGACTCGCGACTCTATCATCATCTGGACGCTCAAAACCTGGCGTAAGAATCGCATCCGCTACGCCGCCGATATGGCGGATCCGCGCTATCAGCATCTGCGTTTTGTGCGCATCACGAATGACCATGAGGCCGACGCCTTCCTTGCCAGTTTGACTAAACTGTAGCTTTATTCGCAAGCGAGGAGGTCTTATGATCACCGTCTATGGCGCACCCGGCTGGGGGTCTGCTATTGCTGAACTGATGCTGACCCTGGCAGAGATTCCATATCATTTCGAGAACGTAGAAGGGTTTGATAAACCCGGTCCCATGCAGAACAGGTTGCTCAGTCTTAACCCGCTTTGCCAGGTGCCAACGCTGCAACTTGACGATGGCAGCGTTATGACCGAATCAGCGGCTATCGCGCTAATGATTCTCGATATCCGACCGGAGCTCGCGCCACCGCAAGGCACGCCGGAACGCCAGCAGTTCTGGCGTTTGCTCATCTGGCTGGTCGCCAATATCTATCCCACCTTCACCTACGCGGATTACCCTGAGCGTTTCGTTTCACAGGCGCCTGAGCAGTTGCGCGAACAGGTTGTTCATCACCGCAAACGGTTATATCTCTGGCTGGATCAGCAGCTCAAAGCCACACCTTATGCTTTTGGTGAGCAATTAACGTTGCTGGATATTTATCTTTGCGTAATGCGTACCTGGGGACCCCGACACCGCTGGTTTCACGAGAACACACCGCATATCACCACCGTCGCCGATGCCGTGTGTGCAGTGCCGAAGCTGAATAAGGTTCTGCGTGAAAACGACATTATTTGATAACTGACATTTTTTGCCTGTGGTAGGTTGAACATCCTATTACAAGGAGCACACCATGCCGCATATTGATATCCAATGTTTTCCCCGTGACCTGAATGATGAGCAAAAAAGTGCGCTGGCATCAGACATAGCGGAGGCCATTGCCCGCCATCTCGGCAGTAAAGACAGTTCCATCAGCATTGCCCTGAATCAGGTCGAGCCTGACGCATGGAAAAGTGAAGTCTGGGACACCGAAATTGCCCCGCATCTGTCTACGCTGATTAAAAAGCCGGGTTACGAGATGTAACTGGCGCAGGGGGAGGGCGTTGCCTCTCACCCTGAACCTCTCCATAAAAGGGGAGCGAGAAAGGCAACCCCGCGCACGTATTTTCCGGGTGAGGGGAAAGAGATTACTCCGGCGCTTTAATCGCTCTCCCGCTGGTGACAAAATTGCCGCCTCCCAGATGATGGATCGTATTGAGCTGACCCTCATCAAACTGCCAGTGACCATTCACAAATGCGCGCTCATCTGCAGCCGCAGAGACCACCTCACCAAACAGGGTGTCATATTTTTCCAGCGCAGCGGTCGGAGGCAACAGGCGGCACTCCAGCCAGGCAAGGCATTTTTCCTCAACGACCGGGAGACCCAGCACCGGGCCTGCAATCACCGGTATGCCGTAGCAGTTGAACTTATCCTCTTCACGCCCGCTCACGCTCCCAACCGCCCATGCCCAGTTGGTGGCAGCCACACCCGATACAACGATGCCGAACATCCCGCTGCGTTCAATCAGCTCGCGGGACCATGTGCTTTTATCCACCACGATGGCAATACGCGCAGGGGAGAATTCAACGGGCATCGACCAGGCGGCAGCCATGATATTGCGCCTGTCGATACTTTCATCGCGGCTGGTGATAAGCACCGTTGGCCCGTGGTTTAACAGGCGGCTTGCGTGATTCAATGAAACCGGACGAAAAGCATTCATAATGGCTCCTTGATGTCATCATGATGGCAGGTAAATTCAGGCCTTACGGCGCTACATTCGTCTGGCCTGCGCGGGCAATCACTATCTGTCCCCGCCCGCGCTCTTTTGCCAGATACAAAGCAACGTCGGCTGCGCGAATCAGATTAGTCGCCCGCGCATGCTGAGGCCAGGTGGCCAGACCGATGGAAACCGATACCGGGCCGATATCCCGTGATTCATAAAGAATATGGTGTGACTGGACATTGCGCAGCAGCTGCTCTGCCAGTTTGCGCGCGTCAGATTCAGTCGTGTCCGGCAGCATAATCAGGAACTCTTCGCCGCCATAGCGGAAGGCCGTCCCACGGTCAGCCACTGTCTCTACCAGCACCTGCGCAATTTCACGCAGCACTTTGTCACCCGCCTCATGCCCGTGGCTGTCATTGAGTTTTTTGAAATAATCGATATCCAGCATCAGGCAGCTCAGGCAACTGTTGGTGTTCATTGCCTGGTCCACCATTGCGCGCAGCGTCTCTTCCAGGTTCAGTCGATTACGCAGACCGGTGAGCGGATCATGTGCTGCCTTTTCGGTCAGGGTATCGCGCAGACTCTGGTTTGCCAGCGCCAGTGCCAGCGTTTCTGCCATCAGTTCCAGGTAGGCATAAGGTGGTTCTTTCTGTTGATCGGACTGGTCGAAGGTCAAGAGGCCGATGGTTTTGTTCTGGGCAATGAGCGGAATGCAGATGGCACGGGCGGCAACTTCTGGCGCTATGTGTTCGCATGGCATATCCACCGAGTCGCGGGATGGGCAGTGCAACTGACCACGCTTCAGCGCCCAGCAGGCATCCGGGGTAAAGGAGCTGTCTTCACCCGGTGGTAACAGCCAGCGTGCAGCTGACTTCATTCGACCGGTACGTGAATCAAGGATATAGAGGCGTCCCCCCATATCCGCAATGATCTGAGGGGCGAAACGGCTCACCACACGAATAATCGCACTGTAGGAGTCACACCCCTGCAAACGCTGGGTCATTCGCGCAAGCAAAGTACGTGACGCCCATTCAGCATCACGCTCCTGCTCCAGCCGCTGCCGGGCGAGGCCATTTTCACGAAAAATATGGATGGCCTGCGCCATATCACCAATTTCGTCCACCTGCGCAAGCACTGGCGTCTCCACCGCATAGTCCTGGGTTGCGAGGCGGTTTACCACATCGCTGAGCGTAACCACCGGGCGCAGAATACGGTGCTTGATAATAAATCCCAGGACAAACAAAAAGAGCAGTGCCGTGATGCCGACCATGACCTCTGAGAGGGTGCGCAGGCGCTGCGAGAAGGCGGTGGCTTCAGCAATAACGGCATCGGTTCGCTGGTCAGAGAGGCTGCGAAAATGGGCAAAGCGGTATTCCGCCTGGTCAAGTTCATCCTCGTAAGACTGACCAAACAGAAGATCAATGCCTTTATTAACGTCACCAGCCTCCACGGCGGCAACCGCCTGCTGCTGTTCATCTTCAAGCTCTCTGAGCACTTTAATGCCATCGCGCAGAATCAGAATCTCCTCCGTAGTGGCATTGTGGTCACGCAGGCGTACCAGGCGATCCTCAAGCTTGATATCAGTATCCAGCTGCTGTCGCCAGGCCTCAATCTGCGCCGGCTGGCGTCTTACTACAGCTTCCCGCGCCAGGTCGGTCAGGGCGTAGGCATCTTTTTCCAGTTCGTCGATCAGGGTGTCAGAAACCCGGCTATGGGCAATCGCCTCGCGCTCCGCCCGTTCTGCACTGGAAGCGGTAAAGAGGGCCGCACCGGAGGCAAGTGTCAGTATGACCGTGGAGATGTACGCAAAATTTGTGATTGTTGCGATACGCACATAATCACCTTTTTTCATTAAGGGAAATGGGTGAGGGATCCTCTAATCGTTTACCACTCTTCTTTATAAATCAAGCCGCAACATAAACGTAATTTATTCGTCACATATCCTGCCTATAGTCAGCGGCATCAAATCCCAAAGAGGATAACAATATGTTTTCTCCCCTGACTTATGTGCAGGTGGACGCGCCCCGTCGGTTGCAGACCACGGGTGTCATTCGCTTTCTCATTCCGGGAGGGCGCTAATGGACGCGTTCACTGAAATCCGCCTCGACGGCGTGTCGTATGCGTTTGGTACGCACACGGTTCTCAATCAGATCGATCTTCAGATTCCCGCAGGCACCATCGTGGCGCTGCTCGGCCCCTCAGGCTGTGGCAAAAGCACCCTGTTGCGTCTGCTTGCCGGGTTAACTCACCCCGCGGACGGCACCATTTCGTTTGGCTCACGCCTGGTGGCGAAAGCGGGGTGGGCGATGCCGCCGGAGTTACGCAACATTGGCATGGTCTTTCAGGACTATGCCCTCTGGCCGCATATGACGGTGGAAGATAACGTCGCCTTCCCGCTCAAAATGCGCAATGTGCCACGGGCTGAACGTGAAATCCGTGTTGCCGCAGCGTTAGCACGCGTCGGCCTTGATGCATTTGCCACACGCAAACCTTCCGGTCTCTCCGGTGGGCAGCAGCAGCGTGTGGCGCTTGCCAGGGCGATTGTCGCTGAACCGCGGGTGTTGCTGTTTGACGAACCGCTTTCCAATCTCGACAGCGAACTGCGTGAATCGTTGTGCCGTGAAATGGCCACACTGCTTCGCCAGCTCGTCATCACCGCCGTCTATGTCACCCACGATCGTCGTGAAGCCGAGATACTCGCCGACCGAATTGTTCATTTGTCTGCCGGACGGGTAGACGCTATTCGTACTGTTACATCATCCTCAGGGGAAATTGCATGAAAGCCAGACTGTCCGTGAAGAAAGGAGTTGCGTTAGCCATGGTGTTATCGTCTGTCATGATGTCCAGCGCACATGCGCTTACCGTTTACACCGCAGGGCCGGGTTCGCTGGCAAAAGGCCTTGCCAGTGGTTTTGAGAAGAAAACCGGCGTGAAAGTGGATATCTTTCAGGCCACTACCGGAAAAGTGATGGCTCGACTGGAGGCCGAGCAGGCTAATCCGCAGGCCGATATCCTTATTTCTGCTTCGTGGGATACCGCAGAAGATCTCCACAACCGCGGCTGGTTGCTGCCGTACCAGAGCGCTAACGCTGGTAATGTGCCGGATACGCTGAAAAGCGCCGATTATGTGGCGCAGGGTATCTCTGCGCTTGGCATCGTCTGGAATACTAAAAGCGGCACGCCTGAACCGAAAGAGTGGAAGGATCTGACCACACCTGCGTTTAAAGACAAAGTGACCACGCCGGATCCGGCGCTTTCTGGCGCTTCCCTTGATCTGCTGATAGGTCTGCAAAACGGTATGGGCGACCAGGCCTGGGCGTTGTTTGAGGCGCTGAAGAAAAATGGCATGGTGGTCAGCGGCCCGAACGCCCAGGCCGTTACGCCAGTAATGCAGGGGGCGAAAGCCGCTGTCTTTGGCGCGGTGGACTACGTGACCTATGGCAACATTGAACAGGGTGAATCCCTCAAGGTTATCTTCCCGGCCAGCGGCACCGTCATTGCGCCGCGTCCGATGATGATCCTGAAAACCACGCAGCATGAAGCCGATGCTAAAGCGTTTGTTGATTATGTGCTGTCGCCTGAAGGGCAGAAAATGGTTGCGGATGCCTGGCTGATGCCGGCCCGCACCGATGTGCAGGCCAAACGTCCGCTGTTCACGGAGCTGAACGTGCTGCCGACCCGAAGCGATGGCACCAGTGAGCGTGCCGACGTCCTCAAGCGTTTCAATACACTCTTCGCTCAGTAATCATCAGCAGACGGGGGCAACCCCGTCTTTTGGATAGCCGCTGTGAATCAACGATTTCTCTCTGTGGCGACCGTCGCCATTCTGGTGATACTGGTCGCATTACCACTTTTCTTTATTATTCTGCAGGCCGTGTTTCCCCACTTCAGCGCCGGATCGCTGGAAGGGGCGTTTACCGGCATCATGCCGCTGTTTACTGAGCCTCAGCTCCCGGCAATGTTTGCCGGCACGCTACAAATCGCCGCCGGTGTGGCATTGCTCAGCGCCTGTCTCGGTCTGCCGCTTGGCGTGGCGCGTGGTCTGTTTAATGTGCCATGCCCTAAACTCTGGGATCTGCTGTTCCTTATTCCGTTTTTGACGCCGCCCTACATCGCCGCGCTCTCCTGGATGCTGGTGCTGCAAACCAATGGTTATCTGGCCCAGTTGCTCGGCTTCGATCTTAATGCGCTCCTCTTTAGTAAAAGCGGAATCGTGCTGGTGATGACGCTGAACATTTTCCCGGTCGTCTACTTCGCCGTCTCCCGCAGCCTGCTTGCCAGCGGGCAACGGCTGGCGCTGGTCGCCAGGGTGCATGGAGCCACACCGTGGCGGGCGTTTATTCATGTGACCCTGCCGATGCTGTCGCCGTCGCTGGCGGCAGGCATGCTGCTGGCCTTTACCCTGGCGATTGAAGAGTACGGCGTTCCAGCTGCACTTGGCACACGCGCCGGGGTGGTAATGCTCACCGTCGGCATTGAAAAACGGCTGGCGGACTGGCCGATTGATCTGCCGGGTGCCTCTGTGCTGTCGCTCGTTCTGATTGCAATCGCCCTCAGCGCCTGGTGGTTGCAGGGTAAGCTGACTGGCGGTAAAGACGTCACCAGTGTGACGGGTAAACCCACCGAAAATAGCGGCGCGACGCTGGGTATGGCAGCCGTTCCCGTGGTGCTGGCGATGGCGCTGGTTGGTTTTCTTGCGGTCGTGGTGCCAGGGCTGTCAATGGCGGTGACGGGAATTATGTCTACCTTATCGGGTGGTTTATCGCTGGCCAATGCCACCACGGCGCATTACAGCGCGCTCTTTGCCCAGCAGGGAGATGCCTTAACGGCACTGGGTACCAGCCTGTCGCTGGCCTTGGGTTCGGCGCTGATTACCGGGTTTGTCGGGCTGCTTGCAGCCTGGCTGGTCGTGGTCCAGCAGATTAAAGGTCGCCGCATTATTGATGCGCTCTCATTAATGCCTGCCGCACTGCCGGGAATTGTGGTGGGCGTGGGGCTGATTCTGTTGTGGAACCGCACCTTCTGGCCCGTCTCCCCCTATAACACCTGGGCTATTTTACTGCTCTCCTATTGCTGCCTGCTGTTGCCCTGGCCGGTGCGCTATGTCGGCAGTGCCTTACGTCAGTTGGGGGGGAACCTTGAACCGGCGGCGCGCGTGCACGGCGCCAGCGCCTTTCAGTCACTGCGTTTTATCGTGCTTCCGCTCGTATTTCCGGCCTTGTTAGCCGCCATGTTGATGGTGTTTGCTATCGCCTCGCGCGAGCTGGTCACCTCGCTGTTGCTGGCGCCTGCCGGTACGCAGACTGTGGCCGTCTTTATCTGGCGACAGTTTGAGCAAGGTTCGGTCGGGCAGGGCATGGCAATGGCAACGCTGACACTGATAACCGGTCTGGTGCTCATGCTGACCGCGTTGGCCATTATGCAGCGTGGCACACAACGATAAATGCAGAGCACAAAATCGCCTGTCGGGCGGAAAAAATGCGTTATAACAGAAGGACATCAATTGCAGGAGCTGGTCATGACCCCTTTTCTGGACGCCTATTTCGCCCGTATTAACTTTACAGAACAAGCCGCCGTTAACATCGAGACGCTGCGGTCATTGCATTTACATCACAACGGGGCGATCCCTTTTGAAAATGTGGACGTGGTGCTGCCGAGGGAAATTGAACTGACCGATGAGGCCATTTTTAACAAACTGGTGGTGGCCCGCCGTGGTGGCTACTGTTTCGAGCAGAACGGACTCTTCGAGCGTGTGCTGCGTGAAATCGGTTTTACGGTCCGTAGCCTGCTTGGCCGGGTGGTGATGTCTAATCCTGCGCATATGCCGCCGCGCACCCATCGCGTGGTGCTGGTGACGCTGGGGGACGAACACTGGCTGGCGGATGTTGGCTTTGGCGGGCAGACGCTGACCGCACCGGTGCGTCTGATCGCCGACATCGAGCAGCCGACGCCGCACGGACTTTATCGCTTACAGCAGGACGGCCCTGACTGGCTTTTACAGTTCCGCCATCATGAAAAATGGCAGTCGATGTACCGGCTTGAGATGGTAGAGCAGTATCAGTCGGATTTTGTGATGGGTAACTTCCATTCGGCACACTGGCCACAGTCGCATTTTCGGCATCACCTGCTGATGTGCCGCCATCTGCCTGACGGCGTAAAACTGACGCTGACAAACTATCACTTCACCGCCTGGCAGAACGGCCATGTGACAGAAGAGTATGTTGCGCCGGATGCGAAAGCGCTGCATGCCTTGCTGCAGCAGCGTTTTGGGCTGGGAACGGACGATCCGCGGTACGGCTTCAGCGTGGATGATCTTGAGGTGACAATGTCACGTTTTAATCTTCATGGGGAAGGGGCGTAAAACAGCTCCCGGGTGATCATGGCATCCAGATGTCGATCGAACGCTGCATCATCGACATCTGACATGCCCAGCACATAGATGCCGTCCAGTCCACAGACGAGGGCTATCAAGCGCCAGGCGATATTGTCTGCTGTATCCGTAAGCGTAAATTCGTCCGTCTCTGCCCCCGCGTGCAGAATATCCACCACCTTCCGGTGCCACATCTCCATCGTCAGTGCATAAGCGCCTTTCAGGTCGGGCTCTTTATTTAGCAAAAGCTGCGCTTCCCGCCAGAGATGGATATAGGGGTCAAAACCCCCTTCATTACTGCCCAGCATCGAATGTAACCGTGCCCGCCAGCTGGCGGAGGGGGGCACCACATCCGCCTCAAGCAGTTCAGCGATAACGCGAATAAACGCCTGTGATTTTAACTCCCCGGCGGAGGAGAAGTGATGGTGTACCTGGCCTGTCGCCACGCCCGCTTCTGCCGCAATGCGGCGTACCGTCATACCGCTGAACCCTTCGGCGAGCGCGACACGCATTGCCGCCTGCACAATGTGCTCCCGCCGTTCATCCCGATGCAGATAAGCCATCTGACCTCCTTAAATGTTGATTGAACGAAGTTTAACAAAAAGCTGGACAGTCGTTCAACATTCCGTAGGATCGTGATTCTGGACATCGGTCCAACATTGATACTGAAAAGAGGGTGTTATGTTTCGTCAGTGGTTAACGCTGGTCATTATTGTGCTGGTCTACATTCCGGTGGCGATTGATGCCACGGTGCTGCATGTGGCGTCGCCCACCTTAAGCGCGGAGCTTGCAACCAGTGGAAACGAGTTGCTATGGATTATCGATATCTATTCTCTGGTCATGGCGGGTATGGTGCTGCCAATGGGAGCACTGGGCGACCGTATTGGTTTCAAACGCCTGCTGCTGTTGGGCAGTGGGCTGTTTGGCGTGGCATCACTTCTGGCGGCCTTCTCGGCCAGCGCAGAACAACTTATTGCTTCACGGGCGCTGCTGGCGGTGGGAGCAGCGATGATTGTTCCTGCTACCCTTGCCGGGATCCGCACCACCTTCTCCAGGGAAGAGCACCGGAATATGGCGTTGGGGGTCTGGGCTGCGGTGGGTTCCGGCGGTGCGGCCTTCGGCCCGCTGATCGGTGGCTGGTTACTGGCGCATTTTCACTGGGGTGCTGTTTTTCTGGTGAACGTGCCTCTCGTTTTGCTGGTGATGGCGCTGACCGCGCGTTTTGTGCCGACAGAGCGGGGAAGTGCACAACAACCTCTGCACCTGATGCAGGCTTTAATGCTAATCGCCGCCATCCTTATGCTGGTGTGGAGTGCAAAAACAGCGCTCAAAGGAAGTGTTGCCACCTGGGGCGTGGCGGCGGTATTTCTGACGGGCGCAGTGTTATTACTGGCCTTTGTACGCCTGCAGCTTGCCGCCACGGTGCCGATGATTGACCTGCGCTTGTTTACCCACCGGGTTATCCTCTCCGGCGTCGCGATGGCGTTAGCCGCAATGGTTGCGCTGGTGGGGTTTGAGCTGTTAATGGCCCAGGAGTTGCAGTTCGTGCATGGGTTTACCCCCTTTGCTGCCGGTTTGTTTATGTTGCCCGTCATGGTAGCAAGTGGTTTTAGCGGTCCCATCGCCGGTATGCTGGTCTCCCGTCTGGGTTTGCGTCAGGTGGCTGCAGGGGGGATGACATTAAGCGGCGTCAGCTTTCTCGGGCTCTCTGTCACCGACTTTTCGACGCAACAAACTCAGGCCTGGATTCTGATGGCGCTGTTGGGATTCAGTGCCGCCAGCGCCTTGCTTTCGTCCACTGCGGCGATTATGGCCGCGGCCCCGAAAGAGAAAGCCGCCGCCGCCGGAGCCATTGAAACTATGGGTTATGAACTGGGCGCAGGGCTGGGTATTGCACTGTTTGGCCTGATTCTGACCCGCAGCTTTTCGTCGTCCATTATGCTGCCAGACGGCCTGAGCGAACAACAGGCCGGGCAGGCGTCATCATCTGTTGGCGAGGCATTCCAGCTGGCGTCGGATCTGCCAGTGCCGCTGGGAGAGGCGGTGATTTCTGCGGCGAAAACGGCATTTATCTCCTCCCACAGTGTGGCGCTGGGTACGGCTGGAGCACTACTGATGCTGGTCGCGATAACGGTCTGGTTCAGCCTGGCGGGGATCGGTAAAAACGTTAGCACGGCCGACTGAGCCTGGGATCGAGCGTAAAAGGTTCTGCCTGCAGGCTTTTAAGCACCTTCGCCGCCTGCGGGTGTGCCGGGTTGAATAACGCGTTCCACTCACCCGTAATCGTGCTTGGAACGCGCAGTACCAGACCATTTTTGCTGGAGGCCAGCCAGTCATCGCCGATATGTTGCGTTGATACAGGGGCAGGGTCGGATTGCCAGTCGGCGGGCAGGGCATCCAGATCGAGCGTCGCCACCAGGGTGCGCGGCACATTGATGGTCAAAAAGCAGTAACCCAGGGCGATATCTTCGATTTCCAGATGCACCAGCGTTTCAAGGACACAAAGCGCTTTCGAGGAACCAAGATAGACGCAATCCTGTCCCGGCGAATTCCAGCGCCCGCCAAAGGTGCGTGCGCCATAGCCATCAAAGGCGGTTGTGGCATATTTGTCTTTCACCAGCCGCCAGAAGGTGATGTTCTCCATTACCCGATAACACCGTGTTCAATACGGCCAATCAGTGCCAGCACCGCTTCCGCACCAGCAGGGGTGGAGAGCAGCTCCGCCGGTTTTTTTCCGCCTAACCCTTTTGCCGGTTTGTTTAACCAGGTTGCCATTCTTTCACTGTCGCCATTAAAGAGTTCCCGGGCGGCACTGATGACTCTGGCGAGGGTATAGACCCTGGCGCTTTGTTCCGGAGAAAAGCGTTTTTCAGCACTGTTCAGGCGGCGATTGTAGGTATTACGATCAATGCCCGCCATTCTGCAGAGGGTGACTTCGTCCAGCGCCACAGCACCGGCAATGTCACGGACTACACCTGCATCCAGACCCACGCTGATGCTGTCATGCGCGGCGATAGCCGTTGCGGGGAGGCCCAGCATACTGAGCAGGTCATGCGGAATAGCCCGACCAGAAGGTGTATAGAGTTGCATGGAAGCGCTCCTGTTGTTCATTTGAAAATTATTTTAGTTCAAATGAACAGGTGGCGCAATCATCGCCATCGACACGCCCGGATTTCCACCTCAAAAGAGGTAGGGAAATGCGATGAAAAAGACTATTAAGAAGTTGGTCCACTGCGATTTTGATTTGCCGCAAATTAAGCAGGGATATTGCTGTTAGTTTTCTGCGCGAAGTTGCCTGAAAACAATGAGGAAAGCAATGGACGTCAGTCGCAGACAATTTTTTAAAATCTGCGCGGGAGGTATGGCCGGCACCACGGTCGCCGCACTGGGTTTTGCGCCAAAAATGGCGCTGGCTCAGGCGCGTAATTACAAATTACTTCGCGCAAAAGAAATTCGAAACACCTGCACCTACTGTTCCGTAGGTTGTGGGTTATTCATGTACAGCCTGGGCGATGGTGCGAAGAACGCCAGAGAAGCTATCTACCATATTGAAGGGGATCCGGATCATCCGGTAAGCCGTGGGGCGCTGTGCCCGAAAGGGGCAGGCCTGCTGGATTACGTTCACAGCGAAAACCGTCTGCGCTACCCCGAATACCGTGCGCCAGGTTCTGACAAATGGCAGCGTATCACCTGGGATGAGGCCTTCTCCCGCATTGCAAAATTAATGAAAGCCGACCGCGACGCCAACTTTATTGAAAAGAACGCGCAGGGCGTCACGGTCAACCGCTGGCTCTCCACCGGGATGCTTTGTGCCTCGGCGGCCAGCAATGAAACCGGCATGCTGACGCAAAAGTTTGTGCGCTCTCTCGGCATGCTGGCGGTAGACAACCAGGCACGCGTCTGACACGGACCAACGGTAGCAAGTCTTGCTCCAACATTTGGTCGCGGTGCGATGACCAACCACTGGGTTGATATCAAAAACGCTAACGTCGTGATGGTGATGGGCGGTAACGCCGCTGAAGCCCATCCGGTGGGTTTCCGCTGGGCGATGGAGGCAAAAAACAACAACGATGCGACACTCATCGTCGTCGATCCGCGCTTTACGCGTACGGCGTCGGTGGCCGATATCTATGCGCCGATCCGCTCCGGTACGGACATTACGTTCCTCTCCGGCGTGCTGCTGTACCTTATTGAAAACAACAAAATCAACGCTGAATACGTTAAACACTATACCAATGCCAGTCTGCTGGTACGGGACGATTTTGCCTTCGAAGACGGCCTGTTCAGCGGCTATGACGCCGAAAAACGCCAGTACGATAAGTCATCCTGGAACTATCAGTTCGACGAAGACGGCTACGCGAAACGCGATGAAACCTTCACCGACCCGCGCTGCGTATGGAACCTGCTGAAACAGCACGTCTCGCGCTATACCCCTGACGTGGTGGAGAATATCTGCGGTACGCCGAAAGCGGATTTTCTGAAAGTGTGCGAAGTGCTGGCCTCGACCAGTGCCGCAGACAGGACCACCACCTTCCTGTATGCGCTGGGCTGGACGCAACACACCGTGGGTGCGCAGAACATCCGCACCATGGCGATGATCCAGCTGCTGCTCGGTAACATGGGTATGGCGGGCGGCGGCGTGAACGCGCTACGCGGTCACTCCAACATTCAGGGGTTAACCGATCTTGGCCTGCTCTCCACCAGCCTGCCGGGTTATCTGACGCTGCCATCAGAAAAACAGTCCGATTTCCAGAGCTGGATTACGGCGAATACGCCAAAAGCCACGCTGCCGGACCAGGTGAACTACTGGAGTAACTATCCGAAGTTTGCCGTCAGTCTGATGAAATCCTTCTACGGCGATGCAGCGCAAAAGGAGAATGACTGGGGCTTTGAATGGTTGCCGAAGTGGGATCAGTCGTATGACGTCATCAAGTATTTCAACATGATGGATAAGGGCCACGTGACGGGGTATATCTGCCAGGGCTTTAACCCTGTTGCGTCGTTCCCGGATAAAAACAAAGTGGTGCGCAGCCTGAGTCAGCTGAAGTACATGGTTATTATCGATCCGCTGGTGACCGAAACCTCGACCTTCTGGCAGAACCACGGGGAATCCAACGACGTCGATCCGACCTCGATTCAGACCGAAGTGTTCCGTCTGCCGTCCACCTGCTTTGCGGAAGAGGACGGCTCTATTGCCAACTCCGGGCGCTGGCTGCAGTGGCACTGGAAGGGCCAGGATGCACCGGGTGAAGCGCGTAACGACGGCGAAATTCTCGCGGGCATTTACCATCGCCTGCGTGAAATGTACCGCACACAAGGGGGGAAAGGGGTCGAGCCGCTGTTGAAGATGAGCTGGCACTATAAGCAGCCGGACCATCCTGAGTCAGAGGAAGTGGCCAAAGAGAACAACGGCGTGGCGCTGGCGGATCTCTATGACGCCAACGGCACCCTGCTGGCGAAGAAAGGCCAGCTGCTGAACAGCTTTGCGCTGCTGCGTGATGACGGCACCACGGCCTCCTCGTGCTGGATTTATGCTGGCAGCTGGACCGAGCAGGGTAACCAGATGGCTAACCGCGACAATGCCGACCCGTCAGGCCTTGGCAATACGCTGGGCTGGGCATGGGCGTGGCCGCTTAACCGCCGGGTGCTGTACAACCGTGCGTCGGCGGACATCAACGGCAAGCCGTGGGATCCCAAACGGATGCTGATCGCGTGGAACGGATCGAAGTGGGCGGGAAATGATATCCCGGACTTCAACACCGCCGCACCGGGCAGCAAAACCGGGCCGTTCATCATGCAGCCGGAAGGGCTGGGGCGTCTGTTTGCCCTCGACAAGCTGGCGGAAGGGCCGTTCCCGGAACACTACGAGCCGATGGAAACGCCGCTTGGCACCAACCCGCTGCACCCGAACGTGGTCTCAAGCCCGGTGGTGCGTATCTACGAAGACGACGTGCTGCGTTTAGGCAAGAAGGACAAGTTCCCGTACGTGGGGACCACCTACCGCCTGACCGAGCATTTCCACACCTGGACCAAACATGCGCGGCTAAACGCCATCGCGCAGCCGGAACAGTTTGTGGAGATCAGTGAAACGCTGGCGAAAGCGAAGGGGATTGCCAATGGCGATCGCGTGACGGTGAGCAGCAAGCGCGGCTTTATTCGCGCGGTGGCAGTGGTGACCCGCCGTCTGCAGAGCCTGAACGTGCATGGGCAGCAGGTGGAAACCGTCGGTATTCCGCTGCACTGGGGCTTTGAAGGGGTGGCGCAGAAGGGCTATATCGCCAACACCCTGACGCCTAACGTCGGGGATGCCAACTCGCAAACGCCGGAGTACAAAGCGTTCTTAGTGAACATCGAGAAAGCGTAAGGAGCGAATAAATGGCGATGGAAACACAGGACATTATTAAACGCTCCGCGACAAACGCGCTGACGCCCGCGCCTCGTGCGCGGGATTACAAGGCAGAAGTCGCCAAGCTTATCGATGTCTCCTCCTGCGTGGGCTGTAAAGCCTGCCAGGTGGCCTGTTCGGAGTGGAACGACATCCGTGATGAGGTGGGTCACTGCGTCGGGGTTTACGACAACCCGGCCGATCTGAGCGCCAAATCCTGGACGGTGATGCGTTTTAGCGAAACCGACCAGAATGGCAAGCTGGAGTGGTTAATCCGCAAAGATGGCTGTATGCACTGTGAAGATCCGGGCTGCCTTAAGGCCTGTCCGTCTGCCGGGGCGATTATACAGTACGCCAACGGCATCGTGGATTTCCAGCAGGATAACTGCATTGGCTGCGGCTACTGCATCGCGGGCTGTCCATTTAACGTCCCGCGCCTCAGTAAAGAGGATAACCGGGTCTATAAATGCACTCTGTGTGTGGATCGCGTCAGCGTCGGGCAGGAGCCTGCCTGTGTGAAGACCTGCCCGACCGGGGCCATCCACTTCGGTACTAAAACCGAGATGCTGGAGGTGGCGCAGCAGCGTGTGGATAAGCTAAAAGCGCGCGGCTACGAAAACGCAGGCGTGTATAACCCGCAGGGCGTGGGGGGAACGCACGTCATGTATGTGCTTCACCATAACGACCAGCCGGAGCTGTACCATAACCTGCCGAAAGATCCGGCGATCGACACCTCGATTAGTCTGTGGAAAGGGGCACTCAAGCCGCTCTCCGCAATGGGCTTTATCGCCACCTTTGCCGGGCTGATTTATCACTACATCGGTATCGGGCCGAACAAAGAGGTGGATGATGACGAGGAGGAGCATCATGAGTAAATCATGGATTGTGCGCACGAAGTTTATCGACCGCGCCTGTCACTGGACGGTAGTTATCTGCTTTTTCCTGGTGGCGGTATCGGGAATTTCATTCTTCTTTCCGACCCTGCAGTGGCTGACGGAAACCTTTGGGACGCCGCAGATGGGGCGCATTCTGCATCCATTCTTCGGCGTGCTGGTTTTCGTGCTGCTGATGTTTATGTTCGTGCGCTTCGTACACCACAACATCCCGGACAGGCAGGATATTCCGTGGGTGAAAGGCATTGTTGAAGTGCTGAAAGGGAACGAGCATAAGGTCGCAAAAGTCGGCAAATATAACGCGGGGCAAAAGATGATGTTCTGGACCATCATGAGCATGATGTTCGTGCTGCTGGTGACGGGCATTATTATCTGGCGTCCCTGGTTTGCCCACTATTTCCCGATTCAGGTCATTCGCTACAGCCTGCTGATTCACGCGACCTCGGCTATCATTCTCATCCACGCCATTCTTATCCATATGTATATGGCGTTCTGGGTAAAAGGGTCGATAAAGGGGATGATCGAAGGGAAGGTGAGCCGCCGCTGGGCACAGAAACACCACCCGCGCTGGTATCGTGACGTTGAGCGCATGGAAGCGAAAAAAGAGAGTGCCGAGGGCATCAAATAAGCATCTCTTCTCCGCTCCGGGGCGTTCCCTGGAGCGGGGCGACGCGCGCGAACATCGCGGTGGCGTCAGAACGGTTCCGGAATAATTCGGAAGGGATAATTGCTGGGTTTGGCTTTGCCTATTTTACGTTTCGGCAGGTCAACCGCATCGGCGGGCAGCGCCTCGTAAGGAACCTGAGAGAGCAGGTGAGTAATGATATTCAGCCGCACGCGTTTTTTGTCTTCCGACCGGGCAACAAACCAGGGGGCCCAGGAAGTATCGGTTGCTGCGAACATCGCATCACGGGCGACGGTGTAGTCATCCCAGCGATCGAACGATTTGATATCCATCGGCGACAGTTTCCAGATTTTACGCCCGTCGTTGATGCGATCGCGCAGGCGGCGCTCCTGCTCCTGTGGCGAGACTTCCAGCCAGTATTTGAGCAAAATAATGCCGGACTCGACTATGGTGCGCTCCATCATTGGCGCACTTTCGAGAAATTTGTCGACTTGCTCAGGAGTACAAAACCCCATTACCCGCTCAACGCCCGCGCGGTTATACCAGCTGCGATCGAAAATCACGATTTCTCCGGCAGCGGGCAGGTAGGGGACATAGCGCTGAAGGTAGAGCTGGCTTTTCTCACGCTCGGTCGGTGCCGGCAGTGCCACCACCCGAAAAACCCGTGGACTGACGCGCTCGGTGATAGCTTTAATGGTGCCGCCTTTACCGGCGCCATCGCGTCCCTCAAACACGATGCAGACTTTCAGACCCTTTGCCACCACCCATTGCTGGAGTTTCACCAGCTCCTCATGCTGATGACGAAGCTCTTTCTCATAGGCTTTATTTTTAAGCGCCGGAGCCGCCGGCGCCGCCGGAAGGGTGTTGATCTTTTTCTTATTTCCCATGACGTACTTCCTTTCGCTGATTAACAATGACAGGTCTTAATCAGTGTAAGCCTGAGTCAGGAAGTTCGCGTAACACAGCGCCGGACATTCACGATCTGTTGCGATTTTATGGACTAAGCGGGCAGGCAGTAGATTTGATCTGGTTCACACTTCAGGAATAGCTGATAATGCCCGCTGCAATTTTTAAACATGTGGTTGTGGGATGAAAAAAACAATTTTTTCACTGGCGCTCGGCACGTTTGGCCTTGGCATGGCGGAGTTTGGCATCATGGGTGTGCTCACCGAGCTGGCAAATGATGTCAGCATCACTCTTCCTTCCGCCGGTAATATGATTGCCTTCTATGCCTTTGGCGTTGTCATTGGCGCACCGATTATTGCGCTCTTTTCAGGAAAATTTTCGCTGAAAAGTATTCTGTTATTTCTGGTGGCGATGTGTGCCGTAGGTAACGTGATTTTTACCTTTTCTTCCTCTTACACCATGCTGGCCATCGGCAGACTGGTTTCCGGTTTCCCTCATGGGGCATTTTTTGGCGTCGGCACCATCCTGTTGTCGAAGATAGCCCCGCCGGGGAAAGTGACAATGGCCGTCGCCGGGATGGTGGCGGGGATGACGGTCGCCAATCTGGCGGGCGTGCCGTTCGGAACCTGGTTAGGCCATACCTTTAGCTGGCGCTACACCTTCTTTATTATTGCCGTCTTTAACGTTCTGGTTATCCTGTCAGTCATACTCTGGGTGCCAACGTTGTATGACAAATCAGAGGCGCGCCTGTCTGAGCAGTTTCGCTTTTTGAAAAAGCCTGAACCCTGGCTCATTTTCTCTGCCACCCTGTTCGGCAATGCCGGGGTGTTTGCCTGGTTTAGCTACATCAAACCCTTTATGTTGAACGTTTCGGGTTTCTCAGAGCTGTTTATGACCATCATCATGATGCTGATGGGTCTTGGTATGGTACTGGGCAATCTGATGAGTGGCAGGCTGTCGGGGCGCTTTAGTCCGCTGCGTATTGCTGCGACCACCGATCTTGTGATCGTGCTTTCCTTACTCCTGCTGTTTACCCTGGGTGAGAACAAACTGGCATCCCTGTCGATGGGCTTTATCTGTTGTGCCGGTCTGTTTGCCCTTGCCGCACCGTTACAAATTTTGCTCATACAGAATGCGAAAGGCGGGGAGCTGATGGGGGCGGCTGGTGGCCAGATTGCCTTTAACCTTGGCAGTGCGCTCGGTGCCTACAGCGGTGGACTGATGATTACGCTCGGGCTGAGCTGGGACTATGTTACGTTACCGGCGGCATTGCTGTCGTTTTCCGCCATGTCGTCACTGTTGATGTACGGACGTACGGTAGCAAAACGTAGCCATGCGGAACGACGCGCACTGGCCTGAAGTTTCAGGCCGCAGGGTGACTGCGGCCTGCGTTTGAAATATCAGTCTCTCATCCAGGGCGTGATGCTTAAGCCTACCAGCATCCCTTCCGGACTCAGCAGCCGCGTGAGGCTCTGACCCCAGGGCTCCTGACGATTCTCTACCAGTAACCGGTAGCCCCTGTCCCTGAGCACCCGGGTCGCACTCGCCAGATCCTGAACTTCAAACTCTATCCAGCTCTGGGGGACCGGAATATCTGCCGGCCATTCGGTAGTACCGAAACAGGATTCTGCGGCCTGGTGCAGAGGCCAGAGTGCGAAATGTTTTGCACCATCCAGGGCGCCATGTTCGACCACCAGATACTCTTCATTGCCCTCCATTCCCGTAAGAGGAAGACCCAGCGCGCCCTGATAGAGCTGTTTACTCTCCTGCACATCGCGGGGAATGGGACCAAAGCCCGCGATAAACAGAACATCCAGTCCGGTCAATGAGGTAGCCATATGTTCTCCAGCCAGGTGATAAGAAGTGCGCCAGCAGGTCACTGAAATGCACCGCTATTGTCATGAATTCGTCACTATTAGCGCTTATTTTGTTTTTTTTCAATAACAAAGAGCCAACATCAATGCATCTGGTTAAAAAAATCCTTGCTGTCAGCCTTTTCCTTTCCGCTTCAGTGCAGGCAGACAATATCCTCGACTTTCCTCAGCCTGACAATAATCCGGAAGAGTTCTATGCCGTTACTGAGATCCCGGCGGGCGGCATCATAAAATATGAAACCGACGCAAAAACCGGTTTTATTATTGCCGATCGCTTCCAGTCGATGCCGGTGGCCTATCCGGCCAACTATGGCTCGCTGACACAGTCCCTTGCCGGTGATGGCGACCCGCTGGATGTCATTTTTTATACCCGCGCCCCGCTAACACCCGGCACGCTTATTAAACTGCGCGCCATTGGTGTACTGAAAATGATCGATGGCGGAGAAAAAGATGACAAAATTATCGCCGTTCCGGTCAGCAAAGTTGACCCTACCTGGGATGACATCAAAGAGGTAGCCGACCTGCCGAAGATTGAGCAGGAGCGCCTGCAGGCCTTTTTCCGCGTTTACAAAGACCTGCCGGAAGGCCGTAAAAAAGTTGAGCTGAATGGCTATAACGACGCGGCAAACGCAAAGCAGGAGATCAAATCCGCCTTTGAGGCCTGGAAAGGGCAACATCCGCAGCAATAAGCAAAAAAACAGGCGCCAGGGCGCCTGTTTTGTCTGTTACCTCTTACATCAGTATTGCTGTAATCCGCTCGATCTCCTGCTTCCATTGCGCCTGCAGGGCGGGTTTTTGATGCGCCGTTTTACGTGCCAGGTCCTGCTGAAGCAAGGTTTCAAGGGCAATAAGCCGTTCGAGTAACGCCAGCGCATCCTCCTGCTGTTTAACGCAGGCTTCAGGAGCAGGCGAGGCCGCATGCAGGGACCGGGGCGTTTCGCGCAGCAAAGCGTAAGCCGCGTCCATATCCAGCCACTCGCTAAACTCACCACCATGAATCATCCAGACGCGGTTGCAACTGGTGCGAATCAGATCGCGGTCATGGCTGACCAGCAGCACGCCACCGCTGAACTGGGAAAGCGTTTGCGCCAGCGCCTCTTTGCCCGCCATGTCGAGATGGTTCGTCGGTTCGTCCAGCAACAGCAGGTTGTACCGCGCCAGCGACAAGCCGATAAACAGCAGGCGTGAACGCTCGCCTCCGCTGAGGGACGCCACCCGCTGGCCGTGCCGCGACCAGGGAAAGCCCGCGCTGATAAGCGTCATTTTGCGCAGTTCCGCTGAGGGGGCAAAGGGTTCCAGTGCCTCCAGCAGCGTTGCCTCATCCGACAGTTGTTCGAGGGTCTGGTCGTAGTACCCACTGTGCAAACGCGGATGCAGCTTCAATGTCGCCTCGCCGGGATTGGCTGAACATTGCCGCCAGATATGGCGAAGCAAGGAGGATTTGCCACAGCCATTCTGCCCGATTATCGCGACCCTCTCGCCGGTTTTTATCCGCGCAAGGGGAACGGTAAAGAGTGCTGGCAGTCCTGGCGCGGCAGACACCGGCAGGTTTTCCATCTCCAGTAAGCGGTCGGCAACAAGCGGTTCGCCGTGGAGCGTGAGTCGCCAGGCGCTTCCCGCTGTCAGCTGCGTCTGGCTCTCTTTGAGGCGTTCAACCTGTTTTTCCATTTGCTTTGCTTTGCGTGACAAATCTTCGTTGTCATACACGCGTCCCCAGTTGGCCAGCCGTTTTGCACTGCTGGTCACTCTGTCAATCTCCTTTTGCTCCGCTTTATGACGCAGCGCATCACTGGCATCCCGCTCATCCAGCGCCTGACGGGCGGCGGAACAGGGAAGGGCAAAGTAGTGCAGACGCTGGTCGCGCAAAATCCAGCTTCCGTTCGTCACGGCGTCCAGCAATACGCGATCGTGCGAGACCAGAACAAAACTTCCGGGCCAGCCTTGCAGAAAATGCTCAAGCCAGAGCAGTGTGGGGAGGTCGAGATGGTTGCTGGGCTCATCGAGTAGCAACAAATCCGGCTCGGTTATCAGCGCACGCGCCAACAGTAAGCGGGTATGTTGCCCGCCGCTCAGGGTTGCCGCAGGCAGTGTAATTTCCTGCTCGCTGAGTCCCATGCTGGCCAACAGGGCTTCAGCCCGCCAGCGAAGCGTTTCCCGCTCGCCCTGAGGGAGTTGCGCCAGGACCGCGTCCAGCAGGGTCAGGGCGAGGAGAGATTCAGGCAGATGCTGCTCGACCCGCGCCAGCAGACAGTGCCTGGCAAGAGAAACCGAGCCGTTAACCGGAGACAGGGTGCCATCAAGCACCTTTAACAGCGTACTTTTTCCGCAGCCATTGTCGCCAATCAGCCCAAGGCGATCGCCTTGCCTGAGGGTAAAAGTGAGATCGGAAAATAAGAGGCCAAAGGCCGTTTCAACACGTAATGATTGTGCAGACAGTAATGTGCTCATTGCTTACTCAAGAGTTACAGGCGTGATAACGCCTCGTCAAACATCGCTGACGATAACCCGGTAAGCCCGAGAGAAGGGAGTGGAGTTAGCTTCGCTCAAGCCAAAGTTATCGCAGCACGAGACCGATAACGCTTGAGCTGGTGCGATCACCAAACGCATGTGAAACGAGAAAACGTTCACAGTACGACATAATTATCCTCCTTTTATTCAGTTAGTTGATGGGAAAAAGGAGTGTAGCGTGGGAGAGGCGATTTTGCCACATCAGAAGGCAGGAGAGAAAACGTGCCGGGTAGAGTACCTCTTTACCCGGCACGGGGGGACGATTAGATGGCCGTGCGGCGGTAACTACGATACTCAGGTTTCCAGAAGTTATCGTCGATGGCCTGCAACAGTGCCTCTTCAGACGTTTTCACGGCGAGCCCCTGCTGCTGCGCCACTTTGCCCACGGCAAAAGCAATGGCACGGGACACCACGTGGATGTCTTTCAGTTCCGGCAGGACCAGCCCTTCACCATTGTTCAGTAGCGGCGAGTATTTAGCGAGGGTTTCACTGGCCGACATCAGCATATCGTCGGTGATGCGTGAAGCCCCTGACGCGATAACCCCCAGCCCGATACCGGGGAAGATATAGGAGTTGTTACACTGCGCAATAGGATAGATTTTGTCATTCCACATCACCGGTGCAAAGGGACTACCGGTCGCGACCAGCGCCATACCCTCAGTCCAGCTAATGATGTCCTGCGGTGTGGCCTCCACACGTGAGGTCGGGTTGGAGAGCGGCATGACAATAGGACGCGGGCAGTGCTTATGCATCTCACGGATAATCTCTTCGGTAAAGAGACCCGTCTGACCGGAAACGCCAATAAGAATATCCGGCTTCACGTTACGCACAACATCCAGCAGCGACAGGGAGCCCACGCTGGTATCCCAGTGCTCCAGATGTTCACGTTTTTGCACCAGCTTGCTCTGGAAGGGCAACAGGTTCGGCATTTCGTCGGTCAGCAGGCCAAAACGGTCAACCATATAGACGTTCTGGCGGGCCTGCGTCTCACTGAGTCCTTCCCGTTGGGTCTGCGCGATAATCTGTTCTGCAATACCACAGCCTGCAGAGCCCGCGCCGAGGAAGACAATTTTCTGACTGCTCAGCTGGCTACCCGCCGCGCGGCTGGCCGCAATCAGCGTCCCTACCGTCACCGCCGCCGTACCCTGAATATCGTCGTTGAAGCAGCAAATGCGATCGCGATAACGTTCCAGCAGTGGCATAGCATTTTTCTGCGCGAAATCTTCGAACTGCAACAACACGTTCGGCCAGCGGTGGGTAACGGCCTGAATAAATTCGTCGACAAACGCGGTGTACTCATCCCCGGTAATACGCGGGTGGCGTGAGCCCATATAGAGCGGGTCGTTAATCAGCTGTTGATTATTGGTGCCGACATCCAGCACCACCGGCAGGGTGTACGCCGGGCTGATACCGCCACAGGAGGTGTACAGCGAAAGCTTGCCGATAGGAATACCCATGCCGCCAATGCCCTGATCGCCCAGACCCAGGATACGTTCACCGTCGGTGACGACAATGACTTTGATGTTATGGTTCGGCACATTTTGCAGGATGTCATCCATGCTGCCGCGATTATTCCAGGAGATAAAGACACCGCGCGCGCGGCGGTATATTTCAGAAAAGCGTTCACATGCCCAGCCAACGGTTGGGGTATAAATCACCGGCATCATCTCATCGAGGTGATTTTCCACAAGGCGGTAGAAAAGGGTTTCGTTGGTATCCTGAATATTGCGCAGGTAAATGTGCTTATCAATGTCGGTTTTAAATCCCTGGTATTGCAGCCAGGCACGTTCTGCCTGCTCTTCAATGGTTTCCACCACTTCCGGCAATAATCCCAGCAGATTGAAGTTGCTTCTCTCTTCGACGCTAAAGGCGCTGCCTTTATTGAGGAGCGGGAATTCAAGTAATAGTGGCCCTGCATAAGGAATATACAAAGAACGATTTTTATTATGCTTCGAATACATCTAACAACTCCTGATTCATTGAACCCGTCGCGATGGCGTGGCCGCGTCGGTGTACTGCAGCGCGCGCCAGTATAAAGCATCAAAATGCCAAATACTTGACGAGTGCAGGATTTAGGAGATGAATTTTATGGAGTAAATACCACCCCGGGCGGGGTGGCAGGAAAACGCAAACTCTTAGTCTTCGCGGCGTTGACGACCAGAACGGTGGGTGACGACGGTTTCATTATCGTCTTTGTTCACAATCTTCCTGATGTTCGAGACTTTGTAATCCATTCCAAGAATATGACGTGCCTGACGGTTCGACTTCATAGGTGCTCCTTAATCCAGTTCATGTTTCAAGGGGTGCCTGCGAGGTACGCAGGAGAGTGTCATCTCATTCGGCGCGGTACAAGTCATCGCGCGACATCCATCGTCTGCTATCTGTAACACCAGTGCAACCGCAAGAGGCCGAATTCGGAACAGTCCGGCACAATGGCGGCGCGGTCAGTCATCAGACGAGGTTACCGCCAGGCCATAATCAGCTTCCGCCAAACACATGCACCGCGCGGTGCAGGCGCGCGGCTCGTTCTGAAAGATCTTCAGCGGTGACGGTCACGTTTTCAACCATGCCGGTATTGTTGTGCGTCATCCGGCCTATCCGGGATACCGATTTGTTGATTAGCTCAAGGGCAAGGGTCTGCTCGTGGGTCGCCGTGCCTATCTCTTTAATCATTGTCGACATATTCAGCACATTGTCGATCATCGCCGTCAGATGCGTTTCGGTATTTTCCACCATCTCGACACCGCTTTTTACATTCGCCACGTTCTGTTCAATCAGGCTCTGGATCTCCCTGGCGGCAGAAGCAGAGTGCTGCGCCAGGTTACGCACTTCGGCTGCAACCACGGCAAAGCCACGGCCAGATTCGCCTGCGCGCGCGGCTTCCACCGCCGCATTAAGGGCAAGGATGTTGGTCTGGAATGCGATGCTGTCAATGACACCGATGATGTCGACAATTTTGTTGTTGTCCTGAGATACCGACTGCATCATGGCAATGGTTTGCTTCATGACGTTGCCGCTATTGGTGGCATTGATGCTGGTTTCGTCGGCACGACTCATGGCTTCGGCTGCGGTTTCCGCCGTTTGTCTCACCGCGCTTGCAATCTCTTCCACGGCCGCGGCGGTCTGATGCAAATCTGCGGAGGTCTCTTCGGTGCGCTTTTGCAGCGATTCGCCTTCCTCCGTAATGCGCTGGCTGATGTTACGAATACCCGTTATCTGAACCGAGACATCGCCGACCAGTGAACTGAGATTCAGGCCAGACTGGTTTACCAGCCGTTGCAGCATGCCTATCTCATCGACCCGGTTAAAGGCGTGGTAGTCTGATTTTCGCCCTGAAACGACGTTCTGCATCTGCCCCAGAATGGTTTTTAAGGGCCGGGTTATCTGCATATGCAGGTAACAGGCGAGCAGGGCCAGCATAAGCAGCGTAAGACCGGCTTTCTCCGGCGCAGCCAGCGAAAGAAACTGCGCGGCCATTACTACCGCCGCGGCAACGATAACGCCGGCATTCATCCGGGCACGCACGCTGATGCGCTGAAAAAGGGATAAAAATGAAAACAGGCCACGTCTGACGACTAATCCTTTATAAAAACGAAAACCGCGCAAATTATTTTCATTAACTTTTTTATACAACGCATCGCTGGCATTAATTTCCTGTCGCGATGGAATATTACGCACCGAAATATAACCGGTTAAATTCCCCTGCTGATATACGGGGGTCACATTGGCACGTACCCAATAATGGTCACCATTCTGGCGGCGGTTTTTAACCATACCGGTCCAGCTCTCTCCCTGCTGGATGGTGAACCATAGGTCTGCAAAGGCGGCAGGAGGCATATCGGGGTGACGAATGATGTGATGGGGTTCGCCCACCAGCTGGTCTTCAGCGAACCCACTCGCTTCAATAAAAGCGTTATTCGCATAGGTAATATGGCTGTGTGTGTTTGTTGTGGATAATAACGTCGTGCCTTCGTTAAGCAAAAGCTCTTTCTGTGTAACGGGAGTGTTACGCTTCATGWATAACCCCATAATGAACTGCGTGCAATCGTGCAATAAACAGGAAAGTTCCTGCCAGTAATGGCATTTTTATTTACCAGTCAGTTGGAATTTTTTTTCGGCAGTATTTTCTATCAATGCTGTGACAACTGAAAGTAGTAAGGATAAATATTTTTTTAGCGAGGCTTACTCTGGTTTATTTAAATATTGTTATGTTTTTGCAATGGAAAAAACATCCAAAAAATAGCTGGTGGTAAATTCTAAACACTTAATGCAAATTAAAAGTGTAATCCCGATGCACAAAGCCAGATAATCCGTTATAGCCTAAAAAAATTAACATACCAGGCTAATATATCCACGCGTGATTCAAAATTTTGACATAATCCGCCACAATCCTTTTGACAGAAAATCTATTGGTAATAAAGTGTAGCTAAACTAAGGTTGATGTGTGGGTAAACTATCCTGCCTGCCCGTCCGATAAGGTGAGACAAACAACCTGAAGAGTACGTGCGGAATAAAGGCCCTAATCGGTGAACGGGATTAGCTCCTCTCTTGCTACATTACTGTAACAGCGCCCAGTCAGACTCTTTGTGTGTAGACTTTTTTTGAGGGAAGTATCCAGTGTTAGCGACTTTGATCTACCGTAGCCGGCTCCACTATGCGTTGGATCCTTCACAATTGTCCGAACTTGCCCTGCGGGCGAGTGTTCGAAACACCGGGCTTAATGTTACAGGCGTGCTGCTGTTCGACGGTAATCAGTTCCTGCAGGTGCTCGAAGGCCCCGTATCTGCGGTGAATGCCGTGTATGACCGCATCCGCGGCGATGAACGCCATGCAGATATTGTCGAACTGATGCGCGACTTTGCGCCTAAACGCCGTTTTCTGAATCACGGTCTGGTGTTATTTGACTTACGCACGAACAAACCCAGCGTCGTGCTGCGGTCAATTCTACGGTTCGGCACGTTAAAATATCATCTTGCCTGTAACGACAGGGTCTATAAATTCATTCGAAATTTCGTCTCTGCGCCGCTGCCAAAATCGCTGGTCAAAAATGTTACGCCTGCGCGCTGGCGTCTGGATACCCGGGTCTCCCCCTTCGAAAACATGAGTGTACCGGTACTGGCGAATCAACCTTGCCAGTTTGCCTTCCAGCCAATTATTGAAACGCTACGCGGTAATATATCTTCACTGGAAGCTTTGATCCGTGGGCCTAACGGCGGCAGCCCGCAGGAGTATTTTGCCACGATCCCAGGGCATAAACTGCATGAAGCCGATCTGGCCTCTAAAGGCTGGGCACTGGCTATGGCCCGCCAGTTGGGTATTGGCAATCATAAAATTGCGATTAACCTGCTGCCGATGTCACTGGTGAAAATTCCCGGTGCGGTCAACATTCTGCTCGATCACATTACCCGCAATAAACTCGATCCCGAACAGGTGATTGTGGAGGTAACGGAAGACGAAGTGATCTCCGGCTATGATGAGTTTACCTCCGCTATCCGTCAGCTACGTGCGGCAGGTATCGGCCTTGCTATTGATGATTTTGGATCGGGTTTTGCCGGTCTCTCCCTGCTGGCAAAGTTTCAGCCGGACAAACTTAAAATCGATCGCAGTATCGTTACGGATATTCATCAGCACGGTCCCAAGCAGGCAATTGTAAAAGCAATTATTGACTGCTGCGCTGAAATGCAAATTGCGGTTGTGGCCGAAGGCGTTGAGAAAGTTGAAGAGTGGAGCTGGCTCGAAGCGGCCGGTATTCAGCGTTTCCAGGGCTTTTTATTTGCCCGTCCGGTGCTGAATGGGGTTTCTGATATCTGCTGGCCGCAACGTATTTCCCGTTAATCTATCACCCGGAGAATAGCGCGTTATTCTCCACTCATCAGGCTTCCTGAGCTACATCAGGGTTATTTCATCGCGATGAATTCACGAGCTTGAGGATTAACTTATCCAGAAGCAGGCATGTGATGAGAAAGACCTTAGGGTTGTAGTTTACGCTCTTTTTCATGCGATATTTAACTTAAAGAAAGTCAATATTTCGCAGAAAACGATATTTGCCATCATACTTTAGCCGCCACGAAATTAATCTTGTCTAAAAATCATCCTATTTTCATGCATGACGTGGTGTACAGGGAGTTTACAGGAGGGAGTCACTATGAGAATTAATAAAATGATATCGGGCGCGCTGGCGCTGGATTCTTCCCTGGGTCGTAGCATCACCTTCTTTATGATTGCCCTGCTGCTGGCAGGCGTTGCGACCAGTAGCTGGACATTAACGCGCTCATGGGAGCGGGCAATAGAGGATACCGAGCGTAGCGCCATTAACCTTTCTGTTTCCCAGGCGCGGCAGGCAGAAGACACCTTTCTGCAGGCGGAGCTTGCACTGCGGGATATTCGCCGCACCATTCCGGCAGAGGGGGTTTCAGCCATTGATTCTACCCGTTTCGATAGTTTCCTGACCGACCTGAAGGAGCGTCTTCCACAGCTTCATGGTCTCTTTATTTATGATGCCCAGGGGAACATGAAAGCCACCGCCTTCGGTAAATTTCCGCAGATAACCAATAATAGCGACAGAGAATATTTTCGCTATCACCAACGTAACGGCCATAATAATGTTCACATCAGCCAGGTTATCAGCAGCCGTACGACAGGGGAGCTGGTGATTCCGGTATCGATGCGTATTAGCGATGCCGCAGGCGGATTTGCAGGGGTGGTACTGGCAACAATACGAATAGATTATTTCCGGCATTTTTACAGTTACTTCGAACTCGAAAACCGTGATTTGCTGGCGCTGATGATAACTGATGGCACAGCGTTATACGTCCGTCCTTTCCCGGATGATGTCATTAATAAAAACCTCTCGGCGAGCCCACTGTTCACCCGCGAACTGGCGCAAAAGGACAGGGGAAACGCGACCTGGGTCTCTGCACTGGATCATGTTGAGCGCATCTTTGGCTTCGCGCGGCTTGAACGTTACCCGCTGGTGGTCGCAGCCGGTTACGACAAACCTGCGCTCTGGTCTCACTGGCTGAAAGATAGCTTGCCGGATATTGTGCTCAACGCCATGCTGCTGCTGGGGACGCTATTGATGGGCACCATTGTTTTCCGTCAGGTGCGAATGAATGTGAAAAATCAGACGGAGCTCGCCGCGCTGCGGGATGAGCTGACCAGTATTAATCACACATTGCAGCTCATGGCGCTCGCCGATGGTCTTACCGGCCTTGCGAACCGCCGACAGTTTGATCTCTTCCTCGCGCAAAGTCTCAAGTCCTCGGCACTGAATAAAAGGCCCGTATCGCTGGTGATGCTGGATATTGATTATTTCAAACGCTATAACGATTTCTACGGTCACGTTGCCGGAGACAACTGCCTGCGCATGGTGGGCGAGATCATTCAGAAACTGAAACTAAGGAGTTCTGATTTGATTGCCCGTTATGGCGGTGAAGAGTTTGCGATTATCCTCCCGGACACCGGTCCTGAGGCGGCGCTGTTTGTCGCCCGCCAGGCGGTGACGGCGGTACGAATGGCGAAAATCCCTCATGCTGAATCGGGTTCGGATCAAAAAGTGGTGACCATCAGCGCAGGCTGTTTCTCACTGATTGGGTCTGGCGCAGATGAAGAGGCGAATCGGCTGAAAGAGGGGGCAGACAGGGCAATGTATCTGGCGAAAATACAGGGCAGGGATCGGGCAGCGGCAGAGCCTGAATGACCAGACGCCCTCTGCACGAAGGCAGAGGGCGGTGCTTATTCAACCAGCGTTTTGGTGAGATAGTGGCGCTGAATGCCTTTTTCAGGAAAATCATCAAGGGTCATTTGCAGGAGATAGCCCTGTTTTTGATAAAACGGCAGGGCCTGAAAGCTGAACGTATCAACCAGCGCCTTCACGCAGCCCATTTTCGCGGCTTCATTTTCAGCCCGCCGCATCAACTCACTTCCCAGTCCTGAACCACGAAGCGTGTCGCTCACCCATAAATAGCTGATGCAAAGCCATTCGCTTTTGCAGCTGGCTATCAAGCCGCCGGTCATTTTTTCCTCACCGTCATAGCAAAAGACGCCCAGCTCGCCCCGGTTATGCTTAGTGAGAAAAGGGGTATTATAAGCCCGCAGACCGTCCAGTAATGCTTCCTGTTCGTGCTCGGTTATCTCAGTGGTCACACGTAAATACATCACACACTCCCTGATTTGACAGTTATCCAGACTCTCTGGCGCTTTTGAGGCGCCCTATACTGAAAATTATCGACATTAGCGTGGCTGCCGCAGACAGCCAGAGCGTTAGCTTTACTGCCTGCTCCTGCCCGGCGAAAAGACCTGAGCCTGCATAGACGGAGAAGATAACGCCAACCAGTGCGGCACCCAGGCACTGACCGAAGGTTCGCATAATCGCCAGCACCCCGGACGCGTAACTGCTGTGCTCACGGGATGCACTGGCCAGCATCTCACGATTATTCGGGCTTTGGAATGTGCCGAATCCGATACCACAAATCAGTGCGCGCAGGCTGATGTCCCACCACGATGCCCAATCTGGCAGGAGTGCAAGCAGTATCAACCCGCCAGTAAAAATGACCAGCCCGATGGTTGAAATCAGCGCCGGTGAATGTTGGTCGGCAAGACGTCCGGCACGTGGAGCCGCAAGGATGATGCCAACGGGCCAGGCGGTAAAAAGCAGGGCGGAGGTAAACGTACTGTACCCGTAGACGCTCTGGAACAGAAAAGGAAGAGCCACAAAGGTCATTCCCTGGCTGATAAACGAAGCCAGCGACGTTAATGCCGCCAGTGAAAAGCGTGCTGAGGAAAATAAGGTCAACGGCAAGAGCGGTTGAGGCGCGTGCTGCTGGCGGCGTACAAAGAGTACGCCAGCCGTAAGCGCGATGCATCCATAGATACTGGCGGTGATCAGCGAATGCGCACTCTGCGTGCCGGCGTCAGAAAAGGCCGTCGAGGCCATGATCACCGCCCCCAGCATGGTCGCCGACCAGAGAGCCCCGGCCACGTCAAAAGGGCCGGGGGCGAGAGTGCGTTTATCGGGCAGAGTGCGAAGGGCAAGGAGCAGAGCAATCACGCCAGGCGGGATGTTAATAGCGAACAACCACGGCCAGCCCACTGCGCTGAGCATGGCACCGCCGAGGACGGGGGCCAGCGCGGTACTGGTGGCAATCAGTAAGGCGTTAACCCCCAGGATCCGGCCCAGCAGCCGGTTGGGGAAAATCGACCGCAGGATAGCGGGCGCGATACTGAGGGTCGCCGCACCGCCAATCCCCTGTAACAACCGCATGACGACCAGCATCTCCAGCGAACCAGACAGGGCGCACCCCAGCGACGCCAGGGTAAAGAGCGTGACGCCGGCAGAAAATAACAACCGGAATCCCGTTCTGACGGCAAGGGCGGAGAATATCGCCAGCGTCATGGCGGTGGTGAGGAGATAACCGTTGACGATCCATACCGCCTCGCCCGCGCCAACCTGAAGCTCACCGGCAATGCGCGGCAAGGCAATATTGACCATCGCGCCGTCAAACACGGCCATGGTTGTGCAGATCATGACGGTAAACATTGCCAGGCAGCGTTCGCGACCGGGCAGCCCCTCATCACCAGGTTTGTCGGTAAATAATTCCATTGCAACCTCTGCGTTAATGCATTTGAGGTCACTATACTGTCGGGTAATATAAGGCGGAAGACGCAGCAGTTGCAGATATAACCTGCATCAAACGCCATATCTGACCGATACGCCATCCGGACGTGCCAACAATGACTGAACCTGATCTTAATTTGCTTTTCGCGCTTAATGCACTGCTGGCTGAACAGAGCGTCGCGGGAGCCGCCCGGCGGTTACAGCTTAGCGCGTCAGCCATGAGCCGTACCCTGAGTCGACTACGTGAAACCACCGGCGATCCGTTACTGGTAAGGGCAGGGCGAAATATGGTGCTGACGCCTTATGCTGAGGCCATTCGTGAGCGGACTCAGCGTGCCGTTTTTGAAGCAAAGATGGTGCTGCGCCCGACCGCCCCTGAGCTGAATATCGCAACACTTGAGCAACGGTTTACCCTGCGTGCCAACGAGGGCTTTGTTGAGGCTTTTGGGCCGACGTTGATTGCGGAAATGGCCGCCATCGCCCCTGGTGTGACGCTGCGCTTCGCTGCGAAACCTGAAAAAAGCGCCAGACCCTTACGGGAAGGGCTGGTCGATCTGGAAATCGGTGTGCAGGGCGAAATGGGGCCGGAGATCCGCATTCAGGCGCTGTTCAGGGACAGATTTGTAGGCGTAGTACGTCGTTCGCATCCACTGGCGGATACACAAAAGGTGACGGTGTCACAATTTGTCCACTGGCCGCACGTAGTGACGTCCCGTCGCGGTCTGTTTTTGGGGCCGGTTGATGAGGGGCTGGCGCAACTCGGTTCAGGGCGCAAAATTGCGGCTATTGTCCCGGGTTTTCCGGCGGCGCTGGCGGTGGCCCGCAGTACCGATCTCATCGCGCTGGTTCCGGCCTCATTTCTGATAAACGCGGCCGCGCCGGAAGCGTTGTTCACGTTTGAGCTGCCGGTGAAGACGCCAGGTATCACCGTCTCGCAAATGTGGCACCCGCGCTCGGAAGTCGATCCGACGCATCGCTGGTTACGACAATTTATGCGCGATCTCTGTCGCCGGTTAGTGCCCGATTAACGGCAGGCAAATTAGCGCAATGGCGACATGCTGCATTTATTGCACATCCTCCGCTTAGCCAGTATGGTGTCCGCCATCTCTCACGATTCACTGGAAACCGCTGTATGCATGCCGATAAAGATCCCTTACACGGCGTTACGCTGGAAGCATTACTTAACGCGCTGGTCAGCCGGTATGGCTGGGCTGAGCTGGCGAAGCGCATCAATATAAACTGCTTCAAAACAGACCCTGGCATTAAGTCCAGCCTGAAGTTTTTACGCCGTACCCCCTGGGCACGCCGTGAAGTTGAAGCGCTTTATATTGCTTCTCTGCGTGATAACACGCCAGCTGCGTCACCTGAAGCCGAAGCGGAAAACCCGTGGGGCAACTGGCAGGGTAAGTCTTAACCTCTTACTTATCTTTAGAGGTTGAGCGCAAAGGGCGGCAAATAAAGCACATTGCGATGGCGCTTAACA
This sequence comes from Yokenella regensburgei, assembly GCF_051486985.1. Taxonomy (GTDB): domain Bacteria; phylum Pseudomonadota; class Gammaproteobacteria; order Enterobacterales; family Enterobacteriaceae; genus CBFFRJ01. Next base: position 44,189 of record NZ_JAHVDV010000034.1, read on the forward strand.
GTGGGAAAAGGGCTAACTGCAACCAGGGGAGCATGGCCTTCGTCGAGGGGGTTAATGCGTTATCAAGCATATCGCCCAGCAGTAAATTGCCTGCCAGAACGGCAATGCCGCCCGCCGTTGCCAGCGCACCATAGTGGGCACCAAGCGTTGAAGGCGTGGCAAAAGACGGCACCAAATCTTTTGCCGCCGGCACCAGTAACATTTGCCCCAGCGTCAGCAGGGTAACAAAACTCGCCGCAGGTAACAGGCGATGCCAGGAATCTGGCGGCGGAGTAGCGGCAAAAAGGGCAATGCTCAGAAAGGCCGCAGACAGAAGCAGGAAGCCTGCCGGCAGAATATGACGTGCTCCAATACGCCGCGCGAAGCGGGCCAGCGGCAGTTGTAAAAGAATAATCAGCAGCGATGCCAGCATAAATAACGGGCCGAGATCTTTCTCACTCCCCCGGGCCCGTGCTATCTCAACCGGCAAGGCAAGATAAAGCTGGTTATAGCTCAACAACCATGAGCTATAGGCAACAATGAAGGCGACAAAGCGTGGCTGGCGGAAGGTTCTCCACCAGGGCGTGATCTGTAACGCTTGTACAGAGCGTCTGTCGGCTGGGAGACAAAAGTGCAGCACAACCAGTGCAATCACAAAAACCACCGCCCCTGCGATGGCCACCTGCCGGAATCCCAGTCCTGCCAGCAGCGCACCGGCCACCGGGCCGAGTACGGCACCCAGTTCGCCACAGACGGCAAAAAGTGCAAACCATTCCGCACGGCTGCGTTTTCCCTGACTCTCACTCTCTGTTCCCGCCTTCGCCAGTAACGCTTCAATCGATGGAGAGAAAAGGGCGCCGCCAATGCCCGTCAGACAGGCACCGAGAATAACCGGCGCAACGCTTTCACTCAGCGCCAGTAAAAGGTAACCCACTACCCGGACAACACAGCCGCAAAGGATGACAGTGCGGGCACCGAAGCGATCGGAGAGCGCGCCACCGAGAATAAACATTCCCTGCTGCGAAAAGGTACGCAGCCCAAGAATCAGACCAATCATCCCCCCAGACAGCAACATGTCATCGCGAAGGAAGATCGCCAGGAAGGGGACAACAGCATAGAAGCCGATGTTGAAAACAAACTGGCTGCCGGGTAAAACGGGAAGCCAGAGTCGGGAAGCAGGGCGAGGAAAAGGCATACCGCTCGTCTTTTCAGATTAAGTAATGGATGTGTTTCTTGCCATGAAATGCCGAGGTTTCAATGCGGGTTTTTACCCTGAAGACCTCCCACAACAGCTCTTCGGTGAGGAGCGTTTGCGGTGAACCACTCGCAACCACCTGGCCCTGTTGCATCACAATTAATGCGTCACAGAACATAGAGGCATGATTCAGGTCATGAATGGCCACAATGCTGGTCACCGGCAGATCGCTGATGAGTTTCATCAACTGCATTTGATGGTGAATGTCCAGGTGGTTAGTCGGTTCATCCAGCAGGATCTCACTCGGCGCCTGCGCCAGTGCTCTGGCGATATGCACACGCTGGCGCTCGCCACCCGATAAACTCAGCCAGCCCTGATCGCTTTTATCAAGCATATCCACCCGCATAAGCGCCGCATTTACCCTCTCGTCATCCTCCTTACTCCAGCCGGAAAAGGCGGTGTGGTGGGGAATTCGCCCCAGTTTAACCACATCCCTGACGCGCATGTTTGATTCGGTCATGCCGTGCTGTTCGACGAACGCTACCCGCCGTGCAAGCTGTTTTTTAGGCAGGCGAGCAATGTTATTGCCATCAAGCGTAACCGTGCCAGCATGAGGGCGGCGCAAACCGGCGAGCACACGCAGTAATGAGGATTTTCCTGAACCATTCGGCCCCAGCAATCCCACCGTTTGCCCAGGTAATACGGTAAGCGAGACATTGTTTACAATGACCTTTTTACCTACCTTCCAGCTAATATTTTCAGCAGCAATGCTCATGACCTGTTCCTTGAGCGATAGATAATAACGGCAAAAAACGGTACGCCGACCAGGCCGGTAACCACGCCAACCGGCAGGCTTTGTGGCGCGATCAACAAGCGTGAGGCTATATCAGCCAGCACCATCAGGATGGCGCCTGCCAGCGCGCTGGCAATCAGTAAAGTGCGGTGAAGCGGGCCGAAAAAGAAGCGCATCATATGCGGCACGACCAGACCGACAAAACCAATGGAACCCGCCATGCTGACAATGGTGGCCGTCATCAGTGCAGTTGCGGTAAAGAGGATCAGGCGTACCCAGGAGACATTGATACCGAGCGAAGCAGCGGCATCATCCCCGAAGGTGAAAGCATCCAGCGCACGAGAGTAGTAGAGACAGACCGCCAGACCAAGCAGGATAACTATCAGTGCCAGTTGAAATTCCGGCCAGCGCACGCCGCTAAAGCTGCCCAGCAGCCAGAACATGACATCTCGTGCCTGCTGCGCACTGGCTGACGTACTGATGGTATAGGCGGTGATGGCGTTAAAGAGCTGTGAAGCGGCCACACCTGCCAGAATGGTCCGTTCATTACCGCCACGTGCGCCGTTGGTCAGTAACGCCACAAAGGCGAAGGCAGTAAACGCACCGGCAAACGCGCCCGCAGAGAGAGAGACCGCGCCGGTTCCTATCCCTAATACTACGACGGACACCGCACCGGTTGAGGCTCCGGCCGACACCCCAAGAACATAAGGTTCCGCCAGTGCGTTCTTTAATAAGCTCTGCAGTACCGCGCCACAGATAGCCAGTCCTGCGCCACAACAGGCCGCGACCAGCGCACGGCTTAAACGAAAGTCCCAGATAACGCTTTCATAGATTCGATTGAGGGGCACATCGGTAAAACCAAGGCGATTGGTAACTGCGCTGATCACGCTGCCAAGTGGAATAGAGAGTTCGCCAACGCTGACACCCACGGCGATAACCAGCAGTAACAAGACCAGCGCCAGCACGGAGGAGATGCTGAGTAGCAGGCCCTGCCGGGCCTGTTTTACCGCCTGAACCATCAGTTAAGCCCCATTTTTCTGAGCTGTTCAGCAATTTGTTCTGCGCCATAAATGGTGCGAATGGTTGGGTTCATTGCCTGACCATCCATCACCACAATGTGGCCTTTTTTGACCGCATCAAGCTGGCTGACTGCAGGATCGCTTTTCAGGAATTTGATTTTTTCTTCTGCGTTATCCAGTGCCCAACGATTACGGTCAAGGCTGGACACCACAATGACGTCCGGGTTTGCGGCGATGATGCTTTCCCAGCCCACGGTTGGCCATTCAGTTTCAGAGGTGATGGCGTTATGCCCACCCAATACATTGGCAATAAAGCCGGAGGCGCTGTTTTTACCTCCAACGTAGGCGTCAGAGGAGGGCGATGAACTGGAGAACCAGAACACAAAGGAGAGATCTTTTTTATGCTTGCCAAATTCCGTGCGCAGGGCGTTTTCGCGTTGTTTAAAATCTTCAACCAGCGCACGGCCACGATCTTCTACATTAAAAATAGTTGAAAAATCAGCGATTTCTTTATAGAGGAAGGTCATATCCCACAGTTTCTGGCGGCTGCCGTACATGTCGCCGGTCGCTTTTTTCGTGGCACACATTCCCGGAGACATGTAGCTGTTTACGCCAACAGTCGCGAGATCTTCGCGTTTAGCAACCTTACTTTCAGGCCCCAGTAACAGCGGTAACTGGGCAGGAACAAAATCGGGATTTTGGGATAGAACGGCTTCAAGGGTCGGGATTTCAACGGTCAGCGTTTTAACTTTTTCGTTTTGTTTGGCCAGTGAAGGAAGGACTTTTGTCGGCCAGAACGCGCTGGCAACCACGTGGTCCTCAAGCCCGAGCAGTAATAAAATCTCCACGGTGTTTTGCCCCAGAGCCACCACACGTTCCGGTGCCTTAGTAAAGGTTTCCTGATAGCCACAGTTCTCAATAGTAACAGGGTAAGTCGTCGCAAAAGCGGGACTGACCGAAGCGAATATCATACCTAACGCACTGATGACCTTTTTCATGGAACGCTATCCTTCATTGAATGGTAGTGGCGACCCTGTATCCGGGCTTAACTTAAATGTAAATGATAATTAATACCTTGGGCGCGGTTTTATACAATGCGGAACAAAGCGTGTCAAACGAAGATCTAACGCGCTGTAATTAAATAGTTAGACGGGTGATATTGGTAAACAGCGTTTTACGCAGGCTACAGAAAACCGTTTCTGTTGTTAATGCGAAACCAATGATTACTCACGCGGTTAATATCAGACCACGCGACAACGTCCCGCTAAAGGATTCACGCGAAAATCATGCTGAAAGGTGACATGAATTCTCCAAAGGTGTGAACGCGCGCTGGAGTCTGCTTAGTGTGTTGAGGGGCATTGTAGGTAAAGATAACGAAGCCGCCTTAAGAGTGAGAGACAAAATGGAGGTTCTTGAGCAGCACAACCATGAGCACAAATCAGCGTATTCTCTCTTACGTTACCTTGGTGCGCATAATGTATATTATGTTAAATGAAGGAGTGAGGGCACTATCATTGACGCTGTTTGCTTACCTTACCGCACCCTTTCTCTCTACTCATAACCTGTCGTAACTGTTATTCAAAAAAAACCGGCTGCATTTCTGCAACCGGCTTGATTCAGGCACTCAGGGCTGTCAGGCGTTCAGCAACTGCATACCGCACGCTTCCACACTGGCAAGAAGCACTTTTACATCTTCCAGGTTTACCGTTGGGTTCAGCAAGGTCAGCTTCAGACAGGTTACGCCATCTGCTTCCGTTACTCCCACGTTCGCCGCACCAGATGCCAGTAAGGCATCACCGATGCGCTGATTGAGCAGCGCGACAGATGCGGTATCGCCGCTTTCCGGACGGAAACGGAAAAGCACGCTCGCCAGCTGCGGCTTCATTACCAGTTCCAGAAGTGGCTGCCCGGTGACGAACTGCGCAACGTCCTGCGCCAGCGTTACGCCGTTATCAATAATTTCGGCATACTGCTTTTTACCCAGCGCTTCAAGGCCCATCCACAATTTCAGGGCATCGAAACGGCGCGTGGTTTGCAGAGACTTGGATACCAGGTTCGGTACGCCCTGCTCTTCGTCAAAATCTGAGTTCAGATAGGCTGCCTGATAACGCATCAACTGATAATGATGCGCATCTTTTAACAGGAACGCGCCGCAGCTGATGGTCTGGAAGAACTGTTTGTGGAAATCCAGCGTAACGGAATCCACTAACTCCAGGCCATTCAGGTAATGACGATACTTCTCGGACAGCAACAGCGCACCGCCCCAGGCAGCATCGACGTGCACCCAAATATTCTCTGCTGCTGCCAGTGCCGCAATCTCCGCTAACGGATCGATAGCGCCCGCATCGGTCGTACCGGCAGTAGCAACGATGGCCATGACCTGCTCACCCCTGGCTTTTGCCAGCGCAAGTTTCTCGGCAAGATCGCTCACGTCCATGCGCGAGAATTCGTCCGTTTTCACCAGAGTAACGGAACGGTAACCCAGCCCCATCAGCGCCATATTCTTCTGCACAGAAAAATGTGCATTTTCAGAACAGAACACTTTCAGCTTACTGAGATCACCGGTCAAACCGTTCTGCTGTACGGAGTGACCCTGACGGGCAAAAAAGGCATCACGCGCCAGCATCAGGCCCATCAGGTTACTCTGCGTACCGCCGCTGGTGAACACGCCCGCGTCACCGGCGGCGAAACCGACCTGCTCACGCAACCATTCAATCAGTTTCACTTCCATAATGGTGGCGGATGGACTCTGATCCCAGGAGTCCATGCTCTGGTTGGTCGCATTGATAAACACTTCTGCGGCCTGGCTAATCACCAGGCTCGGGCAGTGTAAATGCGCCACACATTGTGGATGGTGAACGGACAAGCTGTCCTTCAGGAAGTATTCAACCGCACGTTCAATAGCGGCCTGGTTACCCAGGCCTTCAGACGTAAACGCCAGGTTGATGCGCTCGCGCAGTTGCGCAACGGTTTTACCCTGATACATTTCAGGTTGCTTCAACCACTCCACCACCGCCTGGGTGCTTTGGTCGATAGCGTCCTGATAGGCAGCGATACTTTGCGCAGAACCTGAAAGAATCAGATTTAAATCAGACATGTAAACTCCGATTAAACAGGTTTTACGCCGGCAGCCAGCATTGCGTTTTCAAATTTATCGAGGAAAATTTCCAGTTCAGCATTGGAAATTAACAGCGATGGCAGCAGACGCAGCACACAACCATGACGGCCGCCGCGCTCAAGGATCAGACCAGCCTTGAAGCACTCTTTCTGCAACAACGCAGAGAGTTCGCCATCCGCCGGGTAGCAACCCATATGATCCTGCGCTTCGTCAGGTTTAACGATTTCGATACCGATCATCAGACCCAGGCCGCGAACGTGGCCGATGACCGGGTAACGTTTCTGCAGCTCAGCCAGTTTGCCTTTCAGCCACTCACCCTGGCTGGCGACTTTGTCGGCAATGCCATCGTCTTTCAGGATCTTAAGCGTAGTCAGGCCGGTCGCCATCGCCAGCTGGTTACCACGGAAGGTACCGGTGTGGTGACCAGGTGCCCAGGCGTCGAACTGTTTTTTGATACCGAGAACCGCCAGCGGCAGACCGCCGCCCACCGCTTTGGACATCACAATAATGTCTGGCTCAATACCTGCGTGTTCGAAGGCAAAGAATTTGCCGGTACGTGCAAAACCAGCCTGCACTTCGTCGAGGATCAGGACAATGCCATGTTCCTGGGTCACTTTACGGATGCGCTGTAACCATTCAGCGGGAGCCGGGTTAACACCGCCCTCGCCCTGCACAGCTTCCAGGATCACCGCAGCAGGCTTACGCACGCCGCTTTCAACGTCATTGATCAGGTTATCAAAGTAGTAAGTCAGCGCTTTTACGCCAGCTTCACCACCAATACCCAACGGGCAACGGTACTGATTCGGATAAGGCATGAACTGCACTTCCGGCATCATGCCGTCCACCGCTTCTTTTGGAGAAAGATTGCCGGTAACAGAGAGCGCACCGTGGGTCATGCCGTGGTAACCGCCGGAGAAGCTGATGACACCTGAACGACCGGTAACTTTTTTGGCCAGTTTCAGCGCCGCTTCAACGGCGTCAGCGCCGCTAGGTCCTGTGAATTGCAGGCAGTACTCTTTGCCCTGACCTGGCAGCAGCGACAGCAGATAAGATGAAAACTCATCTTTCAGCGGCGTGGTCAGATCGAGCGTATGTAACGGTAAGCCACTGGTAATGACACTTTGGATGCTTTGAAGCACTTCAGGATGGTTATGACCAAGCGCCATAGTCCCGGCACCTGCGAGGCAGTCAAGATATTGATTATTTTCAACATCGGTAATCCAGACACCCTGCGCTTTGGCAATTGCCAGAGGCAGTTTACGCGGATAACTCCTGACGTTAGATTCAAACTCAGCTTGTCTTGCTAAAAAGGTTTCATTGCTTTGCGGTAATGAATTAGCACTCAAAGAATCAATACGGACTTTATCCGTCATCATATCACTCCTACAACCGCGGGTATCAAGAACGCCGGGTTGAATAAAGGTTAATGGTTAGGGTTGAAAAAAACGCGGCTAATATATGTTGTTTTAGCAGCGGACTCAACGTTTTATTTCTTGCGGTTTATTACAAAAAATTTCCTTTCAAATCATACCGTTATTTAACACAAACAACGAAGCCTCTTTTATAAAAATTATTATTTTTTTCATCGGCTTATCTTAAAGAGTAAGGAAAACGTCGATCCCAACGGTTAAATCACTTACTATGCCCGCGCTAAATATACCTGGACGGCGAGCCAACAGGTTTTTTTTAACAACAACGGATCCGAACTTTAACGTTCGGACGTGACGATTTCACGACAAACGTTCCGGGTTGCGAATGAGTAAAAACTCAATTCCGATAAGAAAAAGGAAACCAATAATTTAAGCCATATAATGCGCATCACACCCCGTAGCGTGTGCAGGCAAAACACGTTATCGACAACAGGACCGTACTCCTGGGTTGTAATTAGAAATGTTCGCGGGCGGACATTTCGTAAGGCGAAGTCACCTTCCCTTAAGCCGAGAATGAAAATTTTCTTGCCATCTCGTGATGGCGCCCTGAAATGAGATTGTTATGACTCGCATTTATCCACAAATCGTCGTTGCCAAATTTGGCGGTACCAGCGTTGCCGATTTTGACGCGATGAACCGTAGTGCCTCCATCGTCCTTGCTGACAGCGATGTTCGTCTCGTCGTGCTGTCTGCCTCCGCAGGCGTAACCAATATCTTAGTCGAACTTGCCGCAGGTCTGCCAGGCGGTGAGCGGCTGGACAAGATTGAAACGCTGCGTACCATCCAGTACAACATCATCTCCCGCCTGAAACAGCCTGAAGCCATTGGTCAGGAAATTGATCTGCTGCTGGAAAACATCAGCCGTCTGGCGGAAACCGCAGAGCACAGTGCCACGACCGCGCTGAGTGACGCGCTGGTCAGTCATGGCGAGTTGATGTCCAGTCTGTTGTTTGTCGAAGTCATGCGTGAGCGTGGTATCGATACGCAGTGGTTTGATGCCCGTAAGGTCATCCGTACGAATGACGCCTTTGGCTGTGCGGAACCCCAGATAGCAGAAACTGCTGAACTGGCAGAAAAACTGTTACGCCCGCGTACTGAGCAGGTTCGGGTGATAACCCAGGGATTTATTGGCAGCGATACGACCGGCAAAACGACAACGCTCGGCCGCGGTGGCAGTGACTACAGCGCCTCACTGTTTGGCGAAGCGTTGCATGCGGCTCGCGTGGATATCTGGACAGATGTTGCCGGGATCTACACAACCGATCCGCGTATCGCGCCCAAAGCGCAGCGCATGGAGAGAGTCTCCTTCTCTGAAGCCAGCGAGATGGCAGCCTTTGGTGCCAGGGTGCTTCACCCCCAGACCATGCTCCCGGCGATACGCAAAGACATCCCGGTTTTTGTCGGCTCTAGCAAAACGCCCTCGGCCGGCGGAACGCTGGTTTGTCGGCATGCTGATAACCCACCCCGTTACCGTGCACTGGCGGTGCGACGTAAACAGACGCTGCTCAAACTTCATAGCCTGAATACGCAGCCAGCCTGCAGCTTCCTGGCGGAGATGTTTGCCGTACTGGCTCGCCACCATACCGCGCTGGATCTGGTGACAACGTCGGAAACCAGCATTGCACTGATTCTCAACTCCTCCAGTGCGACCTCCGGTAATGTGGATTCGCTGACCACCGCCTTACTGACCGAACTCTCTTCGCGCTGCCGCGTAGAGCTGGAGACGGGGCTGGATCTGGTGACCCTGATAGGCAACGAGCTCACCCAGGCATCTGGGGTGTGCAAAGATGTCTTTACCGAACTGGAAAAACATCATGTGCGCATGATTTGTCACGGTGCGTCTGATCAGACGCTCTGTATCCTGCTGCCAGCAGATGCTTCAGACAACGCAGTCAGGGCGTTGCATCGCGCGCTGTTTGAATAACGCGTGTTTTACGGGCGAGTCAGTAGCGACTCGCCCGCCGATGCGTTGATACCTGCTTCCTTCTTTAAGCCTTGCCTGGGTGTGCCGCCTGCCCTCTATTTTTGAATGACTAACTGCCAGTAAGCTTTCATTAACTCTTCCGGGTTGGAAGGGACTTTTCCGGGCTGCATTGCGGCTCGCAGGGAGGAGGTATCAGCCTGCTCCAGTACCTGAACAATCTGCCAGCCAGACTTGGCTAGTTGCGGGATAGTCCCCGACACACCTGCGCCACAGGTGAACACGATACTATCTGAAAGCGCGGCGTTGCCGGAAGCTTGCGAAACGGTATCAGACTTACAGACATGCGCCTCACCTGCAAAGGCCACACCTGGCAGAACGGTGAAAATAAGTGCGAGGGCAAGACGTGTGTGCTTCTTCATAACATCTCCTTGTTGGGATTGATTCAAACGCACCATTTAGGGCCACATTTCAGTGGTGTGCAAGCCTGGGTGACCTACGAATTTACGTAGGTACTTTGTATGGACCTTCGTAAAGCGCGGGAACGGACGGGTGGTCTTCATAATATATGCAGCCTTTACATCATTGACTTACCCCTGAATAAGCCGAAAATGAGCCTCCAGGCGACAACCCGAAAACGAAAAACTGGAGTATCCCATTAACCGCTCGCGTCGTTTTTATCCGCTAACGAAACTGAAAAAAAGTTGTGCGTACATGGCAGCGGCCTTTTTACTCGCCAGTTGCACTCCGAAAGCCCCTGTCTCGCTTGTTACGCCACTGCCTCCGGTTAGCACGCATCCTGTTGCGGATAAATCGCAGCAGAACAGAGAGCCGATGCGCGGGATATGGTTAACCACGGTCTCCCGTCTTGACTGGCCGCCGTTAAATTCGGTGAATGGGAGCAGCCCGGACGTGCGTATTCGCCTTCAGCAGGCAGCGCTGATCGCGAAGCTCGATAAGCTGAAAAGCCTTGGCATCAACACGGTCTTTTTTCAGGTGAAACCTGACGGCACGGCGCTCTGGCCGTCGAAGATCCTGCCTTGGTCAGATATGTTGACGGGCACCATCGGTATGGATCCGGGATATGATCCTCTGCAATTCATGCTGGACGAAGCCCACAAACGCGGCATTCGCGTACATGCCTGGTTTAACCCGTACCGGGTTTCCACCAATATCAAACCCTCCACTGCGGCGGAGCTTAACCGTACCCTGCCGCTGAATCCGGCAAGCGTTTTTGTTCTGCATCGCGACTGGATCCGCACCTCCGGCGATCGCTATGTCCTTGATCCGGGCATCCCGGAAGCGCGCGACTGGATAACCAGCATCATTGCAGAAGTAGTGGCGCGTTATCCTGTCGATGGTGTGCAGTTCGATGACTATTTCTATACCGAATCGGCAGGGTCTGCGCTTAATGACAGCACGACGTTCAGGCAGTACGGTCAGGGGTTCGTTTCTAAGGCTGACTGGCGGCGACATAATACCCAACTGCTGATTGAGCAGGTCTCGCGCACTATTAAACAGCTCAATCCCAACGTGGAATTTGGCGTAAGCCCGGCGGGCGTCTGGCGTAATCGCTCTCACGACCCGGCCGGGTCTGAGACGCGGGGGGCAGCGGCTTACGATGAATCCTACGCCGATACCCGACGCTGGGTACAACAGGGGTTGCTTGATTACATTGCGCCTCAAATCTACTGGCCATTTGCGCGCGATGCGGCCCGTTACGATGTGCTCGCAAAATGGTGGGCAGAGGTGGTAAAACCGACGAAAACGCGACTCTATATTGGCGTAGCACTCTACAAAGTCGGTCTCGCAGCAAAAAATGAGCCTGACTGGATGGTGGGCGGCGGCGTGCCGGAGCTGAAAAGACAGCTGGATTTAAATGACGCAATTCCGCAAATCAGCGGCACCATTTTGTTCAGAGAGGGTTATCTGGATCAGCCGCAAACGCGGGATGCGGTCAGCTACCTTAAGCACCGGTGGGGTGAGTAATCGCCCTCCTCCTGATGCCGGACGGCGACTCGCTTTTCCCCCTCGCCCCACCGGGGAGAGGGTCGGGGTGAGGGGAAACGGGCGGCGCTGAGGTATGTTACGTTCACCTCCAGACCAGCTGAACATGCCGAAACAGTCACCCGTGAACGTGCAAAGGGGGCCACCGCGGCCCCCTTTGCAATCCCCGCGGCCCCGCACCGAAACCGGTGCTGCGCACTGCGCTCACCTCCCGGCCCTCAGCCTGCGGCCGGTTTGACTCGCCGTCC
>NZ_JAHVDV010000035.1:0-55133 GCF_051486985.1 Yokenella regensburgei
AGGAAAATCAGGGAAAGAGCAGGTCTGCGCGGGAATGAGAAAGCTGTTGCAACTGGCTTATGGCGTAGTGAAATCGGGTCGCATATTCGACGCTGAGATACCGCTTGCGGCCTGAACCGCAAGACGGTATCTCTCCCCAAAGGGGCGAGAGGACCGATCGTGCCCGCATTTTTTTCTGGGAATTTCTCAGCCTCTGGGAGAGAGGCGGGGTAAGGGAAAGGGTCCGGCTGAAAGTTGGTGAGCGTTGACGGCTGACCGGTCCGCCCGCCTGAATGGGACACCCCACCACATCACCTGCATTAACCCAGAAATTATACAACTTATATATTATTGATTATAAATAATAAATAAAAAATTATTCATAAAAACTTGGACAGATATTTTATTTTGTGTAAGTTCTAAGTAACCATATAGATCCGGATCTTTTTGCGCACGGGTGAAGGCCATGACCACAATCGGTTCCACCACTGACCACTATTTTGATTTCTATACCGCGCTGAACAGCCAGCCCCTGGCGGCCCCCCCTCAGCTCGGTCATGCCGGGGCCATCTTCATCGATCCTGTCGGTGAACATCGTGGTCTGCGTGCATCTCAACGCTATTGCTCTCTCCTGCCGGTAAACCTGGATCGCTGTCGGTTCGTTATCGATTCGCCGCTTCGCAATGCCGCTCGTTTCCTGGTGAGCTGGACGATGCACTGGTCCCACCCCCGCACGCAATATCCTGAACTGCGTGTACAGTTGATCAGAGAGACAACATGAAACGACTGTTGGCCCCCGGCTGGCACATTCGCCCCACCGCCAGCGATCGGTATAAAGGCACGGCGAGCGACATGGAAGGTGTGGCTCAGGGCCAGTCTGCAGGCAATACTTTCCACTGGCGCTACAGTATGAATGTGAAAAACGGGGGCAACACCAGGCAGCTCCATTTCGGCGACGGGATGTATCTGCGGGACGGCAGCCATCTGTTTACCAGAACGGCGATGAAGAAACCGGGCATTATCGTGGCAACGGTCGCCCTCTTCTTCACCAAAAAAGGGTATTTCGCAGGAGAAGAACAATGACAACGCAACCTGTACTCGGTATCAGCGCATGCCTGACGGGCTCAACGGTACGTTTTGACGGCGGGCATAAGCGCATGGATTTTGTCATGACTGCCCTGGCCCAGTGGGTCACCTTTAAACCTGTCTGCCCGGAGATGGCGATTGGCCTGCCGGTTCCCCGCCCTGCACTGCGGCTTATCAGGACCAAAGACGAGAGCATACAGATGCGTTTCACCCATGCGCCGTATGAGGATGTGACCGCCAGAATGACCGACTTCGCGGAAAGTTACCTGCCCGGCGTTGCGGAACTCGACGGTTTTATCGTCTGTGCAAAATCCCCCAGCTGTGGCATGGAGCGGGTGCGTCTGTACGATGAGAAGGGTAACCGGGGCCGCAAAGAGGGTCAGGGATTGTTCACCGCCGCCATGCAGGAAAAATATCCCTGGCTGCCGGTAGAAGAAGATGGACGGTTGCATGATCCGGTGCTTCGCGAGAATTTTGTTGAGCGGGTGTTTGCTCTGCATGAACTCAATACCCTTCGGGCGAAGGGCCTGACTCGCCACGCCCTGCTGGCATTTCATAGCCGCTATAAGTTACAACTGCTCGCGCACCATCAGGCAGGTTATCGCGAAATTGGCCCCTTCATTGCTCATCTGCATGAATGGGACGATCTGGAGGCGTTTTTCGTGGCCTACCGGGAGAAGCTGATGACGATTCTGAAGCACCCCGCCTCGCGTAAAAATCACACCAACGTGCTGATGCATATTCAGGGTTATTTCAATAAGAAACTCAATAGTCGCCAGCGGGCAGAGCTGCGCAAGGTGATTATCGATTATCGCGCTGGCCTTTTGCCTATTCTCGCCCCGCTCACCTTACTGAAACATTATCTGGCGGAACATCCGGATGACTATTTGCTGACCCAAAACTACTTTTCACCCTATCCGGAAAATCTGGGGCTGCGCCTGGCCGTGAGTTAATTTATTCCTCTATTCCTCTCCTGGTCAGGCCCGATTTTTATAAGGGCGACTATTCTCATCATAGACGGCAAAATTTGCCGTCTTTTTTTTCGTTATTCATGACGGCGAATTTCGGGTCTGGCAGAAGGCCTCCCGATAAATGTTATTGATACTTAAATAGAAAACAGAAGACAACGTCGGTTGCGACAGCGCATTATCGTGTAAACCTGCAATTTGCATTTAACCGGCTGACATAATGAAAAAACGCTGCGTTTTATCGCCCGGATGATGAAACGCACTATAGCCAGGGACGATAACTTCATTTTCATGACTATGCACAGACAACCCGGCGCGATAACGCGTGGCTTATGCTTACTTTTTTTTAGCGCGACCGTTTTTTTCAGCGGCCTGCTTCAGGCGCAGGAACCCCCGGTCGCCCTGAGCGAATATTTCGTTGAATCCTGGTCGACAAAAGAGGGCCTTCCGCATAACAGTATCAATGCCATAGCGCAGACCCGAGAAGGTTACCTGTGGTTTGGGACCTGGGAAGGCTTTGCCCGTTATAACGGTAAAAGCTTCCAGCTGTTTGAGCGTGGCGGAGAGGCGGGACTGCCCGATTCGGGTATTCTGGCTCTGCTTGCCGAGGAGGATGGCAGCCTGCTGGTTGCCGGTGCGCGTGGTGGTATCTCCTCCTGGAACAAGGGTCAATGGCATAACTCTGCACCCGCGCCAACCATGATCGCTTCCGTCACCCGGGACAGCAAAGGTAACCACTGGTTTGGTATGCCCGGTATGGGGCTTGTGTTTCGCCCGGCAAACGAGACCAGCGCACTGCATGATGAGCGGGTCATTGACAATGTCACGGTAAATAAAAGTGTGGAAGATGCGAGCGGAACGATATGGGCGGCCACCGACCAGGGCCTGTATCAGATTCGCCATCGCCAGGCGACACGGGTTTCCCCCGCTACCGGATTGCCGCCGGTACGCGTATTTAGTCTGCTGGTCACGGCTGACAATACCCTGCTGGTCGGCACGGAAAAAGGGGTCTGGAAACGTACAGGTGACGCCTTTGTTCCGTTGCACCCGCAACTCACCGGTGAAGTGGTCGCCACGCTGATGCAGGACAACCGCCAGGATATCTGGCTTGGTACCATCAACCACGGTATTTTCCGTCTAAGCCCCCTGGGGCTTGAGCACCTCAACATTGATAACGGTATTGTGCACAACCGGGTGCAAGCCATCCTGCAGGACAGAGAGCACAACATCTGGATTGGCACTAACTCTGGCTTACTGCGCCTGCGCCGTGCCCCTTTTATTACGGTCAGTCGCCGTCAGGGACTGAACGGAGACTATATTCGCACGGTGATGACCCATTCTGATGGCAGCATCTGGGTCGGCAGCAGTACCGGTCTGAACCGCATCCGGGGCGGTAAGGTCGAGCAAATCAACGACGGCCAGAGCATGCCCCCCTCGGTACTCAGCCTGAGTGAAGCGGCAGACGGCAGCGTATGGGTAGGCACTTACACCGATGGCCTTATGCACTGGAAAGACGGAAAGTTATCGGTGGTCCTGCAGCAAAAGGACGGGCTGCTTAGTAATGAGATCCGCGCCATTCTTCCCGACAGCCAGCAAAATCTCTGGATTGGCACCGCGTCCGGTCTGAGCGTGCTGCGTGCGGATGGCACGCTCCAGAGCTATGCCTCCGCCGACGGACTTCCCGCCGGTTTTATTATGGCCCTGCAGGAAGATGAAGCCCATCGTATCTGGGTAGGCACCGGGCTGGGAGCATCCTTTTTCGACGGTAAGACATTCACACCGGTTCCCCTTACCAATATGGAACATGCTGAGTATGTCTTCGGCTTTTATAACGAACCTGACGATATGTGGATGACGTCGGACCGGGGCCTCATTCGCTACCGTAAGCGTGACGGCGCTCTGGGTATGGTCGGGCGTAAAAACGGGCTTCCCATCGACAAGCTCTTTCAGGTCATACCGGACAAGGCGGGTTATCTCTGGCTCACCTCGAACCGGGGAGTGATTCGCATCAGCAAAGCTGACGCCATTGCGGTCGTTGAAGGACGTAAAAAACAGCTTACCGTGACCCACTTTGGCGAGAGCGATGGCATGATAAGCGCCCAGGCGAACGGGGGATCTATGCCTGCCGCCACGGTCGATAAGCAAGGCGGTATCTGGGTGGCGACGGCACGGGGCGCAGTAAGGGTTCTCCCGCAGCGTTTAAGTGAGTTTACTAAAACCCGTTTAAGGCCGATTGTGGAGTCGGTCAGCAGCAATAGTCCCTCTCCAGGCAATAATTACACCTGGCCTGCCGGAACGACCCGTATCCGTATTGACTATTCCGGGCTGGGATATGTTCTGCCGGAGCGTATTCTGTACCGCACGAAACTTGAGGGGTTTGATCCCCAGTGGGTCGATCGCGGCAATGCTACCTCAGCGGAATATACCAACCTGGCGCCGGGCACCTATCGGTTTAATGTCTCTGCGAGCTATCCGAACAGCGACTGGAATGGCGACACCACGTCCATTACCCTGACCATCAAACCCTTTATCTGGCAGCGTCCCCTTTTTCAGGCGCTGTTAGTGCTGCTCATTGGTCTGTCTGTCTTCCTGCTGTTCCGCTGGCGACTGAACCAGGCGCACCGTAATGAAGAGCGCCTGCGTAAGCTGGTGGCGGCTAAAACGCTGGCCTTGCAGGAACAGGCAGAGATTTTTGAGCGACAGGCCAGGGAAGATCAGTTGACCGGGCTTAATAACCGACGCGTGTTTGATGAACAGCTCACCCTCTGTTTTGACGATGCCCGTGATAATCACTACCCGCTGACGCTGGCGATCTTCGATATCGATAACTTTAAGCACATCAACGATCGCTGGTCGCACGTGGTGGGCGATCAGGTTCTGCAATGCGTTGCCAATATCCTGCGCGATACCCAGCAGTCATCCATGTTAAGCGCCCGCTGGGGCGGCGAAGAGTTTACCCTGCTCTTTCCCCGCATGGCCATCGCAGAGGCGGCCCGCATTTGTGAATCTCTGAGAGTACGCTTGTCACAAAGCGACAATCGGCATATTGCCGAAGGGTTGCAGGTCACGGCAAGCTTCGGACTTGCCGAGTCTTCTGCCGCAAGCGACAGCAACGCGCTCATCAAACATGCGGACCAGGCGCTCTACATCGCCAAGCAAACCGGCAGAAATAAAGTGATATGTTGGGCGGCTGAGAAAAATGGCGTCCCTGAAGAGGCCAGCGTCTAGTGTGGGAAACGCTATCGCCACCATGTTATCTTTTCAATCAGTGCAAAAGGAGGAGTAAAGGGTGACCGGAAAAGTTGACTACCATATTGAAAAATATCTCTTTTCGGAAGCCGGTGAGACGCCACGTATTACCGGTCAGTGGCGTGAAGTATTGGACGAATGCCGCCAGCGTAAAGCGGGTGCTGAGGAGCGTATGCGGCTCGCTTTACTGAATGTCGATTACGTTACCAGCTTCGAGCTCCCCTTCCGCTTGCTGCTTACGCGTGCGCCGCAGCTTATTGCCGGGTTGCGTGAAGCGCTCCAGTTGGCTCAGAAAAATGTCATCTTTAACGGAAAACGCTTTGGCTGCGTTTACAGTTTAAAAACTGACATGAGCCAGATCCCGGATGCATTCCAGTATCGGCTGGTAACGCGTATTCGTCGCGAAGATCCTACGGGCGTCACCGCCGCGCCGTTTCAGCAAATCGCCAGAGAGGTGAAGGCGCCGCGCGAGCGTTTAAAGCAGGCCCTTGACGCAGGACTTCAGGTGACAGCTCTGGACGGGCTATTCTGGTTCGGAATTCAGCGCATGGCTGCCGATATTCAGCGGCTTCGTAAATCAGGTATGAAGATTGCCACGGCGGAGGTAGAAATTTTCGACACTCTCACCGCCAGCACTCGTCGTGTGCCTGTTTATCAGCGCCCGCCGGCGTAACCAGGATTACCCATCACCAACAGAACAGGGAGGTAAGATGAATACCCACAGCGCGCTCCATACCCTATGCGTTCACGGCTATGGAGAACATGTCCAGACCGGGCGACTGACGCTGCGCCCCGTCGCCCCCGCTGACCTCGAAGACTTATTCAGAATTTATGGCGATCCGGCGACAAACATGTTTAATCCCGCCGGGCCTTACCCCGATATCGCTCATGCAAGAGCCGTCCTGACACGCTGGCTGCATCACTGGAATAAATACGCGTTTGGCCAGTGGGCAATAGCCCGCATTGATGCGCCAGAGAACGTGATAGGCTTTGGCGGGCTCAGCATTAGCACCTATGCCGACATCACCATCAACAATCTGGGTTATCGCTTTGCCACCGAGGCATGGGGTAATGGGCTGGCAACTGAATTTTCTCACGCTGCCGTGCGCTATGGTTTTGAAGTACTTAACCTGAATGCCATTTCGGGTGTGGTCAGGCCGGACCATCTGGCGTCGCAAAAGGTACTGACCAAAGCGGGATTCCATCACGCCGGAGAAGTGGATGATGTCGCGGATGAAGAACCCAGCCTGCTGTATACGATAAAGGCGCACGAGTGGCGTGCCAGCAGGTGAGGCTTTCAGGGCGGCGAGCGTAGCGCCAGAATAACGATACGCCACCGCCACCGCGTTCCTCCCTGGGTTGAGGCTTCGCAACAGGCACAACAGCAATTCTTGATGCCCCGATGCAGAGCACCAGAGAACGTATTCTCCTGGGTATATGACCAACGCCCATCGCTGGCAGACAGGATAATTATTTACAGCGGCAGCGTTTTGCATTCACGGTTATGCCACTCTCTTTTATGCCGGGAGTGCAGCCGGAAAAGAGCCGATAAAAATAATCTGCATTACCCTGTTCTATTTCCTGCCACCTGCACAGTTCAATTAACCTCTCTTGCGGATTTTCTCATATGAAATTGAAACGCGCTTTACACCACTGCTTTTTCTGAGCAACAGATAAATGTGAACTACTTCGCAAAAATAAGCCTCTAATTAATGCATTACAAGGTATTCGGCGAACTCTTTTTCGGTGCGCAGATGGCTGGTAATTAAACACAACGCCGTTTAAATGGAAAAACACCTGCCACGGCTACGGCTATTGCGCTACTCACCAAAAGCTGGACAGGAGGGCTATTTAAGCACACTGCTTCAAGGATCACAGGAGTAAAAAAACATAATTAATTAATATAAAAACGTAATAGATTCACACGATAAACTATGTCAGAAAGTACTCCACATTGACAAAACAGGCCGGAGATGTGATTAAATGAGTACAGAAATAATTCAAAATCGACATGATGAATATCATATATTATCTCGTGGTGAGCGTATTGGTTATGGCATGGGCGATTTCGCTCAAAACCTTGTTTTTGGTACGGTAGGTGGGTTTCTTGCTCTGCATATGCTCACGGTAAATACCATCAGCACTGCAACCGCTGGGTTTATTTTTCTGTTTGTCCGCATCATTAATGTTGTCTGGGATCCGATGGTAGGAACCTACGTTGATAAAAGAACCTCCAGCGCTGGAAAATATCGCCCCTGGCTTTTAAGGGCCGGTATTCCCCTCGTTATTCTTTCCGCTTTACTATTTGCCCCCATTCCCGGCGTCAGAGGCTCGGTTCCTTATGCTTTTATTATTTATCTGGCGCTGGATTTAGTGTACTCCGTGGTGAATATTCCATATGGCTCTCTTAATGCTTCCCTGACAAGGGACCCTGCATCTATTGATAAACTTACCAGTACCAGAATGATGCTGGCCAACAGTGCCAATCTTCTCGTCTACACGTTATTCCCCATGTTTGTGCAGATGGCCTCTCCTAAAGATCGCAGCCTCAAGGATACCGGATTTTTTGGGCTTGAGCTCAATATGGGGAACTATACTGACCCGTCTGCAAACCATGCCTGGTTTGGTGTGTACTCGATTTATATGGTTATTGGCGCTGTTGCACTTTTTCTCTGTTATAAATTAACAAAAGAACGCGTTGTGGCTACAGCAGAACAAACGGCCAACGTAAAAACTCTGGATCTTTTTCTTGAACTCAAAAACAATAAACCCCTTGTGATTTTGGGATTTTTCTTCATGCTGGCCTTTACATTCATGTTTGTCATGAACACGGCGAACGGCTTTTTCAACCAGTTTGTTGTCGGTCATTCAGAGTGGATGGGGGCAGTAGGACTTGTTGCCTCAGTTCCGGGTATTTTATTTCCCGTTTTCTGGCCAAAACTGAAAAAGTTTTTTGGTAAAAAGGGCTTCTTCCACCTTTTTTTAGGCATGTTTATCGTTGGTGAATTGTTGACTTATGTCTGGTCTCTTGACGGTATGCATGATGCACTCTGGCTGGCTTATATCGCAACCTTCATTAAACAGTGGGGTTTAACCTCAGCAACCGGATTTATGTGGGCTCTGGTTCCTGAAGTGATTGCTTATGGTGAATTAAAATCAGGCAAGCGAAATGCCGCAATTATTAACGCTATTATGGGTATTTTCTTCAAGATTGGGTTTACCCTTGGTGGGGCGCTTCCGCTTTGGTTGTTGGCCGGATATGGTTTTAACGAAACAAGCGTCTATCAACATGCAAATGCTATTGCGGGTATAAATATGACTGCAATTTGGATTCCCATTTTCTTAGCCGTTGTCTCAATGTTCGCTATTCATTTTTATCCCATCTCCGACAAAAACGTGGAAGATATTAACCGGCAACTCGATGAGATCCGCGTATAGTAAAAACACATTAACCACAACCCATTAAAAATCAAAATTAAAAAAGGATTGATGACATGTCATTTATTCAAAACCCTGTACTACCTGGATTTAACGCCGACCCCAGTATTATCCGTGTAAAAGATACTTACTACATCGCAAACTCGACATTTGAGTGGTTTCCTGGCGTTCGATTACATGAATCAAAAGATCTTGCGCACTGGAATCTTCTGCCTGCCCCGCTGTCAACCACAGCCCTTTTGGATATGAAAGGAAATCCTTCATCAGGCGAGATTTGGGCTCCCGACCTCTCTTATGCCGACGGAAAATTCTGGTTAGTTTATACCGATGTGAAAATCACTGAAGGCGCTTTTAAAGACATGACAAACTACCTGACCACCGCAACAGACATACGCGGCCCCTGGTCAGATCCCATCAAACTTAATGGCGTTGGTTTCGATGCCTCTCTTTTTCATGACGATGATGGCCGTAAATATTTAGTCCAGCAGACATGGGACCATCGAGAATACCATCACCCTTTTGACGGCATTACATTGACTGAATTTGATGTAAACACCCTGAAATTAAAACCAGAAACCGCGCGAACCATTTATCGAGGGACTGCCGTTGCGCTTGTTGAAGGGCCGCATCTCTACAAACTGAACGGATATTATTACCTTTTTGCCGCGCAGGGCGGAACCGTATTTACTCACCAGGAGGTTGTTGCGCGTTCAAAAACGTTAGACGCGCACAGTTTTGAAACCCAGCCAGGGGAAGTGTTCTTAACGAATGTTGATACGCCTGACAGTTACCTGCAAAAACAAGGACATGGCTCTTTGGTTTCTACGCCAAAAGGAGAATGGTACTACGCCTCGCTGTGCGCTCGTCCGTGGAATCATGCAGGTGAATCGGTTTATGACCCGCGCGGTTGGTCAACGCTGGGTAGAGAAACATCCATTCAGAAAGTGGTTTGGGATGAAGATGGCTGGCCCCGTATCGCAGGCGGTCACGGCGGAAAAACCTTTGTCGAAGGGCCAGAGGATGCCATCTTCACTGAAAGCCCCAACGATCATAGCCAGTACGATAAATTTACGACCCCAGTCCTTGATATTAACTGGAATACCCTTCGGGTTCCGTTTACAGAAAAAATGGGCGCTACCGGCGACGGAAAGTTGACGCTAATTGGTCAGGGCTCTTTGGCAAATACGCATGATCTGTCACTTATTGCTCGCCGTTGGCAGGCTTTTTATTTTGATGCGCAGGTTAAAGTTGAATTTAATCCATTCTCCTATCAACAAATGGCGGGACTGACGAATTACTATAATGACCGTCACTGGAGTTTTATTTTCATCACCTGGAATGAAATTAATGGCCCTGTTATTGAAATAGGTGAAAATAACCGTGGAAAATATACCTCGTATCTGAAAGATAAGGCAATCAAGATCCCGGAAGGTATGGAGTATGTTTGGTTCCGCACGAAGGTTCGTAAGGAAAGTTATACTTATGAATACAGCTTCGACGGAAGCAACTTTACTGAAATCCCGGTCAAATTAGATGCCGCCGTTTTATCGGATGATTATGTACTACAAAGTTACGGCGGGTTCTTTACCGGCGCGTTCGTAGGGCTTGCAGCCGTAGATTACGCTGGATACGGTACTGGGGCTGATTTTTATGACTTCAGCTATCATGAGCTTGGCGATTGGCTAGCGGCCAAGGACACCTATAGCTGGGATGCAAGTGAAACGCGCCAGCTCTGACATACATTATGACATGCGGGTAACTATACCCTCATTACATTAATGGAAGCCACACTCAGGGATGATTAAGAAGAACGGGTGTCTGAAACAATGAAGCGGGTGAAGGGAGATCACCCGACTTCAAATATAGCGTAATCCAATGGGTTTATTAACAAAAACTTGATGCACTGTAGGACGATTTAATAGGAGGAACTACAACGTTTTACAAATCGCTTCACTCCAGAAAGCTGATAAGTTTTCGCGCGTCATTTCTGACAGAATCTTGTATTCGCCCAGAGCCAGCGATCAATGTCAAAGCTTCAATAGTTAAACCATCCCTGATCACCTTTCGCGCTTTACTGAGACGACTCAGGCAACTTTTTTCTGTATACCCCTCACGTGAGTGCATTTGTTCTATGATGTCAGCGCTTGATAAATTTGGATCGGCAAAATGATGGAAGTATTTTACAAAACATTCCATCCCGATAGCCTTAAGGAGTCCGGCCAGCGTAACACTGCTCGTTATCTTCTCCGGTTGATTCAACACCTCTTCCATTGATTCGGGTGCAGGTATTTGCATTGACACTTTATTGGCCGAAGCTGAACTCCTGACAACCAACTCTTCTTTGATGGAACTAACACGAGGATCAGTAAGAATTGCGCCCTTGAGGTTAATGATATGTGCGTTAACGTGGACGCTATGCCGAGCGTAATCTCGTATTACTTCATGTGGGATTTTGTAGGCTTCAAAGATGTTGTAAGTTTCATCGAAAATAACGGCTATCAAATAATCAAAATCGGCTGCCTCATAGTTACGCAATGCGCTTAATAGCCGGGAAGTATTATCTGGCGTGACTCTTCTTGCTTTGATCTGCACTCTCTTACCATCAGTGTCGATGGCATCAGCACCAGCAGATGAATTGCTAAGAAGAGTCATACCGAATGCCTTAGAAACCAGCCATTCAGCATAGTCACCTACAGGATTGTTCTTGGTGCGAATGACGCCTCTAAAACGCAACTGGGTTAAAATTTCGGAATGAAGCGACAGTAATTCGAGATCACTCAGCGATGTCAGAAAACCATATGATATTAAATGATTATTTTTCAAAAGCACTCTCTACTACTGAAATGAAACGCTACCGTAACGACATCGTAAAGCACCCGCATTTTGATGTTTCAATGACGTTTATAGAAGAGTAATACTGACTCAATGGAAATTCTCATTCTACCGAAGAATACTCATTGATACAGCTGCCGGAATGTATGCGCTAACGTCTCTTTCCCGGTTTGTCCCATCGCACTGCCGGAACAATGCCCCGGTTACTGTCAATATGGGGCTTTGGCCAAATGGGCCATCGGCTGCGCCACTACGCTGTAGGGAGACCCTGAGTGCCGGAACAAAGAAATGAGAAAAATATCGAGGAATGAACAGGTCAGGGAAAAGCTGGAGCGGGTGAAGGGAATCGAACCCTCGTATAGAGCTTGGGAAGCTCTCGTTCTACCATTGAACTACACCCGCTTCGGTGTGTGACAGGCATTATAGACCTAACTCGCTGCCTGGCAAGACATTAAGCGACTAACTGACTATTAATTAGTCGCTTAACGTCAGGCGTTAGCATTTTGGCGGACTTCCCTGCGGCGGCAGATAACGCAGTGGGTCGATAGCCGTGGCCTTGTAGCGCAACTGGAAGTGCAGCCGGACTGAATCGCTATCGGTACTGCCCATCGTGGCAATTTTCTGACCAATCTTCACGCTTTCGCCATTATTTACCAGGATAGTGTCATTGTGTGCATAGGCCGTGATGTACTCTTCGCTATGCTTGATCATGATGAGATTTCCGTAACCACGGAGCTGATTGCCGGCGTAGACCACTTTTCCGGCCCCGGCAGCGTAGATGGCCTGCCCGCGTGGCCCTGCAATATCAATGCCTTTATTGCCCCCCTCCGAGGTGGTGTAGCCCATGACCACCTTACCCGCAGCTGGCCAGCGCCAGCAGCGTTGACCTACCGGAGGCCATGAGGATTGCGGCACCGCAGAGGACGGCACGACTTTGGCGGTTCGGGTCGAACCTTTCCCGGAGGACGATTTTGACGCCCCGTTGTATTTCAGCCGCTGCCCCACTTCGATGGTATAAGGCGGAGAGATGCCGTTCAGCCTCGCCAGCTCGCTGACGCTGGTACCGGTCTGTCGGGAAATTTTATACAGCGTGTCCCCACGTTTTACCGTATACACATCGCCGGACGATTTGCTACCGGAACACCCCGCAAGCAGCAGGGCAATAACCAGACAGCTGGCAATGTGAAAAGGGCTTCTCATCAGGCTTCCTGCACGCACAACCGATCCTCAGTGAAAATAAATGGCGTCTTAGTTTAGCAGCCCGCGACGGGATGCCAACCTTTCCGTGCTATTCAGCGCAAAGGAATAGCCCCGGTCGGTGATGCTCATTATTTCCCGCAGCCGGTCCCAGCAGCCACTGTTACCCTTGCCAGATGAAAACCGGCAGGCTGAAAACGAATGGTGGCTGGCGCTGCGGTTTCGGCCCTGTACGCCACACGCTTTACCCGGGAGTGGGATATAATGTTTTTGCCCGGTGGCGCTGGATTACCGGGCGTAGAGTTATTCAGGCACGTAGGCTGGCAACGCTCAGCGCCATTCGGTTTTTGGTACTGGAGCCATGATGAGCATTCAAGAACACGTTATTTTACTGAACGAGCAGGGACAGGAAATCGGCATACTGGAGAAGTACGCCGCCCACACCTCAGAGACGCCACTGCACTTCGCCTTCTCCTCATGGCTGTTCAACGCCAGGGGCGAGTGTCTGGTGACGCGGCGTGCAATGAGTAAAAAAGCCTGGCCTGGCGTCTGGACCAATTCCGTGTGCGGTCATCCCCAGCGTGGTGAAACCGTCGAGCAGGCGATGGTGCGCCGCTGCCGTTTCGAAGCCGGGGTGGAGATTGCGGGCATTACCCCTATCGCGCCGGGCTTTCGTTATCGCGAGACTGACCCCTCCGGCGTCATGGAAAATGAAATCTGCCCGGTCTTTGCCGCCCAGGTCATGACTCCTGTTGCGATAAACGCTGACGAGATCATGGAATACCAGTGGGTGGCCCTGGACGCTCTACTGACAGCGCTCGACAACACTCCCTGGGCCTTCAGCCCGTGGATGGCCCAGGAAGCGGCCAGTGCCGGAGAGGCGCTTCGCCAGTTCTCTTTACGCATCAGGCAATAAAAAAGCCCCGCGTTTTCACGCCGGGGCTTGTTCACATCAGAAGACTTATTTTACCGGGCGCATCGCCGGGAAGAGGATCACGTCACGGATGGTGTGGCTGTTGGTGAACAGCATAACCATACGGTCGATACCGATACCCAGACCGGCGGTCGGCGGCAGACCATGTTCCAGTGCGGTTACATAATCTTCGTCGTAGAACATTGCTTCGTCATCGCCCGCATCTTTCGCGTTAACCTGATCCTGGAAGCGCTGTGCCTGATCTTCTGCATCATTCAACTCGCTAAAGCCGTTACCGATTTCACGGCCACCGATGAAGAATTCGAAGCGGTCAGTGATTTCCGGATTGACGTCGTTACGGCGCGCCAGCGGAGAAACTTCTGCCGGATATTCGGTGATGAAGGTTGGCTGGATCAGATGCGCTTCAGCCACTTCTTCGAAGATCTCGGTCACGATACGGCCCAGACCCCAGCTCTTCTCAACCTTGATACCAATACTTTCAGCAATGGCTTTCGCTGAGTCGAAGTTATCCAGATCGGCCATGTTAGTTTCCGGGCGGTATTTCTGAATAGCTTCACGCATGGTCAGTTTTTCGAACGGCTTGCCGAAATCGAACACTTCATCACCATACGGAACTTCGGTTTTGCCCAGAATGTCCTGCGCCAGGGTGCGGAACAGAGATTCGGTCAGCTCGATCAGATCTTTGTAATCCGCATACGCCATATAGAGTTCCATCATGGTGAACTCAGGGTTGTGGCGCACAGAGATGCCTTCGTTACGGAAGTTACGGTTGATTTCGAACACACGATCGAACCCGCCGACCACCAGACGCTTGAGGTACAGTTCCGGCGCGATACGCAGGTACATGTCCAGATCCAGAGCGTTGTGATGGGTGATGAACGGACGCGCAGAGGCGCCGCCCGGGATCACCTGCATCATCGGCGTTTCCACTTCCATAAAGTCACGGTTCACCATGAACTGGCGGATGCCGGCCATGATTTTAGAGCGCACTTTAAAGGTATTGCGGGATTCATCGTTGGAGATGAGGTCAAGGTAGCGCTGACGGTAACGCGCTTCCTGATCCTGCAGGCCGTGGAATTTGTCCGGCAGCGGGCGCAGGGCTTTGGTCAGCAGGCGCAGCTCGGTGCAGTGAATGGAGAGTTCGCCGGTTTTCGTCTTGAACAGCTTACCTTTCGCGCCGAGGATATCGCCAAGATCCCACTTCTTGAACTGCTCGTTATAGATGCCTTCCGGCAGATCGTCACGCGCAACGTACAACTGAATACGGCCGCCGACATCCTGCAAGGTTACGAAAGAGGCTTTACCCATAATGCGGCGGGTCATCATGCGGCCCGCAACGGCCACTTCGATGTTCAGCGCTTCCAGCTCTTCGTTTTCTTTGGCGTCGAAGTCAGCGTGCAGTTGGTCAGAAGTGTGGTCACGACGAAAATCGTTCGGGAACGGCAGGCCCTGCTCACGCAGGTGTGCCAGCTTCTCGCGGCGGGTTTTCAGTTCATTATTGAGATCGACTGCCGCGTCGGCGCCCGGTGCGTGTTGTTCAGACATGTTGGTTCCTCATAACCCTGCTTTCAAACTTGCTTCGATAAATTGATCCAGGCTACCGTCCAGCACCGCCTGCGTATTACGGGTTTCAACACCGGTACGCAGATCTTTGATACGGGAGTCGTCCAGGACATACGAACGAATCTGGCTGCCCCAGCCGATGTCGGATTTGTTATCTTCCATCGCCTGCTTCTCGGCATTTTTCTTCTGCATTTCCAGCTCATAAAGCTTCGCTTTCATCTGCTTCATGGCCTGGTCTTTGTTTTTGTGCTGAGAACGGTCGTTCTGGCACTGCGTTACCGTGTTGGTCGGGATGTGCGTAATACGCACCGCCGACTCGGTACGGTTAACGTGCTGACCGCCCGCACCGGATGCGCGGTAGACGTCAATGCGCAGGTCCGCCGGGTTGATATCGATATCAATATCGTCATCCACTTCCGGGTAAACAAACGCGGAGCTGAATGAAGTATGACGACGACCACCTGAGTCAAACGGACTCTTACGTACCAGGCGATGAACGCCGGTTTCGGTACGCAGCCAGCCGTAGGCGTAATCGCCAATGATCTTAATGGTCACGGATTTAAGGCCCGCGACCTCACCTTCTGATTCTTCGATGATTTCGGTTTTGAAACCGCGGGCTTCGGCCCAGCGCAGATACATGCGGGTGAGCATACTCGCCCAGTCCTGCGCTTCGGTGCCGCCAGAACCGGCCTGAATATCCAGGTAGCAGTCGGCGTTATCGTACTGACCAGAGAACATACGACGAAACTCAAGCTGCGCCAGCTTCTCTTCCAGCACGTCGAGTTCGGCAACGGCTTCGTTGAAGGTCTCTTCATCTTCCGCTTCAACCGCGAGATCCAGCAGACCGGAAACATCTTCCAGCCCCTGACTCATCTGATCGAGGGTGTCTACAATAGCTTCGAGGGAGGAACGCTCTTTACCCAGCGCCTGTGCGCGTTCAGGTTCGTTCCAGACGTCCGGCTGCTCCAGCTCGGCGTTTACTTCTTCAAGACGCTCTTTCTTGGCATCGTAGTCAAAGATACCCCCTAAGAACGTCGGAGCGCTCTGTGAGGTCTTGAATGCGGTTTTTTACCGGATTGATTTCAAACATGGTCTGTTTTCTTTTAATGGACTTGTCAAAATGCGGTCATAAGGGCGGAATTGTAGCGGATCCACGCCCTTATTAGTAGAGATTACTGGCGCTAAATTGGCCAGAGATTTTCAATGATCAGTTGCACGCTGCGGTTGCCGCGAAACTCGTTCACGTCCAGTTTGTAAGCGGCTGTCACCTGTCGCACACCATTATCCGGCCAACAGGTGGTATCGACATTAAAAGCAATGCCATCAAGCAGTGGCCCACCGCCAACCGGCTCCAGCATCACTTTCAGATGGCGCTCGCCCACCAGCCGTTGTTGCAGAATACGAAATTCACCGTCGAAGGTCGGTTCGGGGAACATCTGACCCCACGGACCCGCCTCACGCAGCATCTCGGCTATCTCCAGCGTCATCTCCTGGGGTGCCAGCGGGCCGTCAGAGAGAATTTCACCCTGAAGCAACGATGGATCCAGCCACTCGGTGACCAGTTCACCAAAACAGCGCTGGAACTCTTCAAAACGCGATGTTTCCAGCGACAGGCCCGCCGCCATCGCATGACCACCAAACTTGATCATCAGGCCAGGGTAAAGGGTATCCAGACGCTCCAGCGCGTCCCGCATGTGCAAGCCCTGAATGGAGCGCCCTGACCCCTTTAGAGTGCCTTCACCGGCTGGCGCAAAGGCAATGACCGGGCGGTGAAAACGCTCTTTAATACGTGAGGCCAGAATACCCACCACGCCCTGGTGCCAGTCGGGATGGTACATCGCCAGGCCACCCGGCAGCGTGTCACGACTGCGCTCAAGTTTTTCACAAAGCATCAGCGCTTCCGCCTGCATCCCCTGCTCAATCTCTTTGCGGGTCTGGTTGAGGGCATCCAGTTCGCTTGCCAGCACGCGAGCTTCCCCGAGGTTTTCACTTAACAGCAGGGCTACGCCGACGGACATGTCATCCAGTCGCCCGGCGGCGTTCAGGCGCGGCCCCAGCGCAAAGCCTAAATCGCTGGCCGCCAGCTTTTGCGCATCGCGATTGGCAATTTCCAGCAGGGCTTTAATACCGGGGCGGCATTTTCCTGCACGGATGCGACTCAGGCCCTGCCAGGTGAGAATGCGGTTATTGGCATCGAGTGGCACCACATCGGCCACGGTACCGAGCGCTACCAGATCGAGCAGTTCGGCCAGGTTTGGAATTGCGATACCCCGGCTTTCAAACCAGCCGTTGTCGCGCAAAAAGGTACGAAGCGCCAGCATCAGATAAAACGCCACGCCCACCCCCGCCAGCGATTTCGACGGGAAATCACACTCGCGCAGGTTGGGGTTAATAATGGCCTCCGCCTCCGGCAGGGTGTCGCCTGGCAAGTGGTGATCGGTAACCAGCACCGGGATCCCCAGTTGATGGGCGCGATCAACACCCGCATGAGAGGAGATGCCGTTATCAACGGTTAGAATGAATTGCGCGCCGCGGGCATGGGCCTGATCCACCACTTCCGGGCTCAGGCCATAACCATCTTCAAAGCGGTTCGGCACCAGATAAGCGATGTTCTCGCCGCCCAGCGCACGTAACGCCAGTACGCTGAGCGCGGTGCTGGTCGCACCATCTGCGTCAAAATCCCCGACCACCATAATGCGCAGACCTTCACGCAGGGCGTTGTAGAGAACCTCAACGGCTTTGTCTATCCCGTGCAGGCGCTGCCAGGGCAGCATACCTTTTACGCTCCGCTCCAGATCGCTTGCCTGACATACGCCGCGACTGGCATATAAACGACGTAATAACGGGTGCAAATCCGCCGGAAGCGCCGTGGTATCATTCGCTTCGCGGCGGCGAAGATGTATTTCAGATTTCACTGGCGTTATTTACCGCTGGTCTGTTTCTGATGCTCATCGAGGAAGGCTTTAAGCTCTTTCGGCCCCTGGTAACCCGGTACGACATAGCCGTTACTTAACACCATCGCCGGCGTACCGTTTACGCCAAACTGCACGCCCAGCGCGTAATGGTCGGCAATGTCCACATCGCAGCTGGCCGGTTTTACCCCTTTGCCGCCCATTGCGTCATCGAAAGCTTTGTTGCGATCTTTAGCGCACCAGATGGCTTTCATATCCTGCTCAGCCTGGCTTTCCAGCCCCTGGCGCGGGAAGGCCAGGTAACGCACGGTGATCCCCAGCGCGTTATAGTCGGCCATCTCTTCATGCAGTTTGTGGCAATAGCCACAGGTGATGTCGGTGAAGACGGTGATAACGTGTTTTTCCTGCGGCGCTTTATAAACAATCATCTCTTTTTCGAGCGCGTTAAGATGCGTCATCAGCAGCTTGTTGGTCACGTTGACCGGCTGCGCGCCGCTCACGTCATACATCGGCCCCTGGATGATGTGTTTACCATCTTCAGTGACGTAAAGCACACCGCCGTTGGTAAGCACCGTTTTCAGCCCCGCCACTGGCGCGGGCTGAATATCTGAGCTCTGCACGCCCAGTTTTGCCAGTGACGCTTTGATTGCTGCATCATCAGCATGTGCAACCCCGGTCAGCGCGGCGGCCATCAGGGTCAATGCGATAAAACCTTTTTTCATAACAAATCCTTAGTAACCAGCCATCAGGCCCGAGGGTGATGCTGTTGATGAAGCTGTCGCAGTCGCTCTGTCGCAACGTGCGTATAAATCTGGGTGGTGGAGAGATCGCTGTGGCCAAGTAACATCTGTACCACACGTAAGTCTGCACCGTGATTGAGTAAATGCGTAGCGAACGCATGACGCAAAACGTGCGGTGAGAGCTTTTCGCTGTCAATACCCGCCAGTTGCGCATAATACTTAATGCGATGCCAGAAAGTTTGCCGCGTCATCTGCTGCGCGCGCTGGCTCGGAAACAGAACATCATTTGAGACCCCGTTGAGCAGCCAGGGGCGGCCGTGCTGGAGCCAGGTTTCAACCCAGTACACCGCCTCTTCGCCCAACGGCACCAGCCGCTCTTTGTTCCCTTTGCCGATCACGCGTACCACGCCCTGACGCAGGCTGATGTCACTCATGGTCAGCCCCACCAGTTCAGAAACACGCAAACCGGTGGCGTAAAGCACTTCCAGCATGGCTTTATCGCGTAACTCCAGTGGTTGGTCAATGGCTGGCGATGCTAACAAGCGATCAACCTGCGCTTCACTCAGATCCTTCGGAAGACGCTGGGGCAGTTTCGGTGATGCCAGCAGCGCGCTGGGATCGTCCTGACGAAATTTCTCCCGATATAAATGCTGGAAGAAACGACGCATCGCACTCAGCAAGCGCGCCGAGCTGGTCGCTTTGTAGCCTCCTGCCATTCTTTCAGCAAGTAATGCTTGTAAATCCTCTGCTTGCGCGTCTTGCAGACTCAGTTCACGATGATGCAGCCACTCGACCAGCCCCTGAAGATCGCGACGATATGCGCTGAGCGTATTTTCTGAGAGATTACGCTCAAGCCAGAGGGCATCAAGAAACTGTTCGATGCGTGCGAGATCCTCTTCCATCCCAACCTCTCCTTCATTCGTGTCGTTGCATTATGCCTGATTGCCACCTGATTCTGGTACACTGCTGGCAAAGACACATCCAGAATTGAGACGTTTACGTTATGAACATCGGTCTGTTTTATGGCTCCAGTACCTGCTATACCGAGATGGCGGCAGAGAAAATCCGCGACATCATTGGCCCAGAACTGGTGACCTTACACAACCTTAAAGATGACGGTCCTGAGCTGATGGAGCAGTATGACGCGTTAATCCTCGGCATTCCGACCTGGGATTTTGGCGAGCTGCAGGAAGACTGGGAAGCCATCTGGGACAAGCTCGATACCCTTAAACTGGAGGGTAAAATTATTGCGCTTTACGGTATGGGTGACCAGCTTGGATACGGGGAATGGTTCCTGGACGCGCTGGGCATGCTCCATGACAAACTGGCGCCACGCGGGGCAAAATTTGTCGGTTACTGGCCAACCGAGGGCTATGAGTTTACCAGTGCCAAGCCCGTCATTGCCGACGGTCAGCTTTTTGTTGGCCTGGCACTAGATGAAACTAATCAGTACGATCTCAGTGATGAGCGCCTGCAAAGCTGGTGCGAACAAATCCTGCTGGAGATGGCTGAACAGTTCGCCTGATGAAGGCTGTTAGTTCTGTCCCTGCGCCGACTGTTGCGAAATCATTCGGCGCAGATCGCGCCACTCCTGCGCATCCATACTGTCCGCTGCGAGCCATAAATGCTGCCGACGCCTCTCTTTACTTCCCCGCAAACGCACCATCATCCCGGTACTCAGCATCCAGGGCGTGCCGACAATCTCCCACTCCATACCCTGCCAGCGCAGACGGGAATCCATTAGCAGTTTAATTTCACCCTGACAGGCATTGATTCGGCGCTGACTTCGCACGCAGTCAAACACCACCAGCGACAGTAACAACAGCCAGAGTGGCGTGTAACTTAATGGCCAGGGGACCAGCAATACAAAGGCCGCCATCAGACCATGAAGGAGTAAGGAAAGCCATTGTGAGCGCCATGAGACGCGTAAATCAGATTGCCACAGGACCACGTTCCCGATTCCGTGTTTGAATTAACTGTACCATCCGTTGCAACTCGCTATCCTGCGGTTTGCCGTGATTCATAAGCCAATTAAATAAGTCTGGATCATCACTTTCGAGAAGACGTACAAAAACGCGCTTATCGTCGTCGCTTAGCGAATCATATTCATGCTCAAAAAAAGGCATGATAGAAATATCAAGTTCACGCATTCCGCGTCGGCATGCCCAGTGAATACGGGCTTTGTTGTTAATATCCATTTCTGATTCCTGCATAGCCGCGATGGGAATCCATTGTAACGTGTTTTTAATCATCCATTAGCGGAATATTTTGATTTACGAGGAGACTTCCGGAATAAGTCTTAGAGTTGTAAACCATTACCTCTTTTTACGTGGCACCTCGCAACGCGTTATTAGCGCACAAATCGCCTGTTTTTATCGCTTGCAATGATGGATGGCTCTTTTACCATTATGTGATGACACCGCGTCAGGCTAATCAGGATACTATTTATGGCTTTTACTCCGTTTCCTCCGCGTCAGCCGACCGCCTCTGCGCGTTTGCCGCTGACACTCATGACCCTTGATGACTGGTCCTTAGGCTCCATTACGGGTGCGGACAGTGAAAAATACCTGCAAGGGCAGGTAACCGCTGATGTGGCGGCTCTGGCTGAAGATCAGCATCTGCTGGCCGCGCACTGTGATGCGAAGGGCAAGATGTGGAGCAACCTGCGCCTGTTCCGTAAAGAAGACGGGTTTAACTGGATTTTGCGCCGGAGCATAGCAAGCGACCAACTGACCCAGTTAAAGAAATATGCTGTCTTCTCGAAGGTCGTCATCGCCCTTGATGATGAAAAAGTCCTGCTCGGCGTGGCCGGTTTTCAGGCACGGGCCGCTCTGGCAAATCTGTTCACACAGTTGCCGGATGCGGAAAAACAAGTCATTCGCGAAGGCGAGACCACCCTGCTTTGGTTTGCACATCCGGCTGAGCGTTTTCTGCTGGTTACCGATACCGCCACGGCTGAGCGCGTGACCGACGCGTTGCGCGGTGAAGCACAACTTAACAACAGCCAGCAATGGCTGGCGATGAACATTGAAGCCGGGCAACCCGTAATTGACGCCGCCAACAGCGCGCAGTTCATTCCACAGGCAACGAATATTCA
Source organism: Yokenella regensburgei (assembly GCF_051486985.1). Lineage (GTDB taxonomy): Bacteria > Pseudomonadota > Gammaproteobacteria > Enterobacterales > Enterobacteriaceae > CBFFRJ01. The sequence goes on from NZ_JAHVDV010000035.1 coordinate 21,996, forward strand.
GGCGCTGGGCGGCATTAGTTTTAAAAAGGGCTGCTACACCGGTCAGGAGATGGTCGCCAGAGCGAAATTCCGTGGTGCCAACAAGCGTGCGCTGTGGTATCTCGCGGGCAATGCCAGTCGCGTGCCCGACGCCGGGGAGGACCTGGAGATGAAAATGGGTGAGAACTGGCGACGTACCGGTACGGTGCTGGCAGCGGTACAGCTGGATGATGGGCGCGTTCTGGTGCAGGTGGTGATGAATAACGACATGGAGCCCGACAGCGTGTTCCGCGTGCGTGATGACGCCAACACCCTTGCTATCGAGCCACTGCCCTATTCACTGGACGAGTAAGTTTAGCTGCCGGGCGACGGCTTCGCCCTGCCCGGCCATCTTGCTTAAACCTGCCCCACGTACAGATATATCGCCAGAAAGTGGCACACGCAGCCTCCCAGCACAAAGCCATGCCAGATAGCATGATTATAGGGAATGCGTTTACAGACGTAGAAAATCACGCCCAGCGAATAGACCACACCGCCCAGGGCCAGCAGCGTGACTCCGCCAACAGAAAGTCGGGTTGCCAGCTCATAAATCACTATCAATGACAGCCAGCCCATCGCCAGATAGGTGACAAGCGACAGGACCTTGAAGCGATGCGCGATGGTCAGTTTAAACAGGATCCCAAGCAGGGCCATGCTCCAGATCACGACCATCAGTCCACGTGCTAACGGCGAATCCAGGCCAACAAGCAGAAAAGGGGTGTAGGTTCCGGCAATCAGTAAGTAAATGGCACAGTGGTCGAATTTTTTCAGCCACCCTTTCGCCCTTTGATGGGGAATGGCGTGATAAAGCGTTGAGGCCAGAAACAGCAAAATCATGCTGCCACCATAGAGACTGTAACTGGTGATCGCCAGCGTACTGGCATTGCTGTCTACCGCCTGCACCAGCAAAAGCACCAGTCCGACAATCCCAAACACCAGCCCGATGCCATGACTGATGCTGTTGGCTATTTCCTCAGCCAGTGTATATCCCTGCGCGATAAGTGGTTTATCCACCATGATTGACTCCGGGAAAACGCGAATGAAACATTGCGTCTATAGAGTAACTGAGAATGGTTTCAGTGCACACCTGTTCGCTTAAATAATTTTCATAAAAATACAAACCTTTTAAAATCAATATTTTATATTTGCAAATTAAACTTACACATGTAATTTATTTCAAAGGCATTCAAAATCAATGACATAAAAATTATTCTGCCCGGGGTAAATCTCACTAATCACCTGTTTAAGCTCTGCAAGTGTCATATTCTCTTGTTCAGCATGCTGCAGGGTGAGGGTATCAAGGGTGACAGAAGAGACCGCATTCACCCGGATAGTGCAAAAATAGACATTGTCTTCATAGCGCCCTACCCGCAGAACCTCTCCCACCTTAAAATGTGATTCCGTTTCATCACGAATCGTAATGGTTTTGCGTCCGGCCAGTATGTCGCGCTCAAAGCGTGTAAAAAAGGTAATGTCGTTCGACTGCATGGTATTATTCCCTGATGAGAAATCTGATAAGTGAGTACCAGACACCGTGAGTATGTTCTCCCACGCCGCCATTGCCAGTCTCAACAATCTTGAGATGATGGTCTACAACTATGTCGTCAAAAACCGTGACAAAGTGATGTACATGACTATCCGTGAACTGGCCGACGGCGCAGGCGTCTCCACCACCACGGTGCTGCGCTTCTGCCGCAAACTGCACTGCGAAGGTTATTCCGAATTTCGCGTGCGCTTTAAATTATATTTAGAGCAGAATGAACCTCAGCAACCTAATTTCGGCGCAAGCGAAATTATTAGTTTTTTTAAAAGCGTCAATAACGATGATTTTGATATTCTTTTGGATAAGGCCGTTGAAATAATATTATCATCAGAACGCATTATATTTGTTGGTGCAGGGACTTCCGGTGCGCTGGCTAAATATGGCGCGCGATTTTTTTCAAATATTGGAAAGTTTAGCAACCATATTGATGACCCTTATTTTCCGGTCACTAATGATATGGCAAGAAATGCGCTGGCTATTGTGCTTTCCGTCTCTGGCGAAACGGAAGAGATCCTGCGTTTCGCCAGCCAGTTCAGCCTTCACCACTGCAAAGTGTTGTCGATAACCAGCCACGAACACTCCCGTCTGGCGAAGCTCGCCGACTTCAATCTCTCCTGGCATGTCCCCCAAACCCGCATTGCCGGGGTGTATGATATTACGACTCAGATCCCGGTCATTTATATTCTTGAATCTCTTGGCCGCAAACTGGCGAGAAAAATAGCATAAAAAAACATGCTGTTTTTTTGATGTAACAAATTACCGCTGCGGTAATTTGTTATATCGTGACATTTTTATTCCCTTTGTTAGACTCGAGCGCAGAAATTAATTAAGCGGGACGAGCGATAATGAAAAAACTAACCTTACCAAAAGATTTTTTATGGGGCGGCGCGGTTGCTGCGCATCAGGTTGAAGGCGGCTGGGATAAAGGCGGTAAAGGCCCGAGTATCTGTGATGTACTGACCGGTGGCGCACACGGCGTACCGCGTGAAATTACTCAGGACGTCATCGAAGGGAAATACTATCCGAACCACGAAGCCGTCGACTTCTACAGCCACTACAAAGAAGACATCAAACTCTTCGCTGAGATGGGCTTCAAATGCTTCCGTACCTCCATCGCCTGGACCCGCATCTTCCCGAAAGGGGATGAACTGCAGCCGAATGAAGAAGGTCTGAAATTCTATGATGATATGTTTGACGAGCTGCTCAAATATAACATCGAACCGGTTATCACCCTCTCACACTTCGAGATGCCACTGCATCTGGTGCAGGAGTACGGCGGCTGGACTAACCGTAAAGTCGTTGATTTCTTTGTTCGCTTCGCTGAAGTGGTCTTTGAACGTTATAAAACCAAGGTCAAATACTGGATGACCTTTAACGAGATCAACAACCAGCGTAACTGGCGCGCACCGCTGTTTGGCTACTGCTGTTCCGGCGTGGTCTATACCGACCATGAAAATCCGGAAGAGACCATGTACCAGGTGCTGCACCACCAGTTTGTGGCAAGCGCGCTGGCGGTGAAAATTGGCCACCGCATCAACCCGGAGATGCAGATTGGCTGCATGCTGGCGATGGTGCCGTTGTATCCGTTCTCCTGCAAACCAGAAGATGTGATGTTTGCTCAGGAATCCATGCGTCAACGCTACGTCTTCACCGACGTGCAGTTGCGTGGTTACTACCCTTCCTACGTGCTGAATGAGTGGGAACGCCGTGGCTTCAACATTCGGATGGAAGCCGGTGACGAGCAGGCTCTGCGCGAAGGCACCTGCGATTACCTGGGCTTCAGCTACTACATGACCAACGCAGTGAAAGCTGAAGGCGGTACCGGTGATGCTATCTCTGGCTTCCAGGGCAGCGTGCCGAACCCGCACGTGAAAGCCTCTGACTGGGGCTGGCAGATTGACCCGGTAGGCCTGCGTTACGCACTTTGCGAACTTTACGAGCGTTACCAGAAACCGCTGTTCATCGTAGAAAACGGTTTTGGCGCTTACGATAAAGTGGAAGAAGATGGCAGCATCAACGACGACTATCGTATCGATTACCTGCGTGCTCACGTTAAAGAGATGGTGGAAGCGGTCACTTATGACGGCGTAGAGCTGATGGGTTATACCCCGTGGGGCTGCATCGACTGCGTCTCCTTCACCACCGGTCAGTACAGCAAACGCTACGGCTTCATCTATGTGAACAAGCACGACGACGGCACCGGCGACATGTCCCGTTCCCGTAAGAAGAGCTTTGACTGGTATAAAACCGTGATCGCCAGCAACGGCGAGAGTATCTGACCGGGATTTCCTCATTGTGACCTTCACCCGACAGGTTGAGGGATCCCCATAAAAAATACGAGCACGGGCAGTCCCCTCTCCCCTCTGGGGAGAGGGTCAGGGTGAGGGGAAACATGCGGCTCTGAGGGCATTCCGTTCATCTTATGTTCCTTGCTTCTCTGTCACACCAGAACCCGTGAACGTGCCAGGGCGATAACTGTTTTATTCTCATTGCACATAGATATCGCTGCAAAATCTCATATTACTCACGATTTCTCAGCCCCTTCGGAGGAGAAACCCTTCGGCGCGGTACTGGCTCAACCGATTTCCCCCTCGTTCGTTTGCAAGAAGGCCGGAGTGAGGCACTGCCGCTTACTTCCCGCCCGCCAGTTCAATAAAGCTTCCCGTTACATAGGACGCTTTCTCGCTTAGTAGCCATACAATGGCCTGCGCCACCTCTTCCGGCTGGCCGCCGCGCTGCATCGGCAAAGAGGCTTTAACCCGATCCACTCGACCCGGTTCACCGCCGGATGCATGCATATCCGTATAGATAAATCCCGGACGCACACTGTTCACGCGAATGCCCTGTGCCGCCACTTCAAGCGAAAGCCCGGTGGTAAGCGTGTCCATCGCCCCTTTTGAAGCCGCATAGTCGACATACTCCCCCGGCGATCCCAGCCTGGCACCAGCTGAGGAGACGTTCACAATCGCGCCGCCCTGCCCGCCATGCTGGCGCGTCATGCGTTTGATGGCTTCGCGGCAGCAGAGAAAAGTGCCCGTCACGTTGGTCCGCAATACCTGGTTGATACGCTCTGCCGACAGTGCTTCCACACGACTTTGGGTAAACAGAATGCCGGCGTTGTTCACCAGTGCGGTAAGGGGCTCTCCCTCTTGATCAAGACGCTGAAACATTGCCACAACCTGCGCTTCATCGCCAATATCCGCCTGCACTACAAACGCCCTGCCCCCTGCAGCCACAATTGCGTCTGCCACCGACTGCGCAGCCTGTGCATTCTGTTGATAATTCACCGCCACCGTATAACCTTCAGCGCCAAGTTGTAATGCCGTTGCTTTGCCAATCCCCCGACTTGCGCCGGTCACCAGTGCAATTGCCACTTTTCATTCTCCCAATAAAAAAGCCGGGTGCAGCAAACACTGACCCGGCCAGAAGTATAGTGTGATTTATTTACTGATAGTCACTCATCGGCACGCAGGAGCAGAACAGATTGCGGTCGCCGTAGACGTCATCCAGACGCTTCACCGTCGGCCAGTACTTGTTTGCCACGCCCGCAGGGAAGACCGCCAGTTCTCGGCTATACGCATGGCTCCACTCCGCCGCCAGTTCGTTCTGGGTATGCGGCGCATTGACCAGTGGGTTGTCTGTCAGCGACCACTCCCCTGCTTTCACACGCTCAATCTCTGCGCGGATCGCCAGCATCGCGTCGATAAACCGATCCAGTTCAGCTTTGCCTTCTGATTCCGTCGGTTCAACCATCAGGGTGCCGGCAACCGGGAAGGACATGGTTGGCGCATGGAAGCCGTAGTCGATGAGGCGCTTGGCGATATCCAGTTCGCTGATACCGGTCTCCTCTTTCAGCGGACGAATGTCGAGAATACATTCGTGAGCCACATGCCCGTCACGCCCCGTATAAAGTACCGGGAAGGCTGCTTTCAGGCGGGCGGCAATGTAGTTGGCATTCAGAATGGCAACGGAACTGGCTTGTTTGAGCCCTTCAGCCCCCATCATGCGGATGTACATCCAGCTGATCGGCAGAATAGAGGCGCTGCCAAAGGGGGCCGCAGAGACCGCGCCCTGGCGGGTCAGCATACCTTCTATCTGTACCACGCTGTGTCCTGGAACGAACGGAGCAAGGTGAGCTTTCACCCCGATTGGCCCCATACCCGGACCGCCACCGCCGTGTGGAATGCAGAAGGTTTTATGCAGGTTAAGGTGGGAAACGTCTGCGCCGATAAAGTCCGGTGACGTGATCCCCACCTGCGCGTTCATGTTCGCGCCGTCAAGATAAACCTGACCGCCATACTGATGCACGATGTCGCACACTTCACGGATGGTCTCTTCGTACACACCGTGTGTTGAGGGGTAGGTCACCATAATGCAGGAGAGGTTTGCCCCGGTCTGTTCCGCTTTCGCACGCAGGTCGGCCAGATCGATGTTGCCGTTTTTGTCGCACGCGACCACCACAACCTGCATGCCCGCCATCTGAGCAGAGGCCGGGTTGGTGCCGTGGGCAGAACTCGGTATCAGACAGATATCACGGTGGCCTTCGTTACGGCTTTCATGGTAGTGACGGATCGCCAGCAGGCCCGCGTATTCCCCCTGCGCGCCGGAGTTAGGCTGCATACAGAGCGCATCGTACCCGGTCAGTTTTACCAGCCAGTCGGAGAGCTGGTTGATCATCTGGTGATAACCTTCCGCCTGTTCTGGCGGGCAGAAGGGATGTAATTCCGCAAATTCCGGCCAGGTGATGGGGATCATTTCCGCTGCGGCGTTCAGCTTCATGGTGCAGGAGCCCAGGGGGATCATCGCCTGGTTGAGCGCCAGATCTTTGCGCTCCAGAGCGTGCATATAACGCATCATTTCAGTTTCGCTGTGATAGCGATTGAATACCGGGTGGCTCAGGATGGCATCGTCACGCAGCATGGCGGCAGGCACCGAGCGGCTGTCATGAGCGACGTCTTTGTCCAGCACATCGATGTCCAGTCCGTTTGCATCGCCCAGTACCACCGCGAACAGCGCCTGAATATCGGCACGCGTGGTGGTTTCATCCAGGGTGATACCCACGGCGTTGATAGTATCGCTGCGCAGGTTGATCTCTGCGGCTTGTGCACGTGCCAGTACGGCGGCTTTATCCGCCACCTCCACACACAGGGTGTCGAAGTAGTGAGCATGACGCAGCTTCAGCCCTTTTTGCTGCAGACCTGTCGCCAGAATGTCGGTGAGACGGTGGATACGACCGGCGATTCGCTTCAGGCCAATCGGGCCATGATAAACCGCATAGAGGCTGGCGATATTGGCCAGCAGCACCTGTGAAGTACAGATGTTGGAGTTCGCTTTTTCGCGACGGATATGCTGCTCGCGGGTTTGCATCGCCATGCGTAGCGCCGTATTACCCGCCGCATCTTTCGAGACACCGATGATACGGCCTGGCATCGAGCGTTTGAATTCATCTTTTGCCGCAAAGAAGGCCGCATGCGGGCCACCGTAGCCCATCGGCACGCCAAAGCGCTGTGCGGAGCCGAAGACGATATCGGCACCCTGTTTACCCGGCGCCGTTAACAGCACCAGCGCCATAATGTCGGCCGCCACGCTCACGACCACTTTGCGGGCTTTCAGTTCGGCAATCAGCGCGCTGTAGTCATGCACTTCCCCGGTGGTCCCCACCTGTTGCAGCAGCACGCCGAAGACATCCTGGTGATCCAGCACTTTGTTCGCCTCATCAACGATGACGTCAAAGCCAAAGGTTTCAGCGCGGGTGCGTACCACATCCAGGGTTTGCGGGTGAACATCGGCGGCAACGAAGAAGCGGGTGGCCCCCTTAAGCTTACTGACGCGTTTGGCCATCGCCATTGCTTCAGCAGCCGCAGTGGCTTCGTCCAGCAGTGAGGCAGAGGCGATATCCAGCCCGGTTAAATCTAAAGTCACCTGCTGGAAATTAAGCAGTGCTTCCAGACGACCTTGAGACACTTCCGGCTGATAAGGCGTATAGGCGGTATACCAGCCGGGATTCTCCAGCATATTGCGCAGGATAACCGGCGGTAACTGCACGGCGGTGTAGCCCATGCCAATATAAGACTTAAAGCGCTTGTTGCGACCGGCAATCGCTTTCAGCTCCGCAAGCGCCGCGAACTCGGTAGCGGCCTCTCCCACCTGTGGCGGCGTGGCAAGCTGGATGTCTTTCGGGACAATCTGGCCAATCAGATCCTGTAATGAATCCGCACCAATGGTGTTCAGCATCTCCTGCTGCTGCTGAGCATCCGGCCCGATGTGACGTTCAATAAAAGCGCCACGGTTTTCAAGCTGGCTTAAAGTCTGTGTCATGAGCGATGGTTCCTGAAACGTGCAGTGAATTAAGTGTTCCCTCGCCCTTTGGCAGAGGGTTAGGGTGAGGGGAAGGTTGGCACCTCACCCGGCCCTCTCCCAAAGGGAGAGGGCGAAAAGCGATTACTCGTCTTCTAACAGTGCGGCGTAGGCGGTTGCATCCAGCAGCGCATCAACTTCCGTTTCGTCACTGGCTTTGATTTTGAAAATCCAGCCTTCGCCATACGGCTCGCTATTCACCAGCTCCGGAGAATCACTCAGCGCATCGTTTACTGCAACAATCTCACCGCTTACTGGCGCATAGATGTCAGAGGCGGCTTTTACCGATTCGGCAACAGCACAGTCGTCGCCCGCGGCAACGGTCGCGCCCACTTCAGGCAGGTCGACAAACACCATATCGCCCAGTAACTCCTGCGCGTGCTCGGTAATACCGACGGTATAAGAACCGTCCGCTTCTTTGCGCAGCCACTCATGCTCTTTGCTGTATTTCAGTTCTGCAGGTACGTTGCTCATCACAAAATCTCCAAATAAGAATGAATCACGCGACGGCTTTGCCAGCGCGTACAAAAACAGGTTTGGTCACTTTGACAGGCATTTCACGGTTACGGATCTGGACGATGGCCGTATCACCAATCCCCGCCGGCACGCGCGCCAGTGCAATACTGTAGCCAAGGGTTGGCGAGAAGGTTCCGCTGGTTATCACACCTTCCTGCGCGTTACCGTGTACATCGGTAAAACGCACCGGGAGTTCGTTGCGCAGCACCCCTTTTTCGGTCATCACCAGGCCGACCAGCTGTTCGGTGCCCTTCTCGCGTTGGGCTTCAAGCGCTTCACGTCCGATAAAGTCACGCCCGGCTGGTTCCCATGCGATGGTCCAGCCCATATTGGCTGCCAGCGGTGAAACGCCTTCATCCATCTCCTGGCCGTACAGATTCATGCCCGCCTCCAGACGCAGTGTGTCGCGAGCCCCCAGACCACATGGCCTGACGCCAGCGGCAACCAGCGCCTGCCAGAAATCTGCGGCTTTCTCATTCGGCAGCGCAATTTCATAACCCGCTTCACCGGTATAGCCCGTGGTGGCAATAAACAGATCGCCGGTTTCAACGCCAAAGAAGGGCTTCATGCCTTCAACGGCGTGTCGCTGCTCGTCGCTGAACAGCGTGGCAGCTTTGGCCTGCGCATTTGGCCCCTGAACGGCAATCAGCGACAGATCATCACGGACGGTAAGGTCGATGGCAAAAGGTTCGGCGTGTTGGGTTATCCAGGAGAGATCTTTTTCGCGGGTGGCGGAGTTTACAACGAGGCGGAAATAATCTTCGGTAAAGTAATAAACGATGAGGTCATCAATAACGCCACCTGAGGCATTTAGCATTCCGCTGTAGAGCGCTTTGCCAGGTTGGGTAAGTTTTGCGACGTCGTTGGCCAACAGATAACGCAGGAATTCGCGGGTGCGGCTGCCCCGAAGATCGACAATTGTCATGTGCGAGACATCGAACATACCGGCATCGGTTCGCACCGTGTGGTGCTCATCTATCTGCGAACCATAATGCAGTGGCATCATCCAGCCGTGGAAATCCACCATGCGGGCGCCGCACAGCGTATGTTGTTCATATAAAGGTGTCTGCTGAGCCATCTTTTCCTCGTCGAATAAGCGGGGCTATAACGTTGTCCCGGGGCGAAAAAATCACCGCACGAGAGCGCATCAACACCACTTCAGGTTGCCGACGCAAACGTTCACTTTTGCCTGAACTTATCACCGAAAGCGGCGCTTAACCATAAGAGAAAATGGGTCATCAGATTAGCTTATGACCATTTTCGCCAGGAGCATCGACAGAATATTATTCCGTTAAAACAGGAATCATGAAGAATTAAGAAAGTCTGTCAGACTCGAAACCGCCAATAGGCAGTTGTTAGCGCTTTAAAAACGATATTTTTCCCGAATCCGAAAAAACAAGACATGAGAATATCTAATCTGAAAAATGCGGTGAAATTAGAATTTTTCAAATGAGGCGGTGGGTTCCCTTTCCGTTACCGGAAAGGGAAATGTGACGGAGTTAACGTAACCACTCCGGGAGATCGTTTAAGCCCATTGCCTGGCGCAACAGCTGCGGTTTAACACCCGGAAGCGTGTCGGCCATTTTGAGGCCGATATCGCGCAGCAACTTCTTCGCCGGATGGGTGCCGGTGAAAAGCTCACGAAAACCCTGCATTCCTGCGAGCATTACCGCCGCGCTGTGCTTGCGGCTACGCTCATAGCGACGCAGATACATATGCTGACCAATGTCTTTCCCCTGGCTATGCAAACGGCGCAACTCGGTAATCAGCTCCGCTGCATCCATGAAGCCAAGATTTACCCCCTGACCGGCAAGAGGATGAATGGTGTGAGCAGCATCGCCCACCAGCGCGAAGCGGTGACCGGCAAACTGGCGCGCGTAGCGACCGGTCAGCGGGTAAATCTGCCGCTCGCTCTCAACGCGGCACAACCCCAGACGATTATCAAATGCAACGCAAAGCGCCTGGTTAAACTCATCATCACTGAGCTTCTGCAGCCTGTCAGCCTGTTCGGGGGGAAGAGACCAGACAATCGAGCAGAGATGCGGGTCCGCCAGCGGCAAAAAAGCAAGAATACTTTTATCATGGAAGACCTGACGCGCCACCCCTTCATGAGATTCTACGGTGCGGATGGTCGCGACCATCGCGTGGTGGCCATAATCCCAGAAGGTGAGTGGAATGTCCGCTTTGTTGCGCAGCCAGGAGTTCGCGCCATCAGCGCCAACCACCAGACGAGCAGTAAGCATATTGCCGTCCTGAAGCGTGATAAAGGCTTCATTCTCGCCCCACGCTACCTGCTGCAATGCCGCCGGAACCGTCAGCGTGACGTCAGAACACTGCTGCGCCTTCTCCCAGAGTGCCTGCTGAATAATGCCGTTCTCGACGATATGCCCGAGATGACTGTAGCCCAGACTCGCATCGTCAAACGCAATACGCCCGAAGCTGTCTTTGTCCCACACTTCCATGCCGTGATAGCAGCTCACCCGACGAGCGGTAATAGCTGACCAGACACCCAGACGGGAGAGGAGTTTTTCACTGGCAGCGTTAATGGCTGACACGCGAAGCTGTGGCGCGTCTTCATCATGAACCGGCACGGGCGCCTGCTGCTCCAGTACGGCTACGCGCAGACCACTCCCCTGCAACCCACACGCCAGCGCCAGCCCGACCATGCCGCCGCCAACAATTGCCACATCAACACTTTGCACACTTCGCTCCAGAAGCCTGAGTCAGGCCTTAACGCGCCACCCAACCAAGGGTGCGCTGCGCCAGCGCATCACGCGCCGGGGTAAATAATTCCATTGCCATCAATCCCGCGTTACGCCCCACGACCAGGGGTGCCCATTGGTTAGCAAACAGATGCACTAATCCATCTGTCACCCCGATGGTCGCCAGCTTGTCGGCGTAACGGCGATCGCGGTAACGCGTAAGAACCGAATATCCGCCCACATCGTTTTGGGCACTCCAGGCTTCAGCCACCGTTTCTGCGAGCGTCATGACATCCCGCATACCCAGGTTGAACCCCTGCCCCGCGATGGGATGAAGCGTCTGGGCAGCATTACCGACCAGGACGGTACGGTGGGAAACAGGTGACGAGGCAGTCGTCAACGCCAGCGGATAAGCACTGCGTGCACCGGCATGCACGATTTTGCCGAGTCGCCAGCCAAAGGCCTTTTGCAGCTCGTGGCAAAATTTCTCATCACTCCAGCTCAATACGCTGTGCTCTTTTTCCAGAGGATGACACCACACCAGCGAAGAGCGGCCCTGAGACATAGGAAGCATAGCCAATGGCCCGTGAGAGGTGAAACGTTCGAACGCGCGCCCCTGATGCGCCAGCGCAGTGGTGACATTGGCAATAATGGCTACCTGCTGATAAGGCACCTGATGCCAGTGAATACCACACTGCGCCCCCAGCGCCGAACGGGAGCCGTCTGCCGCCACCAGCAAACTGCCGTTAATCACCTCGCCCTCATCCAGCGTTACGCTGACCTGCTGCTCGTCGCGCGTAAAGCTCCTGACCCGGGCCGGGCAGTGCAGCGTGACGCCAGGCGCACGCCGCAGAAGTGAAAACAGGGTCTGACCGACATCATGCAGCTCGACCACCTGTCCGAGAGCCTCGATACGATAATCCTGCGCGCTAAGGGTCACAAAACCCGCATGCCCGCGATCGCTGACGTGCACCGTGGTAATCGGTGTGGCGTTTTTCGCAATATGCGACCAGATCCCAACGCGCGCGAGCTGCTGGCAGGTGCCTGCCGCCAGCGCAATGGCGCGGGCGTCAAAACCAGGATGATGGTTGGCCTCGGGCGCACGAGCCTCCACCAGATGCACGGGCAGGCGCCCTTTGGTTAAGTGTGAGATGGCCAGCGCAAAGGTCGCGCCCGTCATGCCGCCACCGACAATAATCACGCTCATAAGTGACGTGCCGCCGCCATTAAGGCCTCAATATCATCCGCACGCTTGACGACACTGGCAGTGAGGTTTTCATTGCCGTCTTCGGTAATGACGATGTCATCTTCAATACGAATACCGATGCCTTTGTAGGCAGCAGGTACGTCAGCATCGGGTGAGATATAAAGGCCGGGTTCAACGGTGATAACCATACCGGGCTCAAGCACACGGGAGCGCTCCTGTCCGTAAACGCCGACATCATGGACATCCAGACCCAGCCAGTGGCTCAGGCCATGCATAAAGTAGGGACGATGGGCATTTTCTGCGATCAGGATTTCAATATCGCCGTGCAGAATCCCAAGCTTAACCAGCCCGCGAATCATGATGCGCACCACCTCGCCGGTCACCTCCTGAATGGAAGTACCGGGGCGAAACAGGCGTAGTGCTGTTTCAAGGGATTCCAGTACGATGTCATAGACTTCACGCTGCGCCGGGGTGAATTTGCCGTTCACCGGGAAAGTACGGGTGATGTCACCGGCGTAGCCCTGGTATTCACACCCGGCGTCAATCAACACCAGATCGCCATCGCGCATGACGCTCTCGTTTTCGGTGTAATGCAGAATACAGCCGTTTTCCCCGGCACCGACAATGGTGTTATAGGAGGGAAAACGCGCGCCGTGGCGGTTAAACTCGTGATGAATTTCACCTTCGAGCTGATATTCATACATGCCAGGCCTGCAGGCTTGCATCGCCCGCGTATGGGCCAGCGCAGAAATTTCACCGGCGCGGCGCATCACGGCGATTTCTTCGGGAGATTTAAACAGGCGCAAATTGTGCACAATGGGTCGCCAGTCTGTCAGCGTACCTGGCGCCGTCAGATTTTGTCGCGAGCCTTTACGCAATGTGTCGAGCGCGGCGAAGAGGATGTCATCAGCATAAGCATATTCGCCCTGAGCGTGGTAAACCGTATCCAGACCATTCAGCAGCGCAGGCAGGTGCTTACCGATTTCAGGGAACGGCAGCGCTCTGTCAACCGCCAGCTTTTCTGGCGCGGCCTCCTGGCCCAGACGGCGGCCAAACCAGATCTCCGCGTTTTTATCCCGAATACGGTTGAACACCACGCTGTGGTTGTGAGTGTCATCACTTTTGATCAGCACCAGCACCGCTTCCGGTTCGTTAAAGCCAGTGAAGTACCAAAAATCGCTGTTCTGCCGATAGGGATATTCACTATCGGCACTGCGGGTGGCTTCCGGTGCTGCAAAAACAAGCGCCGCGCTGGCGGGGGCCATTTGCGCAAGCAAGGCCTGACGGCGACGGAGAAACTCAGGCTGTGTCATGACACCTCCAGTAGACGAGACACATTAATGCAGGGTAGGTTTACGCACTTCAGGAGCCGTAGGTTGCTGGCGTGTGAATGAATCATGGCACAGCAGCGCGGCGACACGTACGTATTCAATTATCTCTTCCAGAGACATTTCCAGCTCTTCCTGATCTTCCTCTTCGTCGTAACCGAGTTGCGCGATGTTACGTAAATCATCAATCGCTTCGCCCGTTTCGCCGGTCACTTTATCCAGTTTTGGCTGCGTGACGCCAAGCCCCAGCAGGAAGTGGTTTACCCAACCGGCAAGGGCATCAGCACGATCGAACACGCTGACATCATCACCATTAGGTAAATAGAGCTGGAAGAGAAAACCATCATCTTCCAGTGAGTCGCTGGTCGCGGCATGCATATTGCGCAAGGCCTCGGCAAGCTCATGACCAAACGCCAGACCTTCGTTGGTGAGGTCATGTAACATCGGCTGCCAGCTGGCGTCGCCGTTGCCACCGCACAGCATGCCGGCAATCAGTCCATGCATCTCGGCGGGGATAAGTCCCACGCCCTGTTGGTTGAGTAACTTACCAACATCGTTGTAACCAGGTATTTCGTTCTGTATAGACATTCGCATTCGTCGCCGTTGGGGAGAATATTCATGGTATGCTACCACTTTGGACCCTGGTGATATACCCGTCGTACTTCACGTTACATGCGTTTGCATGTACTTAAAGGTATAGCAAAGAGCTTGAATCCTCTCTCCAGGGTGGCTATAGTGACGCCCCTTCGCAGCCTGGACTCGGTTGCGAAGGCAGAGCGCAGTCAAACAGCAGGAAGGTGGCATGTCTGCACAACCCGTCGATATCCAAATTTTTGGCCGTTCACTGCGAGTGAATTGCCCGCCTGAACAGCAAGATGCGTTAAATCAGGCCGCGGAGGATCTGAATCAGCGGTTGCAAGATCTGAAAGTTCGCACTAGAGTCACCAATACTGAGCAGTTAGTCTTTATCGCAGCGTTGAATATTAGCTACGAACTGGCTCAGGAAAAGACGAAAACCCGTGACTACGCCTCCAGCATGGAACAGCGTATTCGGATGCTTCAACAGACCATCGAACAGGCATTGCTTGATCAGGGTCGCATATCCGACAGACCGGGTCAGAAGTTTGAATAACACTTCAGGGTCTACTATGGTAGAGTGACCGTGAAGACAAAATTTCTCTGAGATGTTCGCAAGCGGGCCAGTCCCCTGAGCCGATATTTCATACCACAAGAATGTGGCGCTCCATGGTTGGTGAGCATGCTCGGTCCGTCCGAGAAGCCTTAAAACCATGACGACACATTCACCTTGAACCAAGGGTTCAAGGGTTACAGCCTGCGGCGGCATCTCGGAGATCCCCTTCTTTCTTGCACTACCATGACTCAACTCGTTGAAACGCTCACCTCCCGACAGAACATCCGCAAAGAGATACGGCAACGTCGCCGGGCACTGACCTCTGAGCAACAAACGCAGCTTTCTGAACAAGCCGCAGCACGCATGATGGCTTACCCACCGGTACTGATGGCGCATACCATTGCCCTCTTTCTCTCATTTGACGGAGAACTGGATACGCGGCCTTTGATAGCGCAGCTATGGCGCAGCGGCAAACGCGTCTATCTTCCGGTATTGCACCCGTTCAGTCCGGGGAATTTGCTGTTCCTGCACTACCACCCACATAGTGAACTGGTAGTGAATCGTCTGAAAATTCAGGAGCCGAAGCTGGATGTGCGCGACGTGCTGCCGCTCGACAAGCTCGATGTGTTAGTCACCCCGCTCGTCGCCTTCGACGAACAGGGGCAGCGGCTGGGTATGGGCGGCGGCTTTTACGATCGTACGCTGCAACACTGGCAGCGTTACAACGTGCAGCCAGTAGGATTTGCTCATGACTGTCAGCAGGTGGACGCGTTGCCCGTCGAAGAGTGGGATATTCCACTCCCTGCGGTCGTCACGCCATCAAGGGTGTGGGAATGGCCGCGCGGGTAACGCGCAGCCATGTTTTATTGAGCAGGAAGTTGGCGAATCTGCCGGTTATGCCAGCGTGCCAGCACGAACACCGTCGTGAGCGCGCCGAGTAACGCGCACAGCATGTCTGATTGCGTATCCCAGGGATCGCCCTGCGTACCCAGGAAATCATCCGCGCCCTGCCCCATTGCCAGCGCCGCCCACCATTCAATCAGCTCATAGAAGGCGCTAATCGCCAGCGCAATGCAGCACACCACAAACGCGACCATTTTACGTCCCTGCACATAGCCGCCACGGATGAGGATCTCCCGCGCTGCCAGCGCAGGCACCAGCCCCTGGAAAAAGTGGCCCAGTTTATCGTAGGGGTTGCGGCTCAGCCCCAGCCACGCCTGCACATCAAAACCAACAGGCACTTTGGCGTAGGTATACATTCCGCCCACGATCAGTATCAGCGCATGGAAAAAAATCAGGGTATAAAGCAAGGGCGTCAGTGGATAACGCACCCGGGTCAATAGCAGTAACGGGACCACCACACAGACCGGGATGACCTCCATAAGCCAGGTCATTTTATCGGCAGTGTTGATACCGGTATAAATGAGAATAAGCAGCAGGATAAATGCGCCGCCTCTTAGCATGGTACTTGTCATAACACCCGCCACAGAACAAGAAGTATGCGCATAAGACAACAGGCCGGACGGGGATCTCCGTCCGGCAGAAGTGGATTAGTACAGCATACGGGCGCGAATGGTGCCAGGAATGGCCTTCATGCTCTGTAGCGCTTTCTGCGCTACATCTTCTTCCGCTTCAATATCAATAACTACATACCCCATCATCGGCGTGGTTTGCAGGTACTGGGCGGCAATGTTGATGCCTTCGGCCGCAAAGATTTGGTTGATGGCGGTCAGGACACCCGGGCGGTTTTCGTGAATGTGCAGCAGGCGGCGACCACCATGCAGTGGCAGAGAAACTTCCGGGAAGTTAACCGCAGACAGCGTCGAGCCGTTGTCGGAATACTTGATAAGCTTACCCGCCACTTCCAGGCCGATATTTTCCTGCGCTTCCTGGGTTGAACCACCAATGTGTGGCGTCAGAATCACGTTGTCGAATTCACACAGCGGTGAATTGAACGGATCGCTGTTGGTCGCCGGCTCCGTCGGGAAGACGTCAATCGCCGCACCGGCCAGATGCTTACGCTTAAGGGCATCACACAGCGCCGGAATATCCACTACCGTGCCGCGCGCGGCGTTAATCAGCAGCGAGCCGGGTTTCATCAGGGCAATCTCTTCAGCACCCATCATGTTTTTGGTCGATGCATTTTCCGGAACGTGCAGACTGACCACATCACTCATGTTCAGAAGATCGGAGAGGTGCTGTACCTGAGTGGCGTTGCCCAGCGGCAGTTTGCTTTCAATGTCATAGAAAAAGACATGCATTCCGAGGGATTCCGCCAGGATGCCTAACTGCGTACCAATGTGGCCGTAACCGATAATACCCAGCTTCTTACCACGCGCTTCGTAAGAGCCCGCAGCGAGCTTGTTCCAGATACCACGGTGCGCTTTGGCATTCGCTTCCGGAATACCGCGCATCAGCAGCAGCAGTTCACCGATCACCAGCTCTGCGACAGAACGGGTGTTCGAGAACGGGGCGTTGAACACCGGAATCCCGCGTTTCGCCGCGGCGTCGAGGTCAACCTGGTTGGTACCGATACAGAAGCAGCCGACCGCGACCAGTTTTTCCGCCGCCGCAATAATCTCTTCAGTGAGGTTGGTACGGGAACGTAAACCGATAAAGTGGGCATCACGGATAGACTCTTTGAGCTGCTCGCTGTCCAGCGCGCCTTTGTGATACTCAATGTTGGTGTAACCTGCAGCACGAAGGCTATCGAGTGCTTTCTGATGCACTCCTTCGACGAGCAGAAACTTAATTTTGTCTTTCTCCAGTGATACCTTTGCCATTTACCCGACCCTGTTTTTTGTCATAACTGATGTTGTGTGGAATATCATCCGCTGCAGTCAACATATCAAAAAAAACTATTGCAGCAATATGAACGTTTGCGTCGCCGTTGTGAGGAAAAGTCATACAGCCATAAATGGCAGATGAATATGCTAAAAATGGCTTAAGGTACGGCAGGAAGATAAGGAGGGGCAGGTAAATGTGACAGAAGTCACCAAATTCCGGCATCAAATTTTTTTCAGAGGGGGGAAGTGCTCCCCCACTCAGATCATTTCACAATGGTTTTGACGCCGTCGGCGCTACCAATCAGGGCAACATCCGCACCACGATTAGCGAACAGGCCGACCGTGACCACGCCCGGAAGACCGTTGATCGTATTCTCCAGCGCAACCGGATCAATAATTTCCAGACCGAATACATCGAGAATGACGTTACCGTTGTCCGTCACCACGCCCTGACGGTACTCAGGACGACCGCCCAGCTTAACCAGCTCCCTGGCGACCGCACTGCGCGCCATAGGAATGACTTCAACCGGCAGCGGGAACGCCCCCAGAATATCGACCTGTTTGGATGCATCCGCAATGCAGATAAACTTGTCAGCAACGGACGCGATGATCTTCTCACGCGTCAGCGCGGCACCGCCGCCTTTGATCATCTGCATGTTGCCGTTGATCTCATCGGCGCCATCAACGTAGATCCCAAGACGATCGACTTCGTTAAGATCAAAGACAGTAATACCCAGTTTTTTAAGTTTTTCTGTGGAAGCATCGGAGCTGGATACCGCCCCCTCAATCTGCCCTTTCATTGTTCCGAGTGCATCAATAAAGTGTGCGGCGGTGGAACCTGTCCCCACACCTACGATAGTGCCCGGTTCAACATAGTCGAGTGCTGCCCAGCCTACTGCTTTTTTCAGTTCGTCCTGCGTCATGGTCGTTCGCCTGTGATATGAAATTCAGGCCGCATTATAAAGCACAGGCAGGCTAAAAGTCCCTGTGAGCCTCGTCACATAACTGGCAGACGTATTTTCGTCTGCCAGTGACAAATTTTTATGTCATAGTGCTGAGTAATTATTTTGCAGGAGTAACTCGAAGCAATGAAACGTCCGGACTACAGAACGTTACAGGCACTTGATGCGGTCATTCGTGAACGCGGGTTTGAGCGCGCCGCGCAAAAGCTGTGTATCACTCAGTCCGCCGTATCGCAGCGTATTAAGCAACTGGAAAATATGTTCGGTCAACCGCTGCTGGTGCGCACCGTACCGCCTCGTCCGACCGAACAGGGGCAAAAATTGCTGGCGTTGTTGCGCCAGGTTGAGTTACTGGAAGATGAGTGGCTGGGCGATGAGCAGACGGGGTCGACTCCCCTGCTGCTTTCTCTGGCGGTCAACGCCGACAGCCTGGCCACCTGGCTGCTACCGGCTCTGGCCCCGGTACTGGCAGACTCCCCCATACGTCTGAACCTGCAAGTGGAAGATGAAACACGTACCCAGGAACGCCTGCGTCGCGGGGAAGTGGTGGGTGCGGTGAGTATTCAGCCGCAGGCGCTGCCGAGCTGTCTTGTCGATCAACTGGGTGCGCTCGATTACCTGTTCGTGGGTTCCAAAGCCTTTGCAGAACGTTACTTCCCGAACGGTGTGACCCGTTCTGCGCTGCTCAAAGCGCCCGCCGTGGCTTTCGATCATCTCGACGATATGCATCAGGCCTTTTTACAGCAGAACTTTGACCTGCCGCCGGGCAGCGTACCTTGCCATATCGTTAACTCATCAGAAGCCTTTGTCCAGCTGGCGCGCCAGGGCACGACCTGCTGCATGATCCCGCATCTGCAGATTGAAAGAGAGTTGAATGCCGGTGAGTTAATCGACCTGACGCCAGGGCTGCTTCAGCGTCGCATGCTCTACTGGCACCGCTTTGCGCCGGAAAGCCGCATGATGCGCAACGTGACGGATGCTCTTCTGGAATACGGGCATAAGGTTTTAAGGCAGGATGTGTCATGAAACCCTCTCCCGAAAGAGAGGGTAAAAAGTATTATTTTGCTGCGGCCTGCGGTTCGCCCTGGGCGGCGGCAGGCTCAAGCTGGAACACCACGTCAACCTGATCGGCGAACTGAATGGTTGGCTGTTCGTAGGTCTCCTGCGCGGAAACCGGTGCAGCTTCCGCTTTCATCATCCGCACCATCGGCGTCGGCTGGTAATTAGAGACGTGGTAACGGACGCTGTACACCGGGCCGACTTTGGCATTAAAGCCCGCTGCCAGCTGTTCTGCCTGATGAACAGCGTCATCAATCGCGGCTTTACGCGCTTTATCTTTATACGATTCGGGTTGCGCAACGCCCAGGGAAACAGAGCGAATTTCATTCAACCCCGCTTTTAACGCGCCGTCTAACAGTGAGTTTAGCTTTTCTAAATCACGCAGCGTCACTTCCACGGTGCGCACTGCACGCCAGCCTTTGAGCACACTCTTACCGTTCTGATAATCGTAATCCGGCTGGGTGCGCAGGTTCGCTGAATCGATATCCTTCTTCACCACGCCATTCTGATCGAGGAAGCTCAGGTACTGGGCCACGCGCTCATCGGCTTGTTTCTTAGCAGATGCGGCGTCTTTCGCTGCGATATTCACCTCAATCGCCAGAGTCGCGATATCCGGCACTGCATCCACGCTTGATGTGCCTGAAGTGACAATATGAGGTCCGTCAGGCAGTTCACTTGCCTGAACCGACATTGCACTTACTCCTACTAATGCCGCCAGGGCCATCATTTTGAATTTCACAGTTGCTCCTCCATGTTGCTTTTCACGCCCGTAAGAAACGGCACGCCTCGCAGCAAGAGTAGCGGGCTATGCCGGTTTGTCCATCAGACTACACCGAGTTAAATAGCGCATGAACATGCGCAAGGCCCTCTTTTGCCAGTTGAGCTGCAATTACCCACATCACCAGACCGACAATCGTATTAATAATACGCTGGGCTTTGGCGGTGCGCAGTCGGGGAGCAAACCAGGCAGCCAGCAGCGCCAGACCAAAAAACCAGATAACCGACGCGCTGACAGTCCCCATCGCAAACCAGCGCTTCGGCACGGCGTCAAGTTGCCCCCCAAGGCTCCCGAGTACGACAAAAGTATCCAGATACACATGCGGGTTAAGCCAGGTCACCGCCAGCATGGTGGCAACAATTTTCCACCGTCCCTGCTTCATGGCTCCTGCGGTAGTGAGTTCAATGTTGCGACTTACCGCCGTTTTGAATGCACCGAAGCCATACCAGAGCAGGAAAGCGACGCCACCCCAGGTCACCAGCGCCAGCAGCCAGGGTGACTGCATAAGCAGTGCGCTGCCACCAAAAATGCCCGCACAAATAAGCAGCAAATCGCTGAAGGTACAAAGAAAAGCGGTCATAAGATGGTATTGCCGCCGGATCCCCTGATTCATCACAAATGCATTTTGCGGACCCAGAGGCAGAATAAGCGCCGCCCCAAGGATAAGCCCTTGAAAATAATAAGATACCACGTTCATTTCCCCGTCATTTATTTCAGCAGGCTGACTATACCTGCTAAAAATTATTAGAGGAAATTGAAAAAATTAATCCTTGATAAGTACTACTGATAATGCCGTTTTCAGAATTTGACCGCCGATAACTACCGACGAGAAGTGGAATTTTTTTATGGTTGTGACCTGATAAAGACGAGACGCTTTCCATTAAAAAAGGACTTACTATGCTACACAACGCCCTCCTTTCCCGCTGCCTCCCACTTGTGATGATTTTACTGAGTATTCCAGCCCAGGCCTTAAGTGAGACAGTGTTGCGTTACACCGACCATGAACCCTATGGCGGCATGCGCACACTGCTTATCAAGACGGTCTTCTTTGCCGCCATCGAAAAAGAGTCACAGGGGCGGCTAAAAATTGATGCCCACTGGAACGGCGAGCTCGCTACAAGTTACGCCGCGCTGAAAACGCTTGGGGAAGGAAAGAAAGCCGATATAGGCATTGTGGTGCCGGAATACACCCCTGAAGCACTGCCGTTACATCAGATTTTCAAAAGCTTTCCGGTAGGACCAGGCCTGGGAGGCAAACAAGTCGAATTTTTTCGACGCGTATTCAGTGAACTACCCGCATTCAGCGAGGAGTTGAAGAAAAATAACCTCGTTAACCTGCAATTTTTCCTCGGCTACCCGGCCGGTTTCTTTAGTGCCAAACCTCTGCAAACCTTAGCCGATCTGAAGGGAGAAACCTGGCGCACCGCCAGCTTCTGGCACAAGGGTTTTCTGAAGAATGCGGGCGCAACCCCGGTCACGATGCCCTGGACACCCGCCATCGCTGAGGCATTAGGCAACAGTAAACTCTCAGGGTTGATTGTGAATCTCGACAGTGGATATGACCTGAAGGCACATCATGTCGCTCCCCACCTTTTATTCTCACCTTCACTGTGGCTCGGGCATGTTTACCTCCTGGTCATGAATCAGGAGACCTGGAATGGTCTTGAAAAACAGGATCAACAAGCCATACAGCGCGCCGCTGCCAGCACGCTAACCAACATGGGAACAGTGCTGGACAGTAGCGTGGTCTCTTTGGTGAAAAAGATGGAGGACGAAGGGGTGACGGTACGGTATTTGAGTCATGAAGAACAAATGGCCTGGCAGGCTGACAGCCATTACTCAGAGGTGCAAACAACCTGGGCTGCGGAACAAAAAAAACAGGGAGTTAAAGGGGCTGCGGAAACCATACGCGCAGTAACGCCGATACTGGATTCTGTCATGCGCTAACCCCGGTGAGAACCGATGCCCGCGCCGTTAGGCGCGGGCGAACAGATTATTCCGCGTGCGCGGCTTTATTATCCGCGTCTTTGACACGCTTAAAATTCACGTCCATCTGCGGGTAAGGGAAGCTGATGCCATGCTCGTCGAAGCTGCGTTTCACGCGCTCCAGCACATCCCAGTAAACGTTTTGCAGGTCACTGCTGTTGCTCCAGACGCGCACCACAAAATTGATTGATGACGCACCCAGTTCATTCAGACGTACTGTCATTTCGCGATCTTTCAGAATGCGCTCGTCAGATTCAATAATGTCCGTGAGCAATTTTCTGACCAGATCGATATCCGAGTCGTAAGCCACGCCAATAATAAACTCGTTACGACGCACCGGCTCGCGGGAGAAGTTAATAATGTTACCGGCAATAATCTTGCCGTTAGGGATAACAATGATGCGGCCATCGGCACTGCGCAGCGTAGTAGAGAAGATCTGCACCTGCAGCACCGTACCCGCCACCCCGCCCAGGTCAACGTATTCACCAGAACGGAACGGGCGGAAGGTGACCAGCAACACCCCTGCAGCAAGGTTAGACAGCGACCCCTGTAAAGCAAGGCCAATAGCCAGACCCGCCGCACCCAGCACCGCAATTACCGATGCGGTTTGTACGCCGACGCGTCCCAGAGCGGCAATCAATGTAAAGGCAATAACGCCGTAGCGCACCAGTGCAGAAAGGAAATCCGCCACGGTGGCATCAATATGCCGTGCGCGCATCAATTTGTTTACGGTGTTGGAAATCATCCGGGCAATGATCATACCCACGATGATGATGGCGATGGCGGCGACGATGTTAACAGCGTAACTTAGCAGCAACGCCTGGTTTGTCACTAACCAGGACCCCGCGCTGTTGATGCTGTCGACGACGTTGAGATCTTCCATTCTTCATTCCTTATGTTGATTCGTACGAGATTACTCCAACCCGACGGTGGCGGACAGACTTCTAAAGGGTAAACAAAAGAGGGAATTTTGCCAAATGGATCACATTTAATATCGGTGCATGCCATTGAAGAGACAATAAAAAAGCCCGCACTGAAGGCGGGCTTTTAAGCGTAAAGACTCGCTCAGATTACAGAACGTCTACTGCGTTCAGCTCTTTGAAAGCCTGCTCCAGACGAGTGATCATGGAAGTCTGAGCGGAACGCAGCCATACGCGCGGATCGTAGTATTTCTTGTTCGGCTGGTCTTCGCCTTTCGGGTTGCCCAGCTGACCCTGCAGATACGCTTCGTTGGTTTTGTAGTAGTTCAGAATACCTTCCCAGGTCGCCCATTGGGTGTCGGTATCGATGTTCATTTTGATAACACCGTAGCTTACGGAGTCTTTGATTTCCTGAGCAGTAGAACCGGAACCGCCGTGGAATACGAAGTTCAGGCTGTTGTGCGGCAGGTTATGTTTTTTGGAAACATATTCCTGAGAGTCGCGCAGGATAGTCGGGGTCAGTTTAACGTTACCTGGTTTGTAAACGCCATGAACGTTACCGAAAGAAGCCGCGATGGTGAAACGTGGGCTGATGGCATTCAGTTTAGTGTATGCGTAATCAACGTCTTCCGGCTGGGTGTAAAGTGCAGAAGCGTCCATGTGGCTGTTGTCCACGCCGTCTTCTTCACCACCGGTGCAACCCAGTTCAATTTCCAGGGTCATGCCGATTTTCGCCATGCGCGCCAGGTACTTAGAGCTGATTTCGATATTCTCTTCCAGAGACTCTTCAGACAGGTCAATCATGTGAGAAGAGAACAGCGGTTTACCGGTAGCGGCGAAGTGTTTTTCACCGGCGTCCAGCAGGCCGTCGATCCACGGCAGCAGTTTCTTCGCGCAGTGGTCGGTGTGCAGAATAACCGGAACACCGTAGTGCTCAGCCATCTGATGCACATGATGAGCACCAGAGATAGCACCCAGGATAGCAGCACCCTGAGGAATGTCGGTCTTCACGCCTTTACCAGCGATGAATGCAGCGCCACCGTTGGAGAACTGAACGATAACCGGCGCTTTCACTTTTGCAGCGGTTTCCAGAACGGCGTTAATGGAATCGGTGCCCACGCAGTTAACGGCTGGCAGCGCAAAGTTGTTTTCTTTAGCTACCTGGAACACTTTCTGAACGTCATCACCGGTGACGACGCCCGGTTTTACGAAATCAAAAATTTTAGACATGTTTTCGAGTCCTGTTTCTGTATCTTCGACCGTTGGAAAAATAGTTCGCGAGCTTTACGCGCGCTGAAAAATGGGCAGGTTACCCTGCCCTTTTGAATACTTACTGCTTAGCGCGCTCTTCGAGCATGGCGACTGCTGGCAGCACTTTGCCTTCCACGAATTCGAGGAACGCACCGCCACCTGTAGAGATGTAGGAAATTTTGTCAGCAATACCGAACAGGTCGATTGCTGCCAGGGTATCACCACCACCTGCGATGGAGAACGCTTCGCTGTCAGCGATAGCGTTAGCAACAATTTCAGTACCTTTACGGAAGTTCGGGAATTCGAACACGCCGACCGGGCCATTCCACAGAATGGTCTTCGCATTTTTCAGGATTTCAGCGAGTTTCTCAGCAGAGGCGTCGCCCAGATCCAGAATCTGCTCTTCGTCTTTAATGTCGCTGACGGATTTCAGCGTTGCGGTTGCGGTTTCAGAGAACTCGGTCGCCACGCGAACGTCAGTAGGGACCGGGATATCGCATGTGGTCAGCAGACGTTTAGCTTCGCTAACCAGATCCGCTTCATACAGGGATTTACCCACGTTGTGGCCTTGAGCGGCAACGAAGGTGTTCGCGATGCCGCCGCCGACGATCAGTTGGTCAGCAATTTTAGACAGTGAGTCCAGTACAGTCAGTTTAGTGGAAACTTTAGAACCACCAACGATAGCCACCATCGGACGGGCAGGCTCTTTCAGCGCTTTACCCAGTGCTTCCAGCTCATCTGCCAGCAGCGGGCCAGCACAAGCAACGTCAGCAAATTTGCCGATACCGTGCGTGGACGCCTGCGCGCGGTGCGCGGTACCGAAAGCATCCATTACGAATACGTCGCACAGCGCTGCGTATTTTTTGGACAGCGCTTCGTCGTCTTTCTTCTCGCCTTTGTTAAAGCGAACGTTTTCCAGAACAACGAGCTCGCCTGCTGCGACTTCAACACCGTCCAGGTAGTCTTTAACCAGACGTACTGGGCTCGACAGCTTGTCTTTCAGGTAATTAACAACCGGCAGCAGAGAGAATTCTTCATTGTACTCGCCTTCGGTTGGACGGCCCAGGTGGGAGGTAACCATTACTTTTGCACCCTGCTTCAGCGCCAGTTCGATGGTCGGCAGAGAAGCACGAATACGTGCATCGCTGGTCACTTTGCCATCTTTAACCGGTACGTTCAGATCCGCACGAATGAAAACGCGTTTACCTGCCAAATCCAGATCGGTCATCTTAATTACAGACATGGTGAATCCTCTCAATGATTCATAAAGTTTTGCGGGTGCAACTTACACCCTACCTGAAACCTTTCGCGGCCATCGCTAACGTCGTGTCGAGCATTCGGTTAGCAAAGCCCCATTCGTTATCGCACCACACCAGGGTTTTAATAAGGTGCGAACCACTGACCCGCGTCTGCGTGCCGTCGACAATGGCACTGTGGGGATCGTGGTTAAAATCAACTGAAACCAACGGTAATTCCGTATAGTCAACTATACCATGAAAAGTCCCACGTGCTGCTTTTTGCAGCAACGCATTGACTTCACTGGCTTTTACCGGACTTTTGACCGTTACGCTCAGATCTATTGCCGTCACGTTAATGGTCGGTACACGGACCGCAATTGCCTCAAAACGATCATGGAATTGCGGAAAAATACGGGTAATTCCTGCGGCCAGTTTGGTATCCACCGGGATAATGGACTGGCTGGCGGCGCGCGTGCGACGCAAATCCGGGTGGTAAGCATCAATAACTTGCTGGTCGTGCATGGCGGAGTGAATGGTGGTTACCGTTCCCCACTCAATGCTAAACGCATCATCAAGCAGCTTAATGACCGGAATAATACAGTTTGTCGTGCAGGAGGCATTTGACACAATCCGGTCTTCGACACGAAGTAGCGCTTCGTTTACGCCAAAAACCACCGTCGCGTCGAGATCGTTGCTACCAGGATGGGAGAAAAGCACTTTTTTGGCACCAGCGGCAAGATGGGCTTCCCCATGTTCACGGTTGCCAAACACGCCCGTGCAATCAAGCACAACATCAACGCCCAGTTCTCGCCAGGGCAGTTGTGCGAGCTCAGATTCATGCAGAATGCGGATAACATCATCGCCGATGAATAGCTGCTCACGTTCCTGATGCACATCCCATGCAAACCGCCCGTGGCTGGTGTCGTATTTTAATAAATGGGCCATGCCTGCGGCATCGGCCAGTTCATTAATCGCCACCACGGTGATTTCCGCTCGTCGCCCGGATTCATATAAAGCACGAACCACATTGCGCCCGATGCGACCGAAGCCATTTATCGCTATGCGTACGGTCATAGATCTCCTGCAAGGCTAACCTGTCCTGAAGTGGCTAACAGAGTAATGCAGCAACCTTCAGAGGGGAATCCTCGCCTGTCACAAACGACAACTGATTGATTATTTGTCGAACATTTAAACAACTGAAACGCTTCAGCTAGAATAAGCGAATCATGGAATAAAAGGAACGGCTGTCCCGCCAGACTGAACAATTATCTGACCTGCGTCACATTTTAAGGCCAATCCAGCGGGCAATTATTCCACTCTGTCGCCTTCCAGCTGACTCACAGGGTTGGCTGCCTTTCAGGCAATGTTATAGCGCCCATCGCTGGACATAAACAGTGTCAGGTCAGGCACGCAGCTGCACGTCAGTACGCGTTCAACGTTGGGACCATCAGTCTGGATATAGAATGCTTCCGCCTCCGACAACGTTAATCCTCCCGTCTGCTTCCGGGCAATAAGCCGCTCCCGAAGAACCTCAGCAGGCGCGTTGATGAAGAGCGAAAAATCGCAGTACCGGGCTAACGCCCGCCAGCGGATATCATCCAGTAACAGCCAGTTACCCTCTACAATAACCATCGGCGCCGTCACAATAACGGCCTCTTCGACCGGATCGTGCTTTTGTCTGTCGTACTGCGGCCATGTACCATCTCTCTCGCGAATCTGTTGCAGGTTTTGCTCAAGCTTCGCCACATCAAACGTCTCCGGTGCGCCTTTGTAAGGCCGCAAACCCTGCGCATCCAGCCAGCTGTTGTAATGATGAAAACCGTCCATGGGTAACGTCTGGATCTCGGGCAGGTCGGCATCCCGGCGACAGAGATATTCCCAGAAGGTCGTAAGCGTTGATTTTCCCGTGCCGGGCGGGGCGCTGAGAAAGACGATGGTCCGTCGCGCAGAATGCGCGGCATGTACTTGTGCCAGTTTTCGCAGCAAGGGCTTATGAACATGTTCTATTTCATCATCATGGTAATGGGCCTCTGTCTGTAGCCCATTCACCGTCAGTGCGATTTTCACGGCGAGAGTTCCTTTAATATTGCCGTTACCGCAAGCGTGAGTGCCGTCTTGACCATATCGCTAAAGCGAACCGCAGACCAGGCGGCAAAGTCGGCAAATTTCATCGACTTTAGCGCACCATACAGAGTGGTATTACGGGTTATACAATTCACGTTACTGATGAAATCCCAGGTGATATCGTCAGCAAAACCTGGGATCTCAGTCTGGTCTTTCAGATACTGATAAAACTGAGTGAAATGGGTGATATCGGCATAGAGCCATTTATCCATTTTCCCCAGCGCATAGATCAGTCGTAACGCCACATCAATGTCGTCAAGCGGCCCGCTTTGCGCGAGCAAAGGCTTCACTGCATATTCCACGATCTCTTCATCGTTATCGACGAACAGCGACGGCAGAAAGCGCTTAATCCCCAGTAGCAAGATGTCATGTGCCACCGTCATAAACGCAAATAAGTCCTCCTGAGCGTCCAGTTGCTCAAGCACATCATCTTCTGTCAGCGTCGTCATTCGTCTCTCGATAAATCACCATGAATGCAGGGAGTTTATTATATTACACGTCCGATCCGCGCCGCCGATCAGTAAAGTTTGCGTGCGCACACCGTTCGCTACCTGTTGAATGCCATTAACCAGATCGCCGCCAGTCACACCGGTCGCGCTAAAGAGGATGTCACGCCCCCCTGCCAACTCCTCCAGCGAATAGACACGGTTGACCTCTACACCCATTTCCGTGCAACGCTGGCGTTCCTGCTGCGCGATCGTGCGATTTTCGGCGCTGTCGTCTTTTGCCTGGCAAAAGTCAATCAACTCCGCCTGCATATCACCGCCCAGCGCCTTGACCGCGCAAGCAGAGATCACCCCTTCCGGCGCGCCACCGATGGTGAACATCAGGTCATAAGGATTATCCTGCTGACAGGTCAATACGCTGGCTGCGACGTCGCCGTCCGGCAGGGCAAACACTTTCACCCCGAGGCGTGTGGCTTCGGCAATCATGGGCTGTAAGCGTAGTTTGTCCAAGGTAACCATCCGCAGGCTCTCCAGAGGTTTACCCAGCGCGCTGGCGATGTTGCGTAAATTTTCCGCCAGCGGCAACGCCAGATCGATAGCCCCGGCAGCCCGTCCATTAACGACCAGTTTCTTCATATACATATCAGGGGCATGGAGTAGACTGCCGCGCGGTGCAAACGCCATGACTGCCAGGGCATTACTCTGCCCCATCGCCACCATCCGTGTGCCTTCAATAGGGTCGACCGCAATATCCACTTCCGGCCCGACACCACGACCAACCTCTTCGCCAATCCACAGCATTGGCGCTTGGTCAATCTCCCCCTCGCCAATCACGATGCGCCCGCGAATAGCGATATCATTCAACGCCTGACGCATGGCGGTGACCGCCAGCCCATCGATTCGGTTCTTATCGCCACACCCGGTTTGCGGCCAGGCAGCCAGCGCTGCCTGTTCCGTAATGCGAAAGAGCGGCCATGCCAGAGACATCATGCCGCAGCCTCCCCGATATCCACGCCGAAATGGGCCAGCAGGTATTTCTCCGCCTTCTCATTCCAGATGCCGTGCGTCTCTTCAACCAGCCGTGCCAGTTCACTGAACAGCGGATCGGTTTTCCCTTTTTCAGCAAAATCGGTAATTGCCGTCAGCGGCATCGTCACGCCGTTATAGATGAGCTTTTTACCGCCAGGAATATCCGGTAGGTTAAGAACGGTATCAGGCACCGCATCCAGTCCGCCAATATGGGTCACCATAAAGGATGGCTGGAGCTGACCGGTCGCACTGAGAGCAATCGCCTCTTTCATGTCATCCGTTGAACCACCGGATGTGCCCACCACATGCGTGCTGTTGTAATGCACGTTGTAGAAGTTAAAGGGAACCTTAAACTGGCTGTCGGTCGGCCCGGCAAAGAAATTCAGGCAACCATCTTCGGCGAGAAGCTCGTCGGCCATCTCAATCACGGACGGTACGGCGGCGTAGACAAAAACGTCATCAAAACCGGCATCACCGGTGAGCGCCCGCAGCTGCGTTGCGGGGTTGTCCATGTCACGGGTATTCACATAGATAAGCTCGATGCCTTTTGCCGACGCCAGCGCAACCGGTAACAGCTTTTTCGCCTGCGCCAGGCGGGCTTCATCGATATCCACCACCACCACGCGCGAGGGTTGAATACCACCGTTTATCGCGTAATCAATGGCACCAATCCCCATTGGCCCGGCGCAGGCCAGCAGTGCGATATTCCCGCCAGGTTTAATCCCCATCCGGTGCTCATAAACATACGGCGTGGTGTGATAATTGGCGTTATAGGCACCGATAATGCAACACATTGGCTCCGCCAGCGATGCCGCCGCAAAATAGGAGCCGTGATACGGTAATACGCACCCCAGATTGATGGCGATTTCGGGAATGATCATATAGGTTGCATTCCCGCCAAAATATTCATAGCTATATCCGGCAGAATAACCACTGGGCAAACCCATTGCGGGTTGCAAAACAAAACGCTGCCCTTTTTTATACCTGTCGACCAGGTTTTTACCTACCTCAACAATAATTCCTGCGCATTCATGTCCGGTAATGACCGGATGGTTTTCCAGATCATTCGGAACGCGTTTATGTTCGCTTCCCAGACAGGCGGCTTTCCATGTTGATAAACACACGCTGTCGGAGATAACGCTGACCAATAATTCATTTTCAGTTATTTCTGGCAATTCAAATTCACGGATGCGAACATCCCGCTTGCCATAAATAGCAGCCACTTTGGTTTTCATAACGACTCCAGAAAATAATACTAGTTGGCGGTAAGATGTTTAAAGAGCCCATCCAGGTTCGGGTCGCCAATATAGTTATTAATGAGGACCAGGGGTTTATTCGTAACGCGTTTTACTCGCCCCTCAAGGCTGGCATGAGTCACAATCATATCGGCATCGTCTGGTACATTTTCGATAGCGTAATGATGAACCTCGATTGTCAGTCCCGCCTTTTCAAGACGCTTACGGAATGTGGTTGCGCCCATTGCGCTTGAACCCATTCCGGCGTCACAAACAAAAGCAATGCGTTTTATAGTGCGATATGAAAACGCCCCTTCCTGTTTCATAACCTTCACTGCTTTAGCAGAGTCACTGAATGAATCTTCGTCTGCCGCTTCGCTATTTTTCTCCATTTTCAAAATGAAAGAAGTAATAAGAAAGGTAATCAGGGTTCCTGCGGTGACGCCGGCAATGGTCGCGAGGAAACAACCTTTCGGGGTCAACGCGAGATAAGCAAAAATAGAGCCTGGGCTTGGACCTGCTACCAGCCCGCCACCTAACAGATTAAATACCCATGTTCCGCTCATGCCCCCTGCAATCATGGCGATAAGCGTCAGCGGCTTCATCAGCACATACGGGAAGTAGAGTTCATGGATGCCGCCGAGGAAGTGGATAATCATCGCCCCTGGCGCTGACTTCTTCGCCATACCTTTGCCAAAAAAGGAGAAGGCCAGCAGCAGACCTAAGCCCGGCCCGGGGTTAGAGGCAACCATGAAGAAAATAGACTTTCCGGTTTCCGAAGCCTGTTGCATCCCCAGCGGATAATAAACCCCCTGATCGATGGCATTGTTTAAGAAGAGAATTTTCGCCGGTTCGTTGATCAATGACAGCAGAGGCAGATAGCCCGCGTGGACCAGCGCTTCGATACACTCTTTGACGAAATTATTCGCGATAAGCACGGCCGGACCGATAACCTCAAACCCCAGCAGGCAGAGGATCATCCCGGCAATACCGAGCGAAAAGTTATTAATGACCATCTCAAAACCGGCAGGAATACGCTTTTCCAGCGCCCGATCAATATATTTAATGATCACGCCACCGAGCGGACCGATGATCATCGAGCCGAGGAACATTGGAATATCCGCCCCCACAATGACGCCAATGGTGCCGATTCCTCCCATTACTCCGCCGCGTTTACCTCCAACCAGAAACCCGCCGGTGGAACCGATCATGACTGGTAATAAATAGGTAATCATCGGCCCGACGATTTTGGCGAAATGCTCATCTGGCAGCCAACCGGTCGGGATAAATAGCGCGGTGATAAAACCCCAGGCAATAAAAGCGCCAATATTGGGGATAACCATTGCGGTTAAAAATCCCCCAAAAGCCTGGACCTTCGCACGAGCAGACTTGTGTTCCATAATAATATCCTGAAATGAGAAAATAATTATGCGCGAGCAATAATATCCGCCAGCTGTTTTTCTGACTTTGCCGCTAACAACTCGGTAAGTGATTCCTCCTCACATAATAGTTCGCTTAATGCCTGTATAGCACCGATATGTGAATCTGCATCTGCGGCGGATAATCCGATAAGCAATTTAACGGGTTCATTAGCCTCACCAAAATTAACGGTTTCTTTAAGTAGCGTTAATGACATTCCAGTTTTTAACGCGCCACACTCCGGGCGAGCATGCGGCATTGCAACGCCTGGCGCGAGAATATAATAAGGCCCATTTTTTAACGTCGAATCTTTAATAGCTTGTATATAGTCGGGGGTAACATAATGATTAAACAGCAGCGCAGACATGGAAGTATCAATAGCTTCCTGCCAATCATTCACCGAATTTATTATTGATACGGATTTCTCCGGAAAATAATCAATCAGTCGCATGAATTATCCTTATTTTATTTTCGGGTATAAAGTGCGGTCAAAAATAAAATACGCTTGCCTAAGAATGAGATCAATCTCTGGACAAAAGCGACGATAAGAATAAGTCCTGTTTTAGATGCGATATAAATCAATGCGTTGTAAATCAAAATAAATTTTGCAATAGCATTTACGCGATCACCATAGCAAAATTACAACTAACTTATTTTATGATTTTGTAATGAATATCACACTAAAGCACTTGCCTCTGACAAAAATAAAAAACTACAGGCATAAAAAAAGGGTCGCCTGAGCGACCCTTTGTCATGTTTCTCGCAATTACAGCAGTGCTTTTGCTTTGGCAACAACGTTCTCAACGGTGAAACCAAACTCTTCAAACAGCAGCTCCGCCGGGGCAGACTCACCGAAAGTGGTCATGCCAATGACCGCGCCGTTCAGGCCCACGTATTTGTACCAGTAGTCCGCAATGCCCGCTTCAATGGCAACACGCGCGGACACCGCTTTTGGCAGCACAGATTCACGGTAAGCTGCATCCTGCCTGTCGAACGCGTCGGTGGACGGCATGGACACCACGCGCGCCTTCACGCCTTCGGCAGTCAGTTTCTCCCATGCCGCAACCGCCAGCTCCACTTCAGAACCGGTGGCGATGAAGAT
>NZ_JAHVDV010000036.1:0-49762 GCF_051486985.1 Yokenella regensburgei
GGTCTGACCGTTGCTGCACGTAACGCTAACGATGGTATCTCCCTGGCGCAGACCGCTGAAGGCGCGCTGTCCGAAATCAACAACAACCTGCAGCGTGTTCGTGACCTGACCGTTCAGGCGCAGAACAGCTCCAACTCTGCTTCTGACATYGACTCCATCCAGGCTGAAGTTAACCAGCGTATGGAAGAGATCAACCGYGTTACCACGCAGACTGACTTCAACGGCATCAAAGTGCTGAACACCGGTTCCGGCACCAGCAGCTACAGCTTCCAGGTTGGCTCTAAAGATACTGAAACCATCTCTGTTTCTATGAGCAAAAGCAACGATTACAACCTGTACAATGCTGGCACCAACACAACCTTTGACAACACTGCACAGACTGTTAATGGCAAAACACGTTCCACCAAAGCAGAAGGCTTTGACGTACTGAGCGGTACTGTTGCATCCGGTGCGACCACGGGCACCGTTAACGGCTCTCCTCTGGCCGACATTGATAATGCGATTAAAGCAGTAGACAGCCAGCGCAGCCTGCTGGGTGCGTCTCAGAACCGTTTTGAGTCCACCATCAGCAACCTGAACAACACCGTGAGCAACCTGACCGCTGCCCGCAGCCGTATTCAGGACTCCGACTATGCGACCGAAGTGTCCAACATGTCCCGTTCGCAGATCCTGCAACAGGCTGGCTCTTCCGTACTGGCACAGGCCAACCAGGTTCCGCAGACCATGCTGTCCCTGCTGCGTTAATCGCAAACGCTTTAATGACAGTAAAAGCGCCGCTTGCGGCGCTTTTTTTATTAGTAAATTCAGCAGGTTATGGCAAGAATAAAATTATCAAAAAAGATCTAAAGCATTTGTTCAGGTCGTCGATAACTATTATGACGGTGATGACGCCACTGGCCTTTACCGGATCTTACATTTACTAATGAAGGAATTTCACCATGGCTGTTATCAATACTAACACCCTGTCTCTGACGACTCAGAATAACCTGACTAAATCTCAGTCTTCTCTGGGTACTTCTATTGAACGTCTGTCTTCCGGCCTGCGTATCAACAGCGCAAAAGACGACGCAGCGGGTCAGGCAATTGCAAACCGCTTTACGTCCAACATCAACGGCCTGACCGTTGCTGCACGTAATGCTAACGATGGTATCTCTCTGGCACAGACCGCTGAAGGCGCGCTGTCTGAGATCAACAACAACTTGCAGCGTATCCGTGACCTGACCGTTCAGGCGCAGAACAGCTCCAACTCTGCTTCTGACATCGACTCCATCCAGGCTGAAGTTAACCAGCGTATGGAAGAAGTTAACCGTGTTACCACGCAGACTGATTTCAACGGCATCAAAGTGCTGAACACCGGTTCCGGTACCAACAGCTACAGCTTCCAGGTTGGCTCTAAAGATACTGAAACCATCTCTATCTCCATGAGCAAAAGTAACGACTACAACCTGTTTAACACTTCTGCAGCAAGCGGTTCAACGGGTGGTGTGGTTAATGGTAACAAACGTGCAACCTCTGCAGAAGGCTTCGACGTACTGAGCGGTACCGTAGCTTCTGGCGGCGGCACTGATGGTTCCCCGCTGGCCGACATCGATGCGGCAATCAAAGCGGTGGACAGCCAGCGCAGCCTGCTGGGTGCGTCTCAGAACCGTTTCGAGTCCACCATCACCAACCTGAACAACACCGTGAGCAACCTGACCGCTGCCCGCAGCCGTATTCAGGACTCCGACTACGCGACCGAAGTGTCCAACATGTCCCGTTCGCAGATCCTGCAACAGGCTGGCTCTTCCGTACTGGCGCAGGCCAACCAGGTTCCGCAGACCATGCTGTCCCTGCTGCGTTAATCGCACACGTCTTGATGACAGTAAAAGCGCCGCTTGCGGCGCTTTTTTGCATTTGCATTTATATGCTTTCCGGACAGATAAATAGATTAAGAAATAACTAAAGCATTTCCTCATAGCGTCGATAACTAATATGACGGTGATGACGCCGCTGGCCCTTACCGGAACTTACATTTATCAATGAAGGAACTACATCATGGCTGTTATTAATACTAACACCCTGTCGCTGACGACTCAGAACAACCTGACTAAATCACAGTCTTCTCTGGGTACTTCGATTGAACGCCTGTCTTCCGGTCTGCGTATCAACAGCGCGAAAGATGACGCCGCAGGTCAGGCTATCGCTAACCGCTTTACGTCTAACATTAATGGTCTGACCGTTGCTGCACGTAACGCTAACGATGGTATCTCCCTGGCGCAGACCGCTGAAGGCGCGCTGTCCGAAATCAACAACAACCTGCAGCGTGTTCGTGACCTGACAGACTGACTTCAACGGCATCAAAGTCCTTGATACTAAAGCAGGGACTGCGAGCTACAGCTTCCAGGTTGGCTCTAAAGATACCGAAACTATTGCCATTACTATGAGCTCCAGTAATTCATACAACCTGCACTTCTCAGGTGCCAGCACCACGTATGACAACACTGCTCAAACTGTAAACGGCAAAACGCGCAGTACTAAAGCAGAAGGTTTTGATGTTCTTAGCGGAACCGTTGCCTCTAGCGCAACCGGTGGTTCTGCAAACGGTTCACCATTAGCTGACATTGATGATGCCATCAAAGCAGTAGACAGCCAGCGCAGCCTGCTGGGTGCGTCTCAGAACCGTTTCGAGTCCACCATCACCAACCTGAACAATACCGTGAGCAACCTGACCGCTGCCCGCAGCCGTATTCAGGACTCCGACTACGCGACCGAAGTGTCCAACATGTCCCGTTCGCAGATCCTGCAACAGGCTGGCTCTTCTGTACTGGCGCAGGCCAACCAGGTTCCGCAGACCATGCTGTCCCTGCTGCGTTAATCGAACGCAATGGCAAAAGGGCATCTTCGGATGCCTTTTTTTATAGGGTTTAGTGACAATCGCCGGATATAAGCCCTTTTCTGTAACCTTTTTTCCCTCTCAATATCCCGCTGTTACCGCACAATATCGTATGACTACCGCTGTGCCTTTTTAACATGCCGCACGATGCAGGCGGGCACTTCCGACGATGTTGAGGATGACAGATGCGAAGTATATTAATCAGCGTCGATAAGCTAGACGTTTACTCTGCCCAGACCACTGAAGCGCTGGATATCGCCGACGCATTACTGGCATCAGGCTGGCAAGTTGATATCGTGACGTCTGCCGCCGGCAAAGTGCTGAACCATGAGATTGAACAACGCGCGTTAACAGGGCGTTTTAATGTCATCACCTCTTCCCGTGGGAGCCTGGCTACCCGTTACGACGCCATCTGGATCTATCGTGGTTATTTCAATGAGAGTCTGCTCACCGCGTTAAGGGAAGCGCGTCTGAGCGGTGCCATGATTTTCCGTCACTTCAGCGACTACAACGATCTCTATATTCCTTATGGTGTGCAGCTAGAAAACCAGCTCGCCACCCTGACGCTTGGCCAGTCTGGCCGTAGTAACGACATTCTGCTGCAAACCGGCATAGAGCGCGCGCAGTTACAAACGCTGCCCTGGACCGTCGCTGAGAAATTTGCCACCTATCAGCGAACCCGCATGGCGCAGGGGCTGCAAAAAGTCCTCTACGTTGCCCCTAATATGACTGCTGAGATGTACGAGATCCAGCAAAAGGCAGGGGAGGAGGGGATTACCCTCGACTGGCTGGATCTCTCATCGCAGGCCACGGGTGTTGAGCCGGCCTGGCTTGAACAGTATGACGTCGTTATCGGTAATGAAGACACCGTGCCTAAAGCGTTGTCGCTCGGCATTCCGCTCTTTCTGGCCATTGAAGGGTATGTTGAAGGGTATCTCAATGAAGAGAACATTGCCCGGCATGAGAATGAACACTTCTGCGCCCAGACGCTGCGTAACTGCCCGGATGCAGAAGAGTGGCTTGAGTTACTGAAAAGCGGTTATGAGAGTGCCGTCCAGTGGACTACGACCAGTCGCGCTCAGTTGACAGAAAAATGGCGTCTGGGACGCAGCCTGGAGGCCATTTTTGCTCAACCGCTGGCGGAAAAACCGCTGCACATTGATGAAAAAGCACACTATGCGTTGAGTTTCCACAGCAAAGCGGTACTCGCGCAACAGTCAACGGACTACTCCATGTCCCGCTGGCTTGAGGACCGCAAGCTGAGCTCTGCCCGCCGGGCGACGTTACTCTCTTTAGCGGAACGCCATCCGGAAAAGGGCAGCATCGGTGTGATTGTTATCGATAAACATTCAGATGCGGCGGCCCGCGAACAGACACTGGCCTCAGTGAACGCGCAATCGTTACGCCCCGCAAGCGTTGATATTATCAGCGACCAGGTGAATCCGGTTAACGCTGTCAACACGCTGTTAGCTGAGCGTCACGCGGATGCGATGCTGGTGATACCGGCTGGGTTCACCCTGCTGGACGACGCGCTGTTGCGCTTTTGCGAGCAGCGCCTGCACCAGCCCAATGCCTGGCTGTTTTACTGCGATGAGCTGACCCGCGTAGAAAACGGTGAGCCGCAGCTGACCATTCGCCCGGATGTAAATATCGATCTGCTGCGTGGCGTACCCTACGTTGGCGAGGTTCTGTTGTTCTCGCGCGATATCGCCTTGCAGTGTGGCGGGCTGGACACGCGTTATTCCCACGCCCCGTTAATCGATCTGCTCTGGCGCTTTGTTGAAGCGCAGGGGGCAGGGGCGCTCGGACGGGTGCCGGACGTACTGGTAGAGAACCCTGCCTCTCCATCACTGTGGATGAACTCGGCCGAGGTACAGGCGGAGTGCCAGCAGATCCTGCTTGCTCACCTGGCCCGACTGGGGATTAGCGCCACGCTGGAAGAGGGTATGGCACCGGGGATCGCACGGGTACGCTACCACTGGGATGCCGCTCCGCTGGTTTCAGTGATCATCCCCACGCGCGACCGGTTTGCGCTGCTCAAACGCTGCGTTGAAAGCCTGATGGAAAAGACGCGCTATACCCGCTACGAACTTTTAATTGTGGATAACCAGTCCGTAGAGGAGGATGCCTGTCGCTTTCTCAACGATCTGGCGGACTCCGGGATCGATCAGGTCCGCGTTTTACGCTACGACGCCCCTTTCAATTTCGCCGAAATTAACAATGCCGCGTCTCAGCAGGCCCGCGGGGAGGTGCTGCTATTCCTCAATAATGATTGCGAAATCATCGAGGGTGACTGGCTGGGTACGATGGTCGAGCAGGTTCTGCGCCCTGAAGTCGGGGTGGTAGGGGCACGGCTGGAGTATGGTGATGGTCGCATTCAACACGGTGGCTATCTGGTTGGGGTTGGGCCGGGTGTGGAAGTGGCCTTCGACGGGGCTGACGGCAACAGCAATGGCTATCAGCACTACCTGAAAACGCCGCGCAACCTCTCCGCTGTCAGCGCATCCTGCATGATGGTGCGAAAAGAGGTCTTCTTCGCGCTGAATGGCTTCCATCAGGAGGCGCTCCCCCTTTACCTTGCTGATGTGGATTTCGGGCTACGGGCACAAAAGTCAGGTTATCTCAATGTCTGGACCCCTTACGCACGTGTGAAACATATGGGCGGGGCAACCCGCTTAATGGGTCAGCAGTTTAAGGTTCAGGAACGGCCCCTTCGCGAAGACTACGCGACCTTACGCCGCGAGTGGAAGCAGGGCGTACTGGCGGAACCTGCCTACCATCCCTTAATGCAGAAAACCGGTAAGCTTTTCACCCTGAGCGAACACACGGCGCGTTTTCATGAGCCTCTGCCCGGGAGACCGCTACCCGTGATGCTGGCGCATCATATTAACTGGCAGGGAAACGGTCACCACCGGGTTATGCAACCTTTTAAAGCGCTCGAACGCCATTATCACATGGAAGGGGCGCTCATCAACGCCATTCCCGGGCTTATGGAAACGACGCAGTTACAACCTGACGTGGTGCTGCTTGAGCTGGTCACCGGTAGCCGTTTCCCGGAAATCATTACCCAGCTGCGTGAGATAAATAACGCAAAAATTATTCTGGAATATGACGATAACCTACTGAATATCCCGCTTAAAAATGGTTCGCGACAGCACTTCCCACAAAAGGCGCTAAAGACATTTCGCAAAGTGCTGGACAGCGCGGACTGGTTGGTAGTCTCAACCGAACCGCTGGCGGAAGCCTATAGCCGTTTCCATTCGGACATCCGTGTGGCGCTGAACCGCCTGGCTCCGGATCAGTGGGGACATCTGCAAAGCCAGCGTGGCGTGGGTGAGAAGATCCGTATCGGGTGGGCTGGTGGCAGTTCTCACCGCGGCGATCTGGAGATCCTGTTACCACTTATAAAAGCGCTGGAAGGGCAGGTAGAGTGGGTCTTTATGGGGATGAAGCCACGCAATATCCGCTGCGAGTTCCATCCAGGGGTCCCGTTTGATATGTACCCTGAAAAACTGGCATCCCTGAACCTCGACCTCGCGCTGGTTCCGCTCGAAGTGAATCATTTTAACGAGTGCAAAAGTAACCTGCGTCTGCTGGAAATTGGCACCTGCGGCGTTCCCATTATTGCAACAGATCTGATGCCTTATCGCTGTGGATTGCCGGTTACGCTGGTTGAAAACCGGTTTAAAGACTGGATGAATGCCATACAGGCCTATATCAATGATCCGCTGTTACGGGCGCGCCAGGGCGATGCGCTGCGTGAGGCGGTCCACCGTGACTGGTATCTGCGCGATGCGGGACTGGATGACTGGCGTAAAGCGTGGTTACCCGCGCGCTGACACTCCGCTGCCAGCGCACGTAAAAAAAGCCGGAACAGATTGCTGTTCCGGCTTTTTTTTAGTCCGGCAACCAACAGCGTGCATAACTGAGCAGTGCTTCGCCCTGCAGGAAGCCATCTTTCTCTACCCCGGCTTTCAGCATGTCTCCCAGTTTATGCGTGGCACTGAGATCGCTCAGATGCATCTCTATCGCATCACGCCAGTGGCGGGAGCGGTTTTCAACGCGCGTCACCGCAAGGGTGTTGCGAAGGCTGATGATGTCGCTGCATATCACCGGTACGCCGCAGGCGCCGAACTCCAGTAACCGCACGGGGCTCAGATTGCGGTTCCACGGGGTGTCTGCCATCGGCAGTAGCGCCAGATCGAGGTTCAGTGAGGCAAGCTTAGAGGCAAACCGCTCAGGAGTGACGGCTGCATGAAACTCGCAGACCAGCGGACGCAGGGAGGGGGGACAGTAACCGAAGAAAATCCACTCCACGCGGTCAGCAAATTGGGCGATGAGCTTGTGGATGATTTCCAGATCGGCAACGTTTCTTGCATCCCCAACCCAACCAATGCGGGGTTTCTGACCTGCATGGCGCAAACTGGTTAGCATCCCCCATTCGGACGGTGCGAGACGAGTGGGGAGTACGCGAATATCCGGGTGCCATCCGGCACAGCTCTCGGCCATGACATCGCTTGCCACCACCAGACGATCGACCCCGGCCACGGTGACGCGCAGTGCACCGGAAATATCCTGCGGATAGTGCTCTCTGGCACTGGCATTTGCTGCAAGCGCCGGCAGATAGTCGTCCAGATCGAACACGGTCATGACGCCGGTAATTTTTCTGTTACGTTGCAGCCACTCAGTCATGAACGGCATTATCTGTCGTTGCAGAATAACCGACGCCGGATTAAACCTCGCCAGATCAACATACTGCCTGGCATGGTGGCTGATTATGCCGTTCACCAGTCCCGCATCCCGCAGGGTAGTAAAGGTGGCGGTCAAACGCTGGTGACCATTGACGTGCTTATCGAGCACAAAGGGCATCACCAGCGGCTGAGGCCGCCAGTGCAGAGGTTGCCAGAGTGCGGGGTCGTCCAGCACCAGCTCGAACCCACCGTTATCCAGCGACAAATTCGGGTTGTAAGCGGGGTCATTAGCAATGAGCGGCAGCCATTTTTGGTACATCACATCCTGCTCCGCCATAAAACGCTGGCGCTTCTTCTCCTGGACCGTTTTATCGACGTGCTTCTGACTCACGCTCCCTTCATGCATGACGACAGCATGGGGTGTCCAGACGGTAAGGTAGCCTGCCTGACGTGCTTTCAGGCATAAATCGACGTCGTTATAGGAGACGGTGAAATTCACCTCATCAAGACCACCCACCTCTTCATACAGCGATTTGCGAATAAGCAGACAGGCCGCCGTCACCACATTGTAGTTCTGGTCCACCTGCAAACGTTGCATGTAACCGGGGCGGTCGTGTTCACTGTCAATAAACGGATGGTCGGCCGGCCCGCGCAGGCCAAGCACTACGCCTGCATGCTGAACGCGGCCGGTCGGGTAGAGTAGTTTGGCACCGACAATGCCGACTTCCGGTCGCAGGCCATGATTGAGCAGATGATCCAGCCAGTCGCTGCTGATAATGGCCGTATCGTTGTTAAGAAGAACCAGAT
Source organism: Yokenella regensburgei (assembly GCF_051486985.1). GTDB lineage: Bacteria > Pseudomonadota > Gammaproteobacteria > Enterobacterales > Enterobacteriaceae > CBFFRJ01. Next base: position 8,371 of record NZ_JAHVDV010000036.1, read on the forward strand.
ACTCGCCTCTCGCTTCCCGTGCCGCCATGTTATTGATGGCGGAGTAGTTAAAGGGATGCGGGTAACGCAATACGCGTATGCGATTCGGATCGATGGCAGACACCCCCTCAAGCCACTGCAGCGCTTCGGGCGTTTCGCTGTTATTGTCCACGATCAGGAGTTCATAGTTAGGGTAGCGGGTCTTCTCCAGCAGGCTGGTCACACAAGGGATCAGTACGGCGAGCTGATCTTTGGTCGGTATAATAATCGACACCAGCGGCTGTTGCCCGTGGTGATAGCGCAGGGCGTAAAGACCGTTTTGTGGTGCCTCCACCACCCCATTCGGGTAACCGCGGTGGTGCAGATGCTGGGTTAGTATGGCGACCTCTTCCGGATGGGTTGCCAGTAGTGGCGGGTGCGCAGTCACGAATGGCTCAGGCAGATGGCCGGCAAACTGAATGCCTTTGTGCTCAATCAGGCGGGTTATCATCTCAAACTGCCAGGCCGTGGGGTATTGCGGATTAAAACCGCCGAGCGCCAGCAGGGCGTCGATACGAAAAATCCAGTGCCGCGCCATCTCGGCCGGGCAGCTCAGCAGCAGGTCGAGGTTAAAATCAGGGCGCAGTGCGGTGCCCACAATTTGATCGTCTGCCTGGTAAATTTCATCAGCGTAAATTGCATCGCATCCCGCCGCACTGTCCAGAGCGAGATCGAACGTCAGCAGGCCGCTGTTGATAAGCGTCTCGCCGGCCTGTAAGAAGAGGAACCAGTCCCCCGGATAGCGGGCTAAGATTTCGTTAATGACAGAGACGCGTTCATGGGCAGGCGCTACCACCGTCTTGACTTCCAGCCCGCTGGCATCACTGCATAACACCACGGGATCAATCTTCAGGCCATAGCCGGTATAGCTTTTCAGGCTTTCGAGCGTGAGGGCGACGTCATCGGGGGAAGGGACGGGATTATCAATGATCACGCGTAACGTCTGTTGGGTTCCACGGCTGAGTTGATAAGCCTCTGCGAGGCCCTGCTGTTGTGTGGTGAGATGATGGGACGTTAACCACTGTCGGATTTGCCAGGTGCGATAATCCTTTTCAGACTGCTGTAACGACACATAAACCCCGTGCAGCAGATTCTCCTGCTGCACATTTTCAGGATCGTTCATGGGGGCTACACGTACCCACTGATTTTGCTCTTTATCGCCTTTATACCAGCCAAGTTCACGAATAGCCTGAGGCATGCGGGTATAGGTCCGGTTGACGAGATCCCGGAACTGCTCGGTTTTGGCAAGCTGACTGCTTTGCGATTCGGTTACGCGGAAAGCGGAGAGCGTATCGGCAATAAAGGCCAGGTTTCCGGCATGCAGAAGTTTAACGAACACGGCCATATCGCCGAGGAAAGGCATACTCTCTCCCCTTAGCAGGAATAAATCCTTACCAAAAGAGGCCAGATCCTCGCGATAACAGAGTACCACGCTGGGCTCTCCGACGAAGTTAAACAGGTAGTCGGCGAAAAATGCGAGCGCATCGGCGCCATTAAGGATCACATCGCCCTCAAAGGGATAGGCTGTTGCGCCAATATCAATCAGAGGCTTGCCTTCAGCATCAATACGCTGGCGGCGTGAAGAGGCTAAACGGTTTTCTGGTGAGGATTCGAGTGCGCCGACCAGACGGCTAACGCAGTCAGTAAAGAGAATATCGTCGTCATACAGGAATTTAATATATTTGCCCCGGGCGAGGTGTACGCCGCGCAACACGTTGCCTTCCTCATTGAGGCGAACCTCATTTTTGTAATAGCGCACGGGTAGGGAGGACGAGGCGGCATAGCGTTCACTGATAATACGGATGCTGTCATCCCTACTGTCATCACAGATAACGATTTCGATTTCAGGCCAGCTTTGGTTGAGGGCACTTAGCAGTGCGGTTTCAAAAAAGACGGGGTTATAGGCTGGTATAACAATACTCACCAGAGCGTGTTCTTTCATCATTTCATCCGTTAAGCCCCCTGGCGCGCGTCAGGGGAGGTGAACCAGTTAATAATTCAATGTGCCATACACCGGGCGGGTGCCAGCTGTTAAATATCCCCCGTTTTGCAGCTCTGTTCAGGTGATAGTGGCATTTTCAGTACCGATTAACTTCGGAATTGAGAGCGGAAAAGGGCGCTGTTTTGCCGATAACCTCCCGGCGCCAGCGGTATGATGACGTATCATCATTACTTCAGCGTTCGCGCATGTAGGGTCCCATGGCCAAGAATATTTTTGTCACCAGTCCGCTGCTGCCACCTCTGGAAGAGTTCATTCCTTATCTTGAGAAAATCTGGCAAAACAAAAACTTGACCAACGGTGGCGACTTCCATCAGCAGCTTGAAGCGGAGCTGGCACGTTACCTTGGCGTGAAGCACGTTTGCCTTTTTGCCAATGGAACGCTGGCGTTGCTCACCGCCCTTCAGGCGCTACGCGTAACCGGAGAGGTTATCACCACGCCTTACTCCTTTGTGGCGACGTCCCATACATTGTTGTGGAATGGCCTGACACCCGTGTTTGCTGATATCGATCCCCGGACCTATAACATCAATCCGGACCGGGTCGAAGAGCTGATTACCCCGAATACGACCGCTATCATGCCGGTGCACTGCTATGGTATCCCCTGCGATGTCGATAAGATCCAAAAAATTGCCGATATCTACGGCCTGAAGGTTATTTACGATGCGGCGCATGCGTTTGGTGTGCGGCAAAACGACACCAGCATCCTCAATTACGGCGACTTGTCGGTATTGAGCTTCCATGCCACGAAAGTATTTAACACCTTCGAAGGCGGGGCCATCATTTGCCATAATGAACGCACCAAGCAGCGTATCGATTATCTCAAAAACTTTGGCTTTGCCGGTGAAACTACCGTCGTGGCGGCAGGGATTAATGGCAAAATGAACGAAGTGCAGGCTGCGTTTGGACTGCTACAGCTTCAGCATATCGAGGGCGCTTTTAATAAACGTAGTGCGCTGGATAACCATTATCGTGCGCTATTGCAGGATATTCCGGGGGTGCAAATGTTAGACGTACCCGGAAATATTGACTGGAACCACGCCTACTTCCCGGTTCGCATTGGCCCTAATTACCCGATAAGCCGTGATGCGCTTTACGACCTGCTTAAGCAGAACGGCATTATGCCAAGGCGTTATTTCTACCCGCTTATCAGTAATTTCCCAATGTATCGTGGACTGCCGAGTGCGGCGAAAACCGCGTTGCCGCAGGCAAACCTGATCGCGGAAGAGATACTGTGTCTGCCGATTTATCCGGATCTGGAGTTTGAGGATCAATGTAAAATTGCTGACATCATTAAATCTCCCTGGGTTGCCGCAAATGAACCACTGGGGAAAGCGTCCTGATTAACCGGATTACCGGGATGAGACGCAGCTAAAAAGCCATGTAAACATGGCTTTTTTTAACGCAAAAAAACATCCTCCTGGCAACAGGCTGATTAATATCAGTAATTTAACATTTGCACCAAGCTGTTTTCAGCGTAGTGGCTGCTGTGAGCCAGGGGCGGTAGCATGTTCGCCTGACGTTGTTGCATGGCAGTCAATTTGAATTAACACACATGGATATGAAATGAAAATAGCCATCATGCAACCCTATTTCTTTCCTTATCTTGGGTACATCAGTCTCATCAAGCATACGGAACGTTTTATTTTACTCGATGATGTGCAGTTTATACGCCACGGTTGGATAGAACGTAACCGTATTCTTAAACCGGAATCTGGCTGGCAGTACCTGTCTGTGCCGTTGAAGAAAAAAAACCATACCGCCACAATAAAAGAGACCGAGATTAACAACGAGACTGACTGGAGAGATAAACTGCTGCGCCAGCTCACTCACTACAAAAAGAAAGCCTCATTCTTCAGAAAAACGATGGCAGTTGTTGAGCAGGGACTGGATATCAGAACTGACAGCATTGCTGAACTGAACCTTCATGTATTGAAATCCGTGTGTGGCTATCTGGAGATCAATGCCGATCTGTCTGTCTTCTCTCATCTGAATATGGATATAGAGCCGCCTGACGCGCCAGATGAATGGGCTCTAAATATATGTAAAAAAATTCCGACAGTGTCTGCGTATTGGAACCCTACCGGCGGAATGACGTTTTTTGATAAAAATAAATATACCGCAGCTAATATTGATCTGGTTTTTCAGAAAGTAAATCTCACACCCTACTCTCAGTCAAACCAGGGGCTGGCGTTTGAGCCTGGATTATCCATTATTGACGTTATGATGTTTAATTCTCCTGACGCGATACATACTATGCTGGATAATTATGAAAAATTATAAAGAGTATGGTGGTTTTCTGCATATGGAAGCAGGACGTGGTGGTCTTTATCACCCTGATGCCATTAATCTTAATTCAGCAAGAAATGCGTTAAAGTATATCATTCGCCTGCATAAAATAAAAAAAATATATGTCTCCTTTTTTACCTGCCCCGTTATCTGGCAGGCGATTGAGGAAGAACATTGCGAGATGCACTATTACGATGTAGACGGACAAATGAACCCGGTGCTCGATAATGTCGATGGCGAGGATTTTGTTCTTTGCAATGATTATTTCGGTATTAAATCAAAAGAGATGCATAGGCTTGCCGGTCAGTTTCCGGGTTTAGTTGTCGATAATGCGCAGGCGTTTTTTGCAAAACAAAAAGGCATCGCTGCGATTTACAGCCCGAGAAAATTCTTTGGCCTCCCGGACGGGGGAATGGCATTAACGTCCGGCACGCTGGAAGAAGCGTTCGAAAAGGATATCTCCTGGCAACGATGCCAGCATTTACTGAGGCGTCACGATGCAGGTGCCAGTGCGGCATACACCGATTTTTGCGAGGCTGATAGCCAGCTCAACTCAGCTGAAATCAGAGCAATGTCTGCCGTAACGGAAAACTTGATGCGTGGTATCGATTATGATTTTGCCAGACGACGTCGTCAGGAAAATTTTGTGCAGCTCCACAGCATGCTGGCAAAAATTAACGGCCTGACGATAGATCTCACTGATGAAGATGTTCCTATGGCCTACCCATTATTAATTGATAATCCAGGGCTGAAAAGTCGGCTGATTGGGGAGAAGATCTATGTCCCCACCTACTGGCCGCAGCTTGAGGATATCTGCCCAAAAGGGAGCGCGGCGCTTTATTTTAAAGCGAATCTGGTGCCACTCCCCCTCGACCAACGCTACGATTCCGAAGATATGCATACAATTGCTGAAAAGGTATTGCGCATACTCCAGAGAGAATAAAAAATGGCAACAACTAAAAAAATTAATGTCCTCGTCTTTCCCTGTGGCGCTGAGAATGCGAATGAAATATATCAGTCGCTGCGTTATTCCCTGCACGTCAATATCATTGGCGCATCAAGCGTTGAAGATCATGGCAGATTCACTTTTCCGCAATATCTGTCTGATATTCCGAATATTATGGACGCGCGGTTTAACGATGTTTTTTTCGACATCATTAAACAGCACAATATTGATGTTGTGTTTGCCACTCATGATACCGTCGCCGAGGCGCTGGCCCCACTGGCCGAGGGGATGGGGTTTTTCCTGGTTAACGGTAACGAACAGGCGACCCGTATAGCCCGTAAAAAAAGCGAAACGTATGCTCTTTTTAACGATTGCACGTGGGTGCCTGAGGGGTATGCCGACCCGGATGCCGTAACGGCATGGCCGGCAATTATTAAACCTGATTTAGGACAAGGGGGTCAGGGCGTTACGCGTGTTGATAATCTGAAACAAGCCTGGCAAGTTTATAAAAACACTACCCTGCCTGTGCTGGTGGAATATCTTCCTGGCGGTGAGTTAACCGTAGACTGTTTTACCAACCGTAAGGGGGAGGTCATCTGGATTGGACCGCGAACCCGTGAGCGCGTACGCGCCGGTATCACGATGCGCTCGCAGTCCGTTGAACTTACCGATGAACTCCGTGATATTGCACTGACGATATGTAAGCGCATACCATTGCGTGGACCCTGGTTTTTCCAGTTAAAAGCGAACGCAGATGGGAAATGGAAATTATTAGAGATCTCCTGTCGCATCAGCGGCACAATGATATTCCAGCGTGCCCGGGGAGTGAACCTGCCACTGATGGCTATCCATGACTTTATGGGAAGGGATGTTGCGGCTATGCCGAATCACGATATCACCTTGATAGACCGATGCATCAGCACCAAAGCGCGAGTCAATCGCGACTACAAAAACGTGTATGTTGATCTCGATGACACTCTCATTATTAACGGTTTCGTTGTGCCTGGTGTAATCAGCTTTATTTACCAGGCTATTGCTGACGGTAAGAAGGTCTACCTGATCACGCGCCACGAATATGATGTCCATCAAACTCTTGAAAAGGTCAGGATTTCTCCCGCCGTGTTCGATGAAATCTATCATGTGCAAGATAAAGAGAGTAAGGCCAACTATATTAAGCCAGATTCGATATTTATCGATAATTACTTTATTGAAAGAAAAGACGTATTTGAAAAAACAAAGTGTCTTGTTCTGGATGTTGATGCAGTAAATTTATTACTATGCTAATTTTTTACGGTGCACTGCTGCATAATATGCAAAATGTAATCTGCACATTCCAGTATCCATTGCTAATTAATAAATGAATTATTTTTGAGGTCGCTATGACAATTGAACGCGGTGAGGCACTTCGCCAGTTGTGTGATGAATTCATCAAGGGCAGAGTGCCTCGATATATTTTTGGTCGGACACCTTATGCTAAAGATATCATCGAATATATCAAGCCTGATGGTATTATTGATGATTTCACTACGGAATCTACCTTTAATGGTGTTCCGATAATTAAATTGGCGTCAGTCCCAGCTAAAGCTATTGTCGTTTCATCTATCGTCGATGGCAGGCCTGTCACTGTCAGTCGGTTACTGGCGGGAAAGGAAATCGGTAATATTGATTATTATAGTTTTAAGCATTATTCCGGTTTGCCACTGAAAGAGCATTCACTTGTCGCTAATGCAGAGTTTCGTTCGGATTATCAGCAAAATCGCGATAAGTATGATTATGTCTTCAATCACCTCGCTGATGAAACTTCAAAAGAAACTTTCTCACGTCTGGTTGATTTTCGGTTGAATGAACATCTTGAAACTATGGAGTATTTTACTTTCAGGCCCGAAGAAAGCTACTTTGAGTCTTTTATTAACATTGATTCTACTAATGCCGTTTTTGCAGACGTCGGAAGCTATGATGGTAGTACTACTCTTGAATTCATTCGTCGCTATCCTGGTTATCGTAGTGTCCATCTGTTTGAGCCAGAACCAAAGCAGATGGCAGTTATTCGGAGCAGAGTAGAGGCGCTGGATCATATTCATTTTCATGAGTATGGTGCTTCAAATTGTGCCGGGGTATTAAAATTTACCTCTTCGGGAAGCTGGTCGCATGTTGACGAGCAGGGCGATATAGAGGTCAAAATTAATACGTTAGATAACCTGGTTAATGAGAAAATTTCATTTATAAAAATGGATATTGAAGGTCATGAATATGCGGCACTGGAAGGCTCGCGTGAACATATTCTGAACGATCATCCGGTACTGGCAATCTGCGCGTATCACCTTGTGGACGATTTCTGGAAGCTCCCCGAGCTGATTTTCTCCTTCCGCTCAGATTATAAGCTTTACATGCGTCATTACACTGAAGGTGTGCTGGAAACAGTCTATTATTTCATCCCTGAAAAACATAATGGATAGTCAGGTACAGCAAAAAGGCATCGTTTTCGATGCCTTTTTAATTATGCTAACGAAGCAGTGTGTGACACGGAGAATTGTTGCGCAACGTTCACCAGGTTTGCTGTTTTAACGCATCGCGTCGGTATCGCTGATTTTAAATGCCGAGCAGCTAATCCCTTCTCAGAAGCCTTCCTGCCTTCACTGGGGCATATGGGTGCCTGTATTGTTAAGAATCTGATAAAATTAAGCCGGTTAGCCCTGGCGTCTCATTTTTTGCTATTCACCTTTTCGCCAGGCTGTGTAAAGCACCGCCATGTAAAGCAAGCCCGATTGCCTCAATAACGCGATTCAGTGCACACTTCTTTTTTATTACCGCAAATAACGCCCATTTCACCCACTATTCATCCGATTAAAACCCCTACAGAATCGGATAATCATGCCGATAACTTAAACTAACGCAGGGCTGTTTATCGTGAATTCACTGTATACCGCTGAAGGTGTAATGGATAAACACTCGCTGTGGCAGCGTTATGTTCCGCTGGTGCGTCACGAAGCATTGCGCCTGCAGGTGCGTCTGCCGGCGAGTGTGGAACTGGACGATCTGCTACAGGCGGGCGGAATCGGGTTACTGAATGCAGTTGACCGATACGACGCTCTGCAAGGAACGGCATTTACCACTTACGCAGTGCAGCGCATTCGTGGGGCCATGCTGGATGAATTGCGCAGCCGTGATTGGGTGCCGCGCAGTGTCCGGCGTAATGCCCGCGAAGTGGCACAGGCGATGGGGCAACTTGAACAAGAGCTGGGACGAAACGCAACGGAAACCGAAGTGGCGCAGCGTCTTGGTATCCCTGTTGAAGAGTACCGTCAGATGCTGCTTGATACGAACAACAGTCAACTTTTCTCCTATGACGAATGGCGAGAAGAGCATGGCGACAGTATTGAGCTTGTGACTGACGATCATAAACAGGAAAACCCGTTATTCCAGTTACTGGAAAGTAATTTGCGTCACCGCGTCATGGAAGCTATTGAATCCTTGCCGGAACGTGAACAACTGGTTCTGACCCTTTATTACCAGGAAGAGCTTAATCTCAAGGAGATTGGCGCGGTTCTGGAGGTCGGTGAGTCACGGGTAAGTCAGCTCCATAGTCAGGCTATTAAACGCTTACGTACCAAGCTGGGTAAGTTATAGGGTCGGTTGTCTGACAGCCCCTGGTAATGCCGCACAACGCATTGACAACCAGGAGTTATCATGACGGTGCAGCAACCTAAAAGACGGCCACTAAGCCGCTACCTTAAAGACTTTAAACACAGCCAAACGCATTGTGCACATTGTCACAAGCTCCTCGACCGCATCACCCWGGTGCGTCGGGGGGAAATTGTGAACAAAATTGCGATTTCACGCCTCGACAGTTTGCTGGACGAAGCCGCCTGGCAACAGGAGCAAAAGGAGTGGGTTGCACTCTGTCGCTTCTGTGGCGATCTTCACTGCAAAGAACAGAGCGATTTTTTCGACATCATCGGTTTTAAGCAATTCCTCTTTGATCAAACTGAGATGAGCCACGGCACCGTGCGTGAGTACGTTGTCCGCCTGCGCCGTCTGGGTAATCACCTCACTGACCTGAATATCTCCCGCCATCTTCTGGATGAAGGGTTCCCGGATGAAAATCTTGAACCCTGGTTGCCCGCCACCAGCACCAATAATTACCGCATCGCACTGCGTAAATACGCACAGTTTAAAGCACAGGCGCATTTTAACGTGGTGCAAAAAATCGCGGTCGGCGCAAGATCTGATATATATTAAAAATGAATAACATGTAACGGAAGGGTGCTTGTACTTTATGACAAGCGCCTTACCCTGTGAAAAATTATCTCATTCGGGGTCACTATGAAACTTGCACTTCTGGGACGTCAGGCATTACTGGGCGCGATGGCGGTTGCGCTGGTCGCGGGCATGAGCGTGAAAACCTTCGCGGCGGAAAATCTGCTCGCTAAGGTTAAAGAGCGCGGAACGTTGTTGGTTGGGCTCGAAGGCACCTACCCGCCGTTCAGTTTCCAGGGCGATGACGGCAAACTCACCGGCTTCGAGGTGGAGTTCGCGCAGGCGCTGGCGCAGCATCTCGGCGTGAAAGCGGATCTGAAGCCCACGAAATGGGATGGCATGCTGGCCTCTCTGGATTCAAAACGCATCGATGTGGTGATTAACCAGGTTTCTATCTCCGATGAACGCAAGAAAAAATATGATTTCTCCACGCCTTATACGGTATCCGGTATTCAGGCGCTGGTGAAAAAAGGCAATGAAAGCGGCATAAAATCTTCAGCGGATTTAAAAGGTAAAAAAGTCGGTGTTGGCCTGGGAACCAACTACGAAGAGTGGCTGCGCAAGAACGTACAGGGCGTTGACATTCGTACTTACGATGACGATCCGACCAAATACCAGGATCTGCGCGTCGGCCGTATCGATGCCATCCTGGTTGACCGTCTGGCGGCGCTGGATCTGGTGAAGAAAACCAAAGATACGCTGGCCGTTGCCGGGGAGGCTTTCTCCCGTCAGGAAGCGGGTGTTGCGCTGCGCAAAGATAACGATGACTTGCTAAAAGCTATTGATGCAGCAATGGCGGATATGCAGAAAGATGGCACCCTGAAAGCGCTGTCTGAAAAATGGTTTGGCGCTGACGTGACAAAATAAGCGTCGGGGCTTGCAAAAGGCGCTAAATCTAGCGCCTTTTTTATTTACGCGCGGTATGCGTGCATAATTAAAAAAAACCTGTAACCGGAGGATCCATGTCCTTGCATAACCTGACCCGCTTTCCGCGACTGGAACTTATCGGCGCACCCACACCGCTGGAATATCTGCCCCGTTTTTCTGATTACCTGGGGCGCGATATTTTTATCAAGCGTGATGACGTCACCCCGATGGCAATGGGCGGCAATAAGCTGCGTAAACTTGAATTCCTCGCAGCAGATGCGCTGCGTGAAGGTGCTGATACCCTGATAACCGCAGGGGCGATTCAGTCAAACCATGTGCGTCAGACGGCGGCCGTAGCAGCAAAACTCGGGCTGAACTGCGTCGCGTTACTGGAAAATCCTCTTGGCACCCGCGCCGAAAATTACCTCACCAACGGTAATCGCCTGCTGCTGGATCTGTTTAATACCCAAATTGAGATGTGTGAGGCGCTGACCGATCCGGTGCGTCAGCTTGAAGATCTCGCCACCCGTATTGAAGCCCAGGGTTATCGTCCCTATGTGATTCCGGTCGGGGGATCGAACGCACTGGGCGCACTGGGTTATGTTGAAAGTGCGCTCGAAATCGCCGGGCAATGTGAAGGGGCAGTCGGTCTCTCTTCGGTTGTGGTCGCTTCAGGGAGTGCGGGAACCCATGCCGGGCTTGCGGTGGGGCTGGAGCATCTTTTACCGGATGTCGAGTTGATCGGGGTGACCGTATCGCGCAGTGTGGCAGAGCAGAAACCGAAAGTCATAGCGCTACAGCAGGCGGTGGCAAACGCTCTTGAGGTGGATGCGAAGGCTGATATCCTTTTATGGGATGACTATTTTGCGCCTGGTTACGGCGCACCTAATGACGAAGGCAGTGAAGCGGTAAAACTGCTGGCGCGACTGGAAGGGATTTTGCTCGACCCGGTCTATACCGGTAAAGCAATGGCAGGACTTATCGATGGTATCAGCCAGAAACGGTTCAAAGATGAAGGACCGATTCTGTTTGTGCATACCGGCGGCGCACCGGCACTTTTCGCTTACCATCCCCATGTTTAATTGCAAGGCGTAGCAACCATCATGCAAGAAAGCTTACAACTGATTCTGGACTCCGCGCCGTTTCTGCTGAAAGGGGCCGTATTTACCCTCCAGCTGAGCATCGGGGGCATGATTTTTGGCCTGTTGCTGGGATTTGTGCTGGCGCTGATGCGAATGTCTCCGGTCTGGCCGGTTCGCTGGCTGGCGCGCGTTTATATCTCGATTTTTCGCGGCACACCGCTTATCGCGCAACTTTTTATGATCTACTACGGTTTGCCCCAGTTTGGAATTGAGCTCGACCCGATCCCGGCGGCGATGATTGGGCTGTCGCTCAACACGGCGGCCTATACCTCTGAAACGCTTCGGGCAGCAATTTCGTCCATCGATAAGGGGCAATGGGAAGCGGCAGCCAGTATCGGTATGACGCCCTGGCAGACCTTACGACGTGCCATTTTACCGCAGGCAGCGCGCGTGGCCTTGCCGCCACTTAGCAACAGTTTCATTAGCCTCGTAAAAGATACTTCTCTTGCCGCCACTATCCAGGTGCCGGAACTGTTCCGTCAGGCGCAGCTGATCACCTCGCGCACGCTGGAGGTCTTCACCATGTACCTTGCCGCCTCGCTGATCTACTGGGTGCTGGCGACCGTGCTTTCTGCGTTACAGAATTACTTTGAAAATCAGCTTAACCGTCAGGAGCGCGATCCCAAATGAGTGCCATCGAAGTTAAGAATCTGGTGAAAAAGTTTCATGGTCAGACGGTGCTGCACGGTATCGATCTTGAGGTAGAAGAAGGGGAGGTGGTGGCGATTATCGGGCCAAGCGGCTCTGGCAAAACCACGCTCCTGCGCAGCATTAATCTTCTGGAGCAGCCGGAAAACGGCACTATCCGGGTGGGGGAGATAACCATTGATACCGGGCGGGCATTGAGCCAGCAAAAGGGGCAAATTCGCCAGCTTCGTCAGCATGTCGGTTTCGTTTTCCAGAGTTTTAATCTCTTTCCCCATCGCACCGTGCTGGAAAACATTATCGAGGGGCCGGTGATTGTAAAAGGCGAGGCCAGGGAGGAGGCTGCCACCCGCGCCCGTGAACTGTTGGCGAAAGTGGGGCTGAGTGGCAAAGAGACCAGTTATCCTCGGCGTTTATCCGGGGGGCAGCAGCAGCGTGTCGCTATTGCGCGTGCGCTGGCGATGCGTCCGGAGGTAATCCTGTTTGATGAACCGACCTCAGCGCTCGATCCCGAACTGGTGGGCGAAGTGCTAAACACCATTCGCCAGCTGGCTCAGGAAAAACGCACAATGGTTATTGTCACCCATGAGATGAGTTTTGCGCGCGATGTCGCAGACAGAGCCATCTTTATGGATCAAGGGCGGATTGTGGAGCAGGGGCCTGCCAGGTCGCTGTTTACCAATCCCCAGCAGCCGCGTACCCGTCAGTTTCTGGAAAAATTTCTGATGCAGTAATGTGTTCAGGTTCAGAAGCGCCGCCTTTCTGAACCTGAAAATAAACCTTCTTAAAGCAAACTGCCGCCGGTGCGTTTATTACCGGCACATCCGTTATGGATATATTTGTGGGTATACAGCCCCATTACGCCTTTAATCGAACGCTTTTGCGTTTTACCACTATTAGCTGCCTTCCGCGGCCAACTAATTTGCCCTCTCTATGTTTTTTTACACTTATAAAAAAGTTTTATGTGTTAATTTAATGTATTCATAATAATGATTATTAATGGCAAGGGTGATATCCGTCAGATGTGGGAGAATGACTTTTTTGCGTGGCGCAGGGATGTGTTGCTACGTTTTCAGGAGATGACAAGTACAGAGGACGTTTATTCCGAGCTTAAGCGTCAGACGCAGGCCCTGGAATATGATTATTTTTCACTGTGTGTCCGACATCCGGTACCTTTTACGCGCCCTAAAATCAACGTTGAATCATCTTATCCTGATGTCTGGATGTCGCATTATCAGGCGGAGAACTATTTCGGCATCGATCCCGTACTAAAGGCGGAGAATTTCTTACACGGCCATTTACCCTGGGATGATAAATTATTCCATGATGCACCAGTATTGTGGGATGCTGCCCGCGACCACGGTCTGCGAAAGGGCGTGACGCAGTGTCTGATGTTGCCTAATCATGCGCTGGGTTTCTTATCCGTCTCTCGCACCAGTCTGTTGGGTAAAACCCGTGAGGGTGAAGATCTCGAACTGCGTCTACAACTGCTCGTTCAGGTGAGTCTGCTGGCCCTTGTGCGGCTGGGGGATGAGATGGTTATGGCGCCTGAAATGAAGTTCAGTAAACGCGAAAAAGAGATCCTGAGATGGACGGCAGAAGGGAAAACCTCTGCGGAAATTGCGATTATCTTATCGATTTCTGAGAATACTGTGAATTTCCATCAGAAGAATATGCAGAAGAAGTTTAATGCACCGAACAAAACCCAGATTGCCTGTTATGCCGCTGCAACCGGCATGATTTGAGCATCCATGCCGTTCTGCGTGTCAGACGAAAGCCGGCTGCCAGCGATAAAACGCCACCAGCCGGATTCGCTTACTGACGGTAGGCCTGTTTAATCTGCTTAACGGTGTTTGAGAACACAGCTGCCTGAGAGGCATCTTCCAGACCAGCGATCTGTTTTTCCATTTTAAGGATCACCCGGCCCGCATCAGCCTGTCCCATCGCCTGCAACATCAGCGTGACCATTGCTTTCAGGCAAGAGACTTCCTGAGCCAGTTCCTGGCTATTATCAGCAGTGGTGAAATCAGGGGTGCTCATTTAATTACCTCGTTAAGTTACAGTGTCTTTGCGTGACATAGAATGTCAAAGCGGCGGAGTATACCACATGCTTTGCAAAAATCAGCAGCGGTTATTTTTTGATCGCATTGGGGTGGGTTTATTAAATTAAACCTATTACCGTTATTCAAAAACGAATAGTGCTTAGCAAATATATGTTTTAACGAGGTGTCGCATCGGTTAATTATTGTTACAACTTCCATTTATATTTTTCATCAGGATAAGCGCAGCGCTGCCAGTAAGTTTCTGCTTCACGCTTTCTAATCGCGCGGCCCATCACAGATTTATGCGGGACGTTTCCACACCATGTACAGGTTATTTTCCAAAAACGGAAGCTAAATTCGGCGCACGGCACTATTTACCTTTCATTACCTGGTTAAAAACCGTTACTATGAGCCAATTAGTTTGCAGCAGCGTCATCCCTCTTCTGGAGATATTCCTTTGATCAACGTACTTCTTGTTGATGACCACGAACTTGTGCGCGCAGGGATACGACGCATTCTTGAAGACATTAAGGGCATAAAAGTTTCTGGCGAAGCGTGTTGCGGTGAGGATGCCGTAAAATGGTGCCGAAGCAATTCCGTCGATGTCGTACTGATGGATATGAACATGCCGGGTATTGGTGGCCTCGAAGCGACACGTAAAATTGTGCGATTAAACGTCGACACGAAAGTCATCATGCTGACCATTCATACTGAAAATCCTCTTCCAACAAAAGTTATGCAGGCGGGTGCGGCGGGCTATCTCAGTAAAGGTGCGGCCCCACAGGAAGTGGTAAACGCTATTCGTTCTGTCCATGCGGGTCAACGCTATATCGCCTCGGATATTGCCCAGCAAATGGCACTCAGTCAGATTGAGCCTGAAGCGGACTCCCCGTTTGAAAGTTTGTCGGAACGGGAATTGCAGATTATGCTGATGATCACTAAAGGTCAGAAGGTCAATGAGATCTCTGAGCAACTGAACCTCAGCCCAAAAACGGTGAACAGTTATCGCTATCGTATGTTCAGTAAATTGAACATCCACGGTGATGTAGAACTGACCCACCTGGCAATTCGCCATGGTCTGTGCAATGCGGAGACGTTAGCAAGTCAGTGAATGAAGTTTTCGATTCCAAAGCCTTTCTTAAGACCGTAACCAGCAACCCCGGTGTTTACAGAATGTATGACGCCGGCGGAACTGTGATCTATGTAGGCAAAGCCAAAGATCTCAAAAAGCGTCTTTCCAGCTATTTTCGTAGTAATCTCGCTTCGCGAAAAACCGAAGCGCTGGTGGCGCAAATCCAGCAAATTGATGTTACGGTCACCCACACCGAGACAGAAGCCCTGCTGCTTGAGCATAACTACATTAAGCTTTACCAGCCACGTTATAACGTGCTGCTGCGCGATGATAAATCTTATCCTTTCATCTTCCTGAGCGCGGATACCCACCCCCGGCTTGCCATGCACCGTGGAGCAAAGCACGCTAAAGGGGAGTATTTCGGTCCGTTTCCTAACGGTTACGCCGTACGCGAAACGCTGGCCCTGTTGCAAAAAATCTTTCCCGTCCGTCAGTGTGAAAACAGCGTTTACCGCAACCGTTCACGTCCCTGCCTGCAATATCAGATTGGCCGCTGCCTGGGACCTTGTGTCGCGGGACTGGTGAGCGAAGAGGAGTATGCGCAGCAGGTCGAGTATGTTCGGCTTTTCCTGTCCGGCAAGGACGATCAAGTTTTAACGCAACTTATCGCCAGAATGGAAAAAGCGAGCCAGTCACTGGAGTTTGAAGAAGCGGCGCGGATTCGCGATCAAATTCAGGCCGTGCGCCGCGTAACGGAAAAACAGTTTGTTTCCAATACGGGCGACGATCTTGACGTCATTGGTGTCTCATTCGACGCGGGGATGGCGTGCGTTCATGTGCTCTTTATCCGCCAGGGTAAAGTGCTGGGAAGCCGCAGTTATTTCCCGAAAGTACCCGGCGGTACGGAGCTTGGCGAGGTGGTCGAGACCTTTGTCGGGCAATTTTATCTGCAGGGCAGTCAAATGCGCACCCTGCCTGGGGAAATTTTGCTCGACTTCAACCTCAGCGACAAAACGCTGCTTGCTGATTCACTCTCAGAACTGGCCGGTCGTAAGGTTAATGTGCAGACGAAACCGCGCGGCGATCGTGCCCGTTATCTAAAACTGGCGCGTACCAATGCGGCCATTGCGCTTAGTACTAAACTGGCGCAGCAATCTACCGTCAGCCAGCGACTCACAGCCCTGGCTGCGCTGTTGAAAATGCCTGAAGTCAGACGTATGGAGTGTTTTGATATCAGCCATACCATGGGTGAACAGACCGTCGCTTCCTGTGTGGTGTTTGATGCAAACGGCCCACTGCGAGCGGAGTACCGCCGGTACAATATTACCGGTATTACCCCGGGCGATGATTACGCGGCAATGAACCAGGTACTGCGTCGGCGCTATGGTAAAGCCATTGAAGAGAGCAAAATCCCGGATGTCATCCTCATTGATGGTGGTAAAGGACAGCTCGGGCAGGCAAAAGCCGTCTTTGCGGAACTCGATGTTCCCTGGGATAAACATCACCCGCTATTGCTCGGTGTGGCAAAAGGTGTGGATCGCAAAGCGGGCCTGGAAACGCTCTTTTTTGAACCGGAAGGGGAGGGATTCAGCCTGCCGCCGGATTCGCCTGCGCTGCATGTCATTCAGCATATTCGTGATGAATCCCACGATCATGCGATTAGCGGTCACCGTAAAAAACGGGCAAAAGTGAAGAATACCAGTAGCCTGGAAACCATCGAAGGCGTCGGGCCGAAGCGCCGCCAGATGCTGCTAAAATACATGGGCGGTCTGCAAGGACTGGTAAACGCGAGCGTTGAAGAAATTGCAAAAGTGCCGGGCATCTCGCAAGGCCTGGCAGAAAAGATCTTCTACTCGTTGAAACATTAAGGGCTCTGTAGCAACATAGGGTCAAAATTTACTAACAACAGACAGTTACCGTCATTATGCAATTTAATATCCCTACGTTGCTCACCCTGTTCCGCGTCATCCTGATTCCATTTTTTGTGCTGGCGTTTTATCTGCCTTTTCCCTGGGCACCTTTTGCCTCAGCGCTGATTTTCCTTGTGGCAGCGGTAACTGACTGGTTTGACGGTTTTCTGGCGCGTCGCTGGAATCAAAGCACGCGGTTTGGCGCCTTTCTCGACCCGGTTGCCGATAAAGTGCTGGTAGCCATTGCTATGGTGATGGTCGCTGAGCATTACCATAGCTGGTGGGTGACCTTGCCTGCCGCCACCATGATCGCGCGTGAAATCATTATCTCCGCGCTGCGTGAATGGATGGCTGAACTGGGTAAACGTAACAGCGTAGCCGTGTCGTGGGTCGGCAAAGTTAAAACAACGGCGCAGATGGCCGCGTTGACGTGGATGCTCTGGCGTCCCAATGAGTGGGTTGAGTGGGCTGGTATTGCGCTTTTCCTGGTTGCTGCGGTTCTGACGCTGTGGTCAATGCTGCAATATTTGAACGCTGCACGCGGCGATCTGCTCGATCAGTGATCGCATCGCGTTAATTTTCAGCAAACGATTCGGGTTTTGAAAAATAACGTTGACTCAGTGCGCCAGGTAAGTAGAATGCATCGCATCAGACGGCAGCGCAGGCTTCCAGAAGATAACAAAATCAAGTGATTGCAACACAACTTGATATTGCGGGAATAGCTCAGTTGGTAGAGCACGACCTTGCCAAGGTCGGGGTCGCGAGTTCGAGTCTCGTTTCCCGCTCCAGTTTATATGCACCGGCAGTTTGCGGGTGTTGGCTTAAAAGCCTGAAGAATCTGGCGCGTTAGCAAAGCGGTTATGTAGCGGATTGCAAATCCGTCTAGTCCGGTTCGACTCCGGAACGCGCCTCCACTTTCTTCCCGAGCCCGGATGGTGGAATCGGTAGACACAAGGGATTTAAAATCCCTCGGCGTTCGCGCTGTGCGGGTTCAAGTCCCGCTCCGGGTACCATGGGAAAGACAAGAATAATCAAAGCAATAAGCAGTGTCGTAAAACCACCTTCGGGTGGTTTTTTTGTATTTGCGGTAGTTGTGTTACCCTTCCGTGACTTCCCGTAAATCTTCCTCTCCCTCAGGAGCTCCTCATATGGCCCAGGGCCCATTAAACGAAAACGAATTG
Source organism: Yokenella regensburgei (assembly GCF_051486985.1). Lineage (GTDB taxonomy): Bacteria > Pseudomonadota > Gammaproteobacteria > Enterobacterales > Enterobacteriaceae > CBFFRJ01. The sequence goes on from NZ_JAHVDV010000036.1 coordinate 26,739, forward strand.
CAGTGGCTGGAAGAGACCTTGATCTCTTACGCTCATGGCGATGACACCATTCTTGACGTCGCCGAGCTCGATGGACTGCTGACCGCTGTTTTGTCCGGCCCCGTTGTTGTAGAGCCTGACCGCTGGCTGGTCGCTATCTGGGGCGGCGAAAAGAATATCCCTCGCTGGAAAAACGAGCGCGAGATGGATCGCTTTATCAATCTCTGCTTCCAGCATATGAATGATATTGCCGAACGACTGAGCGACTATCCAGACCAGTTTGAGCCTGTATTCGGTGAGAACGAAGTTGAAGGCCGTCACTTCACGGTGGTTGAGGAGTGGTGTTTTGGCTATATGCGTGGCGTGGCGTTAACCGACTGGTCCGCACTGCCCGACGCGCTGCAACCCGATCTGGATGCGATTGCCCTGCATGGCTCGGAGGAGAATTTTGCCCGCCTCGATGAAATGGACGAAGAGACGTTCAGTCAAAGCATTGATGCCATACGTCCTGCTGCGTTGCGCCTTTATGATTACTGGTCAGCCAATCCGCAACAGCCGGTTGTTCAGCAGCCGGTCGTGAATGGTATAAAAGTGGGCCGTAACGATCCTTGCCCGTGTGGTAGTGGCAGGAAGTTTAAAAGCTGCTGCTTACATTAAAAGAAAGGGCCCGCCAGGGCCCTTTTTTTATCCGACCTCAGGAAGGATCCCGGCGACGATAGCAAACTGCACCAGAATAATACCGATCCCGCAGGCAATGATGGCACACAATGCGAGCCTGCCACCGGCAACACGATAAGGGGCCTCGGGGTGCGCATCACGACTTTTCCACACCAGCAACGCAGGCAGTAAAAGCGCCAGTATCGCGAGGGCTACGCCTGCATACCCCAACGCCATTACAAAACCACGCGGGTAAAAGAGGGCGAAAGCCAGAGGTGGCAGGAAGGTAACCAGCCCGGATTGCAGGCGCCCTGATACGTTGTTGCGGCGCTTGAACAGGTCAGCAAGATAATCAAACAACCCCAGTGAAACCCCGAGGAACGAGGTTGCCAGCGCAAGATCGGCAAAGAGATGTACCGCAAGTTCAACATGCGCAGAGGCAACGACTTCGCGCAGCGCCTGTAACAGTCCATTAAGCCCGGCATGTTGCGCCAGAAGGCCTGCAAACGTTGAGGAATCAATACTGCCCAGGGTCGCCAGTTGCCAGAAAATATAAGCAATAAGCGGGATCGCACTGCCGGTGATAAATACCCAGCGCAGTTTACGAATATTGCCATTCATGTAGCTTACGATACTTGGTACGCTGCCGTGGAAACCGAACGACGTGAAGATAACCGGAATAGCAGACAGCGCCAGCCCTTTTTCCAGCGGCAGCGTAAGCAGATTCGCATGATGAACATGAGGTACCAGTAATGCCAGCATCACCAGCAGGAAAATGATTTTGGCACTGAATAAAAACCGGTTAAAGAGATCAACCAGCGATGTGCCGATGCAGACCACGCCACCGGCAACCAGCGTAAACAGCAGCACGCCGGTTACGGGCGACACTGAAATGCCCGTCCAGTCACTCAGGCTGGAAGCGAGCAGTTCGCCAGCGCCGCTCATGTAAGCCGCCGTCAGGGCATACATTAAAAACATCATGCTAAACCCGGTGAGCCACTGACCGTAGCGCCCCAGGTAATGACGTGCAATAGACCCCAACCCGGTGTCTGCTGGCACATGCTGATACACTTCCAGCAGTAACAGTGCGGTATAACACATCACCGCCCATAACAGGAACAGTAAAACCAGCGTTACGCCAAAACCCACGCCAGCCGCTGCCAGCGGCATGGCCAGCATCCCCGCGCCAATGGTGGTCCCTGCCACGATAAAAACACTACCAAGTGTTCGATTTTTCACACATTCCTCGACAAATTCAACGCCCTGCAACATCAGGATGCGGCGCAGAGTATGTGAAAACAGTCGCGCCGTCAAACCAGCCTTACGCCTGCTGTAAACATTACTTTGCAGCTTGCCGAGCGCCACTGCCTTAGTCATTTGCCTGGCAGGATCCGTGACGTTGCCTGATGCATAACTCTCCGGTATCTGCGAGAAAATCAGGAGCTAAAATTTCTGATAATTTGTACAAGGGGAGATATGGCTGAGGAGAATCCATTTACCGCCAAGTGGACCCGTGCCGGTAATTTACTCTGTCATGGGAGCTGGCTGTTGAGCTGGCAGGGACAAGCGATTACGCTGCCTGAATCCCGCAGCGAAAAAGATATGGGCACATGGGCCATCTATTCCATTATCGATCCTGAAGATGAGACCTTCGCTCAGGGTTTGCAGGAGGATGAGTGGATCATTGCCAATGTAGACTGGCTTACCGACCTCTTTTATGAACACTCCATTCCGATGGAAAGTGAAAATTACCGGTTTTTCTATCAGGCCGTTAACCGTCATGACTGGCGCTGCACGAGTTGCGCCGGGTGCATGTAAATCTGTCGTAGCGCAATAAGGGCGGTGAGTGATGTGACTATCATGCTTTTTTTAAAGGAGGAGTGATGACATCTGTACACGGTCATGAGGTGCTTAACATGATGCTCGATTCAGTTGAGCCTTATACAGAGAAGAGTCTGGTGGCGGCCATTCTCGCGCGTTTTGGTAACGAGGCGCGTTTTTATACCTGTTCAGCGTCTGACATGACGGCGGCTGAGCTTGTGGCATTTCTGGCGTTGCGGGGGAAATTTATTCCGGCCGAAACCGGGTTTTCAACGCACATCAGTAAAATCTGCAACCATTAAAATAGTGCGGTAATGAAATGACATTACCGCGCACTTTATTAATTAGCCGTGTCGAGTGTCGACAGCTCTTTATCGATGAAATAAAGGCCTTCACCGCTTTTACCGGCAAGCGTTAATTTATCAATAACGGATTTGAAGAGTTTCTCTTCTTCATGCTGCTCCGCTACATACCATTGCAGGAAATTGAAGGTCGGATAATCCTGAGAGGTCATGGCAACATGGGCAAGTTCGTTAATTTTCTGGGTGATTAACTGCTCATGTTCATAAGTCGCACGGAACAATTCATCCAGCGAACCGTACTCCGCCACCGGGCTTGTAATAGTGCTGATGCGCGGCAGACTGCCGGTATCAGCCAGATAATCAAAGAGGCGCTGCATGTGCGTCATCTCTTCCTGCGCATGGCGACGCAGAAATGCGGCGGCACCTTCAAAACTATTAAAGCTGCACCAGGCGCTCATCTGTTGATAAAGCAAAGATGAGAAAAGTTCCAGATTCATTTGCTCATTAAGTTTTTCAATCATTCCAGCTTTTAACATTAAAGCGCTCCGGGAAATAAATTAAAGGTCGTGAAGTGCGGCCACTATAATTTGTTATTTAATTATTTGCAAAAGGTAAAATAAAAAATTCATTTATTAACAATGAGAATGGGAATAAAACGCATTGCATTATTAATAGCGGAGTAAATGATAATTATTCTTTATTTTAGAAATAACCCAACGCGCCAGCACATTCACACTGGCGCGGGGAACTACCAGGCGGGCGTGCCGGCGACACCGGTTTGATTAAAGGCCACTCCACGACACTGGTACTGAAGCGTCACGGTAGTATTCATGCAGACAGAACCACTGTAAACGCTGCAGGTGGAAACAGGCTGGCCATAGGCAACTGCGGTGGCGTAGCCCATCTGCTGGCACTGTTTGTTGGCTGTTCCTTGCGTGGTATAGCTGTCATAGCGCGCTGACTGCATCATCGCTTCACTGAAATTGAGCCGCACGATACCACTGGTGGTGTCGACGCTGCTGACTTTGGGCTCTTTTGTAATGGTGCACCCGGTAAGCAGTAATAACGCGGCGGCAACAACTAATTTGTTCATGAAATCGCTCTGTTTCTTGATGGGCATCGTGACATCTTACACGGGAGGCGCTGCCGCAATCGCCGGAATAAACCGCGTAACAGCCCTGTTTATGCGCAACGAGAAAGTTCACCCAGCGAGGCGGCCAACACTGAGCGCCTGTCTGGTAGCGTGCTGGCGGAAAGTATCCGCGCCACGACTGCTGCCTGCGCTTCGTTGATGCATTGTAAAACCCTCCTTCCTTTTGCTTTGCAGAGGTCCCCTCACTGTAAAAAATGTGAAGGCACTTTAATTTTTTAAAACCTTTTTTCATTAAATTTGAAAGTATGTTTGGCAGGTAGTAAGGTTGTTAGATTAGCTAGCGAACGCGTTAATCTGGAGATGAACATGAAAATTGCACTGATGATGGAAAACAGCCAGGCGGGTAAAAACGCCATCATTTTAAACGAGCTTCAGGCCGTTGCCGGTGAAAAAGGCTTCCCGGTCTTCAACGTCGGAATGAGTGATGAAAATGACCATCATCTGACCTATATCCACCTCGGTATTATGGCCAGCATTCTGCTGAATGCCAAAGCGGTAGATTTTGTTGTCACCGGTTGTGGTACAGGGCAGGGGGCATTAATGTCTCTTAATATTCATCCGGGTGTGGTCTGCGGTTACTGTATAGATCCGGCTGACGCCTTCCTTTTTGCCCAGATCAACAATGGCAACGCGCTGGCTCTACCTTTTGCTAAAGGTTTTGGCTGGGGCGCTGAACTGAACGTACGTTTTATTTTTGAAAAAGCCTTCACCGGCACGAAAGGCGAAGGTTACCCGCCGGAGCGTAAAGAGCCGCAGGTACGTAATGCGGGGCTCCTCAACCAGGTTAAAGCCGCTGTCGTAAAAGAGAACTATCTCGATACTCTGCGTGCCATCGATCCTGAACTGGTTAAAACTGCCGTATCAGGCCCGCGCTTCCAGGAGTGTTTCTTTGAGAATTGCCAGGATAAAGAGATCGAAGCCTTCGTGCGTGAAATCCTTGCCTGACAGTCAGAGGGTCGGTGAAAACCGGCCCCCTTTGCTGCAAATGTTAAATTTTTGTCCCGCCTCTGCGCCTGCCCGCCAAAAAAAGTTTAAAAATATAAATTTTTTTTATTCTTTTATCTCAATGAAAATAATGGTTTTTTCCTAAAGAAATGCTTTTTTCTGATTTTTAAAACGTGATTTCTATCACGAAAAACTTGCGTTTTGTGATGAAGGTCATATTATGTGCACATCAACTGATAACACCTGCATAACAAATCGCCGGAGCAAACCATGAAATTGCGCAAAATCCTGAAAAGCATTTTTGAAACCTACTGCAAAACTTTCAAAGACGTACCCCCTGGTGCTATGTTCTGATAATAAAAAAACCTGCGTAGGCAGGTTTTTTTATGCCCGTTTGCAGTGCAGACGGGCCCCTGGAAAGCGGCGCATTTCGCGCCGCTTTTTGTTAAAACAAAACAGAAACCAGCAGGTAGCTGGCCACACAGGCGCAACTGACACCAATCAGTCCCGGCAGAATGAAACTGTGGTTGATGATAAATTTACCAATTCGCGTGGTCCCGGAGCGGTCAAAGCCGATGCATGCCAGATCGCTTGGGTAAGTGGGCAGGACAAAATAGCCATACGAGGCGGGAAAGAAAGCCAGCAGCATTTTGGGCTCCACACCGAGCATCAGCCCCATCGGCGCGACCGCCGTGAGCGCAGCAGCCTGGCTGTTTACCAGTTTGGAAACCAGAAACAGCACAATGGCGTAGGTCCACGGATGACTTTTCACCACGCCTTCAAGGGCCATTTTCAGTTCATTAAGGTGCGCCTGGAAAAAGGTATCACTCATCCATGCCACGCCAAACACCGAAAAAATCGCGACCATGCCTGCTTTGAAGACCGCACCACTGGAGACCGCCGACGCGTTTACTTTGCAGACCACCAGCATAACGGCACCTGCAATCAGCATCATCATCTGAATGACAAGGTTCATCGACAGTGGCGAGAGTTTGCCTTTCACCTCAAATGCCGGACGTAGATCAGGCAGGGCGCCAAGTAAGACCACGACCAGAATACCGGTAAAGAATATCCAGGTTGACCAGTAGGCTTCTTTTGGAAAACGCTGGTTCATGAGCGTTTCGCTGGCACCATAGATAAACTCACGCTGCTTGGGATCTTTAAGCTTCTCCTGAAATTCAGGGTCATCGGCGAGATCTTTTCCGCGCCGCAAACTCCATAATGCCGCCATCGCAACGCCAAATAATGATGCAGGAACCGAAACGGCCAGGATCTCCAGGATGCTCCATGCGTGGCCAATACCATGCTGGGCAGCAAGAATAGAGACCAGGGAGACCACCGCCACGGAAACGGGCGAGGCAGTGATTGCCATCTGTGACGCAATCGAAGCCACCGCCATAGGGCGTTCAGGACGGATATTTTTCTTCAGTGCGATGTCTGCGATAATCGGAAACATGGTGTAAACCACGTGTCCGGTGCCGCAAAGAAAGGTGAGCATCCATGTGGTAAAGGGGGCGAGTAACGTAATATGTTGAGGATGTCGACGCAGCAATTTTTCGGCAAACTGCATCATGACATTCAGCCCACCCGCCGTTTGCAGCGTTGCCGCACAGCCAATGACCGCAAGGATGGTCAGCATGACATCCACGGGAGGCTTGCCAGGCTCAAGACCAAAGACAAAACTCAGAATAAAGAGGCCAATACCACTGATTAACCCCAGCCCCATCCCGCCGTAACGCGTCCCCAGTAATAAGCAAAGAATTATAATAATGAACTCGATGGTAATCATGACTCACCTTGTCTTTGAATGGATAAACCTGCTAAATCATTACATTTTGTAATGCCATTCAATGAGAGCCAGATCCAATTTGGCAAAATTTAATAAAAGCAATAACTTATAAACTTTTTATTAACATAAATTTCATGATTTAGTAAAAATTAACCCTTACAGAAGCATCAGCCGACCCCATCGGCGGCCTGAAAAGATGCCTGCCATTCAGCAACTCAATAACTTGAGGCGAAGCAGGCACCCTTTAGCCTAATAATGAACGCAGGCTTCATTAGGTGTCCTTCAGACAGCGGGCGAACAGAAAAAAGTAACAGGCATCACCCCTTCGGTTGTGCGCTTTTCACCACAGCTTTTCGCCAGCATTGTGACGAACGGCTCTAAAGCACGCCTGTGCGCCAGCAACAGGGCGGGCAGATAACTATTGATGGGCGAAATATTTTCGTAATGAATAGCCGGAGTTGCTCTGACATCCAGGCCTGGCCAGAGTCCTGCCCTGCACCAGCGAAAGCGAAAGCGGTTAATGGTTATGTGACTTATTCAATATTTTGAAACGTTGTTTTGAGTAAAAATAAACAATCTTTCATTGTATTGGTAAGGAATGCACACATGAAAAAAGTGGCAGTACTGATAGCGCCGGGTTTTGAGGAGGCAGAAGCCATCATTACCATTGATATTCTGCGTCGGCTGAATATTGATGTTGAAACGCTGGCCTGCGCGGAGTCCAGGGCAGTCGTCAGCTATCACAATATTCCGATGGTCGCCGACGCTACGCTGATCGAGCGCAGCGACGAGCGCTACGACGCCGTGGTCCTTCCCGGTGGCCCGCAGGGCAGTATGAACCTGGGGGCCAGCAAGGAGGTGATTGCCTTTGTTCGCGCCCATGATGCGCTGGGCAAGCTTATCTGTCCTATCTGTTCAGCGGCAGCCCGGGTGTTGGGCGCAAATGGGTTACTTAACGGGCGGCGCTATGTCTGTTCCGGCGACCTCTGGGAAACGGTGAGCGGAGGCGAATACCTTGACGCACCGGTCGTGGAGGATGGCAACCTCCTCAGCGGTAAAGGGCTTGGTCATGCCTTTGATTTTGCCTTTACGCTGGCCGCCCGCCTGTTGGGTGATGAAGCACCGGTCCACGACCATGCGGATCACATTTATTACCCCTGGTAAGTCTGACCCCGAAGACGCCCTGTCTTCGGGGACAAGGATAAGCTGGCTGATGCTATGGATTAATCTGCTGACCCCCTTCCTAATTGTCTGACAAATACCCCATTTTTTATGTCTAAAACCGCTGAATTTATGTACGTAATTACTGTAATTCTGCGGTGTGATATTGCTCTCCTATGGAGAATCAATTTCCCGCTAAAACTACTGCCAGCAAAGGTGTCCAGGGAAGTGCGGACCCTAATGCCTTGTTTTATGAACTTTTAAATTAACCAGTAGTTGTTTTCCCCTACATAAAAGAATGCCAAAGCTGGAGATAACCATGCACAAATTCACTAAAGCGTTAGCAGCCATTGGTCTGGCTGCCGTTATGTCACAATCCGCTATCGCTGAATCGATGAAACTGGGTTTTCTGGTAAAACAACCGGAAGAACCCTGGTTCCAGACCGAGTGGAAATTCGCTGATAAAGCGGGGAAAGATCTTGGTTTTGAAGTTATTAAGATTGCCGTACCTGATGGCGAAAAAACGCTGAACGCGATCGACAGCCTGGCGGCGAGCGGCGCGAAGGGGTTTGTTATCTGTACGCCTGACCCGAAACTGGGGGCAGCAATTGTCGCCAAAGCCAGAGGCTATGACATGAAAGTCATCGCGGTGGATGACCAGTTTGTTAACGCCAAGGGTCAGCCAATGACCAGCGTTCCGCTGGTGATGATGGCTGCCAGTGAAATTGGTGCGCGTCAGGGGCAGGAGCTCTATAAAGAGATGCAGAAACGGGGCTGGGATATCAAGGAAACCGCGGTAATGGCGATTACCGCAAATGAACTTGATACCGCGCGCCGCCGTACTACCGGCTCAATGGATGCGCTGAAAGCCGCTGGCTTCCCGGAAAAACAGATTTACCAGGTCCCGACTAAATCCAACGATATCCCTGGCGCCTTCGATGCCGGTAACTCTCTGCTTGTTCAACACCCGGAAGTGAAACACTGGCTGGTGGTGGGTATGAATGACAGCACCGTCCTTGGCGGCGTGCGCGCAACGGAAGGGCAGGGCTTCAAGGCACCGAACGTGATAGGCATTGGCATTAACGGCGTGGATGCGGTGAGCGAACTGTCCAAAGCTCAGGCAACCGGCTTCTACGGTTCACTGCTGCCAAGCCCGGACGTACATGGCTATAAAACCAGTGAACTGCTCTACAACTGGGTCACCAAAGGTGTTGAGCCGCCTAAATTCACCGCGGTTACCGACGTGGTGCTGATCACCCGCGATAACTTTAAAGAAGAGCTGGCGAAGAAAGGGTTAGGCGTGCAGTAACAGTCAGATGATTGCGCCCTCCCTCAACCGAGGGAGGGCCAGAAGTGCACTGAATTGATTCACGGAGACGTTATGCAAGACTCTACTCCTTATCTCTCCTTTCGCGGCATAGGTAAAACCTTTCCCGGCGTTAAGGCGTTAAGTGACATCAGCTTTGATTGCCATGCAGGGCAAGTACATGCCCTGATGGGGGAAAACGGTGCCGGTAAATCGACCCTGTTAAAAGTCCTCAGCGGGAACTATGCGCCAACCACAGGCACGCTGGCTATCAAAGGGCAGGACGTGAGCTTTAGTGACACGACTGCCGCACTGAACGCAGGGGTGGCGATTATTTACCAGGAGCTACACCTGGTACCCGAAATGACGGTCGCCGAGAACATCTATCTCGGCCAGCTTCCGCATAAAAGCGGCTTCGTAAACCGCTCACTGCTTAACTATGAAGCCGGACTTCAGCTTAAGCACCTGGGCCTCGATATCGACCCGCAAACGCCGCTGAAATATCTCTCCATCGGTCAGTGGCAGATGGTGGAGATTGCCAAAGCGCTGGCACGTAATGCCAAAATTATTGCGTTTGATGAACCCACAAGCTCGCTCTCGGCGCGTGAAATCGACAACCTGTTCCGCGTGATCCGCGAACTGCGTAAAGAAGGACGCGTGATCCTTTATGTCTCGCATCGTATGGAAGAGATTTTTGCCCTCAGCGATGCCATCACGGTATTTAAAGATGGCCGTTACGTGCGCACCTTTACGAATATGCAGCAGGTTAACCATGACTCACTGGTGCAGGCGATGGTCGGCAGAGAGCTGGGTGATATTTATGGCTGGAGCCCGCGTGATTATGGCGACGAACGTCTGCGTCTGGATCAGGTGAAAGCCCCTGGCGTGCGCGCCCCTGTCAGCCTGACGGTACGCAGCGGGGAGATAGTCGGCCTGTTTGGTCTGGTGGGCGCAGGTCGCAGCGAACTCATGAAAGGTCTGTTTGGCGGTACCCGGATCACTGACGGGCAGGTTTTCATTGATGGTCAAACGGTCAACATTCAAAAACCGGCCCATGCCATCAGCGCCGGGATGATGCTCTGCCCGGAAGACCGGAAAGCAGATGGAATTATTCCTGTTCACTCGGTACGGGAAAACATCAACATCAGCGCACGGCGTAAATATTTACGCGCCGGGTGCCTGATAAATGATGGGTGGGAGTCACAAAACGCACAGCACCATATTAACGCCCTCAATATTAAAACCCCCAGCGCTGACCAGCTCATCATGAACCTGTCGGGGGGCAATCAGCAGAAAGCCATTCTGGGTCGCTGGCTCTCGGAAGAGATGAAGGTCATCCTGCTCGACGAACCGACACGCGGTATCGACGTAGGGGCAAAACATGAAATTTATAATGTGATTTATGCGCTGGCAGCCCGTGGTGTCGCGGTGTTGTTTGCTTCCAGTGACCTGCCTGAAGTGCTTGGCGTGGCTGACCGCATCATTGTGATGCGCGAAGGCGAGATCGCCGGGGAACTGCTTCATGGTCAGGCAGATGAACAGCGAGCACTGAGCCTCGCAATGCCAAAAGTCAGCCAGGCCGTAGCCTGAGCGAGGAGAATATGATGTCATCTTTAACCTCATCCGGCGCATCAAAGTCGCCATTTACCTTCGGGCGTATCTGGGACCAGTTCGGCATGCTGGTGGTCTTTGCAGTGCTGTTCCTTGGCTGCGCACTTTTTGTGCCTAATTTTGCCACCTTTATCAATATGAAAGGGCTGGGGCTCGCCATTTCCATGTCCGGCATGGTGGCCTGCGGCATGCTATTTTGCCTGGCTTCCGGCGATTTTGATCTGTCGGTCGCATCGGTCATCGCCTGTGCCGGCGTTACCACTGCCGTGGTCATCAACCTCAGTGAAAGCCTGTGGATTGGCGTCTTTGCAGGGCTGATGCTGGGTGTGGTCAGTGGTTTTATCAACGGCTTCGTGATTGCGCGCCTGAAAATCAACGCCCTGATAACCACCCTCGCAACAATGCAGATCGTGCGCGGGCTGGCCTATATCATCTCTGATGGTAAAGCGGTTGGTATTGAGGACGAGAGCTTCTTTACGCTGGGTTATGCAAACTGGTTAGGATTGCCCGCGCCCATCTGGCTGACCGTTGCCTGTCTCATCGTCTTTGGTTTCCTGTTAAACCGCACCACCTTTGGCCGTAATACGCTGGCGATTGGTGGTAACGAAGAGGCCGCCCGTCTGGCCGGTGTGCCGGTAGTACGCACCAAAATCATTATTTTCGTCCTCTCTGGTCTGGTTTCTGCGGCAGCCGGGATAATCCTCGCCTCGCGTATGACCAGTGGCCAGCCGATGACCTCAATCGGTTATGAGTTGATTGTCATTTCGGCATGCGTGCTGGGTGGGGTGTCGCTGAAAGGGGGCATTGGCAAAATTTCCTATGTTATTGCCGGGATCCTGATTCTGGGTACGGTAGAAAACGCCATGAACCTGCTCAACATCTCGCCATTTGCCCAGTATGTGGTGCGCGGTTTGATCCTGCTTGCCGCCGTCATCTTTGACCGTTACAAACAAAAAGCGAAACGTACCGTCTGATACGCCGCACAAGATCCTCAGCTTTATCTCAACCGGCCCATCTACCGTTAATTCGGTAGGTGGGTTCAGCATAAAATGGCGAGCGCCGTCACACTGTCTATACTTACATGGCTAATGATAATGAAAGGTTATTGATAAAAGCCTTTCGCTCACACTGTAAGGAGGAGTCCAGGGTGGCTGACACGTTATCCATACCGCCTGTAATTTCGGGTGATTTTGCCTTTTTTTTCGACCTCGATGGCACCCTCGCTGATATCCAACCGCATCCGGACCTGGTATTCATTCCATCCAGAGTTCTGGAGCAGCTTGCACTGCTTTCAGGCGCAAACAATGGGGCGCTGGCGTTGATTTCAGGGCGTTCAATGGCTGAGCTGGACCAGCTCGCTTCACCCCATCGTTTCCCGCTCGCCGGGGTGCATGGGGCCGAGCGCCGCGACATCAATGGTGAAACGCACCGGGTGTCATTGCCGCTCAGCGTGGTTCAGCCGCTTGAGCATGAACTGGCTACCAGACTGGCGGAACTGCCCGGTACCGAACTTGAAGCCAAAGGCATGGCGTTTGCGCTGCACTATCGCCAGGCACTGCACTATGAAGAAGAGATCCGCGCTCTGGCCATGAAGATGGTGGCGCGCTACCCCGAACTGTCGATGCAGCCCGGTAAATGCGTCATTGAGCTTAAGCCAGCCGCGATTGATAAAGGTGCGGCCATTGAAACATTTATGCAGGAAGCACCGTTTCAGGGGCGTACACCGGTTTTTATTGGCGATGACCTGACCGATGAGCATGGCTTTGACGTGGTGAATCGCCTCAAGGGTATTTCGGTCAAGGTGGGTGCAGGACGTACCCTGGCAGCCTACCGTATAGACGATGTAAAAGGTGTTCATCAGTGGCTAAAACGTATCACCGACCATCAATTAGAAGAAGAAAAGACGTTAATAAACAGGAGAGATGGCTATGAGTCGCTTAGTCGTAGTATCTAATCGTATTGCACCGCCCGATGATAAAAAAGCCAGCGCAGGCGGCCTGGCAGTAGGTATTCTCGGGGCGCTGAAAGCGACCGGAGGGTTATGGTTTGGCTGGAGCGGAGAAATTGGCGATGAGGACGCGCCGCTCAATGAGGTCTCGCGCGGGAACATCACCTGGGCCTCTTTTAACCTCAATGAAGAGAATTATGATCAGTACTACTCGCAGTTCTCAAATGCGGTACTGTGGCCTGCATTCCATTACCGTCTGGACCTGGTGAATTACCAGCGGGAAGCCTGGGATGGCTATCAGCGCGTCAACGCGCTGCTGGCGGATAAACTGCTGCCGTTACTTAAAGAGGACGATATCCTCTGGATCCACGACTACCATTTACTTCCTTTTGCACGTGAACTGCGAAGCAGAGGCGTGAATAACCAGATTGGTTTCTTCCTGCATATTCCGTTCCCGACGCCTGAAATCTTCAATGCGCTTCCGCCGCATGCTGAGTTACTGGAAGCGCTGTGTGATTATGACCTGCTCGGCTTCCAGACCGAGAATGACAGGCTGGCGTTTCTCGATTCCGTCTCCGCGCAGACCCGCGTTACCACGCGCAGCGGTAAAAGCCACACGGCATGGGGCAAAAGCTTCCGTACCGAGGTGTACCCGATTGGTATTGAGCCTGAAGAGATTGCTCAACAGGCCGCCGGTCCGATGCCACCCAAACTGGCGCAGCTAAAAGAAGAGCTTAAAAACGTCAAAAATATCTTCTCTGTTGAACGCCTTGATTACTCCAAAGGGCTGCCTGAGCGCTTTTTAGCCTATGAAGCGCTGCTGGAAAAGTATCCTCAGCATCACGGTAAAATTCGCTACACCCAGATAGCCCCGACGTCGCGCGGTGAAGTGCAGGCCTACCAGGACATTCGTCATCAGCTGGAAACGGAAGCAGGGCGCATTAACGGTAAATATGGTCAGTTGGGCTGGACGCCGCTCTACTACCTGAACCAGCATTTTGACCGCAAGGTCTTAATGAAAGTCTTCCGCTATGCCGAGGTCGGCCTTGTCACCCCGCTGCGTGATGGCATGAATCTGGTGGCGAAAGAGTATGTTGCTGCTCAGGATCCGGCGAACCCGGGGGTGCTGGTGTTGTCGCAGTTTGCAGGCGCAGCCAACGAGTTAACGTCAGCGCTGATTGTTAACCCTTACGATCGTGATGATGTGGCCGCCGCGCTGGACAGAGCACTCACCATGCCCCTGGCTGAACGTATATCGCGCCACGCTGAGATGCTGGAAGTGATCCTCAAAAATGACATCCATCACTGGCAGGCGAGGTTCATTGACGATTTAAAGGGAATAACGCCACGTAGTGAGCAAAGCTACCTGCAGAGCAACGTGGCGACCTTCCCGAAACTGGCCTAATGCCGTAGCTCCCGCAAAGGCGGGAGCTCAACTACTCATCCAGGGGGACGAGCAGGACATCCACACCGCTGCTGCCGACAATTGATTTTGCAGAGCAGGTCGCCCGCGAAAAGAACCCCTGATTATGATTGCCATAGATGACTAAATCGACACCCTGGGTACGGCAGGTATGACGAATGTGCTCGCTGAGTTCACCGGAGGCCATGATCGTTTGCCCGATAGGGTAGTCAGCACGTGAGACAAGTTCATTTACAAATTGTTGCGTTTCTTCCTTCAGCACGTCCCGCACATTTTCCATCATCGGCGCAACAAGGTGATTATACATTTCGGGATCGGCCATAAGGGTGATAAGGCTAAGACGCGCCTGAAACGGGCGTGCTATTGACACGGCTTTGGCGACCAGTCGATGGCTTTCAGGTGACACGGAAACCGCAACAAGAAGGTGCGAATAGCTCATCTCTTACTCCTGAAAAAGGACTCTCATACCAGCTTTACTCCGATTAAACCAACCGCGCAAGGCATGAAAATGGCAGTGATGTGAAGAACGTCATAAATATTCATTAATTATTCTTAATAAAACCTATGCCCAGTATTTGTGCAAATTAACAATTTTTAAACACTTAACCAAAATTTTCGGGATTTTAAGTTAATTAGTGAAATTATTAATCAACACGATTAACGATATTGAAATTATCGCCACCTGTAATTAATTAGCGGTGTTGATCGCATAATATCCTGTTTTTAATGGTTTTTTATTAACGTATCTTTTTTAGAAACATTTTAACGCTTTTGAATTTCTTTTAGGGGTAGACATCTGACCAGTTTTGTCAATTTATCAAGTTTTTTGCATGACTATTCGCACAAAAGGAATAGAAAAGAGCTTTGTTAGAACAAAAAATATTCAAATCAGAAGCCAGACTGATAGATTTATTGTAAGAAATAGCTTAAATTATGTGACACGCATCACATAATATTCAAATTTTGTGGCTGTCCAGATTGTATGTAAGAGCACCTACGAGTACAGTTGCGTCGAATTAGGAAAAATCTTAATTCTTTGTAAGAAATGATTAAGAGTGTGGCAAGACGCTAACATCCAAATCGACGTCTTTCCCGCCAATCCTAAGTTAGATATGCATTTTTAGCCTTTCTTTTTTATACCGGGTTTTTCCCGGCGACATCACGGGGTGCGGCTTGACCGCATAAGATACAAGTTGGTTATTCGGGATGGGAAAAATGCATACATCCGAGTTGCTGAAACACATTTATGACATCAATTTGTCATACTTGCTCCTTGCTCAGCGTTTGATCAGTCAAGACAAACCTTCAGCGATGTTTCGCTTAGGCGTCAATGAAGAAATGGCCAACACACTGGTCGAGTTAACACTTCCGCAAATGGTAAAACTGGCCGAAACCAATCAGGTCATCTGTCAGTTCCGTTTTGACAATCATCAAACCATCACTCGCCTGACTCAGGAGTCGCGGGTGGATGATTTGCAACAGATCCATACCGGCATCCTGCTGTCTACACGTTTGCTAAATGAATCCAGCCAAAGTGGCGATGCTGCAGCCCGGAAGAAAAGGGCATAACGATGAGCGAAAAAAGCATTGTTCAGGAAGCACGCGATATCCAGCTTGCAATGGAGCTGATTACGCTTGGTGCACGTTTACAGATGTTAGAGAGTGAGACCCAACTCAGCCGTGGTCGTCTCATTAAACTTTACAAAGAGTTACGTGGTAGCCCGCCACCAAAAGGCATGCTGCCCTTTTCCACCGACTGGTTTATGACGTGGGAGCAAAATATTCACGCTTCTATGTTCTGTAACGCCTGGCAGTATTTATTAAAAACCGGGTTGTGCAGTGGCGTAGACGCAGTAATTAAAGCCTATCGACTCTATCTTGAACAATGCCCTCAGCCTGAGGAAGGGCCGCTCCTGGCGCTGACTCGCGCCTGGACACTGGTCCGTTTTGTCGAAAGCGGAATGCTGGAGTTATCGCGCTGCAACTGCTGCAACGGTAATTTTATTACCCATGCACATCAGCCTGTAGGTAGCTTTGCGTGCAGTTTATGCCAACCGCCATCCAGAGCGGTAAAAAGACGTAAACTTTCCCGTGATGCTGCCGATATTATTCCACAACTGCTGGATGAACAGATCGCTCAGGCTGTTTAACCGAATCAGGTGTGAAGAACTCCAGCAGCGGTGAAGTTTACCGCTGCTTTTTTTTGCCTGACTTTTGGGAAAAACAAACCCAGTCATCTGTTTATCCTTGCCATAGTCATTAGCGGAAGGATGATGTCGTGCTTATCGTATTAGGTTACATAGTGGTTGTGGGTGCTGTCCTGGGCGGGTATATGATGACCGGCGGGCACCTTGGCGCACTTTATCAACCGTCGGAGCTTCTCATCATCGGCGGTGCGGGTGTTGGCGCATTTATCGTTGGTAACAACGGAAAAGCCATTAAGGGTACTATCAAAGCGTTGCCCATACTTTTCCGTCGTTCTAAATATACCAAAAGTACCTACATGGACTTGCTGGCACTGCTCTATCGCCTGATGGCGAAATCACGCCAGCAAGGGATGTTCTCCCTGGAAAGGGATATCGAAAACCCTAAAGAAAGCGAAATCTTCGCCAGCTACCCACGTATTCTCGCAGACAGTACGATGTTGGAATTTATCGTGGATTATCTGCGACTTATCATCAGCGGCAACATGAATACTTTTGAAATAGAAGCGCTGATGGACGAAGAGATCGAAACCCATGAAAGTGAAGCTGAGGTACCGGCCAATGCGCTGGCCGCAATCGGGGATTCTCTGCCCGCGTTCGGTATCGTTGCGGCGGTAATGGGCGTGGTACATACCCTCGCCTCAGCGGACCGCCCGGCAGCAGAGCTGGGGGCATTGATTGCCCATGCGATGGTGGGGACGTTCCTTGGCATTTTGCTGGCTTATGGCTTCGTCTCTCCACTCGCGAGCGTTCTGCGTCAGAAAAGTGCTGAGACCACCAAGATGATGCAATGCGTGAAAATCACGCTGTTGTCCAATCTTAACGGCTATGCGCCGCCGATCGCGGTTGAATTTGGGCGCAAGACGCTGTACTCCACCGAACGTCCAACGTTTGTCGAGCTGGATGAGCACGTGCGTGCGGTAAGAAACCCGAACCAACAGACAACGACTGAGGACGCATGAAAAATCAGTCCCATCCTATCGTCGTCGTAAGACGCAAAAAACATAAAGGACATGGCGGGGGATCCCATGGCTCATGGAAAATCGCCTATGCCGACTTTATGACGGCGATGATGGCCTTTTTCTTAATCATGTGGCTGATCTCGATCTCAAGCCCTAAGCAACTGATTCAGATTGCCGAATATTTCCGTACGCCATTGGCGACAGCGGTCACCGGGGGGCCGAGAATTTCGAACAGCGATAGCCCCATTCCCGGTGGTGGCGATGACTACACACAGCAACATGGTGAAGTAAAAAAACAGCCGAACATTGAAGATCTCAGAAAGCGCATGGAGCAAAACCGGCTGAGTAAGTTACGCGGTGAGCTGGATCAACTGATTGAAGCCGATCCTAAACTGCGCGCACTGCGGCCGCATCTGAAAATCGATCTTGTTCAGGAAGGGTTACGTATTCAGATTATCGACAGCCAGAATCGACCGATGTTTAAAACCGGGAGTGCGGATGTTGAACCTTATATGCGTGACATACTGCGGTCCATTGCACCGGTACTCAATGAAATACCGAACAAAATTAGCATTTCCGGACACACCGATGACTATCCCTACGCCAACGGTGAGAAAGGATACAGCAACTGGGAACTCTCAGCCGATCGTGCAAACGCATCGCGACGTGAGCTGGTTGTTGGGGGACTTGACGATGGGAAAATGCTTCGGGTGATCGGCATGGCGGCGACGATGCGACTCGCTGCCCGCGGAGCAAACGAAGCTATCAACCGGCGTATCAGCCTTTTGGTGCTAAACAAACAAGCAGAAGAAGCCATTCTGCACGAAAACGCCGAAAGCCAGAATGTGCCACTAAGCGTCATTAGACAGCCGGAGGCAGCGGCGGCGTCAGAGCCATCGTCTGCACCTGCGGCAGCCGTTACCACATCGCCACAACCCGACTCGAGGTGATAGCGTGAGCATGGATATTAGCGATTTTTATCAGACATTCTTTGATGAAGCTGACGAGTTGTTAGCGGATATGGAGCAGCACCTGTTGGATTTGGTGCCTGAAGCGCCGGATTCCGAACAGCTCAACGCCATCTTTCGTGCAGCCCACTCCATAAAAGGAGGTGCAGGTACGTTTGGCTTCACCATTTTGCAGGAAACCACGCACCTGATGGAAAACCTGCTTGATGAAGCTCGCCGCGGAGAGATGCAGCTCAATACCGACATTATCAACCTGTTTTTGGAAACCAAAGATATTATGCAGGAACAGCTCGACGCCTATAAAAGCTCCACCGAGCCCGATGCAGCCAGCTTTGAATATATCTGTAACGCGCTGCGTCAGTTAGCGCTGGAAGCCAAAGGTGAAGCTGCACCTGGCGCGACCAGTGGAGCGAAATTATCCGTGGTCGACACGGCGCCCGTTGACGCGGTGGCAACACCCGCTGCGGCTGAAAAAGAGGGGAAACTGCGCATCGTTCTGTCGGGCCTTAAAGAGGGTGAAGTCAATTTACTCGAAGAAGAGCTCGGCAACCTGGCCACCTTAAGCGACGTGGTGAAAGGCAAAGACACCCTCACTGCGACGCTTGATGGCGGTGTAGGGCAGGACGATATTATCGCCGTTCTTTGCTTTGTCATTGAGCCGGATCAGATTGCTTTTGAAACGTCAGCGCCTGCCGCCCCTGCCGTGGCCGTAGAAGAAACGGTGGACGTTGCGCCGGTGGCTGCCGTTGAGGCTGCGCCGACCGTTACGCAACCCCCGGCGCTGAAGGCCGTTCCGAAGGAACAACCTGCCGGTCGCGCAGAGAAACCAGCGCGCGCCAGCGAATCCACCAGTATCCGTGTTGCCGTTGAAAAAGTGGATCAACTGATTAACCTCGTCGGTGAGCTGGTCATTACCCAGTCCATGCTGGCGCAACGGTCAAATGAGCTGGATCCGGTTAATCATGGCGATCTCATTACCAGCATGACTCAGCTTCAGCGTAACGCGCGCGATCTGCAGGAATCGGTGATGTCCATCCGTATGATGCCGATGGAATATGTGTTCAGCCGCTTCCCGCGTCTGGTCCGCGACCTTGCCAGCAAGCTGGATAAACAGGTCGAGCTGACGCTTCAGGGCAGTTCTACCGAACTTGATAAGAGTCTTATCGAACGCATTATCGATCCGTTAACGCACCTTGTGCGTAACAGCCTCGACCACGGTATCGAAACCCCGGAAAAACGCGTTGCTGCGGGTAAATCACCGGTGGGTAATCTGATTCTTTCGGCGGAACATCAGGGCGGGAACATCTGTATTGAAGTGACCGATGACGGGGCTGGCCTGAACCGCGAACGTATCCTTGCGAAAGCGCTTTCTCAGGGGATGGCGGTAAGCGAAAACATGTCCGATGAAGACGTGGGAATGCTTATCTTCGCTCCGGGTTTCTCGACGGCAGAGCAGGTAACAGACGTATCGGGTCGTGGGGTAGGGATGGACGTGGTCAAGCGTAACATCCAGGAAATGGGCGGCCACGTTGAAATCAAATCAAAACAGGGGCAAGGCACCACTATCCGTATTCTGCTGCCGCTGACGCTTGCCATCCTTGACGGCATGTCGGTGAAAGTGAGTGACGAAGTGTTTATCCTCCCGCTGAATGCCGTAATGGAATCACTGCAACCCCGTGATGAAGACCTCCATCCGCTGGCGGGCGGAGAGCGCGTGCTGGAAGTGCGTGGTGAGTACCTGCCGTTGGTAGAGTTGTGGAAAGTATTCGATGTAACGGGTGCGAAAACTGAAGCCACACAGGGGATTGTAGTGATCCTGCAAAGCGCAGGTCGTCGCTACGCGCTGCTGGTGGATCAGTTAATCGGCCAGCATCAGGTAGTAGTGAAAAACCTTGAAAGCAATTACCGTAAGGTGCCGGGGATTTCTGCAGCGACCATCCTGGGTGATGGCAGCGTTGCGCTGATTGTCGATGTCTCGGCACTGCAGGGATTAAACCGCGAACAACGTATGGCGCACACAGCCGCCTGATTGAGTAAGAAGGTAAAAACATGACCGGTATGAGTAATGTAACAAAACTGGCGGGCGAGCCATCAGGTCAGGAATTCCTGGTATTTACCCTGGGCGATGAAGAGTACGGTATCGATATTCTCAAAGTTCAGGAAATTCGGGGATATGATCAGGTCACCCGCATTGCCAATACACCTGACTTTATCAAAGGCGTGACTAACCTGCGTGGTGTGATTGTGCCGATTGTCGATCTGCGCGTGAAGTTCAGCCAGACCGAAGTCGAGTATAACGACAACACCGTGGTTATCGTGCTGAACTTTGGTCAGCGTGTGGTCGGCATCGTCGTGGATGGCGTCTCCGACGTACTATCACTGGCTTCGGACCAGATTCGTCCGGCACCAGAGTTCGCCGTCACGCTGTCAACGGAATACCTGACGGGACTGGGTGCGCTGGGTGACCGTATGTTGATTCTGGTAAATATCGAGAAGCTGTTGAACAGCGATGAAATGGCACTTCTGGATATTGCAACGACGCAGGTCGCGTAATGCATAATGCTCTTCCGCCCCAGGCGGAAGAGCATTTCATCCTCTCTCCTGCCACGACGCTGTGCGTCATCTCTCTTTGGTTCGCCTGTCATATTGAAGTGGTTTTATAGTTAAGCGAATGTAAATCACATTTTAATACTGCTTAACTTATTATATTATTCTTCTCAATGATGGCAGACGTAAATACCTGCTCCTGTTTCAGTTCCGCAATAGCAACTGCAATGACCGACAACGGGAAACACATTTACGCCAGTCACATAGTGATCTCTCTGGTTAAGCGCATGCTTTAACCAGCCGCGATGGAAATGCTAATTTTTTCAGTTTGTTAAATGGTTATAAATAACTTACGCCATTTCCGGAGCGGTAGAATGAAGAAATATTTACTCCTGTCAACACTTCTGGCCGCCTTACCGGTGCCGTTAACCTTTGCCGCCGTCAGCAGCGGAACCATTGGAGTAAGTCTGACGCTTACCAATGGATGCCTGATTAATGGCACGTCGAATCAGAACGGGATTAATTTCGGTAGCCTTAATTTCGGTGACAGCCCAACGTCGTTTTCCCAACTCTCAACCCAGCTTGCCGGAAGCGGAAAGGCGGCAAATGCCATCGGCGTGCAGTGCACGACCGACAGTTATGCCGTTGTTATTACGGGTAATACCAACACCGTGCCGCCAGCCACGACAATTGGGGTACCGGGCGGTACAGCACGTTATTTGATGAGCGCGACCAACAGAACGCAGGGCGTGGCCTACCGACTTTATAGCGACGGTAATTTCAGTTCTGAAGTTGGCAACAACATGCCTTTGCCCCGTGCATCAACGGCGGATGGCGTCGATTATTACACCTTATACGGACGTATTCTCGCCGAGGGAAATAACGCTGCCGTCATCCCTGGTATATATACCGATACCCTCAATGTAAGCGTAATTTATTGACGGGCTTTGGGTAATACCTTTGCCGCTAAAGCATGACAAGCGAAACATTATTTTACTTGCAAAAAGCGGGCTTTATTTACAAAAAAATAATGTGCTTTTTTATTTAAGAAAATAGAATCTCGCCTGACGTTATTAACGCTGCAGGAAATCACCCACTATCATAATGATTTTTAAACACTGACGCCCTGGTTTGTCTCTGCATGGCAACAAAGTAAGTCATTTTGGCAAGATCTAATTTATTTTCTGACTGTTCCTTTGCCCTAATATTATCTCCTTATTTTGGGTTGATAGGGGGCGTTAATGAAGCATAGGCTTTTGTTACTCGCATTTCTGTACGTTTCTATGAGTGCTCATGCGCTAAATGTAAACTGCTCAGGCGGTTCGCCACTTGAGAATGTCGTGTTGCCAGTTCAGAGTCAGTCTATCACGGCCGGTGGAGAAGGTGATGTTTCTGGATACACCAAACTCGCGACCTGGACCTACTTTCGTTGGTCAGGAACGGGTGCCCAGTGCAACATAAATGGCAACCTGCAAATGCAGACCGTAACATACATAGAGCCATACAATAATAAACAACCCCTTTCTTATTCAGGTATATGGATATTCCCTACCTCCGTCAATGGCGTGGGTATTTCGTTTAAAACAGGATTATCGTCACCCGGATACCAGACCGGAACGAAAGATAGCCCCGCCATCATTCACCCCGGCGGCGCAACCAGTTATTATCACTGGACAAGCCTTAGTGATAACCCTCTGGCGGCTGAAATTACACTCTGGAAAATTCCGGCCTCGGGAGGGGGAAGTGAAATTCCACTCAGTGGTGCATTACAGTTTACTGGCCCCACACTTTATGAGGTGGTGAATGTCCCGCCTGGCAATAGTCTGACAGCACCCGACAACGGTACTTCTGCTTATTCAAATAGTTGGGTTATGCAGTCAAAAGCAGTCAGTGGTGCGCTTACGGTCTACCCTGGCACCTGTAACTTTGCCCTTAAAAAGGTGGACATGGGTAAACATGATGCGGGCGTGTCGGTCTCTGACTGGAAGGACGCCACCTTTACCCTGCAGTGCCCTAAAGCCTGGGGCTATAACCCGGTCTATTCTCTTAATTCGAGCAATGCGATCAGCGGAACCTCTGCTAACACGCCAAATAAGGGTCTTGTCCTGACCGTCCTACCCAGAACCAGCGAGGTCGGCACCAACAGTGGCGTTATTGCGCTGGACAGTGGCAGTACGGCAACAGGCTTTGGTATTCAGCTCGCCTGGGGAGCGACCTCCCAGTCAACAGGCTTAACGCCGGGAAGTCC
>NZ_JAHVDV010000037.1:0-47625 GCF_051486985.1 Yokenella regensburgei
CGCGGGGATTGCAAAGGGGGCCGCGGTGGCCCCCTTTGCACGTTCACGGGTGACTGTTTCGGCATGTTCAGCAGGTCTGGAAGTGAACGTAACACACCTCAGAGCCGCCTGTTCCCCTCACCCCGACCCTCTCCCCAATGGGGCGAGGGGGAAAACCGTGCTCCCTGGCATGTTCAGCAGGTCTGGAGGTGAACGTAACACACCTCAGAGCCGCCCGTTGCCCCTCACCCCGACCCTCTCCCAAAGAGCGAGGGAGAAAAGCGTGCTCCCTGGCAGGTTCAGCAGGACTGGAGGTGAACGTAACACACCGCAGCGCCACCCTTTTCCCCTCACCCCGCCCCTCTCCCAAAAAGCGAGGGGGAAAACCGTGCCCCTTTACATGATCAAAGGGCGAGGGCGAAAAGCAAACCGCCATCCGGCGAACCATTAAACTGCTCACATCAATCGCGCAGATACACCTTGCCAATCAAATAGGTAGTAGCCTGACCGCCAATAAGCACCCTCTCCCCCCGCCACTCACAACGTAAATCCCCCCCACGCGCAGAGACCTGACGCGCCTGCATCAATGTCTTGCCCAGTCGGTTGCCCCAGTAAGGGATCAACATGCTGTGTGTGGAGCCGGTGACAGGGTCTTCCGGCACGGACTCGCCAGGGCAGAAGAAACGGCTGACGAAATCATCGGTATCGCCGGGGGCGGTGACACAAACCATTTTCCCCAGCGGGAGCATCCCGGTGATATCCGGCGTAATAGCCTCGACCTGCTGCTGATTCTCCAGCACAACAAGGTAATCACGTGCCACACGGACTTCGCTGGCGCTGTCGATACCCAGCGTCCTGAAAAGCTGTTCTGGCGGCGCGTCAACCACTTCGGTTTGCCACGCCGGGAAATCGAGTGTCAGCCAGTCGCCTTTACGGGTTACGGTCAGCGGCCCGACAAAGCGTGTCTCGAACTGGATTTGGGTATCAGGAAAGTCGAGATATTCAAAAATGACATGCGCGGCGGCCAGTGTCGCATGGCCGCACAGATTAATTTCATACTGCGTGGTGAACCACCGCAGTTCGTAACCGGAGTCATTACGCACAAAGAACGCGGTCTCTGACTGGTTATGCTGCTGCGCCATCTTCAGCAACAGTTCGTCCGGTAGCCACTCTGTCAGCGGGCAGACGGCGGCCGCGTTACCACCGAAGGTGCGGTCACTAAAGGCATCTACCATATAAAAGTCGATTGTGTGCATAGCGTTTCCTTTTGTTTTGCTTTTGTTTTCTCTTCCTTTCTAACACACTTCACCGGTATTTTTTAACCCCGAATAAAAGTGAGAGATTCATCACAAAAAGTTTGTGTTTTGCGCAGAAAAAGATCTAAGATCACCGCCTTACCTTCTCCTGCTACGAATGCCAACATGATGACAACACATACGGTTTCACGAAGAGTAGCGTGGCTACGCGTGGTGACGCTGGCCGTCGCTGCGTTCATTTTTAATACCACTGAGTTTGTGCCTGTAGGTCTGCTCTCGGATATTGCACAAAGCTTTAATATGGAAACGCCGCAGGTCGGCATCATGCTTACCATCTACGCCTGGGTCGTGGCCATGATGTCACTGCCCTTTATGCTGCTGACCAGCAAAGTAGAGCGCCGTAAACTGCTCATTGCCCTCTTCGTGCTCTTTATTGGGAGTCATGTGCTCTCTTTCCTCGCATGGAATTTCCAGGTTCTGGTGGTCAGCCGCATTGGGATTGCTTTCGCTCATGCCATTTTCTGGTCGATTACCGCGTCGCTGGCGATTCGTCTGGCACCGGCAGGTAAACGTGCGCAGGCGCTGAGTCTGATTGCGACCGGT
The DNA here is from genome assembly GCF_051486985.1 of Yokenella regensburgei. Taxonomy (GTDB): domain Bacteria; phylum Pseudomonadota; class Gammaproteobacteria; order Enterobacterales; family Enterobacteriaceae; genus CBFFRJ01. The sequence continues at coordinate 1,839 of NZ_JAHVDV010000037.1, forward strand.
ACGGCACTGGCCATGGTTCTTGGCATTCCGATTGGTCGCATCGTCGGGCAATATTTTGGCTGGCGTACTACTTTCTTTGCCATCGGTTTTGGCGCGCTGGTGACGCTGCTCTGTCTCATCAAGCTGCTGCCGAAACTGCCCAGCGAACATTCCGGTTCGCTGCGCAGTCTGCCCGAACTGTTCCGTCGCCCGGCGCTTTTAAGCATCTATCTGCTGACGGTGGTTGTTGTGACCGCGCATTACACCGCGTATAGCTATATTGAGCCTTTCGTGCGTGATGTCGCGGGGTTCAGTGGTAATTTCGCGACGGTGCTGCTGCTGGTGTTAGGCGGGGCGGGAATTGCCGGTAGCATAATGTTTGGCAGGCTTGGCAACAAACACGCGTCTGCGCTTATCAGTGGCGCAATTGGCCTGCTGGTGCTCTCCCTGCTCTTCCTGCGTACCGCGGCTGGCAGCGAACAACATCTAGTGATCCTGAGTCTGTTCTGGGGCGTGGCCATTATGATTATTGGCCTTGGCATGCAGGTGAAAGTGCTGACGCTGGCCCCGGACGCGACCGACGTGGCGATGGCGCTGTTCTCCGGTATCTTTAATATCGGTATTGGCGCTGGTGCGCTGGTGGGTAATCAGATCAGTCTGCAGTGGTCGATGTCAGCGATTGGGTATGCCGGTGCTATCCCGGCTCTGGCCGCACTGGTCTGGTCGGTTATCATTTTCCGACGCTGGCCGGTTTCACTGGACGACAGTCAGCAGCCCCATCATATGTAAGAGGTTACAGGCCGAAGTCATAAGCTTCGGCCTTTTTATTCCCCCCGGTGGCCTGACACTACCGCTTTCATGACCTGTGTCTGCCAGTCGAACCAGGGATTCCACGTCAGTCGCGCGTGCACTTTATCTTTTTCCACCCGCCCCCAGTCGGAGTACCAGACCGCTTCCCCCTTCAGACAACGCTGCGTCGCTTCATCCGACTGACCGTTAGCGCACAACCGAACCTTGCCTTTGCGCCCGTAAAGCGGGTTACGCGGCGAAAAAAGCACGGACATGTGCGAGAACTGACTGATGCGCTCATCGGGCAGAAAATCAGGTTTAATCCGCACGCGGGAGACGTTCGCCGCTTCTTTTGGCGGTGAACCGTACCAGATAGCACGGCTGGCAGGATGGGTAAAAGTATTGTCGAAATGGTCAAGGATCCAGGCCGTATCCAGCACCGAGTCATGTTCGGTCAAAACCATCAGCACGGGTTTATCATATGGCCGTTGCGCTATCAGTTGGCGGGCCCGGGCGCTGGTACGGTAAAACTGCGCGAACCCGTTGGTCGGCACTCGCAGATAGCGGGTGGCAATTTGCTGCGGTACGAGCGTAGCAGGAGGCCGAAGCCAGTCGCGAAATATCGCCACTACCGGTGCCAGAAAGTCATATCTGGTGCTGGATTTAATCGCCGGGGAAAAGAGTAACAATCCCTGCACCTGCGGGTGCTGCATGGCATACTCCAGCGCCAGGTTACCGCCGGTTGAAAAGCCGCCAAGCCAGGCCTCATCCACCTCGCTCCCCAGAATGGCAGCCTGTTCACTCACCACCTGCCGCCACTGCTCAACGCTGACGTGAAGCATATCGGCGGGGCGCGTACCGTGGCCTGGTAACAAGACCGTGCGTACCAGAAAGCCCTGCCTGACCAGTTCCGGGGCGATATCAGAAAAGGATCCTGGGGCATCCCCCAGCCCGTGAATCAGCAGAATACCGCGAGACGCCTTGCCAGCAGGCTTCCACTCCTGCGGCGTATTCCATTGCAGTTCCGCAGGTTTATCCAGCGTCTGAAAAAAACGGTGGCTGGCCACCCAGTCGCGGGTTTGTTGCTGATAGCGGGCAAAGCTGTCCTGACCGAGCGGCGGCTCGCGGTTTTGCTGCTGGCACCCTGCCACTAACGCCATCAGGATGAGAATGATACCTCTCATTAATGCGTCGCCGGGAACTGCGTGATTATCTCCAGCACGCCATTAATGATGAACTGCACCCCCATGCAAACCAGTAAAAAGCCCATCAGACGAGAAATCGCTTCAATCCCACCCTTACCCACCAGCCGCATAATCGCCCCCGAACAGCGCAAACTCCCCCACAGGATCAGCGCAACGGCAGCAAAAATCAGCGGCGGTGCGACCCACACCACCCACTCGGGGAAGGTGGAGCCGTCGCGAACCGTGGCAGCGGAGCTGATGATCATCGCAATGGTTCCCGGCCCGGCGGTACTGGGCATTGCCAGGGGGACAAAAGCAATACTGGCACCAGGTTCATCTTCAAGCTCTTCCGATTTGGTTTTTACCTCCGGTACGTCATGGGTTTTTGGCGCCGGAAACAGCATCCGAAAACCGATGAACGCGACAATCAGCCCCCCTGCTATACGCAGACCCGGTATGGAGATGCCGAAGGTATTCATCACAACCTGACCGGCATACCAGGCCACCATCATGATGGCGAAAACATAAACAGAAGCCATTTTCGACTGCTGATTGCGCTGGGCGCTGTTCATGTTCCCGGCCAGACCCAGAAAGAGCGCAACCGTCGTTAATGGGTTTGCCAGTGGCAGTAACACCACCAGCCCCAGCCCTATTGCTTTTAGTAAATCCATCATATCCTTGATCACTCCTGCCGATTTCGTCGTACCGGGAAGTATATCTGCAACGGGATGGCGCGGGCATATCGCTTTACGATTCGTTACTTTTTGCAAGCAATTTCATGCACCTATCCTCTCCTTATCCTCCCTCTGATTCGGCTTTAGCATTTCGTGGCATCCGATTATTCATTCAGTTGACTTATACTTGCCTGAGCAATAATATCTGCCGTGATTAATCTACTTGCCGGGGCAACCATTGTGAAAAGCACAAGTGATCTGTTTAACGAAATCATCCCACTTGGTCGCTTGATCCATATGGTTAACCAGAAAAAAGACCGCCTGCTGAATGACTACCTGTCTCCGTTTGATATTACGGCAACGCAATTTAAGGTGCTTTGCTCTATCCGCTGTCAGGTCTGCATCACGCCGGTCGAATTAAAAAAAGTGCTGTCGGTCGATCTGGGCGCATTAACGCGCATGCTGGACAGGCTCGTGTGTAAAGGCTGGATCGAACGTCACCCGAACCCGCATGACAAGCGCGGCGTTCTGGTGCAACTCACCACCGAGGGCAAGGCGCTGATTGAGCAATGTCACCAATTAGTAGGGCAAGACCTGCATCAGGAATTAACAAAAAACTTAACGGCAGACGAAGTGGCAACGCTTGAATATTTACTCAAGAAAGTCCTGCCGTAAAACAAAGAGGTATGACGATGTCCAGACGCAATACTGACGCCATCACTATTCATAGCATTTTAGGCTGGATTGAAGAGAACCTGGAATCTCCTATGTCGCTTGAGCGTGTCTCTGAGCGTTCAGGTTATTCGAAATGGCACCTGCAACGGATGTTTAAAAAAGAAACCGGCCATTCGCTCGGTCAATACATCCGCAGCCGTAAGCTGACTGAAATCGCGCAAAAATTGAAAGAAAGTAATGAACCGATCCTCTATCTTGCGGAGCGCTATGGGTTTGAATCGCAGCAGACCCTGACCCGTACGTTTAAAAACTACTTTGACGTGCCGCCGCATAAGTATCGTGTGACTAACATTCCCGGAGAGAACCGGTATTTGTTCCCCATTAATAACTGTAGTTACTAATTCGCCTGTTTTAAGACGTATCGAGGAAATCATGAAACGTATTACCTGTGCCGCCATCACCCTTATGGTGCTGTTTTCTGGCCAGAGTTATGCGGAGCAATTCGCGCACCCCACGCAGGGTAAAAATCCCGGTGTGATGGTGATGCCCACTGCCCACGACCAGTCGCCATTCGACTTTAATCACATGGGTGCAGGCAGTGACAAATCCGACGAGTTAGGTGTGCCCTATTACAATTCGCGCACCTGATAATAGTTGCCCCGCCAGTGCGGGGCTTTTTTTCAGGGTTTGACGGCAACCTGACGACGTAAGCGAAAACCAAACACATTGATGTACAACCCCGCCATAACCAGCAGCGCACCGGCCAGTTGCAACAGCGTCATCGATTCATTCAGCAGCAGCGCCGCGCTCGCCAGCCCTACGACAGGCACCAGCAACGATAACGGCGCCACGCGCCAGGTTTCATAGCGCCCCATCAGCGCTCCCCAGATGCCGTACCCCACAAGGGTGGCTCCCAGCGACAGGTAGAGCAGCGACAGAATCGTCGTAAGATCAATGGCTATAAGGCTCTGTAGTATCAGCGCCGGTCCATCAAACAGCAGTGAGCCCACCATAAAGGGCACAATCGGGATTAACGCACTCCATACCACCAGAGACATCACTGCCGGGCGGGATGAGTGCTGCATGATCTTTTTATTGAAGATATTGCCGCAGGCCCAGCAAAAGGCTCCCGACAGCGTCAGGATAAAGCCCAGCAGCGGAACGTGCTGACCGTTAAGGCTGGATTCAATCAGTACCAACACGCCAATAACCGCAAGCGTAATGCCGGCGACCTGCTTAGCCTGTAACCGTTCGTGGAATACCCCGACACCAAGAATGATGGTAAAAAAGGCCTGTGCCTGTAAAACCAGCGATGCCAGGCCTGCCGGCATACCAAACTTAATAGCGGTAAAGAGAAAAGCGAACTGCCCGAAACTGATGGTCAGGCCGTAGCCCAGCAGTAAACTTAAGGGGACTTTAGGACGCGAAACAAACAGCAGCGCCGGAAACGCCACCAGCACGAAGCGTAGCCCTGCCAGCAACAGTGGCGGCATATTGTGCAACCCGACTTTAATGACCACAAAATTCAGGCCCCATACCACCACCACCAGCAGTGCCAGCAATCCATCTTTACGCGTCATTCGCCGCCTCTAAATTTGTTCAATTTTTGTAAAGAATTTACGTTAACGCAAAAAACAGTCCAGAGACAGATCATTAATATTGGCAGGTCAGATTGGGCACTTCTCAACAAAACAATCGTTGTGCATCACACTTTATGCATGTTATTGCTGTAAGACATCACAAAAAAATATAACAACGGGCCAGTCTCGGGCAGGAAAAATGATCTCATCACAACAGCGGTCCATCGCCACATTACTGGCGTCGTCTCTTCTTTTAACCATTGGTCGTGGTGCCACACTGCCTTTTATGACCATCTATCTTAATCGCCAGTACGATATGAGCGTAGAGCAGGTTGGCTATGCGCTGACGGTGGCGCTTACCATCGGCGTGGTGTTCAGTCTGGGATTTGGCATCCTGGCCGACAAGTTCGATAAAAAACGCTATATGCTGCTGGCGGTTTCCGCTTTTTTAATGGGGTTCGGCGCGATACCGGTGGTGGATCATGCGGGACTGGTGGTGCTCTTTTTTGCCATCATTAACTGCGCCTATTCCGTCTTTTCAACCGTTCTGAAGGCCTATTTTTCCGATACCCTGGGGGCGACGGCGAAAACGAAAATTTTCTCCCTCAACTACAGCGTCATTAACATTGGCTGGACCGTAGGTCCGCCGCTGGGCACATTACTGGTGATGTATAACCTGAACCTTCCTTTTCTGCTGGCCGCCACCTGCTCGGCGGTACCGGTGGTTATCATACAACTCTTTGTACAGCGTATTAGCCACGCTGTCAGTGAGGAGAACCGCGTTGCCTGGTCGCCCTCGGTGTTATTGAAGGACAGAGCGCTGCGCTGGTTTACCTTTTCCGGCTTTCTGGCCTCCTTTGTTGCAGGCTCTTTTGCCTCCTGTATTTCGCAGTACCTGATGTCGGTGGCGGATAATGCTTTCGCGGAGAAGGTCGTTGCCGTGGTCTTACCGGTAAATGCCGCCGTGGTGGTCACCTTACAATATGCGGTGGGCCGTCGGTTAACGGCCTCTAACCTGCGTCCACTGATGAGCGCCGGTACGGTCTGCTTTATTCTGGGGTTGGTAGGTTTTATGCTGTCAGGCGGCAATCTGTGGTACTGGGGATTATCGGCGGCGGTCTTCACCTTCGGGGAGATAATCTATGCGCCGGGCGAATACATGCTGATTGATAACATCGCGCCACCGGGCATGAAGGCGAGCTATTTTTCCGCGCAGGCGCTGGGGTGGTTAGGGGCGGCAATGAACCCGATGATGACCGGTATCATTCTCTCATCGATGCCCGGCTGGTCACTGTTTTCGATCCTCATTCTGGTGGTGTTCTTTGCCTGGCTCGCCATGATTCGCGGCATCCAGGCAAAGCCACTGGGACAGTTGACGATGAGCAAAAGCGAGCCGGTTTAACCCTGATCCCGCAGCTGAGGCTGGTTATCCATCAGGCGGATCGAGGGGGTCAGAGAGGTCAGCAGGGTCGCCAGCACGACAGCAAGTGCGCAGGCCAGAAGCACCACTGGACTACCAAACTGCAGTGCTAACGGCCCGGCGGCAATCTCACCTACCGGGATCGCCACAAACGACCCCATCGCATCCCAGGCATAGACCCGTGCCAGCGTGTGCGCGGGAATATGGGTTTGCAGCGACTGAGCCCAGACCACGCCAAACTGACCAAAGCCGAGACCGGCCATGAAGAACGCCGCCATCAGCAGGGGTGTGGAGGGGAACAACCCCAGAATCACCATCGGGACCGCACAGAGCGCCACCAGAATAACACCGACAAAAAGGTCACGCCGGGGGCGCCAGCGTAGTGCGGCCAGCGAACCAACGATAAGCCCAACGCTTTGAGCGGCGACGATAAAGCCCCATCCCGTCCGCCCGAACGAGCTATCCGCCACAATCGGCCCGAGCACCATCACCACGCCGCTGAATGCCGCATTGATGATAGTGAACTGCACGACTATCGCCCAGACCCAACTGCGGGCAATAAACTCCCTCCACCCCTCGCGCAGATCCTGCAGGATGTTGGACGTCGGGGCCGCGCTTTGTGTCGCCGTCACCCGTATACGATGATAAAGCGGGGCGGCAGCGGCGAAGCCTAAGGCATCAATTGCCAGTCCCCACCCCGGCCCGATGGCGCTGGTCAGTAAGCCCCCCATTGATGCGCCGATAACCGTTCCACCATAAACACCCAGTTGAATCAGCGCATTGGCTTCCCGCAGGTTTCGCACCGGCACCGTTTGCGGCACCAGGGCGGAAGAGGCAGGCAACGCGATCCCGGCGGCGGCTCCGTTCAGCGCACCCAGCACCGCCAGCAAAGGAATGGTGGCGAGGCCATCCAGCACCACCCATGCCACCACGCCCTGTGACAGCGCAGCGGCCAGTGAGGAGGAGACCATCACGCGGCTTCGTGAATACCTGTCCGCCAGCACGCCGCCAAGCAGTAAAAATGCGACGTTAAACAGTGAGCGCGCGGCGACCACCATGCCCAGGTCTGCGGCAGACCCACCGATATCCAGCACGGCAAATGCGAGTGCAATGGGGGCGATGCCGTTGCCGAGAACGGTCAGCAGACGAGCCGAAAACAGGTTGCGAAAAGAGGCTGAGTGAAGTGCACGCCGGGAACTCACTGCGCCCTCCCGGTCGTCGGTTGAGACATTTTCAATCAATAGGTCCTTATTCTGCTGAGGTGTCCGCCGTGACCAGGGAACGCAAAACGGACACGCGGGGTTTCCCCCGCCTGTCCGTTCATCATGGAATTCGCGCAGTGTGCCTGGTTTACCAGACCTGCTCTGCAATTTGGGTCACGAGGCGTACTTTATCCCATTGCTGCGCAGGTGTCAGGGAATTGCCCTCTTCTGTGGAGGCGAAGCCACACTGCGGGCTCAGGGAAATCTGGCTGAGATCGACATACTGCGCGGCCTCCTGCAGACGGGCTTTGATACCTTCCGGATTTTCAAGCTCCCCATGTTTGGTGGTGATCAACCCCAGCACAACCCGCTGTTTACCCGGACGCACAAAACGCAAGGGGGCAAAATCGCCGGAGCGATCGTTGTCATACTCGAGGAAAAACGCATCGACGTTAACCGTGCCAAACAGCACTTCTGCCACCGGCTCATAGCCGCCTTCGGCGATCCAGGTCGAACGGAAGTTACCCCGACAGACGTGCAGGCCGATGGTGAGATCTTCAGGTTTACCCTCCAGCGCCTTATTCAGGACGCGGGCATAAATGCGTGCCAGCTCATCGGCATCCTCGCCGCGTTCAGCAATCTGGCGGCGCTGTTCGTCTGAACAGAGATAAGCCCAGACGGTATCGTCGAGCTGCAGGTAACGGCACCCGGCATCGTAAAAGGCGTGGATAGCATCGCGCCAGGTCGTGGCCAGATCGTCAAAATAGCGATCCAGATCCGGGTAAACGGTCTCGTCAATCCCTTTGCGGCCACCGCGAAAATGGAGCACCGCCGGACTGGGAATGGTCATCTTCGGCTGCGCATTCCCGCTGATGCTTTTCAGATAACGGAAGTCTTCAAGCATCGGATGGTCGCCAAATCCCAGTTTGCCCGTCACGCGAACGCTATGAGCTTTGGTCTGGACGCCATTGAACTGTATCCCCTGCTCTGATTCATAACGTTCGACCCCCTGTAAGCCCTCGAAGAAATCGAAATGCCACCACGCGCGGCGAAATTCACCGTCGGTGACCACGTGCAAGCCGCATTCACACTGCGCCTGTACCACCTCCCTGATGGCTTCGTCTTCTACAGCACGCAGTTGCGCGGCGCTGATAGCGCCCTGCGCACACTGCTGGCGTGCCAGTTTGATGCTGTCCGGGCGTAAAAAACTGCCGACGATCTCTGCGCGATAGGGGGACGGGTGGCGTTGCATGCTCTTCTCCTTAGGCGCCGGGCGGAGTAGTTTCCCGGCGTGATTGTTCACTATTTGAATTTATAGCCATCTGGATGGCTAAATGTCCAAATACAATGGCATGTCCCTGTCCGTTGAACAAACGAGAAATTTTCACGCCACATGAATTTTTTTCACGATTGGGCAAAGGCAAAGCCTTCATCTTCCCATCCGGTCATCCCCCCGAGCATGATTTTCACCGCCAGCCCCATGCGGGCGAGCTTAAGCGCAGCGCGATCGGCCCCATTGCAGTGCGGGCCAGCGCAATAGACGACAAAAAGCGTCTCCCTCGGCCACTGCGCCATGCGTTCCGGCGTCATATACCGATGCGGCAGATGCAGAGCGTGGGGCAGATGGCGACGGGCAAAGGTCTCCGGGCTGCCCACCACATGCAATAACACAAAATCCTGCTCTTCATTACTCAGCGCCTCATGGACATCGGCACAATCCGTCTCGACGCTCAGTCGGCGCAAAAAGTGGGCGACGGCTTCTTCGGGGGACGCGGCTGGAAAATCAGTTACTGTACTCATCATGGTTTCTCCGTGTTAGTGTTAACACTACTGTAACGAATACCCCACTTTCTGACTGCGTGGCGTCATGACAGAAAACCGCAAAATAATGACAATTTCAGGATCCCTTCGCGCTCCCCATCATGTGGTTGTGCTTGCCTATGACGGTCTGTGTACCTTCGAGTTTGGCGTGGCAGTGGAAATTTTCGGCTTACCCAGACCGGAACTGGGGGAGAACTGGTATCGCTTTTCGGTGGCAGCGGTAGATGAAGGGCCCCTTCAGGCCACGGGCGGGATCCGCATCATGACGGAGGGCGGACTTGAACTACTGGATCAGGCCAACACCATTGTGGTGCCTGGTTGGCGCGGGGCGCAGGTGCCCGTACCAGAGGCCCTGTGTGAGGCGCTCCGGCAGGCGCACCAGCGCGGCTGTCGCCTTATCTCCATCTGTTCAGGTGTGTTTGTCCTTGCCGCCACCGGGCTACTCAACGGACGGAAAGCCACCACCCACTGGCGTTATACCGGCCAGTTGCGACAGCATTATCCGCTGATTGAGGTGCTGGAAGATGCGCTCTATTACGATGAGGGACGCGTGATGACCTCCGCGGGTAGCGCGGCTGGTATCGATTTATGTCTGCATGTGGTGCGCGAAGATTTTGGGCGTGAGATTGCCAATAATGTGGCGAGACGGTTAGTGGTACAGCCCCATCGTGACGGAACACAGACCCAGCAGTTGGTAGAGCCGGTAGCCCGCACACGGGAGAGCCAGTCTCTTGGGCAGTTATTTGATTATCTCCATCAGAATCTGGCCGGCGACCATACCGTTGCGTCTCTGGCCGCACGCGCCGGTATGAGCCCACGGACTTTTTTACGCCGCTTTCAGGAGTCCACTGGCACCACACCGGCGCGGTGGATATTACAGGAGCGTTTGAAACGCGCAAAAACGTTATTAACCCAGTCAACAATGCGCATCGATGCAATTGCGGGCCATGCCGGGTTTAATAATACGGCCTCGATGCGGCACCATTTTCAGCAATGCTTTGCCCTGACGCCAGGGCAATATCGACAAAAATTTACGCTCCCCGATAAGTAATTCACCTAATTCAGCGTTTGTTTAGATTCACCTGAGTAATATCTCTTCCATCGCAATAACCACCTGGAAAATGAGGCGAGTAGTCAATAACGGGAGAGAAATATGTCAGGAAATATGCACGTATTTTTAGCAGTACTGGGAATTATCTTATTTTCTGGTTTTCTGGCGGCTTATTTTAGCCATAAATGGGACGACTGATGAACGGCGATATTCCCCTGCCGGGAAGGCCCCTTACGTAATTGCATAAGGGGCCTTTTTCTTTGGTACTACTTTTTTCAGCCGAAAAAAAACCGCCAGTAGACTGGCGGTCAAATGCTTGCATGGATAGATTTATGTTTTGGTCTTATCGCCATCCCACTCTGGTGAGGAGATTCGCGGATCGGGACCACTCTACCCATCGCATGTTCAATGAATCCTCAACAACGAAAGGTTAACTGCTGCTGCACAGGGGCAGCACACTGAGATGTGACTGGCATCACTTCATGACGCGCCCGCTTCAGTGTGGCAGGCCCACACTGCTATCTCCCTTTCATTACCAGCAGCGCGGCTTCCATAAAAATTTCATCTTCAATACCGTCGCCCCGGTTTCTACCCTGACGCTCAATTTCTTTAATGATGTTGTCCCGGTTGATGATTTGGCCGGAAGAGACCAGCCCGATTACCGCCGCGCCAATGGCTAATCCAATGAGTCCCGTGCGCTCGTCATTGAATTTCATACGCACTCTTCTCCTCGTCTGTCACCCGACAAAAATTTAGCACAGCGTCCTGCAACGTCCAGCCTGCAGGATAAAAACCCGCATTTTTTAAAAGGAAAAGTGTAACCCTTTACGACGTGACCGTCCTGGAGCCATCATCACTGCAGCCTCACGACGCCGGAAATCTGAGTGCCTGACGGTGCGTCATATAATTCGCCTTGTCTTTATCAGCATCTCATATAAATAAACACGCGCTTATGACCCGTTATTACGCCATGCGCTGTCGGTTTAAACCATAATGCGCACGGACGACGCGCCGCAGTTCGTATCTGTCGACTGTAACGGCAGCACGCTCCTCCGGAATTGCCAGCCGGTATTCGCGACCGGGAATAAGCGTTGTCAGACGATACCATTTATTTTTATAAAGGATCCTTCTCATCACTTTATCCACCCTCTTCTCTTTTCATTTATTTTTTCGTCAGGAAGAGTGTAGTAGCGGTAAATTTTTGGAGAAGGACAAACATGCATAAAAGCCTTAATTAACGACCTCAGGCATTAAAACCCACCAATATTAAGGAGGACCTGAAAATATATTCCCCGCCATCTCTGTTAATAAAAAGTGGCAAAATGTTTAAAACGTTGTCGCTTTAAAGCGTTTTATTATGTCGCACTCTTGCAGGCCGAAACGACGTGAGTTCCGGGCAGAATCCATAATGCGCGCCCGACTACAGTCGATGGGTGTCCAGTCCTGCAGCCTTAAGCCTGTCAACAATTTTGAACATTTTCGCGACAACAGTACGGAATGACTGGTTAACGCCAATGCCATCGCAGATTTTTTCCCGGGGAAGGTGCTTAAGCTGATCGGCATATTTAATAAGCTGCAAATGCATTTCAGCCAGTTTGGTGCGCGGTGGGGCTTCGCTGAGCGCTTTTTTGATTGCGTCGTAAATCTGTTGCTCGCTGTTCATCAAAAATACCTTTATCTGGGGCGCGAGAGAGTTTGTAGCATATCGCCGTTTAAAATTTGTGATGAAAGTATCCACATTGTAAAAATATATCCTATTTTCAGATCCTGCCAGCAAAAAACCGGGCCTTAGCCCGGTCTGGTGCTGCAGAAAATCGATTATGCGCTCAAGCCGCGATTGACCAGCATCGGCTCTGGCAGGGGATCGTGCCCGCGCCACTGGCGATAAAGTTCAGCCAGATCGGCACTGTTACCACGGGACAAAATAGCATCCCGGAATCGCTGTCCATTTTCCCGGTTAAGCCCGCCCTGCTCCACAAACCACTGGTAGCCATCATCGGCCAGCATCTGCGTCCACAGGTAGGCGTAATAGCCCGCCGCGTAACCACCGCCGAAAATATGGGCAAAGTAACTGCTGCGGTAGCGCGGAGGAACCGCGTCAAGGTCGAGGGATTCACGGCGAATGGCTTCTGACTCAAACGCATCAACGTCCGCGACGCCTGCATCCGGGCGCAGGCTGTGCCAGTTCATATCCAGCAGCGCGGCGCTGAGCAGTTCGGTCATGTCATAACCTTTATTGAACTGCGTACTGCGAAGCATCTTCTCGCGTAGGGCCTCCGGCATCGGCTCACCACTTTGATAATGCCGCGCGTAGCGGGTGAATACCGCCGGATGGCTGGCCCAGTGCTCATTGATTTGCGACGGAAACTCGACAAAATCCCGCGGAGTATTGGTGCCAGAAAGCGTGGCATAACGCTGACGGGCGAACAGTCCGTGTAGCGTATGGCCGAACTCATGAAACAGTGTGACCACGTCATCCCAGGAGAGCAGTGCGGGCTGGCCTGCAGCGGGTTTCTGGTAGTTACAGACGTTGTAAATTACCGGCAGCGTTTGTGCCAATTGAGACTGCTCAACGAAGTTACCCATCCAGGCTCCGCCGCTTTTGGAATCACGGGCAAAGAAATCGCCATAGAAGAGTCCCATCCCTTCGCCGCTGTGGTCGAAAATTTCCCATACCCGCACATCCGGGTGATAGACCGGGATGTCGAAACGCTCTTCAAAGCGAATGCCGAACAAGCAGGTTGCGGTATAAAAGACCCCGTCAATCAGCGTGTTTTCCAGCGCAAAATAGGGGGCGATTTGCGCGTCGTCTACCTCATATTTTGCCAGACGCACCTGCTCGGCGTACCATCCCCAGTCCCAGGCTTCGGCGGTAAAACCGCCCTGCTGATCGTCAATAACGTTCTGAATATCAGCCAGTTCGCGCTCCGCTCTCGAGCGTGCAGCCGGAGCGATCCCGCGCATAAAATCAAATGCCGCCTGCGGCGTCCCGGCCATCTGATCGGCAATCTTCCAGCTGGCATAATCCGGGAAGCCAAGCAAGTGCGCCTGTTTTGCGCGCAGATCTGCAAGCCGCAATACAATATCCCGGGTATCACAGGCATCGCCTTTCGAGGCACGCTGCGTGCTGGCGCGGAATAAATTTTCACGCGTCTGGCGATCGCGCAGCGCGGCAAGAAGGGGCTGCTGGGTGGTGTTAAGCAGCGTCAGAAGCCACCTGTCATTGAGCCCTTTGTCCTTCGCCGCCAATGCCGCGGCGGTAATGGCCTCTTCGCTTAGCCCCTGGAGTTGATGGCGATATTCCACCACCACGCCTCCGGCTTTGTCGGCAGCCAGCAGCCGCTGGTTAAACTGACTGGTTAAAGCTGCGGCTTCGGTGTTGAGCGCTTTAAGGGCCTGTTTTTCATCGGTACTAAGCGTGGCGCCTGCCAGCGTAAATTTCTGCCAGACGATATCAACCAGGCGCAGGGATTCTGCGTCCAGTCTGGCAGAGTCGCGTGCCTGCCATACGGCATCTATTCGCCGGAAAAGCCTGTCGTTCAGATAGATATCGTTTGCAAGCTCTGCAAGCTCGGTGGAGAACGCCTCATCGAGCTGCTGTAAAAAATCATTGGTGTGGGCAGAGGTCATGGCGAAGAAAACCTGAGTGACACGCGTCAGGATTTCACCGCTACGTTCAAGCGCCACAATGGTGTTCTCAAAATTCGCAGGCGCCGGGTTACTCACGATAGCATCAATGTCGGCACGTTTTTGTGCTACCCCCTGGTCAAAAGCCGGGCGGTAATGCTCCTGACGAATCAGATCAAACGGCGGAGCCTGATACGGCAGCGTGCTGATGCCTGAAAAGGGCGTTGTTACTGACATATTTCACTCCTGAAGAGGTTTAATTCATTCAGCCTGGCCAGCCGAAAACTGTATCGCAACGATTTCACCAGGTTGTCGGAAAAGTGGGCCAGTTCTGTCGGCAGGCCATCTCACATCATAAGGAAAATCTTCAACTGCAACATATCAGGGCTAACCCTGTGTTGTCGCGCATGCTATGGTAATACTACACAAAAAGCGTTGAGGAACAGTGAGATGATTATGTTAGTTACCGGAGCCACAGCGGGTTTTGGCGAGAGCATAGCGCGTCGTTTCCTGAAAAACGGGCACCGAGTCATTGCTACGGGTCGCCGCCAGGAGCGTCTGCAGGAGCTGAAAGACGAACTGGGCGACAACCTTTATACCGCGCAGGTGGATGTGCGTAACCGCGCGGCCATTGAGGAGATGATGGCGAACCTTCCTGCTGAATGGCAGAACATTGACGTGCTGGTTAACAATGCAGGCCTGGCGCTCGGTCTGGAACCGGCGCACAAAGCCAGCATTGAAGACTGGGAAACGATGATCGATACCAATAATAAAGGCCTGGTGTACATGACCCGCGCGGTACTGCCGGGCATGGTTGAGCGCAACCGTGGTCACATCATTAATATTGGTTCTACGGCAGGCAGTTGGCCATATGCGGGCGGTAACGTCTATGGTGCTACAAAAGCGTTTGTGCGCCAGTTCAGCCTCAATCTGCGTACCGACCTGAACGGAACGGCGGTTCGCGTAACCAATCTTGAGCCTGGCCTTGTGGGTGGCACCGAGTTTTCTAACGTGCGTTTCAAAGGCGATGATGATAAAGCCGGAAAAACCTATGAGAACACTAACGCCCTCTCCCCGGAAGATATCACTGACGCTGTGTGGTGGGTGGCGACGCTGCCGAAACATGTCAACATCAATACGCTTGAGATGATGCCGGTGAGCCAGACCTATGCCGGTCTGAGCGTACATCGCGACGCCTGATTATCTCGTCCCGGCCTGCGGGCCGGGTATGGGAACGGCGATAAATAAGTGGTATGGTACACAGGTTAACCTTATAAAAAGTAAGCACGAATGACCGTTGAAACCCAACTCAATCCGACACAACCCGTAAACCAGCAAATCTACCGCATTCTGCGTCAGGATATTGTTCATTGCCTGATCCCACCGGGAACGCCATTATCGGAAAAAGAGGTGTCGGTGCGTTTTGACGTGTCACGTCAGCCGGTCCGCGAAGCCTTTATCAAACTCGCTGAAAACGGCCTGATTCAGATTCGCCCCCAGCGTGGCAGCTACGTCAATAAAATTTCACTGACTCAGGTCAGAAACGGATGCTTTGTTCGTCAGGCAATTGAGTGTGCTGTCGCCCGACGCGCCGCCGGCATGATAACCGACAGCCACTGCTACCAACTTGAGCAGAATCTCAACCAACAGCGTATTGCTATTGAGCGCAAACAGCTTGATGACTTCTTCCTGCTCGATGATGAGTTTCATCAGAAACTGGCGCTCATCGCCGATTGCCAGCTTGCCTGGGACACCATCGAAAATATTAAAGCCACCATTGACCGTGTGCGTTACATGAGCCTTGATCATGTTTCCCCGCCCGAAATGCTGCTGCGTCAGCATAATGATATTTTCGTGGCGCTGGAAAACCGCGATGCCGATGCCGTAGAAAGCGCAATGACCCACCATTTACAGGAAATCAGCGCCTCGGTGAAACTGATCAGTCAGGAAAATCGCGACTGGTTCAGCGAAGAGTAATTCGCCCCCCTGCGCTCTCCTTCTTCAACGTCATGCGGTTTGCATTCGTAAAAAAGTGTGACGTTGATCAAAAGCAAAAAATTCTTCTCTCAAAAGCGTATTTTTAGAGCGTCCGTTCCGGGGACGACGTCTGCCCCGGTATGTCTGGCGGATGTTAACAGGAGAAACTACCATGATGACTTATGATCGTAACCGTAATGCTATAACCACCGGCAGCCGCGTGATGATTAATGGCACGGGCCGCACCGGGAAAATTATTGCTATCCATGCAGAGG
Source organism: Yokenella regensburgei (assembly GCF_051486985.1). Lineage (GTDB taxonomy): Bacteria > Pseudomonadota > Gammaproteobacteria > Enterobacterales > Enterobacteriaceae > CBFFRJ01. The sequence goes on from NZ_JAHVDV010000037.1 coordinate 18,093, forward strand.
GTCTGGATGCGAGCCAGGTACGCCGCAGCAAAACGGTAGAAGTCGAAGGATGTGAAGGCCAGTTCGAACCCGTAGAGCTGATTCGCCTCGGCCTGCACTAAAAGTGAAAATGCCGCCGGATGGCGGCATTTATGCCTCAGTAGCTGGCAATATACTCCGCAACCGTGGCTTTCGCCCCTTTAGCCAGTAGCCCCTGATAGGCCGTCAGTATCGCGTCGACAAAGGTTGCCTCCCGCGGTAACTCATTACCAAAAATCGCCTCAATGCCTAATAACGCCTTCACTCGCGCTTCACCGTCAGCACTGCCCTTAACCGCTTGCTGAATAACCGCGAGCAGCGGGTCGCTTACGTCAATGGCTTGCCCCTGCTCATCCACACCGCCTACGTAGCGCATCCAGCCTGCAATACCCAGCGCCAGCAGACGGAACTCATGCTGATGGACCAGATGCCAGCGCACGGAGTCAAGCATACGCTGCGGCAATTTCTGGCTACCGTCCATAGCAATCTGCCAGGTGCGGTGACGCAGCGCGGTGTTACTGTAACGGGCGATCAGCAGGTCGGCATAGTGTGCCAGATCCACGCCCTTCACTTTCAACGTGGGCGCCTGCTCCGCCAGCATCAGCGTATGCGCTGCACGGCGATAGTTATCATCTTCCATGCACTCGTTGATATGTTGATAGCCAGCAAGATAGCCCAGATAGGCGAGGAAAGAGTGGCTGCCGTTAAGCATCCGCAGTTTCATCTCTTCGAATGGCACCACGTCCGCGACCAGCTCCGCACCGGCTTTTTCCCACGCCGGGCGACCAGCAACAAAGTTGTCCTCAATCACCCACTGGCGGAATGGCTCGCAGGCAACCCCTGCCGGGTCACGCACGCCGGTTAGCTGTTCAATTTTATCGAGCGTATCGGCCGTCACGGCAGGCACGATACGATCCACCATGGTTGACGGGAAGGTCACGTTCGCCTCGATCCAGTCAGCCAGCTCACCATTCACGGCACGGGCAAACGCGCAGATGACGTTGCGGGTGACATGGCCGTTTTCCGGCATATTGTCGCATGACATGACGGTGAAAGGTGCAAGCCCGGCGGCTTTGCGCCGTGCCAGCGCTTCGACGATGACCCCTGGCGCGGATTCAGGCTGATGAGGGTTTTGCAAATCAGCCGCGATAAAAGGCGTTTCAGGCACCAGCTTACCGGTTGCCGGTGAGTGACCGTAGCCTTTTTCAGTGATGGTCAGAGAAACAATAGCAACCTGAGGTTCGCACATCGCCGCCAGCACGCTTTCCAGACCATCAACCTTCGCATGAAGCGCACGCGTTGCCACGCCAACGACACGTGCCGTCCATGCGTCAGCGGACATCTCCGCTACGGTATAGAGGTTATCCTGCATTTTCAGGTCAGCGATTTGCTGCTCACCCCCTATCAGGTTGACTTCGCAATAGCCCCAGTCGCTGCCATGTTCTGAGGCCAGAATATCGGCATAAACGGACTGATGCGCGCGGTGAAACGCGCCGAAGCCCAGATGCACGATGCGGGGAACGAGTTTGCTACGATCGTATGAGGGTAACGTGGCATTTGCTGTTAACAGTCTGTTTTCCATGGAGTCACTCTGTTCGTGTTTTATGAGTTTTGTTACGTCTGAGGCAGTTATCGTGTCTACCATCCCACCAAATTGGTATGACATCTTTGATTCAGGTCAACTACCATACAAGAAGAGCGGTGTCAGTTTCCCACAGGGCATGTCAAAAGGAAGAATCACTCCGCAGGCGTGATGGTGACGCGTATATCAACAATAACCTGTTGTTTACGCGTCATATCAGTGGTTGCATGACGGCTCCTGTTGCGGTGACTTTACGCATCAGGATAACTACCATACAAGTATAACATCTAAAAAGAGCGCCTCAGCTCACATATTTTGTCGACTCAGTCAGCGCGTCCCCAGCCCGCGACAATAATTAACATGCCGCACAACGCGACAGCGGCACCCAGCCAGTCATACAGACTGAGTTTTACTCCGTCCACCACCCGCAACCAGAGCAGCGCGGTGCAGACATAGACGCCGCCGTAGGCCGCATACACCCGCCCGCTGGCGGCAGGATGAAGGGTTAACAGCCAGACAAAAAGCACCAGCGCGACGGCGGCAGGTAGTAGCAGGAGCGGTGTGGCTCCGCGTTTAAGCCACAGCCAGGGAAGGAAACAGCCCAGGATTTCGCACAATGCGGTCAGGAAAAAAAGCAGCGTCGTTTTTAGCATTTCCAGTATTTTTCAATAAGCCTTGACTGAACTATCTTAACGGAAAAGCCACTAATAATGGGACTTCCCGGCGGCTACCCTCGATCGGGCGAATCAAGTACACTTGATGTAGGGATGTTGCGTCACTCTTAATGAAGGAAACCATCATGAACATCACACTGAGCAAACGCCTTTGCCTGACGGCGATGCTGACGCTGGGTGCAATTTTGTACACGGCCAGTGCCACCGCGAAGACGGACAAACTGATCATTGAATCCGGCGACAGCGCGCAGTCCCGCCAGCAAGCGGCAATGGAAAAAGAGCAATGGGATGATACCCGTTCGTTGCGCCATAAGGTGAACAAACGCGTTGAAAAAGAGTGGGACAAAACCGATGTCGCCTTCGATGCGCAGGATAACTGCCATAAAAGCGCCAACGTTAACGCCTACTGGGAACCCAATACCCTGCGCTGCCTTGATCGTCGCACCGGTCGCCAGATAACCCCGTAATTTCTGCATTTCAGGGCGCTTTGCGGCGCCCTTCCTCCCGTTTCAGCAAAAGGATTTCCTCATGACCGACACCAGACAGGTCAAACTTCGTCCGCTTGAGCGCGAAGATCTCCGCTTTGTCCACCAGCTTGATAATAATGCGAGCGTCATGCGTTACTGGTTTGAAGAGCCTTACGAAGCCTTTGTGGAGCTTTCTGACCTCTATGACAAACATATTCATGACCAGAGTGAACGCCGCTTTGTTATTGAGTGTGATGATGAAAAAGCCGGCCTGGTTGAACTGGTTGAAATAAACCATGTCCATCGCCGTGCGGAATTTCAGATTATCATTTCGCCGGACTTTCAGGGTAAAGGGCTGGCGTCCAGAGCAGCGAAACTTGCGATGGACTACGGCTTTATGGTGCTTAACCTCTACAAGCTCTATCTGATTGTCGACAAGGAAAATGAAAAGGCTGTCCATATCTACCGCAAACTGGGTTTTATGGTGGAGGGAGAGTTAATTCATGAGTTCTTTATTAATGGTGAATACCGTAACACCATTCGGATGTGTATTTTCCAGCATCAGTATCTGGCCGACCACAAGCCGACGGGCACCACCTTACTCAAGCCCACCGCCCAGTAAGGCGGTGGGATGTCAGGTTAATAGTATTTGATAGTATTTTTAATGCTGTACTTGTGTTCTACGGCAGGGGTAACGCTTTCATCAATAATAACCAGCTGGCAGGCGACCGGGTTATCGTGGCTGTCATAGTCACAGGTTTGCTTCACATTGCTTAGCGGTTTGTCGTTGAGCACGCTGACTGCCGTGTAATCCAGTTTTTTACGCGCATCCCGTGAAGGTGTGGATGCCACGGAGAGGTGTGCCTCTTTCGAGAGCGTGGATTTGCCAAGCGGGTAGCCCTCGCTGTCATAACGATAGGTCACCTCAACGTCCTTGCCTCGTGCGACCGAAATGAAACCGCGATCGTCCGTGTCCCAGGTCAGCCCGGCGCTGGGATACTCAGCCAGCTGGCATTTTCCCTGCAAACGCAGACGCTTTTCCTGCGTTTCAGCATCAATGTAATAGTTGGCGTTCAGCACCAGTTCAACGCCCGTGTTGTTTTCCACATCATGCAGTTCGAGGGTATCGAAACATCCCTCTTTAGAGAGCGTGCCGCTGACGCGTTTGGACACTTCTCCCTTTTCATTAAGCAGCGTCTGACTGAAGTCTTTCACTGGCCCGCGCAGCGGATCGAAATCGAATTCGTTCGAAAAACTCGCCATCTCCGGCGTATAGGATACAGGTCCCTTCTTGTCATCACACCCCGCCGTCAGAGCGATAAGCGCGATGAGTATCATTTTGTTCTTCAATAGGTTCACCAGAATTTGCGATACGTTGCGCTTATATTAGCAAAACCTCTAACGTCTCTGGCAATGACAATTTCCTTCACATGAAAAGAATGTCGCGTAGCCCGCCCAGATTCCAGACTACCCCTCCTGCGGCAATCAGCAGTAAAACCAGGGCGGAGCCTGCGGAATAGCGTCTGCCCTGCCCGCTGGTGAGAAAGCGTTTTACGGCGAGGATATAACCGGTTAACACCACGAAATCAAACAGGATCCAGACCAGCGAGAGGGTAATAATGCTGGTGGTAAAATCGCGACTGATCCCCATAAACTGGGGAAAAAACGACACAAAAAACAGAATGTCTTTTGGGTTCGCGACACCGGTGACAAACCCCCTTAGAAATCCGCCCGATACGGCATCGGCAGAAGGCGCTTCCCCACCGCCGGTGTCTGGATGCCTGAGCGTGCGGATGGCGCTCCAGCCGATAAACAGCGAGCCTGCCATCCCTAACACACTAAGAAAACCAGCATGTAGCGTGACAACACCGCTTAACATCAGCATGGCGGCGGCAATCAGCACCAGCGAGGCGAGGTTTGTTCCAAGCGATGTCAGAAAAGCCCGTCCATACCCTGACACGGCTGCCGTGCCCGTCACCAGCAATACCACCGGGCCAGGAGTGAGTAAAAGGGTCAGTATCGACAAAACATAGGCGCCGAGGAGCGCAACATTCAGGGTGTGCATAAGGGGTTCCAGTGAAGTTCTCGTACGGTAAGTATGAAAAAACCCCGGCGGCCAGAAAAACGAGTTAAACTGATTTCAATTGTGATTAAAACTCAATATTGGATTTTTATAATGATAAAAAACCTTCCTCACCTTTACGCACTGCGGGCCTTTTCCGTTGCCGCGCAATACGGCTCGTTCAGCCAGGCTGCAGAATTACTCAATGTAACAGCGGGGGCGGTTAGCCGTCATGTTCGTACGCTTGAAGCCTGGTTTGACTGTCAGTTGTTTACGCGAAACGGCCCGAAAGTCAGTCTTACCGACGCCGGTAATATGCTGGCAAGTGATTTACAGCAGGGCTTTTCGCTACTCGAAGCGGCTTGCCATCACATGCGAAGCCACCATCAGCAGCTTCGCTTAAAAGCGCCCTCAACCCTGACCATGCGCTGGCTTCTTGACGTAATGGCGCGGTTTAATGAGCAATACACCACCCCTGAAATTAATATCTCCAGCGTATGGATGGACGTCGACAACGTTGACTTCACCAAAGAGGCCTTTGATTGCGCCATTCTGTTAGGCAGTGGTCAGTTTGGGCCAGGCACCCGCAGTCTGCATTTGTTTGATGAATGGCTGGTGCCTATCTGCGCGCCCGCCTTGCTGGAAAAGGCCCGGGAAAACCTTGCCGGTTGCGAATTGATTCACCCTTCACGCGATCGACGCGACTGGCGACGCTGGCTGGCCGGAACGGGGTTATTCCCCGGCCTGAACCTGACCGGCGGCAAGGTATTTGACACGCTTGAGCAGGGCATGATGGCGGCAATGGGGGGCCACGGTGTGGCGATTGGCGATCTGTTGTTAAGCCAGACCGTGCGGGAGCAGCACTTGCTGGTCATTCCTTTTCCCGAAAAGATCAAAACGGGTGATGGCTATTATCTGGTCTGGCCGGCGGATTCGAAGCGGCAAAATAATATCGACAAACTCGCCCGGTTTTTATGTCAGAACGCCCCTCGTTATATAGAATGATCTATAGCGAATTAAAGCAGCAACGCCTGCGATCGCTATTCGTCTGAGTTTTACCTTAACCTTACTTAACACCTGCTACGCTTGTGGCTGGCAGACAAAATAAGGAGTTTGATATGAAACATTCTCTCTGGTTAGGTGCCGTTATGTTCACGCTGTCCGCTTCGGCCTTCGCAGCGCCGGACTCCTGCGAGCGGGTAAAAAATGATATACAACAAAAGATTATCAACAATGGCGTTCCTGAATCCGGGTTCACGCTGACCGTAGAACCTAACGATCAGAGCAGCGCTTCCGATGCGCAGGTAGTCGGGCACTGTGCGAATGATGGCTGGAAGATCCTCTATACGCGTAGCGGAAATAATCAAACCCAAAGCGGCGAAATATCACAATCTGACACCGCCCAACCAGCGTCACAATAATTGAATTAATTTCAAAAAATAATGGGGAATCTGCTTCTTATTGATCCCCATTAATATTTGACTACTCCCGAATAAGTAGCATAAAGCCATAATTAGCCAAATAGTAGTTCCGGTGAGTTATTACTTTTTGATATTACTTATAGTGGAGTGAGCTATGTCCCACGATGAACACCACGCTGGCATCAGTCGGCGAACGCTCGTCAAGAGTACCGCGCTGGGTTCGCTTGCGCTGGCCGCGAGCAGTTTTTCCCTCCCCTTTGGCATGCGTTCAGCGGCAGCGGCAGTACAACAAGCGATGCATACAGCCGACGATACTGTGGTCTGGGGAGCCTGTTAGGTTAACTGCGGTAGCCGCTGTGCACTCCGCTTTCACGTGAGTGATGACAGCGTCACCTGGGTGGAAACGGACAATACCGGAGAGGATATCTACGGAGATCACCAGGTCCGTGCCTGCCTGCGCGGTCGATCTATTCGCCGCCGTATCAATCACCCGGATCGCCTCAATTACCCAATGAAACGGGTAGGCAAACGCGGCGAGGGGAAATTCGAGCGCATCACGTGGGATGAAGCCCTTGACACTATAGCCACCAGCCTCAAAAACACGGTGGCGAAATACGGCAATGAGGCGGTCTACATTAATTACTCCTCCGGTATCGTCGGGGGCAATATTACCCGTTCTTCCCCTTCCGCCTCGATCATTGCGCGCCTGATGAGCCTTTACGGTGGTTTCCTCGGCCAGTACGGCACTTACAGTACCGCCCAGATTGCCTACGCCATGCCCTACACCTATGGTTCAAACGAAGGCAACAGCACCTCTGATATCGAAAACAGTAAACTGGTCGTGATGTTTGGCAACAACCCCGCAGAAACCCGTATGAGCGGCGGCGGTATTACCTATTTCCTCGAACAGGCACGTGAACGTTCCAACGCGCGCATGATCGTTATTGACCCGCGTTATACCGACACCGCCGCCGGACGTGAAGATGAGTGGATCCCCATTCGCCCCGGCACCGATGCAGCCCTGGTGGCCGGGCTCGCCTGGGTGTTGATTAGTGAAAATCTGGTCGATCAGCCCTTCCTCGACAACTACTGCGTAGGTTATGACGAGAAAACCCTGCCCGCTGATGCACCGGCTAACGGCCACTATAAAGCCTATATTCTGGGCCAGGGCGCTGATGGCATCGCCAAAACGCCGCAGTGGGCCTCGGCGATAACCGGCATTCCGGCCGATCGCATTGTTAAACTGGCGCGTGAAATTGGCACCGCCAGACCGGCCTACATCTGCCAGGGCTGGGGACCGCAACGCCAGGCGAACGGTGAACAGACCGCCCGAGCTATTGCTATGCTGCCAATCCTGACGGGCAACGTAGGCATTAACGGCGGCAACAGCGGCGCGCGCGAGTCAACTTACACCATTACCATCGAACGCATGCCGATGCCGGAAAATCCGGTCAAAACCAAAATTTCCTGCTTCACCTGGACCGATGCCATTGCCCGCGGCCCGGAAATGACCGCCCTGCGCGATGGCGTACAGGGGAAAGATAAACTCGACGTGCCGGTGAAGTTCATCTGGAACTACGCGGGCAACACCATTACCAATCAGCACGGGGATATCAACCGCACCCATGACATTTTGCAGGACGACACCCAATGCGAAATGATTGTGGTCATTGAGAACTTTATGACCTCCTCGGCAAAATACGCCGATATCCTGCTGCCGGACCTGATGACCGTTGAGCAGGAAGATATCATTCCTAACGATTATGCCGGCAACATGGGCTACCTGATTTTCCTGCAACCCGTCACCACGCCAAAATTTGAGCGCAAACCGATTTACTGGATAACCAGCGAAATTGCCCGCCGCCTCGGGCCGGATATTTACCAGAAATTCACCGAAGGCCGCACCCAGGAGCAGTGGTTACAGTATCTGTACGCCAGGATGAAGGAAAAAGATCCGCAGTTGCCCTCTTACGACGAACTTAAAAAAATGGGCATCTACAAGCGCAAAGACCCCAACGGGCACTTTGTGGCCTATAAAAAATTTCGCGATGATCCTGTGGCCAACCCGCTGAAAACGCCCTCCGGTAAAATCGAAATTTACTCCAGCCGTCTGGCGAAAATAGCCAGTACGTGGGAGCTGCAAAAGGATGAAGTGATAAGCGCCCTCCCGGTTTATGCCTCCACCTTCGAAGGCTGGGATGACCCGGCGCGCAGCACTTACCCCCTGCAGATGTATGGTTTTCACTATAAATCACGTACCCACTCCAGTTACGGCAACATCGACGTGCTCGAAGCGGCTTGTCGCCAGGAAGTGTGGCTCAATCCGATTGATGCGCAAAAGCGTGGGATCGCCGATGGCGACAAGGTGCGAGTGTTTAACGGACGCGGTGAAGTACGTCTGGCCGCGAAGGTCACGCCACGCATCATGCCCGGCGTGAGCGCCATGGGCCAGGGCGCCTGGCACGATGCCAATATGACCGGAGATCGCATTGACCACGGTGGCTGTATGAACACCCTGACCACGCAACGCCCGTCACCGCTGGCAAAAGGCAACCCGCAGCACACCAATCTGGTTGAAATTGAGAAGGTTTAAGGAGTAGCCGATGACAACCCAATACGGATTTTTTATTGATTCCGCCCGCTGCACCGGCTGCAAAACCTGCGAGCTGGCGTGTAAGGATTACAAAGACCTGCCCCCGGAGGTCAGCTTCCGCCGTATTTATGAATACGCAGGTGGCGAATGGCAGGAAGATAACGGTGCCTGGCATCAGAACGTTTTTGCCTACTATCTCTCAATTGCCTGCAACCACTGCGAAGATCCGGCCTGCACCAAAGTCTGCCCCAGTGGCGCAATGCACAAGCGTGAGGATGGCTTTGTGGTGGTGGACGAAACCATCTGCATTGGCTGTCGTTACTGCCACATGGCATGCCCCTACGGAGCCCCCCAGTACAACGCTGCACGCGGTCACATGACCAAATGCGATGGTTGCTACAGCCGCGTGGCTGACGGGCACAAGCCGATCTGCGTCGAATCCTGCCCGCTGCGTGCCCTGGATTTTGGCCCCATCGACGAGCTGCGTAAAAAACATGGGGAGCTGTCGGCCGTTGCGCCACTGCCTGCTGCACGTTTCACAAAACCGTGCATAGTGATTAAACCTAACGCCAGCAGCCGCCCGACCGGGGACACTACCGGCTATCTGGCAAACCCGCGGGAGGTGTGAGATGGGAAATGGATGGCATGAATGGCCGTTGGTGTTATTTACCGTGCTGGGGCAGTGCGTGGCGGGTGGGTTAATTGTGATGGGCCTCGCCTGGATGGCCGCCAGAGATGACGCCGTCAGTCAGCAGCGCATTACCCGCAGTATGTTTTTTCTCTGGCTGCTGATGGGCATCGGGTTTATCGCCTCGATGATGCACCTGGGTTCACCGCTGCGCGCCTTCAACTCCCTTAACCGCATTGGCGCGTCGGCGCTGAGCAATGAGATTGCGGCGGGGTCGCTCTTTTTTGCGATCGGCGGTTTCTGGTGGCTGGTGGCAATGACGGGCAAAATGCCTGCCACCCTCGGTAAGATCTGGCTGAGTGTCAGCATGATCCTGGGAGTCGTGTTCGTCTGGGCGATGACTCGCGTTTACCAGATTGAGACCGTGCCCACCTGGCACACTGCCTATACCACCGCCGGTTTTTTCCTGACGATGTTGCTCGGTGGTCCGCTGCTGGCGGCGTTGCTGCTGCGCCTGGCAGGCACACCCTTTAACGGTGGAACCTTCGCCTCCCTGAGCGTCGCAGCCCTGCTGGCAAGCCTGGCGCTGGTGATGCTGCAGGGCATGAGCCTTGCCGCCGTGCACAGTTCGGTAGTGCAGGCGAATGCACTGGTACCATCGTATGGCAGCCTGCAGGTATGGCGGATGGTGCTGCTGGTCGCGGGTCTGGGATGCTGGCTGTGCCCGCTGGTGATGCGCAGGCAGCCACGCGCGCCGGCTCTGGTCGCCGGGGTTGCGCTGGTGGTGGCGGGTGAACTGATAGGCCGCGGGCTGTTTTATGGCCTGCATATGACAGTCGGCATGGCCGTTGCCGGTTAATGATTTTCAGGAGTGTGCATGTCAGAGACGTTGTATGGCGATGATTTCGCATTCAGCGCCAGAATTCTTGGCGCACTGTTTACGCTACCGCCCGATAATCCGCAGATTAAGCCGGTGGTTGATGCCTTTCTTAGTGGTGACTGGCAGTCGCAGTGGCCGCTGGCAGAGGAAAGCCTGACGCCGCTTGCCCAGGCCTTTATGCGACAGACCGATGAGCCAGTTGAAGCGGCCTGGCAGCGGTTGTTTATTGGCCCCTGGGCGTTGCCCGCCCCACCGTGGGGATCTGTCTGGCTGGATAAAGAGAGCGTGCTGTTCGGCGACTCCACACTGGCTTTACGCCAGTGGATGCGGGACAACCATATCGTATGGGAGACGCAGGAGAACGTACCGGAGGATCATTTTGGCACACTGCTGATGCTGGCCGCCTGGCTTGCAGAAAACCAGAATGAGCACGCCTGTAATGAACTCCTCGCCTGGCATATTCTGCCCTGGTCGGAGCGCTTTCTGGAGGTTTTTGTGCAGGAAGCGCACCATCCCTTCTGGCAATCACTGGGGATACTGGCTCAAAAAACGCTGGCCGACTGGCAATCAAAGCTTAGTGAGCCGGTTGCTCATAAAACCCTTTACCGCTGAGACTATTTAAGAGGCATAAAAGGGCTGTGCGTGACAGTGTCACTTTCAGCCCTTTTTTTTAAGACAATTCTCGCCCTCCGCGCCAGCCGTTACGCTTACTGGCATTCACGAAATCATCAGCAAAATCCGGATCTTAAAAGGCATCACCAAAACTGGAATCCTTCCCAACCGCTTGCTATAGCAAAGAGACCCTGCCGCACATGGCATAACAACAGGCAACGGGTCGTTGCAATAACGCATGCACTCAGGGAGACACACTGCAATGCACACATCCGCACTCACGCGCGCTCTGCTTTTCATCGTGGGGATCGCCGTCGTACTGGCACTTCTGGTATGGGGTATAGGGCTGGAGACAGTCAAAGCCCGCCAGGTTGATTTACTCTATCTCGGGCAACAGCACCTGATTCTGGTGTTCAGCTCAATGTTCTTTGCCCTACTCATAGGTATTCCCAGTGGTATTGGGTTAAGTCGCCCTGCTGCGCGCGGCGTGGCTGAATACGTAATGCAAATTTTTAACGTAGGCAATACCCTTCCCCCGCTGGCAGTCCTGGCTCTGGCGATGGTGGTCATTGGTATTGGAGATACACCGGCTATCATTGCCCTCTTCCTCGCCTCCTTATTGCCCATTGTTCGTAACACCTATGCCGGGCTGTGCTCTGTTCCCGCATCGCTGCTTGAGGCGGCCAATGGCATTGGCATGACCAAATGGCAGCGTCTGCGCCAGGTGGAACTGCCAAACGCGCTGCCGGTTATCCTCTCCGGTGTACGCATCGCCACGGCTATCAACGTGGGCACCGCGCCGCTGGCGTTTCTGATCGGTGCCAGCAGCTACGGCGAACTGATTTTCCCTGGTATTTACCTCAATGATTTCCCGACATTAATCCTCGGTGCCGCAGCCACCGCGCTATTTGCGCTTATTCTCGACACGCTACTGGCGGCGCTGGGCCGCTTCCTGAGCCCGCACACGGCCTGATAACAATAATAAGGAGACAATCATGGTCCTATTTTCCCGCCTGGTGGGTCTGATGACGGCCGCCCTCGTCGTTAGCGCGAGCGCGCAGGCAGCCCCGCTGATTCTGGCGACAAAAAGTTTTACCGAGCAGCACATATTGTCGGCCATGACGGTGCAATATCTGCAAAAAAAGGGCTTCCAGGTGCAGCCGCAAACCAATATCGCCACGGTCATCTCACGGAATGCCATGATCAACAAACAGGTTGATATGACATGGGAATACACCGGCACCTCCCTGATTATTTTCAACCACATCAAAGAGCGCATGACTCCTGAGCAGTCCTATGAAACGGTTAAACGTCTTGACGCCAAACATGGTCTGGTGTGGCTTAAACCGGCAGACATGAACAACACCTACGCTTTCGCCATGCAGCGCAAACGTGCAGAAGAAGAGCACATCAACACCATGTCCGAGCTGGTGGCGAAAATTGAACACATTCGCCAGACCGACCCGAAAAAGAACTGGATGCTGGGGCTGGATCTGGAGTTCTCCGGGCGCAGTGACGGCATGAAGCCGTTACAGCAGGCTTACAACCTGGAGCTGGACCGGCCGCAAATTCGTCAGATGGACCCCGGCCTTGTGTATAACGCCGTGCGGGATGGTTTTGTTGATGCCGGGCTTATCTATACCACCGACGGACGCATTAAAGGTTTCGACCTGAAAGTGCTGGAAGACGATAAAGGTTTCTTCCCCAGCTACGCCGTTACGCCGGTAGTGCGTAAGGATACGCTTGAGGCCAACCCGGGTCTTGAAGAGGCGCTCAATACGCTCTCCAGCCAGCTCAACAACGACGTCATTATTAACCTCAACGCAAAAGTCGACATCGACCATCAAACGCCGCAGCAGGTGGCGCGAGATTTTCTGCGCGATAAGAAACTGCTGTAAGGAGAATTCATGGATACGATCCACTACATGATGGACAACTGGAGCTATCTGGCGAGCCTGACCTTCCAGCACCTGTGGCTGGTACTGCTGGCCGTAGGACTGGCAATTGTAACGGGCGTGCCATTGGGGATTTTGATTGTGCGCCATAAATGGCTGGCCACGCCGGTGCTTGGACTGGCCACGCTGGTGCTGACCATTCCCTCTATCGCGCTGTTTGGCCTGATGATCCCGCTCTTTTCTCTGGTCGGCCAGGGGATTGGTGCCCTGCCCGCCATCACCGCTGTGTTCCTCTACTCGTTGCTGCCGATTGTGCGTAATACCCATACCGCCCTCGACAGCCTGCCGCCAGGCCTCAGGGAAGCCGGACGCGGGATCGGCATGACCTTCTGGCAACGCCTGCGCTGGGTGGAAATTCCAATGGCGCTACCGGTAATTTTTGGCGGCATTCGTACCGCGGTAGTAATGAATATCGGCGTGATGGCGATCGCCGCGGTTATTGGCGCGGGCGGCCTTGGGCTGCTGTTACTCAATGGCATCGGCGGCAGTGATATTCGTATGTTAATTGCCGGTGCGCTGATGATCTGTTTGCTGGCCATCGTACTTGACTGGCTCCTGCACCGTTTACAGGTGGTTCTGACACCGAAGGGGATTCGATAATGATAAAACTGGAAAATCTGACCAAGCAATTTCAGCAAAAAAACGGCCAGACAATGAAAGCGGTCGACAACGTCAACCTTAACGTGCCGGAAGGCGAAATGTGTGTTCTGCTGGGGCCGTCCGGCTGCGGTAAAACCACTACGCTTAAGATGATCAACCGCTTGATCATGCCAAGCAGCGGCAAGATTCTGATTAACGACAAAGACACCAGCGAGATGGATATTGTCACCCTGCGTCGCAACATTGGTTATGTGATTCAGCAGATAGGTCTGTTTCCCAATATGACCATTGAGGAGAACATTACCGTTGTGCCGCGAATGCTGGGGTGGGACAAAGCCCGTTGCAAAAGCCGTGCGCAGGAGTTGATGGAGATGGTGGCGCTGGATTCGAAAAAGTTCCTGCATCGTTATCCACGTGAAATGTCCGGCGGTCAGCAGCAGCGCATCGGCGTTATTCGCGCCCTGGCAGCGGATCCGCCGGTTCTGCTGATGGATGAGCCTTTCGGTGCCGTCGACCCGATCAACCGTGAAGTGATTCAGAACCAGTTTCTGGAGATGCAACGCGCCCTGAAGAAAACCGTGATGCTGGTCAGTCATGATATTGACGAAGCGCTTAAGCTTGGCGATCGCATCGCGGTGTTCCGCCAGGGACGGATTGTCCAGTGCGCAAGCCCCGATGAGCTGTTAGCTAAGCCAGCGAATGAATTTGTGGGCTCATTTGTCGGTCAGGACCGCACCCTCAAACGGCTGCTGTTGGTCAGCGCAGGTGACGTAACGGATAAACAACCGACGCTCACCGTACGGGAAACCACCCCAGCCGCTGAAGCCTTCGCGCTGATGGATGACAATGATGTCCGCGCCATTACGGTGGTGGATGGTGAGGGTAAACCCTTAGGTTTTGTGAAGCGTCGTGAAGCTCGTGGGGCGCAAAATTTTTGCGCTGATCTGCTCCACCCGTTCCGCATTACCGGCAAGGCGGAAGACAATCTGCGCATCGTGCTTTCACGTTTATATGAGAGCAACACCAGCTGGATGCCGATTGTCGACGAAGGGGGGCGTTATAACGGTGAAATTTCCCAGGATTACATTGCAGAATACTTAAGCTCAGGCCGCACGCGCCGCGAGCTCAATATTCATACCGAGGTGTAATCTGCTTCCGACAGTCCCTCGTTGCAGGGAGAGGGACTGTCTGGAGGGCAAACCCGGTGGGTTACGCCAGAATGCGCTCCGCCACCAGCATCCCTTTTGCCATCGGCAGATTAATATAGTGCGCCAGATCTCGTTGTTCCGCGCGGGGTAAATAGGGTAACTCACCTACCAGAGGCGCAGGTAACTTGCGGCTCAGTACATTAATGATTTCCGCATAGTGCGCCAGACCCGGATTAATGCGGTTTGCCACCCAGCCGATCAATGGCAGTCCGTCGCCGGCAATCGCCTGCGCGGTTAATAAAGCATGGTTAATACACCCTTCCTGGATGCCAACCACCATCACCACCGCCATCTGTTCCTGCACAACCCATTCCGAAAGGGGCCGCAGATCGTTCATCAGACTACGCCAGCCGCCGGTGCCCTCAACGACCACGTGGTCCACGCTATCACACAGATGAGAAAGCCCACTGGAGAGAAGGCTGTAATTGATAGGTAAACTATGCGCCACACTGCTTTCATCCTCACTCAGGGCAATGGGATTGACCGCCGAGTAAGGCAGCGCAATGGAGGAGACGCTTTGCAGCACCATAGCGTCTTTATTACGCAGGCCTTCCGGTGTCTCTTTACTCCCTTTAGCGACGGGCTTGTAACCCGCGACGGTTCTGCCACTCGCCGCCAGCGCCTGAAGCAGTGCGCGGGACACTACTGTCTTCCCGACAGAGGTATCAGTACCCGTTACAAAGAAACGCTTAAGCATCGCTAACTCCACCGTTTTGCTACGAAAATATACATCAGGAAAATGATTCAGTGGCGGAAGTCTACGCCAGGCATCTGTAGCCCGGCTTGAGATAGCGCAATCTTTGTCACGACAGTTAAAAAATGTTAACCCTGTAACAAACGGATAAGGAGTGAACCGTTATACATCGCATCTTTTACCAGCGCGGCCCCGGCCATTGTGCCCTGGTTAGTGAACTGCGTGCTTTCAACGGCAATGTGTTTGCTGTATGCCGGAAGCGACTGCTGCCGGATGCAGTCAGCAATCGCGGGGAAAAGGATGTCAGCGGCTTTGCTCAGCGGCGAACCAATAAGGATTTTTTGCGGATTGAATAAATTCACCATGATGGCGAGAATGCGCCCCACGTTAGCACCAACACCGGTAATGATATCTTTAGCCAACAGATCACCCTGACGGGCGGCATCACACAGCGACTCAACCGTCAGCGGCTGCTGATGCAGCATCGAACTCATCGACTGACTCATGCGAAGCTGTGCCAGTTCAAGTACGCTTTCCACGCTGGCGATAGTTTCAAGGCAGCCGTGGTTACCGCAGTAACACCGCTTGCCATAGGGATCCACCTGCGTATGACCAATCTCGACCAGGCTGCTGCTACCAGCATGCAGCAGACGGCCATCGGTGATGACCCCCGCCCCCACGTTATGGTCGATAACCACCTGAATCACATCACGCGCGCCGCGTGACGCGCCAAACAGCGCCTCTGCCATCGTCCAGGCACTGATATCGTGCTGCACATACACTGGCACGCCGGTGTGCTTTTCCAGCGCCTCCCCAAGAGGCATATCTTTCACGTCCTCGTAAAACGGCATCCGGTGCACGATGCCATTTTCGGTATCAATAATACCGGGCAGCGTAATGGCGATAGCGGTCAGTCTTTCCAGTCTTTGCGTATGGCGGGTGAAGAACGTATCAATGTGATTGATAATACGGTGCAGTAAAGGGGTGTCATCGTCCGGAGCAAGCGCAAGCTGTTCTTCAACCACCAGCTTACTGCTGAGATCGCGCAGGGAGAGAAAAATTTCACCGCGACTGATGCGCAATGAAAGGTAGTGCCAGGCTTCAGTTTCGACCATCAACCCGACGGCCGGGCGACCACGGCTTCCCGGCTCCTGAATTTCAGTCTCCTGAACCAGATGTGCTTCCAGCATTTCGCGCACAATCTTGGTAATACTGGCCGGCGCTAACTGAGCCAGACGTGAAAGATCGATGCGCGACACCGGGCCAAGCTGATCAATAAGGCGATATACCGCCCCCGCGTTGGTTTGCTTAATTTGATCAATATGACCAGGCTGACTATCAGCAACCACCTCTGACTCCCTTTATTTTTGAGCTCGAAATAAACTTTTTGATATGGTGAAACACTTCATGAGTCGCCGTCAAATATTTACGTAGCCTTGTGATTTACAGCACATTTTACAGGGTCTTGCTGTGTGTTTTTTACCCATTCACCGCAGAAATGAGTTTTTCTTTGAAACGCTGTGCCGCATTTCCTTGTTCACGGTGTTTTGCCCATACCAGCCACATTTCAGAAATTGCATCCTCTTCCAGGATAGGAACCCAGCGAATCTCATTGAGCTGAATCCGACGAAATGAGGCAGGCAGAATCGACACCCCAAGACCCGCGGCGACCAGTCCGACAATGGTCATCGCTTCTCCAACCTCCTGCGTGATGGTTGGGGTGAGTTGGTAGCGGCGCAACAACCCGAGAATATCGTCATAAAGCCCGGTCCCCACGTGAGGGTCGAAAAAAACAAAAGGTTCTCGTGCCAGCTCCACCAGTGACACGCCGGGCCTCATCGCCAGGGGATGATCCCGGTGAATCATCGCCAGAAGGGGTTCCCGCAGAATAACCTCCCAGGCCAGCGTCTCCGGCAGCTGCGTATTGCGCATCAGACCCAGATCCAGCTCACCTTCGTTCAGGGGGGTAAACTGCGCACGGGTGTTAATTTCTCGCGTCTGGATATGCACATCCGGGTAGCGCTGGCGAAAGGTAGAGAGGGTATCTGAGACCGCTTTGATAAAGGGCGCAGAGGAGGTAAACCCTATGCGTAACTCGCCGGTCTCCCCATGATGCAGACGTGCAGCCCGGGCCGCTGCCTCATCCACCTGACCCAGAATTTGCCGACAGTCAGCCAGAAACTGACGTCCCGCCGGGGTGAGGGTCACGCTGCGATTCGTGCGGGCCAGAAGTCGTGCGCCAATCTGCTGTTCCAGGATCTGAATCTGCTGGCTAAGCGGCGGTTGCGAGATGTTTAAGCGTGCCGCTGCATGACCAAAATGAAGCTCTTCGGCGACCGCCACGAAATAACGTAAATGACGCAGTTCGATATTCATACTTTAAACATATCATTTGAGATTATTAATATATTAGACAGAATATTTCTTCTTTCATATCCTTACCGTTATCCCCGTCTTGTCGGGATACCTGTAAGGACAAAAAGTGAGCCGTATATCTACCGTCGATGCGCTTCCTGCACAAACCGTCGACGACACCCTACCCGTTTCACCGCCTCCTTTTATTAAACGTGGCACGCCGCAGTTTATGCGCGTCACCCTGGCCCTCTTTTCAGCCGGCCTTGCAACCTTTGCCCTGCTCTACTGCGTGCAGCCCGTTCTCCCGGTGCTCTCGGTAGAGTTTGGCGTTTCGCCTGCCAGCAGCAGCATATCATTGTCGGTTTCCACGGCGATGCTGGCCACCGGCCTGCTCTTCACTGGCCCGCTTTCTGACGCCATCGGACGCAAAAAAGTCATGGTGACGGCGCTGCTATTGGCCTCCTGCTGTACGTTGCTCTCGACCGTGATGACGAGCTGGCACGGTATTCTGTTGATGCGCGCCCTGCTGGGGCTATCGCTGAGCGGCGTGGCGGCCGTCGGCATGACCTACCTGAGTGAAGAGATCCACCCGAGTTTTGTGGCCTTCTCAATGGGGCTTTATATCAGCGGCAACTCGATAGGCGGGATGAGCGGCCGTCTGCTGAGCGGCGTCCTCACCGATTTCTTTAACTGGCGAGTCGCGCTGGCGGCGATAGGCTGCTTCGCCCTCGCCTCGGCGCTGATGTTCTGGCGTATTCTCCCGGAATCTCGGCACTTTCGCCCGACTCCGCTGCGCCCACGCACGATGTTGATCAATTTCCGTCTCCACTGGCGTGATCGTGGTTTACCTCTCTTATTCCTCGAAGGTTTCCTGCTGATGGGATCCTTTGTGACCCTGTTCAACTACATTGGTTACCGGCTGATGGCGGCGCCGTGGATGCTCAGTCAGGCGATTGTCGGCCTGTTATCGCTGGCCTATCTGACCGGAACCTGGAGCTCGCCGAAAGCCGGGGCAATGACGGCAAAGTATGGACGCGGCCCGGTGATGATAGGCTCAATAGCCATAATGTTGAGCGGGGTTCTGTTAACGCTGGCCTCGTCGCTGGCGGTCATTTTCGCCGGTATGCTGCTGTTTACGGCGGGTTTCTTCGCCTCACACTCGGTCGCCAGTAGCTGGATTGGCCCGCGCGCGCGACGTGCCAAAGGCCAGGCGTCCTCCCTTTATCTTTTCAGCTACTACCTTGGTTCAAGTATCGCCGGTACGCTCGGCGGGGTGTTCTGGCATCACTACGGCTGGCACGGCGTCGGCGGCTTTATCGCGTTGATGCTGGTAGTGGCACTGTTGGTCGGCAGGCACCTTCACCGCCGTTTGCGCAAGGCGCCTCATGGCAGGTTACCCGCGGCAGGGGTTTCCCCGCCTCTCTAACCGCCTCTCTCCCCCGGTTTGAGCCAGCCTTTGCTGCGCAACTGCTACACTCAGTGGCGTATATCAAACGGGGGATACATGAAATTAGGGTTTGCGTGTAAGTTTCTGGATGCGGAGTTCAAACAGCCTTTTCCTTTTAAATCAACCACCCGAACGCGATTTTTGGGTTCAGACAGTGAGACCAGGGCCAGGCTACTGCATACGCTGTCAACCACCAATCTCCGCCACCTGTTACTGACTTTCGAACAGCTCGCCAGCCAGCCTCCGGCGCTTCGGATGATGCGTATCGGAAGCGACCTGCTGCCACTTTATACCGTGCCGGAAGCCACCTTACTCTATCAGGAACTGTTGCCCGATCTGCTGCCGCTTTTCAGCCGCTGCGGCGAGTGTGCACGGGCCAATGGGATCCGTCTCTCCTTCCATCCTGGTCAGTATTCCGTGCTGGCATCAGAGAATCCGTTAGTGGTTGAACGTGCCCGGGAGGATGTGGAATACCACGCACTGTGTGCGTCGCTGATGGGGTATGGCAGGACGTTTGGGGATTTTAAAATCAATATTCACATGAATGGCAAAGCGGGATTCAGTGGATTTAAAACCGCCTTTGGCAGCCTCAGCCCTGAAGCAAGGCGTATGCTGACGGTTGAAAATGATGAGATCTCCTGCTCGCTGGATGACGTGTTACAGGCGCAGGATTTATGCCCGATCGTGCTCGATATTCACCATCACTGGGTGAAAGAGAACGCCTTTATTCAGCCTGACGATCCGCGTATCGCCCGCATTATGGCCTCCTGGCGCGGCGTGCGTCCGGTTCTGCACTACTCGATTTCACAGGAAGGATTGATTCCTGAACACGGTTTTCCCGATCAGCAAGCGCTCGGCGTGCCAAAGACAAAACTGCGCGCCCACTCTGATTTTTACTTTAATCCGACCCTCAATGACTGGGCGCTCTCATTCACAGATTTTGACATCATGTGTGAAGTCAAAATGAAAAACCTGGCGCGTGACGCGCTCTGGCTGCAAGCCACCTCAGCAAAAGGCGATGCTCAGTAATGTTTAATCATGCACATTTATGCTTTATTTGCGCCGGAATAGCTTGCCTTGATGCTCGGTTGTGATAGTTTTGAACCTCTCAGCGCACTCGTTATCAGGAATGAGCATGAACACAAATCCGGTCGGCGATATTATTCTGACGCAAGAGGCCATCGCCCGCGGTGTGAGCGATGTCGCCGCCGCCCTCAATCAACATTTTACCGAAGCCGTGGTGATTACCGTTGTACCTGGCGGAACACTGTTCACCGCCGACCTGACCCGTCAACTGACATTCGATATAGAGATGGATTATCTCTCCTGCCCGCACACGCCCGGCGACAGAGATAATCAGTCTGACATCGTTTATCACCAGAACATTCCGCTACAAGGTAAGCACGTCATTATTATTGATGATGCTATTGAATCTGGCGGCACCATGAAGCGTCTGGTGGAATACCTCTCTGAACACTTCGCCCCGGCTTCGCTATCCGTTGCCGTGCTGTTTGTTAAACCAGGGCGGGTAGCTATTCCGGTGAAACAGTATTATGCGCGGGAGATGGAAAACGATGATTTGCTGATTGGTTATGGTTTGCCCTGGGAGGGAAAATATCGCAATCTGCCGTTTATCGCCCGCCTGATAAAGCCCTGACTCCGCCTCTACCTTTTTATTCGTTTTCGGTGGTGCGCTTATTTGCGCACTACCGAGCTGCTGTGCAGTAGGCTGGCGCAACGGGTCACTTTTCCGGACAGGTTTGTCGGTGGCTGAAGCGGCGTTAACTGCCAGCACTTTTTTGCTATTCTTTTGCCTCGCGCTTTACTCCACTTTTCAAACCTAAGCTGGTACGCATGAAAAACAATGAAAACTATCTCTCCCTTACCCGCACATTCAGTCGTTTAAGCAAATTCTCCCACCTCTCCGCCATCGCCGGATGGGACATGTTCACCATGATGCCACCCGGCGGTAGCACCGCGCGCGGTGAGGCGCTTGCGGAACTTGGCGTGTTACAACACCAGATCCTCACTGACAAACGCGTCGCCGGGTGGCTGCATAATGCCCTGTCAGAAGATCTAAATGACGTGGAACAAGCCAACCTGCGCGAGATGACCCGTCATTATGAGCAGGCGGCACTGCTGCCGGAAAGCCTTGTCGAGGCCAAATCACTGGCGGGCAGCCAGTGTGAACATGCATGGCGTAGCCAGCGACCGGCAAACGACTGGGTGGGTTTTAGCGCCAACCTGAAAGAGGTGGTGAAACTGAGCCGCCAGGAAGCGCACCTGCGGGCGCAAGCCAAAGGCTGTTCGCCTTACGATGCCCTTCTGGACATCTACGAGCCGGATATGACCAGCGCCCGTCTGGACGTGCTCTTTGCCGACCTGAAATCCTGGCTGCCGGATCTGCTGGCAAAGGTCGTTGATAAGCAGTCTCGTGAAAACCTGATCGCGCCGCAGGGCCCGTTCCCGACCGCCACTCAGCGCGAACTGGGGCTGGAAGCCATGAACCTTCTGGGCTTTGACTTTAACGCCGGGCGACTGGACGTCAGCGCCCATCCGTTCTGTGGCGGCGTGCCGGAAGATGTGCGCATTACCACCCGCTATGATGAAAACGAACTCCTCAGCGCCCTGTTTGGGGTGGTTCACGAAACCGGGCACGCCCGTTACGAGCAAAACCTGCCGCAACAGTGGCGGGGTCAGCCGGTATCGCTTGCCCGTTCAACGGCAATCCACGAATCCCAGAGCCTCTTTTTTGAAATGCAGCTGGGCCGCAGTGAGCCATTCCTGAAGCGGCTGCTTCCCGCTATCGTCCAGCGTTTCGGCGCACAGCCTGCCTTTGAGGAGGGTAACTTCATCGCGTGGAACCAGCGCGTGAAACCCGGCTTTATCAGGGTGGACGCCGACGAAGTCAGTTACCCGGCGCATGTGATCCTGCGCTATGAAATTGAACGTGCGCTGATAGATGGCGACATCGAAGTGGACGACATTCCGGGTTTGTGGAATGAAAAAATGCAGGCCTGGCTGGGCCTGTCCACGGAAGGCAACTACCGTAACGGTTGTATGCAGGATATTCACTGGACCGACGGCGGCTTTGGCTATTTTCCCTCTTACACTCTGGGCGCCATGTATGCCGCGCAACTGTTCAGCGCCGCCAGAACCGCACTACCGGGGCTGGATAATGCCATCGCCAGCGGCGATTTTTCCGCCCTTTTCGACTGGCTGCGCCAGAATATCTGGCAGCACGGCAGCCGCTTCTCCACAACACAGCTGATTGAGCAGGCCACCGGGGAAGCCCTGAACAGCCATTATTTCCGCGATCATTTAACCGCGCGCTATCTGGGCTAAGCGGGCGCCTCCTGCACTCTTCCCGGGAAGGGCTGAGGAATCCCCAGTACTATGACGTTTTGCAGCGATATCACGGCGAAATGAGAATAAAACCGTCACCGCGATGACTGGGTCCGGCTGGAAATCGATGAGGCATTGACGGCTGACCGGGGCCGCCCGCAGGGAAGCGGGCGGAGGGGATAGCCTACAAGGATCCAGGCGGGTCCCCGACCCGATAGTCAGACGACATAAGCATCATGGACCGCGAAGGGGCGATTTTCCTGACCGGGAGCCCGGGTCGCCAGGGTGACGGCGGTGAACCACCCTGGCACGTTCCCGGATTCTGGCGTGACAGAAAAGCAAGGAACATAAGGTGAACGGGATGACCACAAGCGCCGCAGGTTTCCCCTCACCCTGGTCCTCTCCCCAAAGAGGCGAGGGAACTTTCCGTGCTCGTATTATTTTGTGGGGATTCCTCGGCATGAAGGGGGCTGGAGGCGGAGAAACCTGCTGCGTTCCCCTCTCTGCTACCCCTGCCTTCCTCTGGCCTCGCCTTTGTACATAAGGTTACACGCCGATACCAATGACTCACGGAAGCCTCGCAATTACAGGGATATAGTGTTTTCAACGGCCCCGCGTGGGGTTAAATGAAAACCAAATTTGAGGATATCAGCATGAAAAAAGTATTAGCCCTGGTTGTTGCTGCTGCAATGGGTCTCTCTTCTGTTGCTTTCGCTGCTGATGCTGCCACCACAACAGCGGCACCTGCTGCGACCACTACCACCGCAGCACCGGCTGCTAAAGCGCCAGTGAAAAAAGTTCACAAACACAAGAAAGCCGCTGTGCAGAAAGCCCAGGCTGCCAAAACCACTAAGCATCATAAAAAACACGTAAAACACGTGGCAAAACCGGCCGTTGAGCAACAAGCCCAGGCAGCCAAAACCACTAAACACCATAAAAAACACGTGAAACACGTGGCAAAACCGGCCGTTGAGCAACAAGCACAGGCCGCTAAAACCACTAAACACCATAAAAAACACGTGAAACACACGGCAACTCAACCGGCGGCTCAGCCAGCGGCATAAGTTGCAATGTGATTCCGGCCTGCCGTAAAGGCAGAGTCTGGCACCGGCGCTGAACCTGTGGGTGAAGCGCCGTTTTTTTCCGAGGGGTCTATGCTGCGACGTTACCGTTTTGAAGTGATTCTGCTGATGCTGATCCTCTGCGCGCTCATCGCCTTCCGGTTTTATCTTTCCTGATGTAGCACGCTGATTTTATTCCCGCTTTTCATCCGTCCCGTCTATAGTTAATTACCAGGGTTTACTTAAAAAATCATAATTACCCCTTTCAGAGTGAGATATGCGAAAAACCGCTGTGCTATTACTGGGATCGATTTTTCTTTTCTCTGCCTCCGGTCATGCTGATGAAGACCTCATCAGTGCCCGCGATGTGAAAACCCTCTTTTTCGGGCAGGATGACAGGGTTCCCGTCGCGTCCCCGACGCGCGCGCCCTGGGATGCTATCGGCCAACTTGAAACGGCGAGCGGCAATCTGTGCACGGCCACCCTCATCTCTCCCCATCTGGCGCTCACTGCGGGTCATTGCCTGTTAACGCCACCAGGCGGTAAAACGGACAAAGCCATTGCCCTGCGTTTCGTGTCGCAAAAAGGGAGCTGGCGTTATGAGATCCACGGCATTGAAGGGCGCGTGGATGCGTCACTCGGTAAACGACTGAAGGCGGACGGAGATGGCTGGATTGTTCCCTCCTCAGCCGCCCCCTGGGATTTTGGCTTGATTATTTTACGTAATCCGCCCTCGGGCATTACGCCATTACCGATTTTTGTCGGCGACAAAGCGGCGCTGACGGAAGCACTCAAAGTGGCCGGGCGTAAAGTCACCCAGTCAGGCTATCCGGTCGATCACCTGGACAGGCTCTACACCCACCATGACTGCGTGGTGACCGGATGGGCGCAAAACAGTGTGTTATCGCACCAGTGCGACACGCTGCCCGGCGACAGCGGCTCACCGCTCATGCTTAATACGCCGGAAGGCTGGCAGCTTATCGCAGTTCAGAGCTCGGCACCGGCGGCAAAAGATCGCTGGCGGGCAGACAATCGCGCCATTGCAGTGACCGGTTTTCGTGACAAACTCGACGCCCTGGCCCACTAGCCCTGTCCCTGCTTTTGCTGCTGGCGCAGAGTTAACATATGCGCCAGCGGCAGGGGTTCACTAAAATAGTAGCCCTGCAGCTGGTCGCAACCGGCAAGCCGTAGCAGTTTCATCTGTTTTTCGTTCTCAACCCCTTCGGCCACCACCAGCATCCCCAGCGCACTGGCGATGCGAATAGTGCCACTGACCAGCGCGGAGGCCTGTTCATCATCATCCACCAGCCCTGCCAGAGATTTATCAATTTTGATGGTTTCGAAATGAAAGCGGCGTAAATAACCGATGCTGGAATAGCCGGTGCCAAAATCATCCAGCGCGACCGCAGTACCCAGTGCTTTTAGATTGGTGATTGCCGAATGCGCACGTTCCGGGTTCTCCAGCACATAGGTTTCGGTCACTTCCAGCTGAAGTCGGCCGGCCGGGAAACCGGTGGTTTGCAGGGCGCTCGCCACTTTGTCTTCAAAGTCCGGGTCGCGAAACTGCGCCGGGGAGATATTTACGGACAGTTTCAGGTCGCCGAAGGGTTGCAGATCGCTGCAGGCGCGACGCAGAACAAACTGCCCGAGGGCATAAATTAAGCCGCTGGTTTCGGCAATAGAGATAAAGTCATCCGGTCTGAGTTCACCTGCCGGACGGCGCGGCCAACGGACCAGCGCCTCCACGCCCGTCATCACCAGGGTGCGGGCATCGACAATCGGTTGATACCAGACGTCAAATTCGTCCCGTTCCAGGCCACTACGAATATCGTTCTCAATCAGCAGTTGCCGCTCCCGCGCGCTGTTAAGCTCGGCGTCATAATGGGTGACGCGCCCTTTACCGGTATTTTTAGAATGGTACATGGCGATATCCGCGCGGCGGAAAAGCTCGGAACTGGAGCTGGTCATCAGAGTGCCGCTGGCGATACCAATGCTCGCGCCTATATGAATGGTCCGTTTGCTGACCTTTATCGGGGCATTCAACGCATTCAGTGCGTTTGCTGCAAACTCATTCGCTTTCTCTTCTGCCCAGGGGCCGCTGATGGTCATGGCGAACTCATCTCCGCCCATGCGCACCAGCGTCCCGTCGGTCGGGACTTTTTCCTGCAGGATCTGCGCGATGGTGATAATTAACCGATCGCCCACATCATGGCCATAAATGTCATTGACGTCCTTAAAGCCATCCAGATCGATAAACACCACGCTGATGCGATTGGTGTCGCCCATCATGCTGAGGTGATCCAGTTTTTCAATTAATGCGCGGCGGTTAGGCAGTCGGCTGAGCCAGTCGGTAAGCGCAATACGGCGGGCGATTTTTTCCCCTTTCGCCAGTTTGTACAACCCGGCGCTGCTCAGAACGATAAACAGCAGAATCAACCCTGAAGCAAGCATGGCTATCTGACGGATGTTGTCCGCAGCAGCTTTTGCCGCTTCGGCTCCCGGCAGTCGTGGATCCCAGTTCAGCCAGCCCAGCACTTCCCCCGCTGCACTTTCAAGCGGAACGCTGGAGAGCTCCCCCTTCTGTTTACTGAGCGTTAAATCCGCTATCTGGAAGGTGTCTCCCAATTCGTGCAGAATTTCGCTATTGAGATGGCGGGTAATGACCAGATAACGGCGCGCTGAACCCACATTCTCTAAGTGCCCGTTTACAGGTCGAATTAAGCTGATACCTACAAAGGCCACCCCCGCGCGCGTACGTGTAATACCAGCATAAATGTCATTCTGAACGTGAGGGCTGGCGAAATTATTGCGAATCAGGGCCTGCATGCCACTGCCAAAAAAATCCAGGGACGTTTCATTAAAACGCGTGCGACGAAACGATCCCCACAGTACGTTGAAATTTTCATCAAGCACAAAGGCGCCGTCATAAAGCGAATTGATTTTGAGCCCTGTGCCCCAGGTATTGTAGAGCCAGCCGGTATCGAGTTGCGGTCGGTAGGTTTCGTGAACGGCGTCATCCCAGACCGCATTATCAATCACCAGTGATTTCATCCGGTTTACCGATGTCTGAATTGCTCCCTGCACGGAGAGCGCCGTGCGGTGTTCGTCAATTTCATTGGCTTTGGTGCTGATGAGGTGAAGGGAGAGATACAACAAGGCGACGATAGATATTATCAGTCCAATTCCTGCCAGAAAGACCATGACAAACAGGGTTTTTGCCTGAGGAATATTACGCCAGCTAAACGGGTTAAACATTCACACCTCATCTCCTGGGCGAAGAAACATTCATTATTGTTGTAGGTAAGCTTAAGCGTAATACAGTGCAGGAAATTCGCTGCCCTACTTCGGGCAGCGAGAGTATCAGGCAAGTTTAATCAAAATCATCCCCAAAATTAAGAGAATAACGCCCGCCCAGCCTCTTTTATTCAGACGCTGGCCAAACAGGATCCAGCCTGCTGCCAGGGTGGCGGCAATACCAAAACCGCCCCAGAGCGCATAGGCGACCGACAGATCGATGCCTTTGACAGCTTGCGATAACGCGCTGAAGGCGGCCAGTACCGCTGCAAGGGAGCCAATACCGAACAACTTATGGCGAAAACCGGCGGATAATTTCAGAAATATATTGCCGACAATCTCAAGGATGATAGCCAGTGCCAGCCAGGCGGCGTGAATCCATTCAAACTCTTGCATCATGATGCTCCCGGTTAAGGGATTTACCACTGCGGGTTCCTGATTTTATCAGGACAATACCGCACACCAGCGTTGCAAGCCCGGCGACTTTCAGTGTGGTGAGGGTTTCACCAAAAATCACCACACTGCATAGGGTAATCAGTAAAATACCGATACCTTCCCACAGGGCATAGGCTACCCCCAGCGCGATTTTCTTTACTGCAAAGGAAAGTAAAATATAGGAAACGGCGATCATTATCAGCATCAAAATAAAACCGGCGTTGCCGCCAGACTCTGTTGCCCATTTCATAGACAATGTGCCAGTAATTTCAGCCAAAATGGCCAGAGCTAATAATATCCAGTAAAACATGACGCTTCTCCTGCTTGAGAATAAAACAGCAAGACTTACCCGCACGGGAAGTCAGAACTAAATAAAAAATCAGGCAGAGAGAAGAGAACTACAGCGCGCTGCGCCAGTGTTGTTCACCGCACAGTGGGCAGATAAGAAAAAGAGGAAGGGAACGAGCAGAAATAAACACCCTGAACAGATTATCCATAAAATTACACTTTCCGCGCATTGCTTCTCATCGTGGCGGAACGATTGTCCTCAGTAGTCAAACACGCCATACATTTAACATGAAAGCGAAATGACTCACAAGTGATTTTCAATTCTTTACGTGTAGCACTGTGGCGGTTGGGGGTATTTTTCAGCGTCCCTCAGCATCTGAAGGACGCGTTGAAAATTATATCAGATCATTGCCCGTTTTTTTCTTCGAGCGTTTTATCCTCGGCCAGTAGATTCCAGGACGAGATAAACAGGCCCGCAATCATAGGTCCAAGTACAAAACCGTTAATACCAAAGAACTCTAACCCGCCAAGCGTAGTGAGTAATATTAAATAATCCGGCATTCGTGTGTCTTTACCCACCAGCAGGGGACGCAGAATATTGTCAGCAAGCCCGACAACAATCACAAAATAGAGCGTCATCGCAATAGCGGTTCCCGTTTCACCGGTTGAGAAAAGAAAAATCACTGCCGGGATCCAGATGATTGCCGTCCCGACCGCCGGTATCAGGGACATAAAGGCCATCAGCGCCGCCCACAACAGGCTGCCGTTAAAGCCCGCAAACCAGAAGGCTAACCCACCGAGCCCGCCCTGAACAATCGCCACCACCAGCGTGCCCTTCACCGTTGCCCGTGAGACACCGGCAAATTTATGAAACAGACGACGTTTAATTTTGTCCCTCAGTGGAATGGCATCAAATATTTTACGTACCAGTTTTGCGCCGTCTTTAAGTAAAAAGAACAGCAGGTAAACCA
The DNA here is from genome assembly GCF_051486985.1 of Yokenella regensburgei. Lineage (GTDB taxonomy): Bacteria > Pseudomonadota > Gammaproteobacteria > Enterobacterales > Enterobacteriaceae > CBFFRJ01. Next base: position 46,683 of record NZ_JAHVDV010000037.1, read on the forward strand.
TCATACAAAAACCGATGGTCAGTCCGAGGGTATTCTTACCAATAATAACCGCGCTCCCTGCCAGGTAACGTCCGGCCCCGAGTGCCGCACCGGAGATTTTTTCCCGAATCGCGCTTACCGAGTCAAAATCATTATCCTGCAGGTAACCTTTTGCCCATCCCGGTAAATAACTGATGCCATCGCTCAGTAATTGCGGCAAATCGGTGGTGTTGCTTTGCAGACGCTGATAGAGGGCATTAAGTTCAACAATCAGCGATGAAATCACAATCATCAGAGGAATAAAAACAAGAACGCATATCAGCAGTACGGTGAGTAATGAAGCAATGCCGTCTCGTCCACGCAACAGAGCACTGAGTTTAATACGTAGCGGGTAAAAAATTAGCGCCAGAATCACGGCCCAGATAATGGCAGAATAATAAGGCTTGATCAGCGTAAAAAACGCCACGCTTACCAGCAGTAACAGCACAATAAAAAAGAAATTATTCACTTTCAACGTCGTCATCTTCGCCATCCATTGGTTAAACTGTTGTTAAGTGTAGTTCCTATCTTATTGATTGTAAAAAGCATGATCGTGGTGCTGGCAATGATTGAGGGATTAAATGGGGTACTACATTGTTACTCCGAGTGTGCTTCCCCCCTCACCCCAACCCTCTCCCTCAGGGAGAGGGAGCCATCCGTGCCCGTAATTTAATGTAGGGATCACTCAACACTCAGAGCCGTTCGCGCCTGGCGCGTTTTTCTCCCTTTCCCTCTGCCTCAGAGATCCCCAAAAAAAATTGCGAGCACTATCGGTCCCCTCGCCCCTTTGGGGAGAGATACCGTCTTGCGGTTCAGGCCGCAAGCGGTATCTCAGCGTCGAATATGCGACCCGATTTCACTACGCCATAAGCCAGTTGCAACAGCTTTCTCATTCCCGCGCAGACCTGCTCTTTCCCTGATTTTC
>NZ_JAHVDV010000038.1:0-45304 GCF_051486985.1 Yokenella regensburgei
CGGAGGGGATAGCCTGCAGGGATGCAGGCTGGTCCCCGACCCGACAGCACGGCGGCATAAGACGAACGGACCGCGCTGCGGCGATTTTCCTCGCCGGGAGCCCGGGTTGCAAGGGAGGCGGCGGCGAGCCTCCCTTGCACGTTCACGGGGGAGGTGGCTTCAGAGAAAAATGAACTTACGGTGAACGGAACCATTCCACGTAGCCTGCATGGGCTGTTCCACTATCCGCAACAGTCTCTCCTTGAGCAATCGTGCGGAATGTTCCCCTCACCCTGACCCTCTTCCTCAGGGAGAGGAATACTTTGTGACCGCGCACAATTCTCCCTCAGCTCGACCCTCTCCCGCAGGGAGAGAAACAATAAACGTAAGGAGAGAACAAGCCGCCGGACCGCCACCAGGCCCCAGAACGCAAAAAGCCTGCTCAAAGAGCAGGCTTTTTTAATTTGGTCGGTGATAGAGGATTCGAACCTCCGACCCCTTCGTCCCGAACGAAGTGCGCTACCAGGCTGCGCCAATCACCGAATGCGGGGCGCATCTTACTGCCCCGCCCCGCGATCGTCAATCACTTAATGTAAAAAAGCCCGCTGACTGGTGAGAAAGCCATCAGACCCTATTTTGCTGTTTCTGAAGGCAAACGACACCAGTTGTTATTCTCATTAATACCGCCATCTGGCGAGGTATATCCGAGACAACCCATAATGGTATCGTACAGCTCAACATGCCGACGCGGCACCTTCATATCCGCTTCCTGTTTCAGGTGCGCGAACATTTTGGCTTTATCCGGGTCTTCAAGATACTTGTCAGACATCCAGACCATCATCGGTACACGGAACTGCTCAGGCGGAGCCATTTTACGCGGCGTACCATGCAAATGCTCCTTCTCGTTGATGGACTCACCGTGATCAGCCGCATAGAAAACAATCGCTTTTTTGTCGCGGACTTTATCAATTACGCTGTCGATAAAGTGGTCAACATAGGTCACGGAGTTATCAAAGGAGTTAATAAGCTCCTCTTTACTGCACTTATCATCAACGCTGACACACTCCGGCTTCCACTGCGCGAAGCTGCGTGGGTAACGCTGAGTGTAATTAAAGTGCGACCCTTTAGTGTGCATAATAATCAAATGCTTGCCGCCGATATTGTTATCAAGCGAGCGCTGCATTTCATTAATCAGCAGCATGTCATCCACGTTTTTGCCACGGTTACGCGGCTCGGCGCCAATCTGTTCGCGGTAGGCAATGTTGTCCGCCATGGTGTTGCTGTAGAACCACATTTCACTTTGCATCGCATACAGATCAGAAGAGAAACCCAGCTGCTTAAGCACGGCAAATATGTTCTGCTCTTTTAACGTGCGTTGAGGGTTGTCATCTGCCCCGCCCTCGCGCACAAACATACACCGCAGTGACAGCTTGGTGGCGGTGTCACAGGAGTAACCGCGGAAAGCGACCAGGTTTTTCTCCTGCGACAGCTTCGGCGTAGTATTACGCGAATAGCCGAGCATCCCCATATGATCCCAGCGCGTTGTCTCGCCAATCACGAACACCACGAAGGTATCATCAAGCCCTTTTGGGGCGACATAGGTGTATTTTTTAGCAGGGTTAATCAACGATTTATAATCTGAAGATTCATCCACCTGCGCCCAGGCGTACAGTCCAAGCGCTGAAAGCCAGTTGGACGGCAGGTATGAGTTTGCAACCACGCCACCATAACTTGGCATATCCACGCCCGATGTCCGCTCCTCGTGCTTTTGTTGCAAATCCAGCAGGCGAATAGGCCCCCAGACCATCAGTGCCGCAACCATGACCAGCGACAGGCTTCTGACCCGTTGACCCGGCGTGCGGAGCTGGCGCAGCAGCGTGTAGCGTGATTTATTGTTCCAGATAGAGAGCAGCGGTAAGACGCTGACGATGACCACCCACGCAATAAGCTGCCATCCCACCACTTCTTTAGACAGATCGATATCGGTCGTCATCACCGATGCGATAATGCCGTAGCCAATAACCACATTCAAAAACGTCATGTAGTAGCTGGCTGCCGCCGAAAAGATCACTACCAGCGACGCCAGTACGCGCCAGATGCGACGCCCAAATAATGAGAGCATCCGTAATAAAAAGAAGGTCACTAAAACAGTGCCAACCAGTTCAACTACTGCAGAGAGTCCTTTCCAGACAGTAAACGCTTGCGCATAACCGTCAAACCGACGGAAAAAAACTGCGCTATTCATAAATAGGCCGATATACAACGCCAGCAGAAAACTAAGCCTCTGCTGAGTCATTGATTTTATATAACTCATGCAAGCAACCCTGGAAAAAGGGGGGAATAACACCGCCGTGCTTACGCTACTTTTGACGTTCGCAGACAGATACAACGCGGGAAGTTAATTGAGGAACTTCTTATGCGTGGCTAAGTAGACCACAAGGGCGGTAAAAAGTGTCTATCGGTAATGCGATCAGGTCATTTATTTACAAAAATATATGACCGACAGCAGATTATTCGCCATTTAAATCTTTAACAGCATCTCCTCGCTGACTTTTCTTCTCTTCATCGCTTCCCACGGGGCGGTTGCTTGCAGCGAAAATAGTGTCCAAAGCAAGTGCCTGACGCCGCGGCAGGCATAAAAAAGCCGCCAGCAGGAGCGGCGGCTTTTTTGCGGTTCAGCGATTATGCATGTGCATGTTTGTAGACGGTGCGCTGCGGCTGACGAATGGTGGTAGAAAGCGCCAGCGAGAGGATCAGCAGGATGAATATCACGCAGAAGGTCACATAAAAGCCACCGAACAGGGAAGCGATAATGGAGCCGCAAATACTGCCAATCCCGAAGCCCAGATAGATCACGCCATAGTTTTTCGCCAGATTGTTCAGGCCGAAAAATTCGCTGACCAGGGACGGGAACACGGTGATGGTGCCGCCAAAATTAAAGGCTACACAGGCAATCGCGGCAAAAAAGGTTGCAGCATTAAGTGGTGCGAAGAGCAGCGCTGCCATCCCGACCAGGGAAATGACCTGCCCGATAGTGATAACGCGGATACGCGCGATTTTGTCAGACAGGATACCCAGCACCAGACGCCCCGTCAGGTTAGCAATAGAGATCACGGTAACCGCGTTCGCCGCCGTTGCCGCATCAAGACGGACCATGCCCTGCGCGATATCTTTCGCCACGCCAATCACGTAAAGGCCACTCATACAGGCGGTCAGGAACATCACCGCCAGCATCCAGTACTGCGGTTTACGCATGGATTGCGCCAGGGTGAAGTCGTTTTCTACGACACCGTTGACCGACCCCACTTTCTGCTGGGGTGCATCGGTCATCAGCGTTGCGCCGAAAACAATCATGACCAGTACCATCATGCCCCAGATCATAAAGGTTTTTTCCAGGCCGACGGTTGCCAGCAGGTGGCTGTCGATAAATTTGAACCCCAGACTGCCCAGACCATATGAGCCAATAGAGAAGGCGGAAATCAGGCCCTTACGTTCCGGGAACCACTTCACGCAGTTAGAGAGGGTAAGCAAATAACCTGCGCCATCTGCCAGCCCGACCAGGATGCCCGCGCTCAGCCAGAGCATCATCAGATTACTGGAGTGAGCCGTCAGGAAAAAACCGATGCCCAGTAACACGCCGGAAGCCATCGTCACGCGTTTAACCCCAAAACGCTCCTGTAATTTACCCGCAACGGAGGATGAAATCGCAAGGCCAAGACTTAACAAGCCAAAGGAAAACGCCACCTGGCTGACCGGCTCGTCGAGCTTCTCCGCCAGCGCGCTATTGAACAGGCTCCAGGTGTAAACCGATCCCAATGCAAATTGCGTAATGATGGTGCCGACAAGGGTTAGCCAGCGAGTACGGTGAGAAGAAGGTGTTTTCATGGCAGTTGTCCTGCAGAAGAAAGTAAAGGAATTCACTGCCAACAACGATAACGAAGCGCACGCCATGCCAGGGCTAAAAAGGCATGAAATGCGGCGGAGAAGGAATGAAATGCATCTGAGAGGGAATGAATGGCACGACGAATTATCATTGCCATGAATTTATAATGTAAGTTAGCACGCACTATCAGCCTGAGGGGCGGCAGCATTGTTTAATATTTGTAAAACTGCGCGCTAAAGGATTAAAAGCGTGCGCTGACGCCCATGCTGTAAAGGTAATTTTGCCCGAGCATCCAGTTTTCTGATTGAGACATCGAGGCATAAGCCGCCAGATGCTGATTAAGCAGCATATCTGCCCCTAATGTAACATCCATCCAGTTACCATACTGGTTGGCGGCGGAGAGACGATTCAGGCCGGACTGAATTTTCCAGACATTTTCCCCAAACTGCTGGTTATAGCTGATTTGTGCCCAGGGACGTAGATCGCCAATTTGCGTATCGACACGCCACCCCAGAGAGCTGACGCTGGCATGCCAGAGCGGATCGCTGTAGTGGTTATTCACTACGCTGTCGCCAAACTCATTGTACGTTGAGGTAGCAGAACCGTCGTAATGCCAGGTCGCGACCGGTCCTGTGACCACCCCTTTCATCAGAGGAATATTCCAGCCCACGCTCAGGGTGCTGGTCGCATCCATAGGGGTGCTGTCCGGTAAATTGAACGTCATACCGGGGCTGTTTTGGGAGGAGCGAATTCGCTCTTCGAGGATATCGTCGTAACGTGGCTGGTGATCGCTGTCCCAGGTATAACGTTCCGCCATATTATTGTGCAGGTCAGGGGCGATATATTCTTGCTGCCAGGCAAATACCGAATGGCTAAAAAGCAGGCAAGCAGGTGCCACTGCCAGGAAACGGCCACTGTACTTTCTTTTCATTAACGCGACTCCAGAAGAGAGCCGAATTCGGCATAGTTGTTATCGTTTTATGAATAGTGTGGACGGGTAAAATCCCTTAATTAACTATTGTCTTTTTAACAGGTACGTCAAGGTTCACACTCATATTAGTTTGATCAAAATCAGCAACGGAGAAGGATATGCAACGCTGCGGCTGGGTAACTCAGGATCCCCTTTATCTCGCTTACCACGACACCGAGTGGGGGGTGCCACAACGGGACGGGCAAAAACTCTTTGAGATGATCTGCCTGGAAGGGCAGCAGGCGGGATTATCATGGATAACGGTGCTCAAAAAACGTGAAAACTACCGCAAATGCTTCTATCAGTTTGACCCGCACCGTGTTGCGGCAATGGGAGCTGATGATGTGGAACGGCTGATGCTGGACGCGGGGATCATCCGCCATCGCGGAAAAATCGAGGCCATCATAGGTAACGCACGCGCCTACCTTACGATGGAGCAAAACGGTGAGCCTTTTCGCGAATTTGTCTGGTCATTTGTTAACAATGAGCCTCAATTGACCACCGCCACCTCGCTCAGTGAATTACCGACCTCCACCTCAATGTCGGATGCTCTCTCCAAAGCGTTAAAAAAACGCGGCTTTAAGTTTGTCGGCACCACTATTTGTTACTCCTTTATGCAGGCCTGCGGTCTGGTGAACGACCATATTGCAGGCTGTATCTGCCACCCCGGAGGAAAGCATGATCCGCAAATGGCAAAATAGCGATCTCACCCCTCTTCTCACGCTGTGGCTGGAGAGCACCACCTTTGCACATCCTTTTATTGCCGAAACGTACTGGCTGGATAGCGTAAAGCTGGTACGCGAGGTCTATCTGCCGGGCGCGCAGACGTGGGTCTGGGAGGAGGATAGCAGGCCTGAAGGGTTTATCAGCATCATGGAGACGCAGTTTGTCGGTGCGCTTTTCGTCCGACCGTCGGCGCTCAGGCGCGGCATTGGAAAAGCGCTGCTTGAACATGTCAAACAGCGCTTTAGTGCCTTAAGCCTTGAGGTCTATCAGAAAAACGAAAGGGCGGTGAATTTCTATCATGCCCAGGGCTTTCGCATAGAAGACAGCGCCTGGCAGGATGATACCCAGTCCCCGACGTGGATCATGAACTGGCAGGCGGATCAAACGCCGTCAGCGTAAGCACAGGCCCGGTGTACTTCTCTAACCAGGCCAGGGCTGTATTTCCCGCGCAGCCATTCCCCAGCTTCGAGCTGGGGAGATCTTTCGTCAGTACGTTAACCGCACCGTTTTTACAAATTCCACCTTCGGCACGATCAAGGTCTGGCCATGCCCCCTGGTGAATACAGATAACACCAGGTTTAATGCCTTCACTTACCACCGCCCCCGCCAGCACCTGCCCACGCCGGTTCCAGACACGCACCAGATCGCCATCGGCAATTCCGCGCGCCTTCGCATCGCTGGGGTGTAACGTCACCGGCTCACGCCCCGCCACGGCATACTGCTCACGCAAAGAGGAGTAGTTCAGCTGGCTGTGCAGGCGGTGTGCCGGGTGGGCCGAGAGCACCTGGAGTTGTCCATCCTCGGCGTTGCCATGCCACTCATCTGGCTCAAGCCACATCGGATGTGGCGGGCAGTCAGCGTAGCCAAACCCGGCGATGCGCGCGGAGTAAATTTCAATTTTCCCACTGTCGGTTTTCAGTGGATGTGCCTGCGGGTCGCGGCGGAAATCAGCAAAACGGACAAAGGTCGCGTTCTGCGCGTTCTCAGGCATTTCAATAATGGCATTGTCTTCCCAGAACTGCGCAAAGGGTGGCAAGGTCACGCCCTGCGCCGCGCCGCGCTGCTCCGCTATCTTGTAGAAGGTTTCAAGCCACTGCAGATCCGTTTTCCCTTCGGTGAAGCGTTCGCGTCCGCCCGGCTCCCACAGTTCGCTGAGAGAAGCAAAGACCTCAAAGTCATCACGCGCTTCCCCCTGGGGGGCAACCACCCGTTTCATTGGCACCATGTGCTGGTTGCTGTAATCCCCGGTCATGGTCATATCGTTGCGTTCAAACGAGGTGGTGGCAGGCAACACGATGTCGGCATGTTTCGCCGCCGCCGTCCAGAAGCATTCGGAAATTACAATCAGCTCCGGCTTCTGCCAGGCACGGATCAGACGGTTGGTATCCTGATGATGGGTAAAGTTGGCGCCACCCGCCCACCAGATAAATTTAATATCCGGGAAATGTCGATCCATTCCGTTGTGCTGATAAAAAGCACCGGGCTTTTCCAGCGCTTCAATGATGCGCGCCACCGGGATTTTTTCGACCGCCTCAATGCCCCCTTTCACTGCCCCTTGCATAGAGGCCAGCACCGCCGCGCGCCGCGTGGGGTTGCCGCCATTGGCAAAGTGATAAGAAAGCCCAAACCCGGTTCCTGGCAGGCCAATCTGCCCCAGCATGGCGGCGAGCGTCACCAGCATCCAGTGTTTTTGCTCACCGAACTGCTGACGCTGCATGCCCCAGCCGGACATCAACATCGTCTTGTTTTCGTGGAAAAGTTTTGCCAGTTCGCGGATTTTCGCCGCTGAAATGCCGCAAATATCGGCCGCCCATTCGGCTGTTTTAGCAACCCCATCACTTCTGCCGGTCAGGTACTGCGCAAAGAGGGGGTAACCTTCAGTACAGCGATGCAGGAAGTCATCATCCTGCCAGCCGTTTTCCACCAGCGTATGGGCAATGCCCAGCATCATCGCAACGTCAGTACCCATATGCGGAGCCAGCCATTCAACGCTGTCGCCAAGAAAGTCGACGGTTTCCGATCGCATGGGATCAATGCAGATCAGCCGCTTACCGCTTTTACGCAGTGCTTCAAAATAGGGAATACCCTGCTCGTCGCTGGCGTTCCAGGCAATTTTCAGGGTGTTGAGCGGGTTGGCGCTCCAGAGCACGACCACCTCGGCGTGTTCCAGCACCAGGGGCCAGCTGGTCTGCTGCTGATAAACCTCATTTCCCCCGACCACGTAAGGCATGATCGCCTGCGCCGCCCCGGTGGAGTAATCCCCCAGATGGCCGGTGTAACCTCCTGCAAGGCTCATATAACGCTGCAGTAACGTAGCGGCTTTGTGCAACACGCCATTGGATCGCCAGCCGTAAGAACCGGCAAAAATCGACGCCGGGCCATGCTGCTCGCGGATGCGTTTATGCTGCTGATGAATCAGCCTGAGCGCGTCGTCCCAGGAGACACGGACAAACTCATCTTCCCCACGAATACCCTGCGGGCTCGCCGGGGAGGCCAGAAAACCTTTACGCACCATCGGGAAACGCACGCGGGTTTTGCTGTGAACCTGGTCACGCACCGCAGTTTGTAGTGAATTTGGATGGTCAGTCGGTAATGCGCCGCGTGAGGAAAATACCGTTTCGCCGTCAGTGTCGACCAGCATTGGCCCCCAGTGGGCAGCCGTCAGAATTGTTTGAACTACAGAGTTTGCCAAAGCGCGCTCCTGGTGCATGCAGGTGATGACCGCGTATATGCCGCAGTCTTATGAAGGATGAAAGTCGTGCTCTATCATCCACAGGCACGGGCAATTGGCAAAGAATTAAACGTCATGACGGTAACGCACATGGCGATAAGCGGGATTTCCTCCTTGCCTGCACCAATTTTCGCGCTATGGTGTGGTCACATTCTTCAGGCGAGGGAAGCATTCATGGCAAAAACGACGCGCCCGACCATCAGCGATGTCGCAAAAGCGGCGAAAACGGGCAAAACCAGTATTTCACGCTATCTGAACGGCGAAAAACACCTGCTGTCAGAGGCGCTGCTGGCGCGTATTGAAGCCGCGATTGCTGAACTCGACTATCGTCCAAGCCTGATGGCCCGCGGGCTAAAGCATGGGCGCACCCGCCTGATTGGTTTAATCATCGCCGACATCACGAATCCGTACTCAGTGCACGTACTGAGCGGCATCGAAGCCGCCTGTCGTGAAATGGGCTTCACGCCGCTGGTCTGTAATACCAACAATGAAATCAACCAGGAGCTGCACTACCTCGATTTGCTGCGAAGCTACCAGGTGGAAGGCATTGTGGTCAACGCCGTTGGCATGCGTGAAGAGGGGCTGAACCGCCTGCAACAATCCTCCCTGCCGATGGTGCTGATTGACCGTAAAATCCCCGATTTCGCCTGTGATGTGGTCGGACTGGATAACACCCAGGCGGCCACCACCGCCACCGAGCACCTGGTTGAACAGGGTTTTGAGGCGCTGCTGTTTCTGAGCGAGCCGCTGGGCACCGTCAATACCCGTCGCGAGCGGTTGTCTGCCTTTCGCGCTACGCTTGCCCGCTACCCCGGTGTGGTGGCCGAAAACGCCGAAGTGCCGCTACACGAAGCAGAACAGATGGATAACACCCTGCGCCAGTTTCACACCCGCTATCGCGGGATGCGCAAAGCGGTTATCTCTGCCAATGGTGCACTGACTCTGCAGGTCGCCCGTTCACTGAAACGTATTGGCCTGCACTGGGGCAGTGACATCGGTCTGCTTGGGTTCGATGAGCTGGAGTGGGCGGAGCTGGCAGGTGTTGGGATCACCACCTTAAAGCAGCCGACCTGGCAGATTGGCTATGCCGCCGTTGAACAGGTCGTGCAACGTATTGAGGGTAAAAGCGATACCGTGCGTGAGCGGGTATTTTCAGGCGAACTCATCGTCCGTGGCTCCACGGCACGATAATTAACCTTCGTGATGACGATCATAAATTCAACATAGTGACCTTTTCTTTGGAACCGGTTCCATCTAGCGTTAAAGGCAGATGCAGTCTTTAACTTTGAGGAAGCCGGAAGATGAAAAGAAAAATCATCGTGGTCACCGCCGCCTACGGCAACGAACAGATTCGCGCGCTCGGTGGGCAGCTTGCTGTTCTGCCGATCATCGCCGAAGCGGGCGCTGACGGCGTGGAAATTCGTCGTGAACTGCTGAGTCCGAAAGAGCTCAGCCACCTGGCCTCACTCTCCTTTGCTATCGAAGCCCATAACCTGCTGGCCTGTTACTCCGCACCCGAGCCATTGTGCCTGCAAGATGGCTCGCTGAACCCACGCCTCCCTGACCTGCTGGAAGAAGCCCGCACCCTGAAGGCGCAGTGGCTGAAAGTCTCGCTGGGCCACTACCAGCAAAAAGCAGCGCTCGAGCAGCTGTGCGACTGGCTGGAAGAGAGCGGTATGGCGCTGGTGGTGGAAAACGATCAGACCGAATGCGGACAGCTTGCCCCGATGCAGCGTTTTAAAGCCGCCTGCAGCGTACTCAAACTCCCGGTCACGCTGACGTTCGACACCGGTAACTGGCTATGGGTCGGCGATTCACCGGAAGAGGCTGCGCGCCAGCTTGCTCCTGCCGTGAGCTATATTCATGTTAAGGCCGCGGTGCCACATCAGGAAAAGTTTCGCGCAGTGGCCCCCGACAAGGCCGATGACCGCTGGCTCGCATTGCTGGATCAGCTGCCGCCCGATGCCCCACGCGGCATTGAGTTTCCGCTCGAAGGAGGCGACCTGACCGCCGTCACCCGCCACTACGTTAACCTGTTGCGTGAGGAGTAACGCCATGCACAACCCGCTTGATGTCATTACCATTGGCGAAGCCATGGCCATGTTCGTTGCCACCGACACCGGCGACCTGGCCGATGCCGAACACTTTGTGAAGCGCGTGGCGGGCGCAGAGCTGAATGTCGCTACCGGGCTGGCCCGCCTGGGCATGAACGTGAGCTGGGTAAGCCGCGTGGGTGATGACAGCTTTGGTCGTTTCGTCCTGAATTCGTTGAAAAAAGAGAAGATTGATGCCAGCGGCGTCACCGTGGATTGCCGCTTCGCAACCGGCTATCAGCTGAAATCGAAAGCCGAAAATGGAACCGATCCCATCGTGGAGTATTTCCGCAAAGGGTCTGCTGCAAGTCATCTCTCCACCGACGATTTTGATGCTGCCGTCTTCCTGCGGGCGCGTCATTTGCATCTGAGTGGCGTGGCGGCGGCACTCTCTTCCACCTCTTATGTCCTGCTGGAACATGCGGCAGCAACCATGAAAGCGCAGGGCAAAACGATTTCCTTTGATCCGAATCTGCGTCCGGTGCTGTGGAAAAGTGAAGCCGAGATGGTGGAGAAATTAAATCGCCTCGCCTTCCAGGCCGACTGGGTGCTGCCAGGGCTGAAAGAGGGGGTCATCCTCACCGGACAGCAAACGCCGGAGGGTATTGCTGATTTCTATCTTGAACGCGGCGTAAAAGCGGTGGTGATAAAAACCGGTCCGGACGGCGCCTGGTATAAAACCGCCAGCGGTGAACAGGGAGTGGTCGCACCGGTGAAGGTGGACAACGTGGTGGACACCGTAGGCGCGGGAGATGGGTTTGCCGTTGGCGTCATCAGCGCGCTGCTTGAAGGCAAAACGCTGCATCAGGCCGTAGAGCGCGGTAACAAAATTGGCGCTCTGGCCATCCAGGTACTGGGTGACAGCGAAGGGCTGCCCACGCGGGAACAACTGGGGGAATGACGCGTTTACACCCTCACCCTAACCCTCTCCCTCAAGGGAGAGGGAATGTTTTCCCCCTCGCCCCTCTGGGGAGAGGGCCGGGGTGAGGGGGACACCTACTCACCAAAAAACACTGCCACCCGACCCTACATCCGGCGGCACAAACCTCAACCATAGAGGCTCTCTTATGAAAAGCTCGACAAATGCAGCAAAACGCTGGCTTTACATTATGCCGATTGTTTTCATCACCTACAGTCTGGCCTACCTTGATCGCGCAAACTTCAGTTTCGCTTCCGCTGCCGGTATTAACGACGACCTGGGGATCACGAAAGGGGTCTCCTCGCTGTTAGGCGCCCTGTTCTTCCTCGGCTATTTCTTCTTCCAGATCCCCGGCGCGATTTATGCAGAGCGTCGCAGCGTCCGTAAGCTTATCTTCGTCTGCCTGATCCTCTGGGGAGGGTGCGCCTCTCTCACCGGGATGGTTAACAATATTCCTATGCTTGCCGCCATTCGTTTTATTCTTGGGGTGGTGGAAGCGGCGGTCATGCCAGCAATGCTGATTTACATCAGCAGCTGGTTTACCAAATCGGAACGCTCACGTGCCAACACCTTCCTGATCCTGGGTAACCCGGTCACCGTACTGTGGATGTCGGTGGTTTCCGGCTATCTGATTCAGGCGCTTGGCTGGCGTGAAATGTTCATTATCGAGGGGGTTCCGGCCATCATCTGGGCCTTCGCCTGGTGGATGCTGGTTCGTGATAAACCGGCGCAGGTAGGCTGGTTATCTGCCGATGAAAAGTCTGCGCTGCAGGCACAACTGGATCAGGAACAACAGGGTATTAAAGCAGTACGTAACTACGGTGAAGCCTTCCGCTCCCGTAACGTTATCCTGCTGTGTATGCAGTATTTTGCCTGGAGTATTGGTGTATACGGCTTCGTACTGTGGCTGCCGTCCATTCTGCGCAACGGTGGAACGAATCTCGGTATGGTGGAAGTGGGCTGGCTCTCCTCCGTCCCCTATCTGGCCGCGACCATTGCCATGATCCTTGCCTCATGGGCTTCTGACAAACTGCAAAACCGTAAGCTGTTTGTCTGGCCACTGTTGCTGATTGGCGGGCTGGCCTTTATCGGCTCCTGGGCCGTGGGCGCTGACCACTTCTGGGTTTCCTATACCCTGCTGGTGGTGGCAGGTGCTGCAATGTACGCCCCCTACGGCCCCTTCTTTGCCATCATCCCCGAGATGCTGCCGCGTAACGTGGCGGGCGGCGCAATGGCACTCATCAATAGTATGGGGGCGCTCGGTTCGTTCTTTGGCTCCTGGTTTGTCGGCTACCTCAATGGCGCCACCGGTAGCCCGTCTGCGTCGTACATTTTTATGGGGGTGGCGCTTTTTGCCTCTGTATGGCTTACTTTAATTGTTAAGCCCACTTCAGTTAGCGATAAAACGATTTCAACGGGCGCACGACACGCCTGAATCATCACGAGGGAGAATTCATGAAGCCGTCCATTATCCTGTACAAAGCATTGCCTGAAGATTTACAACGCCGTCTGGAAGAACATTTCACCCTCACGCAGGTACCGAACCTGCGTCCTGAAACCGTGGAACAGTACGCCGATGCGTTTGCGAATGCCGAGGGTTTGCTGGGTTCCAGTGAGAAGGTGGGAAGTGCGCTGCTGGAGAAGATGCCGAAGCTGCGTGCCGCCTCCACTATCTCTGTTGGCTATGACGCCTTCGATATGGACGCGCTGAATGCGAAAAAGATTGTGTTAATGCATACCCCGACCGTGCTGACCGAAACCGTGGCCGATACCATTATGGCGCTGGTGCTCAGCTCCGCTCGTCGGGTGGTGGAAGTGGCCGAGCGCGTGAAAAAGGGCGAATGGACCAAAGGCATTGGGCCGGATTGGTTTGGGGTCGATGTGCATCACAAAACGGTCGGTATTGTGGGCATGGGGCGTATTGGTCTGGCGGTGGCCCAGCGCGCCCACCTGGGTTTTGGCATGCCGGTTCTTTATCACGCACGCCGCCAGCATGAAGAGGCGGAAACCCGCTTTCAGGCGCGTTACTGCGATCTTGATACCCTGTTAAAAGAGTCTGATTTTGTGGTGCTGGTTCTGCCTTACACCGAAGAGACACACCACCTGATTAATGCAGAGAAGTTTGCCCTCATGAAATCGTCCGCCATCTTCGTCAACGCCGGGCGTGGTCCGGTGGTCGACGAAAATGCCCTGATCGAGGCACTGAAAGAGGGTGAAATTCATGCCGCCGGGCTGGATGTGTTTGAGAAAGAGCCCTTACCTGCTGACTCTCCGCTGCTCACGCTGCCAAATGTAGTCGCACTGCCGCACATTGGCTCCGCCACGCATGAAACGCGTTACGGTATGGCAGCCTGCGCCGTCGATAATCTCATTGATGCCCTTAGCGGCAACATTGAGAAGAACTGCGTGAATCCTGACGTAGCAAAATAATTACGCAGGCATAAAAAAAGAGGCGACAGGGTCGCCTCTTTTTTATTGTCGCAGCGCTTACTGCGTGGCGCTCACGGTGGCCGTCCATGCCTGGGTGAACGCCTGGTGCTGAGCAGCAAGCGGCCCAATCAGCGTGTTATACTGGCTCGCCTGCTGTGAGGTCGGGAACTGAATACCGTTTGCAACAAAGCTGACCTGCGTACCCTGTTGCGCAATGAAATCACCAACCTGCACAAGCTGCTGCGTGAAGATTTGCGCCGCCGGGATCAGCGGTTGCAGCGCGTTAGCCGGGTTGGTGACCACCTTCGAATATATTTTATCAAAGACAGGTTTGAGATCGTCTGCCTGTTTCAGCGCAGAGTGCGCGGCATCTGCCTGCATTTTTGCATTTTGCAGCTGCTGGCTCAGCACACCCAGAGAGCCATTGGCCTGACGCAGCGGTTCACGCTGAGTGACATAATCCTGCGGCACACGGATCGCGTTAACGCTATCCACAACCGGACGCAAACCTGAATCCATCGCCTGGTTCACCTGTTGGGAGTAACCATACAGGATTGCATAATCGGACACGAACGGACCAAATTGTTTTTTCTGGTCAGCCGTCAGCGCGGGAAGACGTTCGCTGCTGCGCATTGCGCTATTTTGCAGGAAATCGATAAACGCTTTGCGCTGATCGCCTTCTTTATCAAAGCACCCACTCAGTCCAACTACCATCAGTAACGCCGCAAGTGGCGCAAACCAGCGAGAACAGGACGTTCCTGTCGCCATTTTAAACTCCTTTAACCCATATAAAACAAAGACGGCACCCGCGTGCCCAACGCTGACAAGGATAGTCCAGGACGGCCTCAGAGGATACCCTTTTCCTTCTATTCTTATTGACGAAACCACTACAACATCGACGCGCAGAATATAGTCCTGGCTTATGCGACTTTTTGCTAACTATTTACAAAAAAATACGGACTTAACACAGATTGTTCTTAATCAAGTAATTAAGATGCAGCGAAACGTTTGAATATGCATTCTGAAGACATCAAAAGGTCCTTAGCCTGCAATATATCTCTGTTAAGACCCTCCACACGCTGTTTTACCGACTATTCTTACTCATGCTGTATCTCTATCCGCTGTGTGATTTTGAGGAGTTCTCAATGGAGAATAAAGATCCGATGTTTGAGCTGCTAAGCAGTCTGGAACAGATTGTTTTTAAAAAAGATGTAACGCAAGCGGTAACCCTTACCCAGAAGGCGAATACATTCAATGAATTGGAACAACTACGCCGTGGTACTGGGTTGAAGTTAGACGACTTTGCTCGTGCAATGGGAGTGACGGTAACGATGGTCCAGGAATGGGAATCGAAACGCGTACGTCCCTCAGCAACCGAGATGAAACTGATGCGCCTGATCCACTCGAACCCGACGCTCAGTAAGCAGTTGATGGAATAAAAGTAGTACGTCAGGGCCCCCGCGATGCCGGGGGTTTATGTTTTCAGTACCACGCCTCAAAGATAATTTCATCCCCTCGCCATTGCAGACAGTGTGTCAGTCTTAGCCCCTGAAGAAACGACTCATCATGTGAAACCACCATCAACGCCCCCGGAAAGGTCGCCAGCGCGCTTTCAATCGCCAGCGTCGAGGCGAGATCGAGATGGTTAGTCGGCTCATCCAGCAACAATAACTGCACAGCGTCGCGTCGCCAGAGTACGCAGGCCAGCGCGGCCTTCAATCGCTCACCGCCACTTAATGCCGCCAGGGGTAACGTGACTTTATCTGCCCCCAACTGCAACTGCGCCAGGCGCGTGCGCAACGCCCCTTCGGTAAGAGGCGTCTCTTCAGCACCCAGGTTTTCAAGTAAAGAGAGCGACAGATCCAGCCCCGTCAGATGCTGGTCAAGATAAGCCGTGGTCACGGGTACATGGCAGAAGCCTGAGAGGGGCGCTATTTCACCAGTGAGAACCTTCAGTAGCGTCGACTTACCGCAGCCGTTTGGCCCACGCAGCGCCACCCGTACCGGCCCTTCCATCCGCACGCTTAACGGGGCGAGCGGTGTAAACGGCAGAACAACCTCGTCCAGTACCAGCACCTGTTTCCCGTCGGCAACATGGGTGCCCGGCAGGGTAAAGAGCACCGGGGCCGCGTCCTCAACCCGCTCGCGGGCCAGGTTTACCGCAGCGCTGAGGGCATCGTTCTGCTCACGGTGTTGACGACGAACCGTGCCAGTACGCTCCTTTGCAGCACCTTTATATTTCACCCGTTCAAACGAGGCGATGTTCAGATTATCAACATTACGCAAGGTCTGCGCAGAGCGCCGCTGGCTGGCGTCATGCTCTTTTTGCAGACGAAGGCGGGTACGACGACGTTCGGTAGTGGCATGCTCCAGCGCCGCCTGAGCGGCCTGTTGCTCCGCACTGCGCTGGCGCTGATAGTCGGCATAGTTCCCGCCATAGCTGCGCAGCCCTGAAGGGGTAAGCTCAAGAATACGTGGCATCAGAGCCAACAGTTCACGATCGTGCGTGGCCACCAGAGTGCCGCCACGTCTGCGACTGAGCAGGCTACAGAGCCACTCACGTCCCTGGCGGTCGAGATGGTTTGTCGGTTCGTCCAACAGCAGATAATCCGGATCTTGCAGAAAGGCGGCACACAGTAACGCCCGTATTCGCTCGCCGCCGCTGAGCGTCAGGGCGGGGAGCCGGGCAGAGAAAGCGGGTAAGCCCGCCTCGATAAAAGCAGCCTCAAGACGCTCCTGCAGGTCCCAGAATCCGTCCATTTGCTCAAGGTCGCCGGGATGGTAATCGCCCTGCTCAATCCGTTCGCGGGCGGCAAAGAGAGCCTCATAGCCCAGCAGGCCGGCAAGGGTCGTCTCTGGCGTCACCCTCTGCTGCTGCGCAACATAGGCCAGTGAACCACTTCGCTCAATATGCCCATAAGCAGGCTTATCCAGGCCGGCGAGTAGCCGTAGCAGGCAGGTTTTGCCGCTACCGTTACGGCCAACAAGACCACATAGCTCAGCCTCAAGCGTGAGCGTTAACGGACCAAAAAGGGTGTCTCCTGTCGCAAACTGACAGGTAAGTTGGTGCAATATAAATGAGGGGGATTGGGCGCAATGAGCCATAAGCACTCCTGATTGAAATCAATACCTCCCTGCCCGCACTGAGTGCGTTGCAAGGCGTGAAATTCATCAGTCGTGTTTGTTCATTTTTGATGTGCGCTCCAGAATGACGAGGGCTTCGTCGAGGCAAAGGATAGCCGCAGAATGGTCAGGATGACAAGGTTAAATTTTAGACTCTTATTCGAGATCGCTTTGAAGAATGGAGATTCAGATAATAAAAAACCCGCCGGGCGGCAGGTTTTTTTAATTAACGTAACCGTTACTGCAACAGCGAAATATCCGCGACCTGCAGGAACAATTCACGCAGTTTGGCGAGCAGCGTCAGACGATTGAGACGCACCTCTTTCTCTTCCGCGTTAACCATGACGTTTTCGAAGAACTCATCCACTGGCTCACGCAGCGCCGCCAGTTCAATCAGGGCTTCCTGATAGCGACCTTCCGCGAAATAAGGCTGCAGTTTATCGCGCAACACAACGAGGTTGCCCGCCAGTTTGATTTCTGCCGCTTCTTTCAGAACGGAAGCATGCACGATGTCGTTCAGCGTTTCGTCGGATTTCGCCAGAATGTTGGAGACACGCTTGTTGGCTGCCGCCAGCGCAGAGGCCTCTTCCAGGGAGCGGAAATGGGACACTGCTTTCATGCGTGCATCGAAGTCTGCCGGACGGGTCGGACGACGCGCCAGCACCGCCTGAATGGTGTCCACGGTGTAGCCTTCGTCCTGATACCAGGCGCGGAAGCGGCCGAGCATAAAGTCGATAACATCATCCACGACTTTCGCATTGGTCAGCTTGTCGCCGTACAGACGCACCGCCTCTTCGGTCAGCGTTTGCAGATCCAGATTCAGGTTCTTCTCAACGATGATACGCAGCACGCCCAGTGCAGCACGACGCAGCGCAAACGGGTCTTTGTCGCCTTTCGGATGCTGACCGATACCGAAGATACCCGCCAGGGTGTCCATCTTATCGGCAATCGCGACCGCGCAGGCTACCGGATTAGACGGCAGGTCATCACCGGCAAAACGCGGCTGGTACTGTTCGTTCAGCGCGACGGCAACGTCTTCCGCTTCACCGTCATGACGCGCATAGTGCATGCCCATCACGCCCTGGGTGTCGGTGAACTCGAAGACCATGTTGGTCATCAGGTCGCACTTGGACAGCAGCCCCGCGCGGGTGGCGTGGTTAACATCCGCGCCCGTCTGACCGGCAATCCAGCCCGCCAGGGCCTGAATACGGTCAGTTTTGTCACGCAGCGTACCCAGTTGCTGCTGGAACAGCACGGTTTGCAGACGCGGCAGATTATCTTCCAGACGTTTTTTACGGTCAGTATTGAAGAAGAACTCGGCATCCGCCAGACGCGGGCGCACTACCTTTTCGTTACCGGAGATGATCTGCTGCGGATCTTTGGATTCGATATTCGCCACGAAGATAAAGTTTGGCAGCAGCTTGCCCGCGTTGTCATAAACCGGGAAGTACTTCTGATCGCCCTTCATGGTGTAGACCAGCGCTTCAGCAGGCACCGCGAGGAACTTCTCTTCGAATTTCGCCGTCAGCACTACCGGCCATTCCACCAGCGAGGTGACCTCTTCCAGCAGGCTTTCGCTCAGATCAGCATTACCGCCAATCTTACGTGCAGCCGCTTCGGCATCCGCTTTGATGGTCGCTTT
Source organism: Yokenella regensburgei (assembly GCF_051486985.1). Lineage (GTDB taxonomy): Bacteria > Pseudomonadota > Gammaproteobacteria > Enterobacterales > Enterobacteriaceae > CBFFRJ01. The sequence goes on from NZ_JAHVDV010000038.1 coordinate 18,497, forward strand.
ACGCGCGTCGTAGTCGGCGATGACTTTACCGCGCTCGAGCAGAATTTGCGGATACTGATCGGCATGGTCGATGGTGAATTCCGGCTCGCCCATAAAGCGGTGCCCGCGAATCACGCGATCGGACTGAATGCCCAGAATGGTTGCCGGAATGAGTTTGTCGCCCAGCAGCAGGGTCACGGTATGCACCGGACGCACGAAGTGGACGTCGCTTGCACCCCAGCGCATCAGTTTCGGGATCGGCAGTTTCGCCAGAGAGGTGGCAACCATGTTCGGCAGCAGCGCTTCTGCGCTTTCGCCTTTGACATGAGCGCGATACAGCAGCCATTCACCTTTATCGGTGGTCAGACGCTCGGCCTGGTCAACGGTGATACCGCAACCGCGTGCCCAGCCCTCTGCCGCTTTGCTCGGTTTACCCTCAGCATCGAACGCCGCAGAAACTGCCGGGCCGCGTTTTTCGACTTCGCGATCCGGCTGGGATGCCGCCAGGTTCGCCACTTTCAGCGCCAGACGGCGCGGTGCCGCAAACCACTCGACGTTACCATGCACAAGGCCTGCGTTATCAAGCTCGGCCGTCACGTTCGCAGCAAAGGACTCCGCCAGGCTGCGCAGGGCTTTTGGTGGCAGCTCTTCGGTGCCGATTTCCACCAGGAAAGTATTCTCAGACATGGCCGCCTCTTATTTATTCTTGTTGCACATCGGGAAGCCGAGGGCTTCACGGGAAGCATAATAAGCTTCAGCTACCGCTTTGGTCAGGGTGCGAATGCGCAGGATGTAGCGCTGACGCTCGGTAACGGAGATGGCTTTACGCGCATCCAGCAGGTTGAAGCTATGTGCGGCTTTCAGAATACGCTCGTAGGCAGGCAGCGGCAGCGGATTTTCCAGCGCCAGCAGCTGCTGGGCTTCTTTCTCGTACTGTTCAAAGCAGGAGAACAGGAAGTCCACATCAGCGTATTCGAAGTTGTAGGTGGACTGCTCCACTTCGTTCTGATGAAACACGTCGCCGTAGGTGGTTTTACCCAGCGGGCCGTCGCTCCAGACCAGGTCATAAACGCTGTCTACGCCCTGAATGTACATCGCCAGACGTTCCAGACCGTAGGTGATTTCACCGGTAACGGGTTTACACTCCAGGCCACCAACCTGCTGGAAGTAAGTGAACTGCGTCACTTCCATGCCGTTCAGCCACACTTCCCAGCCCAGTCCCCAGGCACCCAGCGTCGGGTTTTCCCAGTTATCTTCCACGAAGCGAATATCGTGAATGGTCGGGTCCATACCCAGCTCTTTCAGCGACCCCAGGTACAGCTCCTGGATGTTATCCGGTGATGGTTTGATGACCACCTGGAACTGATAGTAGTGCTGTAAACGGTTCGGGTTTTCGCCGTAGCGGCCATCGGTCGGGCGTCGAGAAGGCTGCACGTAGGCGGTCGCCATCGGCTCCGGCCCTAACGCGCGCAGACAGGTCATGGGATGAGAGGTGCCGGCGCCAACTTCCATGTCCAGTGGTTGAACAATGGTGCAGCCCTGGCGAGCCCAGTAATCCTGTAAGGTCAGGATCAGGCCCTGAAAGGTCCTGGTATCAAACTTTTGCATATTATTTCGTGCTGGATACGTGTGGATTTAAGGAAGGGCTCAGTATACCCGCTGAGTGCAAGATATACAGTATGAAACAGGTTTGTTTAGGGAAAATTGAAAAACTAGCGCATAGAAAGGTGCAAAAACTGCCCTTCTGCATCGAAAGCGCAGACAAAGCGCTCCTTCAGAGGGGTAAACCCGCGCATTTCATAGCTACTCTGGAACTGTTCAAACCCGATAACGGCGATTTTTTGCCTGTCGGTGTTGTAGCGGTAGGCCGCACTATTCCTGCACTGTTGCTCCATTGCCAGCGAATGTGACGGGCTGACTTTGGTTTTTTGCGCCTTTTGTTCAGGTGCGGTCTGCTGAGCGCTGCATCCGGCGATAAGTAATGTCAGCGCTGTTGCTATCTCTTTCATCATCATTTTCTTACCGTCAGCCGGGCATGCTGTTATTTTTATCAGGAACACCTTCGAACCCTAAATCTTGCAAACCCAGCCGCCGGGTAACAAGCGCAGGCGGGAAAACTCAGAATTATCCAGTGAGAAAGTGGAATAAATCGTTAGTCTGAGGGTATTTGACGGGAAAATTGAGGAACTGATGTCGCCGAAAATTAACTGGATTGAAAATCTGCGAGGGATCGCCTGTTTGATGGTTGTGATGATCCATACCACAAGCTGGTATATCACCAATGCGGCAAGCGTCAGCACCTTCGACTGGGGAGTCGCCAATCTCCTGAACTCCGCGTCACGTGTCAGCGTGCCGCTCTTTTTTATGATTTCAGGCTATCTTTTCTTCGGCGAGCGCAGCGCGCAACCGCGTCATTTTTTACGCATCGGCCTCTGTTTACTGTTCTACAGTACCCTCGCCTTTGCGTATATTTTCTTTTTCACTTCGATTAACAGCGATTTAGCGCTGAAAAACCTGCTGCAAAAGCCGGTGTTCTACCACCTTTGGTTCTTCTTCGCGATTATCGTCATCTACCTGGTATCACCGTTAATTCAGGTAAAAACCGTCAGCGGAAAAATGCTGCTGGCGCTCATGGTGGTGATTGGCGTCATCGCAAATCCGAATACGGTGGCACAAAAAATGGGGGGCTTCGAGTGGCTCCCGATCAATCTCTATATCAATGGCGATACTTTTTACTATGTGGTGTATGGCCTGCTGGGTCGCGCCCTGGGGATGATGGACACCCACAAAAAACCACTCAGCGCGGTAAGCGCCGTTGTCTTCGTGCTGGCGGTCTGGGCCATCTCGCATGGCACACTGAACGAACTGAAATGGCGCGGTAACTTCGCCGATACCTGGTATCTGTACTGCGGCCCGTTGGTCTTCATTTGTGCTATAACGCTGTTAACACTGGTGAAAAACACTCTTAACACCCGGGTTTTACCTGGGCTGCGCATGATTTCGCAACACTCACTGGGGATCTACGGTTTTCACGCCCTGATTATCCATGCGCTGCGTACGCGTGGCGTGGAAATCCAGCGCTGGCCGGTACTCGATATTATCTGGATATTTAGTATCACGCTGGTGGTGAGTCTGGGGCTGTCGATGCTGTTACAGCGTGTTGATACGCGGCGTTATATTAGTTGAGAGAAGACACCCGGCCGCGGCATCCTCAACCAATGGGCTGAGGGATCCGCATAAAAATGCGAGTACGGGCAATCCCTCCGCCCGCTTCCCTGCGGGCGGCCCCGGTCAGCCGCCAACGTCTCATCGGTTTTCAGCCAGACCCTGTCATCGCTGTAACTGTTTTATTCCCATTGCGCGGTGTTATCGCTGTAAAACGTAATATTACCGCGGATTCCTCAGCCCAATGGGCGAGGGAACCTGGATTCAGGACATTAACGGTAAAAGCTGCTGATAAATGCGGCGGAAGGTTTCGCGACGCGGCTGGTAAGAAGCGTGGCGGGCTGCATCCGGGATATGTTGTTGCTCAATAGTCAGTTGCGGTAAAAGACGGGCAGGCGGCACGTCAGGATGAAGCGCAATTTGCGCCAGCCGGGCAGCCCCAAGCGCCGGCCCGACATCCCCGCCCGTGCGGTAGTCCAGTTGCTGACCGCTGATATCCGCGAGCATCTGCCGCCAGTAGCCGCTACGTGCCCCACCGCCTATCAACGTCACACGCTGTGGCGTCACTCCACAGGCGTGTACTACGTCCATGCCATCCGCCAGCGCATAACCCACGCCTTCCAGCACCGACTTTGCCAGCTCATTCGGCCCATGCTGATGGGTCAGACCAAAAAAGACGCCTTTGGCTTGCGGATTATTATGTGGTGTACGCTCACCGGACAAATAAGGCAAAAACCAGAGATCGCCCGCTCGCTCGTCCGCGTGTTCCGCCGCCGCAATAAACGCCTGCACCGAAGGCTGACCGGTCAGTTTTGCCGCCCAGTCCAGGCAAGAGGCAGCACTTAACATGACAGACATCAAATGCCAGCGCCCAGGCAGCGCGTGGCAGAAGCTATGTACGGCGCTTTCGGGCTTGCTGAGGAATCCTTCACTTACCGCAAAATAAACGCCTGAGGTGCCGAGCGACAGCATTGCCTGCCCCGCATCCGCCATGCCGACACCCACGGCGCCGGCGGCGTTATCACCTCCACCCGCGACAACAGGAACAGGCGACATCCCCCACCGTTCGGCAATATCAGGTAACAGGGTGCCCGTCACATCGCACCCCTCGAACAGCGCAGGCATGTGGTCGCGGGTAAGCCCGCAGGCGGCGAGCATCTCATCGCTCCAGTCGCGTTTTGCCACATCCAGCCACATGGTTCCGGCGGCATCAGACATGTCGCTGGCGTAGGTCCCGGTCATTTGCAGCCGCAGGTAATCCTTCGGCAGGAGGACTTTTGCCACCCGTGCAAACCGTTCGGGCTCGTGGCGCTTCACCCAGAGCAGCTTCGGTGCGGTGAAGCCCGGCATCATCAGGTTACCGGTAATGGCGCGGGAATTTTCCACCGCAGATTCCAGCAACCTGCACTCTTCTGCACAGCGTCCGTCATTCCACAAAATAGCCGGGCGCAGTACCTGATCGTCTTTATCCAGTAGTGTCGCACCGTGCATCTGCCCGGCCAGGCCAATAGCCTTTACCTGCTGCAAAGTGTGCTGTTCGCTTAAGCCGCGGATGGCGCGGTCCGTCGCCTGCCACCAGTGACCGGGATCCTGCTCAGACCAGAGCGGGTGCGGACGCGACACCGTGAGCTTTTCCGTTTGCGACCCCAGGACGGTGCCCTGCTCATCGAGCAAAATCGCCTTCACCCCGGATGTGCCAAGATCGATCCCGATATACATAGCGGTAACTCCTTTGAAAACCATGCCCGATCGCTGACCGGGCCGTTGAGTGCCTCAGGCGATTATTTGTCGAACAGGTAATGATTAACCAGATTCTCCAGCAATTCCTGATGCCCGCTCTGATGAACTGGCGCCAGGTTCTGCTGTTCAGCGTACTTCGCCAGCTCCGCAAGCGTTAGCTGCCCCTGAAGAATTTGCTGGCCCAGTTCACCATTCCACCCTGCGTAACGTTTTGCCACACGCTTATCGAGCTCGCCCTCCTGGGTCATTCGCGCTGCGACTTTTAACGCCAGCGCCATAGTGTCCATCGCCCCGATGTGGCCATAGAAGAGGTCATATTTATCGGTGCTCTGGCGGCGTACTTTGGCATCGAAATTGAGACCACCGGTGGTGAACCCGCCCGCTTTGATGATTTCATACATCACCAGCGCATTCTCCTCAACGCTAATCGGGAACTGGTCGGTATCCCAACCCAGCTGCGGGTCGCCACGGTTGGCATCCACTGAACCAAAGATTCCCAGCGCAATGGCAGAGGCGATTTCATGATGGAAAGAGTGCCCCGCCAGGGTCGCATGGTTGGCTTCGATATTAACTTTGATCTCTTTTTCCAGACCAAACTGTTTCAGGAAGCCATACACCGTTGCCACGTCATAATCGTACTGGTGCTTGGTCGGCTCCTGCGGCTTCGGCTCGATCAGCAGCGTGCCACGGAAGCCAATTTTATGTTTATGCTCGACCACCATCTGCATAAAGCGGCCAATCTGCTCGCGCTCCTGCCGCAAATCCGTGTTAAGCAGTGTTTCATACCCTTCACGCCCTCCCCACAGCACGTAGTTTTCACCGCCGAGTTTATGCGTGGCATTCATGGCATTGGCGACCTGGGTAGCGGCCCAACTGAATACGTCAGGATCCGGGTTAGTGGCGGCACCGGCGCCGTAGCGCGGGTTGGTGAAGCAGTTGGCGGTACCCCACAACAGCTTGACTCCACTCTGCTGCTGTTTTTCTGCCAGCACGTCCACCATTTGCGCGAAGTTATTGATGTATTCCTTCAGCGATGCGCCTTCCGGTGAGACGTCAACATCGTGGAAGCAGTAGTAGGGCACATTCAGCTTGTGGAAGAATTCAAATGCAACGTCAGCTTTGCGTTTCGCCAGCTCAAGCGCGTCTCCCGGCTTCTGCCAGGGCCTGTCGAAGGAGCCCACGCCAAACATGTCTGCGCCATTCCAGCAGAAGGTGTGCCAGTAACAGGCGGCAAAGCGCAGGTGATCTTCCATTCGTTTACCCAGCACCAACTCGTCCGGGTTGTAATGGCGAAACGCTAATGGATTGGTGGTAGTCGGGCCTTCAAAACGAACACGTTCGAGCTGGTCAAAATAAGCTTGCATATTGAGCTCCATAATCAGGTGTGCGGCAAAGTTTCACTCTCGAAGTAATACTGAGTTGTCTCATTGCCTTGCTCAATTACGTTATTTCACACTGCCATTAAGAGAATACGCAAATGTGCGCTGTCTCGCAAAAACTGGGCTATTATTTTTGCGGTGCCCTTCCTGTTTTTTTCGCAAAACCGATTCCGCTTATTTTAAAATCAGATCGCGGTCAAACTTCCACAAATAAACCAAAAATCATAACGCCTGGATAAAAATCAGGAATTGCCAGCTCCTGCTTCCGTGTTAAAAATTTGCAACGATCGACGCAGTGCATGTTTCTTTTATCTCAGCTTTGTCACCCTACAAAAGGTATTACTATTATGAAGATAAAGAACCTTTGCCTTACTCTCTGTGCTTCATTGCTGCTCGCCAGCATGGCGGGTCACGCGAAAGAAGTAAAAATTGGTATGGCTATCGATGACTTACGTCTCGAACGCTGGCAAAAAGACCGTGATATTTTCGTGAAGAAGGCCGAGTCGCTGGGTGCCACCGTGTTCGTGCAGTCAGCCAACGGAAATGAAGAAACGCAGATGTCGCAAATTGAAAATATGATAAACCGCGGCGTAGATGTTCTGGTCATTATTCCATACAACGGTCAGGTATTAAGTAATGTCGTAAAAGAAGCCAAACAGGAAGGGATTAAAGTGCTGGCTTACGACCGCATGATTAATAATGCCGATATCGATTTTTACATCTCTTTTGACAATGAAAAAGTGGGTGAGTTACAAGCACAAAGTCTTGTCAGCAAAGTGCCGCAAGGGAATTACTTCTTAATGGGTGGCTCACCGGTTGATAATAATGCCAAGTTATTCCGTGCCGGTCAGATGAAAGTGTTAAAACCCTATGTTGACAGTGGAAAAATTAAAATCGTTGGCGATCAGTGGGTAGATGGCTGGTTGCCAGAAAATGCGCTGAAAATTATGGAAAATGCGCTGACGGCCAACAATAACAAAATTGATGCCGTTGTTGCCTCCAATGACGCCACCGCTGGCGGCGCGATTCAGGCATTAAGTGCCCAGGGGCTCGCCGGAAAAGTCGTGATTTCAGGTCAGGATGCTGACCTTGCGGGTATCAAACGGCTTATCAACGGTAGCCAGACGATGACGGTCTATAAGCCCATCACGCAGCTGGCAAACACCGCCGCAGAAATTGCCGTTGAGTTGGGCAATGGCAAAACCCCCAAATCCGATACCACCCTTAACAACGGTCTGAAGGAGGTCCCCTCCCGCTTACTGACGCCTATCGAAGTCACCAAAGACAACATCGACGCCACGGTTATCAAAGACGGCTTCCATCAGAAAGACCAGCTATAAGCCTCACGGCATGCCTCCAGCAAGGAGGCATGCCGGGTTCTCTCTTCAGGCACTGTGAATACCCCGAATGACGTGGAGCAGTTATGCCTTATTTACTTGAAATGAAGAACATCACCAAGGCCTTTGGCGCGGTCAAAGCCGTGGATAACGTCAGCCTGCAACTTAACGCAGGGGAAGTGGTGTCATTGTGCGGCGAAAATGGCTCCGGCAAATCCACACTGATGAAGGTACTTTGCGGCATCTACCCGTGGGGCACCTATGAGGGTGACATCGTTTTTGCAGGCGAAACGCTGCAAGCCGGCCATATCCGTGATACCGAACGCAAAGGCATTGCCATCATCCACCAGGAACTGGCGCTGGTGAAGCATCTGACGGTGCTTGAAAACATCTTCCTCGGCACCGAAATCACACGTCATGGCGTAATGGATTACGACACCATGACCCTGCGTTGCGAAAAGCTGCTCGCCCAGGTGAGCCTGAACATCTCACCGGATACCCGGGTGGGCGATCTTGGCCTTGGCCAGCAGCAGCTGGTGGAGATAGCGAAAGCGCTGAATAAGCAGGTGCGGTTATTGATTCTCGACGAACCGACCGCCTCGCTCACCGAGCAGGAAACTGCCGTACTGCTGGAGATTATTCGTGATCTGCAGCATCACGGTATCGCCTGCATTTATATTTCTCACAAGCTCAATGAAGTCAAAGCAATATCAAATGTGATTTGTGTTATCCGCGACGGGCAGCACATCGGTACGCGCGATGCTGCGGGGATGAGCGAAGATGACATCATCACCATGATGGTAGGCCGCGAACTCACAGCACTCTATCCCAATGAACCTCACGACACGGGGGATGAGATCCTCCGTGTTGAGCACCTCACCGCCTGGCACCCGGTGAATCGTCACATCAAGCGGGTCAATGACGTCTCCTTTTCCCTTAAGCGCGGGGAGATTCTGGGCATTGCCGGGCTGGTCGGGGCGGGGCGCACCGAAGCCGTTCAGTGCCTGTTTGGCGTCTGGCCTGGACGCTGGGAAGGGAAAATCTTTCTCGATGGCAGGCAGGTAGAAATCAACAACTGTCAGCAGGCGATTGCCAATGGCATCGCAATGGTACCGGAAGATCGCAAAAAAGACGGTATCGTGCCGGTGATGGCGGTCGGCAAAAACATCACGCTCGCGGCATTACACCAGTTTACCGGCAAGCTCAGTAGTCTGGACGACGCCGCCGAACAGCATTGCATTTTGCAGTCGCTGCAACGCCTCAAGGTCAAAACCTCCTCGCCAGACCTGGCAATTGGTCGCCTGAGCGGAGGGAATCAACAGAAGGCCATTCTGGCCCGCTGCCTGCTGCTCAACCCGCGCATTCTCATCCTGGATGAGCCGACGCGCGGCATTGATATCGGGGCAAAGTACGAAATTTATAAACTTATTAATCAACTGGTACAGCAGGGTATCGCCGTTATCGTCATCTCATCCGAATTACCTGAAGTGCTGGGGCTGAGCGATCGGGTGCTGGTGATGCATGAAGGCAAGTTAAAAGCCTCCCTTATTAATCATCAACTGACCCAGGAGCAGGTCATGGAAGCGGCGCTGAGGAGCGAACATCATGTCGAAAAGCAACCCGTCTGAAATGAAATTATCCGCCCCGCTACCTGGGGCATTTTCCGGACTCAAATCCCTGAACTTACAGGTGTTTGTCATGATTGCCGCCATCGCCGTGATCATGCTCTTTTTCACCTGGATGACCGACGGTGCGTACTTAAGCGCACGCAACGTCTCCAACCTGCTGCGCCAGACCGCCATTACCGGCATCCTGGCGGTAGGCATGGTATTTGTGATTATTTCGGCTGAAATAGACCTTTCCGTCGGTTCAATGATGGGCCTGTTAGGCGGCGCAGCGGCCATTTTTGACGTCTGGCTGGGCTGGCCGTTACCGTTGACCATTGTGGTGACGCTGGTACTCGGGCTGCTGTTAGGGGCATGGAACGGCTGGTGGGTCGCCTATCGTAAAGTACCTTCTTTCATCGTCACCCTGGCGGGCATGCTCGCTTTTCGCGGCGTGCTGATTGGTATCACGAATGGCACCACCGTCTCTCCTACCAGTAGCGCTATGTCGCAAATTGGTCAAAGTTATCTGCCTGATGGTGTTGGCTTTGGCGTGGGCGCTTTCGCGCTGGTCGCCTTCATTTTGTGGCAGTGGCGTGGCCGGCTACGTCGGCAGTCGCTGGGGCTGGCGACACCAGCTTCCACGTCAGTCGTCGGTCGCCAGGCACTGATTGCCGTGCTGGCACTCGGCGCAATCTGGCTACTGAATGATTATCGTGGTGTTCCAACCCCGGTGCTGTTGCTCGTGTTCCTGCTGATGGCGGGAATGTTCATGGCTACACGCACCGCCTTTGGTCGACGCATTTACGCTATTGGTGGCAACCTCGAAGCAGCTCGTCTTTCAGGGATTAATGTGGAACGCACCAAGCTGGCGGTCTTTGCTATTAATGGCCTGATGGTGGCGATTGCCGGTTTGATCCTGAGCTCACGCCTCGGTGCAGGCTCCCCCTCGGCAGGTAATATCGCCGAGCTGGACGCCATCGCCGCGTGTGTGATTGGGGGAACCAGCCTCGCGGGCGGTATCGGTAGCGTGGCGGGGGCGGTGATGGGGGCCTTCATTATGGCCTCGCTGGATAATGGCATGAGTATGATGGACGTGCCGACGTTCTGGCAGTACATCGTCAAAGGGGCGATTTTACTGCTGGCGGTATGGATGGATTCCGCCACCAAACGTCGGGCATGATCGCAATAATGGTCACACTGCCGGAAAATTTTCCTCCGGCAGTGTACTGAATATGATAAGCAGAGTTGATGATTCATTAGCGACGGAACCGACATGTTTGAAAAGCGCCACCGCATTACGTTGTTATTCAATGCCAACAAAGCCTATGACCGCCAGGTCGTTGAAGGCGTTGGCGAATATTTGCAGGCGTCACAATCAGAATGGGATATTTTTATCGAAGAAGATTTCCGTACCCGTATCGAGAATATCAAGGAGTGGCTCGGTGATGGGGTGATCGCTGACTATGATGACCCTGAAATCGAACGACTGCTGGCCGATGTGGACGTGCCTATCGTCGGCGTGGGTGGCTCCTACCATACCCCGGAGCACTACCCTCCCGTTCACTATATTGCTACGGACAATTACGCACTGGTTGAACATGCGTTTTTGCACCTGAAAGAGAAAGGAGTACACCGTTTTGCCTTCTACGGTCTGCCGCCGTCCAGCGGAAAGGGCTGGGCCGCAGAGCGCGAGCATGCGTTTTGCCAGCTCGTCGCCCAGGAGAAGTATCGCGGTGTGGTTTATCAAGGGCTGACTACGGCACCGGAGAACTGGCAGCATGCGCAGAACCGGCTGGCCGACTGGCTGCAAACACTCCCGCCACAAACGGGCATTATTGCCGTTACCGATGCCCGCGCACGCCATGTTTTACAGGTCTGCGACCACCTCCATATTCCGGTACCAGAAAAGCTCTGCGTGATTGGCATCGATAATGAAGAGCTGACACGCTATCTCTCCCGCGTGGCCCTTTCGTCAGTGGCGCAAGGGACCCGTCAGATGGGTTACCAGGCCGCCAAGCTGCTGCATCGCCTGCTTGATAATGAAACGATGCCATTACAGCGCCTGTTGGTGCCGCCGGTCCGTGTGGTTGCCCGACGTTCGACGGATTACCGTTCACTGAACGATCCGGCGGTTATCCAGGCCATGCATTACATCCGTAACCACGCCTGTAAGGGCATTAAGGTGGATCAGGTGCTGGATGCGGTGGGAATTTCGCGTTCGAATCTGGAAAAGCGCTTTAAAGAGGAAGTGGGCGAAACAATTCATGCGGTAATTCATGCGGAAAAGCTGGAGAAAGCGCGCAGCCTGCTGGTTTCCACTTCACTTTCAATCAATGAGATTTCCCAGATGTGTGGCTATCCATCGCTACAGTATTTCTATTCGGTGTTTCGCAAAGCGTATGACAGTACACCGAAGGAGTACCGCGAACGCTACGGGGAAGTGTTGCTGCCTTAGCGTGGCGTCAGAGTGGCAAAAATAAAACGCCTTCCAACTGGAAGGCGTTTGTGCAATTACATATGGGCGGCGATTAAACGCTGATTATCCTGATACATGGCAAACAGGTAATTGTTATAGCTTGCGCCCTTCGTTGAATAGCCTTTGAGCTTGTGAATCATAGTGCTGGCCGTTACTTCCTGATCCGCTTTACGCAGCTGCGCACGGGACTTACGGAACGACGAGTAAGCCGGATGGGTATTGAGGTTCACCACATACGCATTCACGGAGGCTTCAACAGACTCGAAGTGCGAATAGCCTTTCACTTTTCCAGGACCGTTAGTGCAGCGCCCTTTTCCGCATTTCATGCCGAACAGGTTATTGTTATTACGCGCCAGCTTAGAGGTACCCCAACCGCTTTCTGCGGCGGCCATGGTCGCCACCATGCTGTCCGGAATAATGTCCACGCGTTCCATTAACGCATTCCACGGAATACGGCGGGTATTGCCAGACCAGCTAATTTTATAGCGTTTGGCGATATCCTTAAGACGCGAACGATCGGACGTCGACCATTGCTGGCTGTATTGACGTTCCATTAGCCAGTTACGATCGGCAGTGATGGCCGCATTTTGACGAGTAATGTAGGGCATTACGGTCCGGAGAAACGCTTTCTTTCTTGGTGCTCCGGAAGGGTATTTTCGCAAATCAGGAAGTGAACTGCTATTTACACTATTGCGAGAATACTCTTGTTTACTGCTTACCTGTTTTTTACCGGTCGTCTTTGAGATTTGGGCCTTGTGACTCACTGTTTTGCTGTGCGTTTGGGCAAGCGCCTCACCTGAAAATACGATGGTGAGAAACATGAGTATCGTAGCCCCAAGTCGTCGCAAGGGAGTCGATATCATTAAGTCTCCTGGTCGGATATAAACATTCCAACACCTTATTTTTTTCACAATTTTGAGAGCGGAATCTCAAATCATACCAAAAATAACCACTCAGAGCACGTACAGAAATAAGCCAATTCCGAAAGCCTGTCATCACGAATCAACCAGAAAGCGAAAAAAATGCGTTAAAAATGTGGCGATTATCGCAAATCTTGGGCAAATTTTGCGCGCGATCACTCACCCTTCGTCCTCCTCCCTGCGATAACGCGCGCAGGAGGAGTTTGCAGGCCTGTGCTAATGGCAAGATGAGTAAAACAGACGTTACGGGAAGGATTGAGATGAGATACAGCCCCCTTTTTGCCCTGCTTTTACCGGCCATCGCCAGTGCGAACTGGTCTGCGACCGGATTTAATGCGTTTAAGGATGACGGCACCGGCGTATGGCGCAGCGAAGCCAGGCTGCAAAAAGGATCCTATCCGTTGACTCTGCAAGCCGATCAGCAGTGCTGGCAGCCCTCAGGGGAGATCAAACTCAATCAGATGCTCTCACTCAAGCCCTGTGCCGCAGAGGCACCGCGCTGGCGCATTTTCCGTGAAGGCGAGTACCGCATTCAGATTGATACCCGTTCGGGTACACCGACACTGATGTTGTCAGTAAAAAGCGAAGCAGCAGAGAAAGTCGTGGATGTGAGGCGTCAGTGTCCGGTCTGGGACGGTCAACCGCTGACGCTGGACGTCAGCCAGACCTTTCCTGAAGGCAGCGTGGTTCGCGATTTCTACAGCCAGAAAACGACCACCGTCCATCATGGCAAAATCACTCTGGCTCCCGCAGAAAATAGCGGGGGGCTGTTACTGCTTGAACGCGCCGAAACAGACGCACCGGCGCCCTTTAGCTGGCAAAACGCCACGCTCTACTTTGTGCTGACCGACCGTTTCGTTAACGGCGATCCGTCGAACGATAACAGCTACGGTCGACACAAAGACGGAATGGAAGAGATTGGCACCTTTCACGGCGGCGATCTGAAGGGACTCACCAGCCGGCTTGACTACCTGCAACAACTTGGGGTTAACGCTTTGTGGATAAGCTCGCCGCTGGAGCAAATTCACGGTTGGGTAGGCGGCGGAACAAAAGGCGATTTCCCCCATTATGCTTATCACGGCTATTACACACAGGACTGGACGAGACTGGATGCCAATATGGGTACCGGGGAAGAGTTACGCCAGTTAGTTGATGAAGCGCACAAGCGCGGCATTCGCATCCTGTTTGACGTCGTCATGAACCACACCGGTTACGCCACCCTCGCGGATATGCAGGAGTTTCAGTTCGGCGCCTTGTATGTACAGGGCGAAGAGCGCAAAAAAATCCTCGGCGAACGCTGGACCGACTGGCGTCCTGGAGCGGGGCAAAGCTGGCACAGTTTTAACGATTACATTAACTTCAGCGATAAAACCGCATGGCAAAACTGGTGGGGTAAAAACTGGATCCGTACCGACATTGGCAATTACGACAATCCTGGGTTTGACGATTTAACCATGTCGCTGGCCTTTCTGCCGGATCTTAAAACAGAGTCCACCTCGCCGTCCGGCCTGCCGGTTTTCTATCAGCATAAACCCGATACCGCAGCCCGCGAAAAGCCAGGCTATACGCCACGCGATTACCTGACGCACTGGCTGAGCCAATGGGTACGCGATTACGGCATTGACGGTTTTCGCGTCGACACCGCCAAACATGTTGAGCTTGCGGCCTGGCAACAGCTGAAGACCCAGGCAAGCGAGGCACTGGTGGAATGGAAAAAAGCCAACCCACAGAAAAAAATCGACGATGCGCCGTTCTGGATGACCGGAGAATCCTGGGGGCACGGCGTGATGCGCAGTGATTACTACAACCACGGTTTCGATGCGATGATCAATTTTGATTATCAGGAGCAGGCGGCCAGCGCGGTCAAATGCCTTGCCGACATGGATCTGGTCTGGCAGCAAATGGCGGAAAAACTGCAAAGCTTTAACGTCCTGAGCTACCTCTCTTCCCATGATACCCGCCTCTTCCGCGATGGGGGCCAGGAGGCGGCAGAGTTATTAATGCTGGCACCGGGCGCGATACAGATTTTTTACGGCGACGAGACAAACCGGCCTTTTGGCCCCACCGGCTCAGACCCGCTTCAGGGGACACGTTCAGACATGAACTGGCAGGATATCGACACCACCGAGGCACAACGGCTGCGCCACTGGCAAACCCTGGGGCAGTTCCGTGCCCGCCATCCGGCACTGGGAGGTGGAAAACAGACCACGCTCAGCCTGCAACAGGGGTATGGCTTTACTCGCACACTGGCCGGGGACAAGGTAATGGTGGTCTGGGCGGGCAATCGCTAAGACCGACCTGGCTCCCTCTGCCATGAGGGAGCCAGGTGACCAAAGCAAAATAAAAATCCATACAATCAAAAATAAGTGAAATAAAATCTCACACAACCCCCTCTCCTCCGATTTGCACAGCAGGGTATGTAGCGCTATGGTGAGCCATTTTTAAAATCAGACCGACAGAACCCTTGCTATGACATTCTCACTTTTCGGCGACAAATTTACCCGCCATGCAGGCATCACGCGCCTGATGGAAGACCTCAACGACGGTCTGCGCACCCCCGGAGCCATCATGCTTGGCGGGGGAAACCCGGCACAAATCCCGGCCATGACCGATTACTTCCACAACCTGCTCGCACAGATGCTGGAAAATGGCAAAGCCACTGATGCGCTTTGCAATTATGACGGCCCTCAGGGTAAGTCTGAGCTACTGACTTTGCTCGCTGCGATGCTGCGAAAAGAGTTTGGCTGGGATATTGAACCGCAGAACATCGCACTGACAAACGGCAGCCAGAGCGCATTTTTCTACTTGTTTAACCTTTTTGCAGGCCGACGCGCCGATGGAAGTACCAGAAAGGTTCTGTTCCCGCTGGCACCTGAGTACATTGGTTATGCCGATTCCGGCCTCGAAGACGATCTTTTTGTCTCTGCCCGCCCCAACATTGAACTGCTACCGGAAGGCCAGTTTAAGTACCACGTCGACTTCGAACATCTGCACATCGGTGAAGAGACAGGGATGATTTGCGTGTCGCGCCCGACGAACCCGACCGGCAATGTGATCACCGATGACGAGCTGATGAAACTCGATGCGCTGGCGAATCAGCACGGCATTCCGCTGGTTATTGATAATGCTTACGGTGTGCCCTTCCCTGGCATCATCTTTAGTGAAGCACGCCCGTTATGGAATCCGAATATCATTCTTTGCATGAGCCTGTCGAAGCTGGGCCTGCCGGGTAGTCGCTGCGGCATTATCATTGCGAATGACAAAGTGATTTCTGCCATCCGCAACATGAACGGCATTATCAGTCTTGCCCCGGGGGGCATCGGCCCTGCCATGATGAGTGAAATGATTAAGCGCAACGATCTGCTGCATTTGTCAGAAACTGTCATCAAGCCTTTCTATCACCAGCGTGTTCAGGAGACTGTCGCCCTCATCCGCCGCTATCTTCCTGAAGAGCGCTGCCTGATCCATAAGCCAGAAGGGGCAATCTTCCTCTGGCTGTGGTTTAAAGATTTGCCGATTACCACCGAGCTTCTCTACCAGCGGCTGAAGAAACGCGGCGTGCTGATGGTCCCGGGCCATTACTTCTTCCCGGGGCTGGACAAGCCCTGGCCTCATACTCACCAGTGCATGCGCATGAACTATGTACCGGACCCCGATAAGATCGAAGCGGGTATAAAAGTGCTTGCTGAAGAAATTGAAACCGCCTGGCGTGAACATGCCTGACGAAAAGGCCCTCCCCGGAGGGCCTTTTAAAATGACCAAATAACGTTTCTTTTGATAAGGTTTTTTGAGTAGTTTTCTGTTTTAATTAGCATATATCCCCTTGTACACTCCAAAGCTAATTCAGGAAATTAAGAAATATATTTTATAGTTAAATGTAGCTACACAAAAAATTTGAAGATAAGCAGCGATTAATCTCCAGATTAATTATTTATATTGTTGTTTTAATTAAAAAAATTATTAACTTAGAATATTTAAACCAGGATTAATCATATTTTACTGCTTTTTTAATATTTATTTCACTCCTTTCCTACCATAACGGAAAATCGGTATTACACTCATTCACTCGCAGACGACGTTTTATTTTAACGGTGCTTATCATAGCGGCGCCTGCAGGAATGGACTGCCCGCCAATAGCGGGGCGGACGACAGATGTGGACGTGTCTGTCACGCATCACGTATCCAACACCAGTGGGATCCCCAGCCAGCCGGGATAATCACCGGTTGAGTTGGCGGCATAAGAAACCAAAAAATCAGTCACTCCTTTTGTGCCCCCTTGCGGGGGCATTTCTTCAGCGCATTTTCATGGCGCTGGCACTCAGTACACATGGCCATGAGAAGCGGAGCTACCGGCCTACTGGTTACGCTCGCGGTATGTTGAGACGGGTTTGTCGCAGTGTGACAGGATCTATACATTGCAGCGCCAGGGTCGGGCAGGCTTCCACACACGCGGGTCCCGCTTCGCGGTGCAGACAGAGGTCGCATTTCAGCGCCTGCACCTGTGACTGCCGGAGGGTGACCTCCATCGCGCCAAACGGGCAGGCAAGCATACAGCTTTTACAGCCAATACAGCGAGATTGTTCGACGTAAACCGCCCCGTTCACCCGTCCGATCGCCCCCACCGGGCAGACACTGGCACAAGGGGCATCTTCACAATGATGGCAGGTCACGGCGGTCGTAAATGATCCGCTCTTTACCACCCGGATGCGGGCGCTGAACGTTGCCGGCGAGAGGGCGGCGCAGTCCTGGTTTTCCTGATGCGACACCACGCAGGCGACTTCGCAGGTTCGGCAGCCTATGCATTTGGCCGGATCCGCCATAATAAAACGGTTCATTTTTCACTCCGCCAGACGATGATTGCCGCCAGCGTGCCAGAAAATCAAACGCCCTCGCTTTGATCCTGGCAGGGGTTGTAGCCAGTTAGGTCATCTGCCTGAGCCTATCTGGCTTTATGCCTATACGCGCAACGTAAATCCCAGCTCGTTGGAGATAGCCTCTGCGGTTTCACGCAGCGGCTTAAGCAGGTTTTTCTCACCTATCTGTTTCAGACGTGAGGTAGAGAGAGAAATAGAGATGGCATAGGGCACCCGGTGGTGAATATCAAACACCGGTACGGCAATACACGAGACGCCAAGCTCATTCTCTTCACGGTCCATCGCCATGCTGCTTTCACGGATCTGCGCCAGTTCGTCGTACATCGCTGGCAGTCCGGTGATGGTATTGCGCGTTAGCGGCTGGATCTGCTCCTGATGCGTCTCCCAGTACGCTTTTACATACTCAGGCTGACCAAAGGCCATGTAAATCTTGCCCATCGCTGAGCAGTAGAGCGGCATATGCTGACCAATGTAGGCGCGGGTACGTAACATGCCGGTGGTCGGCTCCAGCTTGTAAATCAGAATGGCATGATCGTCTTCGCGGCTGGAAAAGTTGATGGTTTCACCGGTGGCGAGGTTCAGGGCTTCCAGATGCGGTGCCGCCACATGGATGATATTCAGCGATGTCAGGGCCTTCTGCCCGACAGCAATGAATTTGGTTGTTAAACGGTAGCTCCCGGCTGCAGGCGCAGGGGTGACGTAGCCACAGGATTGCAGCCCTTGCAGCAATCGGTGCACGGTACTTTTATTCAGCCCGGCAAGTTCTGACAGATGCGCCAGCGGACAGCCGTTCGGGTAATTGCTCAATATCTCAATCAACATCAGGCCGCGAAACAAGCTCTGACTTCCTGCCGGCCGCTCTTTTTCCTGCGTGGTGTCACTCTCTTTTGTGTTCATCGCTTCCGCTCCCCATTTGTGGCGACCTGATGGTAGCGCAAAGTGTGTTTCACTTCACGATCTGAACAGAAATTTTGTAATTCATTGATTTTATTGTCTTTCAAAAATACAGGCGCCAATTGCATTGTGAAAATTTGATCGTTATATTTGAAATCAAGTTTCGCATAGTGAAATTTAAAGCGTTTTCATTGTTCAGTCCGACACCAGGGAAAACGCGTTTACCGTCTCACTGCACCTCCTGTTTTCCAGGAGGGGATAAAAAAATTACCCAAAAACGCACCGCGCCTGTCGGCGCGTTTTTGCAACTCCGCACAATTTAGTGGAATGACATTCCACTATGTAAAACTATAATGTTAGGGAGAGAGCGTATGCTGTTGAGTTTTTCGGATCTTAAAAATGAATTTACCCGCGTCCTGCTGGCACGGGGCGTGGCGGCGAAAACCGCTGACGCCTGTGCAGAAATGTTTGCCCGCACTACCGAGTCAGGGGTCTATTCACATGGCGTAAACCGTTTCCCGCGCTTTATCCAGCAGCTGGAAAATGGCGACATCATCCCCGATGCGCAGCCTGAACGTATTACCTCGCTGGGCGCTATCGAACAGTGGGATGCGCAGCGCTCCATCGGCAACCTGACTGCCAAAAAAATGATGGATCGCGCCATTGAACTGGCATCCGACCACGGAATTGGCCTGGTCGCCGTGCGTAACGCCAACCACTGGATGCGTGGCGGTAGCTACGGCTGGCAGGCGGCGGAAAAAGGCTATATCGGTATCTGCTGGACCAACTCCATTGCCGTGATGCCACCCTGGGGGGCGAAAGAGTGCCGTATCGGGACTAACCCACTTATCGTCGCCATTCCGTCCACGCCCATCACCATGGTGGACATGTCCATGTCGATGTTCTCCTACGGCATGCTGGAAGTGAATCGTCTGGCAGGCCGCCAGTTACCGGTGGACGGTGGCTTTGACGACGAAGGTAATCTCACCAAAGACCCGGCGCCGATTGAGAAAAACCGCCGCATCCTGCCGATGGGCTACTGGAAAGGTTCCGGCCTCTCTATTGTGCTGGATATGATCGCCACGCTGCTTTCTGACGGCTCATCCGTTGCCGCCGTGACCGAGGACAACAGCGACGAGTTTAATATTTCGCAGGTCTTTATTGCCATAGAAGTGGACAAACTGATCGACGGTGCCACACGCGATGCCAAGCTGCAGCGCATCATGGATTACATCACTACTGCTGAACGTGCCGACGAAAACGTACCTGTTCGTCTGCCGGGTCATGAGTTTACCCGCCTGCTGGAAGAGAACCGTCGCAACGGGATCACTGTAGACGACAGCGTCTGGGCAAAAATTAAGGCGCTGTAAGGAGTAGCATCATGATTTATGGTCATATTTCTCAACCCAACGCCTGCCGGTATCCGGCAGCGATTGAAAAAGCGCTGGATTTTCTGCGCACCACAGACTTCAGCAAACTGGAGCCTGGCGTGGTTGAAATCGAAGGTCGCACGATTTACGCGCAGATCCTCGATTTAACTACCCGCCCGCATGATGAACTGCGCCCGGAAGTGCACCGCCGCTATCTGGATATACAGTTTTTATATTCCGGTGAAGAACAGATTGGTGTCGCCATTGATACCGGAAATAATGTGGTGAGCGAAGAATTACTGGATCAGCGGGATATTATTTTCTATCAAGACAGTGAAAATGAATCTTTAATAGAAATGATACCGGGAAGCTACGCCATATTTTTCCCGCAGGATGTGCACCGCCCGGCATGTAATAAAAATCGGCAAACCGCCATCAGAAAAATAGTGGTTAAGGTGGCAGTCTCTGCACTAAATTAATCCGATTGCTGTACCGTTACCGATGGAGTGAATAATGGAAAATAATAACGCCGGTTATATTGTCGGCGCATACCCTTGTGCGCCTTCATTTCACCAAAAGAGCGAAAAAGAAGAGACGGAATTCTGGCGTCTGCTCGCGGACACACCCCATATTCGCGGGCTGGAACAACCGTGCCACGAGCACTTTCACCCCTATGGCGATGAGTGGTTGTTCCAGCACACGCCGCAGGAGTGGGAAGTGGTCGTCACCGCCATCCCGGAGACCATGCGTCGGCGTGGCGGCGGCAATGGCGCGTTCGGTCTGGCCTCCAGTGATGAAGAACAGCGCAGGGCATGCGTCGAATTCCATCGTCATTTACTGAACAAAATCAACGCGGTAAACAGGCGTTTTGCGGGCAAGGTTATCAGCCTTGAACTGCAGGCGGCTCCGCTGGCTGGCAATGCGAACGTGGCGCAGGCGACCGATGCGTTTGCCCGTTCCATCAAAGAGATTGCTGGCTGGGACTGGTCATGCTCACTCGTACTGGAACATTGTGATTCCATGAACCAACCTGCGCCACGCAAGGGTTTTCTGCCACTGGAAAACGTGCTGGAGACGCTCGCGGGTTACAACATTGATATCTGCATCAACTGGGCGCGCTCAGCGATTGAAGGGCGTAACACCACCCTGCCACTGACCCACACTCAGGCAGTGAAAGCCGCAGGAAAACTGGGGGCGCTAATGTTCTCCGGCACCGCTACCGACGGCCCCTACGGCGAATGGACTGACCTGCACACACCATTTGCCCCTTTCTGCCCGGAAAGCCTGCTCACGGTAGAAAGTGCTAAAGAATTATTTAATGTGGCTGACTCAGCAAAACTACAGTTTGCCGGTATTAAGTTGCTGGAAATTGATGCTAATGCTGATGCGAATCATCGCATAGCCATATTACGCGATGGCATTAACGCGTTAAACAAAGCCAGACAATAAATATAAAGCGTCACTTTAATCGCAAGGCCAGTTACTTTTAACGAGAGATTAATATGAACACTTCCTCTTACACTACATCTGCGGATATTCCGCGCCAGCGCTGGTTAAGAATTATTCCTCCTATTCTTATCGCCTGCATTATTTCTTATATGGACCGCGTGAATATCGCCTTTGCCATGCCTGGCGGTATGGATCAGGAGTTAGGTATTACTGCGACCATGGCAGGTCTGGCGGGTGGTATTTTCTTCCTCGGTTACCTTTTCTTGCAGGTGCCGGGCGGCAAAATTGCCGTCCACGGCAGCGGTAAAAAATTCATCGGCTGGTCGCTCGTCGCCTGGGCTGTGATCTCCGTCCTCACCGGGCTTGTCACTAACCACTACCAGCTTCTGGCGCTGCGCTTCCTGCTCGGTGTCGCAGAAGGGGGCATGTTACCCGTGGTGCTCACCATGATCAGTAACTGGTTCCCGGATGCTGAACGTGGCCGTGCGAACGCGATTGTTATCATGTTCGTGCCGATTGCCGGCATCATCACCGCCCCGCTGTCCGGCTGGATCATCACCGCTCTCGACTGGCGCTGGCTGTTCATCATCGAAGGCCTGCTCTCCCTCGTCGTACTGGTGTTGTGGATGCTGACCATCTATGACCGTCCGCAGGAGGCCCGCTGGATTTCTGACGCAGAGAAGAATTACCTCGTAGAAACCCTCGCCGCCGAACAGCGTGCCATCGCGGGTAAAACCGTGGTGAATGCCTCGCTCGGCGCCGTGCTCTCTGACCGCACCATGTGGCAGCTCATCGCCCTGAACTTCTTCTACCAGACCGGAATTTATGGCTACACCCTGTGGCTGCCGACCATCCTGAAAGAACTGACTCACACCAGTATGGGCCAGGTCGGGATGCTCGCTATTCTGCCGTATGTCGGTGCGATTGCCGGGATGTTCCTCTTCTCTTCCCTGTCTGACCGCACAGGAAAACGCAAGCTGTTCGTCTCTCTGCCGCTGATTGGCTTTGCGACCTGCATGTTCCTCTCCGTGGTGCTCAAAGAGAGCGTCTGGCTCTCCTATACCGCACTGGTCGGTTGCGGCTTCTTCCTGCAATCCGCTGCGGGTGTGTTCTGGACCATTCCTGCTCGTCTGTTCAGTGCCGAAATGGCCGGCGGCGCACGCGGGGTGATTAACGCCCTGGGTAACCTTGGCGGCTTTTGCGGTCCTTATGCGGTGGGCGTGCTGATTACCCTCTACAGCAAAGATGCGGGCGTTTACTGCCTGGCGATTTCTCTTGCGATTGCCGCGCTGATGGCGCTGCTGCTGCCGTCCAGGTGTGATGCCGCTGCGTCGTCTGCGGGTGCCGTAAATGTCACCAAACGAGCGGCCTGATGCCCTCACCCCGACCCTCTCCCACCAGGAGAGGGGGCAAACAAGGTGTGGCCTGATGTTCTCACCCCGACCCTCTTCCACCGGGAGAGGGGGGCAAACAAGGTGTGGCCTGATGTCTTCACCCCTGCCCCCTCCTTTATGGGAGAGGGCAACACCAGGAAAAAAAGATGAGTGAAAAAGAGACCTTCTGGCTGGGTATCGATTGTGGCGGTACTTATCTGAAAGCAGGCCTGTACAATAGCCAGGGCAAAGAATTCGCTATTGAACGCCAGCCCGTTCGCACCCTTAGCCCGCAGCCCGGCTGGGCGGAACGTGACATGACGGCACTGTGGCAGCACTGTGCGGCGACCATTGCCCGGCTTCTGCAACGCAGCGGCGTGCGTGGCGAGCAAATTAAAGGCGTGGGTATTTCTGCTCAAGGCAAGGGACTGTTTTTGCTGGACAAAAACGACAAACCCTTGGGTACCGCCATCCTCTCTTCTGACCGCCGGGCGATGGAGATCGTCAAACGCTGGCAGCAGGACGGCATCCCACAAAAACTCTACCCGTTAACGCGTCAGACCTTATGGACCGGGCACCCCGCCTCGCTGCTGCGCTGGGTGAAAGAGAATGAGCCGCAGCGTTACGCACAGATTGGCTGCGTGATGATGGGCCACGACTATCTGCGCTGGTGCCTAACCGGCGTGAAGGGGTGCGAAGAGAGCAACATCTCTGAGTCCAACCTCTACCATATGACCACCGGGCAGTACGATCCCTGCCTGACACAGTGGCTGGGCATCAGCGAAACAGACGCTGCGCTGCCGCCCATTGTGGGTTCATCCCAAATCAGCGGTGAAATCACCTCTCAGGCAGCCGCCATGACCGGTCTTGCGGCGGGAACTCCCGTCGTGGGCGGTCTGTTTGATGTGGTTTCTACCGCGCTCTGCGCCGGACTGGATGACGAGCACACCCTCAACGCCGTCATGGGAACCTGGGCGGTCACCAGCGGCATCGCTGACGGACTGCGTGATAACGAACCTCACCCCTTTGTCTACGGTCGCTACGTCAACGACGGGCAATACATCGTGCACGAGGCCAGCCCCACCTCTTCCGGCAACCTCGAATGGCTGACCGCGCAGTGGGGCGACATCAGCTTTGACGACATCAATCAGCTTGTCGACGACCTGCCGAAAGGCACCAGCGAGGTCTTCTTCCTGCCGTTCCTGTATGGCAGCAACGCCGGGCTGGAGATGACCAGCGGCTTTTATGGCATGCAGGCGCTGCATACCCGCGCACACTTGCTACAGGCGGTCTACGAAGGGGTGGTGTTCAGCCACATGACGCACCTCAGCCGCATGCGTGAGCGATTTACCGATGTGCGTGCCCTGCGCGTCACCGGCGGTCCGGCACATTCGCGCGTCTGGATGCAGATGCTGGCAGACGTTAGCGGTCTGCCTGTTGAACTGCCGCAGGTGGAGGAGACCGGCTGCTTTGGCGCGGCCATTGCCGCTCTCGTCGGCACCGGTGTTTACGCCAGCTTCACCGATGCCCAGCAGACCCTCAATTATGAAATGCACACCCTGACACCGGACATAAATGCCCACGCGGCCTACCAGCGCAAATATCACCGCTACCAGATTTTAATTGAAGCACTTCAGGGCTATCAGGCCCGTATTAAGGAGCACTCTTTATGAGCCGACCATTATTGCAGCTGGCGCTCGATCACACCGACCTTGCCGCTGCACAGCGCGACGTGACCTTGTTACAGGACCATGTAGACATTGTGGAAGCAGGCACCATTCTCTGCCTCAGCGAAGGGCTGAATGCTGTGCGCGCCCTGCGCGCCCAGTGCCCGGAAAAAATCATTGTCGCCGACTGGAAAGTGGCCGACGCGGGTGAAACCCTGGCTCATCAGGCGCTGGGTGCGGGTGCCAACTGGATGACCATTATCTGTGCTGCCCCGCTTGCCACCATTGAAAAAGGCCATGCTGTTGCCGCTGCACGCGGCGGTGAAATTCAGATTGAGCTCTTTGGTAACTGGACCTTTGACGATGCCCGCGCCTGGTACAGCACCGGTGTGCGGCAGGCAATCTATCATCGTGGCCGTGATGCCCAGGCCAGCGGCCAGCAGTGGAGTGACGCGGACCTGACCCGGATGAAAGCACTGTCGGATATCGGCCTTGAGCTGTCCGTCACCGGCGGTATTACCCCCGCCGACCTGCCGCTGTTTAAAGAGATCAACGTGAAAGCTTTTATTGCCGGACGCGCCCTGTCGGGTGCCACGAATCCGCAGCAGGTGGCTGAAGCGTTCCACACGCGCATTCGCGACATCTGGGGAGCCTGATCATGCGTAACCACCCATTAGGTATTTATGAAAAAGCGTTACCGAAAGCGCTCTCCTGGCCGGAACGTCTGGTTCTGGCTAAAAGCTGCGGATTCGACTTCGTGGAAATGTCCGTCGACGAAACCGACGAACGCCTCGCACGACTTGAATGGACCACCGCCCAGCGCGCCTCGTTAGTGGAAGCGATGCTGGAGACCAATGTGTCGATTCCGTCGATGTGCCTTTCCGCACACCGCCGTTTCCCGTTCGGCAGCCGCGATGAAGCCGTGCGCGAACGTGCGCGAGACATCATGACCAAAGCTATCAAGCTGGCGCGGGATTTGGGTATTCGCACCATCCAGCTTGCCGGATATGACGTGTATTACGAAGAGCATGATGCGGGCACCCAGCAGCGCTTTACCGAAGGGCTGGCGTGGGCGGTGGAACAGGCCGCAGGCGCGCAGGTGATGCTGGCGGTGGAGATCATGGACACCGCGTTTATGAACTCCATCACCAAGTGGAAAAAGTGGGACGAGATGCTCGCCTCGCCGTGGTTCACCGTCTATCCGGACGTGGGTAACCTCAGTGCCTGGGGCAACGACGTTCCGGCAGAGCTGGCGCTCGGCATCGACCGTATCGCGGCCATCCATCTGAAAGACACTCAGCCAGTCACCGACACCAGTCCCGGCCAGTTCCGTGATGTGCCGTTCGGCGAAGGGTGCGTGGATTTCGTCAACGTCTTCAGCACGTTACAGGATCTTAATTATCGCGGCGCATTTCTGATTGAAATGTGGACCGAAAAAGCCAAAGAGCCGGTACTGGAGATAATCCAGGCCCGTCGCTGGATTGAAGCCCGTATGCAGGAAGGAGGATTCGCATGTTAGAACAACTGAAAGCCGAGGTACTGGCGGCAAACCTGGCGCTGCCCGCTCACGGTCTGGTCACCTTCACCTGGGGTAACGTTAGTGCGGTCGATGAGACCCGCAAACTGATGGTGATTAAACCGTCAGGCGTGGAGTACAACGTGATGAAAGCCGAGGATATGGTGGTGGTGGATATTGCCAGCGGCAAGGTGGTGGAGGGTAACAAGAAGCCCTCTTCCGATACGCCGACGCACCTGGCGCTCTATCGCCGTTTCCCGGAGATTGGCGGTATTGTCCACACCCACTCTCGTCACGCCACTATCTGGTCGCAGGCGGGTCTGGATTTGCCCGCCTGGGGCACAACGCATGCGGATTACTTCTATGGCACCATCCCGTGCACGCGGTTGATGACCGCTGAGGAGATCAACGGTGAGTATGAGTACGAAACCGGAGAAGTGATCATTAAGACTTTTGAAGCGCGCGACCTGAACCCGATGCAGGTGCCTGCGGTGCTGGTGCACTCCCACGGCCCGTTTGCCTGGGGGAAAGATGCCCATGACGCGGTACACAACGCAGTGGTGCTGGAAGAGTGTGCCTTTATGGGCCTGTTCTCTCGCCAGTTGGTGCCGCAGTTGCCCGCCATGCAGTCAGAGTTACTGGATAAACACTACCTGCGTAAGCACGGGGCGAACGCGTATTACGGGCAGTAGTCCTCTGCGGTCTGATGCCCTCACCCCGCCCTCTCCCACAGGGAGAGGGAGAACACCAGCCCACCCCAGCGAGCTCTCCTCGCCCCTTCGGGGGGCAGGGTGAGGGGGAAAATTCCGCACGGGTGCCAAAGGGGGCTGTTACAGATAGTGGAACAGTCCCATGCAGGCTACGTGGAATGGTTCCGTTCACCGTAAGTTCATTTTTCTCTGAAGCCACCGCACCCGTGAACGTGCAAGGGAGGCTCGCCGCCGCCTCCCTTGCAACCCGGGCTCCCGGCGAGGAAAATCGCCGCAGCGCGGTCCGTTCGTCTTATGCCGCCGTGCTGTCGGGTCGGGGACCAGCCTGCATCCCTGCAGGCTATCCCCTCCG
>NZ_JAHVDV010000039.1:0-39527 GCF_051486985.1 Yokenella regensburgei
ACCGCGAAGCGGCGATTTTCCTTGCCGGGAGCCCGGGTCGCCAGGGTGGTGGCGGTGAACCACCCTGGCACGTTCACGGGTTCTGGCGTGACAGAAAAGCAAGGAACATAAGGTGAACGGAATGACCACAAGAGCCGCATGTTTCCCCTCACCCTGGCCCTCTCCCCAAAGGGGCGAGGGGGCTTTCCGTGCTCGAAATATTTTGTGGGGATCCCTCAGCTCCGTGGGAGAGGGTTGAGGTGAGGGCATCAGACCGCACCTCTCCATGCAATACCTTAACTTAGCAACGTAAACGCAATCATCCCGACAATGGCACCAGTGGTCCCCAGAATGGTTTCCATTAACGTCCAGGTCTTTAGCGTCTGTGCTTCGGTGGCGCCGGTGAATTTACCGAATAACCAGAAACCCGCATCGTTCACGTGACTGACCACAATGGAACCACCGGCAATACAAATCGACAGGGCTGCCATCTGCGCTCCGGTAAAATGCAGTTGCTCAATCACCGGCATCACCAGCCCCACCGCCGTTAAGCAGGCGACCGTAGCAGAACCCTGAATAATACGCACCGCAGCGGCCAACACGAAACAGGTCACTGCAATCGGTAGCCCCATTCCGGTCAGCGCTTCACCCAGCGCCGGGCCAACGCCTGAATCCACCAGAACCTGTTTGAATACGCCGCCCGCCCCAATCACCAGCAGGATAATCCCGGCGGGTTGCAGCGCCTGGCCGCAGATTTCCATCACGCGGTCTTTCGCCATGCCCTGACGAATCGCCAGGCCATAGATTGCCACCAGACATGCCACCAGAATCGCCGTAAAGGGGTGACCAATAAACTCAAGCCAGTTGTAAAGACCAGAGCCTTCGGCAACAAAGCGGGCCGCGATCGTCTTCATTCCCACCAGCACCAGCGGCAGCAGAATGAGCGCCAGACTAAAGCCAAAAGAGGGCATCTTACCTTCGCCCAGATGCGGCTCGGAGATGTCGTCCGGGATATGCAATTCAACATAGCGGCTAATAAAATTGCCCCACAGCGGCCCGGCAATCAGCATGCCCGGAATGGCCGCACACAGGCCAATCAGGATCATCCAGCCAAAATCTGCGTGCATCTGAGAGGCCAGCAGCATAGGAGCAGGACCTGGCAGCAGAAACGCCGCAGCCGCAGCCACCCCCGCAAACAGCGGAATGACCAGCTTCACCAGGTTGGTCCCGGTGTGGCGCGCCATAGAGAAAGCCACGCTAATCAACAGCACAACCGCCACTTCGAAGAACAGCGGCAGTGCGCAGATCAGACCGGCCAGGCCAATCGCATAGTGCGCGCGGCTGTGACCAAAGGATTTGAGCATCTTCACGGCAATCTGGTCGACCGCGCCGGTCTCATGCAGAATTTTGCCGAACATGGCCCCGAGCGCCACCACAATGGCGAGGAAGCCCAACGTACCACCCATCCCTTTTTCCATCGTCGCCGCAATTTTAATGAGCGGCATACCCGAAAAAAGACCTGCACCAATAGAAACCACCATCAAGGCAACGAAAGCATGCATACGTGCTTTCATCACTAAAAACAGCAGCAGCAAAACAGAGCCCACTGCTGTTAAAACAAGCGTTAATGTACTCAAAACTACTGCCTTTATTTATTAATTACTGCAATTGTGCTGGCGACAACCCCTTCCAGCGGCTGGTCGATATCGACGACAAGTACGTCGCGCTCGTCCGCACCCGGCTCCTCCAGTGCTTCAAACTGGGTCACCAACATCTGCGTTTTAAAGAAGTGGCCTTTACGTGCTTTCAGACGACGTTCGATCACGTCAAATTCGCCTTTCAGATAGATAAAGGAGAGGTTCGGATTCCCATCACGTAACAGGTCACGGTAGCGCTTCTTAAGAGAAGAGCAGACGATCAGCGACACCTTGTTGGTGCGTTGCATCGCAAACGCAGCGTCGTTCAGCGCCTGCAGCCAGGGCTTACGGTCATCATCATTCAGTGGCTCACCTGCCGCCATTTTTGTGATGTTGCTGCGCGGATGAAGGAAGTCGCCATCGAGAAACGCGGCATGGATTTGATGCGCCACTTCACTGGCGACAGCGGATTTACCACTGCCAGAAACGCCCATCAGGACATAGACGTGGTGATCATGATTAGTCGTGCTCAAAGCGTAGCTCCCACTCAGACAAAGAGAATTGTTACGGGTAACAGTTATCGGTAACATTGTCCTGCCGGGGTAATGGAGAAGCAATATCCATTCATGCCAGAAGTGAATAAGTGTGAGCTAGTTCAAATTTGTCAGACTAAATTGATCCACCCGGTGACAAAGTGAAACCTAAATCTAACAATTTTGGCGTAACTGTTTCACCTCGAATCCGCGCCAGCAGCCGTTCGGCACCGATACGCCCCATACGTTCACGCGGCGTCAGTACGCTGGCCAGACGGGGCTCCATCACCTGGCCGATGTCATGCCCATGAAACCCGGCAATCGCCATATCATCAGGAATGCTTAAGCCCAGACGCTGGCACTCAAAGGCAGCGCCAATGGCCAGGTCATCGTTGGTACAAAAGATCCCGTCAAGCTGCGGGTATTCGCGGCGGGCCTGTCGCATCAGGTCAATACCAGCAGAATAGGATGAAGACTGCTCCACCATTACACTGTAGGGCGTCAACCCGGCGTCGAGCATCGCCTGCTCATACCCCTTCTGTTTGATGATAGTACGTTCATCGAGACGTGCACCCAGGTAGGCCACACCACGGTGACCACGGGCAATGATAGCGGCCGTCATTTGCCGGGCGGCTTCGAAGTTATCGAATCCAACGGCGATATCCAGGCAGGGGGAGACGCTATCCATCAGCTCAAGTACCGGAATGCCGGCCACTTCTATCATCTTCAGTGTACGTGGCGTGTGAGTACGTTCGGTCAGGATCAGGCCGTCAATATTCCACGAGAGCATGGATTCAAGACGTTCCTCTTCCATCTCAGGCTTGTAGCCAAAGTGGGCCAGCATGGTCTGATAGCCCCATGCGTCGGTCACGCTTTCTATACCACGTAGAACTTCAGCAAATACCTGGTTGGTTAAGGAAGGCAGCAGAACGCCCACCGCACGACTGGTGGCGTTGGAGAGAATGTCAGGAGCGCGATTGGGAATATAACCCAGCTCATCAAGCGCGGCCGCGATTTTTCCCCGAAGGGCGATGGAGACTTGCTCCGGATTTCGCAGAAAACGACTGACCGTCATTTTGGTCACGCCCACGCGATCGGCCACATCCTGAAGTACGGGTCTTTTCTTTTTCATCGTCCTGAAGTAATAAGCTGAGAAATAATGGCTCAGTTTATCACGGACACTACGCAACCTTCCGGTGTTAACCAGAAGGTTGCGTCATTTATTTAAGCAGGATCATACTGGCGGCAGATCAAAGAGCAGAATTTCACTGTCACTGTCCGCATGAATCGACAGCGCTTGCTCATCCCAGATAGCCAGGCCGTCACTGGTGGTGGCTTTGGTTCCGTTAATCGTCACGTCCCCTTTCACTACCTGGATCCAGACTTTGCGATCCGCAGCCACCTGGTAAACCGACTGCTCATCTTTCAGCAAGGCCCAGCGATACAGTTCCATATCCTGATGCACTTTCAGGGAGCCTTCACGGGCATCCGGAGAGAGTACCAGCTGGCGGCCCTGCTTCGCGTCAAAACGACGCTGCTCATAGCGAGGCGTAATGCCCGTTGCTTCTGGAATAATCCAGATCTGGTACAGACGCAGTGGCTCGGTGGCGCTCGGGTTGTACTCGGAGTGACGCACCCCGGTGCCGGCGCTCATAATCTGGAATTCACCTGCCGGTACCTGCTCTTTGTTGCCCATGCTGTCTTTGTGTTCCACAGCACCCTGCAACACGTAGGTCAGGATCTCCATATCTTTATGGGGGTGAGTCCCAAAGCCCTGGCCGGCGTCAATTACGTCGTCATTGATAACGCGCAGTGCTGAGAAGCCCATGAAGTTAGGATCATGATAGTTGGCAAATGAAAAGGTATGCCAGGAGTCCAGCCAACCATGATTTGCATGGCCACGGTCGTTTGCTTTGCGTAAGTAAATCATGTTTTCACCCTCGTGTTCGTTTCGATGGAGTCAGTGTGTACCCGATCGAACCGCAATCATAGAGGGTGAAAATTGACTCCTCTGTTCAAAAAAAATGAACAAGTTAAAATAAGCTTAAATCCCCTGCTTTGCGAGGGTTACCGTGGCTGGTGAGGCCTGCTCGAAGGCCCGCTCCAGGATCTCAAGATTAGTGAGAACGTCAGATTCCTTGACGTAATTGTCCACCCCGTCATTGATGGTGGCATAAAGCGCATCATAGACCTGGCCGTAATCCCCCTGCTCCGGCGGCAGAATTTCTCTTACCGTCTCGCCGGCACCGTTAATGTACTCCAGCACACCAGTGCTTTCATCAGCCGCAAAGCCCGGTTCACCCGGCATGATGTTAGCTTTTAGGCTGGTCTCCTGCTGGTCGATACCGTACTTGATAAATGATCCTCTGGTGCCATGAACAATGAATTTCGGATAGTCGATTTTCACCAGGTGGCTGGTTTTGACGATTGCCTTCAGGTCACCAAAGAACAGCTGCGCTTCGAACGTATCATCAGGATTGGCTTTATTGCGCAGGCTGCGAAGGTCATAAGCCACATGATCGGGGCGACCAAACAGTGAAATAATTTGATCCAGGGTGTGTACGCCCAGCCCATAGAAGAACCCATCCTGCGGCAGGCCAGGCCTGGTCTCTGCA
This sequence comes from Yokenella regensburgei, assembly GCF_051486985.1. Lineage (GTDB taxonomy): Bacteria > Pseudomonadota > Gammaproteobacteria > Enterobacterales > Enterobacteriaceae > CBFFRJ01. Next base: position 4,765 of record NZ_JAHVDV010000039.1, read on the forward strand.
ACAGGACGGTAGTAGTCGAAATGGCTCTCTACTTCGACAATCTCCCCTAATTTGCCGCTCTCAATCACCTTTTTTGTCATCAGGAAACAGGAGTCAAAGCGGCGATTCTGATAAGGCGTAACGGTAAGTCCTTTACTTTTTGCCAGGGTAAACAGCGTGATGGCTTCTGCCAGAGTGGGCGTAAACGGTTTTTCGACCAGTACGTTTTTGCCGGCTTCCAGCGCCCGTTTTGCATATTCAAAGTGGCTGTCAGCATGCGTACAGACGATCACCAGTGCGATTGTCGGGTCGTTGAGCACCTCATCAAGATCGCTGGTGAAATGAATATGTTGATACTGCGGGTTCTGCTCTTCCGGCTTCGCGCTGCGCCGGAAAATGTGGCTCACTCGCCAGTTCTCTTTGCGGTTAAGAACATACGGAAGATGGTAACGGGTCGTACTTTTGCCAAAGCCGATAAAGGCACAGTTCAGGGTCATGATGCGGTCCTTGTTTTGCGTCACTGCGTTAAACCTTAGCGCAGTCAGTTGGTGATAAAAACCGCCGGGCGTCTGAGATTAAAACATCCATTAACTGAATGGCTGGAAACATCACCACCTTTATTCTGTATAAAACAACAAAATACAAGGGCTTATAAATCCTAAAGTGCTGCGTCTGACCTTGACGCAAACCGTTCAATTCCGCATAAGAGAGCCGCGTTTTTGCACGTACGTCAGCACAGGCGTTGCTGATAATCCCGAAAGGTGGCTCAGGATCTTCCATGGAAAGAAAATACTACCTGCTCAACCTCACTTTTTTATTGTGGCTGTTTGCCTTGTTAGCCTGGTGTCTGGGTGAACATACCCTGGCCCGTATTGCAGGATTACTGGCCGTTGCTGCCTTTATCATTCAACTCGTTCAAGGATGGATAATACCGATGTTCAAAAAACAAAAGCCCGCTGAAGCGTCTGCCACGCCGACCACACCCGCTCCGGTGAATGAAACAGTGACCAGCGCACTGGAAAAACATACCAATACGGTTATCGCCAGCGATGTGCATGTGGAAGGCAATATCGTTTCGGCGACACCGGTCTACATACACGGCAGTCTGCACGGCAACATCACGGCGCCTGAAGGTCTGATAAAGGTTATGCGCACGGGCTCAGTGGAAGGTAACGTGACCTGCCGCGAGCTGATTATTGACGGGACGATTCAGGGTCAGTGCCTCGCAGATACCGTTGAAATTTATGAAAACGGACGAATCAATGGCACCCTCGCATACCGGCAACTGGCGATAAAAAAAGGAGGTCAGTTTATCGGGCAGGCCGATATCCAGCCGCCTGAGCAGACGAAGAACAACGTAGTGGGGTTGAAAACTGAGGCCTCTTTAGCGCAAAGCGATAAACCTGCAGATGGTCTAAATGAGCAAAAAAAAAGCCAGCACCCGGCTGGCTAAAAAATACTGGAAGCAATGTGAGCAATGTCGTGCTTTCAGGATTACCGCATAGGTTTCCCTGAACGCATGACAATAATAATCATTATCATTCGCACTTGTCCACTCCTATTTTGCAAAAAATGCTGCTTGACTCACTTTGGCAACTCGGTGAAGTTGAAAGGGAACATTCAAAAAGGAGAAAGGAAATGAGTAGCATCGTGATCCGCCATGCAGAAGCCCGTGACGCAGAGCCCTTACGTCAGATTAATGCGCATCCGGAGGTTTATCACGACACGCTACAACTTCCTTATCCTTCTATGGACATGTGGAAGGAGCGACTGGAACCACGAGCCGGCCGCCGCCACCTTGTCGCCTGTATTGACGATGTGGTGGTAGGCCATGTGGTGGTGGATGTTGAACAAAATCCACGCCGCAGCCACGTGGCCACCTTTGGCATCAGTGTTTCCAGCGCATTCCGTGGACGTGGTGTAGGCAGTGCTATGCTGCGCGAAATGGTCAATCTCTGCGATAACTGGCTGCGCATTGAGCGCATTGAGCTGACGGTTTTCGTCGACAACACCCCGGCGCTGGCGCTCTACCGCAAGTTTGGTTTTGAAGTGGAAGGCACCGGCAAGAAATTTGCTCTACGTAACGGTGAATATGTGGATGCCTGTTTTATGGCGCGGGTGAAATAAATTTAAAAACCCCTCTTTCAGTAATAGAGGGGTGATTAATAGAAATAACATATAATTTTTATTAAATATACTCCACATCTATAACACCCGACATCTTATGCTCCATCTCACATCTAAAATATAGAAACTCTTAAAATATAGACCTTCCTTTAAATAAATAGTAAAAGATACTTTTCTAAAGGGAATTTAGAAATGGAAAATATAATATACCTTTCAATAAATGGCACACAGCAAGGTTTAATATCTTCCGGATGTTCAACGCAAAAATCTATAGGTAACAACTATCAGTCAACTCATGAAGATGAAATTTTCATTTATGAATTGATAAGCGAAATGACGCGTGAACAAAACGTCATGGTACAGCCAGTCCAAATAAGAAAACCTACCGACAAATCAACACCACTGTTAGCTCACGCTGTAGCGAACAATGAATAACTTGAATGCATATTTAAAGTTTACCGTTCTTCTCGAGGGGGAGGCATGGAATTCTACTTCCAGCTAAGGCTCCTCAAAGCTCATATAAATCATATACGTTTTTATTATCCAAACTCATTGACTCATAACGACAGTCAGCCGTAAGAAAGCATCTCTTTCATTTATGAACCAGTTTTATGGGAACATATCGCCGCAGGAACCAGCGCATGGAGTTTATGGGAAGAGAGGATATTCAAAATGGGAACGGCAGCCATCATTTATTTGAGAATCGATCTTGAACGCTATGCATTAGCGCTATGTTGCGTCGCCAACCTCGGGGCTACATTTTTTATAAAATCCACATTATCAAGAATGGAATACATTCAGGAGATTGGGAATTTAATAACAGAAATCACCAAAGAATTCAATTTAACTTCTGATGTCAACGAGCAATGACTATGGAAATAATTTTTGTTGAAATCCAGAATGTTAAAAATCATCCAGGCTGGCTCTATGGGTTATAAATTCAAAATAACATTTCTGGATGAAGATTATAAATTTGATAATTATTCATCACCAAAATGGCTTAGACATAAATCATCTAGATATGTAGACAATCCATATCTCAGGAAGTTCTTTTGGAGTCTTAACACTATGATAAATGAACTTATATTTCATCAAAATCATCTTGAAACATAAACTAAATGAGAAAGAAAGATTCTTTTTAGCTTGATACAAACACATTGTCGTTACAAAAAGGAATATCACCCCGTAAATATAAAACGCTTTTAACCCATCATTTTCAAAAACAGAGAAAACAAGGAAGACAAAGGCTATAGTAGAAATCATTCCGATGGATGATGCACAAAAACCAGATAAGGACATTATTGTATAAATAAAATCTTGCTTTTCATCTACCGCAATACCATTTTTTCGGGCAATTTTATTCATTTTCGTATAGCGCCCCTTCAGGTAAAAGGTCTTTCTTCGTCAGAATCGATAAAATAATTTCCCTTGCATTCATCCTTATTCTCCATTCATCAGCAATCTTTGTCATCAAAAATATCACTACTTGAGTATTTCCTGAGACACCACCTTAATCTAAGGAGTTTGAGATAAGTGAGCCAGGGTAATCTTAATGTTGAGCAACTTCTTACACAGAAACATGCCACAATAAAAACATGAACACCACATAACGATATGAAATACATATCAAAAACGCTATCCATAAATAGAAAAGAGATTAACAAATAACAAAATGAGACATAATTAACAATCCAGACGTATTCGGCAGACATCTTTGCATAATGCAAAATAAGATTCATCACGGTCTCGCTTTCCGTGGGCCTCTCCCCTTCAGAATAAACCTGATCGACTAAGGATTTATATCGACGTTTGAACCATAAAAGTTCTTTATAAGTAAAACCCGTGATAATTCTCTTCCTGACATTCATAGCACCTCCTGGCAAAATAAACATTTTGCGGAGATTTTATATAAACGCAAATCTTTAGTTTAATTTTCTATATTTTATTCGCACCAGAAATATATAAACTTTTAATTAATCATCGTGAAGGCCCTTTTTAGCAAAAGGGCCTTTATTATGTTTAATATCCTGCCGTTAAATCATCCACTGTCCTTGGGTCAGATGCCCCATACAACATGCCATCCGGGCCGACCATAATGCTCTGCGTGCTGCCCATTGCCTCTTTCACTGCCACCTTCTGCCCTTTCTGCTCAAGCAGTTTAAGGGTATCAGGGCTAAAGCCTTTTTCGACGCGCAGCTCATCCGGCAACCATTGATGATGGAAGCGCGGTGCATTGGTGGCTTCGGCGACGTTCATCCCAAAGTCAATGCTGTTCACGACCATTTGCAGTACGGTTGTGATGATGCGGCTACCGCCTGGGCTACCGGTGACCAGCCAGGTTTTACCGTCTTTGACCACGATAGTCGGCGACATCGAGGACAACGGACGTTTGCCCGGCCCCACGGCATTAGCATCGCCGCCCACCAGCCCGTAGACGTTAGGCACGCCGGGTTTAGCAGAGAAGTCATCCATCTGATTATTCATCAGAATACCGGTATTCCCCGCCACGATGCCTGAACCAAACGTCGTGTTCAGGGTGTAGGTCACCGCAACAGCGTTGCCGTCTTTATCCACAACCGAGTAGTGTGTCGTCTGGTTACTTTCATATGGCTCAAGCTTACCGGGGCGAATCTGGCTTGACGGTTTCGCCTTATTAACGTCGATCTGCTGGGCCAGGGATTTGGCATACTCTTTATTGGTCAGCGCCTGCCAGGGAACCTTAACGAAATCCGGGTCGCCTAAATATTCCGACCGGTCGGCATAAGCGTATTTTTCCGCCTCAGCCATCACCTGCAGGGCGTCCGCGCTGCCAAACCCATATTTAGCGAGATCGAAATTCTCCAGAATATTAAGAATTTGCACAATATGGATCCCGCCAGAAGAAGGCGGCGGCATTGAATAAACCTGATAGCCACGGTACTCGCCGCTAATCGGGGTGCGCTCGACAGCTTTGTAATTCGCCAGATCGTCTTTGGTGATAAGACCACCGTTTTTACTCATCTCCTCGGCAATCTGATCGGCAATCGGCCCCTTATAGAAGGCGTCGGGACCTTTTTCAGCAATCATCTCAAGACTTTTGCCAAGATTGCTCTGCACCAGTTTCTCACCCTTCGTCAGCGGCTCACCCTCTTTCCAGAAAATGGCTTTACTGCTGTCGTGGTTCGGCAGCACTTCGCTACCGTAAGTTTTGAGGTCATCTGCCAGGGCATCATTGACCACAAATCCCTGCTTCGCGAGTTTGATGGCGGGCTGTACCACTTTGTTAAGCGGCATTGTGCCGTATTTCCCGAGCGCCAGAGAGAAACCCGCGACCGTGCCCGGTGTGCCTGAAGCTAAATGGGAGGTCAGTGATTTCTTGCTGTCCGGGTTACCCTGCTCATCAAGGAACATGTCACGGGTGGCAGCAGCCGGAGCCATTTCGCGAAAATCGATAGCCGTTGTGTTCCCCTCTTTGGTGCGGATCATCATAAACCCACCACCACCGAGGTTACCTGCCTGAGGGTGCGTCACTGCCAGCGCGTAACCTACCGCCACGGCAGCATCTACGGCATTCCCCCCTTGCCTTAGGATCTCAACCCCGACCCGAGTGGCGGTATCGTCAACCGAGGCCACCATACCCTGCCTGGCGCGAACCGGGTGAAAGACATCGGCCTCAACCCCATAGGATACCGGCGCAGGCGCCGCGACAGGCGGAGGGGCGGCTGCAACGCTAAAACATCCTCCCGCCGTCAGAGCGGCGATGGCCACCCAACGTGCAAACTTCTGCTTCATCATCGTCCTTCTCCTTCAATTGGGGCGACAGTCCCCGCTTAAGCCTGGTTCAGAACTCTTAAAAGATCATCGAAATGTCTGAAAGCAAGTAAACTTAGGAGAAGCCTCACACGGAGGAGATGACCATGAAACCACTGATTCTTGTGGCGGCATTTTTGCCGTTTACCGCATTCGCACAGCCTTTAAATACCCTGAATAACCCTAACCAGCCGGGTTATCAGATACCCAGTCAGCAGCGAATGCAGACGCAAATGCTCAACCAGCAACAGCAGCAAAAGGGGATGCTGAATCAAAATTTGCAGACGCAAACCCGCCTGCAACAACAGCATCTTGAATCACAGATTAATAACAACTCTCAGCGGGTACGCCAGTCGCAACCGGGCGAACTCAATGCGGGTCAGCAACAAATCTTACCCAACACCCATGGCGGCATGTTGAATCAGAGTGTCAACAGCGATGCGCCGCTAACCCAGCAACAGCATATGCTGCCATCCCAACAGACCAACGGTATGCTGAATCAGCACTCTGTCAGCACACCGCAGGCCAATATTCCGTTGAAGACGGTCACGCCCTAAGGTTGAAAATGGGGACCGATGACGTCAATCGCATCGGTGCAGATACAGTCAACGCCCCAGCGTAACAGCTCTGCTGCACGCTGCGGGTTGTTGACGGTATAGACCAGAATATGCAATCCAGCGTCACGCAGCGCGGCAACACGCGCCTCGTCAAGCAGACGATGATTAAGGTGAATGGAGACGCAGCCGAGACGCGTCGTCAATGCATGCCAGTCATCCCGCCATTCGTCCAGCAGCAAACCACGGGGCAGTTCCGGTGCTGCCTGTTGCGCCGCCTCCAGCGCATCAATCTCAAAGGATGATAACAGCGGCGGCGTCATGCCCTGCCACAACTCGCGAGCCGCCAGTGCGACGGTTTTCCCGGTCAGTGGGCCTGTGCCGGTGGTCGGTTTAATCTCTATGTTTGCCAGCAGCCCGTGGTCGCGGCAACGCCCGGCGACGTCGGACAGTTGCGCCAGGGGTTCGCCCTTAAATTCCCGACTAAACCAGCTGCCTGCATCCACTTTCAGCAGATCGTTCCACGTTAGATCACCCGCCACACCCCAGCCGTTACTGGTGCGTTCAAGATTGTCATCATGCAGCAGGAAAATATGCCCGTCTTTTGACAGCTTGACGTCAAACTCAATCATGGTGTGACCGTAGCGGGCACCTACGTCAATTGCCGCCAGCGTGTTTTCCGGTGCCAGTTTTCCGCCGCCACGGTGGGCGACGATGTGGGGGTAAGGCCAGTTGCTCATATGCGTTGTCCTGTTTCACCGTCGAAGAGGTGCAGGTGATTTTCCGGCAGATGCAGCCATAATGTACTGCCCTGCACCGGACGCTCCTGATGGGGCAAACGCACCACCAGTTTGTGGTTGCCCCAGCGACCATGCGCCAGGTTATCCGCACCGAGCATTTCCAGGGTATCCAGTACCAGCGGTACCCCACCTGCGGCCTGTGAGCTTAACGCAATATGTTCCGGGCGGATACCCAGCGTCATTTTGCGCCCGGCATAGCCGCGGTAGAACCAGTTAATCGGCAGTGCCATGCCGCTGTCGAGTTCAAAATGGGTGCCGGTGCTGCTGATGCGACCATCCAGTAAGTTCATTGCCGGGCTGCCGATAAAGCTCGCCACAAAACGACTGGCCGGCTTTTCATAAACTTCTATCGGCGTACCAATCTGCTCTGCAACACCTTTGTTCATGACCATCACGCGTTGCGCCAGGGTCATCGCCTCCACCTGGTCATGGGTCACATACAAGGAGGTGGTTTTCAGACGACGATGCAGATGTTGTAACTCAAGACGCATCTGCACGCGCAGTTTGGCATCGAGGTTAGAGAGGGGTTCATCAAACAGAAACACCGCCGGGTCACGCACTATTGCCCGCCCCATAGCGACGCGCTGACGCTGACCACCGGAGAGCTCACGAGGGCGGCGCTTGAGCAGGCCATCGAGCTCCAGAATACGGGCCGCTTCCTTGACCCGCTCGGCAATATGCTCTTTGCCCATGTTACGGATTTTCAGCCCCCACGCCATGTTCTCTTCCACGCTCATGTGCGGGTAGAGCGCGTAGTTCTGAAACACCATCGCAATCCCACGATCTTTGGGTTCCATTTCCGTCACGCGCTGACTGTCAATCCAGATATCGCCGGTACTCACGCGCTCCAGCCCCGCAACCATGCGTAGCAGCGTCGACTTACCACAGCCTGACGGCCCTACCATTACAATAAATTCGCCATCAGCCACATCAAGGGTTAGTGGCTGAATAACCTGCGTTTTTCCGCCATCCCAGCTTTTGGTTACAGCCTGTAATTTTAATCCTGCCATCTTATTTCTCACTGTCTACCAGGCCACGCACGAACGCGCGCTGCATGGCTAAAACGATAACGACCGGAGGGATCAGCGTAAGCAACATCGCCGCCATCACCTGGTTCCATTGTGTGGTGCCTTCGCCCGTGGCGATCATGCCCTTAATGCCTGCGACTGCGGTGCCCAGGTTGACGTCACTGATAATCAGCAGCGGCCACAGATACTGGTTCCAGCCGTAGATAAAGGTGATGACAAACAGCGCCGCAAGGTTGGTTCTGGAGAGCGGCAGCACGATATCCCGGAAAAAGCGCATCGGTGAGGCCCCATCAATGCGCGCCGCCTCAATCAGCTCATCCGGCAGGGTCATAAAGAACTGACGGAACAGGAAGGTGGCGGTCGCTGAGGCCATCAGCGGCAGCGTCAGGCCGGTGTAGCTGTCGAGCATTTTCAGGTTGGCGATGACTTCCACGGTCGGGAAAATACGCACTTCAACCGGCAGCATCAGGGTGATAAAAATCATCCAGAAGAAGAGATTACGCAGCGGAAAGCGAAACCAGACGATAGCGAAAGCGGAGAGCATCGACACCGCGATTTTCCCCACGGTAATGGAGAAGGCCATGATGAAACTGTTGGTCAGCATCAGCCAGAACGGGGCGCTGTTTACCCCCACGCCCTGCGTCCAGATGGTGCGCAGGTTTTCCCACAAATGGGTGCCAGGAATTAGCGTCATCGGCGTGTCATAGACGGCGTTAATGTCCAGCGTGGCGGTGACGAAGGCGACGTACATGGGAAACAGGATCGTCACAATGCCCAGAATCAGCATAACGTGGCTGAATAAGGTTAGCCCGGGGCGGTTCTCAATCATTGGTAACGCACCTTACTTTCAACATAACGGAACTGGACGACGGTCAGCACGATAACCAGGAACATCAGCACCACCGACTGTGCGGCAGACGCCGAGAGATCCAGTCCAACAAAACCTTCTCGGTAAATCTTGTAAATCAGGGTCGTCGTGGCCTGTACCGGACCACCCGCCGTCGCGGCGTCAATGACCGGGAAGGTGTCAAAGAAGGCATAAACCAGGTTGACCACCAGCAGGAAGAAACTCACCGGGGCTATCAGCGGCAGTGAGAGCCTGAAGAACCGACGAACCGGCCCGGCACCGTCTATCGCGGCGGCTTCAACCAATGAACGCGGGATGGATTGCAGCGCGGCGAAGAAGAACAGGAAGTTGTAGCTGATCTGCTTCCAGACGGAGGCGAAGACCACCAGGAACATCGCCTGACCACTGTTCTGCGCGTGGTTCCAGTCGTAGCCGAACTGCTCAAGAAAATGGGTAATCAGCCCGCGGCCTGGGTTGAAGAGGAAGATCCATAACACGGCAGCAACCGCCGGGGCGACGGCATAGGGCAGCAGCATCAGCGTCTGATAAATGCGGCTGCCGCGCACCACGTTATCCACCAGGGCGGCAAAAAACAGGGAGCTGAAGAGGCCAAAAAAGGTTACCAGCGCACTGAAGCGCATCGTCGTCCAGAAGGACTCGAGATAGTAGCTGTCACGGAACAGGGCGGAAAAGTTGTCCAGCCCGACAAAGGTGCTGGAAAGCCCGAAGGGATCAACGCTCTGTACCGAGTACCACAGCGCTTCGCCCGCAGGCCAGATAAAGAATATAACGGTTATAACCAGTTGGGGCGCGACCAGCAGATAGGGCAGCCAGCGCGAACGAAACACCGGACGGGATGAGGACATAGTTAAGCTCTGCGTTGTATTTTCCCCTCACCCTAACCCTCTCCCCAGAGGGGCGAGGGGATGGTTTGCACCCTCTCCCTTTCAGGGAGAGGGCCGGGGTGAGGGTGTAAGCTATTAAGACTTCGTGGATTGCTCGAAACGACGCAGCAGCTGATTACCACGCTCTACAGCGGCATCCAGCGCCTGTTGCGGGGTTTTCTTACCGGTCCACACACTTTCCAGTTCCTCATCCACGATGGTACGGATCTGCGGCATGTTGCCCAGACGCAGACCCTTGGTGAACGGCAACGGCGGCTTGTTCAGCATCTGACGGGTGGCGATATCAGCCCCTGGATTCTTGTCGTAGAAACCCTCTTTACGGGTCAGCTCATACGCCGCAGTGGTGATAGGCAGATAGCCCGTTTTCTGGTGCCATTCAGCCGCATTTTCTGGTTTAGCGAGGAATTCCAGGAACTGAGCAACGCCGGTATAAGTGGCTTTGTCTTTGCCCTGCATGACCCACAGGCTGGCACCACCAATGATGGCGTTCTGCGGTGCGCCTTTCACGTCAGCGTCGTAAGGCATCATGCCAACACCGTAGTTAAATTTGGCGTAATGGCGAATGTCTGCCAGAGAACCAGAAGAGGCGGTCGTGATGGCGCAGTCACCGTTGTAAAACTTCTCGGTAGACTCATCTTTACGACCAAAATAGCTGAAATCGCCCTTCTTATTCAGCTCCTGCAACATCGCGATATGTTTCACCTGCTCTGGCTTATTGAACTCAAGCACAGCATCCGTACCATCGAAGCCATTGTTTTTAGTGGCGACCGGCAGACCGTGCCAGGCGCTGAAGTTTTCGATCTGGATCCACCCCTGCCAGCCGCTGGCGTAACCGCACTTCATCCCTGAGGCTTTGAGTTTGGCCGTGTAAGCTGCCAGGTCCTGCCAGGTTTTTGGCGGCTGCTCAGGATCTAAACCGGCTTTTTTGAAAGCGTCTTTGTTGTAGTACAGCACCGGCGTGGAACTGTTGAATGGCTGAGACAGCAGGTGACCGGTTTTAGAGTCGGTGTAGTAACCGGACACGGTCGGGACGAACTGAGATTCGTCGAAAGTGATACCGGCATCTTTAAAGACTTCGTAGACTGGCTTAATTGCCTTCGAGGCCATCATGGTCGCCGTGCCCACTTCATAAACCTGCAGCATGGCAGGCGCATTACCGGTACGGAACGCAGCAATGCCGGCACTCAGGCTCTGCTCGTAGTTCCCTTTGTACACCGGCACAATTTTGTAATCCGGGTGGGTTTCGTTAAAACGTTGCGCCAGGGATTCAACTTCTTTACCCAGTTCCCCTTCCATGGAATGCCAGAACGGGATAGATGTAGCGGCCATTGCGTTGCCTGCGAAGATCAACCCAAGTGCCAGACCTAAAGCTGTGTGTCGTAACGGTGTCATTCGGTTTTCTCTCTTGTTGTGCCGGATGCGCGATATCACGCGTTTTATGCTCGCGAGGTAACATGACACGCTCGAATTACAGAAAAATAACCGTTTAATTACAATAAAGTGACAACCAGGCGTCAGAGAGATGATGACAGGATGATGAATTGGTGAAGGTTAGATGGCGAGGTAATGTGTGGCCTGATGCCCTCACCCCGGCCCTCTCCCACAGGGAGAGGGAGCAAACACTAAAAACGGCAACTAACAACGTTGCCGTTTTGCTTTTACCTATCCGCCCAGATAGGCGCTACGTACCGCTTCGTTAGCCAGCAGCGCATCACCGGTGTCTTCCAGCACCACGTGGCCGTTTTCCAGCACATAGCCGCGATCCGCGAGTTTCAGCGCCTGGTTGGCGTTCTGCTCGACGAGGAAGATGGTCATTCCTTCTTTACGCAGCTGTTCGATGGTGTCGAAAATCTGCTGGATAATGATCGGTGCCAGACCCAACGAGGGTTCATCAAGCAGCAACAAACGCGGCTGGCTCATCAGCGCACGACCAATCGCCAGCATCTGTTGCTCACCACCAGACATGGTCCCCGCACGCTGCACCCGACGTTCATGCAGACGCGGGAAGAGATCGTAAACACGCTTAATGCGGCTCTGGAACTGTTCGCTGTCAGCAAAGAAGCCGCCCATCGCCAGATTCTCTTCCACCGTCATACGGGAGAATACGCGACGCCCTTCCGGAACAATCGCGACCGCTTCACGCATGATTTTTGCCGTCTGCCAGTCGGTAATATCTTTGTCATCAAAGACAATACGACCACTTGTGGCACGTGGATCGCCGCAGAGCGTCCCCAGCAGCGTGGTTTTCCCGGCACCGTTGGCACCAATGAGGGTCACAATCTCGCCCTGATTGATATGCAGGCTGACGTCGTGCAGCGCCTGAATTTTGCCGTAGTGGGCACTAACTTTGTCAAAAGACAACATGACTTTTTCCATTTTATGCCTCACCAAGGTATGCGCGGATCACGTCCGGGTTGTTACGGATCTCTTCCGGGGTACCGTTCGCCAGCGGGGTTCCCTGGTTTACAACGTAAATACGATCGGAGATGCCCATTACCAGTTTCATATCATGCTCAATCAGCAGGATGGTGGTGTTGTGGTGACTGCGCAGTTCAACAATCAACTCATCCAGCTCTTTGGTCTCTCTCGGGTTCAGGCCAGCGGCCGGTTCATCAAGCATCAGAATTTCCGGCTGGGTAACCATGCAGCGGGCGATTTCCAGGCGACGCTGATCGCCATACGCCAGGTTACTGGCCTGGCGGTTAGCGTGCGCTAACAAACCAATACGCTCCAGCCAGATAGCCGCCCGATCGAGAGCTTCTGCTTGCGCGCGGCGGAATGAGGGCGTTTTCAACAGGCCAGAGAACACGCCGGTTTTCAACTGCTGATGCTGTGCCACCAGCAGGTTTTCAATCACCGTCATCTCACGGAAAAGACGCACGTGCTGGAACGTACGCACCACGCCCATGCGGGCGATCTGTTGTCCCGGTAGCCCCTCAAGGTGCTGGTCACGCAACATAATGGTGCCGCCGGTCGGCTTGTAAAAGCCGGTCAGGCAGTTAAACACCGTGGTTTTACCTGCCCCGTTCGGCCCGATAAGGGAGACAATTTCCTGAGGATGTAAATCAAGCGCCACGTTATTAACGGCCAGCAGGCCGCCAAAACGCATCATCAGGCCATTAACGGATAACAGTGGCTGACTCATGCCTGCTCTCCTTTCGCCTGACTATTTTTCAGTTTCAACTGTACGCGGGTCATCGGCAGCAAGCCCTGCGGACGCCAGATCATCATCAATACCATCAAACCACCCAGCATCAACATACTGTATTCATTGAAATCACGCATCAGCTCGCGCGACACCACCAGCAGAATCGCTGCGAGGATGACCGCAAACTGGGACCCCATACCGCCCAGCACTACAATCGCCAGTACAAACGCCGATTCCGCGAAGGTAAAGGATTCCGGGCTGACAAAGCCCTGACGAGCTGCAAACAGCGTACCGGCAAAACCTGCAAAAGCAGCACTAATGGTAAACGCGGTCAGCTTGATGCGGGTCGGGTTCAGCCCCAGAGAACGGCAGGCAATTTCATCTTCACGCAGGGCTTCCCAGGCACGGCCCAGGGGCATACGCAGCAGGCGGTTAATCACAAACAACGAGAAGACCACCAGCAACAGCGCCACCAAATAAAGGAAAATAACGCGATCGCTCGGGTCATACGGCACGCCGAAGAAGTTACTGAAGGTATCCCAGCCGCCTTCACGCGCGCTGCGGCTGAACTCCAGGCCAAACAAGGTCGGTTTAGGGATCTGGCTGATACCGTTCGGACCACCGGTAATTTCGGTATTGTTCAACAGCAGAATACGGACTATCTCACCGAAGCCTAAGGTCACGATCGCCAGATAGTCACCGCGCAGACGCAGTACCGGGAAACCGAGCAGGAAGCCCGCCGCCGCGGAGACCAGCGCCGAGAGCGGCAGGCAGGTCCAGAAACCGAGCCCGTAATAGTGATTCAGCAGCGCAAAGGTGTACGCGCCGATGGCGTAGAAGCCGCCGTAACCGAGCACCAGCAAGCCGGACAACCCCACCACCACGTTCAGTCCTAACCCCAGGATGATATAAATCATGGTCATGGTGGCGATATCAACAGTGCCGCGTGAAACCACAAATGGCCATGCTACGGCCGCCACCAACAGGGCAACCAGGAACAATTTCTGTTTAACGGTAGAACCGTCAATCGCGGGCAGGATGAATTTCGGGCCAGAGACGTTTTTCAGGCTCTTCTGGAACACCGGACGCAGAAGCTGGAAGAAGAACACAACTGCGGTGCCAATGAAGACCCACTCCCAGCGAATGCTCGCCGCGGTGTTGACCACGAGTTTGGTGCCATCCAGCTCTAACTGCACGCCCATAAAGACGCCCGCGAGCACGAAGAACATGGCAGCAGAGAGCAGCGCCATCGCAAAATGCATCGGTTTCATACTTTTTCAACCTCCGGGCGACCCAGGATACCGGTCGGCATCACCAACAGCACGATAATCAGCAGGGCAAAAGCCACCACATCTTTATATTCCGTACTCAGGTATGCAGAGGAGAGCGATTCCGTCACGCCCAGAATCAGACCACCGATCATGGCACCAGGAATGCTGCCGATACCGCCTAATACTGCGGCGGTAAAGGCTTTCATGCCCGCCATAAAGCCGATATACGGGTTGATAACGCCATAGAACTGACCGAGCAATACCCCCGCTACCGCCGCCATCGCTGCACCGATAACAAAGGTGAGCGCAATGACACGGTCGGTGTTAATACCGAGCAAACTGGCCATTTTCAGATCTTCCGAACAGGCGCGGCAGGCACGGCCCATGCGGGAGTAGCGAATGAATATGGTCAGCGCCAGCATAGAAACGAAGGTCACCACCCAGATAACTAACTGCATGGTGGTGATGGTCGCAGAGAAGTTTTCGCTGCTGCCTACGGTCCATTGACCGTTGAACAGACTCGGTAGCGCCACATCGCGCGACCCTTCGGTAAGGCTGACGTAGTTCTGCAGGAAGATGGACATCCCGATAGCGGAAATCAATGCAATCAGGCGCTTAGAGCTACGTACCGGACGATAGGCCACCCGTTCAATGCTCCAGCCATACGCACTCGCAATTACGATTGCGCCGACAAAGCCTGCGGTAATTAACAGCCAGCTTGCGTCAATACCCATCATCATCAGGGCAGCAATGATCATAAAGGAGACATAGCTACCAATCATATAAACCTCGCCGTGGGCGAAGTTGATCATGCCGATAATGCCGTAAACCATGGTGTAACCAATGGCGATCAACGCATACGTGCTTCCCAGCGTGACGCCGTTAAACATCTGCTGCAAGAAATAGAGAAACTGCTCGGACATAACGTAACCTTTTAAACCCGCAATAACGGGATGAGTTATTTAGCTACCGAAGACGACCCATCGGCGTGCCACTGAAAGACACCAAAATCAAATCCTTTCAAATCGCCTTTCTCATCCCAGTTCAGCGGCCCTATTACGGTTTTAGCCCCGTTGGCTTTTAAATCTTTCACCAGCGCCAGCGGTTCGTTGCTACCCGCGCGGTCAAGTGCCTGCGCCAGTGACTGCACGGCGGCATACGTGATCCAGACATATGGTCCACTCGGATCTTTTTTCTCTGCTTTCAGCGCATTGACAATGCTCTGGTTGGCCGGGTCCTGGTCATAGCGTTTTGGCATAGTGACCAGCATGCCTTCGCCCGCATCGCCCGCAATATTCGAAAGGGAGGCGTTACCCACACCTTCCGGACCCATAAACTGCGTTTTCAGGCCATTTGCACGAGCCTGACGCAGGATTTGGCCCATCTCCGGGTAATAACCACCGTAGTAAACAAAATCGATATTTTCTTTCTTCAGACGCGCCACCAGCGCAGAAAAATCTTTCTCGCCTGCGGTGATACCGTCGAAGAAGACAATATTGGCGGCGCTGGCTTTCAGGCTTTCCTGAACAGAGCGCGCCAGACCTTCACCGTACTGCTGCTTGTCATGAATAATGGCAATGCGCTGCGGCTTAACGGCGCTCAAAATATATTTCGCGGCGGTAGGCCCCTGAGAGGAGTCCAGTCCTGCGGTACGCATGATGTAGTTATAGCCGCGCTGGGTCAGTTCCGGGTTCGTTGCACCCGGGGAGATCATCAAAATGCCTTCGTCTTCATAAATGTCTGACGCGGGCTGGGTTGAGGATGAACAGAGATGGCCAATAACATACTGTATGCCGTCGTTTACGATTTTGTTAGCGACAGCCACGGCTTGTTTCGGGTCACAGGCATCGTCATATTCCACGGCAACCAGTTTATCGCCCTTGATGCCGCCTTTTGCGTTGATATCTTTGATGGCCTGACGTGCGCCATTGAACTCCATGTCACCCCACTGAGCAACCGGACCGGACATCGCACCCACAACCGCTACTTTAATATCTGCCGCCATGGCTGTATGGGACATTGCAAATGCAACCATCCCCGCGATAACTGTCTTCGCGTTCCTTTTCATACTTCAAATCCCCGTTCGTGATGTAGTGCCACACCTGTTTA
The DNA here is from genome assembly GCF_051486985.1 of Yokenella regensburgei. Taxonomy (GTDB): domain Bacteria; phylum Pseudomonadota; class Gammaproteobacteria; order Enterobacterales; family Enterobacteriaceae; genus CBFFRJ01. The sequence goes on from NZ_JAHVDV010000039.1 coordinate 21,322, forward strand.
TCAGGTCATGTCGCAACGACATGAATCTCTAGTGTGAAAATTTTGTTTTTTTATGGTTAAAAAGCATTCTGTACTTTTAATAGACAACGCTATTTTTACCAGTGCCATGAATGGTTTAGCGCAGTTTTTTGGCAAAAACAAGACTAAATACTCTATTTTTCAGGCGATTAAGCAAAGATAATATTCTGAATTTATCAGGAGATAAACCAAAAAAGTTCAGTTGGCAGCATAAAATAATGGCACAAAGAGCGGAATAAAACGCTACCTTTTAGGGGAAAATGCTACCTGGTTTTTGATCTCTAATGTTTAAAACTGCAACATCGCCTGCCTTAAAAGTAATCGCCTGCAAAACGAAAAATAAAAAAGTAACAGCCCGCGTCAGGGGAAATTGTTTACACTGCCCTTATCTTGAAAGACAGGGACACGCTGTACATGAAATTGACTATCATCCGTCTGGTGAACTTTACCGACCAGGATCATATTGATTTAGCTAAAGTCTGGCCGGAATACTCTCCTGCATCGCTGCAGGTAGATGAATCTCATCGTATTTACGCGGCACGCTTCAACGATCGTTTATTAGGTGCGGTGCGAGTAACACTGCTTGGTACGCAAGGGGCACTGGATTCCCTGCGCGTGCGTGACGTCACCCGTCGCCGTGGTGTCGGGAAATATTTGCTGGACGAAGTGATTGCCGATAATCCGGGCATTACCACCTGGTGGATCACCGAAGTTGGCGTAGAAGACCGTTCGATTATGGCCGCTTTCGCCCAGGCTATGGGCTTTACCGCGCAGAATGATGGCTGGGTGAAGCGTTAGGGCGCTCCGGCCTGATGCCCTCATAACGGCCCTCTCCCACAGGGCTGAGAGGAATCCCCACAAAAAATGCCAGCCAGCCTGGTCCCCTCGCCCCACCGGGGAGAGGGTTAGGGTGAGGGGAAACATGCGGCTCTTGTGGTCATTCCGTTCACCTTATGTTCCTTGCTTGTCTGTAGTGTCAGAACCCGTGAACGTGCCAGGGTGGTTCACCGCCACCACCCTGGCGACCCGGGCTCCCGGCCAGCCGTCAACGCCTCATCGATTTTCAGCCGGACCCAGTCATCGCGGTGACTGTCTAATTCTCATTGCGCCGTGATATCGCTGCAAAACGTCATATTTCTGGGGATTCTTCAGCCCACGGGGAGCAAACATTAAAAAAGGCAACTTGCGTTGCCTTTTTGCTTTTATTCTGGTGCAGATTTGACCAGGAATTTCGTGCTACAGGAAGATGGCAAAGACGTTAATCCCCAGGAGCTTACATCAGTAAGTGACCGGGGTTAACGGATGCAGCCAGCGCCCTTGTAGTGCGAAAGGCGAAGGTCAAATTATTTAGCGTCGGTGGCCGTACCGTTCGCATGCCAGGTAAACACGCCGAACTCAAAGCCCTTCAGGTCACCTTTTTCGTCCCAGGACAGCGGCCCCATCACGGTTTCAACGGAGTTCGCTTTCAGCCAGGTGGCAATTTCAGCCGGTTCTGCGTTCTGGTTCAGACCCGCAGCCAGGGACTGCAGTGCAGCGTAGGTGGTCCAGACAAATGCGCCGCTTGGATCCTGTTTCTTCGCCTTAATCGCATCTACGATAGGTTTGTTTGCCGGAACCTGGTCGTAGTTTTTCGGTTTGGTTACTAACATGCCTTCAGCTGATTCGCCCGCAATGTTAGACAGGGAAACGTTCGCTACGCCTTCCGGCCCCATGAATTTGGTTTTCAGCCCTGCCGCACGAGACTGACGCAGAATCTGGCCCATTTCCGGGTGGTAACCGCCGTAGTAAACGAAGTCGATATTCTCTTTCTTCAGACGCGCGACCAGGGTAGAGAAATCTTTTTCACCTGCGGTGATGCCGTCAAAGAAGACGACGTTCGCGCCACCTTTTTTAAGGCCATCCTGCACGGCACGCGCCAGACCTTCACCGTACTGCTGTTTGTCGTGAATGACCGCAATGCGCTGTGGCTTCACGCTCTCAAGGATGTATTTTGCGGCGGTTGGGCCCTGGTCTGAGTCAAGGCCGGTGGTACGCAGAGTCAGCTTATAACCACGAGCGGTCAGCTCAGGTGCGGTCGCCGCCGGGGTGATCATCAGAATGCCTTCATCTTCATAGATATCAGACGCAGGCTGAGTAGAAGAGGAGCACAGGTGGCCAATAACGTATTTAATGCCATCGTTAACCACTTTGTTCGCTACCGCGACCGCTTGTTTCGGGTCACATGCATCGTCGTATTTAGTGATAACCAGTTTGTCGCCTTTAATACCGCCTTTGGCATTAATGTCTGCGACAGCCTGCTCAGCACCTGTAAATTCCTGATCACCGTACTGCGCAACCGGGCCAGACATTGCACCGACAACGGCAACTTTAATATCTTTGGCAAATGCCATGTTGCTCATTGCTAACGCAATACATCCTGCCAGTAACGCTTTACCCTTCATTTTCATCCTGAGGTTCCCCATTCTTGTGGTGATTGAATTTGTTGTGATGTTGTTGTTCGGCACATTATTTTGTCTACAGTCATAAGGAAAGAATATGATGGTAGTTCTGAGAGCGTCTTCCCGTGCCTTTGCAGCATTCTCTGCTAAAACATACCCCATTTTCTGAAATTTGGAACAACATTTTTGAAGGTTATATAACAGCAGGATGAATAATGCAGGAAAGCCGCCAGAAGGCGGCTTCAGATTATCCATCAGGTTTATCGTGTCAGCGCGTGATGAATAATATCCAGCGCTTTGCGGAACTGAGCCTCTGGAATAGTCAGCGGATAAAGGAAACGAATCACGTTGCCGTAGACCCCGCAGCTCAGTAATAACAGCCCCGCTGCCAGTGCGTTATCCTGCACCTGCCGGGTAAATTCCGGTGACGGCGCGCCAGAGTCCGGGTCGTTAAACTCTACTGCGACCATCGATCCCTGCGCGCGAATATCCGCAATGAACGGACAGTCCGCTTTCGCTTTGGTCAGCACTTCCACCAGGTGTTGACCCAGATGATTAGCACGCTCGCACAGATGCTCTTCTTCAATCACATCCAGTACCGCATGCGCCGCCGCGACCGCCAGTGGGTTACCGGCATAAGTCCCGCCCAGCCCACCGGGCGCGGGCGCATCCATGACCTCGGCACGACCGGAAACGGCAGAGAGCGGCAGGCCGCCCGCCAGGCTTTTCGCCATCGTAACCAGATCGGGTTTGACGCTGTAATGCTCCACTGCGAACAGTTTTCCGGTACGGGCAAAGCCGGTCTGCACTTCATCGGCAATCAGCAGAATGCCGTGCGTGTCACAAAGTTTACGCAGCGCCTGCATAAAATCATCGGGGGCAATGTTGAACCCCCCTTCCCCCTGTACGGGCTCAAGGAGAATGGCCGCTACCTGGTCCGGGGCGATATCCGCTTTGAAAATACGATCCAGGCTCTTCATCGCCTCAGCCGTGCTCACGCCATGCAGGGCATTTGGAAATTGCGCATGAAAAATAGAACCGGGGAAGGGGCCAAAACCGATTTTGTAGGGTGCGACTTTGCCAGTCAGCGCCATGGTCATATAGGTGCGACCGTGAAAACCACCACCAAAGGTAATCACCCCGGGACGCCGGGTATGGGCACGGGCAATTTTTACCGCGTTCTCTACCGCTTCAGCACCGGTAGAGAAAAAAGCCGTTTTCGCCGGGCCTTCGACAGGGACACGTTCGTTGATCCGTTCCGCCAGCGAGACATAACTCTCATACGGGACAATCTGGTATGCCGTGTGGGTAAAAGCGTGCAACTGCTTTTCCACGGCGGCAACCACCTTCGGATGGCGATGCCCGGTGTTCAGCACCGCGATACCCGCCGCGAAATCGATCACTTCATTACCTTCAACATCCCAGAGCGTGGCATTTTCGGCTTTATCAGCATAGAAGCCGCACATTACGCCTATCCCGCGTGGCGTAGCCGCTAAACGGCGTTGTTGTAATTCATTATTTTTCACGTTGTACTCCCCCGTCATGGATTGATCTCGCCGCCATCATCTTTTGTCACAATGCCATAAGCGGTCCTATAATCGAGTACCAGTTTTGAATAATTAAGGGATCCAGTTGCGTTCACTCGTCAGTGACTTACTGCAGTTGCGCCTGGGCGCTCAGCGGGATGGCAGGCTGCATAAGAAATTATATAACGCGATTCGCCTGTCTATTCTGGATGGAAGCCTGCCCCCGCAAAGCCGTCTGCCCCCCAGCCGGGACCTGGCCGCCGAACTGGGGCTGTCACGTAATACGGTGTTGACGGTCTATGAACAACTGCTGGCCGAAGGATATGTGGTTTCACGTACCGGCAGCGGGACCTTTGTCGCCAGGACCGTGCCTGATAGTTTGCTCTCGGCACCCGCATCTCATTCTGACGATGCCACAGGCGACCTCCCGTCACATCTCTCAAATCGTGGACAGCATCTCCTGCAGCGCAGCAGCGCCAGCCCACGCCAGTGGGGGGCATTCTTGCCAGGCGTACCGGATGTGGGCGCCTTTCCCCATGCCCTGTTTCGTAAAATTCAGAGCCGGGTAAGCCGCACCTCGCAGGCAAGTCAGCTCTCATACAGCAATGCAGGCGGTAGCCCGGCGCTGCAGCACGCCCTGGTGGACTACCTGCGCATCTCCCGTTCAGTAAAGTGCAGCGCTGAACAGATCCTGATAACGGAAGGCATCCATCAGGCTATCGATCTGGTCTCACGCATGTTGTGTAACCCCGGCGACAGCGCATGGATTGAAGAGCCAGCGTACTGGGGAATTCGTAATGTTCTGTCGATGAATGGCGTGATCCTGGAGCCGATCCCTGTTGATCTGGCCGGCATGGACCCACCCGAAGCCGGAGAGGGGCCGCCAAAACTGATATTCGTCACGCCGTCTCACCAGTATCCACTCGGCTGTGTGATGAGCCTGGAACGGCGTCAGCGTCTGCTGGCGCTGGCGCGGCAGACGGGGAGCTGGATTGTGGAAGATGACTATGACAGCGAGTTTCGTTTCTCCGGCCATCCGATACCGGCGCTGCAGGGACTGGTGGATGACGCGCCGGTTATCTATACGGGTACGTTCAGTAAGACGCTCTATCCGGGGCTTCGTCTGGGCTATCTGGTGCTGCCACGTCCGTTAATGCAGGCGTTGAAAACCGCGCATACGGAGCTTTATCGCGGCGGGCGCTTACCGGACCAGGAGGCGCTGGCGTTGTTTATCAGCGAAGGGTATTACACGGCCCATATTCGTCGCATGAGGCTCCTTTATTCCCGTCGACGAGCACGGCTGGCAGGCCTGATTGTCGGGGCATTGGGTAAAGAGGCGTTGAGCGAGTTTAACGATAACGCGGGTCTGCACCTTGTGTTATCTCTTCCTGAAGACTGTGATGATGTCGCGCTTGCCCAACGGGCGAATGAGCGGGGCATTCTGGTGCGCGCCCTTTCACGCTATTACGCGGGCGACAGACCGATGAAAGGACTGCTGATGGGATTTGCAGCAATGGAAGAAGAGGAGATGGGCGCGGCGTTTGAGCTGTTGCTGGCCTGTATAGAGAAACCGACGTTATAAGGTGCCAGAAAGCAAAAAGCCGGGTCGCTTTCGCTTAACCCGGCTCCTTGATGCGCGCGTGATTTACGCTTCGATGGCCGCACGCAGTTTTTTCATGGCGTTCTTTTCAAGCTGACGCACACGCTCAGCGGAAACACCGTAACGGTCAGCCAGTTCCTGAAGCGTGGACTTATTGTCGTCGTCCAGCCAGCGGGCGCGGATAATATCCTGACTACGTTCGTCAAGACCTTCCATTGCATCCGTCAGTTTATTCGCGGCCTGCTCTTCCCAGTTATCGTCTTCAATGCCGTCAGCAAAGTTAGAAGATTTATCCTGCAGGTAAAGCACCGGCGCAACTGCATGGCTTTCGGAATCGTCGTCGGAGGACATATCAAATGCCATATCCTGCGCCGACATACGGGATTCCATCTCACGCACATCTTTGCTGCTGACGCCCAGCTCGCGGGCCACCATTTCTACTTCATCCTGATTAAACCAGCCCAGACGCTGCTTAGTTTTACGCAGGTTAAAGAACAGCTTACGCTGCGCCTTAGTGGTAGCAACTTTCACAATGCGCCAGTTACGCAGCACGTACTCATGAATTTCGGCTTTGATCCAGTGCACGGCGAAAGAGACCAGACGCACACCCACTTCCGGGTTGAAACGACGCACGGCTTTCATCAGGCCGATATTGCCTTCCTGAATCAGGTCGGCCTGCGGCAGGCCATAGCCCGAATAGTTACGAGCAACATGAACAACAAAGCGCAGGTGTGACAGGATCAGCGTCTTAGCTGCTTCCAGATCGCCCTGGTAATGCAGCTTTTCAGCCAGTGCCCTTTCTTCATCAGCCGTCAACATCGGCCATGCTTTAGCGGCCCGGACGTAAGACTCCAGGTTACCAACAGGGGCTAAAGCTAAAGATTGCATTTCTTTGGTCATTCAAATCCTCTCAATTTACATCCAACTGGCGGCGGTCTGTCCCCATCAGGCAACAAACATGCCAGCGTTAATGAGCAACGAGAATATCATCCACTCTTGTATCAGACAGTGATTTTATCCACAAGTTCCGGGTCGGGTTGTGAATAAATTAGGCACAAAATGTGACATAAGTATGAAAAGCCGGGGCAGGAAAAGGGAGATATGAGTTATACGCTTTCCCTGCTACGGGAATACTGCATTGCAGGGAAAGAGTATATCAGAGATTTTTTACTGTGGAGTAAAGTGACGTAAATGTTGCACAGTTGCAAGCCAGGCGGCCACCCATCCAATCATTGAACACACCAGTAAAAGGAGTAAACACTCGTCAAACGAGAGGCCGCTAAGCTCAAACTGCGTGCCAAACACCTTTGCCACTTCCGTCACGGCTGATGAGAGGCGCATCACCAGAATCTCAGAAAGAATGAGGGAGAGAAACGCGCCGCTGAAACCGAGAAGGGCTCCGCCATACAGGAAAGGTCGCAGAATAAAGCCGTCCGTTGCGCCAATCAGTTTCTGCACGTTAATGGTGTCACGACGGGAAAAGATGCTCAGGCGCACGCTGTTACCAATGACGAGGAAGACGGCCGCCACCATCAGCACACCGATCATCGCGGACACACGCCCCACCAGCCCCGTTAGCGAAGCCAGACGAGCAAACCAGCTGTCATCCATACGCACTTCATCAATGCCGTGCAGTTGCGAAATGCGATCGCGCAGGGTATTGAGTGAGTTAGTGCTCTGAAAGTCCAGTTTCGGGACCACAACGGCAACAGCGGGCAGCGGATTTTCTTCCAGCATATCCAGCGCGCCGCCAAAACCTGACCAGTTACGGAACTCCCCCAGCGCATCCTCACGGGAGAGGTAGTTGACCTTCTCCACCCCCTGCTCTGACTGTAACTGCCCGACAACCTGCGCCGCCGCATCATCGTCCAGCGACTTATCGAAGTAAACGGTGATTTGCGGAGAGGGATAATACTGAGATGCAGCCTCATTGACGTTTTTGTAAACCATGTAGCAGACGCTTGGCAGCGTCAGGGAGATGGCAATGACCATCACCGTCAGGAAGGTCGCAAATGGCTTACTTTTTAGATCCTGCAATGCCCCCTGGAAGGCGTAGCGTACCTGCTCGTTAAACACATTGGTTTTACGGGAGTTCGGTTTGGGTGGTGTTTTACCCCGGCGCGGGGCATTACGACCCGCCTCGCCCGGCCCGCCTGCCGATTTACGCAAGCGATCTAATTTGCTGCCAAACTGCCGGATTTGATTGATTGCGTCGCGCTTATTCACCCGCCAGGCCTCCATGCAAGTGGCCATCGCTCAGGGTCAGCATGCGGTACGAACGACGGGAGATAAGCCCCAGGTCGTGCGTTGCCATTAACACTGTTACCCCAACACGATTAAACTCCTCAAAAAGACGTAAAATCCCCTCGGAGAGGGCTTCGTCCAGGTTACCGGTTGGTTCATCTGCCAGTAGCACTGCAGGCTTGTTGACCACCGCACGGGCAATCCCCACGCGCTGCTGCTCACCCCCGGAAAGTTGAATCGGGAAATTTCTCGCTTTGTCGAGCAGGCCTACTTTATCAAGCGCCGCAGAAACACGGCGGCGGATATCGTCGCCGCTGGCACCCGCGATGATGAGCGGGATAGCCACATTGTCATACACCGTTCTGTCCATCAGGAGATGGTGATCCTGGAAAATCATGCCAATCTGCCGACGCAGAAATGGCACTTCGCGGTTTTTCAGGCGCGTAATATCATGCCCACTGAACAGGATTTTCCCGGCACTCGGCCGCTCGATGCCACAGATAAGCTTAAGCAGGGTACTTTTCCCCGCGCCGGAGTGGCCGGTCAGAAATGCCATCTCGCCCGGTTGCAGGTGAAACGTGACTCCCTGCAACGCTTGTCTCCCACCGAGATAGGCTTTGCTGACGTGTTCAAAGCGAATCATTGTTAATCCTCTCGGGCAAAAAGTGCCTCAATAAAATCGCCCGCATTAAACGGACGCAGGTCCTCAATTCGTTCGCCAACCCCGATGTAACGGATAGGAATACCAAACTGATCCGCCACCGAGAAGATGACGCCACCCTTAGCGGTTCCATCCAGCTTGGTCAGGGTGATTCCTGTCAGGCCAACGGCCTCATGGAACAGTTTGGCCTGGCTTACCGCATTCTGCCCGGTGCTGGCATCAATAGTCAGCATGACTTCATGCGGCGCATTTTCGTCGAGCTTTTTCATCACACGGACGATCTTTTTCAGCTCTTCCATCAGGTGCGCTTTATTTTGCAAACGCCCGGCGGTATCTGCAATCAGTACATCCACATGGCGCGCTTTCGCCGCCTGGATGGCATCGAAAATCACCGACGCGGAATCCGCGCCCGTATGCTGGGCAATAACCGGGATATTGTTACGCTGACCCCATACCTGCAGCTGCTCAACGGCAGCGGCACGGAAGGTGTCACCGGCTGCCAGCATCACCGATTTACCCTGCTGTTCGAACTGGCGCGCCAGTTTACCGATGGTGGTGGTTTTACCCACACCATTAACGCCAACCATCAGAATAACAAAGGGAGTTTTGCCTTCTACATTCAGCGGCTCATCCACTTTGGCAAGGATGTCACTCATCTCTTCTTTGAGCAAACCATAGAGTGCTTCCGCGTCGCGCAGCTGCTTACGTGAAGCGCCTTCTGTCAGATTGGTGATAATTTTACGGGTGGTTTCCACCCCAACGTCAGCAATTAACAGTTGTTCTTCGAGCTCTTCAAAAAGATCATCATCGATTTTTTTACCACGGAACAGACTGATAAATCCGGAACCGAGGTTTTCTTTAGTTTTGATCAGGCTGCGTTTAAGCCGCGCGAAAAACCCTTCTTTGGTGGGCTTCTCTTGCTCAACAACGGCCTCTTCCACCGGTTCGTCGACCGCCGCATCCGGCGCTTCTTGCACGGGTTCTTCAACCGGCACCACCACCAGTGCCTCTTCGGCGGCAGCGGCAGCGAGCGCCTGAGCTTCCAGCTCTTCTTCACCGATCAGCGCCTCTTCCTCTGGGCTCTCCTGCTCAGGCTGCCACTCGTCTTCAGCAATGTCTGGCTCTGACACCTCTTCGGGCAAGGGTAGCGCTTCGTGCTCTACTGCCGCAGTCTCTTCTGCCGCAGTCTCTACTGCCGCTGGCTGCGCAACATCTGCTGCCTCTGGCGCAACTTCCTGCTCAACCAGTTGCTCCGTGACCTCCACAATCTCTTGCGCGAAGGCCTCGCTCTCCTTTGCCGGTTCGGGGGTCTGCGTGTCGACGGGCGGCTCAGCGTCCTGCTCCTGAACCTCTTGCGCAACCTCTTCTTTTACTTCTTCTTTTACTTCTTCTTTTTCCTGTTCCTTTTGACCAAAGCCGAGCCAGGAGAAAAAGCCACGTTTCTTTTCATTTGCCATTTGCGACCATACTCCCGCGGTTAATTTATGGCACAAGCCCACATTGCCGTAGCCGGGGCTAAAAAAATGTAATTAGCTAAATAGTCTATCACTTTCCTGAACATGCTTCACCGCCTGCGGATTAAGGTTTCGCGCCGCGCGACACGCCGCTAGAATAGCAGGCCGAAATGATGAGCAAAGCGAAGACCATGAAGAAACCCACTCGGGCCACCACCGGCCAAATCCGCATCATTGGCGGACAATGGCGTGGACGAAAACTCCCTGTACCAGACAGTCCTGGCCTGCGCCCTACCACCGACCGCGTGCGTGAAACCCTGTTCAACTGGCTGGCACCCTCCATGGTTGATGCACATTGCCTTGACTGCTTTGCCGGCAGCGGCGCGCTGGGTTTAGAAGCGCTGTCCCGCTATGCCGCCAGCGCCACGCTGCTCGAAATGGAGCGTGGCGTCGCGCTGCAGCTGCAGCAAAACCTCACCACCCTGAAAGCGACCAACGGCAAGGTCTTCACCGGCAATACGCTGGCGTTTCTTGCCCAGCCGGGCACGCCGCATCACATCGTCTTCGTCGATCCGCCGTTTCGTAAAGGCCTGCTCGAAGAGACGCTTTCCCTTCTGGAAATTAACGGCTGGCTTGCGGATGACGCGCTAATCTATGTGGAAAGCGAAGTGGAGAATGGGCTGCCGCCGGTTCCGGAGAACTGGAGCCTGCATCGTGAAAAGGTCGCCGGTCAGGTTGCCTACCGCTTATATCTGCGTAAATCACAAGGAGTGAACGATGAACATAATGATTAACCTCGGGCGTCTGCTGATGCTGTTTGTCTGGGGATTTCTCCTGCTAAACCTCTTTTCTCCGTTCCCGAAGCCATTAAACATCTTCGTTAACGTCGCCCTGTTCTTCACCGTGTTTATGCACGCGCTACAGGCCACGATGATGAAAAAAACGTTGCCAAAAGAGGGCCCGCAGATGACCCGCTGGGAAGAGTTTCGTATCTTCCTGTTTGGCGTTTTTGAACTGCTCATCTGGCTAAAAAAGCTCAAGGCAAAAAGATAAACACGCTTTTTTAAGATTCCCCTGCCTTCCGTAACATTGTCATTCGCCCGCCGTGACCACTAAACTCAGAATAAGAGCCGTGGGCATGGTGCTCGCGATACAATAACGGATTCAGGGACTTATTATGCTTTGGTCATTTATTGCTGTCTGTTTCTCCGCCTGGCTGTATGTGGATGCCTCCTATCGTGGGCCCACATGGCAACGCTGGGTCTTTAAACCCGTCACACTGCTGTTACTTCTGCTGCTCGCCTGGCAGGCCCCGATGTTCGATGCCATCAGCTATCTGGTCCTGGCCGGGCTTTGTGCATCGCTGGTAGGTGACGCCCTGACGCTTCTTCCGCGCCAGCAACTTCTTTATGCTATTGGTGCATTTTTCCTCGCCCACCTGCTGTACACCATCTACTTCGCCAGCCAAATGACGCTGTCGTTCTTCTGGCCGCTGCCGCTGGTATTGCTGGTCATTGGCGCGGTGTTAATGGCCGTCATCTGGTCGCGCCTGGAAACGTTGCGTGCGCCAGTGTGCACCTTTATCGCCATGACGCTGGTCATGGTGTGGCTGGCCGGTGAGCTCTGGTTCTTCCGTCCTACCAGCCCGGCGCTCTCTGCCTTCGTCGGTGCCGCTCTGCTGCTTATCAGCAATGTGGTCTGGCTGGGTAGCCATTACCGTCGCCGTTTCCGGGCTGACAATGCTATCTCCGCCGCCTGCTATTTTGCTGGTCACTTTTTGATTGTGCGTTCGCTGTATATATAAAACGCTTGACTCTGGAGTCGACTCCAAAGTGTATCCTCCGGTTAATGAGAAAATTATCATTCACCGGAGGATGCCATGCCTGCCCCGATCCCAACGAAAACCCCTCAGTTTGCGAGCCTGAAGCTGCGTCCTGTCGCTTCGCCGCCCTCTGCGTGTGAATGCAGTGAAACCTGTGACGCCCCACCGATAACAACGGAGGCAGGCGAAGGCAAACGTTACAGCTGGCTTGTCTCAGGTATGGATTGTGGTGCCTGTGCACGTAAAGTAGAGAACGCCGTCCGGCAGATTGACGGCATCCTTCAGGTCCAGGTGGCCTTTGCCACGGAAAAACTCACCGTCACCGCCGGGGAGGATGTACGCGCGCAGGTCGAAAAGGCGGTAAGCGAGGCAGGGTACAGTCTTAAAGGTGAACATGCCCCCCATGAACCCGCTCCATCACGCCTGCGAGAGAATCTACCGCTTGTCCTGCTGATCCTGATGATGAGCGTAAGCTGGCTGCTGGAGCAGGTTAACCATCCCCTTGGTCAGGCAGCCTTTATCATCACCACCCTGGTGGGCTTGTTCCCGATTGCCCGCCAGGCATTACGCCTGATGCGCAGCGGCAGTTGGTTTGCCATTGAAACGCTGATGAGCGTGGCCGCCATTGGGGCGTTGTTTATCGGCGCTACCGCAGAAGCGGCGATGGTTCTGCTGCTGTTCCTCGTGGGGGAACGACTCGAAGGCTGGGCCGCCAGCCGTGCCCGTCGTGGCGTCAGCGCACTAATGGCGCTAAAACCTGACACCGCCATCCGCCTGGTGAACGGTAAGCGCGAAAGCGTCACCGCTCAGATGCTGCGTCCCGGCGATATGATTGAAGTCCCGGCCGGCGGGCGTTTACCGGCAGACGGTAAATTGCTCTCCCCCTTTGCAAGCTTTGATGAGAGCGCGCTAACCGGTGAATCCCTGCCTGTGGAACATGTCACCGGTGACAGCATTCCGGCGGGCGCCACCAGCGTTGACCGCCTGGTGACGCTTGAGGTGGTCTCCGGGCCTGGCGAAAGCGCCATCGACCGTATCCTGAAGCTGATTGAAGAGGCAGAAGAACGCCGTGCGCCCATCGAACGCTTTATCGACCGCTTCAGCCGGATTTACACCCCCGCTATCATGGTGGTGGCTCTGCTGGTGGCTGTCGTGCCGCCGTTGATGCTGGGTGACGCGTGGCTGGGGTGGATCTACAAAGGGCTGACGCTGCTGCTGATAGGCTGTCCATGCGCGTTGGTTATTTCGACTCCGGCGGCGATTACCTCTGGTCTTGCCGCCGCCAGCCGTCACGGGGCACTTATAAAAGGGGGGGCTGCGCTGGAGCAACTGGCATCCGTTAAGCAGATTGCCTTCGATAAAACCGGCACCCTGACCGTGGGCAGACCGAATGTCACCGGCATTTACCCGCTTGCGGGTAGCCGTGAAGACACACTGCTGATGCTGGCTGCGGCCGTTGAACAAGGTTCGACTCACCCTCTTGCGCAGGCCATTTTGCGTGAAGCTGAGGCGCGCCAGTTGGTTCTGCCGCAGGCTGAAAACCAGCGTGCGTTGGCAGGCAGAGGGATTGAAGCACAGGTTAACGGAGAGTCCATACGCCTGAGCGCACCGGATAAACTGGCTGATATTTTACTCGAAGAGAGTCTGCTCTCGACAATTCGTCATCAGGAAAACCAGGGCGAAACGGTGATTGTGGTGCTGCGAGAAGGGACGGTGATGGGGGCGATTGCCCTGCGCGACACCCTGCGCGAAGACGCGCGTGAAGCCATTGCTGCGCTGGGGGCGCTGGGAGTACAGGGGGTGATGCTGACCGGCGATAACCCGCGGGCGGCTGCAACGATTGCCGGTGAGCTGACGATGGATTTTCGCGCCGGTCTGCTGCCGGAAGATAAAGTTAACGCGGTCATTGCGTTGAATAAACAGGCACCGCTGGCAATGGTCGGCGACGGTATTAATGACGCGCCCGCCATGAAGGCAGCCACCATCGGCATTGCCATGGGCAGCGGGACGGACGTGGCCCTGGAAACGGCCGACGCTGCCCTGACCCATAACCGCCTCGTCGGTCTGGCGCAGATGATTACACTCGCCCGCGCCACACAGGCCAACATTCGCCAGAATATCGCCCTTGCGCTGGGGCTGAAAGCCATCTTCCTGGTGACCACGTTGCTCGGGATGACCGGATTATGGCTGGCGGTGCTGGCCGATACCGGTGCTACCGTGCTGGTTACAGCAAATGCCCTGCGGCTTCTGCGAAGGTAAAAGCAAAACGGCACCACCGGGTGCCGTTTTTAGTGTCTGCTCCCTCTCCCCGTGGGAGAGGGAGCCCCTGTAGTATTACGTTTTACAGCGATTTCATTGTTGAATGAGAATAAACAGTTACAGCGATGACAGGGTCCGGCTGAAAATCGACGAAGCGTATCCGTAAGGCCGGGGCGACGCGCAGGGATGCGCGGCGAGGGCGACTTTACAGGGACGTTACCTTCGCCCGTCCCCGATTAGCCTGAAGGAGAAGCTGCGTGGACCGCGCAGCGGCGATTTTCCTGGCCGGGAGCCCGGGTCGCCAGGGTGGTGGCGGTGAACCACCCTGGCACGTTCACGGGTTCTGGCGTGACAGAAAAGCAAGGAACATGAAGTGAACGGAATGACCATCAGAGCTGCATTTTCCCCCTCACCCTGACCCTCTCCCTCAAGGGAGAGGGGACCGACGTGGGGATTCCCTCCCCGCAGGAGAGGACATCCGTTACTGCATACCCAGCACCCCCGGTAGCCACAGGGAAATGGCCGGTACATACGTCACCAGCCCCAGCACAATCAACAGCATCGCATAAAACGGCAGCATCGCTTTCACCACCGTTTCAATCTTCTGCTTACTCACCGCACTGGCAACAAACAACACCGATCCGACGGGAGGCGTAATCAATCCGATCCCAAGGTTAACCATCATGATCATGCCAAAGTGAACCGGATCAATCCCCAGTGAGTTCGTCACCGGCAACAGCACGGGGGTCAGGATCAAAATGATCGGTGCCATATCCATCAGGGTGCCAATCAGTAACAGCATGATATTGAGATACATCAGAATGACGTATTTGTTATCTGACAAAGAGGTGAAAAATTCGGTGATACGTACCGGGAGCTGCATATAGGTCATGACCGCGCCAAAAGCGGCAGCAAACCCGATAAGTATCATCACGATGGTGACGGTCTTCACGGTACGACACATCAGCTTCGGCAGTTCACTCCACTTGTAATCCCGATAGATGAACATGGTAACGAAGAAAGCCCACAGGCAGGCAACAGCCGCAGATTCGGTAGCGGTAAATATCCCCGAGAGAATGCCCCCGAGAATAATGACTACCGTCATCAACCCCCATAACGCATCAATGAACGTTCTGATGGCCTGCTTAAAGGGAATGCGCTCCCCTTTCGGATAACCGCGCTTGTGAGCAAAGCCAAGACACAACAGCATCAGACACAGTCCCAGCAACAACCCCGGCAGCACGCCAGCGATAAACAGCGTGGCAATGGACACCGTGCCTCCTGCCGCCAGCGAATAGATAACGGAGTTATGGCTGGGCGGGATCAAAATCGCCTGCACCGACCCGCTGGCGGTGACGGCCGCCGCGTATTCGCGCGGGTAGCCCTTCTTTTCCATCTCCGGGATCATGACGCTGCCGATTGAGGCGGTATCGGCCACCGAGGAGCCGGAAATCGCGCCGAAAAAGGTCGATGCCACAATATTCACCAGCGACAACCCGCCACGGATGAATCCCACAAACAGGTAGGCGAAATTGACCAGCCTGCGTGCGATCCCGCCCTCTGCCATGATGGCTCCTGCAAGAATGAAGAACGGAATGGCCAGCAGCGTAAATTTATTCACCCCGCTGGTTATCTGAATCATCAACGCTTCAAGCGGAAGATCTATCCACAACGCGCCGGCAACGGCGCTTAACCCCACGGCAAAGGCTACCGGCATACCCAGCGCCAGCAGGATGGCGAGGGTGAATAACAAAACAAATGCGTCCATAGTTCACCCCTTAACCGTGATTGCCAATCAGCACGACCGGACGATGTTCCTGTGGCCCGAAGAACAACCGTTCGAGCACAAACAGGATCAGAATTGCCGACCCTACCGGCAACGGCAGATAACTTTCGCCAGAGGTAAGGATGGGAAATTCCGCAACCGGTTGCTCCCAGAGCTCAACACACAGCCAGTAGCTGTACCAGCACATGATCGCTGAGATCAGCAGCATCAGCAGATCGACAAGCCGTGCGCAAAGTGTCTTCAGCGTCTCCGGCAGGCGGTCCGTGAGCATGTTGACCGCAATATGGGAACCGGCGCGGTAACCTACCGCCGCGCCAATGAACGTAAAGGTCACCATGCAGATAATGGCAACAGGTTCCGGCCAGGACTCGCCACGATTGAGCACGTAGCGCGAAAAGATGCCAATGGGAATCACGATGGTCATTACCAGAAGCGCCAGGCCAGCTATCGTCATGGCGAGCAGGTACAGGCGATCCATCCACTTAGAGTAGAGTTCTGACATACATTCTCCGCAAAAAGTGGGGGTTATTTAACGTTAGCGATAGCGTTCATCAGATCCTGATGCTTGTCGCCATACTGGGCGCGCACCGGCTCTGTTGCTTTGATAAACACCGCTTTGTCGATGTCATGAAATTGCACGCCACCCGCTTTCATCTTTTCCAGTGCCTGCTGGTTATAAGCGTCCCAGAGTTTGCGCTGTTCGAACTGGGCTTCACGCGCGAGCGTCAGGATTTTTTTCTGATCATCCGCGCTGAGTTTGTCCCATTTCACTTTGGAGTAGAGCAACATTTCGGGGGTAATAAAGTGACCGCTGAGGGTATAGTTTTTGGCAATCGGCATATAGTTATGGGCAATAAACGTCGGTGGGTTATTTTCCGCACCATCAATAACGCCCGTTTGCATGCCGCTGTACACCTCGCTTACGCCCATTGCTACCGAGTTAGCACCCATCTGTTTTAACGTCGCCAGGGCCACGGGACTGCCCTGAACGCGGATTTTCATCCCCTGCAAATCTTCAGGCTTCACCACCGGTTTTTTCGTGATGAGGTTACGCGTGCCGGAGTCCATCCAGCCAAGGAAAACCAGCCGGGACTTAGGATTGGCGGTCAGCTTATCGCCGATCTGCTTACCGATATCGCCATCAATGATCTTGTGCATATGGTCTTCATCACGGAATACATAGGGTAGCGTGAAGACTTCGATATCCGGGAGAATGGCGGCCACCGGGGCCATAGAGACGCGAATCATATCAATAGCGCCCATTTGCGCCTGCTCAATCATCTGTTTTTCATCGCCCAGTACACCGCCGGGGAAGACTTTTATCTCCAGCTTACCGTCCGTTTGTTGTTTAAGTTTTTCTCCCATTTTTTGGACGGCAACAATATTGGGATAACCTTCCGGGTGCACATCGGCGGCTTTAATCGTCTGGGCGTTAACGTTGGCAACAAATAACAGTGACACGGAGGACAGGCACAACGCGGCCAGCAACGGCTTGATAGTCGTTTTCATCGGGTCTTCTCCAGGGTAGGAAGCGGTAAATGTTAAAACAATGTTTTATTTTTACGCTTAAAAACTAGTCTACCGCTGGAAAAGGGAGGGTGAAGCGCCTCACAAAAAGCGCCAAAAAATGAAACGGTGGTTTAGATTGGTGTCAGAGATCGCAAACTGGATAAAAACAGACACGCTTAAAGAGAATTTATTGCCCTTTACGCAGCAGATACCGGTACGGCAGTGAGGCCGTTTCAAGCGCCACCAACTCGTGTTCCATAAAACGACAAAATCCTGGAATATCGCGCGTCGTTGCCGGGTCGTCTGCAATCACCAGCAGGGTTTCACCCGGCTGCATGTTGCGAACGGTTTTGCGCACCATCATCACCGGCTCCGGGCAACGCAGGCCCAGTGCGTCCAGGGTGTGGTCGGCAGAAGTAAAAGCGTCGGTCATGGTTATCTCGCTTAATAAAAATCGGCCATAGTTTACGCTAATGCCGATTGGTTAAGGATCCTTTTTTAGTCCAGTGACTATGAAACACTCCGAAGCGCCCCGCTTACGGATTTTTTTATGCGCACTGGGGATCTTAAATGGCGCATCCTTTACTTTTTTCCCCTTAACTCTCACCCTTATACAAATTCCGAATTTCCCCCTTCCCATTGTGTTATCGCTTCGTCTCTTTCCTTCCATCTGCAATTATCCCTTTTTATATTAAGGACAATCAGGTCATGCCAGGCAGGAGAAACTTCGGTTTCCTCCAGCGGTAGCGTGACTGGTCACGGAGGAATGTATGTCTCAGGAAGGCCTTCGCTTTACCCTTGACGTGGAGGGGCTCCCCCCGCGTGCCATCGCCGTCGTCACCTTTTCCCTTCAGCAGCACCTCTCCACACCCTTCCGGCTTGACGCGGA
>NZ_JAHVDV010000040.1:0-38537 GCF_051486985.1 Yokenella regensburgei
GTTTTACGAAACAGCTTCGGGTTGTGAGGTTAAGCGACCAAGCGTACACGGTGGATGCCCTGGCAGTCAGAGGCGATGAAGGGCGTGCTAATCTGCGATAAGCGCCGGCGAGGTGATATGAACCCTTGACCCGGCGATACCCGAATGGGGAAACCCAGTGTGAYTCGTCACACTATCATGTCATGAATACATAGTGGCATGAGGCGAACCGGGGGAACTGAAACATCTAAGTACCCCGAGGAAAAGAAATCAACCGAGATTCCCCCAGTAGCGGCGAGCGAACGGGGARGAGCCCAGAGTCTGAATCAGCAAATGTGTTAGTGGAAGCGTCTGGAAAGTCGCACGGTACAGGGTGAAAGTCCCGTACACGAAAAYGCATCTGTTGTGAACTCGAAGAGTAGGGCGGGACACGTGGTATCCTGTCTGAATATGGGGGGACCATCCTCCAAGGCTAAATACTCCTGACTGACCGATAGTGAACCAGTACCGTGAGGGAAAGGCGAAAAGAACCCCGGCGAGGGGAGTGAAAAAGAACCTGAAACCGTGTACGTACAAGCAGTGGGAGCACCTTCGTGGTGTGACTGCGTACCTTTTGTATAATGGGTCAGCGACTTATATTCTGTAGCAAGGTTAACCGTATAGGGGAGCCGCAGGGAAACCGAGTCTTAACTGGGCGTTAAGTTGCAGGGTATAGACCCGAAACCCGGTGATCTAGCCATGGGCAGGTTGAAGGTTGGGTAACACTAACTGGAGGACCGAACCGACTAATGTTGAAAAATTAGCGGATGACCTGTGGCTGGGGGTGAAAGGCCAATCAAACCGGGAGATAGCTGGTTCTCCCCGAAAGCTATTTAGGTAGCGCCTCGTGAAYTCATCTCCGGGGGTAGAGCACTGTTTCGGCTAGGGGGCCATCCCGGCTTACCAACCCGATGCAAACTACGAATACCGGAGAATGTTATCACGGGAGACACACGGCGGGTGCTAACGTCCGTCGTGAAGAGGGAAACAACCCAGACCGCCAGCTAAGGTCCCAAAGTCATGGTTAAGTGGGAAACGATGTGGGAAGGCACAGACAGCCAGGATGTTGGCTTAGAAGCAGCCATCATTTAAAGAAAGCGTAATAGCTCACTGGTCGAGTCGGCCTGCGCGGAAGATGTAACGGGGCTAAACCATGCACCGAAGCTGCGGCAGCGACACTTATGTGTTGTTGGGTAGGGGAGCGTTCTGTAAGCCGTTGAAGGTGGCCTGTGAGGGCTGCTGGAGGTATCAGAAGTGCGAATGCTGACATAAGTAACGATAAAGCGGGTGAAAAGCCCGCTCGCCGGAAGACCAAGGGTTCCTGTCCAACGTTAATCGGGGCAGGGTGAGTCGACCCCTAAGGCGAGGCCGAAAGGCGTAGTCGATGGGAAACAGGTTAATATTCCTGTACTTGGTGTTACTGCGAAGGGGGGACGGAGAAGGCTATGTCGGCCGGGCGACGGTTGTCCCGGTTTAAGCATGTAGGCGGAGGTTCCAGGTAAATCCGGTACCTTTTAACGCTGAGGTGTGATGACGAGGCACTACGGTGCTGAAGTGACAAATGCCCTGCTTCCAGGAAAAGCCTCTAAGCATCAGGTAACACGAAATCGTACCCCAAACCGACACAGGTGGTCAGGTAGAGAATACCAAGGCGCTTGAGAGAACTCGGGTGAAGGAACTAGGCAAAATGGTGCCGTAACTTCGGGAGAAGGCACGCTGGTGCGTAGGTGAAGTGACTTGCTCACGGAGCTGAAACCAGTCGAAGATACCAGCTGGCTGCAACTGTTTATTAAAAACACAGCACTGTGCAAACACGAAAGTGGACGTATACGGTGTGACGCCTGCCCGGTGCCGGAAGGTTAATTGATGGGGTTATCCGTAAGGAGAAGCTCTTGATCGAAGCCCCGGTAAACGGCGGCCGTAACTATAACGGTCCTAAGGTAGCGAAATTCCTTGTCGGGTAAGTTCCGACCTGCACGAATGGCGTAATGATGGCCAGGCTGTCTCCACCCGAGACTCAGTGAAATTGAACTCGCTGTGAAGATGCAGTGTACCCGCGGCAAGACGGAAAGACCCCGTGAACCTTTACTATAGCTTGACACTGAACATTGAGCCTTGATGTGTAGGATAGGTGGGAGGCTTTGAAGCGTGGACGCCAGTCTGCGTGGAGCCAACCTTGAAATACCACCCTTTAATGTTTGATGTTCTAACGTGGACCCGTKATCCGGGTTGCGGACAGTGTCTGGTGGGTAGTTTGACTGGGGCGGTCTCCTCCTAAAGTGTAACGGAGGAGCACGAAGGTTAGCTAATCCTGGTCGGACATCAGGAGGTTAGTGCAATGGCATAAGCTAGCTTGACTGCGAGAGTGACGGCTCGAGCAGGTGCGAAAGCAGGTCATAGTGATCCGGTGGTTCTGAATGGAAGGGCCATCGCTCAACGGATAAAAGGTACTCCGGGGATAACAGGCTGATACCGCCCAAGAGTTCATATCGACGGCGGTGTTTGGCACCTCGATGTCGGCTCATCACATCCTGGGGCTGAAGTAGGTCCCAAGGGTACGGCTGTTCGCCGTTTAAAGTGGTACGCGAGCTGGGTTTAGAACGTCGTGAGACAGTTCGGTCCCTATCTGCCGTGGGCGCTGGAGAATTGAGGGGGGCTGCTCCTAGTACGAGAGGACCGGAGTGGACGCATCACTGGTGTTCGGGTTGTCATGCCAATGGCACTGCCCGGTAGCTAAATGCGGAAAAGATAAGTGCTGAAAGCATCTAAGCACGAAACTTGCCCCGAGATGAGTTCTCCCTGAGACTTTAAGTCTCCTGAAGGAACGTTGAAGACGACGACGTTGATAGGTCGGGTGTGTAAGCGCAGCGATGCGTTGAGCTAACCGATACTAATGAACCGTGAGGCTTAACCTTACAACGCCGAAGCTGTTTTGGCGTGAGGTGGTCCCACCTGACCCCATGCCGAACTCAGAAGTGAAACGCCGTAGCGCCGATGGTAGTGTGGGGTCTCCCCATGCGAGAGTAGGGAACTGCCAGGCATCAAACAAACAGAAAAGCCTCATGCGAAAGCATGGGGCTTTTTTGCTATTGTTATATCTCAAAACGTTGAACGTATTGCTAAAGGAATTGGCTATGACTGTTCTGTACGCTCAGATTTATAAAAACCGAATGGTGGTTCGTAACCTTAATACGCGCCAGCAGGTCACCGGTACCCACATATTCAGCAATCAACGCATCATTATTGCCGATTTCTTTGAAGCGGAAGGTTTCCTGGCCCATCTTATTAAGCAGGTTGCACCCCGATCTTTCTGGCATGTGCTACCCGGCGCGGGAAACTTGCAGATCCTCAGCCACGCCCTGGAAATGAACGAGGGCGGGCTGTCGGCGGTAGAAGAAAGAGCCTTGCTTGAAATGACCTTCGGGGCCTCACAGGGGCGGTGTAAATATCCCAAAGTCATCGATGATGAGACGCTTCTGAACGATGAACAGGTCCTGGCGGCGCTCAGTCGGCAGGGTAAAGACGCTAATCCCCCCGCCAGTAAGCCTAAAATTATCTCCTGACCACAAATTGCCACGTTGCGACACAGTCGCGACGTGAAACTTCCTCACCTTCCACATGCAGACTCGACATTTACAGAAATCCTGGGTATCTTTCCAGCTGTCTGGATGTCTAAACGTTTAAACGTATGCAGTGAGGATATAAGTTATGCCGATTCGGGTGCAGGACGAGCTACCAGCCGTCAATTTCTTACGTGATGAAAACGTCTTTGTAATGACGACGTCACGTGCAACTGGTCAGGAAATTCGTCCGCTGAAGGTACTTATTCTCAATCTGATGCCGAAGAAAATCGAGACGGAGAACCAGTTTTTACGCCTGCTTTCCAACTCTCCCCTGCAGGTTGACGTTAAACTGCTGCGTATTGATACACGAGAATCCCGCAATACACCCGTTGAGCATCTGAACAATTTCTACTGCAATTTCGATGAAATCAGCGAAGAGAATTTCGATGGACTGATCGTTACAGGCGCGCCGCTGGGGCTGGTCGAGTTTAACGATGTGGCCTACTGGCCGCAGATCCAGCAGGTGCTGGAGTGGGCCAAAGATCACGTCACCTCAACGCTTTTTGTCTGTTGGGCCGTACAGGCGGCGCTCAATATTCTGTATGGTATCCCCAAGCAAACTCGTGAAGGAAAACTCTCCGGCGTTTACGAGCACCGCATTCTGCACCCTCATGCGCTGCTGACCCGTGGTTTTGACGATACCTTCCTGGCGCCGCACTCCCGTTACGCCGACTTCCCGGCCGCGTTGATTCGTGACTATACCGATCTTGAAATCCTGGCTGAAACAGACGATGGAGACGCTTACCTCTTCGCCAGTAAAGACAAGCGTATCGCCTTTGTTACCGGCCACCCTGAGTATGATGCCAACACCCTGGCGGGAGAATATTTCCGCGATGTGGAGGCGGGGCTGTCACCAGAGGTTCCCTATAACTATTTTCCTAAAAACGATCCGCAGAACAAACCGCATGCTACCTGGCGTAGCCATGGAAACCTGCTGTTTATCAACTGGTTGAACTACTATGTTTACCAGATCACCCCTTACGATCTGCGCCACATGAACCCCACTCTGGACTGATCCATTTGCGGGATCGTTAACCGTTTCAGCAGCATTTTAAGGCACCTTCGGGTGCCTTTTTTATTTCCGAAACCCCCTCCATGAACGATACAAACTTTAAATCATTTGTTATCAATACGTTAAATTGATTTTAAATTAAAAATGGAAATTGTTTTTGATTTTGGATTTTAATTGAGTAGTCTTATTTCTGCTGAACGAAAAAACGACAACCTGTCTCTTTCAGCGTGGGGACGTATTCGGATCACTGACGAGGGCTGCGTAATGACACAACAGGCAACGACAACGGACGAACTGACGTTTATTAAACCTTCTGGCGAGCGGGAAGAGCATATTCTTACGCCCGGTGCGGTAGAGTTTTTGACTGAACTGGTTACGCGCTTTACGCCACAACGTAATAAACTGCTGGCGGCACGCATCCAGCAACAACAGGCTATTGACGAAGGGACGCTTCCTGATTTTATTTCGGAAACGGATTCCATTAGAAATAGTGAATGGAAGATCCGTGGGATTCCGGCTGACCTCATGGATCGCCGCGTAGAGATCACCGGGCCGGTAGAGCGCAAGATGGTGATCAACGCGCTCAACGCCAATGTGAAGGTCTTCATGGCGGATTTTGAAGATTCCCTCTCACCCGACTGGGACAAAGTTATTGAGGGACAGGTTAACCTGCGCGATGCAGTGAACGGCACCATCAGTTACACCAACGATGCCGGGAAAATTTACCAACTTAAGCCCAATCCGGCGGTACTGATTTGCCGTGTGCGCGGTCTGCATCTGCCAGAAAAACATGTTACCTGGCGGGGTGAAGCCATTCCCGGTAGCCTGTTTGATTTCGCGCTCTACTTCTTCCACAACTATAAAGCGCTCCTGGCTAAAGGCAGCGGCCCCTATTTCTATCTGCCAAAAACCCAGGCCTGGCAGGAAGCCGCATGGTGGAGTGAGGTTTTCAGCTATAGCGAAGATCGCTTTAATCTGCCTCGCGGCACCATCAAAGCCACCCTGTTGATTGAAACGCTGCCTGCGGTTTTCCAGATGGATGAGATCCTGCACGCGTTGCGCGACCATATTGTGGGGCTTAACTGTGGTCGCTGGGACTATATTTTCAGCTATATCAAGACACTGAAAAACCACCCGGACCGGGTGTTGCCTGACCGTCAGGTCGTTACTATGGACAAACCTTTCCTCAATGCCTATTCGCGTCTGTTGATCAAAACCTGCCACAAACGCGGCGCGTTTGCGATGGGCGGTATGGCGGCCTTCATTCCGAGTAAAGATACTGAGCGCAACAATCAGGTGCTGGAGAAAGTTAAAGCGGACAAAGCGCTGGAAGCCAACAATGGGCATGACGGAACCTGGATTGCGCACCCTGGTCTTGCCGACACGGCGATGGACGTCTTTAGCAAAGCGTTGGGTGAGAATCCTAATCAGCTCTCTGTCACCCGGGAAGAAGATGCACCTATTACCGCAGAACAACTGTTAGCGCCAGCTGACGGTGAACGAACTGAAAAGGGGATGCGCGCCAATATCCGCGTGGCGGTGCAGTACATCGAAGCCTGGATCTCCGGCAATGGGTGTGTGCCGATCTATGGTCTGATGGAGGACGCGGCCACGGCTGAAATCTCCCGCACCTCCATCTGGCAGTGGATCCACCACGAGAAAACACTCAGTAACGGTAAGCCTGTGACCAAAGCCCTGTTCCGCCAGATGCTTGCTGAAGAGATGCGGGTCATTCAGGACGAGCTGGGGGAGCACCGCTTCAGCAGCGGTCGTTTCAACGATGCCGCGCGGTTGATGGAACAAATCACCACTTCTGATGAGCTGATTGATTTCCTGACCTTGCCGGGCTACCGCCTGCTCGCATAACGCCCAGGCTATTTTGTTCGCCATTTTGACTTCGGGCAGTTCTGAGACAAAACGCAACACGTTTTAAACGCCCTGGGGTGGTCCCGAAGGGATAAGCGGCTTCCCGAAAGCAAACTGCCTTCACTAATAACGCCTGGGTTGCCAGGATAAAAAATGGAGCATCTGCACATGAAAACCCGTACCCAACAAATCGAAGAATTACAAAAAGAATGGACTCACTCTCGCTGGGAAGGCATTACACGTCCTTACAGCGCGGAAGAGGTGGTGAAATTACGTGGCTCGGTGAACCCGGAATATACGCTGGCGCAGCTGGGTGCCGCGAAAATGTGGCGTTTATTGCATGGCGAATCGAAGAAAGGCTATGTCAACAGTCTGGGCGCGCTGACCGGTGGGCAGGCACTGCAGCAGGCGAAGGCGGGCGTGGAAGCCATTTATTTGTCCGGCTGGCAGGTGGCCGCAGATGCGAACCTCGCATCCAGCATGTATCCGGATCAATCGCTCTATCCGGCTAACTCCGTGCCCTCCGTGGTGGATCGGATCAACAACACCTTCCGCCGCGCGGATCAGATCCAGTGGTCATCCGGTATTGAACCCAACGATCCGCGCTACGTGGACTACTTCCTGCCGATCGTCGCCGATGCGGAAGCCGGATTTGGCGGTGTACTGAATGCCTTCGAGCTGATGAAATCGATGATTGAAGCCGGTGCAGCGGCGGTTCACTTCGAAGATCAACTCGCCTCGGTGAAAAAATGCGGACATATGGGCGGCAAGGTACTGGTTCCGACGCAGGAAGCAGTGCAGAAACTGGTGGCCGCACGCCTGGCGGCAGATGTACTGGGGGTGCCAACGCTGGTGATTGCGCGTACCGATGCTGACGCGGCGGATTTGATCACTTCTGATTGCGACCCTTACGACAGCGCATTCATTACCGGTGAGCGCACCAGCGAAGGGTTTTACCGTACTCACGCCGGTATCGAACAGGCTATCAGCCGTGGCCTGGCGTATGCGCCTTATGCTGATTTAGTGTGGTGTGAAACCTCCACACCGGACCTGGCGCTGGCGAAGCGCTTCGCCGATGCGATTCATGCGAAGTTCCCAGGGAAATTGCTGGCCTACAACTGTTCTCCCTCATTTAACTGGCAGAAAAATCTGGACGATCAAACCATCGCCAGTTTCCAGCAACAGTTGTCAGACATGGGCTACAAGTATCAGTTTATTACGCTCGCGGGTATTCACAGCATGTGGTTCAACATGTTCGATCTGGCGCGTTCTTATGCGCAGGGCGAAGGAATGCGTCACTACGTCGAAAAAGTGCAGCAACCGGAATTTGCCGCCGCCAAAGAGGGTTATACCTTTGTGTCCCATCAGCAGGAGGTGGGGACGGGTTATTTCGATAAGGTCACCACTATCATCCAGGGTGGCGTTTCGTCGGTGACGGCGCTGACCGGGTCAACGGAAGAGTCGCAGTTTTAATTTTCCCCTCACCCTAACCCTCTCCCCATTGGGGAGAGGGAACTGGCCGTGCTCGCCTTTTTTTGTGGGGATTCCCCAACCCTTAGGGAGAGAGGATGACAGGGTTGGGTGCTCAGGATTCGTGCCGTTTTTTTCTCCCTCTCCCCATTGGGGAGCGGGAACTGGCCGTGCTCGCTTTTTTGGTGGGGATTTCCCAATCCGCAGGGAGAGAGGATGACAGGGGTGGGTGGTCAGGATTCGTGCCGTTTTTTTCTCCCTCTCCCCATTGGGGAGCGGGAACTGGCCGTGCTCGCTTTTTTGGTGGGGATTTCCCAACCCTCAGGGAGAGAGGATGACAGGGGTGGGTGGTCAGGATTCGTGCCGTTTTTTTTCTCCCTCTCCCCATTGGGGAGAGGGAACTGGCCGTGCTCGCCTTTTTTTGTGGGGATTCCCCAACCCTCAGGGAGAGAGGATGACAGGGTTGGGGGCTCAGGATTCGTGCCGTTTTTTTCTCCCTCGCCCCTCCGGGGAGAGGGCCGGGGTGAGGGGACGCTATGTCGCGTGGGCTGGAACTACTGATTGCACAAACCATTCTGCAGGGCTTCGACGCCCAGTATGGTCGTTTTCTGGAGGTTACCTCCGGGGCGCAGCAGCGCTTTGAACAAGCCGACTGGCATGCGGTACAGCAGGCGATGAAACAACGCATCCATCTCTACGATCACCATGTGGGGCTGGTGGTGGAACAACTGCGCTGTATTACTGATAACCCGCGCCCTGACCCCGATTTTCTCCTTCAGGTTAAAGCGCACTATACCCAGCTTCTTCCGGACTATCCGCGCTATGAAATCGCCGAGAGTTTTTTTAACTCCGTATATTGCCGCCTGTTCGATCACCATGCGCTGACGCCCGAGCGGCTATTCATATTCAGTTCTCAGCCAGAACGCCATTTTCGTGAGCATGCCCGTCCGCTGGCAAAAGATTTTTACCCTGAAGCTTGTTGGGAAACGCTGCTGACGCGGGTGCTCAGTGATTTACCATTACGCCTGCCCTGGCAGAACCTGACGCGGGACGTGGGCTACATCATTGCCCATCTGGTGGAAACCTTCGGTGTTGAGGTGCTACGCAAGGCGCATCTGCATATCGCCAATGAACTCTTTTATCGTAATAAAGCGGCCTGGCTGGTAGGCAAACTGGTTACGCCTGCGGGGACGCTGCCTTTTTTGTTGCCGATTCACCGTAGCGATGATGGCGAGCTTTTTGTGGATACCTGTCTGACGGCCATCGCTGAAGCCAGCATCGTATTTGGCTTCGCCCGCTCCTACTTTATGGTTTATGCACCACAGCCTGCCGCGCTGGTGGAGTGGCTGCGGGAAATCCTGCCCGGCAAAACTACCGCCGAGTTGTATATGGCAATTGGCTGCCAGAAGCATGGCAAAACCGAAAGCTACCGTGAATATCTGAGCTACCTTGCGGGCAGTGATGAGCAGTTTATCGAAGCGCCGGGCATACGCGGCATGGTGATGCTGGTGTTCACTCTGCCGGGCTTTGATCGGGTGTTTAAAATCATTAAGGACCAGTTCCCGCCGCAAAAAGAGATGAGTGCCGCCCATGTACGTGCCTGCTATCAGCTTGTCAAAGAGCACGATCGCGTAGGGCGCATGGCGGACACCCAGGAGTTCGAAAACTTCGTGCTGGAGAAACGCCGGATAGCACCAGAATTAATGGCATTGCTATTTAAAGAGGCATCACAAAAGATCACCGACCTCGGCGATCGCATTGTCATCAGCCATCTTTATATCGAGCGGCGGATGGTGCCGCTCAATCTGTGGTTTGAGCGGGTAAGCGGTCAGCAGCTGCGCGATGCCGTTGAGGAGTATGGTAACGCGATTCGCCAGCTTGCGGCCGCGAATATTTTTCCCGGCGATATGTTGTTTAAAAACTTCGGCGTCACCCGCCACGGGCGTGTGGTGTTCTACGACTATGACGAAATTTGCTACATGACCGAGGTGAATTTCCGGGATATTCCTCCGCCGCGCTACCCGGAAGACGAGATGAGTGCGGAACCCTGGTACAGCGTCGCGCCGGGAGATGTGTTCCCGGAGGAATTTCGCCACTGGCTCTGCGCAGACCCGCAAATCGGACCTTTATTTGAGGAGATGCATGCGGACCTGCTGCGGGCAGATTACTGGCGCGGGTTACAAACACGTATTAAAAACGGCCACGTGGAGGATGTTTACGCCTACCGCCGGCGCCAGCGGTTTTGTATTAGAAGGTAAAAGCAAAACGGCAACATTGTTGCCGTTTTTAGGGTTTGTACCTTCTCACTGTAACTGTTTTATTCACATTGCGCTGTGTTATCGCTGTAAAGCGTAATGTTACTGAGGCCTCCTCTCCCGGTGGGCTGAGGAATCCTCATAAAAAATGCGAGCACAGACGGTTCCCTCTCCTCTTAGGGGAGAGGGCCAGGATAAGGGCATCAGCCTTAGCGCATCCCGCCCCAGGCCAGCGTCACCTCTTTCGCCCCTTTGATCGCCATCGCCCCCAGCTCCGTCACCCGGTCATCCGTGATGCGTGAAACCGGACCCGAAATAGAGATTGCCGCGAACGGCACGCCATGTTCATCATAAATACAGGCGGCAACGCAGCGCAGACCCAGTGCATGCTCTTCGTCATCAAAGGAGTAGCCGCGCTTGCGCGTCTGGGCAAGATCTTCTTTAAGATGTATCGGCGAGACCAGCGTCGCATGGGTATAAGCATGCAGCCCTTTACGATGCAGCAAGCCCGTGACCTGCTCCTCGCTTAACTGAGACAGAAAAGCTTTCCCCGCCCCTGAAGCGTGCATCGGCAGCTTGCCGCCAATCGGTGCGGACATACGCATAAGCTGGGTGCACTGCACCTGGTCGATAATAATGGCCTGATGATCGCTCTGGTCGAGTACCGCCAGGTTGACCGTTTCGCCGGAGTTCTCCATCAGGGTGCGCAAAATCGGATGCACAATCGCCATCAGATTGCGGCTTTGCAGGAAGCTGCTGCCGACGATAAAGGCATGCGCCCCTACGGACCAGTGGCCCAGTTCGCCCACCTGACGCACAAACCCCAGTTGTTGCATGGTGGTCAGTAAGCGGTGGGTGGTGGAGTTGGGCAAGCCAGCCTGCTGTGCCAGTTCGGTTAACGCCACGCTGCCGTGGGATTCAGCAATGGACTCCAGCAGCTTAAGCCCGCGCGTTAACGACTGGACCTGACCTGTGGGTTGCGTGGCAGCGGCAGTAGCGGGTTTTCTGCCGCGTTTAGCGGGTACATTGGCAACCATAGCTGACTCCTTTTCTGTATCGTGGAAATCATTTTCGTTTTATAGAATTATAACGCAACCCCATCAACTACTGATCGGATGAGTTCAGGTGAACATCTCTCATGTTACCCCTGTGCGACTTTTCCGATCTGCCAGTTTATGCCAGTATGTCCTGCTGGCCTTTTGGCCTGGTTGAGCGTCGTCGGGAGCACGTGTGAGCAGCAAAGTTGAACAACTGAAGCAGCAGTTAAACGAACGCATTCTGATTCTGGATGGGGGCATGGGCACCATGATCCAGAATCAACGTCTGAGTGAGCAGGATTTTCGCGGCGAACGTTTCGCCAACTGGCCCTGCGATCTCAAAGGTAACAATGACCTGCTGGTCATTACCCAGCCCGAGGTGATTGCGACTATCCACTCCGCCTATTTTGCTGCGGGTGCGGATATTATCGAAACCAACACCTTTAACTCGACGACTATCGCGATGGCGGATTACCAGATGGAATCCCTGTCAGCGGAAATCAACTTTGCCGCGGCGAAGCTGGCACGCGCCTGCGCTGATGAATGGACAGCCCGCACGCCGGAAAAACCGCGCTACGTGGCCGGGGTTCTCGGGCCAACCAACCGTACTGCCTCTATCTCACCGGACGTTAACGACCCGGCGTTTCGTAATATCACCTTTGACGGGCTGGTAGAGGCGTATCGCGAGTCCACCAAAGCGCTGGTGGAAGGGGGCTGCGACCTCATCCTGATTGAGACGGTGTTCGATACCCTCAACGCCAAGGCCGCCATTTTTGCGGTAAAAGAAGAATTTGACGCGCTGGGCGTCGACCTGCCGATCATGATTTCCGGCACCATTACCGACGCCTCCGGGCGCACGCTCTCAGGGCAGACGACGGAAGCCTTTTATAACTCCCTGCGCCACGCCGATGCGCTCACTTTCGGCCTCAACTGTGCGCTGGGGCCGGACGAACTGCGCCAGTATGTGCAGGAACTCTCCCGCATCGCCGAATGCTACGTGACCGCGCACCCGAACGCCGGCCTGCCCAACGCCTTTGGTGAGTACGATCTTGATGCGGACACCATGGCGGCGCAAATCCGCGAGTGGGCCGAAGCGGGCTTCCTTAACATCGTGGGTGGCTGTTGCGGCACCACGCCGGAGCACATCAAGGCGATGAGCGATGCTGTGGCAGGCCTGGCGCCGCGTAAGTTGCCGGATCTGCCGGTGGCCTGCCGCCTGGCCGGTCTGGAACCGCTGAACATTGGCGACGACAGCCTGTTTGTGAACGTGGGGGAACGTACCAACGTTACCGGTTCAGCCAAATTTAAACGTCTTATTAAAGAAGAGAAGTACAACGACGCGCTGGATGTCGCCCGCCAGCAGGTGGAAAGCGGTGCGCAGATTATCGATATCAACATGGATGAAGGGATGCTCGACGCGGAAGCGGCAATGGTGCGTTTCCTTAATCTCATCGCCGGTGAGCCGGATATTGCCCGCGTGCCCATCATGATTGACTCCTCCAAATGGGAGGTCATCGAAAAGGGGCTGAAATGCATCCAGGGCAAGGGCATCGTCAACTCTATCTCAATGAAAGAGGGTGTCGACACCTTTATCCATCACGCGAAGCTGGTGCGCCGTTATGGTGCCGCGATGGTGGTGATGGCCTTTGACGAAGTGGGGCAGGCGGATACCCGAGAGCGCAAAATCGAGATTTGCCGCCGGGCGTACAACATCCTGACCGAAGAGGTGGGCTTCCCGCCGGAAGATATTATTTTTGACCCGAACATCTTCGCGGTCGCGACCGGTATCGAGGAGCACAATAACTACGCCCAGGATTTCATCGGTGCCTGTGAAGACATTAAGCGTGAACTGCCGCATGCGCTGATCTCCGGTGGCGTATCGAACGTCTCGTTCTCGTTCCGTGGTAATGACCCGGTGCGTGAAGCAATCCACGCTGTCTTCCTCTATTACGCCATCCGGAACGGGATGGATATGGGGATTGTGAACGCCGGGCAGTTGGCGATTTACGACGACCTGCCCGCCGAGCTACGCGAAGCGGTTGAAGATGTGATCCTCAACCGCCGCGATGACGGCACCGAGCGTCTACTCGATCTGGCGGAAAAATACCGCGGCAGTAAAACCGATGAAACCGCTAACACCCAGCAGGCGGAATGGCGTAGTTGGGATGTGAAAAAGCGTCTTGAGTACTCGCTGGTCAAAGGCATCACTGAATTCATTGAGCTGGACACCGAAGAGGCTCGTCAGCAGGCTGCGCGCCCGATTGAGGTGATTGAAGGCCCGCTGATGGATGGCATGAATGTGGTGGGCGATCTCTTCGGTGAGGGCAAAATGTTCCTGCCACAGGTGGTAAAATCGGCCCGCGTCATGAAACAGGCGGTGGCCTGGCTGGAGCCCTTTATCGAAGCCAGCAAAGAGAAAGGCTCCAGCAACGGAAAAATGGTCATCGCCACGGTGAAAGGCGACGTGCATGACATCGGCAAAAATATCGTTGGCGTCGTTTTGCAGTGTAATAACTACGAAATCGTCGACCTTGGCGTGATGGTGCCGACAGAAAAAATCCTCAAAACCGCCCGCGAAGTGAATGCCGACCTGATTGGCCTCTCCGGGCTGATTACCCCGTCGCTGGATGAGATGGTGAACGTCGCCAAAGAGATGGAGCGTCAGGGCTTTACCCTGCCGCTGCTGATTGGCGGGGCGACGACCTCGAAAGCGCACACGGCGGTGAAAATCGAGCAGAACTATAGCGGCCCGACGGTTTACGTACAGAACGCCTCGCGGACCGTGGGTGTGGTGGCGGCGCTGTTATCGGAGACTCAACGTGATGACTTTGTGGCCCGCACCCGCAAAGAGTACGAAACCGTGCGTATTCAGCATGCACGCAAGAAACCGCGTACCCCACCGGTAACGCTGGCCGCTGCGCGCGAAAACGATCTGGCGTTTGACTGGGCAAGCTACACGCCGCCGGTTGCGCACAAGCTGGGCGTGCAGGACGTGGAAGCCAGCATCGAAACGCTGCGCAACTACATCGACTGGACGCCGTTCTTTATGACCTGGTCGCTGGCCGGAAAATATCCGCGCATTCTCGAAGATGACGTGGTGGGGGAAGAGGCGAAACGCCTGTTCCAGGACGCCAACGATATGCTGGATATGCTCAGCCGTGAGAAGACGCTCAACCCGCGTGGCGTAGTCGGTCTGTTCCCGGCGAACCGCGTCGGCGACGATGTAGAAATCTACCGCGACGAGAGCCGCACGCAGGTGCTGACCGTCGCGCATCATCTGCGCCAGCAAACGGAAAAAGTCGGCTTTGCAAACTACTGTCTGGCCGATTTCGTCGCACCCAAACTCAGCGGAAAAGAAGACTACATTGGTGCCTTTGCGGTGACCGGTGGCCTGGAAGAGGATGCACTGGCAGAGGCTTACGACGCGCAGCATGATGATTACAACAAAATCATGGTGAAAGCGGTGGCAGACCGCCTGGCGGAAGCCTTTGCCGAGTATCTGCATGAGCGTGTGCGTAAGGTCTACTGGGGTTATGCGCCAAATGAGAACCTCAGCAATGAGGAGCTGATTCGCGAAAACTATCAGGGCATTCGCCCGGCACCGGGCTACCCGGCCTGCCCGGAGCACACCGAGAAAGGCACCATCTGGGAACTGCTGGATGTGGAAGCCCACACCGGCATGAAACTGACGGAATCCTTCGCCATGTGGCCGGGCGCATCGGTCTCTGGCTGGTACTTTAGCCACCCTGACAGCAAATACTTTGCCGTGGCGCAGCTGCAGCGCGACCAGGTAGAGGATTATGCCCGTCGTAAAGGGATGTCGACGCAGGAAGTGGAACGCTGGCTGGCACCGAATTTAGGCTATGACGCGGATTAATACTCCTCGCTGCTCATATTCAATACATGGCCTGATTATTCAGGCCATTTTTATTTTCATCATTTCATTCGATGGACATCGCGGTACGACAATTTTTTATTAATCGTATGACAATTATAATTGTCATTAGCCGTCTTCGTATATATAACTATAGAGAGTGTTAATCCGCGTCATAATTAATAACGTATTAAAAATGATACCTCAAAATAATATAAAAAATTAGGTACTATTTTTGATACCTTAAAAGTCACCTCTCTAAATCAGGTTATGTGATCGCCGTAAATAACTAAGCTTAGCCTTATTTTATAAAATAACAAAATAAAGACAGCGTTCTTATTTCTTGAATATGAGCCAAATTAATTTGGCTTAAATATCTATTACAGAGGCCATATATGGAAAACGTTCAAAGTACTCTTGTCACGCGTGAAAGCAGTGGCTGGAGAAAGAGTGATACCGTCTGGATGCTGGGCCTGTACGGTACTGCAATTGGCGCTGGCGTACTCTTCCTGCCCATTAATGCCGGGGTAGGGGGTTTAATTCCGTTAATTATTATGGCCCTGCTGGCCTTCCCGATGACCTTTTTTGCTCACCGTGGCTTAACCCGTTTTGTCCTGTCCGGCAAAAACCCGGGGGAAGATATTACCGAAGTTGTCGAAGAACATTTTGGTGTGGGTGCGGGTAAATTAATTACTCTGCTCTATTTCTTTGCCATATACCCGATTCTGTTGGTATATAGCGTAGCCATTACGAATACCGTCGACAGCTTTATTACCCATCAACTTGGCATGGTGTCACCGCCGCGCGCTATCCTGTCGCTGATCCTGATTATCGGTATGATGGCAGTCGTGCGCTTCGGTGAAAAAATGATCGTTAAAGCGATGAGCGTGCTGGTGTTCCCGTTCGTTGCGGCCCTCATGATGCTGGCGCTGTATCTTATCCCCCAATGGAACGGCGCGGTTCTTGATACCCTCTCACTGAGCAGCGCGGCGCCCACCGGCCACGGTCTGTGGATGACCCTGTGGCTGGCGATCCCGGTCATGGTGTTCTCCTTTAAC
Source organism: Yokenella regensburgei (assembly GCF_051486985.1). Taxonomy (GTDB): domain Bacteria; phylum Pseudomonadota; class Gammaproteobacteria; order Enterobacterales; family Enterobacteriaceae; genus CBFFRJ01. Next base: position 16,214 of record NZ_JAHVDV010000040.1, read on the forward strand.
CATTCGCCGATCATCTCCTCCTTTGCTGTCGCAAAACGTGAGGAGTACGGTCAGGATGCCGAACGCAAATGCTCCCGTATCCTGAGCTTTGCCCATATTATGATGGTGCTGACGGTGATGTTCTTCGTCTTCAGCTGCGTGCTGAGCCTGTCGCCGGAAAACCTGGCCGAAGCGAAAGCCCAAAACATCTCCATTCTCTCTTACCTGGCAAACCACTTTAATGCACCAGTGATTGCCTGGATGGCACCCATTATTGCCATGATCGCCATTACTAAATCCTTCCTTGGCCACTACCTGGGGGCGCGTGAAGGCTTTAACGGCATGGTGATTAAATCTCTGCGCGGCAAAGGCAAGTCCATTGAGCTCAACAAACTGAACAAAATCACGGCGCTGTTCATGCTGGTGACCACCTGGATTGTTGCCACCCTGAACCCGAGCATCCTCGGCATGATTGAAAACCTCGGTGGCCCGATTATCGCCGTCATCCTGTTCCTGATGCCGATGTATGCCATCAATAAAGTCCCGGCGATGCGCAAATACAGTGGTGCTATCAGCAACGTGTTTGTGGTCATGATGGGCCTGATTGCCATCTCCGCCATCTTCTTCTCGCTGTTCAGCTAAGTTTCCCGCGCCGCCTGACTGAGGCGGCGTCTCTTTTCTGCTCCGTAACTCGCATGGGTGCCACATGATTAGCGTTTTCGATATTTTCAAAATCAGCATCGGGCCGTCCAGCTCTCATACCGTCGGGCCAATGAAAGCGGGAAAACAGTTTGTTGATACCCTGCAGGAAAAAGGCCTGTTACATAAAGTCACGCGGCTGGTGGTGGACGTTTACGGTTCGCTGTCATTAACCGGCAAAGGCCACCATACGGATATCGCCATTATCCTTGGCCTTTCCGGTTATTTACCGGAGACGGTGGATATCGACGCCATCCCGACGATTATCCGTGACGTCAACACCAACCAGCGTCTGTTTATCGAAGAAGGGAAGCGTGAAATAAAGTTTCCGGTCGCGGAATGCATGCGTTTTCATAATGAGTTCCTGCCGCTGCATGAAAACGGTATGAGCATCACCGCATTTTGCGAGGGCAAAATTGCCCATTTCCAGACCTATTATTCCATCGGTGGCGGCTTCATTGTTACCGAAGAAAACTTTGGTAAAAGCCAGGATGCGGATATTGATATTCCTTTCCCGTTCTATTCTGCGCGTAATTTACTAACCCACTGCCATGACAATTGCCTCTCTATTTCAGCCGTGATGATGAAAAACGAGATAGCTCGTCACGGTCGGGGCAATGTTGAACAGAACATGGCGAAAATATGGGACACCATGCGCAATGCCATCAACCGTGGGATGAGTACCGAAGGCATTCTGCCAGGCCCACTGAAGGTGCCTCGTCGCGCCTCCGCACTGCACCGTGTGCTGGCACCGCAAAGCCAGTCCATTACCCCATTAAGTGCAATGGACTGGGTTAACATGTTTGCAATGGCGGTGGGGGAAGAGAACGCCGCGGGCGGGCGTGTGGTGACGGCCCCGACCAATGGCGCCTGCGGGATCATTCCTGCTGTTCTGGCTTATTACGATCGCTTTATCAAAACCGTAACCCCGGACATTTACATGCGCTATTTTCTGACCGCAGGCGCGGTTGGCATTCTGTATAAGATGAATGCCTCGATTTCCGGTGCGGAAGTAGGCTGCCAGGGTGAAGTGGGTGTGGCATGTTCGATGGCCTCAGCCGGACTTGCTGAACTGCTGGGCGGTAGCCCGGAGAAGGTGTGCATTGCTGCTGAAATTGGCATGGAGCACAATCTGGGACTGACCTGTGACCCGGTTGCCGGTCAGGTGCAGGTGCCGTGCATTGAGCGTAACGCTATTGCGGCAGTCAAAGCCATTAACTCGGCCAGCATGGCGATGTACCGCACCAGCGACCCGAAAGTCTCTCTGGATAAAGTCATCGAAACGATGTTTGAAACCGGTAAAGACATGAATGCGAAGTACCGAGAAACGGCGCGGGGTGGGCTTGCTATCAAAGTCGCGGTGTGCGAATCCTGATCTCCTCAATTAAACCGTCTGCCTGGCAGACGGTTTTTTTCTGTCATTACTCTTTCTTTGCAACATCCGGCGCCTGATGTGACCAGACGACGCTATGGGAGGCAGAGGAGGTGTACCACTCGTTAATGGTTGAGTGGGCATCGTGCTTGAGAGCCGCATCTTCGGCGAATTTCTCTTTCGACGCGGTGGCCTGTTTCTTACGAATGCGGATACGGGCAGGAACGGCGGCGTTAATCTGTGCATTAAAGGCGCGTATGTGGGAGTCATACAAAATCGACTCCAGTTGATGCAGCCGATCCAGGCCCCGCAAAATGCCAATTAAGGTGCTGAGCGTGACGGACTCGCCCAGTTCAACGCGCTTAATGGTCGCGGCGCCAACCTGAGCGCGTTCCGCCAGTTCGATTTGCGACAGTCCGAGTTGCATACGGGTTTCTTTAATTCGGCGGCACAATTCGGCGATAATTTCATTATCGGACATCGTACTGAAGCGCATTTCACATCCTCTACTGCGACATTAAGCAGAGCAGATTATTTAACATAATAAATTATAAATAAAGCGGATAATTTTAAATTTGCGATGGTAACAACATGCTTTTTTCATTAACAAAGTTTCTACAGGAGAGACAGCCAATAATAAAAATAATAAAATTCCCCCCAAATAAATACCGCAGACGTTCTTTATCTCATTATTGCCGCGATTGCCTTTATACTTGATACGGTTAGCCGAACAAGGATGAAGTAATGAGATGAGTATAAAAGATAAAATATTTACGTTCTGGGGAATGATGGATGTGTTCGCTATCGGCAGCTACCTCTTTTTTTCCGTAAAAATGGGTAATCTGCCGTTCTGGTCTGACATTCGACACTTCTATGTCAATCTGTCGTTTATGCAAGTGAAGGGTGCTGACTATCTGTTGTTACAGTGTGTTTTCTTTATCTACCTGATGCTGATGGTTTCCCTGTTTTATTCTGGCTGGTGTTTCCTTAAGAAAAAACAGATTGGTATTTTGTTCATTAGCTTACAGGAGGTGATGCGGTTTTTCTCTCTCTCCTGCTCCGTTGCCTTCTTTCCTCTCATCTTACGGATCATGCGCATCGAGGATGCTCTGGTGGCCTTTATCCTCTTTCTGCTCTCGGAGACGCTTAAAATTGGCTCGTTGCAGTGGCTCAGGAAACAGAAGGGTTAAGGCGAACGGGCACCTGCTGTCTCTTTATTGTGTTTAACCTCTTATACTGAGAGTAAACCTTCCCCGCTTCCGCCCCCCGTGGTGGCACGACCCCCTTTCTGCTGAAGTAAGGAAGGGGTAGCGAGGGAAAGACAGGAACTTATAACAATAAGGAGAATCTGCATCCGTGTTAATTCTGCTTCACCTGCTCTCTTCGGTTGCCCTGTTAGTCTGGGGCACACACATTGTACGTACCGGCGTGATGCGCGTATTCGGTGCGCGGCTGCGCACCGTACTCAGCCGTAGCGTCGAGAAAAAAACGCTCGCCTTTAGCGCCGGGATTGGGGTAACTGCTCTGGTTCAGAGCAGCAATGCGACCACCATGCTGGTCACCTCTTTTGTGGCCCAGGATCTGGTAGCACTGGCGCCTGCGCTGGTGATTGTGCTGGGGGCGGACGTGGGAACCGCGCTGATGGCGCGCGTGCTCACTTTCGATCTCTCCTGGTTGTCGCCTTTGCTGATTTTCGTAGGGGTCATCTTCTTTCTTGGACGTAAGCAAACGCGGGAAGGGCAGCTGGGCCGCGTGAGCATCGGCCTTGGGCTTATCCTGCTGGCGCTTGAGCTTATTGTACAGGCGGTCACGCCCATTACTCAGGCGAACGGCGTACAGGTGATTTTCGCCTCACTGACGGGCGATATCATGCTGGATGCGCTCATTGGCGCGGTGTTCGCGATCATCAGCTATTCGAGCCTGGCCGCCGTACTGCTGACGGCGACCCTGACCACGGCGGGGATCATCTCTTTCCCGGTGGCCCTCTGCCTGGTGATTGGCGCGAACCTCGGCTCTGGCTTGCTGGCGATGCTCAACAATAGCGCAGCCAATGCCGCCGCCCGCCGCGTGGCACTGGGGAGCCTGTTGTTTAAGCTGGTGGGGAGCATCGCCATTCTGCCGTTTGTGCATATGCTGGCGGATCTGATGGACGAGCTGCCGCTGCCCAAAGCTGAGCTGGTTATCTATTTCCACGTCTTCTACAACCTGATTCGCTGTCTGGTGATGGTGCCCTTTGTGGGGGCGATGGCGACCCTTTGCCAACGATTAATCCGTGATGAACCAGAACTGGACGCCCGGCTTAAGCCGAAGCACCTGGACAGTTCTGCGCTCGACACGCCTACCCTTGCACTGGCCAATGCCGCCCGTGAAACGCTACGCATTGGTGACGCGATGGAGCTCATGCTTGAAGGGCTGCACAAAGTGATGCACGGTGAACCCCGTCAGGAGAAGGAGCTGCGTAAGCTCGCTGATGACATCAACGTGCTTTATACCGCCATCAAGCTTTACCTTGCCCGTATGCCCAAAGAGGAGCTGGCCGAAGAGGAATCTAAACGCTGGGCCGAAATTATTGAGATGTCGCTCAACCTGGAGCAGGCGTCCGATATTGTCGAGCGTATGGGGAGTGAAATCGCTGATAAATCGCTGGCGGCCCGGCGGGCTTTTTCCGTCGAGGGACTCAGGGAGCTGGATGCGCTCTATGAGCAACTGCTCACCAACCTGAAGCTGGCAATGTCGGTCTTTTTCTCCGGTGATGTCACCAGCGCCCGCCGCCTGCGTCGCAGTAAGCACCGTTTTCGCATTCTCAACCGACGCTATTCTCACGCGCATGTTGACAGGTTACATCAGCAAAACGTGCAGAGCATTGAAACCAGTTCACTGCATATGGGCCTGCTGGGTGACATGAAACGCCTCAACTCGTTGTTCTGCTCCGTAGCTTACAGCGTGCTGGAACAGCCCGACGACGATGACGGGAAGGACGAGTATTAAGTCTGACAGAGTGGGTGGCGCAGCGGATCCACTGCACGGCGCCATCTGCCAGTGCTTATTGTTTATAGTGCAATGACTGTCTTAATGGATAGCGCAATGGCCAGCGCTTTCATCACGGCGAGGGTCGTTTTCAGCGTTGAATTGCCTTAGTCACTGACTGAGCGAGATAGCTGTTCGCGGGATAAACCCGTGCTGGCTGCAACCTGTGTCATCCCTTTCGCACGCGCCACGACGCCTAACGCTTTTGCACTGTACGCGGCATCGCCTGTTTCAAACGCATCAGCCATAAAGATGGCAATTTCATCATCAACCAGCGCAGTGGCGGGATCATAGAGGGTAAGGTTGTTCATCAGTGAATATCCCCTGCTCTGTGATTGAATTTGATAATTTTTCGGCAAGGATGATGTCGTTTTCTTGAGAACGTTTATCACCATAAAGCAGAAGAATGATAACCTTCCCCTGTTATTTATAATAAATCCTGTATCCCGGCCCCCAGTGAACCCTTGGCTCACTAATGCCCTCTCCAACGGGTTACGCATCACCCGAAAGGGGATTGGCCAGGCGGAAAAGGCGAGTGGCAATAAGTGTCTTTGCCCGTCGGTCTGTAAGATTTTTTTCCCATCTACGCAACACATCGGTTGATTCCGCGTTTGTTGCTCACACAACGTTGCGCGGTCTTTCAGGCGTCACGTTATGCAGAAAGACGCAGCAGATCACATTTAATTGGCGAGCGCTTGTGTAGAGGATTTTTTATCTGCAGTCAGGTGAGATATATTTCACCGATTACAGGAGAATTTATGCTGCCAGACTCATCAACCCGATTAAATAAATACATCAGTGAGAGCGGAATCTGCTCGCGCCGCGAGGCCGACCGCTTTATCGAACAAGGCAACGTCTTTATTAATGGTAAACGCGCTGCCATTGGCGATCAGGTTAAGCCCGGTGACGTTGTGAAGGTCAACGGCCAGTTGATTGAGCCGCGCGAAGCCGATGATTTAGTGCTGATTGCGCTGAACAAACCGGTCGGTATTGTCAGCACAACCGAAGATGGTGAGCGCGATAACATCGTGGACTTCGTTAACCACAGTAAGCGCGTTTTCCCTATTGGCCGTCTGGATAAAGACTCTCAGGGGCTGATTTTTCTTACCAACCACGGCGACCTGGTCAACAAGATTTTGCGCGCCGGTAACGATCACGAAAAAGAGTATCTGGTGACGGTGGATAAACCCGTTACCGACGATTTCATCCGTGGCATGGGCGCGGGTGTACCGATCCTGGGTACCGTCACCAAAAAATGCAAGGTCAAGAAAGAGGCACCTTTTGTGTTTCGCATTACCCTGGTGCAGGGGCTGAACCGCCAGATCCGCCGCATGTGCGAACACTTTGGATTTGAAGTGACCAAACTGGAGCGCACCCGCATCATGAACGTCAGCCTGACGGGCATTCCACTGGGTGAATGGCGTGATCTCACCGACGATGAGCTGATCGACCTCTTTAAACTCATCGAGAATTCGTCGTCTGAAGCGAAGCCGAAAGCGAAGGTAAAACCGAAGGCCGCAGCGACAACCGCGAAGAAACCGGCAGCCAGCGGGGCGAAAAACATGGCAAAAACCCCGGCGGAGCTGGCGTCACGCAAACGCTTTACCGCACCGGGTCGTAAGAAGAAAGGACGTTAACGCCTGCCGCGCGTTGAGGTACTGGCCGACCACGAAAAGGTGGCCGCTTCATCCGGTTTGTAAGCCTGCTTTTTCTTTAACTGGCGGGCTTTTTTTGCCTCTGCTTCCCGCTCCACCATCAGTTTGTCGATGTACTCTTTTTTGACGTTATTGGTTTCGGCGTTGGTCAGCACGCGTCCGTGGGCAATGCGTGCGCGATCCAGTAACGTTTTCAGTTCACGCTGTTCGCGCTCGGTCATCTCTTTTTGCGTAATGCGGGGGAGTGCCATGGGTGTGCCCTCAGTGGGAAAGTGAACCCAGTGTACGGCAATGTGGCGAAGCTCACCATGATATAAGCCGGGTAAGCGTGAGCCACCCGGCTTTGCTCATTACTTTTGCGTCACTCTGTCCTGCGGTTGCTGTTCAATAGGCTTACCAGACCAGTAGCCTGCCAGCAGCGAACCGGAGAGGTTGTGCCACACCGAGAACAGTGCCCCCGGCAGGGCCGCCAGCGGGGAAAAGTAGATTTTACCGAGCGCTGCCGCCAGCCCGGAGTTTTGCATACCCACTTCAATCGCAAGCGTGCGGCAGGTGGACTCGTCAAAACCAAACAGACGTCCGCCCCAGTAGCCGCACAGCAGACCGATGCTGTTATGCAGAATCACCGCCACTATCACCACCAGGCCGACTGACGCAATGTGTGCCGCAGAACCCGCCACCACCGCGCTGATGATCGCCAGAATGCAGACCATTGAAAATGCCGGCAGGTACGGCTCTACAGCTTTCACCACACGTGGGAACAGATGGTGAACGACCAGACCGAGGCCAATCGGTATCACCACAATTTGCAGGATGCTGAGCAGCATACCCATGATATCAACCTGAATATGCGCGTCCACGTAGAGGCGGGTGAGCAGCGGCGTGGCAATCACGCCCACCAGCGTGGAGACAGACGAAATCGTCACGGAGAGCGCCACATCACCCTTCGCCAGATAGATCATCACGTTGGAGGCCGTGCCGCTTGCCACGCTGCCAACCAGCACCATCCCGGCAGAAAGGTCCGGCGGCATGTTGAAAATCATCGCCAGCAGCCAGGCGGCTAATGGCATCACAAGGTAGTGCAGAAAAGTCCCTGCGGCGACGGGAGCCGGGCGCGACAGCACACGCTTAAAGTCGTCAATTTTTAAGTGTACGCCCATGCCAAACATAATCAGCATCAGAAGCGTGCTGACCCAGGGGCCAATGGGCGTAAAGGTAGAGGGCGTGTAATAAGCAACAACAGAGAGCAGCAGCGCCCATAACGGGAACAGCCGGGTCAGTACGGCGAGCATAGCGATTTCCTTGCAGGTGTGGTGTTGTGTTTCGTTATGTACCCTAACTAATTCGAGTCGCCGGAAGGCGGCAAGTGTGTGACTCCCAGGGAGCTTACCGAAGTAAGTGACTGGGATGAGCAAACACAGCCAACACGCGTGCGGCCTGAAGTATGACGGGTATAAAAAAGGCCGGGATCGAGCACGGCCATAGGTATTGTTTATCGTGTGCGGAAAAAATATTCAAACAAATTATGGTGAAGAGGATTCATGTGCCGGTGTGGATGCTTTCCCAGCTCAGCCCGAAACGGGCCAGATATTTGCGCAGACGGTCGGCATCGTTAGGATTGGCTTTCTTCAGCCGTGAGACGGCAAACAGCTCGCGGCCTGCCCCGGAGAGAGAGGTACTGCGGCGGCACACCTCCAGCACCGTTTCGAGCTGGCGCTGGTCAAAGAGATCAATCTCTTCATTGAGCGGCGTGGGGGCAGGTATGCTGCGCCAGTTCTGTTGTAAGCGTGTAATCTCCTCTTCAGCGCCGGCCAGGGTGATACGACCTTGCTCCGCAAGCGTTGCCATACGGGCAATGGACGAACTCAGCTCGCGGAAGTTGCCGCGCCACTGCGCCTGAGCGGAACAGGCAAAGGCCAGATAGCGCTCACGGGCTTCTTTGTCGAAGCGGATCTGCGTTTGCGCTTCTGCCGAGAAGCGTTGCAGTTCAAATTCGATATTGGGGGCGATGTCTTCCCGCCGCTCGGCAAGCCCAGGCAGGGCGAAGGTCCACATATTGATACGTGCGTAGAGATCCTCGCGAAACCGTCCTTCCATCACCCACTGGTGCATATCCCGGTGGGTTCCGGCGATAAGCTGAAAATCGCTGTGGACCTCTTTATCTGATCCGAAGGGAAAAAAGGTTTTTTCCTCAATGGCTTTTAGCAGCATCGCCTGTTCGTCCAGCCCCAGTTCGGCAATTTCATCCAGAAAGAGTACCCCTCCATCCGCCTCGCGCAGTAACCCCTGGCGTGATGAGAGCGCCCCGGTAAAAGCGCCTTTCACGTGGCCAAACAGCGTGGACATGGCGTTATCGCCACGCAACGTGGCGCAGTTGACCGCCACCAGTCTGCCCGCCACCCGGTGCCGAGCCTGACGCAGCTGAAAAATACGTTTCGCCAGGAAGGATTTCCCGGCACCTGTCGGGCCGGTAAGCAGAATCGGGGCCGTGGAGCGTAAGGCGACACGTTCGATCTGTTCTATAAGCGTATTAAAGGTTGCGTTGCGGGTATCGATACCCGCTTTCAGCAGAGACACCGCGTGCTGCTGCTCGCGCTGAAAGCGGCTGGTTAAGGTGGCGTAGCGGCTCAAATCCAGGTCGATGACAGAATGTACCCCCGCCGCAACATCTTCTTCTGAGGAGCCTTTGGGTGCCGGACCGGTTTGCAGAAGGCTGGCGGGCAGATAGCGGGCCTCCGTCAGTAAAAACCAGCAAATCTGTGCCACGTGCGTGCCGGTGGTGATATGCACCAAGTACTCTTCGTTGTCGGTATCAAAGTCATAGTGGGTCGCAAAATCGAGAAACGCAGCGTAGACCTCTTCAAAGTCCCAGGGGTCCTGGATCGTCACGCTGTGCGGACGCACCTCCGTCCCGGGGGAGAGAAGGGCAATATCTTCCGCCAGTTGTTGTGCCATACCGATGTCGCGTGGCTGATGGAGCAGTTCCAGCCGATCGACTGGCAAATCCGGCTGCTGACACAACCCGACCGTTGGCCGCCATTTGCGCAGGCGGTTGGCCCGTTTTCCCCGCTTGTCGAGTACCGTACCAAGAACACCAATCACTACCCTGCGTTTCTTCATGTTTATCCTGCAAGATAAATTCCGATAACTTAGTATAAAAATACAGCTAAGTGAACACAAGTTAGTTAAAAGCGATTGTCATAAAATTACTTATTTATCAATAGCTTAAATAAATTATTTTCTTTTTTATCTTTCTGGCACGCTTCTGGCAATAGCTAATACGTCACGATGCTGAGCACGCAGGGGGTAAGGCCCCGCCAGCGCACCCGGAACGGTAAGACGTTATCCGCGGGGCGTTCTGTCAGCACCGGGACACATTAAGGGTTCGATTCCCGACTCACCCTTCCAGGTGAACACTGGTTGTATTGGTTAATGCGCTGTCAGGTTGGTAACGACAGCAACACACCGGCGCCGATAAGGGTTCCGGGTCGCAGGCAAAACAGGCTGGCAGGAGTGGCCTGTTCCCCTCCGGCTCCGCACCTGCATCCGTGCCGGTACGTGAAAAGATAAGGATGAAAAATGAATAAGAAAATCACTATTCGTAAAGGACAGTTGGCTCTGCTGGCAAAAGCAGGCGATTACACCCACATTTTTGAGGCAGGAGAGCACCGTCTCCCCAGGTTTGGTAAGCAGGAGGTCACCTTCGTTGATCTCAATGGCGGGGATGTGGAGAGAGAACTTGCTCACTATCTGCGCCGTTTCCGGCCGGAATGGGTCGACGCCTACTGCCTGACCGCTGATACCACCGAGCATAACGTTGCTGCGCTGTACCGTAATGACATCCTCGTGGAAATCATACCTCCCGCTTCGCGTCGGATGTTCTGGCAGGACGGCAGCCTGAGCATTGCATTGCTGGATACTAAGGATGCGCGCGTGCCTGAGCGCATCATGAATGCCGTACTGCAACCACGTACTGCCATTAAGGGACGGGAAGCCATCCAGACCGTCAACGTCGGAGCATGGCATGTCGGCGTCCTGAAAATTGATGGTGTTACACAGCCGCTGTTGCCACCGGGCATCACCGCCTACTGGCAGGTGAACCATCTGATTGAGGCGGATGTTGTCGACACGCGTTTGCAGGTGATGGAGGTCACGGGGCAGGAGATCCTGACCAAAGACAAAGTGAATTTGCGCATCAACCTGGGCGCAAACTGGCACTACAGTGACGTCTTACGGGCGTTCAGTCAGCTTAGTAAACCGCTGGAGCATCTCTATCGCGAGTTACAGTTTGCTCTGCGTGAAGCGGTAGGGACCCGTACACTTGATGAACTCCTGGAAGACAAGCAGGTGATCGACAGCGTGGTGAGCGCCCAGGTTAAAACGCGCATGACGCCCTTTGGCATGGATATCGCCTCGCTGGGGGTGAAGGACATCGTACTGCCAGGCGACATGAAAACTATCCTGGCAAAACTGGTGGAGGCGGAAAAATCAGCACAGGCGAATGTGATTCGTCGACGTGAAGAGACAGCGGCGACCCGATCATTACTGAACACCGCAAAAGTGATGGAAAGCAACCCGGTGGCACTGCGCTTAAAAGAGCTGGAAACCCTGGAAAGAGTGGCGGAGCGTATCGATAAGATCTCCGTCTTCGGTGGCCTGGATAATGTACTGAATGGACTGGTGAATATTAAAGGATAACCTCATGCAGCATAACGAATTTCAACTGTTAACGGCGCAAAACAGCGCGCCAATAAAAATGTGGACCCACGGAGTTCCGGTCGAGCCTGAGGCGCGTGCGCAGTTGCAGAACACGGCGAAGATGCCGTTTATTTTTCAGCATCTGGCGGTGATGCCGGATGTGCATCTGGGTAAAGGCTCCACCATCGGCAGCGTGATCCCAACCAAAGGGGCCATCATTCCGGCGGCGGTCGGCGTGGATATAGGTTGTGGCATGATCGCTGTACGTACTTCGCTTATGGCAAGCGACCTGCCCGATAACCTGAGTGGACTGCGCAGCGCCATTGAGCAGGCGGTGCCGCACGGGCGAACCAGTACCCGCTCCGGGCGTGATAAAGGGGCCTGGGAAACGCCCCCGCAGGAAGTGGATAACCACTGGTCGCTGCTGTCAGCGCGCTTTAAGCGCCTGACGGATAGCTATCCGCAGTTACTGAAAACCAATAATTATCAGCACCTGGGTACGCTCGGGACGGGCAACCACTTTATAGAGATCTGCCTGGACGAGCAGCAGCGCGTGTGGGTGATGCTACATAGCGGATCCCGCGGCGTGGGTAACGCCATCGGTACGCTGTTTATTGCGCTGGCGCAGCAGGATATGCAGCAGCATATTGCCAACCTGCCGGATAAAAACCTGGCCTATTTCCAGGAGGGGAGTAAGCACTACGACGATTACATGGAGGCGGTCTCATGGGCGCAGGATTTTGCCCGTCATAACCGGGAAGTGATGATGGCGCGCGTGCTGGCGGCGCTGTCACGCATCGTGACGAAGCCGTTCATGACGCAGCAGGAAGCGGTGAATTGCCACCATAACTATGTCCAAAAAGAGCGCCATTTTGGTGAAGAGGTGCTGGTGACGCGCAAAGGGGCGGTCTCCGCGCAAAAAGGCCAGATGGGGATTATTCCCGGTTCGATGGGGGCCAAAAGTTTTATCGTGCGGGGACTGGGGAACGAAGAGAGTTTCTGCTCCTGTAGTCATGGCGCAGGGCGTGCGATGAGCCGTACGGCTGCGAAAAAGCGCTTCACCGTTGATGACCAGATTCGCGCTACCGCGCATGTTGAATGTCGTAAAGACAGCGACGTCATTGATGAAATTCCGATGGCCTACAAGGATATCGATGCGGTCATGGCGGCACAGGCGTCGCTGGTGGAAATCGTTCACACCCTGCGTCAGGTGGTGTGTGTAAAAGGATAAAAAAATGACGGTCAATGGTGTGGATGCTGGCATGCGCGAACGCGTGCGGCAGCATTTGAAGAGGGTTGAGCAGGACTATGGTGTTCGGGTGCTCTACGCCTGCGAGTCCGGCAGTCGGGGGTGGGGCTTTGCCTCACCGGATAGTGACTATGACGTGCGATTTTTATACGTGCATCCACCGGAATGGTACTTACAAGTGGAGACACCACGTGACGTTATCGAACTGCCGATCAATGATGAGCTGGACGTGAGCGGTTGGGAGTGGCGCAAAGCGCTGGGCTTGCTAAAAAGCGCCAACCCGACACTGATTGAGTGGCTGGATTCGCCTGTCGTTTACCAACGGGAGGAGGCGGTGATAGCGGCGCTCAGCGCGCAGGTGCCGAAATGGTTTTCTCCCGTGCGGGCGCGCTGGCACTACTACTCTATGGCCCGCAGAAACTTTCACAGCTATTTGCAGGGCGATGAGGTGCGGTTGAAGAAGTATTTCTATGTGCTGCGTCCGTTACTGGCCGTGCGTTGGGTGGAAGCAGGAAAAGGCGTTCCTCCTATGCGCTTTGCCGAACTGCTGGCAGGCAGTGAACTGGAGGCGGAGCTGCGTCTGGAGATAAAGGAACTGCTGGCGCGTAAGCAGCGTGCCGGAGAAGCGCAGTATGGTGCACCTTTGCCACGCTTGCATGCGTTTATCGCCGCGGAGATCGACAGGGGCACGCTTCCTCCCGTGTTACCAGATAGTCGGGATGGAGAGGTGAAAGCGCTTGATCGGTTGTTGTATCAAACGGTGATGGCATAAAACGAGGCCGGACAGGGTTGCCCTTCCGGCCTCTGCCTTGTTATTCGAACAGATTATGGTGCAGTTTCTGAACGACCTGCTCCGCTTCGCTGCCCGGCACCAGGAAGCACAGGTTGTGGCTGGATGCGCCGTAGCAAATCATACGGATATTGAACGGTTCGAGTACACCAAAAACCTCTTTGCCGACGCCGCAGGCTTTCGACAGGTCATTACCAATAATCGCCACCAGCGCCAGGTTTTCTTCCACCTCTACCCGGCAGAGTGAAGAGAGCTCGGTCAACAGCGCCTGCGTCAGCAGGGTATCTCCGGTAGAGGTAGAACCGGTGGTGTCCAGCGTCAGCGCCACGCTCACTTCCGAGGTGGTAATGAGGTCAACCGAGATGCTGTGGCGCGCCAGAATGCCGAATACTTCCGCCAGGAAACCGCGGGAGTGCAGCATGTTAAGGCTGTGCAGCGTCAGCAGGGTCTGCTTACGGCGCAGAGCCAGCGCCCGGAACAGCGGAGGATTGCTGGTTGTATTGCAGACCAGGGTGCCGCCTGCTTTTGGATCTTTACTGGAACCCACGAACACCGGGATGTCGCTGCGTACGGCAGGAAGCAGGGTGGCAGGATGCAGCACTTTCGCGCCAAAAGTAGCCATTTCAGCCGCTTCTTCAAAGGCAATTTCGTCGATGCGTTTGGCCGAAGGCACTACGCGTGGGTCGGTGGTATAGATGCCTGGAACGTCAGTCCAGATATCAACGCGGGCGGCATGCAGGGCTTCACCAAGCAGGGCGGCGGTATAATCGCTGCCCCCGCGGCCCAGGGTCGTGGTGCGGCCTTTAGCTTCGCTGCCAATAAAGCCCTGGGTGACCACCATGCCGTCGGCGAGTCGCGGGGCGAGCTGCTGGGTGGCGAGTTCCGCCAGGGCGGCAACGTCCGGCTCGGCACGACCAAAACGATCGCTGGTGCGCATCACTTTACGTACGTCAAACCACTGCGACTGAATATCGCGTTCGCGCAGGATTTCAACAAACAGCAGGGTCGACATCAGTTCGCCGTGGCTGACCAGTTCGTCGGTCAGTGCGGTGGAGGTTGCCAGGGAAGCGGCTTCGGCAAGCGTGGTGATGTTTTCCAGCAGGCGTTCGATCTCTTCCCGGATAACGTTCGGGTTGGCCAGGCGTTCCAGGATATCGAACTGAATTTTACGGATAGCATCAAGTTTGACGAAGCGCTCGGTGGACTCCAGCCCTTCGGCGAGCGCAACCAGCAGATTGGTGACGCCAGCAGAAGCGGAGAGCACCACTAAGCGGGTATTCGGGTCGGCGAGCACCACATCGGCGCTGTGGTTCATGGCATCATAATTTGCCACACTGGTACCGCCAAACTTGGCGACAACTAATTCAGACATAACAACCTCGTGTCAGGGGATCGATTATTCAGCCATGGCACAAGGGAAGAGCGAAAGGGGTAGGCGCAGCAAACTACGATTACACCCAGAAGTGCTCCACCACTTGTGAAACGCCCGACTGCGAACGTTTCTGGTGACAACTCAGGGGATTCAGCCCCTGTAGCCGATGGTGATTGCTGCCGTGCAATCCACCACCTCGGCGGTGCTCCCCCTCACGTATCGTCTCCGGATGGGCTCCTCGAATACGGTTACCTGGGCAACGCTCCTCTTCTGGCTATTACCTTCGCCTTTCACACTCTCTGTAGCGAGAAATGCTCTGGTAATACACAAACTCGCCTGTAGGCGGGTAGCGCATATAGAAATAAAGGCTCGCGGCATCCCTGTCAATGTTGTGATTATGCGGATTTTTCATGCAGAGGAATCGATTAGAAAAAGGGCTTATGTTGGGCTAATTTATTGCTTTATTTCGCCCGTTTTGCCGCGGCGTCCGGGAGTGGAAAACAAAAACCATCACAATTTTTGTTCGCAGGCGCTACAATCGACCGCAGTCACAATTCTCAAATCAGAAGAGTATTGCTATGAAAAATATCAACCCAACGCAGACTTCTGCCTGGCAGGCATTACAGAAACACTACGCTGACATGAAGGACGTTACCCTCGCGGATCTCTTCGCGAAAGATAGCGACCGTTTTGCTAAGTTTTCCGCAAAATTTGATGATGTGATGCTGGTGGATTTTTCCAAAAACCGCATTACCGACGAGACCCTGGCCCTGCTGCAAAATCTCGCGAAAGAGACCGAACTGGCAGGGGCGATTAAGTCCATGTTCTCCGGCGAGAAAATCAACCGTACCGAAGACCGTGCCGTGCTGCACGTGGCGCTGCGTAACCGTAGCAACACGCCGATTATGGTTGATGGCAAAGATGTCATGCCAGAAGTGAATGCCGTACTGGAGAAGATGAAAACCTTCTCGGAAGCCATCATTTCCGGTAGCTGGAAAGGCTATACCGGCAAAGCCATTACTGACGTGGTGAATATCGGTATCGGTGGTTCTGACCTTGGCCCGTTCATGGTGACCGAAGCACTGCGCCCGTATAAAAACCATCTCAACATGCACTTCGTTTCTAACGTTGATGGCACGCATATCGCTGAAGTCCTGAAAAAAGTGGAGCCGGAAACCACGCTGTTCCTCGTGGCTTCCAAAACCTTTACGACGCAGGAAACCATGACCAACGCCCACAGCGCCCGCGACTGGTTCCTGAAAACCGCCGGTGATGATAAGCACGTAGCGAAACACTTCGCCGCGCTTTCCACCAATGGTAAAGCGGTTGGTGAATTCGGTATCGACACGGCAAACATGTTCGAGTTCTGGGACTGGGTTGGGGGTCGTTATTCGCTGTGGTCGGCGATTGGCCTGTCTATCATTCTGTCCGTGGGTTTCGACAACTTTGTTGAACTGCTTTCTGGCGCGCATGCGATGGACAAACACTTCTCCACCACCGCACCTGAGCAAAACCTGCCGGTTCTGCTGGCGCTCATCGGTATCTGGTACAACAACTTCTTCGGTGCTGAAACCGAAGCGATTCTGCCGTATGACCAGTATATGCACCGCTTTGCCGCTTACTTCCAGCAGGGCAACATGGAATCCAACGGTAAATACGTTGACCGCAACGGCAACGCCGTGGATTACCAGACCGGCCCCATTATCTGGGGTGAGCCAGGGACCAACGGCCAGCACGCGTTTTACCAGCTGATTCACCAGGGCACCAAAATGGTACCCTGCGATTTCATTGCTCCGGCCATTACTCACAATGCGCTCTCTGACCACCATCAGAAATTGCTCTCCAACTTCTTCGCTCAGACCGAAGCGCTGGCGTTTGGTAAGTCCCGCGATGTTGTTGAGCAGGAATATGCTGACCAGGGTAAAGATCCGAAGACGCTGGAACACGTTGTGCCGTTTAAAGTCTTTGAGGGCAACCGCCCGACGAACTCTATCCTGCTGCGTGAAATCACGCCGTTCAGCCTGGGCGCACTGATTGCGCTGTATGAGCACAAAATCTTCACCCAGGGGGCGATCCTGAATATCTTCACCTTCGATCAGTGGGGTGTGGAGCTGGGTAAACAGCTGGCGAACCGCATTCTGCCGGAACTGGGCGACGATAAAGAAATCAGTAGCCACGACAGTTCCACCAATGGGCTTATTAATCTGTATAAAGCCTGGCGTTAATTTTTTTTGCATCCTTAGCGATGCGCCGGATATGCTATAAAAAAATGCCGACATTGCGTCGGCTTTTTTTATCGGATAAATCTTCTTCCCACTATTAATACCTAATTCCGCGCTCTGAGGTTATTCTGAAAAGCAAGAATAACCGTTTAATGTCCAGGCGTTATTTTCAGATGTTACCTATACTTCCCAACTGGGTGAGTAATTTTAACAATATGAAATATAAAGGTTTTAAATTAAATATATAATTTTTATATATCTCTTTTATCCAATTTTCTTAAAACTTCCCGCTACGTTTCCCATTCGATTAATAGCCTGCTTTAGTTGTGTATACTCGTACTCGCCTGATTATTTCAGGCACATACCCGTCGTACTTCAGGTTGCATGTGTGTTGGCTGCATTCGTTCACCCCGGTCACTTACACCAGTAAGCTCCCGGGGATTTTCTCACTTGCCGCCTTCCTGCAACTCGAATTATTTAGGGTAAATCTCCATTCATTCAATGAAGGGAAATTGATATGAAAAAGGCACTGTTTGGCATTTTTGCCATAACCGCGCTTGCGGCGACGTCTGCGTTTGCGGCACCGATTCAGGTCGGTGAAGCAGCAGGCTCGGCAGCGACGTCTGTCTCAGCGGGAAGTTCGTCTGCGACCAGCGTCAGCACCGTAAGTTCTGCGGTGGGTGTTGCCCTGGCGGCAACCGGTGGCGGTGATGGTTCCAATACCGGAACCACAACCACTACGACCACCAGTACTCAGTAATCGCGAGTACTTAATCATAACCACACTTCGGTGTGGTTATTTCGTCACTCCCCTGGAGAAGAGTCGTGAAGCGACCCGCAATTATTCTGATTTGCCTGCTTATTCAGGCCTGTTCTGCCACCACCAAAGGGCTGGGGAATTCGCTGTGGGATAGCGTTTTCGGCACGCCCGGCGTCCATCTGACCGATGAAGACATTGCCAGCATGCCTTACGCCAGCCAGTACATGCAGCTTAATGGCGGGCCGCAACTCTTTGTGGTGCTTGCCTTTGACGAGAATGGTCAGCAGAAGTGGGCGACACAGGACCAGTCGCTGGTTGTCACTCAGCATTACCGCATCGTTAAAACCCGGCTGGGTGAAAATAACCTGCTTGAGGTGAACAATCTGGCGGCAGACCCGCTGGCTAACCCAGGCCTGATTACCGACGGGGCGAGCTGGACCCGCACGATGGGCTGGACCGAACACAATCAGGTGCGCTACGCCACGGCGCGTTCCATCTTTCGCTGGAACGGTACCGACACGGTAACCCTTGGTAGTGACGAGACGCCCGTGCGGATCCTGGATGAAGAGGTGACCACAGATAAAAAAAGCTGGCGTAACCGCTACTGGGTGGATGAGAACGGCCTCATCCGCCAGTCGGAACAGTACCTGGGAGCGGACTGGTTCCCGGTAAAAACTACGCTGATTAAGGCGCCGAAATCATGAAGATACGAATTTATGCAGCGCTGATCATGACCCTTTGCGCTCCCCTGGCGCTGGCCGCGGGTACCATTGAGGTACACACCGCAGGCGACACTAAACCCAGAACCCTGACCGACGCCGCCCATCTGATAGATGTGGTCGGCCAGCCGCGACTGGCGCAAAGCTGGTGGCCTGGCGCCGTCATTAGCGAGCGTCAGGCTACGGCTGTAGCAACCGAACGCCAGCAGGCCCTGCTGGGTCGGTTACGCAGCCTGGCGGCGGAAGAGAGCGGTGATGATGCAGCGGCGGTGAATGCGCTGAGTCATCAGGTTGCGGCGCTGAAAATCACAGGTCGCCAGCAGGTTAACCTCGACCCGGACGTCGTTCGGGTAAGAGCTGGCGCAAACCCGCCTTTAGAAGGGCATTACAGCCTGTGGGTCGGCCCCCGTCCTGACACCATTACCATTTTTGGCCTCGTCAGTAGCCCAGGAAAAAAAGCGTTCACGCCGGGACGTGACGTCGTGAGTTATCTTGACGAGATGCATTTGCTGAGCGGCGCGGATAAAAACGATGCCTGGTTGATTTACCCCAACGGCCGCACCAAAAAAGTACCGGTGGCCTACTGGAACCGACGCCACGTCGAGCCAATGCCCGGCAGCACCATTTTTGTCGGCTTTTCCCCGGCGTTATGGGGCGACCGTTATGAAACGCTGAACGCGGACATTCTTCATTCTCTGACGCACAGGATACCGGAACAATAATGAAAAAATCCTTTGTCATCAGTGTGCTGGCGCTGGGGATTAGCGCCGCCTGCCACGCAGAAAGTTACCCGGCACCCATTGGCCCGTCGCAGTCTGACTTCGGTGGGGTGGGTCTGCTGCAAACCCCCACGGCGCGTATGGCCCGGGAAGGGGAGATCAGTCTCAACTATCGCGATAACGATCAGTATCGCTATTACTCCGGCTCAATACAGCTTTTCCCGTGGCTTGAAACCACGCTGCGTTACACCGATGTGCGTACCCGTCGCTACAGCAGTGTGGATGCCTTCTCTGGCGACCAGTCCTATAAAGATAAGGCCTTCGATCTGAAATTACGCCTGTGGGAAGAGGGGTACTGGATGCCGCAGGTTGCCGTAGGCGCACGTGATATCGGCGGAACGGGGCTGTTTGATGGCGAATATGTGGTGGCAAACAAGGCCTGGGGGCCGTTCGACTTCTCCCTTGGCCTGGGATGGGGCTATCTCGGTACGGCCGGGAATATCAAAAACCCCCTCTGTTCGTATGAAGAGAAATATTGCTACCGCGATAACAGTTATAACCAGGCAGGCTCGGTGGATGCCAGCCAGATGTTCCACGGTCCCGCGTCGCTGTTTGGCGGGGTAGAGTACCAGACACCCTGGCAGCCCCTGCGGCTTAAGCTGGAATATGAAGGCAACAACTATCAGCAGGACTTTGCCGGTAGCCTGCCGCAAAAGAGCAAGTTTAACGTCGGTGCCATTTACCGGGTGGCGGATTGGGCTGACGTCAATCTCAGCTATGAACGTGGTAACACCTGGATGTTTGGCTTCACGTTACGCAATAACTTCAATGACCTGCGTCCCGCCTACAATGATAACGCCCGACCGCAGTACCGCCCGCAACCGCAGGATGCCATCATTCAGCACTCTGTTGTCGCCAATCAGCTGACCTTGCTGAAATACAATGCGGGTCTGGCCGATCCGAAAATTCAGGTGAAAGGCGATACGTTGTACGTGACGGGCGAGCAGGTAAAATACCGCAACTCGCAGGAAGGTATCGAACGCGCTAATCGCATCGTGATGAACGACCTGCCGGAAGGTATTCGCACCATTCGGGTGACGGAAAACCGCCTTAACCTGCCGCAGGTGACCACCGAGACGGACGTTGCCAGTCTGCAGCGCCATCTGGAGGGGGAGCCGCTGGGGCAGGAGACGACGCTGGTGCAAAAACGCGTCACCCCGATAGTGCCGGAATCTACCGAGCAGGGCTGGTATATCGAAAAGTCGAGCTTTGATTTCCATATCGACCCGGTGCTCAATCAGTCGATTGGTGGCCCGGAAGGGTTCTATATGTATCAGCTTGGGGTGATGGCGACCGCCGACTGGTGGCTCACCGATCACCTGCTGACGACCGGCAGTCTGTTCGCTAACCTTGATAACAACTACGACAAATTCAACTACACCAACCCACCGAAGGATTCACAACTGCCGCGTGTGCGTACCCGCGTACGTGAATATGTGCAGAACGATGTGTATGTGAATAACCTGCAGGCCAACTACTTCCAGTATCTGGATAATAATTTCTATGGCCAGGTGTACGCCGGCTATCTGGAAAC
This sequence comes from Yokenella regensburgei, assembly GCF_051486985.1. Classification (GTDB taxonomy): domain Bacteria; phylum Pseudomonadota; class Gammaproteobacteria; order Enterobacterales; family Enterobacteriaceae; genus CBFFRJ01. Next base: position 37,069 of record NZ_JAHVDV010000040.1, read on the forward strand.
CATGTACGGCGGCGCGGGGGCTGAGGTGCTCTGGCGTCCGGTGGACAGCAACTGGGCGTTTGGTGTGGATGCCAACTACGTGAAGCAGCGTGACTGGCGCAGCGCGCAGGATCTCATGAAATTCACCGATTACAGCGTGAAGACCGGGCACTTAACGGCCTACTGGACGCCACCGTTTGCCCAGGATGTGCTGATCAAAGCCAGCGTTGGGCAGTATCTGGCGGGTGATAAGGGCGGCACACTGGAGGTGGCGAAACACTTCGACAGCGGTGTGGTGGTGGGAGCCTATGCCACTATCACCAACGTTTCGCCGGATGAGTATGGTGAAGGGGACTTTACCAAAGGCGTATATGTCTCCATTCCGTTGGATCTCTTCTCCACCGGCGCGACCCGCAGTCGTGCGGCCGTTGGCTGGACGCCACTGACGCGTGATGGCGGGCAGCAGCTGGGACGTAAATTCGATCTTTATGGGATTACCAGCGATAAGAGTATGAATTTCAGGTAATTTGGCGTTCGCGTCCCCTCACCCTGGCCCTCTCCCCAGAGAGACGAGGGGAGCGATGGAGCCGCTTTCCCCCCTCACCCTGGCCCTCTTTCCAAAGGGGCGAGGGGATCGATCGAGCCGCTTTCCCCCTCACCCTGGCCCTCTCCCCAAAGGGGCGAGGGGAGCGATCGAGCCGCTTTCCCCCTCACCCTGGCCCTCTCCCCAAAGAGACGAGGGGAGCGATGGAGCCTGCTAAAAGGTGTGGACTTTTCTCCCTCTTTCTTTTAATTGAAGTGCCCTCACTAATATTACGTTTTACAGCGATAACATTGCGTCATGGGAATAAAACAGTCACCGCGATGACAGGGTCCGGCTGAAAATCGACGACGCGTATCCGCAAGGCCGGGGCGCCGCGCAGGGATGCGCGGCGAGGGCGGCTTTACAGGGAGGTTTCCTCCGCCCGTCCCCGACAAGCCTGAAGGATTAAGCGTCGTGGACCGCGAAGCGGCGATTTTCGTGGCCGGGAGCCCGGGTCGCCAGGGTGGTGGCGGTGAACCACCCTGGCACGTTCACGGGTTCTGGCGTGACAGAGAAGCAAGAAACATAAGGTGAACGGAATGACCACAAGAGCCGCATGTTTCCCCTCACCCTGGCCCTCTCCCCAAAGGGGCGAGGGGAGCGATGGAGCCGCTTTTCCCCTCACCCTGACCCTCTCCCCAGAGAGGCGAGGGGAGCGATGGAGCCGCTTTTCCCCTCACCCTGACCCTCTCCCCAGAGAGACGAGGGAAGCGATCGAGCCTGCTAAAAAGCGTGGTTTTTTCTCCCTCTCCCTTTCAGGGAGAGATACCGTCTTGCGGTTCAGGCCGCAAGCGGTATCTCAGCGTCGAATATGCGACCCGATTTCACTACGCCATAAGCCAGTTGCAACAGCTTTCTCATTCCCGCGCAGACCTGCTCTTTCCCTGATTTTCCTCGTTCAGCCAGC
>NZ_JAHVDV010000041.1:0-33828 GCF_051486985.1 Yokenella regensburgei
GCGTTGAGATGGTAATGCCGGGCGACAACATCAAAATGGTTGTAACCCTGATCCACCCGATCGCGATGGACGATGGTCTGCGTTTCGCAATCCGTGAAGGCGGCCGTACTGTAGGTGCGGGCGTGGTAGCAAAAGTTATCGCTTAATCGCTGATAACATTTGACGCTACGCGCAAGAAAAGGGCATCATTTGATGCCCTTTTTGTACGCGCTCGAATCAGAACCTGGCTCATCAGTGATTTTTTCCTCATAATCATTGCTGAGACAGGCTCTGTAGATAGCGTTGAGTCCGAAATGCAATAAAGCTTTTCGGTTTGGTTGCCTCGCTCATGCGGGGCAAAAATGTTTGTCTGATTCTTGTAACGGGTTGGTTTATGAGTGCGAATACCGAAGCTCAAGGGAGCGGGCGCGGCCTGGAAGCGATGAAATGGGTTGCTGTTGCGCTACTGCTCATTGTGGCTATTGTAGGCAACTACCTCTATCGTGACATGATGCTGCCGCTGCGTGCGCTGGCCGTGGTGATTCTGATTGCTGCAGCGGGCGGTGTCGCGCTGTTAACGACGAAAGGTAAAGCAACCGTTGCTTTTGCCCGTGAAGCGAGAACTGAAGTCCGTAAAGTTATTTGGCCAACTCGCCAGGAAACACTGCACACCACATTGATCGTAGCTGCGGTTACTGCGGTTATGTCACTTATTTTGTGGGGCCTGGATGGTATTCTGGTTCGCCTCGTTTCCTTTATCACTGGCCTGAGGTTCTGAGATGTCTGAAGCTCCTAAAAAGCGCTGGTACGTCGTTCAGGCGTTTTCCGGTTTTGAAGGCCGCGTAGCAACATCGCTGCGCGAGCATATCAAATTACACAATATGGAAGAGTTGTTTGGTGAAGTCATGGTTCCGACCGAAGAAGTGGTCGAAATTCGTGGCGGCCAGCGTCGCAAAAGCGAACGTAAATTCTTCCCGGGCTACGTGCTGGTACAGATGGTCATGAACGACGCAAGCTGGCACCTGGTGCGCAGCGTACCGCGCGTGATGGGCTTCATCGGTGGTACTTCCGATCGTCCGGCGCCGATCAGCGACAAAGAAGTGGATGCTATCATGAACCGTCTTCAGCAGGTTGGTGATAAGCCGCGTCCGAAAACGCTGTTTGAACCGGGTGAGATGGTCCGTGTTAGTGATGGTCCGTTTGCTGACTTCAACGGTGTCGTTGAAGAAGTTGATTACGAGAAATCTCGTCTTAAAGTTTCTGTTTCAATCTTTGGTCGTGCGACCCCGGTTGAACTGGACTTTGCTCAGGTCGAAAAAGCCTAAGTATCGATCAAAAAGGCAGCGATTAAATCGTTGCACAAGGCGCGAAATTGGCATACAATTTCGCGCCTTTTGTTTTTATGGGCCTTGCCCGTAAAACGAATATTTATCACGGGGAGCCTTTTTTGAGGCGCTATTACCCAATCTGAGGATTTAAGAATGGCTAAGAAAGTCCAGGCCTACGTCAAGCTGCAGGTTGCAGCTGGCATGGCAAACCCGAGCCCACCGGTTGGTCCGGCTCTGGGTCAGCAGGGTGTTAACATCATGGAATTCTGTAAAGCGTTTAACGCAAAAACTGATTCCATGGAAAAAGGTCTGCCAATTCCGGTTGTTATCACCGTTTATGCCGACCGTTCTTTCACTTTCATTACCAAAACGCCTCCGGCAGCAGTTCTGCTGAAAAAAGCGGCTGGTATTAAGTCTGGTTCCGGTAAGCCGAACAAAGACAAAGTGGGCAAGATCTCCCGCGCTCAGCTGCAGGAAATCGCTCAGACTAAAGCCGCGGACATGACTGGTGCTGATATTGAAGCGATGACTCGCTCAATTGAAGGTACTGCACGTTCCATGGGCCTGGTAGTGGAGGATTAAGAAATGGCTAAACTGACCAAGCGCATGCGCGTGATCCGTGAAAAAGTTGATGCGACCAAACAGTACGACATCAACGAAGCCGTTGCTCTGCTGAAAGAGCTGGCCACTGCTAAATTCGTAGAAAGCGTAGACGTTGCCGTTAACCTCGGCATCGACGCACGTAAATCTGACCAGAACGTACGTGGTGCAACTGTACTGCCGCACGGTACTGGCCGTTCCGTTCGCGTAGCCGTATTTACCCAGGGTGCAAACGCTGAAGCTGCTAAAGCTGCAGGCGCTGAACTGGTAGGTATGGAAGATCTGGCTGACCAGATCAAAAAAGGCGAAATGAACTTCGACGTTGTTATTGCTTCCCCGGATGCAATGCGCGTTGTTGGTCAGCTGGGCCAGATCCTCGGTCCACGCGGCCTGATGCCAAACCCGAAAGTTGGTACTGTAACGCCTAACGTTGCTGAAGCGGTTAAGAACGCTAAAGCAGGCCAGGTTCGTTACCGTAACGACAAAAACGGCATCATCCACACCACCATCGGTAAAGTGGACTTTGACGCTGACAAACTGAAAGAAAACCTGGAAGCTCTGCTGGTTGCGCTGAAAAAAGCGAAACCGACTCAGGCTAAAGGCGTGTACATCAAGAAAGTTAGCATCTCCACCACCATGGGTGCAGGTGTTGCAGTTGACCAGGCTGGCCTGAGCGCTGCTGCAAACTAATGCCTTTACGTGGGCGGTGGATTTGTCTACAATTCTACCCCCACGATTCTGTTGAAAGATACAGACGCTATGCGAGTCATTTGAATTGCAGCAAGGCGGCAAGCGAGTGAATCGCCAGGAGCATAGTTAACTATATGACTGGCGTGAGCGAGAGCAGGCAACGCAGCAGCAGTTCAAAGGACGATGTCATAGAAAGAATTTGTTCGTTGGAGCCTGGCCTATCCAGGCCTCCGTCGAAGACCGCAGGTGTTTCGCAAGAAACTTAATCCCCTGCGTAGACGGTGACAGAACGCTAAGATTATTTCTGATACTCTGGCTTGTTTCTGCTCACCGTATTAAGACGCTCTTTCCGTTGGAATGAGTGAAGTGAGTTCCAGAACATTTTGTTCTGGCAAACATCCAGGAGCAAAGCTAATGGCTTTAAATCTTCAAGACAAACAAGCGATTGTTGCTGAAGTCAGCGAAGTAGCCAAAGGCGCGCTGTCTGCAGTAGTTGCGGATTCCCGTGGCGTTACTGTGGACAAAATGACCGAACTGCGTAAAGCAGGTCGCGAAGCCGGCGTATACATGCGTGTTGTTCGTAACACCCTGCTGCGCCGTGTTGTTGAAGGTACTCAATTCGAGTGCCTGAAAGACGCGTTCGTTGGTCCGACCCTGATTGCATACTCTATGGAACACCCGGGCGCTGCTGCTCGTCTGTTCAAAGATTTCGCGAAAGCGAATGCAAAATTTGAGGTCAAAGCTGCAGCCTTTGAAGGTGAATTGATCCCGGCATCGCAAATCGATCGCCTGGCAACTCTGCCGACCTACGAAGAAGCAATTGCACGCCTGATGGCAACCATGAAAGAAGCTTCGGCTGGCAAACTGGTTCGCACTCTGGCTGCTGTTCGCGATGCGAAAGAAGCTGCTTAATCGCAGTTATCTTTGTAAAGCATCTGCTTACGTATAAACTTATTCTGATTTTCAGGAACAATTTAAATGTCTATCACTAAAGATCAAATCATTGAAGCAGTATCCGCTATGTCTGTAATGGACGTTGTTGAGCTGATCTCTGCAATGGAAGAAAAATTCGGCGTTTCTGCTGCTGCTGCTGTAGCTGTAGCTGCTGGCCCGGCTGAAGCTGCTGAAGAAAAAACTGAATTCGACGTAATTCTGAAAGGCATCGGCGCTAACAAAGTTGCTGTTATCAAAGCAGTACGTGGCGCAACTGGCCTGGGTCTGAAAGAAGCTAAAGACCTGGTAGAATCTGCACCTGCTGCTCTGAAAGAAGGCATCAGCAAAGACGACGCCGAAGCACTGAAAAAATCCCTGGAAGAAGCTGGCGCTGAAGTTGAAGTTAAATAAGCCAACCTTTCCGGTTGCAGCTTGAGTAATCAGGCTGATGGCTGGTGACTTTTTAGTCACCAGCCTTTTTGCGCTGTAGGGTACCGGTAGCATTTCTCACTGTTTGACTACGGGTTACCTTTTCAATGTTTGTTTCTATCGATGACTTAATATACTGCGGCAGAGCGTCCGTTCTGTGTAAACCGCAATGAAATGATTTAAGCGTGATAGCAACAGATATTGCGGAAAGTTTTCTATTTTCCGATCAACAAAATGGTGTTGCATAAACTGTCCATTCGACGGACAGAGTGGGTCGACTTGTCAGCGAGCTGAGGAACCCTATGGTTTACTCCTATACCGAGAAAAAACGTATTCGTAAGGATTTTGGTAAACGTCCACAAGTTCTGGACATTCCATATCTCCTTTCTATCCAGCTTGACTCGTTCCAGAAGTTTATCGAGCAAGATCCTGAAGGGCAGTACGGTCTGGAAGCAGCTTTCCGCTCCGTGTTCCCAATCAAAAGCTATAGCGGTAATTCGGAGCTGCAGTATGTTAGCTACCGTCTGGGTGAGCCGGTATTTGACGTTAAAGAGTGTCAAATCCGTGGCGTAACTTATTCTGCACCGCTGCGCGTAAAACTGCGTCTGGTGATCTACGAACGTGAAGCGCCGGAAGGCACCGTTAAAGACATCAAAGAGCAGGAAGTCTACATGGGCGAAATTCCGCTCATGACCGACAATGGTACCTTTGTTATCAACGGTACTGAGCGTGTTATCGTTTCTCAGCTGCACCGTAGCCCTGGCGTCTTCTTTGACTCCGATAAAGGTAAAACCCACTCTTCGGGTAAAGTGCTCTATAACGCGCGCATCATTCCTTACCGTGGTTCCTGGCTGGACTTCGAGTTCGATCCGAAGGACAACCTGTTCGTACGTATCGACCGTCGCCGTAAATTGCCTGCGACCATCATTCTGCGTGCGCTGAACTACACCACTGAGCAGATCCTTGACCTGTTCTTTGAAAAAGTTGTTTTTGAAATCCGCGACAACAAGCTGCAAATGGAGCTGTTGCCGGAACGTCTGCGTGGCGAAACTGCCTCCTTCGATATCGAAGCAAATGGCAAAATCTACGTAGAAAAAGGTCGCCGTATCACTGCGCGCCATATTCGCCAGCTGGAAAAAGACGAGATTCAGCACATCGAAGTACCGGTTGAGTACATCGCAGGTAAAGTCGTTTCTAAAGACTATATCGACGAATCTACCGGCGAGCTGATCTGCCCGGCGAACATGGAACTGAGCCTGGATCTGCTGGCTAAACTGAGCCAGTCTGGTCATAAGCGTATTGAAACGCTGTTCACCAACGACCTGGATCACGGTGCTTACATTTCTGAAACTATCCGTGTCGACCCAACTAACGACCGTCTGAGCGCGCTGGTAGAAATCTACCGCATGATGCGCCCGGGTGAGCCGCCGACGCGTGAAGCTGCTGAAACCCTGTTTGAGAACCTGTTCTTCTCTGAAGACCGTTACGATCTCTCTGCTGTAGGTCGTATGAAGTTCAACCGTTCGCTGCTGCGTGACGAGATTGAAGGTTCCGGCATCCTCAGCAAAGACGACATCATTCAGGTTATGCGTAAGCTGATTGGTATCCGTAACGGTCAGGGCGAAGTCGATGATATCGACCACCTCGGCAACCGTCGTATCCGTTCCGTAGGCGAAATGGCGGAAAACCAGTTCCGCGTTGGCCTGGTACGTGTAGAGCGTGCGGTGAAAGAGCGTCTGTCCCTGGGCGATCTGGATACCCTGATGCCGCAGGATATGATCAACGCCAAGCCAATCTCTGCCGCAGTGAAAGAGTTCTTTGGTTCCAGCCAGCTGTCTCAGTTTATGGACCAGAACAACCCACTGTCTGAGATCACGCACAAACGTCGTATCTCTGCACTCGGCCCGGGCGGTCTGACCCGTGAGCGCGCAGGCTTTGAAGTTCGAGACGTACACCCGACCCACTACGGCCGCGTGTGTCCAATCGAAACGCCTGAAGGTCCGAACATCGGTCTTATCAACTCCCTGTCCGTGTACGCACAGACCAACGAATACGGTTTCCTTGAAACCCCGTATCGTAAAGTGACTGACGGTGTTGTTACTGACGAAATTCACTACCTGTCTGCTATCGAAGAAGGCAACTACGTTATCGCTCAGGCGAACTCCAACCTGGATGACGAAGGCCACTTTGTAGAAGACCTGGTGACCTGCCGTAGCAAAGGCGAATCCAGCTTGTTCAGCCGCGATCAGGTTGACTACATGGACGTTTCCACCCAACAGGTGGTATCCGTCGGTGCGTCTCTGATCCCGTTCCTGGAACACGATGACGCCAACCGTGCATTGATGGGTGCGAACATGCAACGTCAGGCGGTTCCTACTCTGCGCGCTGATAAGCCGCTGGTTGGTACCGGTATGGAACGTGCTGTTGCCGTTGACTCCGGTGTTACTGCGGTGGCTAAACGTGGCGGTCTGGTTCAGTACGTGGATGCATCCCGTATCGTTATCAAAGTTAACGAAGATGAGATGTACCCGGGCGAAGCAGGTATCGACATTTATAACCTGACCAAGTACACCCGTTCTAACCAGAACACCTGCATCAACCAGATGCCGTGCGTGTCCTTAGGTGAGCCAATTGAGCGCGGCGACGTGCTGGCTGATGGCCCGTCCACCGATTTGGGTGAACTGGCGCTCGGTCAGAACATGCGTGTAGCGTTCATGCCGTGGAATGGTTACAACTTCGAAGACTCCATCCTCGTATCCGAGCGTGTTGTTCAGGAAGACCGTTTCACCACCATCCATATTCAGGAACTGGCATGCGTGTCCCGTGACACCAAGCTGGGGCCAGAAGAGATCACCGCTGACATCCCGAACGTGGGTGAAGCTGCGCTCTCCAAACTGGATGAATCTGGTATCGTTTACATCGGTGCAGAAGTCACCGGCGGCGACATTCTGGTAGGTAAGGTAACGCCAAAAGGTGAAACCCAACTGACGCCAGAAGAGAAACTGCTGCGTGCTATCTTCGGTGAGAAAGCGTCTGACGTTAAAGACTCTTCTCTGCGTGTACCGAACGGTGTCTCTGGTACCGTTATCGACGTTCAGGTCTTCACCCGTGACGGCGTTGAGAAAGACAAACGTGCGCTGGAAATCGAAGAGATGCAGCTGAAGCAGGCGAAAAAAGACCTGTCTGAAGAACTGCAGATCCTCGAAGCTGGCCTGTTTGGTCGTATCTACGCGGTGCTGGTTGCAGGTGGTGTTGAAGCTGAGAAGCTCGACAAACTGCCGCGCGATCGCTGGCTGGAACTGGGCCTGACCGACGAAGAGAAACAGAATCAGCTGGAGCAGCTGGCTGAGCAGTATGACGAACTGAAACACGAGTTCGAGAAAAAACTCGAAGCGAAACGCCGCAAAATCACTCAGGGCGACGATCTGGCACCGGGCGTGCTGAAGATTGTCAAAGTGTATCTGGCCGTTAAACGTCAAATCCAGCCTGGTGACAAAATGGCAGGTCGTCACGGTAACAAGGGTGTTATCTCTAAGATCAACCCGATCGAAGATATGCCTCACGACGCTAACGGTACGCCGGTAGACATCGTGCTGAACCCGCTGGGTGTACCGTCTCGTATGAACATCGGTCAGATTCTGGAAACCCACCTGGGTATGGCTGCGAAAGGTATTGGCGATCAAATCAACGCCATGCTGAAGCAGCAGCAAGAAGTCGCGAAGCTGCGCGAGTTCATCCAGCGTGCCTACGATCTGGGTACCGACGTTCGTCAGAAAGTCGACCTGAATACCTTCAGCGATGAAGAAGTACTGCGTCTGGCTGAAAACCTGCGTAAGGGTATGCCTATCGCAACGCCAGTCTTCGATGGTGCGAAAGAGTCTGAAATCAAAGAGCTGTTACAACTGGGTGGCCTGCCGAGTTCCGGTCAGATCACACTGTTTGATGGCCGTACCGGTGAACAGTTCGAGCGTCAGGTAACCGTAGGTTACATGTACATGCTGAAACTGAACCACCTGGTTGATGACAAAATGCACGCGCGTTCTACCGGTTCTTATAGCCTGGTTACTCAGCAACCGCTGGGTGGTAAGGCGCAGTTCGGTGGTCAGCGCTTCGGGGAGATGGAAGTGTGGGCGCTGGAAGCATACGGCGCAGCATACACCCTGCAGGAAATGCTTACCGTTAAGTCTGATGACGTGAACGGTCGTACCAAGATGTATAAAAACATCGTGGACGGCAACCATCAGATGGAACCGGGTATGCCAGAGTCCTTCAACGTACTGTTGAAAGAGATTCGTTCGCTGGGTATCAACATCGAGCTGGAAGACGAGTAACTCTCGCTCAAACAGGTCACTGGTGCCGGGGTAACACCCGGCGCCAGATTGTGCTAACTCCGACGGGAGCAAATCCGTGAAAGACTTATTAAAGTTTCTGAAAGCGCAAACTAAAACCGAAGAGTTTGATGCGATCAAAATTGCTCTGGCCTCGCCAGACATGATCCGTTCATGGTCTTTCGGTGAAGTTAAGAAGCCGGAAACCATCAACTACCGTACGTTCAAACCTGAACGTGACGGCCTTTTCTGTGCGCGTATTTTCGGGCCAGTAAAAGATTACGAGTGCCTGTGCGGTAAGTACAAGCGCCTGAAACACCGCGGTGTGATCTGTGAGAAGTGCGGCGTTGAAGTGACCCAGACTAAAGTGCGCCGTGAGCGTATGGGTCACATCGAGCTGGCGTCTCCGACTGCTCATATCTGGTTCCTGAAATCTCTGCCGTCCCGTATCGGCCTGCTGCTGGATATGCCGCTGCGCGATATCGAACGTGTGCTGTACTTCGAATCCTATGTGGTTATCGAAGGCGGGATGACGAACCTGGAACGTAACCAGATTCTGACCGAAGAACAGTATCTGGACGCCCTGGAAGAGTTCGGTGACGAATTCGACGCCAAAATGGGTGCGGAAGCTATCCAGGCCCTGCTGAAAAGCATGGATCTGGAGCAGGAGTGCGAACAGCTGCGTGAAGAGCTGAACGAAACCAACTCCGAAACCAAGCGTAAAAAGCTGACCAAGCGTATCAAGCTGCTGGAAGCGTTCGTTCAGTCTGGTAACAAACCAGAGTGGATGATCCTGACCGTTCTGCCGGTTCTGCCGCCAGATCTGCGTCCGCTGGTTCCGCTGGATGGTGGTCGTTTCGCAACGTCCGATCTTAACGATCTGTATCGTCGCGTGATTAACCGTAACAACCGTCTGAAACGTCTGCTGGATCTGGCGGCGCCGGACATCATCGTACGTAACGAAAAACGTATGCTGCAGGAAGCGGTAGATGCCCTGCTGGATAACGGCCGTCGCGGTCGTGCCATCACCGGCTCTAACAAACGTCCTCTGAAATCTTTGGCCGACATGATCAAAGGTAAACAGGGTCGTTTCCGTCAGAACCTGCTCGGTAAGCGTGTTGACTACTCCGGTCGTTCTGTTATCACCGTAGGTCCATACCTGCGTCTGCATCAGTGCGGTCTGCCGAAGAAAATGGCACTGGAGCTGTTCAAACCGTTCATCTACGGCAAGCTGGAACTGCGTGGCCTCGCCACCACCATCAAAGCCGCGAAGAAAATGGTTGAGCGTGAAGAAGCTGTCGTTTGGGATATCCTGGACGAAGTTATCCGCGAACACCCGGTACTGCTGAACCGTGCACCAACTCTGCACCGTTTGGGTATTCAGGCATTTGAACCGGTACTGATCGAAGGTAAAGCAATTCAGCTGCACCCGCTGGTTTGTGCGGCTTATAACGCCGACTTCGATGGTGACCAGATGGCTGTTCACGTACCGCTGACGCTGGAAGCCCAGCTGGAAGCGCGTGCGCTGATGATGTCTACCAACAACATCCTGTCTCCAGCGAACGGCGAGCCAATCATCGTTCCGTCTCAGGACGTTGTACTGGGTCTGTACTACATGACCCGTGACTGTGTTAACGCCAAAGGCGAAGGCATGGTGCTGACTGGACCGAAAGAAGCTGAGCGTATTTACCGCGCTGGCCTGGCCTCTCTGCATGCGCGCGTTAAAGTGCGTATCACTGAATACGAAAAAGATGAAAACGGTAAGTTTGTTGCGAAAACCAGCCTGAAAGACACGACCGTTGGCCGTGCGATTCTGTGGATGATCGTACCTAAAGGTCTGCCGTTCACTATCGTGAACCAGGCACTGGGTAAGAAAGCTATCTCCAAGATGCTGAACACCTGCTACCGTATTCTGGGGCTGAAACCGACCGTTATTTTTGCGGACCAGACGATGTACACCGGCTTTGCTTACGCAGCGCGTTCAGGTGCATCCGTTGGTATTGATGACATGGTCATCCCGGAGAAAAAACACGAGATCATCTCTGAAGCAGAAGCTGAAGTTGCTGAGATCCAGGAGCAGTTCCAGTCTGGTCTGGTAACGGCGGGCGAACGCTATAACAAAGTTATCGATATCTGGGCCGCGGCGAACGATCGTGTATCCAAAGCGATGATGGACAACCTGCAGACTGAAACGGTAATCAACCGTGAAGGTAAAGAAGAGCAGCAGGTTTCCTTCAACAGCATCTACATGATGGCCGACTCCGGTGCGCGTGGTTCTGCAGCACAGATTCGTCAGCTGGCAGGTATGCGTGGTCTGATGGCGAAGCCAGATGGCTCCATCATCGAAACGCCAATCACCGCGAACTTCCGTGAAGGTCTGAACGTACTCCAGTACTTCATCTCCACGCACGGTGCGCGTAAAGGTCTGGCGGATACCGCGCTGAAAACCGCGAACTCCGGTTATCTGACCCGTCGTCTGGTTGACGTTGCGCAGGATCTGGTAGTCACTGAAGACGATTGTGGCACCCTCGAAGGTATCACCATGACCCCGGTTATCGAGGGTGGTGATGTTAAAGAGCCGCTGCGCGATCGCGTTCTGGGTCGTGTGACTGCTGAAGACATTCTGAAGCCGGGCACTGCAGACATTCTGGTTCCGCGTAACACGCTGCTGCATGAGCAGTGGTGTGACCTGCTGGAAGCAAACTCTGTTGACTCCGTGAAAGTTCGCTCCGTTGTATCCTGTGACACCGACTTTGGTGTATGTGCGCACTGCTATGGTCGTGACCTGGCGCGTGGCCACATCATCAACAAAGGTGAAGCTATCGGCGTTATCGCGGCACAGTCCATCGGTGAGCCGGGTACACAGCTGACGATGCGTACGTTCCACATCGGTGGTGCGGCATCTCGTGCGGCTGCTGAATCCAGCATCCAGGTGAAAAACAAAGGTAGCATCCGTCTGAGCAATGCGAAGTCGGTTGTGAACTCCAGCGGTAAGCTGGTAGTGACTTCACGTAACACCGAGCTGAAACTGATCGACGAATTCGGCCGTACTAAAGAGAGCTATAAAGTCCCTTACGGTGCAGTCATGGCTAAAGGTGATGGTGAGCAGGTTGCAGGCGGCGAAACCGTAGCAAACTGGGATCCGCACACCATGCCGGTTATCACTGAAGTGGCGGGCTTTATTCGCTTCACCGATATGATCGACGGCCAGACGATTACTCGTCAGACCGACGAACTGACCGGTCTCTCCTCGCTGGTGGTTCTGGATTCTGCAGAACGTACCGCAGGTGGTAAAGACCTGCGTCCGGCACTGAAAATTGTTGATGCTAACGGCAACGACGTTCTGATCCCTGGCACTGATATGCCAGCGCAGTACTTCCTGCCAGGTAAAGCGATTGTTCAGCTGGAAGATGGCGTACAGATCAGTTCCGGTGACACCCTGGCGCGTATTCCTCAGGAATCCGGCGGTACCAAGGACATCACCGGTGGTCTGCCACGCGTTGCGGATCTGTTCGAAGCACGTCGTCCGAAAGAGCCGGCAATTCTGGCGGAAATCAGCGGCATCATCTCCTTCGGTAAAGAGACCAAAGGGAAGCGTCGTCTGGTAATTACCCCGCTGGATGGTAGCGATCCATACGAAGAGATGATTCCGAAATGGCGTCAGCTCAACGTGTTTGAAGGTGAACGTGTAGAACGTGGTGATGTGGTTTCCGACGGTCCGGAAGCTCCGCACGACATTCTGCGTCTTCGTGGTGTTCACGCGGTTACCCGCTATATCACTAACGAAGTACAGGATGTTTACCGTCTGCAAGGCGTTAAGATTAACGATAAGCACATCGAAGTTATCGTTCGTCAGATGCTGCGTAAAGCGACCATCGAAAATGCAGGTAGCTCCGACTTCCTGGAAGGCGAGCAGGTTGAATACTCCCGCGTCAAGATTGCAAACCGCGATCTGGAAGCGAACGGCAAAATCGGTGCGACCTTCGCACGCGACCTGCTGGGTATCACCAAAGCGTCTCTGGCAACCGAGTCCTTCATTTCTGCGGCATCGTTCCAGGAAACGACTCGCGTTCTGACCGAAGCCGCCGTTGCGGGCAAACGCGACGAACTGCGTGGTCTGAAAGAGAACGTTATCGTGGGTCGTCTGATCCCGGCTGGTACAGGTTATGCGTACCATCAGGATCGTATGCGCCGTCGCGCAGCGGGCGAACTGCCTGCCGCACCGCAGGTAACTGCAGAAGATGCATCTGCCAGCCTGGCAGAGCTCCTGAACGCAGGCCTGGGCGGTTCTGATAACGAGTAATCGTTGCTGATACGCTAAGTAAGCTAAGCTGCACCCCAAAGGTTGGATACCAACTGAGTAAGGTGCAGTTTTTTTTTGACTTTTTTCTTCTCCTTCTTCTCACCTGCCGCTGCTGATCTCCCTCTCTTTTTGAAAATAAGTAAAATCTCAGATCAATTAAAATGAAATAGTGTTTTAGTTGTGTTCGTCACAATTTCTTTTGTGCCTTTTGTTAAAATACCCACCGTTGTCAGGGTAAAGCCTGACCGTTTTCTGTCTTCAGTGTGAGGTTTGAACGCGGCGTTAAAATAACGTGTTGAATAGCGTGATTCCGACTGGCTTATTTTTGTCAGGGTAGCGCTATGTTCAAATAAAAGAAAACCATTCGATGGTTTCAGAAATAATAAAAACGACTACGAGATTTTATTTCTCGCAGGCTTCTGCATCTTTAATTTACTGAAATGCTAACTAAAAACATAAAGACTTATCGGCTACTAATCATTAATTATGGTGGAAAGGGTTTACTATGGATTACGTAATAAAAGTACTTGGCACACCCGCAATTATTATCGCCTTTATTGCGTTTTTAGGTCTGGCATTACAAAAAAGTAGTATGACGAATATCATTAAAGGCACACTACTGGCATTTATAGGCTTTGTCCTTATTAAGACCGGTGGCAGTATCCTGGGCGGGGTGCTAACCATGTTTAGCGACCTTTTTACCAATGCCTTTGGCCTTCGCGGCGTGGTGCCAAGCAACGAAGCAATCATGGCGTTGACGATTGATAAACTCGGCCGACCCGCAGCCTTTATACTGTTTTTCGCCATGATAATTAATATTCTCATGGCACGTTATACACGCTTTAAGGCTATCTATTTATCGTTGCATTTGATTGTTTTCATGTCTTTTTCAGTAACCGCTGCGCTTGTTGGTCTGGGATATAGTGAACAGTTTGCTATTATTTTTGGCTCACTGGTCATTGGCTGCTATATGGCGATTTTCCCAACGTTATTATCGCGCTTTAGCCGTAAAATTATTGGGCATAATGATTACTGTATCGCTCATGCCGCTTCCAGTTCCTATCTTATCGGTTCCTACCTGGGAAAATGGCTGGGCAATACGTCAACAAACGTTGAAGAGGTTAAGGTTAGCGATAAATTCAGTTTTCTGAAAAACGCTGACGTTGCCACATTTATTACTATGTTCTGCCTGCTGGGCATTTCCTCAATATTCGCAGAGGCCGCTTACCTCGACAAAATGCTTGCCGGCAAACCTTACCTGGTGTGGCTGTTAGAAAAATCGGCAACCTTTGCGGGTGGCTTATATATCGCCAAGAAAGGGGTAGCCATGTTCACTGAGGAGATTGTCCCTGCATTCAAAGGCTTTTCACAAGTCGTCGCACCGGGCTCCATTCCGGCAGTGGATCCGATGGTGCTTTTCGATAAGTCACCCAACGCGGTACTGATCGGTTTCCTTGTCAGCTTTTCGGCGGAACTGGTCTGCGTTGCCTTGTTCCCGATGATTGGCCTGCCAATTATTATTCCGGGGATTATGGCAAGCTTCATCACCGGCGGTAGTGCAGCGATTTTTGGTAATGCGACCGGCGGGCTCCGGGGCGCGATTATCGCCAGTTTCGTCAACGGACTTTTGCTTTGTGTTCTGCCCGCTCTGGTGCTGCCGCTGTTCAGTCATCTTGGCGTGGACAGCGTTACCTTCGCGGACCCGGATTTCACCTTCCTGTCCGCTATCATTAAATATACGTTTGGCCTGGCCCATTAATATTGTTGCAGGTCTGACTGGCAGACCTGCAGTTCCTGTTTTAACGAGGTGTCATGATGTTCGTTTATAAAGAAGAGACGGTACTGGAAGATCTGGGAAACGGCGTTACTCGCCGAATTCTGGCTCACGGTGGCGGTATGATGGCGGTGGAGGTTAACTTTACCGAAGGCGCTGTCGGGCCAATGCATCATCATCCACATGAACAGCTAACCTATGTATTATCGGGACGCTTCAGCTTTACGATTGACGGCGTGACGAAGGAAGTGAGCGCGGGCGATACGCTGTACAAGAAGCCCGACGTGGTCCACGGATGTGTTTGCCTGGAAGCGGGCACGCTGTTAGACACCTTCACGCCGCAGCGAGAAGATTTTTTGTCTTAAATGAATGTACAAAAAGAACCCGCTTTGGCGGGTTTTTGCACATCTGGCACTAAAAAAGACCTCGATCGCGTTTCAGGACGCAGTGATGACGAGCTGGTGTTAGAAAACATGGGTGTTAACTCAACAGGAATTGCACCCATGTCCCGATACGTTATCTCTCTTCTTCTGGCCTTGTTTTTCTGCTCTTCCGTTTATGCGGAGGTGGGCTTTCATCAGCTTCAACTTAATAAAGACAGTGAGCGCATGCTCGATGTTGCCCTCTGGTATCCCACTCACGATCGCGGCAAACCCGAACAGGTCGGTGAAAATATTGCCTTTAGTGGAATACCTGCATTGCGAAATGCCAGACCGACGACGCCACTGCATCCCCTTTTACTGATCTCTCATGGCTACGGTGGCAATTGGCGAAACCTTAACTGGCTGGCACACGATATGGCATCCCAGGGCTATATTGTGGCCGCCGTCGATCACCCCGGCACGACCACCCGCAATAAAAAAGAACGCGACGCGCAACAGTTATGGGAGCGACCGCAGGATCTGGTGGCGGTGTTGAATTTTCTGACGGACTCCCCGCGCATTGCCGGATCGGTTGATCCTGAGCGTATTGCGGCTATTGGTCATTCGCTGGGGGGCTGGACAGTCATGGAGCTGGCCGGTGCGCAATTTTCCGCGCGTCGTTTTTTAGACGATTGCAAAACCCATCAGGCGTTAGGTGCCTGCAAACTCACGCATGTTCTGGGTCTTGATAAACCGGAATCGGCAGCAACGCTTTCCAGAAGTCAGCGTGAGCCGCGTATTAAAGCCGTCGTCTCTCTGGATTTAGGACTCGCAAGGGGCTTTACGCCAGAGAGCCTTGCGCAGATAAACCTGCCAGTTCTGGTGATGGGCGCGCAGGCCGACAGCGATGATGTACCTGCTAAGCTGGAGTCTGGCTATCTCTTTGATTCACTCCCGGCAGCGCGCCGCCAGTATGTCAGCGTGACAGGGGCGACCCATTTCAGTTTTATGCAAAGGTGCATGCCGGGTGCGGAGGCCTTAATCGAAGCGCAAGAACCTGGTGAAGGCATCGTCTGTCGCGATGGCGGTAGCCTGAGCCGGTCTGCTATCCACAAGGTGCTGTCATCACAAATCAGTCAGTTTTTAAATCAGTCTCTGCGTTACTCGCCGCCGTCCGGCGAAAATCGGTCGGGCTCATCCCACTGATACGTACAAATTCGCGGTTGAAATTGGATTTCGTGGCGAAGCCGGCCTCCAGCATGACCTGAGTGACCGGCGCCTGCGAGCTCAGCAGCAAATGCTGCGCATACCTGATGCGAAAGCCGTTTATCCACTGCGAGACATTACAGTCGTGGGTTCGGTTAATGGCCCGGGATATCTGCCTTGCCGGTATACCGGTTTTTCGTGCCAGCGACTGCAAGGTAAGATCGCAGTCGAGAAAGAGTTCACGTTCAGCCAGCGTCTTTTCTAACCGTTGGCAAAGCTGCTGATCCTCGGGGGCCGCAACGTCTGGCTCCGAGGGTTCTGGCAGCTCACTGGCAGATATCGGTATGATTTTTCGTCCGCTAAACAAAATAGCGAGGCAGATAAAAGGCAACAAAATCCCCTGGGAAATCGCGACCAGCAGTGGCGCATGCCGTCCGCTGAACTGGCTAAAATCCCAGGCGATGGCTAAATCCGTCAGACTGGAAAAACAGAGAAAGCCTCCTGCGGCAAATGCCATCATCGAGGTCGTCGGTGAATCGCTAAGCCGGATTAACGCAAAGGCATCAGCACCTGACCAACCTGTTCTGAGCAGCGCTATACCATAGCCCAGATAAAGCATGACCAGCGCCCCATCCGTTGCGTCTGGCCAGCCAAGGTTCACCAGCAGCGCGAGGGTTGGCGGGATGACAGAAGTTGTGATATGCCATGTTTTTTTATGCAGGGTGAGATCGGTAAAACAGCGCCACACCAATGGGGGAAACAATATGGCAAACAGTGACTGAAGCTGGCGGAAAATAACCGCATCAAACGCCCAGCGCAGCGCTGACATCATGACGAGCAGCGCACAACCTGCAATGAAGTACATCACCCCACGTGATTTCTCACCCGGCTGCAGGCAAACTTTAGCGAGCAGGATAAGCAGGATAAAAAGCGTAACGATCGGAAAGGGGAGTGAGGGCATAGGCAACCTGGTTCTGGTATCTGGCGTCAGAAAGAATGCCATTGTTGTGCCATAAGTGAAGGGAAAAAACACGCCACCAGATAGCGCGTTGACAGGCGTAAAAAAGCAAAATGCCCGCGTTAACGGGCATCCTGCATGACTGACTGGGACGTTATTCCTGGTTCACGGGCGGCAGACGGCGGTAAAGTTCAATCATATCTCCCGCCAAATCCTGGATGACCATTGCATTCATCAGGTGATCCTGCGAGTGGACGGTAATCAGATTGACCGGTAATTTGCCGGTTCCTTCATCAAGACCGATAAGTTGGGTCTGGATCTTATGCGCATTTTTCACAAACTCATGGGATTCTACCATCGCCTGTTCTGCCCCGGTAAAGTCACCCTTACGCGCAAGTTGTAATGCCGTCAGCGCCTGGCTACGTGCTGCGCCAGCATTGACGAGAAGCTCCATAATGATGGTTTCTAAATCTTCCACGCGCTTACTCCATCAGCTTGAGGGCTTTTTCCAGAACGACATCACCTTTCATCATGCCGTAATCCATCATGTCGATAACGGCGACTTTTTTGCCTAACGGATCGGCCTGCGCCTGCAGTTTGGCCTGTTCATACTTCACCTGCGGCCCAAGCAGTACAATGTCTGCCGTGGCGATGTTGTCTTTGAACTCCGCGACGGGCACCGCCTTGATGGTTACTTCAACCCCTTTTTTCTGCGCTGCGTCTTTCATGCGTTGAACCAGCATGCTGGTGGACATTCCCGCAGCACAGCATAAAACGATGTTTTTCATAGTCAGCCTCGATGTGGATGGGATAACTGATAATTATCCCGCGCGCTACCGACAACAACTGCATTACCATGAATGTGTGTATAGCATCACAAACATTCACCCTGCTGTCTGAAACCGGTTACAGTCAGGTTGACGAATGGGGTGAAACCGACTCACGACGAATCACTATCCGATTTTTACCCTGCTGTTTGGCCTGATATAACGCATCGTCGACGCCAGTGATGAGCTGCTCAAGGGATTCTGATTGCCACTCCCCTAAGCCTGCGCTGAACGTCACCGATAATCCTTTTTCACGCCAGTCACGCTTTTCAACGTTTATACGCCATTGCTCCATGAGCGGCTGGGCCTGGGCAAGCGTAGCCCCGGGGAAGAGTACGGCAAACTCTTCTCCACCGTAGCGATAGAGGGAGATCTGTCTCGGTTGCAGTACATGTAATCCTTCGCGGGCCACGCTGCGCAGCACAATATCGCCGCTCAAATGTCCCCAGGTATCGTTAATGGATTTAAAGTTATCAATATCCACCATTGCCAGTATGAAGGGCTCGTAATTTTTCATTAATGCTGCAATATCATTGTCGAACGCCCGACGGTTTTTGCAGTTTGTCAGGGCATCCATCGTTGCCTGTCTGACCCATGCTTGTTCCCGCTCCTTATTACTTCTGATGGCCCTGGTCAGCATCGCTTCCAGTCTCGGGGTCTGCTGCACATCACCCGTCTTAATCGCATTGAGAATGTTGAGCAGAACCGTGCGCGAGGCATAGTGCAAATACAGGCCAAAAAGAATGACCACGATCGCCGCCGCGCCAAAGCCCCAACTGACCACCACGGTTTCATTGCGCAACAGGTTTTCCAGCGTCTTGCCAGGCACGATATAAACAGCAAACCAGTCCGGATTCGTCAGCGAACTGTAATAAAGCCAGGTATTTCGTGTTTCGTCATGAAACATGCCCTCACCGCTGTTCATTTCTGCCATGCGCCCCTGCTGAGAAAAGGCGTGAAAAAGCACGCCTGTATCGGGATGCAACATGACGTGCCCGCTGCGATCCACAATAAAAAACTCTCCTTGCACCGGCGATTGCATGGTTCTTAACCCGTAGCTAAGGGAAGCCAGATCCAGGTGAAAGGCCAGCGTACCTTTGAGCAGGCCTTCTGGCGAAACAACAGGCTTATACACTGTGACGGTCGGGTGATGAGTGAAGAAGTCATCATAGATAGGCGTGTATTGAGTAAAGACGGAGGTTTCGGCCTGGTGAACAAACCAGGGGCGCGTTTTCGTGTCATAGCGTCTGCTTTCTTCATTATCGAAAACCACCGGCGCGCGCAGATAATGCCCCTGTGGGTCGGCAAGCGAAATTGAAGAGACGGAAGGCATTAACCTTAGCAACTGCATCAGGGTCTGCAGACCTTCAGGTGACGCCAGATTCACGGCATCATCGAGCCGGTTATAACGGGAAAAGTAAGACGTAGCCTGATTGAGGATAAAATCGTTCCCCTTAAAAACGGCTTCAGTATAGTTAGCGGCGATATTGTGGGTGAAGGTTTGATTCACTCGGTGATAGTTATCAATGATGTTTTTTCTCTGACTTACGATGACCAGTACGGCAACGATCAGCAGACAGAGAAAGATGCCGGTAAAGCTCACCAGAACGGGCGTCGTGAGCGAAAGTTTTCGGCTGTGCATAGTCGTTATCTTCAGTAGCGTTAGACAGGGATCCGGGAAAGTATAGGCAAGCGTGGCGTGAAAAATGCACTGGCTTCCTGGTGCTTGATTGTTTATAACACTGGATTGTGCCGCATTTTACAGTATCAATGTCTGGTATTTTGCGTATTAAGCCAATTTATTGTCTGATATAAGTCAAAGAGTTGGTGGAATGGCGTAATCAGAGGGAGGGCGGGGTGGCTGGGACTGTAGCGCCACCCCGGTCAGCGTCCGTTGCTGACCTGAGTAGCGTAAATAGCGGGGGAAGAGAATGCCACGCCCCGTATACCGATTAGTCGGGATGCCTCGTAAACATTCAGCGAGTTACTGCAACGGGTGGGCAGTTTTGCGGCGCACGCCCCAGCCAACTGTCCCAGTCTTTCCAGACGGGTTGCAGCCCTCTCTCCTTAAGTGCCAGAGCCACCTCCTCCGGACGTCGGGCGTCGTGGGGTGAAAACTGCTCCAGTTCAGGATGGTTATCTGCATAGCCACCCGGCTGTGTTTTCGAAAACGCGCTGACATTATTGATAGCCAGTGGAATAACATTATCGCGAAACCACGGCGATTCACGGGTTGAGAGCGACAATTCGGTGTCTGGCGAAAACAGGCGGAAAGCACAAATGGTTTGCACCAGCTGCCGCTCGTCCATTATTGATGCGGGTTCAACGCCGCCGGTACAGGGGCGCAGGCGTGGGAAGGAAATGGAGTAACGGCTTTGCCAGTAGTGCTGCTGCAGCCAGAGCAGATGCTCGGCCATCATGTAGCAATCCGCTCTCCAGCTGTCGGAAAGGCCGATCAGGGCACCCAGGCCAATTTTGTCGATGCCAGCCTGCCCGAGCCGGTCAGGTGTTTCAAGTCGCCAGAAAAAATCCTGCTTTTTTCCTTTAAGATGATGACGGGCATACTGCGTCTCGTGCCAGGTTTCCTGATAGACCATCACGCCATCCAGCCCGAGCGTTTTCAGTTCCGCATATTCCCCGACAGACATCGGCTGCACTTCCATCTGTAACGAAGCAAACTGAGGGCGGATAGCAGGCAGGTGACGACGGAAGTAATCCATCCCCACTTTACCCTGATGCTCTCCGGTCACCAGCAGCAGGTGCGCAAAGCCCATCTCACGTATGGCGGCGCACTCGCGGGCAATCTCCGATTCCTCCAGCGTTTTGCGCTTAATACGGTTGCTCATGGAAAAACCGCAATAAGTGCAGTCATTGGCGCAAAGGTTGGAGAGATACAGCGGGACGTAAAAGCTTACCGTGTTGCCAAAACGCTGGCGGGTAAGGCGCTGTGCTTTCTGCGCTAAAGGCTCCAGGTATGCGCTGGCGGCCGGAGAGAGCAGGGCCATTAAATCTTCCCGGCTGACCTGCGACGCCTCTAATGCCCGCTCTACATCAGCGGGCGTCTTGCTGTTGATGCGAAGCCGGATATCATCCCAGTCCAGCGTCCGCCAGCGGTCAGTAAAGGTTTTCATGCATGGGTCTCCAGAAAGCCGGTCAACGGGCTGGTGGCGCTGGCATAGTGGCTGCGACAGCCAGGAACAGCCTGCCGAGCGAGTACTCCCGCTTCTACGGCGAGACGAAACGCCTGCGCCATCTGCACCGGATCCGCTGCCACGGCGATGGCAGTATTGATCAGTACCGCGCTGGCCCCCATCTCCAGGGCCTGGGTGGCGTGACTGGGTACGCCGATCCCGGCATCCACGACGACCGGTACCGTGGCTTGCTCAATAATGATGTTCAGCATGGCGCGCGTTTCCAGCCCCTGATTGGAACCAATCGGGGCGTCGAGCGGCATCACCGCCGCACAGCCCACTTCCTCAAGGCGTTTACATAGCACCGGGTCAGCGCCGCAGTAGGGCAGTACCACGAACCCCTGTTTTACCAGAGCTTCTGCGGCTTTCAGTGTTTCAATGGGATCTGGTAATAGCCAGCGGGCATCAGGGTGAATTTCCAGTTTAAGCCAGGTAGTGCCCAGCGCTTCGCGCGCCAGTTGGGCGGCAAAAATAGCCTCTTCCGCCGTTTTTGCCCCGGATGTGTTGGGCAGAAGGGTGATGCCGGCGGCAACCAGCGGAGCCAGAATGTCATCACTCTGCTGGCGCAGGTCAACCCGCTTCATGGCAAGCGTAACCAGCTGGCTTCCTGATGCCCGAATGGCGTCGATCATCACCGAGGAAGAGGCAAATTTCCCGGTTCCAGTGAAAAGGTGTGAATCAAAGGTTTTATCCGCTATGCGTAACATCTCAGCCCCCTGCGATGACCTGAAAAAGCAGGATCTGGTCGCCATCCTGCACATGATGCTGGTCCCACTGCTCCCGCGGCAGGATCTGCTGATTAAGCGCCAGCGCGGCGCCTGGTTTGAGCTGACCGAGCTGGGTCAGTAGCGCCGTTACGGTCAGCGTACCGGTAAGCGCGACAGGTGAGTCATTGAAGAGAATCTGCATGGAGACCTCCACAAACCGGGCAGTGACTGGCGCGATGTAGCGTCAGATTCCGCCAGGCATGGGTTCGGGCATCAAACAGACGCAACTCACCGTGGAGGGAGGGCATTCCGCTCAGCAATTTGATGGCTTCCAGCGCCTGCAACGTTCCCATCACCCCTACCACTGGCCCAAGTACTCCCGCGGTCCGACAGTTACGTCCGGGTTCACGATCATCCGGCCATAAGCAGCGGTAACAGCCGTGAGTCCAGGGAGGCGTTAATACCATGAGTTGGCCGCCAAAGCCGACGGCACTGGCGGTAATCAGCGGCGTGCCGGTGTTGACGCAGGCGGCATTGATGGCCTGGCGGGTCGCCATATTGTCGGTGCAATCCAGCACCACATCGGCATGTTTAACCGCATGAAGGAGAGCATCCCCGGCCAGCCGCTGCTCCAGGGCGATGAGCGTAATGTCCGGGTTAAGCCGTTCTAATCGCTGTTTTGTCACCTGCGATTTTGACCGGGCGATATCGTCGGTAGTAAAGACAATTTGCCGCTGCAGGTTGCTCAGATGTACGTCGTCGTCATCCGCCAGTACCAGGGTGCCAACGCCCGCGCCAGCCAGATAGAGGGCGGCCGGGGAACCTAAACCCCCCAGACCGATAATCAGCACCCGACTGGCGAGCAGTTTTTGCTGGCCCTCAATGGCAATATCTTCCAACAGCATCTGGCGGCTGTAGCGCATAAAGTCGCGGTCATTCATCGCCGGTCCCCGCCATGTTCAGTAACAGCGCCGTGGCTTCGCGCCAGTCAGGCGCCTGAGCGAACGCGCTGACGACCGCAATGCTGCCGACGCCCGTTTTCAGAACAGCAGGCGCACGCTCAAGGCTGATACCGCCGATGGCCACCGTAGGGTAGTCCGCCAGCCGTGAAATATGCCGCGCCAGCTGTTCCAGACCCTGTGGCGCAGAAGGCATCTGCTTGGTTTGCGTCGGGAAGACGTGTCCCAGCGCGATGTAGGATGGGCGCGCCGCCAGCGCCACGTCGATCTCCATATCATCATGCGTGGAGACGCCCAGCCGTAATCCGGCCTGCTGAATGGCTTTCAGATCGGTGGTTTCCAGATCTTCCTGACCAAGGTGAACGCCGTAGGCCTGGTGTTTCACCGCCAGCCGCCAGTAGTCGTTGATAAACAGGCGGGCCTGGTAACGGCGCCCCAGCGCAATGGCGGCAACCACCTCGGCCTCGACCTCGTCATCGCGTTTATCTTTGATACGTAACTGAAGCGTGCGCACACCTGCCTCCAGCAGGCGCGCTATCCACTCGACGCTGTCCACCACCGGGTAGAGCCCCAGTCGAAAGGGAACGGGGGGGAAATCGGGCTGGTACATTATACCTCCTCTTTTTTGAGGTAGATTTCGCCGCCGCTGGCGCGGAAATTTTCTGACATGTTCGCCATCCCCACGTCGATGGCTTGCGCGGCCGCGTAGTCACGCACCTCCTGGCTGATTTTCATTGAACAGAATTTAGGCCCGCACATGGAGCAGAAGTGCGCGACTTTGCCGGACTCCTGCGGCAGCGTTTCGTCGTGGTAGGCGCGGGCGGTGAACGGGTCGAGCGCCAGGTTGAACTGGTCTTCCCAGCGGAACTCGAAGCGCGCTTTCGACATGGCGTTGTCGCGGATTTGCGCCCCCGGATGCCCTTTCGCCAGGTCCGCCGCATGGGCGGCAATTTTGTAGGTAATCAGCCCCTGCTTCACATCCTCTTTGTTCGGCAGGCCGAGATGCTCTTTCGGGGTGACGTAGCAGAGCATGGCACAGCCGAACCAGCCAATCATCGCCGCGCCAATGCCGGAGGTGAAGTGGTCGTAACCCGGCGCGATATCGGTCGTGAGCGGCCCTAAGGTGTAGAACGGCGCTTCGTGGCAGTGCTCCAGCTCTTCAGTCATGTTGCGGCGGATCATCTGCATCGGCACGTGGCCCGGACCTTCAATCATCACCTGCACGTCATACTCCCAGGCGATTTTGGTCAGTTCGCCCAGCGTATGCAGTTCGGCAAACTGCGCTTCATCGTTAGCATCCTGAATCGATCCCGGACGCAGACCGTCGCCGAGTGAGAGCGACACGTCATAGGCGGCACAGATTTCGCAGATCTCGCGGAAGTGTTCATAGAGAAAGTTTTCCTGATGGTGGGACAGGCACCACTTCGCCATAATCGAACCGCCGCGCGAGACGATGCCGGTCAGGCGTTTGGCGGTCATCGGCACGTAGCGCAGCAGCACACCAGCGTGAATGGTGAAGTAGTCGACGCCCTGTTCGGCCTGCTCCAGCAGGGTGTCGCGGAAGGCTTCCCAGCTGAGGTTTTCCGCAATACCGTTGACCTTCTCCAGCGCCTGGTAGATGGGCACCGTACCGATCGGTACCGGGCTGTTACGCAGGATCCACTCGCGGGTTTCGTGGATATAGCGGCCGGTAGAGAGATCCATCACCGTATCTGCCCCCCAGCGCGTCGACCAGACCAGCTTTTCCACTTCTTCTTCAATGGAAGAGGTGACCGCCGAGTTGCCGATGTTGGCGTTAACCTTTACCAGGAAGTTGCGGCCAATGATCATCGGCTCCGACTCCGGGTGGTTGATGTTGGCGGGGATAATCGCCCGTCCGGCGGCCACCTCTTTACGCACGAATTCCGGGGTGATGTTCTCCGGCAGCCGGGCACCGAACCCTTCGCCCGGATGCTGATGACGTAACACCTCGCTGCGAATGCGCTCGCGGCCCATGTTTTCGCGGATGGCGATGAATTCCATTTCTGGCGTCACGATCCCCTGGCGCGCATAGTGCAGTTGGGTTACGCATTTGCCTGCTCTGGCACGCTTTGGCGTCAGCAGACCGGTAAAACGCAGTTCGTCCAGGCCGTCGTCGGCCAGACGTTCTTTGGTATAAGCGGAGCTGCGGTTTGCCAGCTCTTCGCAGTCGTTACGCGCATCAATCCACGGCTGGCGCAGCTTCGCCAGTCCCTGCTGAACGTTGATAGTAATGTTCGGGTCGCCGTACGGGCCGGACGTGTCGTAGACCGGAACAGCCTCGTTTTCCTCGTACTGCGGCTCCGCTTTGCTGCCGCCGATAAGCGTCGGGCTGAGCTGGATTTCACGCATCGGAACATGGATATCCGGTCGTGAACCGGTAAGGTAGATGCGTGTTGAGTTGGGGAAGGCGGTTCCTTCCAGCGTATCAATAAAGTGCTGCGCCTGGGCGCGTTGTTCACGACGGGTCAGTTTAGTAGTGGCAGACATAGCGCATTCCAAAAGTTAAGGACATGGCTTGTCAGACGACGGATGGAGTAATGGATGTGCACCGCCCGTGAAGGCAGCAGCATAAAGCTGAATTACTCTTGTTCCCTTCGCAGGTATTAGCCTGATCAGGTTCCGCGGATCCCGAATTAACGGTCTCAGCCTTTTTCACTTCATCCTTCACGCTGCCTCTTTGTTGGCTGCGTCAGCTCACCCCAGTCACTTACTCATGTAAGCTCCGGGGATTCACTGACTTGCCGCCTCGACGCATCGCGAATGCTATTGTGAAAATATAGGCACTCCGACAAGAAAAACCCCCCTCAATTGCAGGGGGCGGTATGTAAATTACGCGTTAATCAGAAAGAACTCAAGCAGGGCGCGCCATTCCACTTTCGTCATTGGCGCTGTCTTTAAGATTATGGTCGAACGCCAGTACGATCAGCTTGTCTTCAAGCGAGAAGCGGGCGGCCAGGGCTTCGCCGATGTCAGACAGCGCCTGCTGAAATTCAGCGTAGTTGTCATCGTCGATAGCATTTTCCAGGCTGGAGTCGTAATACTCCATAATTTCAAGGGTATTGGCTTCAAGCAGGGGGTAAATCTGCGTGGAGGCTAAAAGTGGGCTGGTCCCTTCCATTTCGCTGATAATACGTTCATAAATATTAAAATGTCCGGCGGAAAGGTATTCGACCAGGTTATGACAGAATTCGTCCAGCGCTTTTTCATTCAGCTGCATGTACGATCCTTTGCCAGGTTTTATGCCAACCAGGTTGTAGTAATGAACCAGCAACTGTTTTCGGTTATAGAGCCAGTTGTCGACCAGTTCGTTACTTCCTCCAATTCTTTCCGCCAGTGTTGCTAGCTGGTTTAGCATAATTGACTCCGCAATATTAAGATTAAAAAAAAGCTCGAATGTAATAATAATGTTAACAACATGCCAGTAAAGCTAAGGTAGTGCAAACAAATGCATCGTATTATCGAGTCATCAGATCATGGCTGGTGGATCGTAAGCCATGAACAAAAATTATGGTTGCCCGGGGGAGAATTACCACTCGGTAATGCAGGAAATTTCGATCTTGTGGGGCAAAGCGCACTTAAAATTGGTGAATGGGAAGGCGAACCCGTCTGGATGATCCGTCAGCATCGCCATCAGGATATGGGATCGGTGCGTCAGGTGATCGAGCAGGATCCTGGATTGTTTCAGCTGGCCGGGCGCGGAGTTCAGCTTGCTGAGTTTTATCGTTCGCACAAGTTTTGCGGTTATTGCGGCCACACTATGCACCCCAGCAAAACCGAATGGGCCCTGTTATGTGACCACTGCCGTGAACGTTATTACCCGCAGATAGCCCCCTGCATTATCGTAGCCATACGCCGTGAAGATAAAATTCTCCTGGCTCAACACACTCGCCATCGCAATGGCATTTACACCGTTCTGGCCGGTTTTGTTGAGGTGGGCGAAACGCTGGAACAGGCCGTTGCCCGTGAAGTGATGGAAGAAAGCAGTATCAACGTTAAAAACCTGCGCTACATCACCTCCCAGCCCTGGCCTTTTCCGCAGTCGCTGATGACGGCGTTTATGGCGGAATACGACAGCGGGGAGATAGTCATCGATCCTAAGGAACTGATCGATGCCAGCTGGTATCGCTACGACGACCTGCCACTGCTGCCTCCGCCTGGCACCGTTGCCCGTCGTCTGATTGAAGATACGGTCGCGCAGTGTCGGGCAGAATATGAGTGACATGTTACACTGGGCGCATAAACGCTAAAGGAATGTAAACATGACCGACTTAAAAAACGATCGCTACCTTCGCGCACTTCAGCGCCAGCCCGTGGACGTGACGCCAGTCTGGATGATGCGTCAGGCCGGTCGCTATCTTCCGGAATATAAAGCGACGCGCGCCCAGGCGGGCGACTTCATGTCGCTGTGCAAAAATGCCGAGCTGGCGTGCGAAGTCACCCTGCAGCCGTTGCGTCGTTACAAACTGGATGCAGCGATCCTCTTCTCTGACATCCTGACCATCCCGGATGCGATGGGTTTAGGGCTCTATTTCGAGGCGGGTGAAGGCCCACGTTTTACCTCTCCTGTCACCTGCCATGCTGATGTGGAAAAACTCCCGGTGCCCGATCCCGAGCAGGAGCTGGGGTATGTCATGAACGCGGTGCGTACCATTCGCCGCGAACTGAAAGGCGCAGTGCCACTCATTGGTTTTTCCGGAAGCCCGTGGACGCTGGCGACCTATATGGTGGAAGGGGGCAGTAGCAAGGCCTTTACCGTCATTAAAAAGATGATGTATGCCGAGCCGCAAACGCTGCATCTGTTGCTCGATAAGCTCGCGAAAAGCGTCACCCTTTACCTGAACGCACAGATTAAAGCCGGTGCCCAGTCCGTGATGATTTTCGATACCTGGGGCGGTGTGCTGACGGGCCGTGATTACCAGCAGTTCTCGCTCTATTACATGCATAAAATCGTTGATGGCCTGCTGCGTGAAAACGACGGCCGCCGTGTTCCGGTCACCCTGTTTACCAAAGGTGGCGGACAATGGCTGGAAGCAATGGCAGAAACTGGCTGTGATGCGCTGGGCCTCGACTGGACGACGGATATTGCCGACGCCCGCCGTCGCGTAGGCAACAAAGTGGCGCTGCAGGGCAACATGGACCCGTCGATGCTTTATGCCACGCCTGCCCGTATAGAAGAAGAAGTCGCGACTATACTTGCAGGTTTCGGTGAGGGCGAAGGGCATGTGTTCAACCTCGGTCACGGCATCCATCAGGATGTGCCGCCGGAACATGCTGGCGCGTTTGTGGAGGCGGTGCACCAGCTCTCAGCCCGATATCACAAGTAAGGAGTGGTTATGGATCTTGCGTCACTGCGTGCTCAACAAATTGAACTGGCTTCATCGGTTTGTCGTGACGACCGTCTGGACAAGGATCCCCCTGCGCTCATTGGCGGCGCAGACGTTGGGTTTGAACAGGGTGGGGAGGTGACCCGCGCGGCGATGGTGCTTTTGTCCTGGCCCTCGCTTGAGCTACTGGAGTATCAGGTAGCGCGCATCCCCACCACCATGCCCTATATCCCCGGTTTTCTCTCCTTCCGTGAATATCCTGCGCTGCTCGCAGCGTGGGAGCAGCTCTCGCAAAAGCCCGACCTGCTGTTCGTTGATGGACACGGCATCTCTCACCCGCGCCGCCTGGGCGTTGCCAGCCACTTTGGTCTGTTGGTGGACGTGCCGACCATTGGCGTTGCCAAAAAACGGCTGTGCGGAAAGTTTGAACCTCTCTCTGACGAGCCTGGGTCACGGGCGCCGCTCATGGACAAAGGGGAGCAGCTGGCATGGGTCTGGCGCAGTAAAGCGCGCTGCAACCCGCTTTTCGTGGCAACAGGCCATCGGGTAAGTACTGACACCGCCCTGGCGTGGGTCGAACGCTGTACAAAAGGCTACCGACTCCCGGAGCCGACACGTTGGGCCGATGCGGTAGCCTCAGGGCGCCCGGCGTTCACGCGATGGCAGGCAATTCAGGGCTGATTAAGGTACACTGCGGCTAATTTCAGTGTCTGAGAACTCATCATGTTACAAAACCCGATTCACCTGCGTCTGGAGAAGCTCGCCACGTGGCAGCATGTCACCTTTATGGCCTGCCTGTGCGAACGTATGCATCCCAATTACGCCATGTTCTGCCAGCAAACCGAGTTTGGCGAGCCACAGTTGTACCGCCGTATCCTTGACCTGGTATGGGAAACGCTAACGGTCAAAGACGCGAAAGTGAACTTTGATAATCAGCTTGAGAAACTGGAAGAGGCAATTCCCTCTGCTGACGACTACGATATGTACGGTGTCTATCCGGCGATCGATGCGTGCGTGGCGTTGAGCGATCTGATTCATGCGCTGTTAAGCGGCGAAGCGCTGGAATACGCCATCGAGGTCAGCAAGACCTCGATCACCACCGTGGCAATGCTTGAAATGACGCAGGCGGGTCGTGAAATGACCGACGAGGAGTTGAAAGAGAACCCCGCAGTGGAGCAGGAATGGGACATCCAGTGGGAAATCTTCCGCCTTCTGGCGGCGTGCGAAGAACGCGATATTGAGCTGATTAAAGGCCTGCGGGCAGACCTGCGTGAGGCTGGCGAGAGTAATATCGGTATAAATTTGCAGCAATGAGACAACAAAACGTGATTTAACGCCTGTTTTGTCGTTCTGGGAGGCTTCCCTTCTGACCCCCGTCTGGTCTACATTTGGGGGGCGAAAAAAAGTGGCTATCGGTGCGTGTATGCAGGAGGGTGCTTTTGAGGCATTTCCGTCGCACTCGATGCTTAGCAAGCGATAAACACATTGAAAGGATAACTTATGAACAAGACTCAATTAATTGATGTAATTGCAGACAAAGCTGACCTGTCTAAAGTACAGGCTAAAGCTGCTCTGGAATCCACCCTGGCTGCGATTACTGAGTCTCTGAAAGAAGGCGATGCTGTACAACTGGTTGGTTTCGGTACCTTCAAAGTGAACCACCGCGCTGAGCGTACTGGCCGCAACCCGCAGACCGGTAAAGAAATCAAAATCGCCGCAGCTAACGTGCCGGCATTTGTTTCTGGTAAAGCACTGAAAGATTCTGTTAAGTAAGACAGCATGGCAGTGAACAGTTTTATCGAAGGGGCTTTGCGGCCCCTTTTGTCATTCTGGCGTCGGTCGTTGCCGCTGGCTGGCATACTGTTACTGACTGCCTGTAGTCACAACGACGCGCTACCGCCTTTTACCGCCAGTGGTTACGCCGGGGACCAGGGGGCGATGCGCTTATGGCGTAAAGATTCTGGCAACGAGACACATATTCTCGCGGCTTTCAGCCCCTGGCATCGTGGCAACACCTCCCTGAGTGAGTATCGCTGGCAGGATGATGCACTCAGCCTGATTGAGCTCAACATCTACGGTAAACAGCCCGAACACATCCGTATACGCTTCGACGACCACGGCGAACTCAGCTTCATGCAGCGTGAAATCAACGGGCAGAAGCAGCAAATTTCCAGCGATCAGGTCGCGCTCTATCGCTATCGTGCCGATCAGATTCGCCAGACCAGCGATGCATTGCGACAGGGAAGGGTAGAACTGCATCAGGGCCGCTGGCATACCAACGGTGCGGTGACCACCTGTGAGGGCCAGACGATAAAGCCTGATCTGGATGCATTAGCGCTTAGCCACATTCAGCGTCGACAGGATCACTCGTCGGTAGAGGTGAGCATCGCCTGGCTTGAAGGACCTGAAGGGGCGCAGTTGTTGCTGGTGGCAAATGAAGATTTCTGCACCTGGCAGCCAACGGAGAAGCGCTTCTGAGGTCATTGCGACCAGCAGCTTTCATGCCGACCCTCTCCCTGAGGAGAGGGTGGATTAGAGAAATTACTTCCCTTGCTCGCGTGCAATAGCACGATAACCAATATCCTTGCGGCTGAAGCTGCCATTCCAGTGAATATCGGCCATCAGTGCATTAGCGCGCTGTTGAGCTTCGGCAACGGTCTCGCCAAGCGCCGTAACGCAAAGTACACGGCCTCCGCTTGTCAGCACCTGATCCTCAGCCGACAGTGTCGTACCGGCATGGAACACTTTACCTGCAGGCGTCGATTCCAGCGGCAGGCCGTGGATAACGTCACCCGTGTTGTATTCACCCGGATAGCCGCCTGCCGCCATCACTACACCCAGGGCAGCGCGTGAGTCCCACTCAGACGTCTTCTCATCCAGATTGCCTTTGCAGGCGGCAAGACAGAGGTCTACCAGATCTGACTGCATACGCATCATGATCGGCTGCGTTTCAGGATCGCCAAAACGGCAGTTGAATTCGATAACCTTAGGGTTACCTGCTTTATCGATCATCAGCCCGGCATACAGGAAACCGGTGTAGGTATTTCCCTCTGCCGCCATGCCTTTTACGGTTGGCCAGATCACGCGTTCCATGGTGCGCTGGTGAACGACATCCGTCACGACCGGAGCCGGGGAGTAAGCCCCCATACCGCCGGTGTTCGGGCCAGTATCACCGTCGCCCACACGCTTGTGGTCCTGGCTGGTGGCCATCGGCAGCACATGCTCACCGTCGACCATCACAATAAAGCTGGCTTCTTCGCCATCCAGAAACTCTTCGATAACGATACGGTGACCCGCGTCACCAAAGGCGTTGCCAGCCAGCATGTCGTTCACGGCGGCTTCCGCTTCTTCAAGGGTCATTGCTACGATAACGCCTTTACCGGCCGCCAGACCGTCCGCCTTAATCACAATCGGTGCACCTTTCTCACGCAGGTACGCCAGCGCAGGCTCTACTTCAGTGAAGTTCTGATATTCCGCTGTCGGAATCTTGTGGCGTGCCAGGAAGTCCTTGGTGAAGGCTTTGGAGCCTTCCAACTGGGCGGCACCCTGCGTGGGGCCAAAAATTTGCAAGCCCGCTGCACGGAAAGCATCCACCACACCAATAACCAGCGGTGCTTCCGGGCCCACAATCGTCAGGTCAATTTTTTCACTTTGAGCAAAATTCAACAGGGCCGGAATATCCGTCGCACCAATAGCAACGTTCTGCAACGTCGGCTCCAGAGCAGTGCCGGCATTACCCGGTGCCACGAATACGGTATTAACGAGCGGCGATTGTGCCGCTTTCCATGCAAGGGCGTGTTCGCGCCCACCGTTACCAATCACTAATACTTTCATTGTCTGCTCCGTGGATTAATGGCGGAAGTGACGCATGTCGGTGAAGATCATTGCGATACCGTGTTCGTCGGCGGCGGCAATCACTTCTTCATCACGGATAGACCCGCCAGGCTGGATGACACAGGTGATGCCCACCGCCGCCGCCGCGTCAATGCCGTCACGGAACGGGAAGAACGCGTCGGAAGCCATTGCTGAGCCTTTTACTTCAAGCCCTTCGTCGCCGGCTTTAATCCCTGCGATTTTCGCGGAGTAAACGCGGCTCATCTGCCCTGCGCCTATGCCGATAGTCATGTTCTCTTTGGCGTACACAATGGCGTTGGATTTCACGAACTTCGCCACCTTCCAGCAGAACAGCGCATCGCGCAGCTCTTGTTCGGTCGGCTGGCGTTTACTGACCACGCGCAGTTCACCTTCGGTTACCATTCCAAGATCGCGGTCCTGAACCAGCAGGCCACCGTTAACGCGTTTGAAATCCAGACCCGGCACACGTGCAGACCATTCACCGCAGGTCAGGACGCGAACGTTCTGTTTAGCAGCAGTGATTTTCAGCGCTTCCTCTGTCGCAGAAGGGGCGATGATCACCTCTACAAACTGACGAGAGATAATGGCCTGTGCGGTATCCGCATCCAGCTCGCGGTTAAAAGCGATGATGCCGCCGAATGCCGAGGTGGGGTCGGTTTTGTACGCGCGATCGTAGGCATCCAGAATAGAGTTGCTTACCGCCACGCCGCACGGGTTCGCGTGCTTGACGATAACGCAGGCCGGCTCGCTGAACTCTTTCACACATTCCAGCGCCGCATCAGTATCCGCGATGTTGTTATAGGAGAGGGCTTTACCCTGCAGCTGCCGGGCTGTGGCTACCGAGGCTTCTTTCACCTCTTCTTCTATATAGAAGGCTGCCTGCTGGTGGCTGTTCTCGCCATAACGCATATCCTGCTTCTTAATGAAGTTCAGGTTCAGGGTACGCGGGAAGCGACCGGCGGCTTCTTTACTATCGCCGTGGTAAGCCGGCACCAGACTACCGAAGTAGTTGGCAATCATGCTGTCGTAGGCCGCAGTGTGTTCGAATGCTTTGATGGCGAGGTCGAAGCGGGTTTCCAGCGTCAAAGAGGCGTCGTTGGCATCCATCTCTTCAATAATGGCGTTGTAGTCGCTGCTCTTTACTACAATGGCGACATCTTTATGGTTCTTGGCCGCAGAGCGCACCATGGTCGGGCCGCCAATATCGATGTTTTCTACCGCATCTTCCAGCGAGCAGCCTTCGCGAGCAACGGTCTGTGCAAACGGATAGAGGTTAACGACAACCATATCAATGGGAGAGATGCTGTGTTCAGCCATGATGGCATCATCCTGGCCACGACGGCCGAGGATCCCGCCGTGTACTTTCGGATGCAGGGTCTTCACGCGTCCATCCATCATTTCCGGGAAACCGGTGTAATCGGAAACTTCGGTCACGGGTAAGCCTTTATCTGCCAGTAGGCGGGCAGTACCGCCTGTAGAAAGCAGTTCCACACCACGTGCGGAAAGCGCCTGAGCGAATTCAACGATGCCTGCTTTGTCAGAAACACTGAGCAGAGCGCGGCGGACTGGACGACGTTGTTGCATGGTAAATCCCCTGGATTTGACGATAACAGAGAGCGTTAGCTGAATTTTCATTTAAAAACTCAGCTAACGCCCCTTACGGGGCTGCTTTTTTGCGCGGGCATTGTAACGAAAACGTTTGCGCAACGCTCGCGAATTTTTATCTTTCGACCAGGAACGCATAATTTTGCCCTTCCTTTATAGGTTGGCGAGGCTAATTTCAGCAAGGTGCCGGAAAGGTTTGTGGATAACTCTGTGCGTAAAAGGGTATAAGGCGGGGTTTTGCTGGGGAATGCAGCAGTCAGTCATTTTTCTGCAATTTTTCTATTGCGGCTTCAGGAGAACTCCCTATAATGCGCCTCCATCGACACGGCAGATGTGAATCACTTCACACTAAACAGCCGGTTCGGTTGAAGAGAAAAATCCTGAAAATCAGGGTTGACTCTGAAAGAGGAAAGCGTAATATACGCCACCTCGCAACGGTGAGCGAAAGC
>NZ_JAHVDV010000042.1:0-31786 GCF_051486985.1 Yokenella regensburgei
CGTATTCAGGTGGAGCATCCGGTTACCGAGATGATCACCGGCGTGGACCTCATCAAAGAGCAGCTGCGTATTGCTGCCGGTCAGCCGCTCTCCATCAGACAGGAAGATGTGGTGGTGAAAGGCCATGCGGTGGAGTGCCGTATCAACGCTGAAGACCCGAACACCTTCCTGCCGAGCCCGGGTAAAATCACCCGTTTCCACGCGCCAGGCGGTTTTGGCGTGCGCTGGGAGTCCCATATTTACGCCGGTTACACCGTACCGCCGTACTATGACTCCATGATTGGCAAGCTTATCTGCTTTGGCGAAACCCGTGACGTGGCGATTGCCCGCATGAAGAACGCCCTGCAGGAGCTCATCATCGACGGCATCAAAACCAACGTGGATCTGCAGTCCCGCATCATGAACGACGAGAAGTTCCAGCAGGGTGGCACCAACATCCACTACCTGGAGAAGAAACTCGGTCTGAACGAGAAGTAAACGCGGCGTATTCGCCAGAGGCTACGCTATCTGGCGAATACCGTGCCGGTGTGCAGTTGTACCGGCGGGCGGAAGAAATCCTCGTGGAGCACAACCTGGTTTCGCCCGCGCTTTTTCGCCATATAAAGTGCGGCATCCGAGGTGCTGTAGAGCGTCTCAAAATCACTCTCTTTCGCCCCAAGACTGACGCCAAAACTGGCGGTCACCAACTGTTGTGGCAGCACATCCAGCGGCGAGGCGTTCAGGGAGGCGTGAATATAGCTCGCAATAATCATTGCCTCTTCAATACGCGCTTCCGGCAGCAGGATGGTAAATTCTTCGCCCCCCACCCGGCCAATCGCTGCGCTCTCCGGCAGCGCACGCCGAATACGTGATACCAGCGAGCAGATGACACGGTCGCCCGTCGGGTGGCCATATTCATCATTGATTCGTTTGAAGTGATCGATGTCCAGTAGGATCAGCGCCACATTGGCCTGCGTCAGGGATTTGTTGATCTGATTAATGATGGCGCTGCGGTTAAAAACAGCGGTCAGGGGATCGTGGGTCGCTTCATACTCAAGCTGAGCCGCGAGCTTTTGCAACTGCTCGTTCATGCGATTAAGTTCGCGTTCAGCGCGATCGCTGCGGGTTATTAAACGATAGGATTCGCGGATCAAGCGCTGGTAGTGCTTTGCCACTGTCCACAATTTTTCACGGCAGAGATCGGCAGGAAGGTGCGTATCCGCCGCCGCCAGTCGAGCGTCTTCGAGTACGGAATATTCATCCCTGAAAAGCTCGTTAATATCTAACATTCGTTAAGATCCGGTATGAGAACAACAGCCAGAGAAGTGAAGTCGATACGTAACTCTTCACCGAATTCTTCGGAAATATCGTCTTCTGCGTCGTAGTACCAGTAGAGTTCACAGGGCGTACCACGTCTGGCAAACCCGTTCAGGCACTCAAAAAGTTCAAACAGCATCTTGGTGCTGGAGCTATTGAAATAGCTCAGAGCCACATGCAAACGAACGGGTTCGCTGCTGGCTGGCTTGTCCTGTAACCAGCCCTCAATCGCCTGTAACAGCGGGCGGAAAAATGCCGCCGCATTTTCAGGCCAGGCTTCACCTTTGAGCACCAGACGCTGCGCTGAAAAATCGAAATTCACTTCCGGCGTGGCCTGGGTCGCGGCCTGTTCAATGGAAGGGGGTAATGTCACTTCAGTCATGGCAAAAAGTCGCCTTTAAATGAAAGGCGGACAGCGAACTGGCCGCCAGAGGATGAATGCGATACTCCAGCGGAACACTGGTATCCCGCGCCATGGTCAACAAACCGATATTCGCCCCTTTGCTGGTGGCAGGCGCTTCGCTGCGTAATCCTTGCTTCCAGGCGTCGCGTATTTCCGCCTGCGTCATAGCACGCAACACTTCGAGGTTTGTTTTCAGCAGTGAGGATTCTTCCGGGCCCACCAGATTGGCGGTTTCAAGATAGTAATTTCCGTTGTCGGTATGAAAACAGAGTGAACCAAAGCGTAATTCTTCCTGGCCGGTACACATAAAACGTTCATCGGAGGAGTAGCGCACAATGTTCTGTCCCATCTCAATGAAGACGGAAAATAATTTGCGGCGCGTCACCGATGAGGATTCGTTTTTATCCAGCCAGGCGCGGATCACACTGCCCATCGACATAATATTCTGCTGGGAAAAATAGCCGGTATAAAAAAGCTCAACAGCGCTCTGGCGCTGGAGAGTAAACAGAGGTAACAGTACGGCCTCTTTGACCTGCAGGTCGTTAATTTTCATGGTGTTCATCGCCAGCTAAAACCAAACCATGTCATGTCGTCGCGCGACGGTTGCTTGCCCTGCCAGTCGGTCAACGCGGCCGTAAGTGCCCCGGAAACCACGGACATTGGCTGCCCACGTTGCTCGGTCAACAGTGACTGAATACGTTTTTTTCCAAACATTATGTCGCGCGGCCCGCCAATCTGATCCGTCACGCCATCGGTCACCAGCAAAAGCCGATCGCCAGGGCGAAGCGGGCGCTGATGGCGATGCCATTGATAATCCGCGGGCGTATCGGTATAGCCAATTCCTTTACGATCGTTATCCAGGGTGTAGGCCTCTTCATCGTCAACGCCCAGCATAAAGGCGTGCATACGGGCGCTGGACCAGATGAGTTGGGCATGGTGCGTATCAACAAATAACGCGATAGCGTCGCAGCCGTCGTTCGACTGGCTGGAGTCATCCGTGGGGTGCACCTGGCTCAGGGTCTGTTTGATGTAATCATTGATAATCGCCAGCAGGCGCTCAGGTTCACGGGCAGGGGCGAGACTGAGCGCTTTTTCCAGCGCAGATGAGAAGATAAAGGTCATAAAGGCACCGGGAACACCGTGACCCGTGCAGTCCGCCAGTACCAGCAACCAGCCATTTTCACAGGGCTGAAAGGCATAGATATCACCGCCGACGCAATCACGCGGGTGCCAGTAGAGGCACCAGTCCGCAAGGGTTTGTTCAATACTCTGACGCGAGCGACTCAGCATGGATTCCTGAATCACCCGCGCATATTCAATGCTTTGCATAATTTGCAGGTGCTGCTTGGCCTGCAGGTCTGAGACGGTACGAATCAAATCAAGACCTAAGCCAATGCCCATATACTGGTCGTTCTCCGTGAGGATAAAGCCCTCCGTGATGGCTTTATCACCGGTTTCGATAACGCGTTCGGCGAGGAAATCGAGCCCCGCTTTGGCATCAACGATCAGCGGTGTTTTATCCATAAAGGCAATGCAGCTTTTCTGGTCATAGAGTTCATGGAAAAACGGACGGCTCATCTGCGAGAGAAAAATATGGCGGTTGATCATGCCGATAGGGCGATTCTGTTCAAGAACGGGTAAACCAATTAAAGCTTTATGTTCATTGAACAGCGCCATCACCTGAAGGTTATTGGCATCCGCAGTCACGTGCGGAACGGCAAGACGGAGGGCACCCGCATTAAGTTGTCGCGATGAGAGAGGTAAGTCCATGATCCTGGATCGCTCCTTGATAAGAATAATCTTAGGATAGAGGCTGATTGTTGCGGATTTATTTCAAGGGGTTACCGATCCGGATAACGGAAGATTATTGTTCCCAAAGGCAAACCGTGACCGCTTTAGCGAGGTAAAAAAAAAGCCCGCACTTATGGCGGGCAAGTAATACTGGAAGCAATGTGAGCAATGTCGTACCGAATACCTGAGCGATTTGCTCAACTATTCGGTAATGAGAAAGATAATCTTTATCATCTTATCAATCAACCCCAAATTTAGTGCCGGTTTGAAATCGGCCGGATGCGGCTGGTAGCGCAACGGCGGACGTGGCACCCCCGTTTTTATTAACGTGCCGGCCTTTCTGCCACGTTAATGGCCAGCTGCCTGACTTTTATTTTCGGTCCTGCATTTCATTTTTCGTAAACCCGACCACGCGATAACGCTTGCCTGACCAGATAGAATGAGTATAGTTCTCATTCTCTTTAGTGTTATCGGGCGAGTCAGGATGGCTTTCCCGGATAAAAAGTGGGCATAAACGCTGACAGGGAACACTGAACAGAAGTGGCGAACGCACCAGGCCTGTGGCCTGCCCGTAACGCTTCTCACGTCACCTGCGTGATGCGCTTTTCGCCTGCCTTTTTGACTTTAATCGGTAAAGGATTTTCCCCATGAAAATGAAAACCTCCGCACTGGCGCTGATGTCCGTCATGATGCTGGCGGGCTGTACTGCTCAGTCGGCGCATCAGGCAAAACATCCCGCTGTCGCCCAACAGCCTGCTGCCAAAGCAGAGGCGGTGAAGGTGCAAAAACGCGATCTTGCCAGTGGCCTGTATGAAATGGCCCTTAGCCCGAAAGGGGATGCCCTTTATGTGGCGAGCGCGGAAGGTTTCAAAGATGTTCAGGGGGGTGTCATCTATAAACTCGACCCGACCAGCCTGAAAACCCTTGGTCTGACCCATACCGATCTGAAAAACTTCGGCATGGCTATCTCTGAAGACGGCAAAATCATCTATGTCACCAACTCCCTTGATGGCGGCGTGAGTGCGGTGGATACCGCAACCGGAAAGGTACTGAACCGTGTGCGCTTCCCGGAGCGTAATAAAGAGGGCTTCCCGTTCGGCGCACGTGAGATTTTGCTGCACAACCATCTCCTCTACGTTGGCGCGGTCGGCGACCCGGCACTGGTTTGGGTGGTGGACGCCAACACCATGAAGCTAAAAACCCGCATCAAAAATGCCGGCAAGTGGGTGACGGGGCTGCACTGGTCTGAACAGACGCAGCGCATTTATGTCGCTAACGGCGGCGGTGAAATTCTCGTGGTGAACCCGCGCACCAACCGCATTGAACAACGCTGGAAGCCTCTCGGCGACCAGCCTGCACTGCTGCTGAATATTGCCGAAGACAACGAGACAGGCCGTCTGTTTGTGACCGACAACGCCAAAGCGAAAACGACGCTGGTGCTGGATATTCACACCGGTAAGGTCATGAAAACGCTATCGGGCGATGCGCTGGCCGTCAAATTTAACCCGATACGTCATGAGATTTACATCACGCAACGTGAGTCCGGCAAACTGCTGAGTCTGGATGCCACCACCTACGCGGTGAAGAAAAGCTGGGATCTGAAGCCACACCCGAACAGCCTCCTGCTCACTGCTGACGGGCAGACGCTGTACGTCACCGTGAAGCAGGGTTTCAATAAAGATCACTCGACGAACGGCCCGGACAGCGTTGTCCGTATTCCGCTCAATTAATCAACGGGCCCGGAAACGGGCCTAACTTCTGTTTTAATCACGAGTTAACCATGAACGCTTACCCACATACCCCATTGCGCAAAACGTTACTGGCGTTAGCAATCGGTGCCGCTGCGCATTCTGCGACCGCTGCCACCACGGATGCCAACAGCAAAACCTCACCGGACGACACCATTGTTGTGCAGGCAACACCTGCAAGCGATTTCAACGCTGGTGGCGATGCGCTGGTCCCTGCTTATCTTGACGGCCAGGTGGCCCACGGCGGTCGTCTGGGCATGATGGGCGAGCAGAAGGCGATGGATGTGCCCTTTAACGTTATCGGTTACACCTCCAGACTGGTGCAGGATCAGCAGGCGAAAACCGTCGCGGATGTGGTCAGCAATGATGCGGGCGTGCAGGTTGTTCAGGGCTACGGCAACTTTGCGGAAACCTATCGTATCCGTGGCTTCAACCTGGAGGGTGACGACATGCTGTTTGGCGGTCTGCCGGGAGTGTTACCGCGCCAGGTGGTAGATACCCAAATGATCGAGCGCGTAGAGGTGTTTAAAGGGGCAAACGCCTTGCTGAACG
The DNA here is from genome assembly GCF_051486985.1 of Yokenella regensburgei. Classification (GTDB taxonomy): domain Bacteria; phylum Pseudomonadota; class Gammaproteobacteria; order Enterobacterales; family Enterobacteriaceae; genus CBFFRJ01. The sequence goes on from NZ_JAHVDV010000042.1 coordinate 5,791, forward strand.
GCGCAGCGTCAAGCGGCGTGGGGGGCATGATAAACCTTGAACCCAAACATGCAGAAGACGTGCCCGTGACCCGCGTGGGCGTGGATTATGGCACCCGTTCCCAGGTCGGCGGAACCCTGGATGTCGGTCGTCGTTTTGGCGATAACAATCAGTTCGGCGCGCGCGTTAACCTGGTGCATCGTGAAGGTGAGGCGGCAGCGGAGGATGATAAACGTCGCACGACGCTGGCCTCACTGGGCCTGGATTACCGTGGCGATCGTCTGCGCACCTCACTGGATGTGGGATATCAGAAAAAAACCTTCCACGGAGGCACGACCGGGCTGAATATCAGCGGTGTGGATTTTATTCCTGATGTCCCCGAACCGCGCAAAAACTTTGCCCAGAAATGGGGCTACAGCAACATTGAAAACGAATTCGGGATGGCGCGCGCCGAGTACGATCTGACCGATGACTGGACGGCGTATGCGGCCTATGGCGCGCAGCACGCCCATGAAGAGGGCATCTACAGCACGCCGAAACTCCTTAACAAAGAGGGCGATGCCACCGCCGGGCGGCTGGATACCAATCGCATCATGGACTCGTCGAGTGGAATGGGCGGCGTGCGTGGTCGCTTTGATACCGGCGCTGTCTCGCATGACGTCAACGTCGGGTATTCTGCGAACATCAAACGCGATAAAACCGCGTGGCGGATGGCGGGCAAAGGCGCGCCGGTCAATATTTATGACAATGACGATGTCGCCATTCCGGCAAATACCATTTTTGGCGGCAATTATCACGATCCGCTCACCACCAGCCGCACCCGTACTCAGGGCTGGCTCTTCAGCGACACCCTCGGGGTGCTCGATGACAGCCTGCGCTTTACCGCCGCGGCCCGCTACCAGAAGGTATGGGTACGTAACTACAGCAATGCCACGGGCGCAGAGACCACCGCGTCCCGCTATACCGAAGATCGCTGGATGCCGACTTTGGGTGTGGTGTATAAACCGCTGGAGAGCGTCTCCCTGTACGCCAACCATACCGAGGCGCTGCAGCCGGGCAGCACCGCACCGCGAGGGGCAGCTAATCAGTTTGAGTCCACCGGCATTGCCCACTCAAAACAGAATGAAGTGGGCGTGAAGACCGATTTCGGACGCATTGGCGGTACGCTGGCGCTGTTTGAAATCAAAAAACCGACCGCTATTCAGAACAGCAACACCAACGTTTACGCGCTTGATGGTGAGCAGCGTAACCGGGGTATTGAGCTGAACGTCTTCGGTGAGCCGATGCTTGGCCTGCGTCTGAACGGCAGCGCAACCTGGCTTGATGCTGAACTGACCAAAACGCAGAATGGGTTGAATAAAGGCAATACGCCAATTGGTGTGGCTAACTTCTATGCGGTTATCGGGGCGGAGTACGACATCAAACCGGTTGAGGGCCTGACGGCGACCGCACGTGTCAATCACACCGGTTCGCAGTACGCTAACAACGCCAACACCAAGAAACTGGACAGCTACACCACCCTCGATCTGGGCATGCGTTATCGTATGCGTCTGAATCAGGAGCAGAACGAGATGGTCTGGCGCGTGGGTGTGGACAACGTCACCAATGAGAAATACTGGGCCAGCGTCGAGGACAACGGTTCCTATATCTTCCAGGGGGAACCACGTACCCTGAAAGTCTCGATGAGTTACGATTTCTAAGTCTGACGCCGCTTTGCCGCGCAGGTAACAGGTTGGGCAAGGATGCCCGACCACACCTCTTCTGCCGTTTTTCCTCGTGCATCAACCTTCCTCTAAGCCAGTGGTCTGCACTCTGGCAGCATACCGGGGTGTTTTTTCTACTCCCCATCGTTAAAGTGAAGGTTCTGAATAACCCGCCTGAGAGCACACTGCCATGATTCATATCACCAGAGCCGATCCCTTATCGGTGGATTCCCGGACCCTCATCGAAAAATTGTCTGTCGCGCTTGCGACCCTCACCGGCAGCAGCGGGAAGCACTCCTTTAATATTGACGATGTGCAAGCAGACAGGGCGCTCTGGGTGCTGGCCTATGATGAGCAGGGTGTTGCCGTGGGTTGTGGGGCTATCCGTCCGTTGAGCGCAGAAACGGCGGAACTCAAGCGCATGTTTGCGTTGCACGCAGGGAAGGGGATTGGCTCATCGCTGTTGCGTTATCTTGAACAGGCGGCAAGAGAGTTGGGCTATCACGAAATGAAACTGGAGACCCGCCGCGTTAATCACCCGGCGGTGGCGTTCTATGAAAAGCAGGGCTACAGGCAAACCGGGAACTATGGGCGCTACATCGGCAGGCCGGAGGTGGTATGCTTTGTGAAAGTGCTGTAATGAAGGAAGTGGGGGATGTCCGTCATCACCGCCAGCGTGTAAAAGACGCACTCAATTTTCTACTGAACGGTTTTTAATCCAGTACTGCCTTACTTACGCAGCAATTTTTGCAGCCGTTTCTTTTGCCAGTCGGCAATCAGATTGCCAAAGATAAAAATACGCAGCCCACGTAGCAGAATCAGTGCGCCCCAGATGGCGGCGACCCACAGTGACCAGTGGCTTTGTGGCGATGTGGTGCGGTTGAGTACATAAAGGAGCCCGCAGACCATCACTGCCGTCAGCAGGCTGCGATAAAAACGGGTTTCTGCTTCAAGCTGGTTGCGGGCGCTGTGAATCCGCTGATCCACGGCCTCGTCATTTTTGCTTTCACGGTTTGCGCATAGCTCCGCGACGCTCACCTCAAATACCGCAGCTAACGCACTTAGCGTTTCCAGGCTGGGCTGTTCCTGATTTTCGATGCGTTGTACCGTGCGAACGCTGATGGCGGCCATTTCAGCCAGTTGCTCCTGGGACCAGGCGCGGGCGAGGCGGTAGGCTTTTACATTGTTGGTCATCATAAAGGATCTCCGTTTTGAACATAACCAAGCGTCGCTCAAATCGTAAAAAAGCAACACGACACGCACCCGACAGCAAGCTGACACGGACCTGACAGCGGGACTGGCGCGGTGAAGCGCCAGAATGTGCCTGCAAAAAATGACCGTCTCTCAGCGGCGAATGACGTTACTGGTCGTCAGCCTCCAGCGTGCCGCCAGACAGACGCAGGGTAGTAAGATCGTCAATAAAGTAGCGTTTTGATACCCGAAGGCTTGCAAACTCTTCTACCCCAAAGGCCTCGTGGTTAATACCCGTGATGGGCGTCATGCTGCCATTAAAAAGCGCTATCTGATAACCAGGTCTGACACCCGTCCCGGATAAACCCATACGCAGGAAAATTATTTAATCAGCTTCAGGCTGTTTTTTCATTTTCGCCAGCATACGCGCTGCACGTTCGATCTTTTCAATATGCTCTAAGTGAATGTCACCAACATTGCCTCCCAGTCTATACTCATTCCCGGCTCCGCATTTTATTTTATGATCAGGGCGTTAATCTGTTCATGACTGCAGGTGCCGGCGTGCTATGCCCGGATAATAATTTCGATACACTCTTCTGAAACTTCATACTTTTTGGCCAGCAGTTTTTTTGCCTGTTGGATGGTAATGCCGCTCAGGTCGGGTTCTGATGCTGACGCTTCGACAACGTTGGGCGGTGTAATGTCAACCGCAGGCATCTTATTGAAAACCAGCTTGTCCTCTTTAATGCCCAGCGCTTTCAAAGAAGAGTAGGCCACCGGGTTTCTGGCACCATCCCACATATCAGGAATGGCAAGGTGGGCATATTCACTGACCCTGATAAGCCACTTCTTCGGACGCGTACCGTCCCAGGCTGGTGAAGGAACGATGTCAGAGATTTTGCCAATAAAGAAAGCGTTTTTATGCGGGTCGGAGACGTCTCCCCAGTCATTATGCTGGTTATCGGCAGGATCCCGATTCTGCACGCAGACCACGTACTTACACCCTCTTGCACGCTTTTCATTGAGCACCCAGGCTTGAGAACCCCCTTCTTTGAGCATTCTGTCAAAGCCCCTGGCGGTAAATACAACGATCGCTGAATCTGTCATTTCATCCTCACGCTTTATTAAAAGTATGGTTAGATTATATAAATAAAAAATAGAGCGTCAATAGAATCTATAAAAACTATCATGACTATCACTCATGCCTTATGAACGAGCGATGCCTGATGGTAGGGGAGACCCTTTCCCTGGTCTTGCTACACCTTGCTGTAAGTGTTAAAAGGTGCGGCTTCATGACAACAAGAAAGGGGAAAGACGTGAAAAACGCGTCAATGGCATCTGAGCACTTCGCAGATGCCGCGTCGGAAACAGGGCCGACGCTGCAACGAGGACTTAAAAACCGCCACATTCAATTAATCGCCCTTGGCGGCGCGATTGGCACCGGATTGTTTCTCGGCATTGGCCCGGCAATCCAGATGGCGGGGCCAGCAGTGCTGCTGGGCTACGGTGTCGCAGGCATTATTGCCTTTCTGATTATGCGCCAGCTCGGTGAGATGGTTGTTGAAGAGCCGGTATCCGGGTCGTTCGCTCACTTTGCCTTTAAATACTGGGGGCCGTTTGCCGGGTTCCTGTCTGGCTGGAACTACTGGGCAATGTTTGTGCTGGTGGGAATGGCGGAACTGACCGCCGCCGGGATTTATATGCAGTACTGGTTCCCGGAGGTGCCGACGTGGATTTGGGCCGCAACCTTCTTCATCATTATCAATGCCGTTAATCTGGTGAACGTGCGCCTCTACGGCGAAACCGAATTCTGGTTCGCGCTCATCAAAGTCCTCGCCATTATCGGAATGATAGGCTTCGGCCTGTGGATGCTGTTTAGCGGCAACGGCGGAGAAAAAGCGAGCGTCGAAAATCTCTGGCGTTTTGATGGCTTCTTTGCCACCGGCTGGAACGGGCTGGTGCTGTCGCTGGCGGTGATCATGTTCTCCTTTGGCGGGCTGGAGCTTATCGGGATCACCGCAGCGGAAGCCAGCGATCCGCATAAATCTATTCCGAAAGCCGTAAACCAGGTGGTCTATCGCATTCTCCTCTTTTATATCGGTTCGCTGGTGGTACTACTGACCCTCTACCCGTGGGTCGATATCAAAGCCGACAGCAGCCCGTTTGTAATGATTTTCCATGATCTGAACAGTAACCTGGTGGCATCGGCGCTGAACTTTGTCATTCTGGTGGCCTCGTTATCGGTCTACAACAGCGGTGTTTACTCCAACAGCCGTATGCTGTTTGGTCTGTCAGTACAGGGTAATGCGCCTGCATTTTTAACGCGCGTCAGCCGTCGTGGCGTACCCGTGAATTCGTTGTTCCTCTCCGGGGCCATCACGTCGCTGGTGGTGCTGGTGAACTATCTGCTGCCGAAAGAGGCTTTTGGTCTGCTGATGGCGCTTGTGGTGGCCACACTGCTGCTGAACTGGATAATGATTTCGCTGGCACACCTCAAATTCCGTGCGGCCATGCGGCGTAAAGGCCGTGACCCCTTGTTTAAAGCGCTTATTCACCCGGCGGGTAACTATCTGTGCATCGCCTTTATGTTGATGATTCTGGCGCTGATGTGCACCATAGACGGTATGCGCACCTCTGCTATTCTGCTGCCGGTATGGATTGCCTTCCTGTTCGCTGCGTTCACACTCTCACGTCGTAAAGCCTAACGTGCTGATCTTTCGTCCCGCCGATCAGGGCGGGACGTTATCCCAACAAAATTTATCGTGACTGATCTCCCACTCCTGTTTCACTGAACAGGAAAATAATTTTGTAATCGATTACTTTTCATTTGATGGCGTTTGTAATCGATTACTTTTTTAGGGTGGGGCAAAAAAATGGTGTCAACAACCGAAAGTAGTGGAAGTCATGTTCAGCACCGACTGCTGGTTCCCCGGCTATCGCTGATGATGTTTTTACAATTTTTTATCTGGGGAAGCTGGTCGGTCACTTTAGGTCTGGTGATGACGCAGCACAACATGTCGCTGTTAATTGGCGATGCCTTCTCGGCGGGGCCTATCGCCTCGATTCTCTCGCCGTTTGTGCTGGGGATGCTGGTAGACCGCTTCTTCGCGTCGCAAAAAGTGATGGCGGTGATGCATCTGGCGGGGGCGGTTATTCTGATGTTTGTGCCTCAGGCGCTGGTCGCGGAAAATGGCTCGTTGCTGATTGCGCTGCTGTTTGGTTACACGCTGTGCTACATGCCGACGCTGGCGCTGACTAACAATATTGCGTTTCATAGTCTGTCGAATATCGACAAAACTTTCCCGGTGGTGCGCGTGTTTGGCACCATCGGCTGGATTGTGGCGGGTATTTTTATCGGCGTTACGGGCATCTCCTCCAGCGTGACTATTTTCCAGGTGGCGGCAGCCTGTTCTGTTCTGCTGGCGCTCTACAGCCTGACGCTGCCCCATACCCCCGCACCGGCAAAAGGGCAACCGGTCGCCCTGCGTGACCTGTTCTGTGCCGACGCCTTTGCGCTGCTGAAAACCCGCCACTTCTTTGTGTTTTCGCTGTGCGCGATGTTGATTTCAGTCCCGCTGGGCACCTATTACGCCTACACCGCCTCATATCTGGCGGATGCCGGGGTTGCGGATGTCAGTACCGCCATGTCGTTTGGTCAGATGTCTGAAATCTTTTTCATGCTGGTTATCCCACTGCTGTTCCGCCGTCTGGGTGTGAAATACATGCTGCTGATTGGGATGCTCGCCTGGTTTGTACGTTACGCCTTCTTTGCGCTTGGCGTCAGTGAAGAGGGGCGCTTCCTGCTCTATCTCGGCATTTTGCTGCACGGCGTCTGCTACGACTTCTTCTTCGTGGTGGGCTTTATCTATACCGACCGCGTGGCCGGGGAAAAGGTCAAAGGCCAGGCCCAGAGCATGATTGTGATGTTTACCTACGGTATTGGCATGCTGCTCGGCTCGCAGATTTCCGGTGCGCTCTATAACCGCCTCGTGGCGGGGCAGGCCATTCCCCAGGCCTGGGTGACCTTCTGGTGGATACCGGCCGTCGCGGCAGCGGTTATCGCACTGATTTTCCTGGTCTCGTTTAAATATAAAGACAGTGACCATGCATAAAAATTGGGAGACGCTATGAAAACCATTCAGGGGCCGGGCATTTTTCTGGCGCAATTTATCAGCGGGGAGCCTCCGTTTAACTCGCTCGTCGGGCTGGCGGGCTGGGCATCCGGGCTGGGGTTTAAAGCGCTGCAGATCCCCTGCAACCATCCGGCGATTTTTGACGTTGAGCGTGCCGCACAAAGCCAGACCTATTGCGATGAGGTCAGCGGGCTGCTGGCAGAGCATGGGCTGGTCATTAGCGAACTCTCTACCCATCTGGAAGGGCAGCTGATAGCCGTGCACCCGGCTTACGATGCCGCCTTTGATGGCTTTGCGCCTGCGTCGCTGCGCGGTAATCCGGCGGCACGTCAGGCCTGGGCGGTCGAAAAAGTGATGCAGGCCGCGGTGGCATCAAAAAATCTTGGTCTGAAGACGCACGCGACCTTCTCCGGGGCGCTGGCCTGGCCCTATTTTTACCCCTGGCCGCCGCACAATGCGCTGTTGCTTGAAGAGGCTTTTGACGAGCTGGCGCGTCGTTGGCTGCCGGTGCTCAACCGTTTCGACGAGCAGGGCGTGGACCTTTGCTTTGAAATTCATCCGGGTGAAGACCTGCATGATGGCGTCACGTTTGAGCGCCTCCTGACGAAGGTCGACCACCATCCGCGCTGTAACATTCTCTATGACCCAAGCCACTTGCATTTGCAGCAGCTTGATTATCTGGCGTTTATCGATATCTATCATTCACGTATCAAAGCGTTTCACGTTAAAGATGCGGAGTTTCGCGCCAGCGGGCGCAGTGGTGTCTATGGGGGATATCAGACCTGGGCCGACAGAGCGGGGCGTTTTCGATCACCGGGAGACGGGCAGATAGACTTTGGCGCGGTGTTCAGCAAGCTCACCCGCTACGGTTATGAGGGCTGGGCGGTGCTGGAGTGGGAGTGCTGCCTGAAGTCGGGTGAGGTGGGCGCGCGGGAGGGCAGTGAGTTTATTCGTCGCCACATTATCCCGGTTTCCGCCCACGCGTTTGATGACTTTGCCGCCGGGGCAGAAGACCGCGCAAGCGTGCGCAGGATGTTAGGTCTGGGAGAGGTTGAATGATTCAGGCAGGCATTATTGGCACCGGCTTTATTGGTCCGGCGCATATTGAGGCGCTGCGTCGCCTGGGGTTTGTCGAGGTGGTCGCCTTATGTGATGCGTCGCTGGCGAACGCCACGCAAAAAGCGCGTGCGCTGGGCGTTCCCCATGCCTATGGCAGCGTGGAGGACCTACTGGCTCATCCGGGACTTCAGGTAGTGCATAACTGCACGCCTAACCATCTTCACGCTGCGATTAACCGCCAGGTGCTCTGCGCCGGAAAACATCTTTTTTCCGAAAAACCGCTCTGCATGAACGCAGACGAAGCCCGCGAACTGGTGGCCTTAGCCGAAGAGGCGGGCGTGGTGCATGGCGTCAGCTTTGTCTATCGCCAGTTTGCGATGGTGCAGCAGGCTGCGAGCATGAACCGCAGTGGGAAAGTGGGGCGCCTGTTCTCGGTGTATGGCAGCTATTTGCAGGACTGGATGCAGCTTGAAACCGACTACAACTGGCGCGTGGATCCGTCAGTCGGCGGAGCCTCAAGGGCGGTGGGGGACATTGGTTCTCACTGGTGCGATACCCTGCAGTTTGTCACCGGAAAGCGTATCACGGAGGTGATGGCGGATTTGGCGATTGTCTGGCCGACCCGCCAGGTGCGCTCTTCTGCCGCGACGTTCTCATCGGCAGATGAGGGAGCGCAACGGGAAGCACGCCCGGTAACAACCGAAGATGCCGCCTCGGTCCTGCTGCGTTTTGATGATGGCAGCAAGGGCTGTTTCAGCGTTTCGCAGGTGAGCGCCGGGCGCAAAAACCGCCTCAGTTTTGAGATAAATGGTAGTGAGTGCTCACTGGGTTGGGACCAGGAGATCCCCCAGCAGCTGTGGATCGGGCATCGTCAGCAGCCGAACCAGATCCTCACCGATGATCCTGGACTGATGTCTCCGGACGTAGCCGCCAGCGCCCACTTCCCCGGTGGTCATATCGAAGGCTGGCCGGATGCCTTCAGGAACATGATGCTTAACTTCTACTCGGCAGTAAAAGTCGGCAAGATGCCTGCGCGTGAGCAGGCCCGGTTTGCCTCATTCCATGACGGCGCCAACGTGATGTTTATTATTGATGCCATTTTGCAAAGTCACGCTCAGCAAAAATGGGTAACGGTGGAGTATTGAGATGGATGTGCCTGCGGGCACGGACGGTCCCCTCTCTCTTGAGGGCTGAGGAATCCTCAGAAAAAATGTATGCACGGACAGTCCTCTCGCCCCTCCGGGGAGAGGGCAAGGGTGAGGGGAAACATGCGGCGCTGAGGAGGCATTCCGTTCACCTTATGTTTCTTGCTTTTCTGTCGCTCCAGAACCCGTGAACGTGCCAGGGTGGTTCACCGCCACCACCCTGGCGACCCGGGCTCCCGGCCAGGAAAATCGCCGCTGGCGCGGTCCACTTAGCTTCTCCTTCAGGCTTATCGGGGACGGGCGAAGGCAACATCCCTGCGCGTCACCCCGGCCTTGCGGATACGCGTCGTCGATTTTCAGCCGGACCCTGTCATCGCGGTAACTGCTTTATTCTCATTCAGCAATGATATCGCTGCAAAACGTAATATGACTGGGCATCCCTCAGCCTTTGGGGATCAGGGTGAGGGGAGCGACGCCAGAAGTAGCATATAGCTCTGATCCCCACTCTCTTCCTGAATAGCGAGGGAGTCCACCGTGCATGCCTTCCGGCAATATGATAGCCTGCTAACCCACCGCTAACCGCAGGAACTCTCGACGTTATGTCCATTCAGAAAATCGCCAGGCTGGCTGGCGTTTCCGTTGCCACGGTTTCACGTGTCCTCAATAACAGCGAGTCGGTAAAAGAGACCAACCGTGAACGCGTACTGAAGGCCATCGCGGAAAGCAACTATCAGCCCAACCTGATGGCGCGTCAGTTGCGTACCGCCCGCAGCTCAATGATCCTGGTACTGGTGTCGAATATCGCTAACCCCTTTTGTGCCGAAGTGGTGAAAGGGATAGAAGAAGCGGCCGAGCAGAACGGTTTTCGCATTCTGCTTTGTAATTCCGGCTCCGATATGGAGCGTTCCCGCTCTGCGCTTAAACTGCTCTCCGGTAAAATTGTCGACGGCATTATCACAATGGATGCCTTTGCTCGCCTGCCGGAACTGACAACACTGATAGGCAGCGCCCCCTGGGTACAGTGCGCGGAGTATGCCGATGAAGGAGACGTCTCCTGCGTGGGTATTAATGACGTGGAGGCCGCTCGGTGCGTCATTGAGCAGCTGCTTGCGCGCGGCTGCCAGCGCATCGCGCTTATCAACCATGATTTGAGCTACAAATATGCCCGCCTGCGTGAGCAAGGCTACACCAGCGCGTTAGCGGAAAAACAGCGTTGCTGGAAAGCGGTGGAATATGCCCAGGATTTAAGCTTCAGCGCCGGGAAAGCGGCAATGGAAAACCTGCTGCGTGCTGACGAACGCCCCGATGCGGTATTTGCCGTCTCCGACACCCTGGCCGCAGGGGCATTGCTGGCTATTCACGAGGCCGGACTCGCCATGCCCCAGGATATCGCGGTCGTCGGGTTTGATGGCACGGAACTGGCCGAAATGGTCACGCCACCTCTCAGCACGGTTTCGCAACCGTCGCGTGAGATTGGCCGCAAGGCGGTGGGCTTATTGCTCAATAAAATCGACAATCCCCAGGCCCCTGCAGAACGCATTATGATGGACTGGCACTATATTTCCCGTGCCAGTGCGTAATAACCCGTCATACTTCAGGTGGTAGCCTGCACATCCTTAACCCGGATTATTTAGGGTATAGTGGTGTATTATCAGTCAGATACCTATTACCAGCGATTTTCGCTGGTTTTTTTATGCTCAGGGAGCTTTGCCATGAACCGGCAACGACAAGCAGAACTCTTTCTCGTTTTCACCACGCTGATTGCCGCCTGTGGGTGGATTTTTTCCCGAGAGGCTATTTCCGGTATGCCGGTTTTCGCCTTTCTGGGGGTGCGTTTTTTGGGGGCGGCGTTGGTGTTATTGCCCTTTTGCCGTGGTCAGAGTATTCCCCCGCAATGGCGTCGCCAGGCGGTAACCAGCGGGCTGTGGATGGCGGCAAACATGTGCCTGTGGATCTGGTCGGTCTCCACCACGCCCTCGCTCGGAGAGGGGGCTTTTATCATGAGCCTCTCCATGCTGTTTGTGCCGCTGGTGGCCTGGGCGATGATGGGCGTGCGTCCGGCCCGCGCGTACTGGGAGTGTCTGCCGGTCGCCGTTATCGGACTTGCGTTACTGAGCTTACACACCCCGATTGTGTTTCACCCGAGCCAGGGGTGGTTCCTGCTGACCGCGTTTGTGCAATCCATCTCCTTTTGTTACACCAGCCGTTTAGCACGAGATGTCCCGCTCATTCCCCTTACCACCGTGCAACTGGCGGTAACGGGCAGCATCGGCGTCTTCTTCTCACTGCTGTTTGAACACTGGACCCAGCCGTTAACGGCCCCGACCATCATGTGGCTGGTGGCCAGTATTTTTATTGCCACCAGCCTGCGCTTTGGTCTGCAGATACAGGGGCAGAAGTATGCAGCGGTCGCCAGCGCGGCGCTGATTATGGTGCTGGAGCCCCTGCTCACGGTCATTGCGGCCTCGCTGTGGTACAGCGAGCGCCTGCCGCTACAAAAAATTCTCGGTGGTGTGCTTATCCTGCTTGCGCAGTTGTGGTTCCGCTGGCGAATGGTGGCGAAACTGCCTTCCTGAGTGAAAACTCCCTTTGCCGAACACCCTGATGCGAACCGCAGTGGTGCGACACTTCCACAGTGCCGGGCCACCTGCAAGGGAGCACCAGATTTAGATAAAGAGTTTTCCTGCCAGCACCGTATGGGCCGCGCCGAAGAGTCTTACGCGGTCGGAGCCGGCGAGCTCAATCACTACCTCGCCGCCGCGTGCGGAGGCCTGCCAGGCACGTAGTGAGCGCTTACCGGAGCGGGCTGACCAGTAGGCGGCGAGGGCGCAATGCGCCGATCCGGTCACCGGATCTTCGTTTACGCCGACCCAGGGAGCAAAATAGCGGGAGATAAAATCCTGATTTTCCCTGCCCGGCGCGGTAACCGCCACGCCGCGGCCTGGGAGTGCCGCGAGCGCCTGAAAATCGGGGGCAAGGTTCTCAATGCGCTGCGCATCTTCAATGACGATCATCTCTTTGGCTCCGTATCTGCCGCAGGCCACTATCTCCTTTTCCTCAAGCCCAAGCGCCGCCACTTTTCGCGCGTCGGGGAGATGACGCATATCCGGCGGCGTCAGCGGGAAATCAAGTTCAATCGTTGACGCGTGAGCGATAGCGGTAAGCGGGCCGGAGAGGGTGGTAAATTCGATGCGTTCACCCACCTGCAATTGACCCGTCTGGCGTAATACGTGGGCGGTAGCGAGGGTAGCGTGACCGCAAAGATCGACTTCGGCAAGCGGGGTGAACCAGCGTAACTGTCTTGTGCGAAGCGTCAAAAAAGCGGTTTCGGAGACGGCCATCTCCGCTGCAATGTTTTGCATCGTTGCAGCTTCCAGGGCGTCGGGGGTAATACACACTGCGGCCGGGTTGCCGGAAAACGGGCCGTTACTAAAGGCATCAACCTGATAAATCGCCAGTTCCACGCGTTCTGCTCCTGTCAGTCATCGGACCCACACGGTAACGCGTTTCGTCAGTGAGGAACAGGGGCAGGGCTAGCGTGGGCGCAGACGTTGTTGTGCTTTGCGCGACAGCGTGTCCACCACCAGTTCGCGTGAATCGTGAATCAGGTCAGCCAGCAGCGCTTTGGTGATATCGTCACCAGCGAAAACCGAGATCCAGTGCTTCTTATTCATGTGGTAGCCTGGCTCAATGCTGCGATAAATCTGTTGATTAAGCAGGGATTTTTGAGGATCGGACTTCAGAGTCACCAGGGGTCTGCCGTGTGCTGTGGTGGTCATCATGAAAATCTTTCCCTCCACTTTAAAGACGTCATGTTCCGGGCCAAACGGCCAGCAGTGGTCGGTAAAGGGCAACGCCAGCGCGGTACGGTGTGCAAACGCATGCAGGGTTTTACTGTCCACGGTGCCCCTCTGCGGTCAGTGCGCGCCACATGGCTTCAAAGCCCAGGCGTTTGGTCTCTTTCGACTTTTCAGGGTCGCGGCTGGCGAAATCCATGGTTGTCTCGGCAAGCGTCAGGAAGATGGCATCGCCAAAAGACGAAAACGCCTCAGAGAGAAACTCAGACATAATGGACCGGTGACAGATCTCGTGCAGCTCCGGGAACATCTCATGAACCTTCTGGCGCGTGGCGGGGGTGATTTTTTCGCTCACGGAAATCTGGCGAATGGCATTATGGCCTGTAGGGTGGCGAATTCCCCAGTCAATATAACTGTTCCAGATGGACTGGGTATGCAATTTCGGATCGGTGACGGCGCGGTCAAGCCCGTCGATCATGGTCCGACATAAATCGGATTTTAAATACAGATAGAGGGCGTTGAGCAGGTCATCTTTGGTGGCAAAGTAGCGAAACAGGGTGCCTTCAGCGACACCTGCATTACGGGCAATCGCCGCCGTTGAGGCCGCAATGCCGGTTTGACCGATAGCGACGGCCGCCGCATCCAGTAATGCCAGTTTTTTGTCTTCACTCTTAGGACGAGCCACTACATTTTTCTCCTCTGGGTTTAAAACCCACGATTGAAACATGCCCATTCCGGCGCTGCAACGTTCAATGTCAAACTTCGAAAATCATCTTGACGACATTCTAATCATTTCTATAATGAGTGCTTACTCACTCATATTCAAGTTTAACACATTTTGGCGTTCCAACGGATGGGGACCGCTTTCAGGAAGGGAAGATGAAACGTCTTACGTTCAGCGTGGTGCTCATAATGCTCCTTGTTTCAGCCGCCAGTTTACCCTTTGTGCTTAACGCCGGGTTCGGTCAGCCACCGCAGGGTGAACAGCGCATGCGTGTCGAGCAGTCGCCGCACTACCGTGACGGCGAGTTTCAGAATCAACTGCCGACACCCAACTATACCGGGCAGAAAAATATGCTCGCGGCAATGTGGGATTTTCTGGTCACCCGTCGTGAAAACGCGCGTCCGCAGCAGCCTTTACCGCTGATGAAGACCGATCTCATGAGTCTGCCGCTGGCGCAGGACACCGTGGTGTGGCTGGGGCACTCTTCCTGGTATTTGCAGCTCGCCGGTAAACGCATTCTGATTGACCCGGTACTGAGCCATTACGCGGCACCCTTCTCCTTCCTGAACAAAGCGTTCGCCGGGGAGTACCCCTGGACGGCGCAGACGATGCCGGAGATCGATCTGCTGGTTATCTCCCATGACCATTATGACCACCTCGACTACGCCACCATCAAAGGGTTGTTGCCGAAGGTCAAACGGGTGGTGACCCCGCTGGGCGTCGGGTCGCACCTGCGCTACTGGGGCATGAACCCGGACATTATTCAGGAAGCCGACTGGCAGCAAACCATCAGCGTGGCAGACGGACTGGAGGTGCATGTACTTCCGGCGCGGCACTTCTCAGGACGTGGTCTGAAACGTAACCAGACGCTGTGGGCCAGTTTTATGTTCGTGACCGGCGATCGCACGCTTTATTACAGCGGTGACTCCGGCTATGGGCCCCATTTCAAAGCCATTGGAGAGCAATTTGGCAAGGTGGATTTGGCCATTATGGAAAACGGTCAGTACGACGAGGACTGGAAGTACATCCACATGATGCCGGAGGAGACGGCCCTGGCAGCCCAGGAGCTTAACGCTCAGGCGGTGTTGCCGGGTCACGCGGGACGTTTTGTGCTGGCGAAGCACACCTGGGATGACCCTTATAAACGACTGGCTCTGGCAAGCCAGGGAAAAGGGTATCGACTGTTAACCCCCACGCTGGGCGAGCCGGTTCTGGCGGCAGACCCTGCGCAAGGCTTCCGGGCCTGGTGGGAATAGGTTTTTTCGAAGAGCAGAGGGGAGCGTAACATGACTATTTCCGCTCAGGTTATCGACACCATCGTCGGATGGATCGACGATAATTTGCATCAACCATTACGGATTGACGATATCGCCCGCCATTCCGGCTACTCAAAATGGCACCTGCAACGGCTGTTTTTACAGTACAAAGGGGAGAGTCTGGGGCGCTACATTCGTGAACGTAAGCTGTCGATGGCGGCGCAGGATTTATTAAACACCGATCAAAAGGTTTACGACATTTGCCTGAAGTATGGCTTTGATTCCCAGCAGACCTTTACGCGGATCTTTACCCGCACCTTTCATCAGCCGCCGGGCGCCTGGCGCAAAGAGCATCATCCGCAGACTCACTGATAAATAACCGGCTGGATAACAGCCGGTTTTTTTCAACAATTACCAGGCATAATTCACGGTCGCGGTCAGGGTACGACCCACGCCGTAGAAACAGGCGGTGTCGCTGGCGCAGGAGGCGACGTATTTGGTGTTCGCCAGGTTGTTAACATTAAACTGCACGCTCGCCCCTTTCAGGTTGTCATTGAGCTCACCGAGTGAGTATCCCAGCATCACGTCATACAGGTCCACCGACGCCACTTTGAAGGTGTTCTTTGCATCGCCATAGCTGGTGCCAATGTAGCGCATCCCGACACCAGCGGTCAGACTTTTGAGCGGACCGGAGGGCAGGGTGTAGCTGGTAAAGGCAGAGGCCATATGCGCAGGAACTCGCTGCGGGGTTTTGCCTTTCACGCCCGCCACCGTGGTGCTGGTCACTTCGGCATCGGTATAAGTGTAAGAGGCAATAATGTTCCAGCTCTCCCACAGGGTTGAGTGAACCTCTGCTTCCACCCCTTTTGAGCGAATCTCACCGGCGTTTTCAAACCAGCCTTCCGCGCTGTTGTAGGTCGGCACGTTGGTCTGGCGCAGATCCCAGGCGGCAACCGACATCAGCGTGTTGTCCACTGGCTGGTACTTCAGGCCCGCTTCGGTCTGCTTACCGGTGGTGGGTTTAAAGGGGGCGACGCCCGGTGCGCGGTTGGTTTGCAGATTCGGCTCAAACGACGTGCTGTAGCTGATATACGGCGACAGGCCGGAATCGAAGGCATAGAGCAAGCCGGTGCGCCAGGTGAATTTACTGTCATTCTGCTGAGTAAGCGCGTCTGAGGCGGTAAAGTCGGTGCTGCGCACTTCTGACCAGTCATACCGGCCGGACAGGAGCAGCTCCCAGTTATTCCAGCTCATCTGATCCTGTAAATAGACACCCATCTGGTCCAGATTCTGCTGCTCATCGGTGAGCGTCGCGAAGGTGCTCTCATCCACGCTCACGCCGTAAGTCGGTTTCGTCCAGTCGAAATCATATTGGGTGCCGGAACCGCGCTGTAGCAGCTGCTTATCTTTGCTCTGCTTGTAGTCCAGGCCGCCGAGTACCGTGTGACCAACAGCGGCGGTGACAAACTGGGCTTCAAGCTGGTTATCGAGGCCGAACTCGTTGGTGGTGCGCGCTTCATGCTGCGCCCGGCGGGTGAGCACGGTACTCTCTGGCGCACTGTTGGCATACACCAGATAACGGTATTTCTGTTTGATGGTGGCGTAGCGGGCGTTCTGGCGGAAGGTAAAGATATCATTGAGCTGATGTTCTACCTCATAGCCAATCATGGTCTGTTCACGCCAGGACTGATCGTAATCCGGGTCGCTGACGTTCATATTCCACGGCAGATAGTTACCGTTGGCGCTCACCACGGTGCCGTAGTAAGGCAGGAAGTTGCGGTAGCCCGCGTCGGGATCTTTCTGGTAGCTGGTAAGCAGCGTGAAGCGCGTCTGATCGTTCGGGTACCAGGTGATAGCCGGCGCAATGGCCATGCGTGTCTCTTTATAATCGCTTATCTGATTATCCTGGGTGCGGGCGATGCCGTTCAGGCGGTAGAGCACGCGACCGTCATCGCTCAGTTTACCGCCGAAATCAAACGCGCCTTCCCCCAGCTTGTTATTGCCGGTACGGAACTGAACGTTATGGAGGGATTCGCTGGTCGGGCGTTTGCTGGTCATGCTAATCAGGCCGCCTGGGTTAACCTGACCAAAAAGCACCGAAGCCGGGCCGCGCACCAGTTCCACGCGCTCCAGTAGCCACGGATCGACGGTGCCGGTTTGCGAAGAGGCGGTCGCACCGAAGCTCAGGCCGTCGAGGAATTTCGGCACATAGCTAAACCCACGGACAAACACTTCGTCGTTACGGTTGGACGCGCCACGGTATTCGGTGAACGTGCCTGCGGTGTAGCGCAGCGCCTGTGACACCGAGGTAGCATCCAGCGCTTTCATCTGGTCGCGGGTGATGACCGAAACGGACTGCGGCGTTTTCACCAGATCGGCGGAGGTTTTGGTTGCCGACAGGGTTTTGGTGGCGACTATCCCTTTAACTGGCGCAGTGGGCTCTTCAACCGCCTTCGCCGAAACAATGAGCGTCTCCTCACCACCGGTTTTTGCCAGCACCGGAGAACTTACCCCTGTAACAGTGAGACTGAGCAGCCAGAGCTGCGTTATTTTGTTCTTTTTAAACATTATTTTTATATTCCTGTTGTGGTTACCTGCTATCACGCCTCCCCAAAACATACCCAGACGCCGCGGGGAGCCATCCTTAACGGCGCAGATGATATTGCAAATTATTAGCATTTGCATTAGCGTCAATAGCAATTTTACAGGGAGCAACGCGAATGAAGATGGCTTGGGGTGGGTTACTGGTGGGGTTCAGCACACTGTCTGCGGTGGCGGCGCCCTGCGAATCGCCGTCGGTTCAGGGAGAGCAGCAGGGGAGATTCGATGCCAGCGGTGAAGTCTGTTTTCAGCTTCCCGTGCTCAGTGAAAATTATGTTCAGGCGACCCTGAAAGGCGTAACGGATGCACACCTGCTTGACGAACAGCATCATCACCTGCGCACGTTACTGGAAGGAGGGCCGGCTGACGGCGAGCAGTCGCTGCTCTTTTCTCTGCCGGTAAAACGCTCTTCATCGCTGGTACTCCACGGCAATGAGGGCATGCGCTGGTCGTTTAGCTGGCGCATGAAAGAAACAGAGCCGCTCTCCCGCGCGCTGGTGCTGGATCCTGCCAGCCCGGCGCTGCAAAAACTGGCAGGGGAGCTGGCAGCCGGGGGAAACACGGAAGCGTTCTGGGCCGCTCGTCAGCAAAACGGTACGCCGCTGGTGGAGCCGGTGGATGCAACCCATAAGCGCGTGACCTTCCTGTGGCGTGGCGCACGCGGCAATGTCTTTATTCTTGGGTCCCCCGCCGGCGATCACGATCCGCTGTTTAAACTCGCACATTCAGACGTCTGGTTTCGCAGCTATGTTGTCCCTTCTGATACGCGCATGCAGTATAAGCTTGCACCGGATGTGCCAAAGATCGATGGCACGCCGCGCGAGCAGCGCCGTGCCATTCTGGTCAGTGCGCAGGCCGATCCCCTTAACGCCCTCACGATGAGCTGCCCACATGCCGACCGCTGGAACCGCTCTTCGTTGCTGGACTTAAGCCCGGTCCGCTATTTCTCCCGTAAAGCCATGTCCCAACCCATTCTGCACGGTTCGCTCATGCGTAAATCCTTGTACAGCGCGCGCTTAGGTAACCGCCGGGAAATCATCATCTACCGTCCCCATACCGCTCAGCCCGTGCGCTGGACCCTGTTTCTGTTCGACGGGCAGATCTGGCAGGACGATTACCACACCGCCAATGTGCTGGACGGGCTGATAGCGCGGCACCAACTGCCGCCGGTGAACGTTGTTTTCATTGACAGCCTTGACCACGCGCGGCGGTCACGGGAGCTACCGCCAAACGCCGATTTCGCCGATTTTATGGCCCACGATCTGCTCCCCTGGCTGCGTCAACAGGGCATTAGGGTAGCGCGTAAGAAGACGATAGTCGCCGGTGCCAGCTATGGTGGTCTGGCATCCTCCTGGGTGGCGCTGCGTTACCCGCGCCTGTTCGGCAATGTACTGAGCCTGTCCGGCTCCTACTGGTGGGCGCCACAAGGGGAAAAAGCGGGTTGGTTAACGCGGCAATATGCCGAAGCGCCGCGTTACCCGGTACGTTTCTGGATACAGGCCGGACGTTTCGAAGCGCAGGGCCCGGATGGGGGTATTTACCGCAACAGCATGGACTTTGACAGTATGCTACGGGAAAAGGGCTATCACAGCCGTTTCCACCCCTGGTCGAGCGGGCATGATTATGCCGCGTGGGTCGAGGCCTTAGTGCATGGGTTACGGGACATCACCGGCTTACGCCAGAGAGAACCAGCGCCGCCAGATAAAGCGTAAAACATAAAATTCTACGGCACCCAGCAGCAGGAACCACAGACAAAACAGAATGGTATAGAGCTGATTGAGGTCCTGAAAATGGAAGGTGTCCATCAGCGTTTGTGCCAGCACCAGCCCCAGCGAAGGCGCGGGGAGCAGCAGGACGGAAACGAACGCCATTCCCAGAATGCCGGCTGCGGTGATCAAGGTTTCCAGTGGGTGCTTCATATCAGTTAATCGGTTGTTAAAAGAGGTATTGTCGGGGAAAGTGCACCCTGGTGCAATCTCCCCGCAGGCAATTACCCCGCCGCCCAAATCTCGGTGTGTTTTTGCACAAGCCCGATCAGGGAGCCACCATCGGCTACGAAATCGCGCATCAGTTGCGCTTCGCTTTTGCCGCGTCTCACAAAATAGCCCAGTTCGGTAATCGCGCTGCCCGCATTAAGCTTATCCGCCCAGGGGGCAACTTTTTCCAGCATACGTTCAATGTCATCGGCAATACGGCACTGCTCGCCAGTATGGACGTCGGTGATAACGCCATCCAGCCCGAAACGACAGGCCTGGAAACGGTTAAATTTATACAAAAGATAGTCGCGCTCCTGATGCTTAAAAGGGCGCTCTGCCAGTAACCAGTGGGCAATAGCCTGAATAAACCCGGTCATGTTAATAGCATGTGAGAGAGTAAGCGGCGTATCCATCACCCGCACTTCAACGGTGCCAAAATTGGGACTGGGGCGAATATCCCAGTGCAGATCCTTAATGCTCTCAATCATGCTGGTATAACTCAGACGGCGAAACAGCCCTTCAAATTCCTGCCAGTTGCTGACCCAGGGCATGGGTCCGTTGTCAGGGAAAGAGGAAAAAATGTTCAGACGCGATGAGGCAAAACGACTATCGGTGCGCTGCATATAAGGCGATGCGGCGCTAAGTGCAATAAAGTGGGGAACAAAACGCGACAGCCCGTGCAGCAGATAGATGGCGTCATCACCGTTCTGGCAACCCACATGGACATGCTGACCAAAAACGGTCGCTTGTTGCATCAGATAGCCGAACATCTCCAGCGTGCGGGCATAACGCTCATCTTTGCTTATCTCCTGGCGCTGCCATTTCTGGAAAGGGTGGGTTCCGCCGCCACAGATCTTCACGTGGTGCTCGTTCGCTGCCTGCAGAATGATTTGCTGCATGGCAGAAAACTGGCTGGCGGCCTGGTTAATGTCTTTACACACGCCGGTGGCAATCTCCAGCATGCTCTCGGTGATGTCATGTTTGACTTCACCTGCCTTTACCTGACTCTTTACGGCATCAATCAGGCGCGATGAGTCCTGACTCAGGTCGTAGCCCGGTGGGTTAACAACCTGGAGTTCAAGCTCAACGCCCAGGGTAAAAGGGTCAGATACGTGAAAATCGGGTAGTGGCATACTCTCTTATCCTTTCCTTGTGAGGGTTCAGGTAAGTATACCCGTCATACTTCAAGTTGCCTGGGCATTGGCTCTCCTCGCTCACCCCGGTCACTTACCAGCGTAAGCTCCTGGGGCGAGGAGTCAGGCGAGCTGCTGTAACTGACCGCGCAGCACTTCGACGCCTGGCATAATGGCGTCCGGGTTGATGGCATGAAACCCCATACGAAAAAAGTTATCCGGCGGCGAACCCTCCAGAAAATGACGGGCCCCAGGCTCTATTAATACTCCCGCGTGGGCTGCTCGCCAGGTCAACTGCTGGGTGCTGATATGCGCCGGGGTACTGAGCCAGAACGCGTTAGCATGCTCACTCCCGCTAAGGGTCTTGCACTCAGGCAAAAAGCGATGCAGCGCGGCGTGCAGCCTGTCCCAGCGCCGCGCGGAATCTTCGTGATAGCGACGCAGGTGGGTTTCGTAATGGCCCTGTGCCAGAAAATGGGCCATCTGGTACTGGAGGTTAGCAGGGGGATGACGATAGACCAGACGTCGCAGCGCACGGGCTTCGTCGATAATTTCAGGGGCGGCAACCATGTAGCCCAGACGCAGACCGGGCGACAGCGCTTTTGACAAACTACTGACATAAATCACGCGTCCGCTGCGGTCGCTGGCTTTAAGTGCGGGCAGGGGGTTTTGCGTGAAATTGCTCTCTGAATCGTAGTCGTCTTCGATGATCACTGCATCGTGGCGCGCGGCATAGTCCAGCAGTTGCGCGCGTCGCGCCTTGCTCATGGTGACGCCGGTCGGGACCTGGTGACCGGGCGTAACGTAGTAATAATCACAGGGCGTCTCACCTGGCACAAGTCCCTCATCGTCTACCGGATGAGGCACAATCTGCGGCTCGCCAAGCAGAAAGGTGTTGATGGCTTCGCGAAACCCTGGGTTTTCCACCGCCACTCGGGTCTGGCGTGACATTAACAGGCGGGTTAACAGATAAAGGGCATTCTGCGATCCCAGCGTAATCAAAATTTCATCCGGCGCGGCAACGATGCCTCGTTTTGGCAGTACGCGCGTGCGGATCTGCTCTATCAGCGCCGGTACATCCTGATCGATGTGATCAATCACCCATGCCGGATCGCGGGCACCACCATGCAGCCAGTTTGCCGCGGTACGCCAGGTGGCAAGCGGGAACTGCCGGGGATCCGGTTGACCGTAGATAAAGGGGTAACGGTAGTGCATCCAGCCAGCCGGCTTAAGGATAGACTCCTGCTGACTGGGGGTAATGTGCAGCCGTTTGCTCCAGAGTGGTGCAGCGCTTTCGCATTCAGGTGCACGTTGAGACACATTTTGCCCGGCGCTGTAGTAGTCGGGATGGAGATAATAGCCGCTGCGGGGCCGGCTTATCAGGTAGCCCTCATTCACCAGACTTTCAAAGACCAGGGCGGTGGTATTGCGCGATACGTTGAGCTGCACGGCCAGCTGCCGGCAGGAAGGTAACGGCGTTTCAGCCGGGAAAATGCCGCTCAAAATGGCATTAATCAATGATTCCCGTACCTGCTCCTGTAACCCACGTTGACCATCGAAATCGACATGCATCAGGTGACGAATCATATTGCCCTCCCCGGAGATCTCATCAAAAAAGAACGAGCAAAATCCATACCAGCTGTCGGAGATCTGACACAAACATTATCGCGGTCTGGCTCTATTCAGAATTCTGAAAGCGTCTCTATTGTTAAAACGCAGTCACAACACGCCGGATGACCATCGCTTTCGGCATATTTATTGCAAAGACTCCGGTACGACGGAAATGCATCAGCCTTGCAGAAAAAATTAAGGGTAGAGAAATGAAAAACGTATTCGGCAAATATTATCTTGCAGCCATCTTCTCGCTGGCTTTTTCTTTGCACGCAGTTGCAGCGGATTTACCCGAAATCGAAAAAAATGGCACCATGAAAGTCGCAACGGAAGATGACTACGCGCCGTTTAACTTTATGACTAACGGACAGGCAGATGGTTTTAATAAGGATATGCTCGACGAGTTTCGTAAATATGCGAAATTCAACATTACGCAAAGTATTTTACCCTGGACAGGGCTGCTCGCCGCTGTCTCAACGGGGCAATATGATATGGCCTTAACCGGTGCCGTTATAACCGATGAACGCCTCAACGTGTTTAATTTCACGCCGCCCTGGGCCTCCGCCCAGCACTATTTTGTAAAACGGGCTGACGATAAAACCCTGAATACGATAGCCGATCTCAGCGGTAAAAAAGTGGGCGTCCAGGCAGGCAGTGCACTGCTGGCGCGTCTGCCTGAGTTGAAAGCGATGCTGGAAAAAACCGGCGGCAAATTAGGGCCGGTGGTCGAGTATCAGTCTTACCCGGAAGCTTATGCGGACCTTGCCAATAAGCGCGTGGATTACGTGATTAACGTGGTTATCTCGGTCAACGATCTGGTGAAAGCAAAACCGAAAATCTTTGCCAAAGGTCTGGCGGTTTCCGGCCCCGGATACATGGCGTGGCCGGTGCCGAAAAACTCACCCGAACTGCTGGCTTACATGACCAAATTCATGAACCACATGACCGAGAGCGGCAAGCTGGCTGAGTTGCAGAAAAAATGGTTCGGCGAAACCTATGATATGCCGAAAGAGCCTATTACCAGCGCCGGACAGTTCCATCAGTTAGCGGGTTTTTAAGATCATCGCGGCGGGCAACCGCCGCCTGTTAAAGAAGGAGGGCATATGGATGCAATGGCCTGGCAGTTATTGATTGAAGGCGCATGGACGACCCTCTGGATCTCGGGTATTGCGATTGCGTCCGGGGTGATTATCGGGCTTGTGATCGCGTTCATCCGCATGATGAAAATTCCCGTTATCGACCAGATTTTAGTGGTTTACATTAGCCTGGCACGGGCGACGCCGCTGGTCACCCTGGTGCTGTTTCTCTTTTTGTCGCTGCCGACCCTCGGCATCAATATGGACAAAACGTTGGCGGCCATCGTGGCGTTAACGCTTAACACCTCGGCCTTTAATGCCGAAATCTGGCGCAATGCGTTTCGCAATTTTCCCCGTGAACAACGGGAAGCCGCAGAGTCCGTCGGCATGCGACGCTGGACCTATTTCCGCTACATTATGTTGCCGCAGATGTGGATTGAAAGTCTGCCAGCGCTGGTCAACGAAATGTCGTTCCTCATTAAAGGAAGCCCGGCCATCGCGGTAATTGGCGTGGTGGATCTGACGCGCGTCACCAACCGCATTTCGTCTGTCACCTATGAGCCACTGTCGCCGATTCTGGCGGCCGGGCTGTTGTATGTGGTTATTATCGGTCTGCTGCTGAAATGCCAGAGCATGGCGGAACGCAAAGCGAAGCGTCTGGCGCGGTAAAGCGGGAGGATATATGAATCAATGGGGCATTATCTGGTCAGCACGTGAAAGTTTCTTTAACGGCCTGCTGACAACACTCGAGCTGTTTATTATTGCGGCAGTTATTGGCCTGCTGATCGGTATTCTCTTATGTTACGTCATGGAATATCAGCACCGGTTTCTTGACAGCGTGATTATGGCTTTCGTCAGCCTGATGCGGGCAACGCCTTTTCTTATTCTGGCCTATCTGCTTTATTACGGGCTACCGGAAATAGGTATCAGTATGGAGGCATGGACGGCGGGGCTGGTGGCATTAATTATTTATCACGGTGCTTACTTCTTTGAAATATTACGTAGCCAGCGAAGGCTATTTTCTAAGGGGTATACCGAAGCCGCCGTTTCGCAGGGGTTCTCACGCTACAAAATATTTAAACGTATCGTGCTGCCCAATATTTTCTCCTCGGCACTGCCCCTGATGGGAAATCAACTCATTATTTGTCTGAAGGATACCGCCTTCCTGTGCATTATTACGGTTCAGGAGATAACCGCAGCGGCAAACGGCGTACAGTCCACCTATTTTATTCCCTTCAATGCGTTCATTGTGGCGATTGCGCTGTACTGGGGGATCAGCATCTTGCTTGAACTGATGATTAAACGTCTTAGCCAGTATGGCGCAAAAAGAGGAATGACCCATGCCTGAATCAAGTGCGGTGAGCATTAAAAACCTGTCCAAACAGTTTGATAACGTTGAGGTGCTGCGCGACATCAACCTGACGGTGGAAAAGGGCACGGTGGTCAGCATTCTGGGGTCATCCGGTTCGGGGAAGTCGACGCTGCTGCGCTGTATGAACTGGCTGGAACAGCCCGATCGTGGGGAAGTCCACATCAGCGGGCAGCGCATCGGGGTGGACGCCAGCACCGGTAAAGCGATGTCGCACAAAGATCTCTCAAAAGTACGCGAACGCATAGGTATGGTATTCCAGAGTTTCAATCTGTGGCCGCATCTTACCGTGCTGCAAAACGTCAGCGAAGCCCTGGTGCATGTGAAAGGGATGAGGCGTGACGCGGCAGAGGAGATTGCCCGTGCCCAGTTAGAAAAGGTCGGTATGGGCCATAAATCGGATGCTTATCCGATCACGCTCTCCGGCGGGCAGAAGCAGCGTGTGGCGATTGCCCGATCCCTTGCCATGTCCCCTGAAGTCATTTTGTTTGATGAACCGACCTCCGCGCTGGATCCTGAGCTGGTGAGCGAAGTGCTTGGGGTGATGAAAAACCTCGCCGCCGAGGGCTACACGATGGTGGTGGTGACCCATGAGATGGACTTTGCCCGCCAGGTGTCAGATGAAGTGGTGTTTTTAGAAAAGGGGTTGCTGATTGAAAAAGCACCGCCGGAGAAATTTTTCACCCATCCCGATTCGGACAGGGTAAGGAAGTTTTTGCAGTCGAGCCGTTAATACCCTCACCCCGGCCCTCTCCCTGAAAGGGAGAGGGAGAAAGGCTGGGCAAGCTTGCTTTTGAGGGTGGGTGCTAAGTCTGCAAACCGCTCGAACGGTTCCCTCGCCCCTTTGGGGAGAGGGAGAAAGGTTGGGCAAGCTTGCTTTTTGAAGGTGGGTGCTAAGTCTGCAAACCACTCGAACGGCTCCTCGCCCCTTTGGGGAGAGGGAGAAAGGCTAGCTCAGCTGATTTTTTAAAGGTGGGTGCTAAGTCTGCAAACCGCTCGAACGGTTCCCTCGCCCCTTTGGGGAGAGGGTCAGGGTGAGGGGAACATGCGGCGCTGAGGGTCATTCCGTTCACCTTATGTTCCTTGCTTYTCTKTCACGCCAGAACCCGTGAACGTGCCAGGGTGGTTCACCGCCACCACCCTGGCGACCCGGGCTCCCGGCCAGGAAAATCGCCGCTTCGCGGTTCACGACGCTTAATCCTTCAGGCTTATCGGGGACGGGCGGAGGAAACCTCCCTGTAAA
>NZ_JAHVDV010000043.1:0-30529 GCF_051486985.1 Yokenella regensburgei
CACCACCCTGGCGACCCGGGCTCCCGGCCAGGAAAATCGCCGCTTCGCGGTTCACGACGCTTAATCCTTCAGGCTTATCGGGGACGGGCGGAGGAAACCTCCCTGTAAAGCCGCCCTCGCCGCGCATCCCTGCGCGGCGCCCCGGCCTTRCGGATACGCGTCGTCGATTTTCAGCCGGACCTGGTCATCGCTGCGACGGTTTTACTCTCATTGAGCAATGCTATCGCTGTAAAACGTGAGGGAGAGAAGCACTGACAAACCGCACAAAACGATCCCCTCGCCCCTCCGGGGAGAGGGTCAGGGTGAGGGGAACATGCAGCGCTGATAGTCAGTCTGCTGCCCTTGATTTAGGGATTTAACGAGCGTTACTGAAGTCGTGCCCTTGCCAGTAAAGCGAGCGAGTTCACCCCTGACTGGCTACCAGCCGCAGCCTTGCCCGTCGGGTCGTTAATCGTGGATTTGTGGTAAAAATGACATACAAAATTGGACGCCAGGCCATATACCCCTCCTTAGTTAAATACAATCCTGGATTTTCCTGACCATTCTCACTCTCAAACTAAAGTGCGAATTTGTTCAGGTCAACTCATTCTCAGAAATTACATTTAACATCAGGCGACAACTTCAAATATACATGGTTCGACCGACAGAATCGATTAACTAAAATTAAATCTATAACGTAATCAACGTTTAAAATAGAGGATGTGCGATTCCAAAGGTCTCAAGGTAATTAAAGCACCGGCGGCAAAATCCCGACCCAGGAATATTCGCATTAGTATACCGGTATTTATTTTTAATATTCCTTTTTGGCGTGGACATTATGCTTCGCCAGTGGAAAAAATTTCACTCAGGTCCCTATTTTATCAAGTTCCCCCTTATTTAACGCCACCTTAGGCCCTGCGATGGCAGACGGCTTACTGGTTTTCACCATGAAAGCGCACGCTGCACCAGCCGCTGACAGGTCACGGTGCATTCTCTGGCCGGTTTGCTGGTAATCCTCTGCAAAAGATCAACAACCCAATGAATTATGAGGATAAAGCGATTGTGGCATCGCCTTTGCAATTCCTTCTGCACTCTGTTTATTGGCGAGGCAGTAGAAGATGACCACCGAATCAACCACACTAAAAAGAACGCTCGGCAGCTTCCGTTTATGGGGTATTGCCGTTGGCCTGGTAATCTCAGGAGAATATTTCGGCTGGAGTTATGGCTGGTCCCAGGCAGGCACGCTGGGCTTTCTGATTGTCGCCCTGGCGATAGCCGCCATGTATTGCGCCTTTATTTTTAGCTTTACCGAACTGACCACCGCAATCCCTCATGCGGGCGGCCCTTTCGCTTATGCTTATCGGGCTTTCGGGCCGACCGGGGGTTTCATTGCCGGTTTCGCGACCCTGATAGAATTTGTTTTTGCGCCACCGGCCATCGCAATGGCAATCGGGGCTTATCTTAATGTTCAGTTTCCCTCACTTGATCCTAAATGGGTGGCCTGTGGGGCATACGTCATATTTATGACGCTAAATATTCTCGGCGTAGGTATTGCCGCTACGTTTGAGTTAATTGTCACTCTGTTGGCCATCTTTGAACTGCTGGTCTTTATGGGCGTCGTGGCACCGGGTTTTTCCTGGGATAATTTCACCGCCAACGGCTGGGCGGGTGCCGACAACTTCAGCGGGCTGGCGCTGCCGGGGATGTTCGCAGCAATTCCGTTTGCTATCTGGTTTTTTCTCGCGATTGAAGGCGCGTCGATGGCGGCAGAAGAAGCGAAAGATCCGCAGCGTACCATTCCCCGCGCCCTGGGCGGCGGCATTCTGACGCTAACCGTTCTGGCGGTAGGCGTAATGATGTTTGCCGGTGGTGTGGGCGACTGGCGCACCCTGTCAAACATCAACGATCCCCTGCCCCAGGCAATGAAAGTGGTGGTGGGTGACAGCAGCGGCTGGCTGCATATGCTGGTCTGGCTGGGGCTGTTTGGCCTGGTGGCGTCATTTCATGGCATCATCATGGGTTACTCGCGCCAGATCTACTCGCTGGCACGCGCAGGCTATCTGCCCGCACCGCTGGCAACTCTGAATCGCAAAACCCGCACCCCGCATCTCGCCATCCTGGCAGGTGGCGTGGTGGGTATTGCCGCTATCTTCTCCGATTCGATCATTACCATCAGTGGTATGCCGCTCACCGCCTGCATTGTGACGATGTCGGTATTCGGCGCTATTGTTATGTATATCACCTCGATGGCGGCACTGTTTAAGCTGCGCCGCAGCGAACCCAACCTTACGCGCCCGTTTAAAGCGCCGCTGTTTCCGATCGCCCCGGCGTTTGCCCTGGGCATGGCGGTACTCTGTCTGGTGGCGATGGTCTGGTACAACACGCTGCTGGCGCTGATTTTCGCGCTGATGATGCTCGGCGGTTATCTGTGGTTCCGTAAAACGGCAACGGCCCGTGAACGCGCCGCACCCGACCCGCAACTGCGTGTACTCTCCTGAGGAGACGGAATGTATAAGACCACTCTGGCGCACCGGGTCTACCGGTTCGCCAGCTTAAAAGAGCTGATGGCTAAGGCCTCCCCGGCCCGCTCCGGGGATGTGCTGGCCGGCGTGGCTGCGCAGTCGGCTGAAGAACGCATGGCCGCTAAAATGGCGCTCGCCGCGCTGCCATTGCGTGACATTCTCGAAAATCCACTTATTCCCTATGAAGACGATGAAGTCACCCGCCTTATCATCGATACGCACAATACGGCGGCCTTTCACGCCATCAGCCACCTGACGGTGGGCGATTTTCGCGACTGGCTGCTGGCTGACGCCACGGACAGCACGGTGCTGCGCGACGTTGCTTGTGCCATTACCCCGGAAATGGCCGCCGCGGTCAGCAAGCTGATGCGTAATCAGGATTTGATTCTGGCAGCCAGCAAGTGCAGCGTCGTAACCCGTTTTCGTAATAGCATCGGTCTGCCCGGTCACCTCAGCGTGCGGCTACAGCCTAACCACCCGACAGATGATCTCAAAGGCATCGCTGCCAGTATGCTTGATGGGTTGCTCTATGGTGCCGGCGACGCGGTGGTGGGGATTAATCCGGCCAGCGACAGCCTGCCGGTGCTGGACAGGCTCAACCATATGATGGACGACATCATTACCCGCTTTAGCATTCCGACCCAGTCCTGCGTGCTGACCCATGTGACCAATACCCTCCAACTGATCGAACGCGGATCGCCGGTAGATCTGGTCTTCCAGTCGGTGGCTGGTACCGAGGCGGCTAACAGCGGTTTTGGCATCAATCTGGCGATGCTTAAAGAGGCGCAGGAGGCGGCGCTAAGTCTTAAACGCGGCACCCTCGGCAACAACGTGATGTATTTTGAAACCGGCCAGGGCAGTTGCCTGTCGGCTAACGCTCATTACGACGTGGACCAGCAAACCTGCGAGGCGCGCGCCTACGCCGTGGCACGCCATTTCAGTCCGCTGCTGGTCAATACGGTGGTGGGGTTTATCGGGCCGGAGTATCTCTATGACGGCAAGCAGATCATTCGCGCCGGGCTGGAAGATCACTTCTGCGGCAAGCTGATGGGGCTGCCGATTGGCTGCGACGTCTGCTACACCAACCATGCAGAAGCCGATCAGGACGACATGGACACCCTGCTCACCCTGTTGTGTAACGCCGGGCTGACCTTCCTGATTGGCGTGCCGGGTGCGGATGACATCATGCTCAACTATCAGAGCACCTCTTTTCATGACGCACTCTATGCTCGCCGCCTGCTGGGGCTGAAGCATGCCCCGGAATTCGCCGACTGGTTAACCCGCATGCAGATCATTGATGCGCACGGACAGCTCCGTCTGACCGGCGTTAACCATCCGCTACTCAGCGCCCTGCCACATGGAGCACTCGCATGAATCCACCTGATGCATGGACCCTGCTGCGTGAATTTACCGATGCCCGCATAGCACTTGGGCGCAGTGGCGCCAGCCTTCCCACCCAGGAAGTGCTGAACTTCGGCCTCGCCCATGCGCAGGCCCGGGACGCCATCCACCAGCCGTTTGACAGTGAAAGTCTTGCCCGACAGCTTCAGGCGCTGGGCCTGGAAACCCTGGAGGCACACAGTGCCGCAACGGACCGGCATATCTACCTTAACCGCCCGGATCTGGGGCGCAGGCTCAGCGACGAAAGCCGCGCTGAACTGGCTGCCAGCCGCATCCCCCCGCACGATCTGCTGCTGGTCATTGGCGACGGGCTCTCTTCCCACGCGGTGCAACGTCAGTCGCTGGGGCTGATTACCGCCCTGTTACCCTATCTGCAAACGCTGGGACTCTCTCATGGCCCGGTGGTGCTGGCACACCAGTCCCGCGTTGCGCTGGGCGATGACATCGGCGAAACCCTCAACAGCAAAGCGGTCGCTATGCTTATCGGTGAGCGCCCTGGTCTCTCCTCGCCGGACAGTCTGGGGGTTTATTTGACGTGGAAGCCAGAGCGCAAGCGACTAGAGTCAGAGCGTAACTGCATCTCCAACATCCGCCCGGAAGGGCTCAATTTTGAGGCCGCCGCCTTTAAGCTCGCCTGGCTGCTGGAACAGGCCTTTTTACGCAGGCTGACCGGCGTAAAACTGAAAGACGAGAGTGACAATCCGGCGCTGCACGACCGGGTTAAACCGCGTATCGCCCTGCCCCGTTAACTCCCCTGATACCGCGTTTTACCGCAAGGCAGAACGCGTTTTTCTGTTCCATACTCTTAACATCTTGTCTGATGGAGAGAGCAAGGTGAAAGAGCACCATGAGCCTGTCTATTCTCACCCTGTAAAAGAAAATCCTTTCTGGCTACGTGCTGAAGCCCGCATTCAGAAGTACGGTGCGCTTCTGCTTATGCTGATTGTCCTTGCCGCGCTTGGCGGCCTGTTTTCGGAAGGTTATCTCAGCGACGCGACGGCCCGGAACCACAACGGGCAGATAGCGGCCACCTATCAGCGCTTTGGTCGTCTGCAAAGTGACACCAGCATGCGGGTAAGCGTTAAGGTGCCGCAGCAGGAGAGAGTGGTCATTACGCTCGGCGGCGACTTTATGCAAGGCTACGAAATCCGCACCTTACAGCCGCAACCGTCGGCAATGTCCAGTCAGAATGGCGCACTGCGACTGGAGTATAACAATGTCTATCCAGGCACTACCTTTACCCTCTGGCTGGGCCTTACGCCACTGGCCCCCGGCAGCATGACCTCACAAATCGACGTGGACGGTTTACCCGGCATCACACTCTGGCAATTTATCTATCCCTGAGGATGACAATATGGAAATGGTCTTGCGGGCTGTCGCCGTTTATCTGGTACTGATGGTGGTGTTTAAAATTGCCGGGCGCCGGGCCTTACTACAAATGACCTCGTTTGATCTGATTTTGCTGCTCATCATCAGCGAGGCCACCCAGCAGGCGCTGTTGGGAAGCGATTTTTCAGTCACCGGTGCGGCATTGACCATTATCACCCTGGTGGTGGTCGACATTTTGTTCGGCCTGGTCAAACGGTATATCCACAATGCGGAGGACGCGATTGATGGCGCGCCGGTGGTGCTGGTGGAAAATGGTCAGTTGCTGATGAAAAAGATGAAAGACGCTGACATCAGTTATGACGACATCATGGTGTCAGCCCGTAATAATCAGGGCGTTGATAAACTTGATGACATAAAGTACGCCATCCTGGAGCGCAACGGGCATATTTCAATCATTACTAAATAAGCTTATTTTTCATAACAAACCGTCATGGGAGCAAGAATGACTTTACTCTCTGCCCGGCGTTTCCGCCATGACGGCACGTATAGGCATTTATCTCTCCTGCTTAAAATTAAATTCAAAATGTTAACTTAATTGTAGTAAAAGCCCGTTAATCATTGTGATCCCACACTCAAAAATGAATTTAAGACCTTTCGCATCCGCAGACTGCTTTCAGCGAGCTAAATACCTGGAGCGCGTTTAAAATAGACTATTTTCTGAAATACGATCCCGATCACAATTAAATAAAACATTTAAAAACGAAGAATTATACATATTTTATTTTAACATATCGCGTTACCAACCTATTTTAGCTAACAACCGATTGACGCCAATGCACACGTGTGCATAAATTAACTCACTTCAACAAAATCATCTAAATCAGCAACAGACGATGTTATTTAAGGTTATTAAAATGGCTAACATTTTTGAGCACCCTGGATATTGCATCAGGCAATGCGCACCCTACCCGCTTAATCCAGCGGCATAAATCGCATATTTACGACGTTTTTAACGCGTTTAAAAAACCATTTAATGGCAGGTACAGGCATGGACACAGGTTTTAACGATCTTGCAGCCAGTCAGGAGGCAATACGTGAGGTTTTGCTTCCTATGGGGTTAATTCACGAACACGACACCCTGCGTGTAACGCCATTAACAGGCGGTGTCTCTTCGACGATTTTAAAGATAAGCGTCGGCGACCACCATTTCTGCCTCAAGCAGGCCTTGCCCAAACTGAAGGTGGCAAAATCATGGCACGCCCCGCTTGAACGCGTTTTTGCAGAAATAGACTGGATGAAAACCGTAGCGCAAATCGCCCCGGATGCCGTACCGCATATTCAGGGCGTCGACAGAAGCGCGCTCTGCTTTGTGATGGATTATTTACCGGCAGAGCACTTTGCCAACTGGAAAGCGCAGTTATTACAGGGCGAAATTGATGCAGAGTTTGCCGGCCTGATGGGTAGCCTGCTGGGCCATATTCATCAGCAAACCGCAAAAAACAGTGAACTGGCAAAGATCTTTGCCTGGGACGACAACTTCTTTTCGCTACGCCTGGACCCCTACCTCGGGGAAATTGCCCGCGTTTATCCCCAGTACGCTGGTTTTATTCAATCGGTATGCGAAAGAACGCAGTCAACAAAGCTGGCGCTGGTGCATGGGGATATCAGTCCGAAAAATATCCTGCGCGGGCCAAAAGGGCCGGTCATTCTCGATGCGGAGTGCGCCTGGTACGGCGATCCGGCATTTGATCTGGCATTTTGCTTAAACCATTTCTTGTTAAAAACCCTTGTTACCGCAAGCCAGGCAGTGCAGGAACAGTTGCTCCTTTGTTTCGACACGCTCACACAACACTATTTCAACTGCGTGACATGGGAACCTGCTACCGCCTGTGAAACCCGCGTCGCCACGTTATTACCCTGCCTGATTCTGGCGCGGGTCGATGGCAAATCTCCCGTTGAATATTTTACCGAAACTCAGGCGCAAGCCGCGCGCCGTATCAGTTGCGCATTGCTGGAACGTCAGTTTACCCAGCTCAAAGACATCACATCATTCTGGAAGAAGGAGATCGGGTTATGAGTCGAATTAAAAATGTGCGCGGGCGTCGCGTGTGGGACTCCCGCGGCTGGCCTACGGTCGAAGTGGAAGTGCAGCTGGAAAACGGCATCGTCGGCCGTGGCATGGCACCGGCAGGCGCGTCCTGCGGGATGCACGAAGCAGTGGAGTTGCGGGATGGCGGTAATGCCCTGTCAGGTAAAGATGTTCAAAAAGCGCTGCGCAACATTAAAAATGAAATCGCCCCTGCGCTTACTGGCACCGATGTTAACGACCAGCAGCTGATTGACAGCATCCTGATTGAACTCGACGGCACCGGTACTTTCTCCCGTCTGGGGGGGAACGCCGCTGTCGCCTGTTCGATGGCGGCCCTGTATGCCGCGGCCAACAATGCCCATCTGCCGCTGTGGAAGTACCTGGCAGGGGACAACAACGTGGCGCTGCCGCTGCCGCAAATCCAGATATTCGGCGGCGGCGCCCATGCGGGCCGCCGCATCGATATTCAGGATCTGATGGTAATTGCCAACGGCGCCACCTCTTTTGAGCAAGCGCTGGTCATGACCGCCGAGGTCTACCATAGCGCCGGGCGCATCATGAAACAGCGCGGGCATTTAAGTGGCGTGGCGGATGAAGGCGGCTGGTGGCCGGAATTCACCAGTAATGAAGAGGCGCTGGATACCCTGGTAAAAGCCATTGAGGGCGCGGGCTACACGCCGGGTCAGGATGTCTCTATTGCGCTGGATATTGCCGCTTCTGAATTTGGTAAAGCGGGCCGTTACCGTCTGGCGCTGGAATCGACGGAATACGATTCGGACGGTATGTGTGACCTGCTGCTCGGCTGGCTCGATCGCTACCCTATTCTTTCGATTGAAGATCCGTTAGCGGAAGATGACGAAGCCGGACTCATTGCCTTCACAAAAGCCGCCGGTTCGAAAGTGCAGATTGTCGGTGACGATTATTTCGTGACCAGTGGTGATCGCGTAAAAGCGGCTGCACAGTCAGGTGCCTGTAACGCCGTGTTATTAAAAGCCAACCAGGCCGGAACCATTACGCAGTTACGCACGGCCTTCATGGAAGCGCAAAAAGCCGGTTATGGCACGATTGTTTCAGCCCGTTCTGGCGAAACCGAAGACAATATTATTGTGCATCTCGCCGTTGGGCTAAATGCAGGGCAATTAAAAGTAGGTTCAATGACTCGTGCCGAGCGCACCTCTAAATGGAATGAAGCGATACGTCTGGAAGACAGTAATGCGCTGGAATATTTTGGCGTAAAGGCTCTGGATTATAAATAACGCTTTAAAAGATTTGTATTTTTATCCCTTATTATTTCGCGTTGCATAAAGGCGGCAAGCGCGTGAGCGCCCAAAAGCTTACTGAAGTCAGTCACTGGGGTGAACGAACGCACCAGTGCATATGCAGCCTGAAGTATGACGGGTATATCCGCTTAGCGGAACAGGCGTTATCTCCGGGCCCTACACCTGAATTTTCAATGTCTGTTCTGGTTGTATGAGTTTTTTCAAAAATTATCCATTCGCCTTACGGGTAAACATAATTTAAGGAGATTCAAATGACCGAAACCAGCGCCGAGGTAGTCCCTGCGGCCAAACATAAAATGCAGGTGAAACCCATCATTCAGGTGGGTGCGGGTAATGCTCTGGAAATTTATGACTTTATGGTATATGGCTATTATGCCCGTTATATTTCACAGGCCTATTTCCCGTCAGATAATGAATATGTTTCGTTAATGCTCACCCTGATGACATTTGCCTTAGGTTTCTTCGCCCGTCCGTTCGGGGCGATCATCCTTGGGGCCTATACCGACCGCCACGGACGCAGAAAAGGGTTAATTATGGCCCTGGCACTGATGTCGGTGGGTATTCTCTGCGTGGCGTTAACCCCTACCTACGCCTCTATTGGCATGGCGGCACCGGTTATCGTCATATTAGGTCGCTTGCTACAGGGCTTCTCCGCAGGTGCTGAACTGGGTGGCGTGGTGGTCTATCTGGCAGAAATTTCGCCGCCAAATCGCCGCGCTTTCTATACCTGCTGGCAGGTAGGTTCCCAACAGTTTGCGGTCATGGCCGCCTCCCTTATCGGCCTGGTCCTGCTTTATACCCTGAGCACGGATGAGCTGCATGACTGGGGCTGGCGTATTCCGCTGCTGATTGGTTGTGCGGTGATCCCGTTGATGTTCTGGCTGCGCTCTAATTTGCAGGAAACTGAAGTCTTTGCGAAGAAGAAGACCACGCCGAGCGTCAAAGAGATCTGTAGCAGCCTCGTCTCCGGCTGGCGCATCATTCTGACCTGCATGGGGATGGTGGCGATGGCAACCGTCACCGCCCAGACGGTCACCACCTATGCGCCCACCTTTATCAAGAGTCTGAACCTTGGCGAGCACGTTGGCTTTATTACGCTGTTCTTTGTTGGTTTGTCGATTCTGCTGTGGCTGCCTGTCACCGCAATGATTGCCGACCGCGTTAACCGCAGAACCATGTTGATTGTGGTGACGCTCACCGGGGCTATCACCGCCTGGCCGTTGCTCTCCTGGCTTGCGGCGGACCCGACCGTGTTCAAATTTGTGGTCTTTGAACTGTGGTTCTCGTTTATGTATGCCTGCTACAGCTCCGTTCAGGTGGCGGCGATGGTGGAACTGGTGCCCGCGCATGCACGTACTGCAGGTTACTCCTTTGCCCAGGCCGTTGCTGCCGCTGTCCTCGGCGGGCTGACCCCGGCCATTTGTACCTGGCTGAACCATACCTTCAGCAGTAATGCGATGGTGGGCGTATGGCTTGGCTTTAACGCCGTCCTGAGTTTGTTAGCGGTATTAACCCTCGACCATAAACAGACAGCAATAAATCAGACCAAACAATTACATTAAGTAATTGATGACCTGACAGCAGTACATCGATTAGGTTGATGTACTGCTGCAATAACACTGGAACAGGAAAATGATGAAAATTGTTATTTTAGATGGTGGTGTACTTAATCCTGGCGATCTGTCGTGGGAGAAACTTCAGCAACTGGGTGAAATAACCGTTTACGACACATCTGAACCCAGCCAGGTGGTCGAAAGAATCGGCGACGCGGATATTGCCATTATTAATAAAGTCGTATTAACCGAAAAAGAATTTAGCCAGTGTCCGAACCTGAAATTTATTGGTGTAACGGCAACCGGCTATAACGTCATTGATTTAGCGGCTGCCAGCAAACATGGCGTCATTATCTCCAACGTGCCCACTTACGGCACCTCAACCGTCGCCCAGTTTACTACCGCACTGATGCTGGAACTCTGCAACCAGGTCGGCCTGCACGATACCGATGTACATGCGGGCGGCTGGGGTAAAAAACCCGATTTCTGTTACTGGCTGAAACCGATGCTGGAAGTGGCGGGTAAAAACGTCGGCATCATTGGCTATGGGCGCATCGGCCAGGCCTTTGGCGTGGTGGCCCAGGCGCTGGGTATGAACGTACTGGCCTATGACGAGTACCAGAACAGCGCGCTGGAAAACGACCGGGTGCGCTATGTCAGCCTCGACACCCTTTACGCCGAAGCGGATGTGATTAGCCTGCACTGCCTGCTGACGCCGAAAACCCAGGGCATGATCAATGCCGTGGCCCTGAGCAAAATGAAGAAATCGGCCCTGCTGCTTAATGCCTCTCGCGGCGATCTGGTGAACGAAGCCGACCTTGCCGCAGCGCTGAATAACGGCGTTATTGCTGGTGCTGCCGTCGATGTGCTCTCCAAAGAACCGCCGGTGCCTGATAACCCGTTGTTAACGGCCAAAAATTGCATCATTACACCGCACATTGCCTGGGCCTCCGTTGAAGCACGTGGACGCATTCTGGACACCACGGTCGATAACGTAAAAGCGTTTATTGATGGCAAACCGCAGAACCGGGTCGGTAATTAACAGAACAAACTCAGACAGACAGAGACAAATATGCAAAACAACATCATTAAAGCGGCGGATTTGCTGCGCCAGGCCTGGGATAACAACGAAGCCGGTAACCCTATCCGCGATCTGGTCGACAGTACGGATCTTGATACTGCCTACATGATTCAGAACTACAACGACCGCCTCTGGCAGGCCAGGGGTCGCCGCCGGGTGGGGCGCAAGCTGGGTCTGACCAACAAAGCGGTACAGCAACAGTTTGGTATCTCTGATCCCTGCTACGGCACCATTTATGCCGATATGG
Source organism: Yokenella regensburgei (assembly GCF_051486985.1). GTDB lineage: Bacteria > Pseudomonadota > Gammaproteobacteria > Enterobacterales > Enterobacteriaceae > CBFFRJ01. The sequence goes on from NZ_JAHVDV010000043.1 coordinate 11,482, forward strand.
TACTGATTGACGGGGCTGAAATTACCAAACCGGTGGTGAGCGACCAGCGTGTCGAGACGGAAATAGCGGTGGTGCTGAAAAAAGATCTGACGCAAACCGCGCACACCATCCTCGATATTATCGACGCCGTTGACTATCTCCTGCCGGCCTTTGAAATCTGCGACAGCCGCGTAACAGGCTGGGACGTGACGTCGTGCGATTTTGTCGCCGATAACGCCGCTGCCTGCCTGGTGGTGCTGGGCACCCGTCCGGTTTATCTCGCCGACTGCGATATTACCCGTAGCGAAATGGTCACCCGACGCGGCGATGAAGTGGTGTCACAGGGTAAAGCGACCGCTATTCTCGGCCACCCGCTGCATGCCCTGAAGTGGCTCGCGGACGACCTGGTGCGCACTGGCAACCCCCTGCGCGCCGGTGAGTTTGTCATTACCGGTGCGATAGGTCCGGCCGTTTCGGCCAAACCGGGCGATGCGTTTGACGCGGAAATCACCGGACTCGGGCTGATAAGCACACGCTTTGCCGGATAAAAGGGCCACTCCTGTTAAGTCCCCTCACTTAAAGGACAGAATGATGGAACTCGCCAAAAATCATTTTAAACACGCCATTAAAAATAACACCCTGCAGTTGGGTCTCTGGACACAGCTTGGCAGCTACGTTGCCGCAGAGCTCCTTTCCGGCTGCGGTTACGACTTTATTGGCCTTGATGCTGAACATGGCCCAAGTGAGTACATCGAGATTTACTCTCAGCTCCAGGCCTGTGCTGCCGGCGGGCCGACCCAGCCGGTGGTGCGGGTGCCGAATCACGATATTTCGTTAATCAAGCGGTATCTCGACGCAGGGGTGAATACGCTGATGGTGCCGCAGGTGGATACCGTTGAACAGGCGAAAGCGCTGGTGGCCGCTGTGCGTTATCCGCCACACGGCGTACGCGGGTATTGCGGGGCCCCACGCGCCTCCGGTTTTGGTCGCATCAAAAATTACGCCACCACCTGTGACGAAGAGATCTGCCTGATTGTGATGCCGGAAACGACCCTGGCGCTGGAGAATATCGACGCGATGGCGGCCATTGATGGTATTGACGCTTTCTTCATTGGCCCGGGCGATCTCGCGGCAAGCCTGGGCTACATCGGTCAACCGATGCACCCGGAGGTGGTGAAGGTGATCGAAGAGACCGGCAGACGGGTGAGAGCGGCCGGAAAAGCGGCCGGCATTTTATGTACTGATGAAGCCCAGACCCGTCGCTACATCGAGCTGGGCTTCCGGATGGTTGCCATCGGATCTGACCAGGGGTTACTGACTAAAGGTGCGGAACAGCTCCTGGCGACATTCAGATAGTTTCCCGAAGCTTGTGTATCAATTGGATTTACCTTTCCGGATGCGCCCTGTGGCCCATCCGGTTTTTTACGGGCCTGGGCGAAAGGCTTTGGTCGAACCGCCCGGCACCAGCTGCGGCGTAAAGCGCTGGCTTTCCGTGCTGGCATAAAATTGCCGGGGAGAGAGCGGTGTGTCCTGGTTCATCAGCCTGTCGATAATGCTGATACAGGCGTCGGAAACCTGTTTTTCCGGCAAAGAGATAGAGGTCAGTTTCACCTCCAGCAAGCTGCCCCACGAGACGTCACCGTAAGCCACCAGCGAGAGATCGTCAGGTATTGAGATATCCATCTCTTTTGCAGCAAGCAGAATACTCATGGCGTAGCGCGGGCTGCCCAGCACCAGGGCGCTGGGGGGTGCTGCCGAGCGCATGATACGCCGGAAGGCATCGCCACCAAACTCTGCCTGCGGCGGCCCGACTTTAATAATGTCCTCAAGCGCCTGCTGCTGCGCCGGGGTGAAGTTTTGCAAAAAGCCCTGCAAGCGCTCCGCTCCCGTGCTCAACTGCTGGGCAGAGCCAATGTAGCCAATACGCGTATGACCCAGTTCCTGTAAATGCCTGACCGCAAGGCTAATACCGTAGCGCTCATCGATAGCAATGACCGGCGTCGGCAGGTTATCGTGATGACGCAGAAGCTGAACGGCATTGGTGCGCATCACAAGCTCCTGTGTTTCCGGCAAGGGGTCAGCGGTAGGGGCGAAAATAATGCCGTCCACCCGCGCCGTCATCAGTCGCAGCAGCGCGGCGTGTTCCATTTCAGGCCTGTCACCGCTGATGCTGAGCATCATCTGCCAGGCGCGTTCTGCCGCAACGTGGGCGATGGCATTGGTAATAGTGATAAAGAAGTCGTTCTGAATATCAGGAATGACCAGGCCAAAGGCGCCGGTACTGGCATTTCTTAGCGCACGGGCAGCGCTGTTGGGGATATAGCCATACTCTCTGGCGGCCTGCAACACGCTGTTTTTGGTCGCCTGACTGATGGCAGGATGATCGTTTAATGCACGCGAGACCGTGGTATGCGATAAGCCTAATATTGCAGCCAATTTTTTTATTGTCACTGCGTCACCTTATTGTCGTCCTGACCTGACCACCGCCATTTACGGCAAGCCGGGAAGTATAATTATAATCCTGAATCAATATTGTTGTGAGGATGCATAAAATATATTGTGCAAAAGCCATATTAGCAGGTTCTTATATCTGGCACTATCAATTTACAACCCTGACAATGTTTTGAATTAATCTGAGCAGGTGCAAATTTATAACTATCTTATCTTGCCAGTACCCATTTTATTATTAAGTGAAAGGCCGTAGTGCGAAAGCATGAATTAATCCTTTACCCCCTCATGACTATTTTTTCCCTATCCTTCGCCTCTTCTCCTCCTTTACCCTGAAAAATCAATGCGACATCCGTCACGCTTTTACATCCGGGACTATGCTGTAAACTGGATCAGTTTTTGTCAGAGGAGTTGTTCATGACCGTTTTCCACCCCCTTTTCCCCCGCCGCCAGCCAGCTGCGAGTCCATCGGACTCACGGGTGCTCAACTGGGCGAAAAACACCACCCTTGCGCAGGCAAGTGCGGTAATCACACCAGAGACCGAGGCGCAGCTACAGGAAGCCATTATTCATTGTCGGGGGAAAATACGCCTGATGGGGAGTCGCATGTCGTCGGGCAGAATGCTCGCGGTAGCCAACCCTGAAGATCGTCTGGTGGATATCTCCCGCCTGCGCGGGTTGCTGGCCGTGGATGACAACAGTGCCACCTTTGCAGCGGGCACCCCCATGCACGAAGTCTACGAAATCCTGACCTCCATGAACCGGATGCTGAACGCCTCCCCTGGCGTGATTGCTGCGCAAACGCTGGCAGGGGCCATCTCCACGGGCACACACGGACAGGGACTCCAGCAAAGCGCCATCGCCGACGAAGCCCTGAATATTCGCTTCATTGATGGTACGGGCCACCTGCACAGCATGGATCGCAGCCACCCGTGGTTTGGCGCGGTGCAACTGGGGCTTGGCGCTCTGGGTGCCATTACCGCCGTCACCCTGCGTACCCGCCCGGCGACCCTCTACACCTGTTTTAAAGATGCCGTGAGTGCAGATACCCTGGAGCAGGATTTAGTCGAATGGAACCAGTCCTGGGTCTTCAGTAAAGCCTGGTGGTTTCTGGAAGAAAACAAAGTACACACCTGGAATGCCAGGGAGGCCAATGAGGATGAACGTCAGGCATGGCGAGAAAATCATGGTGACCTGGTCACGCTGGATGATACCCGCGACGAGATGAACAACGCGGTGGAGAAGACGTTACAGCACATGCGTAATGACACCCGTATCGTTGACGAAAATGGCAAACCCTTCCGTACCGTCACCCGTTTTAAAGACTTTTCGGATGTGATCGGTGACGTTTACCAGGTCTTCTGCCGGGGCATTGCCACCCCACAAATCAATATTGAAATCGGTGTGCCGCTGGCTAACGCTCCGGCAGCGATTACCCGAATCAAAAAATGGTATGCCGAAACGCATCCCCATATGCATTACCCGATTATTTTACGTTGTACGGGCGCGTCTGACGCCTGGCTTAATCCGGCCTGGCAGACGCCCACCTGTTTCTTCGGCTTTGTGGTCTATTACGCCGAAGATGGCTCGCTCTCCCAGGAGGGACTTGAATTTTTACGGGCAGTTGAGCCGTTGCTGGCAAGCGTCGGGGGTAAACCGCACTGGGGCAAATATTTTGACGCCCGGCTGTATGACTGGCCGACATGCTACCCGCAATGGTCTGCGTTTCAGGAAGTCCGCCAGGCGTTCGATCCGCGTGGCGTGTTTCTGAATGATTTTATGACGGAGGTGTTGGCATGAGCCCATCAACGTTCGCATGGGTCACGCTGCTGACGCAGCCCGGCTACCTGCCCGGCGTGGAGGCATTGCACCATTCGCTGCTGCGAAGCGGTACATCCTGGCCACTGGAGGTGATGGTTACGCCGGGCATTGACGCGCAGACCCGCTCGCGTTTACAGGATCAGGGCTGCCGTGTGCGTGACGTGCCGGAAATTGGCCCCAACCCGGCGCTGGCGCATCGCTATGCAAACGCGCGATTTGCTGATGTCTGGAGCAAACTGGCGGTATGGACGATGACCGAATACGCCCGGGTTGCCTTTCTCGACGCCGACATGCTGGTGGTAAAGAACATGGACGAGGTCTTTGAGCTGCCGTTACAGGAGGGGTTTATCGCCGCCTGTCACGCCTGTCGCTGCAACCCTAATCGCATCGAAAGTTATCCTGCAAGCTGGCAGCCGGATAACTGTTACTACAGCTGGTGTGAAGATGAAGAGATGACCGCCCGCCCCCCGACCACGGTCGATAATTACTTCAACGCCGGTTTTCTGGTGCTCACCCCCGACCAGGCAGTGTATAACCTGATGCTGACCAAAATCGTGGCGATGGCCGACATCAGCACCTATGTATTCGCAGAGCAGGATTTCCTCAACGACATTTTTCATGGCCGCTGGCTGCCGCTGCACTATGGTTACAACGCGCTGAAAACATTGCAATTTCAGCACCCCAGAATGTGGAACATGTCGCGGGTAAAAAATATCCATTACATTATCGATAAACCCTGGGATAAACAGCCCGAACCGGGTGATAAGTGGTATACGTTGCATAAAATGTGGTGGGAGTACGCTTCGCGCTAAGCGGACTGCGTGCGCATAGTAGCGCCACGCCTCACGGCGTTTGTAACCCGGTCACAAGCGGAAAAAATATTTTTTGTGACGGGCATTGCAGGCTTAAAAAAGGGTGACTAATTTTATTCAGGGCTTGGCTCTCCACCCTTTTCAGAGAGGCCATTTTTTCATTTTTACAGGAATGACTATGCGCATGACAACCGAGGACCAGTTAAACGCTCACTTTGAAAGCAACCTTCGTGCCTTTGATGTGGAGTTGAAGTTGATTGCCGACCTCCGGAAAAGTATCGGTCGCATAAAACCAGATGTGCAAAATAAAGATCTCATTCTGGCTTTGATACAACTGCTTGAAACGGAAGAAGACGTAGTGAAACTGGATGTGTACCGAAATGCGCTGGAAATCATCGTTCAGAAAACCCCGGATGATCTGTAATCCCGCTGTTTAAATCATTTTTCTCGACCAGGTAATGCCTTCCCGTAACCGTGAAGGCATTACTCACTCTCTGCAACCGCTTTATAGCTGGCCCGCTCAGGCGGTTTTGACCCGTTTTAACGTAAGATGATGCAGGGTGGCTTCCAGGACCTTTTTCTGCCCTGGGTTTGTGGTAATGATCAATTGGGCACGGAGTACCATGATGATGTTGGCAGAATTCACCGGTAGTCGGGAATTCATCAGGTACGTTGCTGCCTGACCAATCGTCTCGTGAATTTCTTCGATGCGTATTTGTTCATCTTCTTTCAATGAAACTCCATGCTGCTGCGTGATATCTTCTGGAGCCCGAAGGCTCGATCAAATTCACATTTAGCATTCGTAGAAACATGCCGGAGCAATTCTGATTAGAAGGGGTTTTGTGGGAAAGCTTAGGCCTGTCATCGCAAGCAGAAAACAGGGGCCTGACAACAATTAATGCTTTACGGTGTTCTCATCCATGACAAGGCTGGCATGCTGGAGCCGGCTCTTACGCTGAGTGACCTGCAAACGACCCGGGGCTTTTTTTCCGCCAGGACGGGTACGAAAACTATGTACACCACCAATCGCAGATCGTAAGGCTTCTTGCCTTTCGTCGTTGCTTTCTGCGCTGAGGCTTTCCTGCAACTGCCCAATCAACGCATCAAAAGAGACATCATCATCTGATTCCAGAATCGAGAGAACAGCTTCTCCCATCACGGTATCTACCAGCTTTTCCTTATCATTCTTACTCATTTCGCCTCTCAGGGGTTACGGCACAGGTCTGGATAAGACCTAATCAGTATGCACATATATACAGGTTTTGCCGAGTTTTTAATTTGTATGCTAGCGTAACGCCGCAAAGGTGCAGAACAGTAGCGCAGAGAGAATAACAACACAATGAAGTATTACTCTTACTCTTTTTTGGTCCCCACCGTGCTTTCCATCATTGCGGTGATTTTTGGCGTGGTCTACTGGCAGGTACATATCGTCAGGGTAACCTTTCTGCATACCGCCTTGCTGAAGGCTATTTTTCTTACCGCCCTGCTCATCGCCGCCCTGATGGTCGTCTTGATCATTCGTCGAATGCGAGGCACGCCAGAAGACTTACAAACGCGGCTGAAAAAGGTGGTAGCAGGAATTATTGCCTCCCTTTTCATGACCACGCTGGTGCTCTATTTCCTTGTCAGCGTCATTGCCTGGGCCCTGCCTGGCGATGAGGCCTGGTACAGGACCACGTTTACCTATGCCAGCGGTAGCAGAAACAACTGTTCCGGTGCGGACGTTTTTGACCCCGATCTCCAGAAAGAGGTCCGGGTCTGCTACCCCACGGGAGATTATTACGACCACGGGGTCATGGTCGTACATAAGCGAACAACGCCCCTGGGGGCGGTGATGCTGGACGGGCGTGTTCTGCCCTGACGGCGGGGCGGACTCATTGGCCACCGGGCCTGAAGTAATGGCACCTGATGCCGTTCAATAAGTAAGGGCAAGGAATCATCGTTTTCCTGACAGTATCTGCCAGTAGCGGGAGGGCGCATCGCTCGATAAACCCAGCTTTAGCTGGTTACCTTATGAGCCTTCCTGGGAAGCGATTGTCTTCGCAAGAGAAAATGGCGGCTGCCTGAGCGCCGGACTTGAGCTTAAAAAGAAAACCATTTTCTCCTCCGGTAAAGAAGGAAAAATGAACGTTGGATTAAACATGTTCAGCGGCGCACTGGACGCGGGCATGATGCTTAATCAAGAAAATGATGAAACCTGGGCCGTGTTTGTGGAGTTCAGCAAACCGCTCCCGCACAAGGCATGATGCAAGAGCAGACCTCGCCACGCTTAAGGCAGCAGGGGAACGGCCCGCTGCCTGCTTTTAGGTTCGGATAAACATCCCCCTGCCGCGCTCATTGAGCGCCCACTGCACTGCCGTTACCTGCCTGCTGATCAGCTATTGCGTAAACCGTGCCTCACCGCCGCAATAACGGGCTCTGACCGGGTAGATGCAATGCGTATTATTACCCCGCTAAGGCTGTACAAACCGTTACACGGAAATACTCATATTTGCACAGCACCCTGGTATATAGTGCCCGGTACGAAGAAGTCTCTTTATTGTGAATCTTCAACTCACAAAATTTAAACAAATTATTACCAGGTTGTTTCACATTTATAATGAAAATAAAAAACACGCTGGGCCTACATATCCTAATGGCGACGCTCGCTGTCCTGTTCCTGTGCCTCCACCCGCTGCTGACCCGCGAGTCCGGGCCGCTGAGATTCCATCCGTTGATCACCTCAATGGAAGGCACTGATAAAGAACAGGCTGACAAGATTGCGACTATTTCACATGCGTTAAAAGGCAATGCAATTTTCTTTATTGGCGCTTCTGAAGTGGCCACCTCTCGTAATGAACATTACGCGGTTTATCATTACTTTAATAACCAGCTGCACAAACCCGTTGTGGCTTATGGTGATGCCTTTGTCGACGATGTTACGCAGTTCTTATTCTTCTCGCGCTTTAAAGACGATCTGAATGAAAACAGTAAAGTTGTCCTGTTATTAGCGCCGGACAGTTTTTATTCCAAAGGCATTCCACCCGCTATTTTTGCCGACCACTTTCCGTCGCCGATATTCGATCCGCTGATGAAGGATCCGCAGGCGCGACCGCTACTGGTTAATTACCTAAAAAATATCGATAAAGAAGAGGTCAGCCATTTAACCTTCGCTCAAATGAAAATCGCTGGCTGGAGTGTCGATATGATCCTCGACGAAGTGAGCTTCCAGTTTGCTAATTTTTGTACGTTGGTGAAAAACGACTGGTATGCCCTGCTCAATATTGAGAAGAAGAGTGCCCCCTCGTGGCCGATGCCGCACCCCACCAGCGCCCGGCCTGACTGGGATCAGGAGCTGGCACACGCACGTGAACTTAACAGCCGACGCCAGCAAAGTGCCGCCACCATGTGGATGGATAAATCCATTTATGAAGCGGGAGATAAACCCGAACAATGGGACGACACGCCGGTGGTACCAAAACAGATTGAGGTCTTTCAGCAGACGATTGCATTACTGAAATCCCGCCATGTGCAGGTGATTGCCATCGTCGACCCCATAAACCCGTGGGCGCTCTACAACACCGATACGTTCAGGCCAGTGGATCAGCGCATTCAGGCAATCCTGAAAGAAAACCAGGTGCCTTATCTCGATATGTACGCGCAGCCTTATCAGAACGGCTGGAACTGGGATCGCCTGCATCCCACTGAGCTTGCGTGGGTGCCGATGGACCGTTTTATTGCGGAGAATTTTAAATGATGAAATATGCGGTACGCCTTTTTTTTCTTTATCTCTTTCTGGCGGTAACGGTTGTTGCCTGGTCCACGGTGGACGATAGCAAAAATATTAAAGTGCATTTTGAATATCAAAAATTCTGAGGGTGAATGATGTACAGCTCCGGAACCTTTTTTTTCTGGCTTTTTTCATCCGCGCTGATGTTTGCGCTGGTAAATCGTGTGCTCCATTTTCGGCTTACCTATCTGTCGGCATTTTCGGTGCTGGCCGCATTCGGTTGGGGATATATTTTTCAGGATGACTATCTTATCCCGGTCGCCGTATTTGTCGCTTTTTTTGTGCTCGCCACGTTAAAAGAGAAAGGATGGTTAAAAACCTGGCAGGCGGTCACGTTAACGCTGCTGCCTTTACTCCTGGTAAAACTGCACCTGAATAATCACTGGGGTATGATTGGCCTCTCTTTTATGACGTTTCGCGCCATTGACGTACTGCTCTATCGCAGTAAAAAAGATGGGCGAAATATCCTGCACTATTTCTGTTACCTGTTTATGCCCTTTATTATTCTCGCAGGTCCGATGTACCGCTGGCGCACCTGGGTGAATGATATTAATAAACCGGTGTTTGCTATCGACCGGGCGCAGTTCTTAACGGCAATGGAGCAGATATTTACCGGCATCATCCAGAAATTCCTGCTGGCGATGCTCATCGATAACCTGGTGATTCAGTCATGGAGCCATCGCCCGTTTGACTGGACCGTGGGCGTGGTGATGTCGGTGGCCTATAGCGCCTATCTGTACTTTGATTTCGCGGGCTACAGCAACATGGCGATAGGCGCGGGCCGCTTGTTTGGTCTGAACATTCCTGCCAACTTCAACCTGCCGATTCTGGCAAAAAACCCGCAGGATTTCTGGCGTCGCTTCCACATCAGCCTCTCAGAGTGGCTGCGCGATGTGGTCTTTATGCCGGTTTATATGAACCTGATGAAGCTCAACTATTTCCGGCAGAACAAAACGCTCGCGCAGAATATTGGCATCTTCTGCACTCTGTTTTGTATGGGCGCATGGAACGGGCTGGAACGGCACTACGTCATCAGCGGCGCGCTCTTTGGCGGCATCTCTGTTGCGCATAACATGCTGCTCTGGTGGGCCAAACGCAGCCCCAGGCTGAACCACTGGCTTCAGCTTCCGGCTATCGCCTTTCTGGGACGAATTCTGACGCTGGGAAGCGCCGCAGCCTCCCTTTACATCTTTAGTGGAATGTCTCCCCTATGAAAATGCAATCTGAACTCATTGAACTACAGGACTTTCTGCGTGCGGCATTGCGCGATCCCACCCATCCGCAACAGTTGGCCATCAGCGGCAGTGATGTGACGCTGACCTGGGGTGAGCTGGCTGGTGCGGTGGTTGATTTTGCCCAGCGCTATGAACACTGCCAGCAGCCCGCCGGTACGCCAGTGGTGCTTTACGGTCATCAGCAGGCGGAGTTTGCCGTCGCCATTTATAGCTGCCTGCTGCATAACATTCCCTACATTCCTGTCGACTGCATCTATCCTACGGAGCGTCTGAGAGAAATCTGTCACCTCGCCAGGGCGCCTTACTACTACGATGTGGTCACCAGAACCTTCGTAAAAACCGCTGAAGCGGGAGAGGTGCTTGCCGAGCAGGATCTGGCCTACATCATGTTTACCTCCGGTAGCACCGGCAAGCCTAAAGGGGTGCAGATTGGCCGTGAGAGCGTATGGCACTTTATGAAATGGGTGCGCAATGACTTCTGCCTGCCGGAAAAGCCGGTGCTGATGAACCACGCGGTGTTCAGTTTTGATCTGTCGTTGATTCCGTTACTGGCCAACCTCGCCACGGGGGGGCATATCGTACTGAACGCCAAAGAGGATATTGCGGCTGAAAACTGGCTGGATCGTCTGAAAGCGAATGACGTGTCCGTCTGGGTCTCCACGCCGTCGTTCGCCTATCAGCGCCTGCTCTCTCCGCAGTTCAACAGCGATTACCTGCCGGCGCTTGGGGTGTTTGTCTTTATTGGTGAGGTGCTGAACAAGGCGCTGGTAAAACAGCTTCGTCGCCGCTTCCCCCAGGCCAGAATCCTCAACTCTTATGGCCCGACAGAGGCAACTATCGCCACCACGGTGATTGAAATCACCGATGCGATCCTCAATAACGACATCGACCTGCTGCCCGTCGGCGCGATGATGCCGGAGTCCCACATGGAAATTACGCCTGAAGGCGAACTCATCATCTGGGGCAAAAACGTGATGCGCGGCTATCTGGGCCTGCCGCAGGAGAATGCCGAAAAACTGCTGCATCGCGAGAGCGAACCCTACCGTGGCTATCGCACCGGCGATCTGGGCTATGAAGACGGCCTTCTGTACTGCCAGGGTCGCAACGACAGCCAGATCAAGCTGAACGGCTATCGCATTGAGATTAATGAAATTGAAAACCGCCTGCTGGCGATGTCCGGCATCAGCGAAGCTGTGGTGTTACCGCTGATGAAATCCGGCGGCGGTGTACTGCGCATTGCGGCATTCTGCGTGACGGATCTCGCGCCAGAGACGATTAAATCGTCGCTCTCTGCGGTGATCCCGCACTACATGGTGCCGTCTCAAATCATCATTAAAGATGCCCTGCCGCTCAACCCGAACGGCAAAATCGATCGTAAGTTGCTGGATACTCACGCCCGCACTAACTAATTATTCAGGAAAAAAAGATGGAACAAGACATTCTCGCGCTGTTTGAAAAAGTGTTATCCCGCAAAGTAGGATTCCACGATGAACTGATTGAGTCCGATATCCTCGACTCGATTCTGGCGGTGGATTTGGTGCTGGAAGTGCAGGACGTTTACGGCTGCATGATCCCGCCCACCGAAGTCGCCACGGTGCTGAAAACGCCGGCAGACCTGGCCTACTATATCGAAGAGAACCGCGGTTAATCCCCATGCGGTGACCGAGCCTGAAAGAGAGTAAAGCCCCTGCATGCGCTGGCATGCAGGGGCTTTTTTATGCTGTCTGCTTTTTAGCGTTTTTCGTCCATTTTAGTGTACCGGTAGCCTTTGCCCCTTTTCTGACTAAGGGTCATAGCGGTGTTCTAATATGGCCCCGTCGCGGAGGTGCGAATGGAAAAGCCCAGAGGTAATGCCTCATCCCGGCCTTCATCCATTGCGCTTACCACGTTGTCACCCGTACCGACGTGGTGCGCCCTTAACCTCTGTGCTTTTTCCGGTTGCTCCGCTAATTCGTATGCCTGCGCCAGATCGCCCCGCCAGTTGGTATTCCACGGGCATGTCTGGTGTGCCTTTTCCATGTGCGTAATGCCCTCAGCCAGATGCCCTTTACGCACGCAAATCAGACCCAACATGAAATGCGCGGTCGCGTGTTCAGGCACGTGGTGCAACAGGCGTTTGAAGAGCATCTCTGCTTCATCTAGCTTCCCCTGACGATAGTGCGCTATGCCATCGGTCTGCATGCCGGGTACGGGCAAGCTCACCATCTCAATAGGTTCATGCACGATCTTCGCGTTCGTACCGGCGATAAGCGGCGTCAGAAAGTCCGCGTAACGGCGCCAGCGTTCGCGGGCGGTCTGATAGATAGGCTGACGTACCTGCCACACACTGGCGGTCTTGACCGGCCTTTTCAGTTCAGACGTGTCGAGCACCTGCGGCTCCCATTGCACGCCCAGATAATCCAGCATGCGACGCGCCTCGCGCTCCGGTTCAGATACCACGTCCTCATAGCGCACCTCGAGAATTTCGCCGGGGAACAGCTGGTTCCAGTGGTGCATCATGAGATTGTGGTCGGCCAGCTGTTCACCAATCCACTGCAGGTCATAGGCGAAGCCCATACCGCCATGTTTCGCCGCGTAGTCGGTGAAGTAGTTGGAGATAGCGATATCGCGCGGATCGCGTCGTACTGAGATTATCCGCGCGTTCGGGAACAGCAGTTTGATAAGACCAATGTTCTCGAAATTGTGCGGCAGCTTATCCACCACATGCCGGACCTCAGACGCGTTTTCTGGCACGGTTTCCTTGAGCTCCTTAAGCAGGCTGTCGGTAATGCCCGCCACAACATCGGCCGACAGATCGTCCACACAGTCCGGGTAATGGCGTCCTGACCCCGTATGACGTTCCCAGCGCTCCAGCCTGGCAATCGTGCTGGGAATCACCCCAAGTTCGCCCGCGCCGTGGATTTGGCTGTGTCCTGCCAGAATCTGTTCAATCAGCGTCGTACCGGAACGCGGCATACCCAGGACGAACACCGGCAGCGTTGAGGCGTTGCCGATGCCGCGTCGGTGTTCGTATAGTGAACGGCTAAAAGCATGACGGATACGCGCGCTGCCTTGCCGATGCGCAACCGGGTCATAACTCAGAAACGCACGACTGGCCGCATTGGCTTCATCGGCCAGGGTGAAGGCTTTGGTGTAGTCCTTGCGTTTTTCCCAGGCCGCAGCCAGTTGCAGCAGTAGTCCAGGCTGCACCGGTCCGGTAAGGCCAGGTCGTCGTGCAAAGGCTTCCAGGCGAATTAACGTCTCTTCATCTTGTGGAAAGCGTCGGGCGTTAATCAGTGCGGCATGACCGCGTGCCGGGTCGACAGCCAGTACCTGCTCAAACAGCGCGACGGCCTCGTCGATGCGCCCCAACTGCATATACAACTGCCCCAGCCCCTGCAGTGCAGGTACCAGCCGCGGATGTGCTTGCAGAACCTCTACGTATCTCGCCTCCGCGCCGGTGTACTGCTGCTCCTGCGCGTCAACTCCGGCCAGTGCCACGTGTGCCTGCGCCAGCCAGTAGTCGATTTGCGCGGCGTCGATATCGGGTGAAGGCGTCAGCGCCCCGGCCTCCTCAATCGCCTGTTCAGCCATGTCACGCGCCAACGCAGGATGCCCATGAGTCGCGACGCTGGCCAGTTTCAGGCGCAGAGGAAGCGTCATTTTTTGCTGCTGCCCAGCCAGATTAATGGCGCGGTGCAGCAACATTATGGCCTGAGGCATCCGCCCCTGAAGCTCCGCCAGCTCCGCATGCTGTTGGTAGAGGTCAGGATGTTCCGGGTAATGATGCAGACCACGGCGCAGCGCATCCTCAGCCTGGGCATGGCGTCCACGCTCGGCCAGACGCTGAACATAACCGGTCAGCAGGCCACAGTAATCCTCCTCAGCCAGTTCAGCATGGCGTGAGTCCAGCCAGGCCTCAGCGCGGGCATTGTCGCCACGGGCCAGCCACAGTTCCAGACGCAGGCCGCGCAGTTGCTGGTCGTGCAGAGCCACCTGCGGTGCGGGCCAGTGCTCCCGCTCGCCTGCCCAAAAGAGGTCTGCGGCGGCCAGTGTCTCCTCTGCCTGATGCAACGCCTCACTTTGCAGATAGAGACGCAGCAGTTGCTGATAGACCTCGATACGTGGTTGCAGGCGCAAACTGCATTCATACAGGGGAATAGCCTCCTCCCCCCGTTGATGCTGCACATAACAGGCAGCCAGACGCGCCAGCAAAAGCGAGTGGTCTGGTGCCTCAGTGCGGGTGGCTTCCAGCAGCGCCTGCGCCGCGCCTGATTCCCCAAGAAGCAGGTGTAAGGCCGCCAGGTCGACGCGGGCGTCGACCTCCAGTGTAGCCGGGTCCAGCGCCATCAGCGTCTGGCGGGCCGCCGCTGGCTGGCCCAAATGGGCCTGAGCCAGGGCCAAAAGCACCTGTTCTGCTGGTGAGAGCGCCGGCAGGCTAAAGCCTGCCTCCTGCAGCGCCTCAAACTGCCGCATTTCGACCAGACGGCGTAGCAGTATCAGTGAACCTGTCATGGCATCGCCAGCCCTTGCGAGGTGAGAACACCGGCAGGCATCGCCTGCATATACGCCTGAGCAAACGAATTGTCATGATTCGGGTTCGCGGCCCAGGTACCGTTCCAAAGATCCTTGCCAGGCGCTACATCATTGCGAGTGAACTGGCCGTTTGCATTAATTCCGGCGACATAATTAGAAAACGAAGTAGAGAACGCTGCCATCCAGTGAACGGCATTTCCAACTTGATTCATCCCCATCACTGCCTCGCCATGGCTTCCCTTAACAGCGCTGCCCGTGCCTACCAGCACAATTTTGTCGTCGGTGCCCAGATTCTGCGCACCCGACCACATCTCGTTGCTATCCAGACCAACCAGCGTGCTGGTATCGCTGTTGACCTTGATATAGATGGTGTAGGCGGTATTGGCATCAAAAACGCGCCCGTTGTGGTCAGAGCTTTGGCCCGTCGTCAGGTCGAACACCACGATGGAGGGATTCCCGGTCGAGGCGGCAGCGGTCGTGAAATTCAGCCCCGTCGAGGTGCTGATACCGGCATAGCCATTACCCGCCGTGTCGTGCAGCGCGGTGCTGTCGATTTGGACGTGATAGTTTGCGCCTGCCGCCAGATCCGTTGTCGGGTCGATAGTCACCGTGTTGCCGCTGATGCTGACCTGCGAACTGTCGGTGATGTCGATAACCTTGTTCAGACTGCTGTTGCTGTCGTTGACCAGGGTGATGTGACCACTGCCCGCCAGCACATTCTCGCTAAAGGTCAGCGTGAGGTTAGCGCCCGTGGCAACGCTGCTGCCATCGTCATGCGGGGTACTGCTGGTCAGCAAAGGTGCAGTATTGTCCACCGCCACGCTGCTGCCTGAGATAACAGAGACATTGCCGGCCGCGTCCACAGCGTAAGCATGGTAAGTGCCGTCGGCAAGCCCGGTTAGTGCCAGCGTAGCCCCGGTGTTGGCCGTGACGGTCACGCTGTTCACCAGGTTGTCGGCAGCACTGGTAAGGCTGTTCAGATCCGTCACCGTCACGCTGTCGCTGACCAGGTATACCGTGCCAGCTTCAGTGCTCTGCACACTAACGGTCTCATTACCGTTCTCCACGCCATCCGCGTCACGGATAAGCGTGACGGTCGGCGGTGTGGTATCGACGACGTTGTAGGTCACGGTCTGGGTGGTCTGATTACCAGCGGCGTCGGTGGCGGTGACGATGAATTGCGCCCCGGTGGCCTTCGCCGGGCTGGAGAGCAGCGTCACCAGGCCAGTGCTGGCGTTGATGCTGAAATGCTGGGTGTCGTTCAGGCTGTAGGTGACCCCGTGCGCATCGGTGGCCGCCGCGGTGTAGACGGTGTCGCCGACGTGGGAGCTGTCCGTAATGTCGGCGGCGATGGCGGCACTGGTGAAGACAGGCAGGGTGTTGTCAACGATCACACTGCTGCCGGAGATAGCAGAGACATTGCCTGAGGCATCCACGGCGTAGGCGTGGTATGTACCGTCAGCGAGGCCAGTCAGCGCCAGCGCGGTGCCGGCGTTCGCCGTAACGGTAACGCTGTTCACCAGGTTGTCGGCAGCACTGGTAAGGCTGTTCAGATCCGTCACCGTCACGCTGTCGCTGACCAGGTATACCGTGCCAGCTTCAGTGCTCTGCACACTAACGGTCTCATTACCGTTCTCCACGCCATCCCCGTCACGGATAAGCGTGACGGTCGGCGGTGTGGTATCGACGACGTTGTAGGTCACGGTCTGGGTAGTCTGGTTACCAGCGGCGTCGGTGGCGGTGACGATGAATTGCGCACCGGCAGCCTGAGCCGGACTGGAGAGCAGCGTCACCACGCCAGTGCTGGCGTTAATCCGGAAGTGTACGGTGTCGTTCAGGCTGTAGGTGACCCCGTGCGCATCGGTGGCGGCAGCGGTGTAGACGGTGTCGCCGGCATGGGTGCTGTCCGTAATGTCGGCGGCAGTGGTCGCGCTGGTGAAAACAGGCACGGTGTTGTCCACCATCACGCTGCTGCCGGAAATGACGGAAAGATTGCCCGCTGCATCGACGGCGTAAGCGTGGTAAGTGCCATCAGCAAGGTTGGCAGCAGAGATCGCTGCGCTGGTATTTGCGATGACAGCAGTGCTGGCCCACTGGTCGCTGGCAGCGCCGGTAATGTCGCTGAGCTGGCTTACCGTCACATTGTCGTTGACCAGATAGATGGTGCCGTTTTCGGTGCTTTGCACGGTGGCCTGGCCATCATGGTTCAGCACGACGAGGTTTTCCCAGGTGCTGCCATCGGCGTTAAATTTCTGCACGTAGAGATGGCGGCCGGAAATGCCGCTGTTATAACCGTACCAGGTTACCATGTATTCGCCGTCTGCACCGGCGGCGGTAACTTGTGGATAGATGTCAGTTGCGCCGCTGAAAGCTTCCAGTTTCACGAAACCACCCACAAGCTCACCGCTGGCATTGAACTTCTGCGTGTAGACGTCCCAATTCGAGCCGTTCCTACTCATCCAGGAGACGACGTAGCCTCCATCGCCCAGTGCCGTGATGCGCGGGTTTTGGTCGTAGTTGCTGCTTGTGTTGTTGTGTGATGCGTCCAGTTGCACAGCAGCACCCACTTTGCTGCCACCAGCAGAGAACTGTTGAACAAAGACATTGTAATCGACGTAGCCGCTGATGCTGGAATAATCCATCCAGCTGATGGCGTAGCCACCGTCGGCCAGCGCTGCAACGAACGGGTAGGTAGAGCTGTTACCGAAATTACCATTATGCGTGCTGTCCAGTTCAACGATGCTGCCAACCCTGGCGCCGTTGGCATCGAACTGCTGCACATAGGTGCCGTTGTTGTAGTTCGAGTTGCTGTAGTTGTAGCCGGACCAGGTGACGACATAGCCACCGTTAGCCAGTGCTGTGATCTGCGGCTGAATTTCGCTGTTAGAACTGTTGCCCGTCGTGGCGTCCAGCATCACTGGGGTGGAAGCGGTGCCGGTAGCGTCGAACTGCTGCACATAGATGTGGTAGTCGCCAGAGGTTTGGCCCTGCCAGGTCACCACGTAGCTACCGCTGTCCAGCACGGTAACCTGCGGGCTGGCGTTGTAAGAAGAACCGGACACCGCCAGCGGCACGGTGTTGCCAACAGTGGCACCAGCGTCATCAAAGCGCTGCACGTAGACACCGACGTTGTTAATGTACCAGCTCAAGATATAGCCGCCATCGGTAAGCGTCGCGATCTGCGGGGCTATATCCTGCGCAGAAGCGGCCCCATCCAGTTTTACGGCTGCGGATATTGGGCTGCCGTCAGCGTTGAATAACTGCGTATAGATGCTGCTATCAGTGTTGGTACCATTCTTGCCGGCCCATGCCACGGCATACGCTCCGGCATCATTAATGGCCGTCACGCTGACGACACTGTCTGACCCGTTTGCGTAAGTGATGGTCACGCCAGATGCGAGCTGTACGGGATCACCCATCGCCACACCCTGAGCGCTAAGGCGCTGCGCATAGATCCCGTAGCTGCCATTGTTGGTGCCTCCCCATGTCACCAGGAAGCTACCGTCGCCCAGCGTGGTTGTGTCAAAACCGTTGGAGTAAACTAAGTTGGTCGCCGGGCTCAGCATCACCGGTCCCTTAGAGCTGCCGTCGAGCGTAACAGTCGGTGCGATTTCATCGACATCGGTGACATTAA
This sequence comes from Yokenella regensburgei, assembly GCF_051486985.1. GTDB lineage: Bacteria > Pseudomonadota > Gammaproteobacteria > Enterobacterales > Enterobacteriaceae > CBFFRJ01. The sequence continues at coordinate 29,695 of NZ_JAHVDV010000043.1, forward strand.
CGGTGACGGTCTGCGTGGTCATATGGCCCGCTGCGTCAGTGGCGGCGACGATAAAGGTGTATGCAGGCGCGTGGGTGCCTTCATAGTCAGGGCTGGTATTGAAGGTGACTGCACCCGTTGCCGCGTCGATAGTAAAGTACCGGGCGTCTGCGCCATTATCCGTATCGATCAAGCTGTAGGTGACATGCTCGCCACCGTCCACGGCGTCATTATCAAGGGCCTGCGCAGTATAAATCGCGGTGCTGGCGGCAGTATTTTCGGCAACGCTCACCGTGGCGGTGGCGAAGCTGTCGCTGCTGTTACCGGTGGTGAAGCTGGGGGCAACCTCGTCGAGGTTGTTGATGCCCAGCGTGACCGTGCGGTCGCTGTGGTTGCCCGCCGCATCGGTGGCCACAACGGTGAAGCTGTAGCTGGATTTGCTTTCAAAGTCCGGGTTGCCGGTCAGCGTCACCGCGCCGGTGGTCGGGTCAATCGTCAGCCCCGCGTCGCTGCCCGCTTTCAGGGAGAAGGTGACACCGCCGCTGATATCCGCRGTGTCGGTCGCGGTGGCGGTGTAAATCACCTGCCCTGCGCCGCTGTTCTCGTTGATCGCCGTGGCGGTGGTGCCGCTGGTGATCGTCGGGGCGACATCGTCGAGGTTGTTGATGCCCAGCGTGACCGTACGATCGCTGTGGTTGCCCGCCGCATCGGTGGCCACAACCGTGAAGCTGTAGCTGGATTTGCTTTCAAAGTCCGGGTTGCCGGTCAGCGTCACCGCGCCGGTGGTCGGGTCAATCGTCAGCCCCGCGTCGCTGCCCGCTTTCAGGGAGAAGGTGACACCGCCGCTGATATCCGC
>NZ_JAHVDV010000044.1:0-27016 GCF_051486985.1 Yokenella regensburgei
ATCTTCATCGCCACCGGTTCTGAAGTGGAGCTGGCGGTTGCGGCATGGGAGAAACTGACTGCCGAAGGCGTGAAGGCGCGCGTGGTGTCCATGCCGTCCACCGACGCGTTCGACAGGCAGGATGCAGCTTACCGTGAATCTGTGCTGCCGAAAGCGGTGTCTGCGCGTGTTGCCATTGAAGCGGGCATTGCGGACTACTGGTACAAATACGTGGGCCTGAACGGCGCGGTCATTGGCATGACCACCTTCGGTGAGTCTGCCCCGGCGGAGCAGTTGTTTGCGATGTACGGTTTTACGACAGACAACGTGGTGAAAGTGGCAAGGTCGCTGTTGTAGCAGTTGGCCGGCACGGTGCCAGGTTTTCCCCTCACCCTGGCCCTCTCCCCGCAGGGGCGAGGGGAATGCCCGAGCGGGGTTGAGTTATCTCATCCTGTACGCGCACGGCGGGGCTTTCTCCCTCTCCCCGCAGGGGCGAGGTAACTGACCGAGCAGGTTTTCTCCCTCTCCCTGAGGGAGAGGGTCGGGGTGAGGGGGAACGAGACGCACTAATGCAATTTTCTGCTCATTTTTCTGAATCGAGCAGAAAAGAGCACTACTCTTCGGCCACCTCAATATGCATATTGAGGTGGCCGAAGTTATCCATATTTGTATCGTGGCTTACCACCACAATATCTAACTCCTCGCAGGCAACCACTTTGTAGCGTGCGACCTGAGACACTTTATCGGCCGTCACAGCGGCGATGACTTCGTTACTCTGCGCCAGCACTTCCTTTTTAAAACAGGCATCTTCGTAATAGACCGCGCTCATCCCGACCTGGGGATCAAGACCGCATACACCGATAAAGGTCTGATCGAAAATCATGCCACGGAGTTGATTCACCGGCTCTGAACCCAGCGTACTGCCGGTGTGGGCATTTACTTTTCCACCCAGCAGGATAAGTTCAATATTGACCCGCCCGCTCAGTACCGACGCTATCTGCGGAGAGTTAGTCACCACGGTCAGTTCCATATCCGCAGGCAGGGACTCAACCATCGCCACGTAGGTGGAACCTGCATCAATAAAGACGCATGCCCCCGGCCTGACAAGCTGCGCACACCGCCTGGCAACCTGCGATTTCTCTGGCATGTTCTGCGTCATCCGGGTTTCGAAACTGGCCGACTGCTTAAACTGACTGACCGCGCCACCGTAGACTTTTTTGCACAATCCCTGGCGGGCCAGCTCCTGAAGATCGCGGCGTATGGTGTGCTCTGACACCCCCAACTTACGGGCGATATCTGCACCGATAACCCTGCCGGTTTCCGTCAGTATCTGATGGATGAGAGACTGCCGTTGCTCGGGCAATGCATCATAATCAATCACATTCGATCCTCAAGTGAACATAATATTGCACAATGTAGCGTGATCTATCATAGTGTTGCGATATCCATGATACATGCTCAGGTACGCTGCAGGCGATCTCTTCTGCTTTAGGCATGACGATGACAATCATTGAGGCCCTGTATGTATCAAGCAATCATTTATCAGGAGTTGGATAACACCATGCAGACGCTTGAGCGGCTGACCCTTGCCTGGTTTGCCAGCCATAAAGACCAGCAGCAGGCCGATCTCTTTTACCGCTATATGAACCAGTCGCAATCCGGCTGTTTTAAGCAACATTACGCACGAGTGCTGGATTCTTCAATGGAGTCTTTGACCAGCGTACTACCGCAGCTTACCAACCGGCTGGCTCCGGGTGTCGCAGAGACCATTTCCACCTCTGCACTCAAGACCCGGCGTATTTTTAGTCTGATCATCTACTGGCTCATCCAGTATCACAGTGGTCACGCCAGAGACTTGCCAGAGCGTGAAGAGATGCTTGATATCTTCTCAAGCATCCTTGAGAGCACGACGCTGAAGATGTGGTGAAGCCAGAGGCATTTTCCCCTGGTATGGTTATGCGGCACATTTTGGTAACCTGCCGTTGCCGTCGTAGGGTGCGTCAACCTGCCGAAGTAAATCCTGATATTATTCGATGAAGATGCCGTTTATGGCAAAAAATTAACCTAAAAATCAGTGTAAGCGACTTTAAATTATATTTTTTCCAGAGTAAATGACGAGTGCTGGCAAGGAAGAGCACGCCGTTTACGGTCCCTTTGGATTGTTGTATAACGGAAATGATTAGCACTAAAACTATCGCAACATAATAAGAGTGAACGGCAGCAGATAAAGGGTAAGGTAATGTCAGACGAGAGAATTTCCACAAAAGTTAAGAACGTACAATCCTCTGCAATCAGGGAATTATTAAAACACAGCAAAATGCCTGGGGTAATCTCTCTCGGTGGAGGCATTCCGAATCCTGATTTATTCGACCGTGAAGGTCTGCAAATGGCGATGGACAAAGTCCTGTCAGAATCCTGGAAAGATGCCTTTCAGTATGGTCTGAGTGAAGGTAGCCCGGAACTGCGTGACGCTATTTGCCAGCTCTCTGCGCAACGCCAGATCACCTGTACCCTCGATGACGTGGTGATCACCTCCGGCTCCCAGCAATCCCTTGATATGCTTGCCCGCGTGCTGATTAATCCAGGCGACGTCATTGTAGTGGAAAGACCGACGTACCTCGCCGCGCTGCAGGTCTTTCAGCTGGCGGAAGCACGCCTGGCCTCGGTAGGGACGGATGGTGAAGGGATGATGGTTGACGAGCTGGAAACGCTGGTCCAAACCACCACCATCAAAGCCGTATACGTGGTGCCCACCTTTGGCAACCCTGGCGGTGTTACGCTCTCTGATGAGCGCCGCAAAAAACTGGTGGCACTGTCGAAACGCTACAACTTCGTCATCATTGAAGACGATCCGTACAGCGAAATTAACTTCACTGACAAGCGGTTCAAGCCCTTAACGGCGTGGGCAAAAGAGATTGATAACAGCGACAATGTTATCTACACCTCAACCTTTTCAAAAATTCTGGCACCGGGCGCCCGCGTAGGTTGGGTGATCGCCCCTGAGTGGATTAAACGCCAGATAGTGACCCTGAAACAGGCCACGGATTTGCATACCAGTTCGCTCGCCCAGTCGCTCACTTATCATTATCTGCAAACGGGTCGTCTGCCGGCGCAGCTTAAGATGATCCGCGCCTCATACAAAGAGAAGTGCGACACGCTGTGCGAACTGATTGAAACTCAACTGGGCGATCATTTGACTTTCCACCGTCCGCAGGGCGGCATGTTCCTGTGGGCGAAGTTTACCTACGAAAAGAACGCGACTGACTGGCTGAAGCAGACGCTGGCGAAAGGGGTTGTCTACGTGCCGGGGGAATTTTTCTATGCCGATAACCCGGATCACACCACGTTGCGTATGTCTTATGTGTCAGTGACGGATGAAAACCTGAAAGAGGCTGTTTCGCGCCTCAAAGCGTCACTCTGACTAAAAAAACCATGTATCCCGCCAGGGATACATGGTGAGTAAAGGGTTTATTTTCCCGGTGCAACCTGGAAAATAAACCAGCCATCTAAATGCTTCGAGAATACTTCCACATAATCTGTAAAAGTACGCCTCCATAATGATTTCTGGAACGTACTGCGTCCAATTCAAAAGTTGAATCATATGATTCAAGAAATAGGAAAGGCGTAGCCTGAAGGCGTGCTGTATAGCGTGATGTTAAATCCAATGCGTTTTATTTTCGAAGAAAAGCGTTGTTTTCCGAAAAGTTATAGAACGATGTTCAGGGTGAAGTTGCCCGGAAGAAGTGGCGTAATAAGTGTCTGCGATCTCACATTAATAACACCGGAACGAACATTAATATAAACAAACCTTAAACGAAAAGGAGCAGAGTTATTTGCAGGTTAAAGCCAGCCTTCATCCTTGCAAATAAGCCAGAGGCGCATATCAAATTCCAGTTGGTGATACTCTGGCTCCATATGGCAGCACAACTGATAAAACGCTTTGTTATGATCTTTCTCTTTCAGGTGCGCCAGTTCATGCACCACAATCATGCGTAAAAAGGACTCAGGGGCCTGACGAAACACCGTCGCAACACGTATTTCCGCTTTGGACTTTAGCTTCCCGCCCTGAACGCGGGAAACCGATGTGTGCAGCCCGAGCGCGTTCTTAAGCACATGAATTTTATTGTCATATGCCACTTTGTTAATTTGCGGCGCATTACGTAAAAACTGGTTTTTAACATCCTGAGTGTACTGGTAAAGCGCTTTATCCGTGGTGATGCCGTGTGCGTCGGGGTAACGCTTTTGAATAACCTCGCCAAGCCGGTTCTGGGTAATCAGCGTTTGCACCTGGTTTAACAGCGATTCAGGATAACCTTGTAAATAAGTCAGCGTTGTCATGGCCAGGGGTTTACATCTCCGGTTAATTAAGCGATAAAACGCGCGAATTCTAGCATTCCGGAGGGGCGATGGGCCAGATTGAGTTAATCGGACAGTCATTTGCATTAGAGCGTTTTCCACCTAATGCCGAAGAAGCGTCATTACAGGCGTGGGACGCGGCAGATGAATATTTACTGCATCAGTTAAACGATGCCGCGGGCGTTACGCTCATTTTTAATGACAGCTTTGGTGCGCTTGCCTGCGCGCTGGCAGATTGTCGACCGGTTAGCATCAACGACTCGTTCATTGCCGAGCAGGCCACCCGCCATAACCTGAGCCTGAACGGTCTGGATGAAGATGCGGTGGTATTTCTCGACAGCCTCAGCGAGTTACCTGACGCCCCGGCACGTGTTCTTATAAAAATTCCTAAACAGCTTGCCCTGCTGGAGCAGCAACTGCACGCGCTGCGCCGGGTGGTGACGCCGGAAACGCAAATTATCGCCGGTGCCAAAACCCGGGATATTCACAACTCAACGATGGCGTTGTTCGAGAAGATCCTCGGCCCCACTACCACCACCCTTGCCTGGAAAAAGGCACGACTGATCCACTGTACCTTTACTGCGCCTGAGGTTGCCGATGCGCCTGAGACCAATAACTGGAAACTGGATGGCACCGACTGGACTATCCATAACCACGCGAATGTCTTCTCCCGCAGTGGGCTGGATATTGGCGCGCGACTGTTCCTGAAGCACCTGCCGGAAAATATTGAAGGGGAACTGGCGGATCTGGGTTGCGGTAACGGTGTGATTGGACTGACGCTGCTGGCACAGAACCCGAATGCCCGCGTGCTCTTTACCGATGAATCGCACATGGCAGTGGCTTCCAGCATGATGAACGTGGAAGTGAACATGCCGGATGCGCTGTCCCGCTGTGAATTTATGGTCAACAACGGTCTTTCCGGTATTGAGCACGATCGTTTTGACGCCGTGTTATGTAACCCGCCGTTCCATCAACAGAGCGCCATTACCGACCATATCGCCTGGCAGATGTTCCATGATGCCCGCCGCAGCCTGAAATACGGCGGTGAGCTGATCGTGGTGGGTAACCGTCATCTGGATTACTTTCGCAAGCTGAAGAAGATTTTCGGTAACTGCAGCAACGTAGGGGCATCAGGTAAGTTTGCGGTGCTAAAAGCAGTGAAAACGCGCAAAAAACGGTAAGAGCCCTCACCCCGACCCTCGCCCTCAGGGCTGAGGGATCCCCACAAAATAATACGCGCGCGGAAAGTCCCCTCGCCCCTTTGGGGAGAGGGCCAGGGTGAGGGGAACATGCGGCTCTTGTGGTCATTCCGTTCACCTTATGTTCCTTGCTTTTCTGTCACGCCAGAACCCGTGAACGTGCCAGGGTGGTTCACCGCCACCACCCTGGCGACCCGGGCTCCCGGCCAGGAAAATCGCCGCTTCGCGGTCCATGATGCTTATGTCGTCTGACTATCGGGTCGGGGACCAGCCTGCATCCCTGCAGGCTATCCCCTCCGCCCGCTTCCCTGCGGGCGGCCCCGGTCAGCCGTCAACGCCTCATCGATTTTCAGCCGGACCCAGTCATCGCGGTAACGGTTTTATTCTCATTGCGCCGTGATATCGCTGCAAAACGTCATATTACTGGGGATTCCTCAGCCCTAAAGGGGAGAGGGAACCGATCGAGCATGCCGGGGTTTTCTCCCTCTCCCTGAGGGAGAGGGCAGGGGTGAGGGGGAGAAAAGTGCAGCGTAGCTCAAGCTTCCCGCCACTATCCTCTTAAAAAAATATTTAAATCAGATGGTTAGCGCCAGCTTCGTCCCCTGGGCAATCGCCCGACGGGCATCCAGCTCCATCGCCACATCGCACCCGCCAATCAGATGCACCGGTTTTCCGGTGGCGAGCAGCGGTTCGAGCAGTTCCCGGCGCGGCTCCTGGCCTGCGCACAGCACCACATTGTCGACGGCAAAAACCTGCGGCTCGCCGCCAATCAACACGTGCAGACCCGCATCATCGATCTTCTGATAGCTCACCGCCGGGATCATTTTTACCCCTCTTGCGAGGAGCGTCGCCCGGTGGATCCAGCCGGTTGTCTTACCCAGCCCTTCACCCGGTTTTGAGGCTTTACGCTGCAACATCACAATCCGGCGCGGGCTTTTTGGCAGCTGTGGCCCCTCCGGTCGCAACCCTCCCACCTGACTCAGGCTGGTGTCTATTCCCCACTCTACGCAAAACTCGGCAATATTCTGGCTGGTTGGCTCGCCAGGCTGGCTCAGATACATCGCCGTATCGAAACCGATCCCCCCGCAGCCAATAATGGCCACGTTCTCACCCACCGGAACGTTGTCACGCAGTACGTCCAGGTAGCTCAACACCTTCGGATGAGCGATCCCTTCGATCTCCGGCGTGCGTGGGGCAATGCCGCTGGCGAGGATCACCTCCTCAAAGTCAGTCAGCATGGAAGGGAGTACAAATTGATTGAGCCTGAGATCAACGCCGGTTATCTCAATCATGCGCCGGTAATAGCGCAGCGTTTCGTAGAACTCCTCCTTACCGGGGATCTGCTTAGCGATGTTAAATTGCCCGCCGATCCCGGCAGCCGCGTCAAACAGCGTCACGCGGTGTCCGCGCAGCGCGGCATTTACCGCAAAGGCCAGTCCCGCCGGGCCAGCCCCGATCACCGCGAGCTTTTTCATCTGCGTGACAGGGATAACCGGCATTTTAGTTTCGTGGCAGGCGCGTGGGTTCACCAGGCAGGAGGTGATTTTGCCGACGAAGATCTGATCAAGGCAGGCCTGGTTACAACCGATGCAGGTGTTGATCTCATCCGCTCGCCCGCTTTGTGCTTTAGAGAGGATCTCCGCATCGGCCAGGAACGGGCGTGCCATAGACACCATATCCGCATCACCGCGTGCCAGCAGATCCTCCGCCACCTGCGGATCGTTAATGCGGTTGGTGGTGATAAGCGGCACCTTCACTTTGCCTTTGAGCTTGCGGGTCACCCAGCTGAAGGCCGCCCGCGGCACGGCGGTAGCGATGGTGGGAACACGCGCTTCATGCCAGCCAATGCCGGTATTGATGAGGGTAGCACCAGCGGTTTCGATGGCGTTGGCCAGTTGCACGGTCTCTTCAAAGACGCCACCCCCTTCCACCAGGTCCAGCATCGACAGGCGGTAAATAATAATAAAATGCGCACCCACCCGTTCGCGTACCGCCCGTACCACCTCTATGGCAAAGCGCATACGACGGGCATAATCGCCGCCCCATTCGTCTTCCCGGTGGTTAGTGCGTGCGGCGAGGAATTCATTAATCAGGTAGCCCTCGGATCCCATCACTTCCACACCGTCATAACCCGCTAACTGCGCCAGTTCAGCACAACGGGCAAAATCGTTAATGAGGGCCAGGATCTCATCATGAGTCAGCTCATGGGGGGTAAAGCGGTTAATCGGTGCCTGAATGGCCGACGGGGCCACCAGCGCAGGCTGGTAGCTGTAGCGTCCGGTGTGCAAAATTTGCAGTGCGATTTTGCCCCCCTCCTGATGCACCGCATCGGTAATCAGTCGGTGATGAGGAAGCTGATTTTCGTCGTTGAGTACCGCGCCGCCCTGCATAGTAACGCCGGAAAGAGACGGGGCCACGCCACCGGTGACAATGAGAGCCACACCGTGGCGCGCGCGCTCGGCATAAAAGGCCGCCAGCCGTTTTGCACCGTCCGGGTGTTCTTCCAGTCCGGTGTGCATCGACCCCATTAACACGCGGTTTTTTAGGGTGGTGAACCCCAGCTCAAGCGGGGAAAATAGCGACGGGTAATGGCTCATAAGGCTTCCAATGTAAAATTATTGTTATGTGGTCGGATGAGTTGTAATTTAGCTGGTGCAGAGGAAAGTGGAAAACGGGAATGTGGTGATTGTGATGCGATTCAAAGAATGGTGCGGCCTGGTCCCCTCACCCTAACCCTCTCCCCAAAGGGGCGAGGGGACTGTTAAGTGCGGCCTGCTACCCTCACCCTGGCCCTTTGCCACGGGGGGAGGGGACTCATTCTCCCTCTGCCACGGGGTGAGGGGACTGTTAAGTGCGGCCTGATACCCTCACCCTGGCCCTTTGCCACGGGGGGAGGGGACTCATTCTCCCTCTGCCACGGGGTGAGGGAACGGTTAAGTGCGGCCTGATACCCTCACCCTGGCCCTCTGCCACGGGGAGAGGGAACGGTTAAGTGCGGCCTGATGCCCTCACCCTGGCCCTCTGCCACGGGGGGAGGGAACGGTTAAGTGCGGCCTGATGCCCTCACCCTGGCCCTTTGCCACGGGGAGAGGGAACGGTTAAGTGCGGCCTGATGCCCTCACCCTGGCCCTCTGCCACGGGGTGAGGGGACTGTTAAGTGCGGCCTGATGCCCTCACCCTGGCCCTCTGCCACGGGGAGAGGGAACTGTTAAGTGCGGCCTGATGCCCTCACCCTGGCCCTCTGCCACAGGGGGAGGGAACTGTTAAGTGCGGCCTGATGGCCTCACCCTGGCCCTCTGCCACGGGGAGAGGGAACGGTTAAGTGCGGCCTGATGCCCTCACCCTGGCCCTCTGCCACGGGGGGAGGGGACTGATCGAGCGAACCGGCGGCTCTCTTTTCTCCCTCTCCCTCAGGGAGAGGGTCGGGGTGAGGGGGAACGTATCAGCCCCGGCGCCTGCCACATCGAGGTCGTCAGGCCGCTGTCTACCAGACCAAGCTGATCGGCGTAGACCGCCTGCCATTTTTGCATCATGCCGTCATAAAGCTCCCGGTGTGCTGGGTTAGGCGTAAACTCCCGGTTCCATTTCACCAGCCTTTCGCCGGTTGCTGCCATATCGTCATACAACCCGGCACCGACGCCGGCTGCAATTGCACAGCCCAGCGCTGTCGCCTCTTTTACCTCGGGCACACGTACCGGCAGCCCGGTCACGTCACTGAGGATCTGGCTCCACAGCGCCCCTTTTGCGCCGCCACCGGCAAACACCAGGCTGTCGAAAGTCACCCCTGAGAAGCGCGAGATCTGCGCCAGATTGCAGGCGGAAACAATGGCGGCATTCTCCTCCAGCGCACGGAACAGCGTCGCTTTGTTGCACTTTTCCGGGTCGATGGAGAGGTTAATAAACGACGGCGCCGCGTGATACCACTGCTTGAAGTGCATCGCGTCCGAGAAAATTGGCATCACGCCGTGCGAGCCTGCGGGCACGCGACCTGCCATCTCTTCAAGCAGGGAGTAGGCATCCATCCCCATCCGCTCGGCAATCAGTTTTTCTTCCGCACAAAAGGCGTCGCGAAACCAGCGCATGGTCAGGCCGGTAAAGAAGCTGATGGACTCGGCCTGCGCCATGCCTGGAATCACATGCGGATTCACGCGAATGTTCATCTCAGGATCAGTACGCACCTGCGGCAGGTTGACCACCTGTTGCCAGAAGGTGCCGCCCAGCACCGCCGTTTGTCCCGCTCGCACCACACCCAGTCCCAGGCAGCCCAACTGCACATCGCCGCCGCCCATCACCACAGGGGTGCCTTCACGCAGGCCGCTCTCCTGTGCTGCTTGTTGAGTGACCTCGCCCAGCACGCTGCCGGTCTCTTTCACCGGCGAGAGCATATCCGCGCGCAGCCCGGCCATATCCAGCAGGGAGGGTCGCCAGTCGCGGGTAAAGAGATCGAGCATACCGGTAGTGCCTGCGTTGGAAGGATCGACCGCCAGCCAGCCGGAGAGCCGGGCGGCAAGCCAGTCGCTTATCATGGTTATCGTTGCGGCGTTGCGGTAAATGTCAGGACGATGATGGGCCAGCCACAGCAGGCGGGGCATGGCGCTCAGTGCCAGGGTCTGACCGGAAACGGCATAGACTTCCGCTTCAAACTGGTCGTCATGGATCTCTTTAAGCTCGGCGACTTCGCGACTTGCGCGGGCATCCACGTTCGCGCAGGCCCAGATAGCCTCACCGTTGCGATCGTAAAGCACGATCCCCTCGCGCATGGAGCAGCAGGCGACAGATTTAATGTCAGCACCGCCGAGCCCGGCGCCGGTCAGCGCCTGTCGAATGCACTGGCAGGCCAGCTGCCAGTTAGTATCGAGGTCAAATTCCATTGAGCCGGGGACATTTTCCACGCTGAGGTGTTTCCATTCCGCCTGGCCGACGGCGATTTGCCGCCCGGATAAGTCGAAGATCACTGCACGAATGCTGCCTGTCCCTGCATCTAACGCTAAAAGGTAACTCATGGGCTTGCCTCGCTGTTGTCCACGCGGCAAGGCCAGAGGCGCATTATTGCGCCAGCGCCAGAACCGCGCGTGCTGTCGTCTCTTCCGTCACCAGGCCGTTAATACGGCAACCTTTGAGTGCGGCATAAATCGCGTCTGCTTTTTCCGTCCCTCCGGCGACGCCTACGATGGTGGGCAGTTGCGCCAGCTCATCAAGGGTCACGCCGAGCAGTTCCCGGTGGATCTCCAGACCTTCCACCCGCTCGCCGTTGGCCTGCAGGAAGTAGCCAAGGATGTCGCCAACTGCTCCTTTACGGGCAAACATCAACTGTTCGCCTTCGCTGATATAGCCGGATCGCAAAATAGTGGCATCGCGCTTTTGATTCACCGACCCGATACCGACCACCGCAACATCTGCGGCTGTCGCCGCCAGGATCACATCCCGCACGCTGGATTCCTTTTTCAGGATCTCTGCGACTTCCGGGGATGACACCCGTAGCGGCGCGGGGATCATGCTGATGCTACAGGCCGCATCCAGCTGGCCAATGCCGGTCATATAGGGGCCAACGCCACCGGATAGGGTCACAAGGCGGATCTGTTGCGAGCCGATAAAGCCGCTCAGGTGCTGAATGCAGCTCATCGTCGCCTCGCCAAACCCCACCGCCAGCAGCTGGCCCGGTTCCAGCACCCCCATCAGGGTCTGCGCCGCGCCCACGCCCAGACGGGTGTTCATCGGCGGCGTGTTAAGCGCTGGCAGCACACGGGCTACCCGCAAACCAAAGACCCGTTGCAGCTCTGTCTCCAGCGACAGGCAGCCCTCATAGCGGGAGTTTATCTGTACCCGGATAACCCCTGACTGACGTCCTTTCTCCAGCAGACGGGAGATCTTCAGGCGTGGCAGGCCAAGCCGCTCACCAATATCGTTTTGCGTCAGGCCATCGTGGTAATAGCACCAGGCCACGCGCGCCACCAGTTCTTCTTCTGCCAGCGCCAGCCCGGCAAAACGTCCCTCTTCCAGTGCTTTTTTTTCGCTCATAGATGAACTCTTATAAAAATTTAGATCATATGTTCGTACTTGCTGGCGGTGAAAATGTGAGCCGCCCGGCAAAACCGATCTTTTGCTGAAGCCCTTGGATTTGTGATGATCCAAATGCATAAAAGTGTGATCACTGCACGGTTGTAAATATAGTTCACCGTCTACGCTTTTGAACATTATTGAATCAAAAAATCATTTGTTCAATAGCGGAGCGAGCATGAATCCACTGATTGACGCACGGGGCATCAGTAAGCAGTTCTCAGGCGTAAGCGTCCTGAAAGCCATTGATTTCACCCTTTGTTCAGGCCAGGTGCACGCGCTGATGGGCGGTAACGGTGCCGGTAAATCCACACTGATGAAAATCATCGCCGGGGTGGAAACCCCTGACAGCGGCGAACTTTTTATTTGCGGCAGGGCGTTTACGCGCCTGAAGCCGAATCAGGCACATCAGCTTGGCATCTACCTGGTGCCACAGGAGCCGATGCTGTTTCCGAACCTGACCGTGCGGGAGAACATTCTGTTTCGCCTGCCGCGTAATAGCGCCCAGGAGGCGCTGCTTGCGGAAAAACTGCAACAGCTTAACTGCCAGCTTAATCTGCAGGCCGCCGCCAGCACTCTGGAAGTGGCGGATCAACAGATGGTGGAGATCCTGCGTGGACTGATGCGCGACGCGAAAATCCTGATCCTCGACGAGCCAACGGCTTCGCTCACCCCTGGCGAAACCGAGCGTCTGTTCCGCCAGATTCGGGCACTACAGGAACTGGGGGTCGGCATTGTCTTTATTTCCCATAAACTGCCGGAAATCCGCGCCCTCGCCAGCCATGTTTCGGTCATGCGTGACGGTGCCGTTGTGCTCAGCGCTGCCATCGGGGAGCTGGATGACAATGCGTTGATTAGTGCCATGACGCCCGTCAGCCGCGAGCGGGGCCTGAGCGACACGCAAAAACTGTGGCTGTCGCTGCCGGGCAACCGTCGTACCCAGCCGCAGGATTTTCCGGTATTGCGCGTTGAAGAGCTGACCGGCGAGGGCTTTATCGATTTAAGCCTTGAGATCCACGCCGGGGAGATCGTCGGCCTGGCGGGTCTGGTCGGTTCCGGGCGCACCGAGTTTGCCGAAACCCTGTATGGCCTGCGCCCGGTGCGCGCGGGGCGTATCTGGCTGGAAAACCGTGTTATTAACGCCGATCCGATTCGGGCAAGGCTGGATCGCGGTCTGGTTTATCTGCCGGAGGATCGCCAGGTCTCCGGGCTGTTTCTGGACGCGCCGGTGCGCTGGAACACGGTTACGCTCAACGAACCTTCTTTGTGGCAGCAGCGTAAGCGTGAAGCGGCAGTGGTGGAACGTTATCACCGGGCGCTCGGCATCAAACTTAACAATGCAGATCAGATCGTGCGCACCCTGTCCGGCGGCAATCAGCAGAAAGTGCTGCTGGCGCGCTGCATGGAGGCCAACCCGCTGCTGTTGATCGTCGATGAACCAACGCGCGGCGTGGACGTGGCGGCAAGGGCGGATATCTACCAGCTTATCAAAAGCGTGGCGGCGCAAAACGTGGCGGTACTGATGATCTCAAGCGATCTCGATGAGTTCCCAGGCCTTGCAGACAGGGTGCTGGTGATGCATCAGGGGCGGCTCAGCGGTGAGCTTTCACGCCATGCGGTCAGTGTGGATCGGATGATGACGCTGGCATTTGGCGGAGGGCACGCATGAAAACCTTACTCAAAAACCGCGAGCTGAGCGCCTTTCTGGCGATCCTCGCGCTCTTTATTGTGCTGGTGGCGCTTAACCCTGCGTTCTTCAGCCTGCAAACCGTCGGCATGATCTTCGCCAGCAGTCAGATCCTGATGCTGTTGGCTCTCGGTGCGGCGCTGGTGATGCTGACCCGCAATATTGATGTTTCGGTCGGATCGACGGTGGGCCTGTGTGCCATTGCCGTCGGGGTCGCGCTCAATAGCGGCTATAGCCTGCCGGTGGCGATCCTCTTTTCGCTGGCGATCGGTGCGCTGGCAGGCGCTTTCAACGGCCTGCTGGTGGTGGGGCTTAAGATCCCGGCGATCGTGGCAACCCTCGGCACGCTTGGGCTCTATCGCGGTGCCATGCTGCTCTGGACAGAAGGTAAATGGATAGAAGGACTGCCCGCCAGTCTCAAGGCACTGTCAGCAGCGGGCGTGACCGGCGTGTCGCCGCTCGGATGGCTGGTGCTGATGCTTTTGGGCGCAGGAACCTGGGTGCTCGCGCGCACGGCGTTTGGCCGCGACTTTTATGCCGTGGGGGATAACCTTGCCGCCGCGCGCCAGTTGGGGGTAGCGGTGAACCGTACCCGTATGACCGCGTTTACCTTAAACGGCGTGCTGGCGGCGTGTGCCGGAATAGTGTTTGCCTCGCAGATTGGTTTTGTGCCGAACCAGACCGGCAGCGGCCTTGAGATGAAGGCCATTGCCGCCTGCGTGCTCGGCGGGATTTCTCTACTGGGCGGTACGGGCACGCTGGTTGGTGCGTTTCTCGGTGCCTTCTTCCTCACTCAAATCGACACCGTGCTGGTGCTGTTCAGGCTACCGGCCTGGTGGAACGACTTTATTGCAGGCCTGGTGCTGCTGGGTGTGCTGGTACTCGATGGCCGCCTGCGCCAGGCGCTGGCTCGTCATCAGCGTGCGCTGAAGTACAGCCGTTTTATGCCCGGTAATAAGAGGGGTAAAAACGTTGCCCGCTTTCCGAAACGTAAAAACAAAGAGGTGGCGTAAATGAAGCTCAACTGGGAAAGCGCGCTGCTGCTGATACTGGTGCTGGAGATCCTCTTCTTTGGTGCGCTCAATCCGCGCATGCTGGACGTCAATATGCTGCTGTTCAGCACCAGCGACTTTATCTGCATTGGCATTGTGGCCCTGCCGTTGACGCTCGTTATCATCAGCGGCGGCATTGATATTTCGCTCGGCTCGACCATCGGCCTGTGCGCCATCGCGCTGGGGGTGATGATGCAGGCGGGATGGCCCATGAGTCTCGCTATTGTGCTCACCTTGCTGCTCGGAGTGATGTGTGGCGTGGTGAACGCCGCGTTGATTCATTACACCGGCATTAGCCCGCTGGTGATTACCCTCGGCACGCTCTATCTCTACGGCGGCGGGGCGCTGCTCCTCTCCGGCATGGCGGGGGCAACCGGTTATGAAGGCATCAGCGGTTTTCCCGACAGCTTCACCGCTTTTGCCAACCTGACGGTGCTGGGGTTACCCATCCCGCTGGTGCTGTTTGCGGCGATCACCTTCTGTTTCTGGCTGCTGACCCACCGGGGGCGCTTTGGTCGCCACCTCTTTTTACTCGGACAAAACCCACGTGCGGCGCGCTATGCCGCCCTCCCGGTCAATGGCATGCCCTATGCGCTCTATGGCCTGGTGGGGCTGGCATCGGCCATTGCTGCCGTGGTGCTGGTCTCCTATTTCGGTTCGGCGCGTTCGGATCTTGGACGTGATTTATTAATGCCCGCGCTTACCGCCGCAGTTCTGGGCGGCGCCAATATTTATGGCGGCTCGGGTTCGGTGTTGGGTACTGCGCTGGCAGCGTTGCTGGTGGGGTACTTACAGCAGGGGTTACAGATGGTCGGCATCCCCAACCAGGTGTCGAGCGCGTTGTCGGGTGCGCTATTAGTGGTGGTGGTGATGGGGCGTTCGCTAAGCCTGCACAGGGAGTGGCTACGTATGGCATGGCGTCGGGTTCTAACGCGTTAATAAGCGGAGTTCAACATGAAGATGAAACTGATAGTACAACTGAGCGCGCTGGCGCTGGCTGGCAGCGTCATAGCGGCGCAGGCAGCGGATCGCATCGCCTTTATTCCTAAGCTGGTCGGCGTGGGTTTCTTTACCAGCGGCGGCAACGGCGCGAAAGAGGCAGGTAAAGATCTGGGGGTCGACGTAACCTACGACGGACCGACGGAGCCGAGCGTCTCCGGCCAGGTACAGCTCATCAATAACTTCGTGAACCAGGGCTACAAGGCGATTATCGTCTCGGCGGTCTCCCCGGATGGCCTCTGCCCGGCGCTGAAGCGCGCAATGCAGCGCGGGGTGAAAATTCTGACCTGGGACTCTGACACCAAGCCCGAGTGCCGCAGCATTTATATCAACCAGGGCACCCCGGAACAACTGGGCGGCCTGCTGGTGGAAATGGCAGGCAAGCAGGTAACCAAACCCAATGCCAAAGTCGCCTTCTTCTATTCAAGCCCGACCGTCACTGACCAGAACCAGTGGGTGAAAGAGGCGAAAGCCAAAATCGAGAAGGATCATCCGCAGTGGCAAATCGTCACCACCCAGTTTGGCTATAACGATGCGACAAAATCGCTGCAAACCGCTGAGGGGATCTTAAAAGCCTACCCGGATCTGGATGCTGTCATCGCCCCGGATGCCAACGCCCTGCCAGCGGCAGCGCAGGCGGCGGAAAACCTCAAACGTGAAGGGGTGGCGATTGTCGGCTTCAGTACGCCGAACGTGATGCGCCCGTATGTCGAGCGCGGCACGGTGAAAGCCTTTGGTCTGTGGGACGTGGTGCAGCAGGGCAAAATTTCGGTAAACGTGGCGGAACATCTGCTGAAAAAGGGCGATTTGAACGTGGGTGACAGCATTGAGGTGAAAGATATCGGCACGCTGAAAGTAGAGCCTAACAGCGTCCAGGGCTATCAGTATGAAGCCAAAGGCAATGGCATTGTGCTGCTGCCGGAGCGCGTGGTGTTCACCAAAGAGAATATCGGTAAATACGACTTCTGACGGGGGAAATGATGGCGGATTTAGATGACATTAAAGATGGCAAAGATTTTGGCCTGGACAGGCCGCAAAAGAACGTGCCTTTTGCGCTGAAAGGCTGCGGGGCGCTGGACTGGGGTATGCAGTCGCGTCTTGCCAGGATCTTTAACCCTAAAAGTAACCGCACGGTGATGTTGGCCTTTGACCACGGCTATTTCCAGGGGCCAACCACCGGGCTTGAACGTATTGACCTCTCCATTGCGCCCCTGTTTGGCGAGACGGATGTGTTGATGTGTACCCGTGGCGTGCTCAGAAGCCAGGTGCCGCCTGCCACCAATAAACCGGTGGTATTGCGGGCCTCAGGCGGCAACTCAATTCTGACCGAGCTGTCGAATGAGTGCGTGGCGGTGGCGATGGAGGATGCCCTGCGCCTGAACGTATGTGCGGTGGCAGCCCAGGTCTATATCGGCAGCGAGCATGAGCACCAGTCAATCAATAACATCATCAAACTGGTGGATGCCGGTAATCGCTATGGCGTGCCGACCCTGGCAGTGACGGGGGTGGGCAAAGAGATGACGCGGGATGCGCGCTATTTTTCACTCGCCAGCCGCATTGCTGCCGAGATGGGCGCACAGTTCGTCAAAACCTATTTTGTGGAAGAGGGGTTTGAAAAAGTGACCGCCAGCTGCCCGGTGCCGATTGTGATTGCCGGAGGTAAAAAGCTGCCGGAGCTTGAGGCGTTAGAGATGTGTTTTCGCGCCATCGACCAGGGGGCGTCCGGCGTGGACATGGGGCGGAATATCTTCCAGTCCAGTGCGCCGCTTGCCATGCTAAAAGCGGTGAAGAAGGTAGTACATGAGAATATGAGCGCCCGTGAGGCCTGGCAGTTCTGGCAGGAAGAGAAACAGGGAGAAGAGAAATGAACGTAACTATGGTGGAGATCAACATCAAGCCCGACAAGATCGATGAGTTTCTTACGGTGTTTCGTGCCAACCACGAGGGCGCAATTCAGGAGCCGGGAAACCTGCGTTTTGATGTGTTGCAGGATAGCGACGTCAAAACCCGGTTTTTTATCTACGAGGCCTATAAGGATGAGGCGGCGGTGCTGGCGCATAAGAAGACGCCGCACTACCTTGCCTGCGTGGAAAAGCTGGAGGAACTGATGTCGGAACCGCGTAAGAAGCGAACGTTTGTGGGGCTGATGCCGGAGTAGTGGGTGTGGTGCGGGTTGTTCCCCTCACCCTGACCCTCTCCCCAAAGGGGCGAGGGAACCGATCGAGCGTGCTGGAAGGTGAGCGTACGATCTGCGTTTTCTCTGCCTCAAAAGGGCAAGGGAGCGACTGAGCGTGCTGGAAGGTGAGCGTGCGATCTGTGTTTTCACTGCCTCAAAAGGGCAAGGGAGCGACTGAGCTGGCTGGAAGGCGGGCGTGCGATCTGTGTTTACACTGCTTCAAAAGGGCGGGGAGCGACTGAGCTGGCTGGAAGGTGAGCGCAGCCTGCGCCCGAATGGAGAGAAAAAGGTCAGTACGGGCTGGGGCCTTGATTTTCACCCTCTCCCTTTTAGGGAGAGGGCAGGGGTGAGGGTTGATTTACGCTTCTTCTACCGCCACGCGCATCGCCGCAAGTGCCGTGCGCGCTGCTTTGAGTACCTGTTCACACTGCTCAATGGTCAGCGTTAAAGGAGGCTCAATACGGATGGTTTTTGCGTTGTTAAGCGTCCCGGCAACCAGCACGCGCTGGCGGAACATTTCGCTTGCAAAGGTGTAGCCGATTTCGTTATCCACAAACTCAATCGCCATCAGCATGCCTTTGCCCCGTGCATCCTGCACCAGGTCCGGGTATTCACGTGCCAGCAGGCGGAAACCGTCCAGCAGCATGTCGCCTTTCTGTTCGGCCTGGGCCGGTAAGTTCTCTTCCAGCAGCACGTTAATGGTCGCAAGCGCAGCCGCACAGGCCAGCGGGTTGCCGCCAAAGGTCGTGGTGTGCAGGAAAGGATTGTCGAACAGCACGGAGAATACCTCTTCGGTGGCGATAGTCGCCCCAATGGGCATTACGCCGCCGCCAAGTGCTTTGGCAAGGCATAGTATGTCCGGCTGAACATTCTCATGCTCGCAGGCAAACATTCTCCCGGTGCGGCCCATGCCGGTCTGCACCTCGTCAAAAATCAGCAGCGCGCCAAACTCATCACACAGCTTACGCACGGCGGGCAGATAGCCCTGCGGTGGCAGGATCACGCCCCCTTCGCCCTGAATCGGCTCCAGGATCACCGCCGCAACATCATCACCGGTTTTGTGGCATTCGCTAAGCTGCATGCGCATGGCATCAATGTCGCCAAACGGCACGTGACGAAAGCCCGGTAGCAGCGGCATAAAGGGCTTGCGGAAAGTGGATTTCGCCGTGGCAGAGAGCGCGCCTAAGGATTTCCCGTGGAATGCGCCACTGGTGGCAATAAAGGTGAATTTACCGCGCGGTGACTGGTAAGCCTTAGCCAGTTTTAAGGCGGCCTCAACCGACTCGGTGCCACTGTTGCTAAAGAAGCTGTATTTCAGTTTACCGGGGGCGAGTGCGGCCAGTGTTTTTGCCAGCATTGCCCTTAACGGGTCGAGAAGTTCCTGGCTGTGCAGGGGCTGTTTTGCGAGTTGGTTCTGTACGGCGGATACAACGACTGGATTACGGTGCCCCACATTGAAGATGCCAAATCCACCCAGGCAATCTAAAAACTCCTGCCCCTGAGTGTCGACAAGCGTATTCAGACTTCCCGCCTGCCATTCTACGGCTCCGTAATCCCCGCCAGCGGTGACAGATTTCCGATACTCAAGAAAACCCGGATTCACATGCTCTTTGAAATACTCTCTGACCTCTCGGTTCAGCTCCTTCATCTCGTCCTGATCAAGCGTTCGCTTCTCGATGAGATTCAGTGCGTGAGCGCTGCACGCTAATGCCGATGCGCTGGAAGGTAACCTGTTCAAAATAAGCTCCTGGGCGGGGCGTATCACATGATACTGAGTAAAGTATTGCAGGGATTGCGCCACATCGAAGCCGCAACCTGAAATCAGGATAAACGCCAGGCGGAAGCTGAATTATGCGAAATTAGATCCCAAAAAAACCACCCAGGCGCAGGGCAAATAGATGAAAAAGTAAACAGCTTGTTAGTGAATAGCTGCATTTTTGCGCCAAAACAGTGCATTTATTGCTCCGAAATGGCGCAGGATTGATGAGATATGGTGGGTGATTTCGAAGGGTGACTATATAAATCAGTGGGTTATATGACATACAAAAAATGCGGTTTTGTGTCGTTTTGCGATCTAAATCAAATTTAACAACTAAAGATAAATTGGTTAGCGCCGAAATAACATTCGCCTGCAATTTAACAGTTAAATAACCTGCATAGGACGCTAACATGGCTTCTCCTCCAATTGTCACGCAACGGGAGTACACCCTTGACGATGACACCACTCTGATGTCGACAACCGACCTGCAAAGCTACATCACCCACGCTAATGATACCTTCTCCCAGGTCAGCGGTTTCACTCTGCCGGAACTGATTGGCCAGCCGCATAATCTTGTGCGCCACCCTGATATGCCTAAAGCGGCTTTTGCAGACATGTGGTTCACCTTAAAGCAGGGCGAACCCTGGAGTGGGATTGTAAAAAACCGTCGCAAGAATGGTGACCACTACTGGGTACGCGCCAATGCCGCGCCGATGGTGCGCAATGGCAAGGTGACGGGATACATGTCGATTCGTACCCGTGCGACCCCTGAAGAGATTGCCGCCGTGACGCCGCTTTACAAGGCGCTACAGCAGGGGCGGGCGAAAAAACGGATCCATAAAGGCCTGGTGGTAAGCCGTGGCTGGTGGGGGCGGTTGCC
This sequence comes from Yokenella regensburgei, assembly GCF_051486985.1. GTDB lineage: Bacteria > Pseudomonadota > Gammaproteobacteria > Enterobacterales > Enterobacteriaceae > CBFFRJ01. Next base: position 20,145 of record NZ_JAHVDV010000044.1, read on the forward strand.
TTCGTTACCGCTGCGCTGGCGGGCGAGAAGCGTTGTGACGCTTATGTGGCTTGTCGAGATGGCAGGGCTGTGGGCGATGAACAGTGGTGTTGCGCCCATGCTGCTGAGTACTCTGGTGATGCTGGCGGGATGCGCATGTTATGAGTGGCAGATTGTGCGGCCGGTTGAAGGCGTCGCTCGCCAGGCGCTAAGCGTGGCAACAGGTGAGCAAAACAGCGTAGCGCACCTTAACCGTAGCGATGAGCTGGGGCTGACGCTGCGTGCGGTGGGTCAGCTGGGGTTAATGTGCCGCTGGCTGATTAATGATGTTTCCAGCCAGGTCAGCAATGTACGTAATGGTAGTGAGACCCTGGCGAAAGGCAATGATGCGCTGAATGAACGCACCCGCCAGACCGTCGTCAACGTGCAACAAACCGTAGCCACCATGAGCCAGATGGCGGCCTCGGTGCAGAACAATTCAGAGACGGCCTCAGCCGCAAACAAGCTTTCCAGCGCGGCCAGCGACGCAGCCACGCAGGGCGGTGATGCCATGGAAACCGTGGTGAAGACGATGGATGAGATTGCCGACAGTACCCAGCGCATCGGCTCGATAACCACACTGATTAATGATATTGCCTTCCAGACCAATATTCTGGCGCTCAATGCGGCGGTTGAAGCGGCGAGAGCGGGGGAGCAGGGTAAAGGCTTTGCGGTAGTGGCAGGGGAGGTACGCCATCTGGCAAGCCGCAGTGCCAGCGCCGCCAATGACATCCGTAAGCTGATTGATGCCAGCGCCAGTAAAGTGCAGTCGGGCTACGATCAGGTTCATGCGGCAGGGCGCACGATGGATGATATTGTTACGCAGGTGCAAAATGTCACCTCTCTTATCGGCCAGATCAGCCACTCTACATCCGAACAGGCGCAGGGGCTGACGGAGTTAACCCGTGCGGTGGCGGAACTGGAAGCTATCACCCAGAAAAACGCGGGTCTGGTTGAGGAGAGTGCCAGCGTATCGGCAATGGTGAAGCATCGCGCTGGCCGTTTGCAGGATGCCGTCTCGGTCTTGCATTAATCGCTTTATTCCCCTTTCACCACCGTCGGAAGGGGAAAATAACCTTACGATTTCCATTGATTTAAATTGATTTTATTTTGTAAGTTAATTCCGCTTTAATTGTTGCAATTATATTAAATACCGATCAATTTCTCGCCAGTTAATATCCCTGCTATTAATAGTTTTAATTATTAATTAAATAAAGTTAAGCGATAATAATATTTGTTGCGCAACTTTGCTGTCGGAGAATATAACGATCAATAGCACTAAATTGATCGTTTGTAACTATCAGAATAATAAATGCTAAAATAAAAAAACGATCAAACTCATAAAGTTACTTCCAACGTTACCGATAACCAGCAATGGAGACGATATTTTAATCAGCTCCATTGCATCTCTGCATCTAACGCCTTGTGTGGGCGTGCTTTTTTATTAGTACTATAATCAGATACATGGGGAATATATGTTTTTACATGATGTAAAAATTGGCACCAAATTATTTTTGGCGTTCGGATTCTTTATCGTCTTAATGATAGCCAGTTCTTGTCTTTCGCTTTTCAGCCTGAATCGCGCAAATAACGGAATGCAAAATATTGTTCACCGCGATTATCCGACCACGGTGAAAGCGAATCAGCTTATCGATCAGTTTCAGACCTTTGTCAGCACCCAACAGATGATGCTACTGGATACTGATGGAAAATGGCGTGACGCATCCCAGAAGCAGCTTAATGATATTAGCGCCCGCATTACTCTCCTCCTCGAAGACCTCAGCAAAAACCTGCCCGATCAGGAATCACAGAACATTCTTGCGGGGATCAAAGAGGTCCGCCAGCAATACCTTAATTCCCGTTTCCGCATTCTTGAGGCCATTAAAAATAACGATCGGGCCGCGGCCGTCAACGAAATGATGACCAATATGGTGCCTATCCAGAAAGCCTACAAAGAGAACGTCCTCTCTTTGATTGCGATTCAGGATGCGCACATGCGTGCGGCGGGCGTGCAGGTAAACGGAGATTTCACCACTAACCGCTTACTGCTGATACTGCTGGCGGTGTTCAGCATCGGCATTGGCAGCCTGATGGGCTGGTATATCATGCGAATGATCACCCGTCCGCTGGGGGAAGCCGTTGCGTTTGCTGGTGCCATTGCCGGTGGCGATCTGACAGGCTCTATTCACTCCCACTCTCGTGATGAGACTGGCGTACTGCTGCGTTCACTGATGGAGATGAAGATCAAACTGGTGGATATCGTGCAGGAAGTGCAGTTTGGTTCGCAGAATATCTCCAGCGCGGCGGCACAGATTGTTGCCGGTAATCAGGATCTGGCCGCGCGCACCGAAGAGCAAGCAAGTTCTGTTGAACAAACGGCCTCATCAATGGAACAGATTACCGCGACGGTGAAAAACACCGCCGAGCATACCCACGAGGCGACCACCCTCTCTGCGGATGCCGCCACCGTGGTGAAAAATAATGGTGAGATGATGAGGCAGGTTACCGAAAAAATGCGGGTGATCAATGAGACCTCTAACCGGATGTCCGACATCATCAACCTGATCGATGCCATTGCTTTCCAGACCAACATCCTGGCGCTCAACGCGGCGGTGGAAGCAGCGCGAGCCGGTGAACATGGGCGTGGCTTTGCCGTGGTGGCCGGGGAAGTGCGCCAGCTGGCGCAGAAAAGTGCTTCATCGGCAAACGATATTCGTCAGCTGATTGAGAGCTCCACCAGCCAGACCCGTGAAGGGATGGCGCTGGTCGAAAAAGCGGGTAACCTCATCAATGGCATGGTGAGTAACGTTCAGGAGATGAATGTCATCCTGCGTGAAATTGGTCAGGCGAGCCGCGAGCAGACGGACGGTATCTCGCAGATTAACAGCGCCATTGGTCTGATAGACTCCACTACGCAGCAAAACTCCAGCCTGGTGGAAGAGTCCGTTGCGGCAGCGGCCTCCCTGAATGAGCAGGCGGAACATCTGCTGGGTCTCGTACAGGTCTTCCGCCTCAGTAACGGTGGGCAGCCAGCCTAATCCAGTTGTGAAATCTCCAGCGCCGCGCGGTCGATAACGCCAACAATCTGTTTGAGCTGCGCGGCACTGATATCTTCCTGATTAACCTTCAGATTCAGTACGGCTTTGAAATTCTCCAGCGCCCGTTTCATCTGCGGATCCTTGCGTAGCTGGCAGCCCACACTGCGGGCTTTGATGCGCGCCTGAATATGCTCCAGATGCGCTTTGTTCTCCTCCATCCAGGCCTGGCCCTGCTCCGTGATGGCAATTTTCCTGCGCCCGCTATCTTCGTCGCTAATCGAAATCAACTGCTGATCCTGTAACAGATCGAGCGTCGGGTAAATCACGCCCGGACTTGGGGTGTAATTGCCCTGGGTCAGGGTTTCAATCTCTTTGATCAGTTCGTAACCGTGGCTGGCGTTGCGGGTGAGAATGTCGAGGATCACCAGCCGCAGTTCACCGTGGCCGAAGAAGCGCTGACGACGTCCGCTACCGCCACCGCGTCCGTGGCGATGTTCGCCGTGTTCGTGTTCCGCATCGTGATGATTACAGCCTGGGGCTGAATGAGAGTGTCGCATGGTTGCCTCCTGTAATTTGATATATCTAATTTATATCTAAATTTTTAAAACAGGCAATGGCAAAGATGGTGTTTTTTATATTATATTGTTTTTATTGATATTTTATTTGCATTTTGGCATCCCGTGCGCTTTTGCTTCTGGCTATCTAAAAAAGATCTTGTCTTCTTGTTAAACAACAATCATTATCATTTAATCTGAATTTAGATATATCGTATTACATTTCACGAAGGCCGATTATGACTATCCAACACCATCGTTATCCAGAGCGTGTGCGTAATGAGCTGCGTTTTCGCGAGCTGACCGTACTGCGCGTCGAGCGTATCAGCGCGGGTTTCCAGCGCATTGTCCTGGGCGGCGAAGCGCTTGAAGGCTTCACTTCAGGTGGGTTTGACGACCACAGCAAAATATTTTTTCCGCAGCCTGGCACGCCCTTTACCCCGCCGCAGGTGACGGATGAGGGCATTGTCTGGGGCGAGGGGCCGCGTCCGGCATCACGCGATTACACGCCGCTGTACGATGCACGTCAGCATGAACTGGCATTTGATTTCTTTATCCATGAGGGCGGTGTAGCAAGCGGCTGGGCGATGACGGCGCAAGCGGGTGATTCGCTGACCATCGGAGGCCCGCGCGGTTCGCTGGTGGTGCCGGAAGATTATGCCTGGCAATTTTATGTGTGTGATGAGTCCGGGATGCCGGCGCTGCGCCGCCGCCTGGAAGCGCTGGATAAACTGGCGGTACGCCCGGAAGTGAAGGCTGTGGTGACCATCGCCGAGGCGTCTTACAAGGATTATCTGGCCCACCTGAGTCATTACAACATTGAGTGGGTGACAGGTCATGGTTCGAACGTGGCCGCGGAGAAGCTGGCAGCGGCAGTGGTGCCGGAGAGGGAATATTTCCTCTGGCTGACCGGTGAAGGCACGGTGGTGAAGTCACTGCTGGATTTAGCAGTGAGCAAAAACCTCGACCAGAATCTGCTGCGCGGCCAGGCGTACTGGCACAAGAAATAAAGGAAAGGTGCCCGGTAGCGCATTACCTGCCGGGCGTTGCGGTTACGCGACCTCTTCGTACTCGGCGTCGTTCACCTGCTGTTCAAGCGTCTGACGAATCTCTCCCAGCGCCTTCTCCTGCTGGCGGAAGTAGCTCTCCTGGTCGGTAAGCGTTGAAACCAGTTGCCAGGACTCCTCTTTTTCAAGGGTATTGAGCTCTTCAATAAGGCCGGCAATATGCTGTTTGACCTCAATGATGCGTTGACGCAGGCGCTGCAAATCATTCAGACGATCGCTTGCCATTAACGGCTCCAGCCCTTTTTGTAAGCGGGTAAGGAGGGATCGGATGGCGGCCAGATCGCCACGCTGACGGGCCTGATTCAGCTCCACCATCATGCCATGCGCTTCGTCTTTGAAGCCCTCGTCCACCAGATCCGGGTGGCACAGTTTGCTGGCCTGGCGCCACAGGCGTTTCAGCTCTGAGCGTTCATCTGGCGACATTTTTTGCTCAAAGCCAAAGCGTTTTTCTGCATCGTGCTGCTGCTCCTGATACTCCTCATACTCCTGACGTGCGTCATCGCGTGCCTGGCGGGCAGGTTCGTCTTCGCGTGTGAGGCCCTGCTCCAGTTCCTGCGCTTCTGCCAGCAGAGCGCTGATTAACGCGTTTTGCTGCTGGAGATGTTTTCGGGCTTCGGCAGCCTGCGCGGATTGCGGCGGGAAACTCTGCCAGCGACGCGTGAGCGTGACCAGCACCTCTACCGCTTGCGCCAGGTACTGCTGGCAGCGAAGGTAGTCGTCTTCGCGCTGGCGGGCCTCCGCCTCCTGTCGGCGCAGGGTCGCCTCGGCCAGGATCTTACGCAGACGCAGGATTTGTGACATTAGCGGCCCGAGACGCGTGAGGTAAAGGTCGTTGAAATCATCCAGTAGCTGAATGCGCGCATTGCGTTTATCGATAAGCTCGCGAAGCTGTTCTTCCAGTGCCTTTAGCTCCAGCTTGCTGGCTGCGACCTGAGGATCCTGCCACTGTACTACCGAGCGCTGATTTTGCAGCCAGTGCGTGATGGCGCGCAGGGCGTCGCTGTAGTTTTTCTCCTCAAGCGCCCATACGATGTACGCCAGTTCACCGTCCGTCGCTTCGGTTTTTAACAGCGGAAGCTGGCTGAGGATGATGCCGTCATCTTCCAGTTCTATCGCGTATTTAATGATCTCAAGCCGTTTGATGGGTCTGTTCATGGCGTTTCGCTAAGGCGCTTAAGTGATTCAGTTAATGGTAGTTGTGATTTGTAAATCTGAAATACGCTCATCGTCGTAGCTGCGTAAAAAGTTATCTGCGAGCGCGGGCAGATTAGCATGTGCCAGTGAGCGCGGGTATGGTTGAAATCATAATACAGGCGACAGGTTACAGTGCGTTAGTATTCGTGAAAGAAATACGTTAAGGGGGCTGTTTGCCTCATGGGCCACCGGGCACGCTTTTCTCCCTCGTACCTTTGGGGAGAGGGTCGGGTGAGGGGGAACAGTGGGTGACTGGCTGGAAGGGTTCCGTTCATCTCACATGCTAAACCGGGCACGCCTTTCCCCCTCGCCCCTTTGGGGAGAGGGTCGGGGTGAGGGGAAGAGCGTGCGGCTGGCTCAAAGGGTTCTGCTTACCTCCGGTGGAATCGTTCCGTTCACCTCATGTGCCGCGCTTCCATGAAACACCTTCACCCGTGAACGTGTTAAGGGCGTTCTCCGCCACGCCCTTAACAATCCCGGCTCCCGGCACGAAAACTGCCGCTTCGCGGTGACCCTCCGCTTATTTCTCCGGGCTGTCCGGGACCGGGCGCGATGCAGCGTCCCTGCAACGCGCGCCCTCGCCGCGCCTCCCTGCGCGTCGCCCCGGCCCTGCGAAAACGCGTCGGCAGTTTCCAGCCGGACTCCCCACACCTTACCCACCGCGCGGTTTTTGGCTTTTAACAGCAAAGGCTTTTTATCTGAAACTCCTGGCGTGCAACGGGGGGGGCGGCCCCGCGAAAACGCGTCGGTACTTTTCAGCCGGACCCGCCACACCTGGCTATTTTCACTGTCTGTAAGTCATTAAAGCGATGCGGTGTCTGTTGAAACGCAGTGACATGCAGCGGGGGCTTACGGTCCGGCTGAAAATCGGTGAGGCGTTGACGACGGGCCGGGACCGCCCGCAGGGACGCGGGCGGAGGGGATAGCCTGCAGGGATGCAGGCTGGTCCCCGACCCGACAGCACGGCGGCATAAGACGAACGGACCGCGCAGCGGCGATTT
>NZ_JAHVDV010000045.1:0-26263 GCF_051486985.1 Yokenella regensburgei
GCTTTCGCTCACCGTTGCGAGGTGGCGTATATTACGCTTTCCTCTTTCAGAGTCAACCCTGATTTTCAGGATTTTTCTCTTCAACCGAACCGGCTGTTTAGTGTGAAGTGATTCACATCTGCCGTGTCGATGGAGGCGCATTATAGGGATCCAAACTTTTAGCACAAGCCTTTTTTAGATCTTTTTTTCTGATTGCTGCTTTTCCATTCTTTTCGCCCAGATCCCATACGATCTGCTCAAATTCTGATAAGCAAAAGGGTTGCACAACGCCGGTATTGCTACCAAAGTCATCATCACAACCTGTTTTCGATGAGGTAGCTATGTCTACAGTATTACGTCCTTATAAGGATCTTTTTCCAAAAGTGGGTATGAAGGTGATGGTTGATGACACCAGCGTTGTCATTGGCGATGTCAGAATCGGTGACGATGTGGGTATCTGGCCTCTTGTCGTCATACGAGGTGACGTCAATTACGTAATGATAGGGGCGCGCAGTAATATTCAGGATGGAAGCGTATTGCATGTCACTCACAAATCGTCGTACAACCCCGCTGGTAATCCTCTCCTTATTGGAGATGACGTCACGATAGGGCACAAGGTAATGCTCCACGGCTGCACTATTGGTAATCGGGTACTGGTGGGCATGGGCTCGATTGTGCTCGACGGTGCAGTTATCGAAGAAGATGTAATGATTGGAGCAGGGAGTCTGGTCCCACAGAATAAGAGGCTGGAGAGCGGCTATTTATACCTTGGCAGCCCCGTTAAGCAAATCCGCCCACTCACTGAGGCTGAAATAGAAGGGCTGAAATATTCAGCCAATAATTATGTGAAATGGAAAGATGAATACCTTGCTCAGGATAACCAGATCTGACCCTGATCGTCCTCTTCCTGCGCCAGGATAAGCTGTTCAGCTTCATCCTCAAGGTCCCACCGATGTTGCCTGAATAACGCCAGCCACTGCGCTGGCGTATCGCCCCCAAAACGGGAGGTCAGCACCTCGCCGCGAATAATGCAGGTAAGTAGCATGCCATTGACTATCGCCGGGAAGCGAAGCATGGACTCTGCCTCACTCCACTCTTCACGATCGGGGAACTGTATCGCCTGATTCACCCTTCAAGCTCCTGTTTTAGCACTGCAAGGACAGGCTGGATCTCAGGCAATACGCCGTGCCATAACAATACCGCATGTGCTGCTTGCCCCACCAGCATGCCCAGGCCATCGGAACAGTACGTGGCACCCCGTGATTTGCACCAGGCCAGAAAAGGCGTATCACCTTTTTGATAAAACATGTCATAGCAATACGACTGCGAGTGAATAATGGATTCTGGTAATAACGGGATCTCACCGCTGATGCCGCTTGAGGTTGCGTTAATGACCAAATCAAATTCATGCCCGGGTAAATCGCTCTGGGTTACAGCGCTTACGCTTCCCGTATGAGTAAAAAGTGAGGCGAGCTCGTGCGCCCGTGAATAGGTACGATTAACGATTGTCACAGCACAATCCAGCGAGAGTAACGGCAGCAGCGCACCACGCGCCGCGCCTCCTGCTCCAATGAGCAGGATACGGAAACCCGGTTTAATAAAAGACAAACGCTGCAGGTCACTCAGCAGCCCAATACCATCAGTGTTATCCCCCACCAGCCGACCATCTTCCAGACGCTTAAGCGTGTTGACCGCGCCAGCAAGCGCCGCCCGTTCTGTTAGTTCATCCGCACGACTGAAAGCTTCTTCTTTAAATGGCATGGTGACATTCGCCCCTTTGCCGCCTTCAGCGAAAAAGGCATTCAGGGTATTCGTAAAATCATCTAATGGCGCAAGAATGCGCCCATAGGGATGTTCTATCTTCAGTTGTTGAGCAAAGTGCGCATGGATAGCTGGCGACTTGCTATGCGCAATCGGGTTACCAAAAACAACATAAGGTTCCATAAAGTCACCCCTGACGGAAAAGTTCGCCGGTAAGGGCATCACGTATCTCTGAGGGGTTGAGTCTTCCCCCCGTCATACCTTCAACAACAGGGAAATCGGCCCCGAATTGCTGCCTGACTTCGTCATCTGTTCTACAAGGTGGTAATCCCGTAAGGTTTGCACTAGTCGAGACCAGAGGTTTACCAAAAGCTTCGCATAGCGAAATGACGAGAGGATGGTCTGTTACGCGCACCGCCAGAGAATCAAAACGGCCGGTCAACCAGCGTGGTGTTGTGGCTCTCGCCGGGAAAACAAAGGTCACCGGCCCGGGCCAGCAGGCAAAAATGGCCTGACGCTGCTCTTCATTAAGCATGCTGTCATCTATATATGGTTTGAGTTGCTCAAAATTTGCCGCAATCAGGATCAAGCCCTTTTCGACCGGACGGTGTTTCAACTCAAGTAAGCGATGTACAGCACTTTCGCTGTCTGGATCGCATCCAACACCAAAAACAGCCTCGGTTGGATAAGCAATGACGTTTTTATTTTTAAGGACCGCCACCGCTGCAGCGATAGGATCTATTTGCAGGTTATTTATCACGATTTATTCCGCCGTTACCGGCTGTCCACATTGTTTGCTGGCGCAAAAGAGCTTTATACCCTGCGCCGTTTTCTTCTCTATTAACAGGGGATAATGGCAGGTGGGACACTCACCTGCCACAGGTTTGAAATTGATGACAAACTGGCAGTCAGGGTAGCGATCACAGGAATGGAAAGTTTTGCCAAACCTGGAGCGACGCTGAATGAGATGCCCGGTCTGGCATTGAGGGCAGGTAATAGCCGTGTCATCAGGCTTATCGATTTGTTCTGTATGCGCGCATTCCGGATAGTGGCTACAGCCAATAAACATGCCAAAGCGGCCCTGCCGCAATACTAGAACAGAACCACATTCAGGGCATAATTGCCCATCCAGAATTTTTACAACATGCCCATCTGCCTGACTTTTCAGGGGGCGCACATAATCACACTCAGGATAATGAGAGCACCCAAGAAACGGACCGTGTTTACCGGAGCGAATCACAAGTTCAGCCCCGCACTGCGGGCAGGGCTCATTGTTGCGCACCGGAAAAAGTGCTGATTTAGCCATAATGACTCGGAAAGCTGCGAAGTTTAATGCAGCATACCTTCATTCACTTCAAAGAGTAATTCTTCCATTTGCTGGTAGGCATTCTCACACCCAGGAATATTGAAGAGCACCATAAGAATGACCCATTTCAGGTCTTCTAAATCGAACTCGACCGTATCCAGCGCAAGCACGCGTTCAATAACCATTTCTCGCGTATCGAGGTTCAGCACCTGAATTTGCTCCAGGAATAATAAAAATCCCCGGCAACTGGCATCCAGCCTGTCACACTCTTCTGCCGTATAAATGCGTACGGACAAAGGATCGGAAGCTAACTGCATCGGTTCGGCAAGGCCTTCCTGATAATCAGCCAGCTTTTCCAGCCAGAGAAGCGCGTTGTAAATGTCCTCACGGTCAAAGCCGGCGTCAGTCAGATCCCGTTCCAGTTTGTCCTGATCTACACGCATTTCAGCTTCGTTATGGATGTAAGTCTCAAACAAATACATTAGTACGTCGAACATGGCTTGCCCTCCTCAATCGGACATAGCCGCCGGGTACAGCTGCGATCCACCCTGCTAACTCCAGCTCAAGTAATTGAGTAACCGTTACTGGCACAGGTTGGCCGGCACGTTCAGCGACGACGTCAACAGGTGTTACCTCATCTCCTACGTTAGCCAGGAGCTCAGGAAATGGCAATGCCACCTCTTCTTGATTTGGTGAATAAATTGTCTTTTCGGTTTGGATTTGCGGTGCTGACAACCTGCCCGGGAAGTTTTCCAGAATGTCTTCTGGCGAGGTGACGAGGTAAGCCCCTTGCTGGATAAGCCAGTGTGGACCTTCACTCCCTGGAGCACCGTTCGGCCCAGGCAGAGCGAATACATCGCGTCCCTGTTCCAAGGCACACCGCGTGGTCACTAACGAGCCACTTCGCAACGCAGCTTCAACCACGAATACTGCACGGCTGAGGCCACTAATGATGCGGTTTCTTCGCGGGAAATTGCCTGGAAAAGGAGGGGTATTCAAGGCGAACTCTGATACTAACGCTCCACCCTCACTGATTATTTGTTCAGCGAGTGACGCATGTCGCTTTGGATGCAATGTAAAAAGGCCGTTTCCGAGCACGGCGATGGTTCTTCCTCCGACCGCCAGTGCGCCACGATGCGCGACACTATCAATCCCAAGAGCCAGTCCGCTGGTGATCACCAGACCACACTGTGCGAGTGCTTCGCACAATGACCGTCCCCACCGCTCCCCGTACCATGAGTGCGTGCGACTTCCTACAACGGCAAGCTGGTGCGCCGCCAGAACTGCCGGATCACCTTTTATAAATATCGCGCCAGGATAATCAGCGATCGCTCGTAGCTGAGCGGGATAACACGCATCCGTGGCCAGAATAAGATGATGCCGGGGCTCTGCCAGCCAGCACAAACTCTCTTCTATTTCTCGCGGCGTCATAGACAGAAAGCGGCGCGCCTGCTTTGCACGCAATCCAGTATCAATTAATGCGTTAAAATCGATGCTGGCGGCTTTAGCCAAACGCTGTGCAATCCGTACCATCTCATCTCCATAGAGATCGTTTACATAGATCAAACGCAACCATATTTCTGTGGATGTCATCCTCTTACCCGCCCTTGCCATAAGTGGCTCGCTCAATCCTTGCGATTGGTCACCGATGCTGTCAATCGGAGGGGGATTTGTCTAGAATAGGGCTAATAATCTTTCCAACTCCTGAACACGACTCTGGATATCTATGGCAGTTTTGCAAGTGTTACATATTCCCGACGAGCGTCTTCGCAAAGTCGCAACGCCGGTAAAAGAAGTGAATGAAGAAATTCAGCGTATCGTTGATGATATGTTTGAAACGATGTATGCCGAAGAAGGTATTGGTCTGGCTGCCACGCAGGTAGATATTCACCAGCGCATTATCGTTATTGATGTTTCAGAAAACCGCGATCAGCAATTGACGTTGATTAACCCGGAACTTCTGGAGAAAAGCGGTGAGACGGGCATCGAAGAAGGCTGTCTGTCAATTCCTGAACAGCGTGCGTTGGTTCCACGCGCTGAGAAAGTAAAAATCCGCGCGCTTGATCGCAACGGGGAACCGTTTGAACTTGAAGCTGATGATCTGCTGGCTATCTGTATTCAACATGAAATGGATCATTTGGTCGGTAAATTATTTATTGATTATCTCTCACCACTCAAGCAGCAGCGCATTCGTCAGAAAGTTGAAAAACTGGATCGTTTGAAAGCCAGAGCGTAAGGACAAACACGACCGTGTCAGATTCTCTACGGATTATTTTTGCAGGTACTCCTGATTTTGCAGCGCGTCATTTAGACGCGCTGTTATCTTCTCAGCATCAGGTCGTCGGGGTCTTTACTCAACCAGACCGACCTGCTGGCCGAGGCAAAAAGCTCATGCCGAGCCCGGTAAAGGTCCTCGCGCAAGAAAAAGAGATCCCGGTGTATCAGCCCGCATCTCTTCGTCCGCCAGAAAACCAGCAGCTCATCGCCGACTTAGATGCTGATGTGATGGTCGTGGTTGCCTATGGTTTAATTTTGCCAAAAGCAGTACTGGATATGCCGCGCCTGGGGTGCCTCAATGTCCACGGCTCGCTTCTTCCTCGTTGGCGTGGTGCCGCACCTATCCAGCGCTCTCTTTGGGCTGGCGATAAAGAAACTGGCGTAACCATCATGCAGATGGATGTCGGTCTAGATACGGGCGACATGCTTTACAAGCTCTCCTGCCCCATTTCGGACGACGATACCAGTGCCTCACTGTATGACAAGCTTGCGCAACTTGGCCCACAAGGTCTGCTTGAAACACTGAAGCAAATTGCTTCGGGCTCGTCATTGCCTGAAGTGCAGGATGATGCGTTAGTCACCTATGCTGAAAAGCTAAATAAAGAAGAAGCGTTAATGGACTGGAATATTCCTGCCGTTCAGCTTGAACGTTGCATCCGCGCCTTTAACCCCTGGCCTGTGAGTTATTTCATTGTTGATGACCAGCCCGTTAAAGTCTGGAAAGCATCAGTTATCAGCGCCCCTTCAGCGGCAGAGCCCGGGACGATAATTGATGCCAATAAACTTGGTATTCAGGTCGCCACTGCTGATGGAATTTTAAATCTTGAATCCCTTCAACCGGCAGGAAAAAAAGCGATGACTGCATGGGATTTACTCAATTCCCGCCGCGAGTGGTTCACGCCAGGAAAACGCCTCAGTTGATTCCCCTTTTCTCAGCCCGGTAAACCGGGCATTTTTATTTTGCGGTTATGAAAAAAAATCTTAATTTACGCAGCCTTGCAGCGCAGGCAATAGAGCAAGTCATCGAAAAAGGTCAGTCGCTAAGTAGCGTCTTACCTGTATTCCAGCAAAAGGTATCCGATAAAGACAAAGCATTACTGCAGGAGCTCTGCTTTGGCGTATTGCGTACCCTTTCTCAGTTAGACTGGCTAATCAATAAATTGATGGCCCGCCCGATGGCGGGAAAACAGCGTTCGGTACATTATCTGATCATGGTAGGGCTGTATCAGTTATTGCATACGCGTATACCGCCTCATGCAGCATTAGCTGAAACGGTTGAAGGTGCAGTGGCAATTAAGCGTCCCCAGCTTAAGGGACTGATAAACGGTGTATTGCGACAGTTTCAGCGCCAGCAGGAAGCCCTGATGGCTGAGTTTGATAAAACACAGAACCGGTACCTCCACCCGGAGTGGCTTCTGCAACGAATCAAGCGCGCTTACCCTCAGGAATGGCAAAATATTGTTGAAGCTAACAACCAGCGCCCACCTATGTGGCTTCGGGTAAACCGTACGCATCACACCCGTGATGCATGGCTGGAATTGCTTGAAGCAGAGGGCATGCAGGGGGCCACAAACGATACCTATCCAGATGCCGTCAGATTAGGTTCGCCAGCTCCGGTGCACCTCCTTCCCGGTTTCGATCAAGGCTGGGTAACCGTACAGGATGCAGCAGCTCAGCGAAGCGTCACTTTTCTTGCCCCTCAGGATGGTGAGCGCATACTTGATTTGTGTGCGGCGCCAGGTGGGAAAACGACGCATATTCTGGAAGCTGCACCTCAGGCCCGCGTTCTTGCCGTGGATATCGACGAGCAGCGCTTGTCCCGGGTTTATGACAATCTGAAAAGATTGGGGATGAAAGCAGAAGTTAAACAAGGTGACGGCCGCCTCCCGGAACTCTGGTGCGGAGAGGAAAAATTCGACCGTATTCTGTTGGATGCGCCGTGCTCTGCGACGGGAGTCATTCGCCGCCATCCGGACATAAAATGGCTGCGTCGTGATCGGGACATTCAGCAGCTTGCTCAACTGCAATCGGAAATACTTGATGCTATCTGGCCCCATCTGAAATCTGGCGGCACGCTGGTTTATGCCACGTGCTCTATTTTGCCGGAAGAGAATACGTTGCAAATAAGGGAATTTTTGAAACGTACCCCGGATGCAGAATTAGTTACGACCGGCACACCAGATAAGCCAGGTCTGCAACATCTCCCCGCGGCGGAAGAGGGTGATGGTTTCTTTTACGCTAAGCTTTTAAAACAGTAATGGTAAGAGCGGATTACAGCAGATGAAAATAATAATCTTGGGTGCCGGACAGGTTGGCGGCACCCTGGCAGAAAACCTCGTTGGCGAGAATAACGATATTACCGTTGTCGATACTAATGGGGATCGTCTGCGTATCCTCCAGGATAAATTTGATTTGCGCGTTGTTCAGGGGCATGGTTCTCACCCCAGGGTATTACGCGAGGCCGGGGCAGATGATGCAGATATGCTCGTCGCCGTTACCAGTTCCGATGAAACCAATATGGTAGCTTGTCAGGTCGCTTATTCTCTCTTCAATACTCCCAACCGCATCGCGCGCATTCGCTCGCCGGACTATGTTCGTGATGCAGATAAACTGTTTCATTCAGAAGCGGTCCCCATTGACCACCTCATCGCGCCAGAACAGCTTGTTATCGATAGCCTTTATCGGCTCATTGAGTACCCGGGAGCATTGCAGGTTGTTAACTTCGCCGAAGGGAAAGTCAGCCTTGCGGTCGTGAAGGCTTATTATGGTGGCCCGCTGGTAGGTAATGCCTTATCAACGATGCGTGAGCATATGCCGCATATTGATACACGCGTTGCCGCTATTTTCCGCCACGATCGTCCAATTCGCCCTCAGGGCTCAACCATTGTTGAAGCCGGTGATGAAGTGTTCTTTATTGCTGCATCACAGCATATCCGGGCAGTCATGAGTGAGTTGCAACGACTCGAAAAACCTTACAAACGCATCATGCTGGTCGGGGGCGGGAATATTGGTGCCGGGCTCGCGAGGCGCCTTGAGAAGGAATACAGCGTTAAGCTGATCGAACGCGACCAACAGCGGGCTGCAGAGCTGGCGGAGAAGCTGCAGAATACAATCGTCTTTTATGGTGATGCTTCGGATCAGGAATTGTTAGCAGAAGAACATATTGATCAGATGGATCTGTTCATTGCTGTCACCAATGATGATGAAGCTAATATTATGTCCGCCATGCTAGCCAAGCGCATGGGCGCAAAGAAAGTTATGGTTCTGATCCAGCGTAAGGCCTATGTCGATTTAGTACAGGGGAGCGTCATTGATATCGCCATCTCCCCCCAGCAGGCAACCATCTCAGCGCTTCTGAGCCATGTGCGAAAAGCCGATATTGTTGGTGTCTCTTCCCTCCGGCGCGGCGTAGCGGAAGCTATTGAAGCGGTCGCTCATGGCGATGAGAGTACCTCCCGTGTTGTTGGCCGTGTGATCGACGAGATTAAACTCCCCCCGGGAACCATAATAGGCGCCGTCGTTCGTGGTAATGATGTCATGATTGCGAATGATAACCTGCGCATAGAGCAAGGTGACCATGTGATCATGTTTCTTACGGATAAAAAATATATTACCGATGTTGAGCGCCTCTTCCAGCCAAGCCCCTTCTTTTTATAATTTGCAAGGCGCCGTTACTGGCGCCCTTTCCGTACGCTCTGTATGTTTTCTTAAAATAAAGACGAATTAGTGATGCGAATGGCAATTGTTAGGACATTTGTTAGACTTACGTTACCAGATAGCATAAGGGGAAAAGCATGAGCTTATTGAAAGACTTCCGTGAATTTGCGATGCGCGGAAACGTTGTAGATTTAGCAGTGGGTGTCATTATCGGTGCGGCATTCGGCAAAATTGTATCATCCCTTGTCGCTGATATTATTATGCCGCCGCTTGGTCTTTTAATTGGTGGAATCGACTTTAAACAATTTGCTTTGACCCTTCGCCCTGCTCAGGGAGATGTACCTGCTGTGGTAATGCATTACGGTGTGTTCATCCAGAACGTTTTTGACTTCATCATTGTTGCCTTCGCAATCTTCATGGCAATCAAAGTCATTAATAAGCTCAAGCGTAAACAGGCTGAAGAACCTAAAGCACCGCCAGCGCCCAGCAAAGAAGCGGTATTGTTAACGGAAATTCGTGATTTACTGAAAGCGCAAAACAGCCGTCCTTAATTCAGACCGTACACAGGCAGAAGGCCAGTGGTAAAAAAGCGTTCTGCTTGTTTGCCACTGGCCTCCCAGTTACCACGATTTGCATGTTTTCCTTTACGTAGATAGCTTCCCTTTCCTTTCTTATTCTTTTCAACACGTTGTCTGAAAAGGGGATCATGCAGTAATGCTTCTATGGCATTGTCCTTGATTTGACCTTTAGTATGCTGATAACGGCTCATAACAACTCCAGGGTTGGTTAAAAAACGACGCAAGTGTAGTCCGGGCCAGTACTAAAATCAACTGACCTCCCGACCTGTCGAACCTTGCTCAAGTGTTTCAAGAATTGAACAGTAAACGCTACTGTGTGCACTGCCGCAGCAGGTATCATTCAGCTTCTGTAAGGACTGACGTATAAGCTGCAACTCCTCAATGCGAGCTTCAACTTCACGAAGCCGCTCCTGAACAATACTTTTTGATTCCTGACAGGTATGGTGTTCTGGATCGATCCTAATCGAAAGCAGTTCACGAATAGATTCCAGGGTAAAACCCAACTGTCTTGCATGACGGATAAATTTTAGCCGTTGTAAATCAGTATCAGAGTAGAGACGAAAGCCGCCTTCGGTCCGGATTTCGTGTTCCATCATCTGCTGCTTTTCGTAATAACGTATGGTATCAGGGGTTACATTTGCCAGTCTGGCCAGTTCTCCGATGCGAAACATCATTTTTGCTCCTCTATTTTCTGCAGGATCTTTGCAGCGTAGTCGGTATGCAAAAAATCGACATTTAATCCCGCCTGACGAAGTTTGAGTTCGAGTAGCGAAAGTCGGCGCCTTAATGGAGCATAGTCCGGGTGCCCGGTAGGGAGTTGCTGCAAGAGATCGTTAAGCTTAAGCGCTTCTTTACGGTATTCAAGTTCAGGAGGCAAAAACCCCGAATTCTTCAAAAGCGTAAAGCCAGCGCGTAATTCTGGTGGAACCTGCGAATTATCCTCAAGGATTAGTGGCTTGCCACTACCAGGAAGATCATCTAACTCACCTTTCACTTGTGCATCCCGAATATGGCGTTCAGCCCACTGGTCTATTAACCACATGGCCTCCTCCCGGAAAGAACATAAAAGATACAGGTATTGTAGAAAAATGACGTTTATAAGCCTATAAAAAAACCCGCCGGAGCGGGTTTTTTTACTTCACTACAGATTACTCTGCAGCTGCTTCTGCTTTCGACTCAGAGCGATCAACCAGCTCGATGTATGCCATCGGCGCGTTGTCACCTGCACGGAAGCCACACTTCAGAATACGAGTGTAACCACCGGCACGGCTCGCGAAACGCGGGCCCAGTTCGTTAAACAGTTTTGCCACGATCTCGTTATCACGAGTACGGGCGAATGCCAGACGACGATTAGCAACGCTGTCAGTCTTGGCAAGAGTAATCAGCGGCTCAACTACGCGACGCAGCTCTTTCGCTTTAGGCAGGGTCGTCTTGATGATTTCATGACGAACCAGTGAACCTGCCATGTTGCGGAACATAGCCTGGCGATGGCTGCTGTTGCGGTTCAGTTGACGACCACTCTTACGATGGCGCATGACCTTATCCTTCTCAGTAAAACCTTAACCTGTGATCCGGTTACTCGTCAGCAATGCTTGCCGGTGGCCAGTTTTCCAGGCGCATGCCCAGAGACAGTCCACGGGAGGCCAGCACGTCTTTAATCTCAGTAAGAGATTTTTTACCCAGGTTCGGCGTTTTCAGCAACTCAACCTCGGTACGCTGTACCAGATCACCGATATAGTGGATAGCTTCTGCCTTGAGGCAGTTAGCAGAGCGGACAGTCAATTCCAGATCGTCAACAGGGCGCAGCAGGATCGGATCGAATTCTGGTTTCTCTTCTTTCACTTCCGGCTGACGTACATCACGTAAGTCAACGAAAGCTTCCAGTTGTTCTGCCAGGATGGTTGCCGCACGACGAATCGCCTCTTCAGGATCGATTGTGCCATTGGTTTCCATTTCGATGACCAGCTTGTCCAGGTCGGTACGCTGTTCTACACGCGCTGCTTCAACATTGTAGGCAATACGCTCTACAGGGCTGTAGCATGCGTCGACCAGCAGACGGCCGATTGGGCGCTCATCTTCTTCCGAATGAATTCGGGCAGAAGCCGGCACATAACCACGACCGCGCTGAACTTTGATACGCATGCTAATAGATGCGTTCTCATCGGTCAGGTGGCAGATCACGTGCTGCGGCTTGACGATTTCGACATCACCGTCGTGGGTGATATCGGCTGCAGTCACAGGGCCAATGCCAGATTTATTCAGAGTAAGAATAACATCATCTTTACCCTGAACTCTCACCGCCAGCCCTTTCAGGTTGAGCAGGATTTCCAGGATATCTTCCTGAACGCCTTCTTTGGTGCTGTACTCGTGCAGTACACCATCAATCTCAACCTCGGTCACCGCGCAACCCGGCATCGATGAGAGCAGAATACGGCGCAGTGCGTTACCTAAAGTATGGCCAAAGCCACGCTCTAAAGGCTCAAGGGTCACCTTGGCGTGCGTCGAACTCACTTGCTCGATATCTACCAGGCGCGGTTTTAGAAACTCTGTCACAGAACCCTGCATTGTGTCCTCTCTTTGGTACTAAGCTTTACTTGGAGTAAAGCTCGACGATCAGGTGTTCGTTAATGTCCGCAGACAGATCAGAACGCTCTGGCTTACGCTTGAACGTGCCTTCCATCTTGCCAGCATCAACTTCCAGCCAGGTTGGCTTTTCACGCTGCTCAGCCAGCTCCAGAGCGGCTTTCACGCGAGACTGCTTTTTCGCTTTCTCACGAATGCTAACAACGTCATTCGGACTAACCTGATAAGAAGCGATGTTAACAACACGACCGTTTACCATAATCGCTTTGTGGCTAACCAGCTGACGTGATTCAGCACGAGTTGCGCCGAAGCCCATACGGTATACAACGTTGTCCAGACGACCTTCCAGCAGAGCCAACAGGTTTTCACCGGTGTTGCCTTTCAGACGTGCTGCTTCTTTGTAGTAGTTACGGAACTGACGCTCCAGCACACCGTAGATACGGCGAACTTTTTGCTTTTCACGCAACTGCACACCATAGTCAGACAGACGCGGTTTACGCGCACCGTGCTGGCCAGGAGCTTGTTCAATTTTACACTTGGTATCGATCGCGCGAACGCCAGACTTAAGGAATAAGTCGGTGCCCTCACGACGGCTCAGCTTGAGCTTAGGACCCAAATATCTTGCCATTTTCTTTCTCCAACAAACCTGGAAAACGAAGCGTTATACGCGACGTTTCTTCGGCGGACGACAACCGTTATGAGGGATCGGAGTCACATCAGTAATATTAGTGATGCGGAAACCAGCGGCGTTCAGTGCGCGAACAGTAGATTCACGACCCGGACCCGGACCTTTAACCATAACTTCCAAGTTCTTGATGCCGTATTCTTTCACGGCGTCAGCGCAACGCTCTGCTGCAACCTGAGCTGCGAACGGAGTAGATTTACGCGAACCACGGAAACCGGAACCACCGGCTGTTGCCCAACCCAGCGCGTTACCCTGACGATCGGTAATGGTAACGATGGTGTTGTTAAAAGAAGCATGGATATGAGCCACGCCATCAGAGACTTGTTTTCTTACACGTTTACGTGCACGAATTGGTGCCTTTGCCATTATTCAATCACCCCGATTATTTCTTGATCGGTTTGCGCGGACCCTTACGGGTACGTGCGTTGGTCTTGGTACGCTGACCGCGAACCGGGAGACCACGACGATGACGCAAACCGCGATAGCAACCAAGATCCATCAGGCGCTTGATGCTCATGCTGATTTCACGGCGCAGATCACCTTCAACGACAAATTTGGCAACTTCGTCACGCAGCGTGTCGATTTGTTCTTCAGACAGCTCACTGATCTTAACATTCTCAGCGATACCCGCAGAAGCCAGGATGGCTTTAGAACGGGTCTTGCCGACGCCATAGATCGAAGTTAATGCGATCACAGCATGTTTCTGATCAGGAATGTTAATGCCTGCTATACGGGCCACTATGCACTCCTATAATTTCACTTGCACGCACCATGCTGAAAAGCCCGTTTTCAGGATACTCAAATGGATACGTACAGACATACAAAAGATTGGCTGGCTAATCTAGCCAGCTCAACCCAACTTTGCAAGAAAAATATGCGAAATAATCAGCCTTGGCGCTGTTTATGCTTCGGCTCGGCACTGCAAATCACACGGATGACACCATCACGCTTAACGATTTTGCAGTTACGGCATAATTTCTTGACGGAAGCACGAACTTTCATTTTTACTCTCCGTAACTTCTCAGGCGACCATTAACGGCCGTAGCCTTTCAGGTTCGCCTTCTTCAATGCAGACTCGTACTGACTAGACATCATTAGAGTTTGCACTTGAGCCATAAAGTCCATAATCACGACTACAACGATAAGCAGGGAAGTCCCACCGAAGTAGAACGGTACTTTCATTGCATCACGCATGAACTCCGGGATCAGGCAGATAAAAGTAATATAAAGCGCACCGACCAATGTCAGACGAGTCATTACCTTATCGATATACTTCGCCGTTTGCTCTCCCGGACGAATTCCTGGTACAAATGCACCGGACTTCTTCAGGTTATCTGCTGTTTCACGCGGGTTGAAAACCAACGCCGTGTAGAAGAAACAGAAGAATATGATTGCAGACGCATAGAGTAACACATAAAGCGGTTGTCCAGGCTGCAAATACAGCGAAATTGTTGTCAGCCAGTTCCAACCGGTACCGCCCCCGAACCATGACGCGATGGTCGCAGGGAACAGAATAATACTGGAAGCAAAAATAGCCGGGATAACCCCCGCCATATTCACTTTCAGCGGTAAATGTGTGCTCTGTGCAGCATAGACACGACGACCTTGCTGACGTTTGGCGTAGTTCACCACAATGCGGCGTTGACCACGTTCAACAAAGACAACAAAGAACGTCACTGCAAATACTAATACTGCAACCAACAGCAACAGGAGGAAGTGCAGGTCGCCTTGACGCGCTTGCTCGATAGTGTGGGCAATGGCTGGCGGGAGTCCCGCAACAATACCAGCGAAGATAATAATCGAGATACCGTTACCGATACCACGTTCAGTGATCTGTTCGCCGAGCCACATCAGGAACATGGTTCCTGTAACCAGACTAACAACAGCGGTGAAATAGAATGCAAAGCCTGGGTTCATAACCAGACCTTGCATACCAGGCATATTCGGTAAACCGGTAGCAATACCGATTGACTGGAATATCGCCAGCACCAGAGTACCGTAGCGGGTGTACTGACTAATCTTACGACGTCCGGACTCCCCTTCTTTCTTTAACTCTGCCAACGCCGGATGAACGACGGTCAGCAGCTGGATAATAATCGATGCCGAAATATACGGCATGATACCCAGTGCAAAGATAGAAGCACGGCTGAGTGCACCACCAGAGAACATGTTAAACATTTCAATGATGGTGCCTCGCTGTTGCTCAAGCAGTTTGGCAAGTACAGCGGCATCAATACCAGGGATCGGAATAAAAGAGCCAATACGGAACACAATAAGCGCACCGATTACAAACAACAGTCTGCGTTTCAGCTCGCCTAAGCCACCTTTGGCACTTTGAAAATCTAATCCCGGTTGTTTAGCCATCTGCTACTTATTCCTCGATTTTACCGCCAGCAGCTTCGATAGCAGCACGAGCGCCTTTAGTCACACGCAGGCCACGAACAGTTACCGGAGTAGAAACTTCACCAGACAGAATCACTTTCGCGAACTCAATCTGAATACCGATAATGTTTGCTGCTTTCAGCGTGTTCAGGTCAACTACGCCGCCTTCTACGCGAGCCAGATCAGACAGACGAACTTCAGCTGTGATCATTGCTTTGCGCGAAGTAAAACCGAATTTCGGCAGACGACGGTACAGAGGCATCTGACCACCCTCGAAACCGCGACGTACGCCACCGCCAGAACGAGAGTTCTGACCTTTGTGACCACGACCACCGGTTTTACCGAGACCGGAACCGATACCACGACCCAGGCGTTTGCCCGCTTTTTTAGAGCCTTCGGCCGGAGACAGAGTATTTAAACGCATCTCTTACTCCTCAACTTTAACCATGTAGGAAACCGCGTTGACCATACCACGAACAGCGGGAGTATCCTCACGCTCTACGGTGTGACCAATACGACGCAGACCCAGGCCAAGCAGCGTTGCCTTGTGTTTAGGCAGACGACCGATTGCACTGCGGGTTTGAGTAATTTTAATAGTCTTTGCCATGGTTTATTTCCCCAGAATTTCTTCAACGGATTTACCACGCTTGGCAGCGACCATTTCTGGAGAATTCATATTTTCCAGGCCATCAATAGTTGCACGAACCACGTTAATCGGGTTGGTGGAACCATATGCTTTAGCCAGAACGTTATGAACCCCAGCGACTTCCAGGACGGCGCGCATTGCACCACCGGCAATAATACCGGTACCTTCGGAAGCCGGCTGCATGAATACACGAGAACCCGTGTGAACACCTTTAACCGGGTGTTGCAGGGTGCCGTGGTTCAGCGCGACGTTAATCATATTGCGACGGGCTTTTTCCATCGCTTTCTGGATCGCTGCTGGAACTTCACGCGCTTTACCGTAACCAAAACCAACGCGACCGTTACCATCGCCAACTA
Organism: Yokenella regensburgei; assembly: GCF_051486985.1. Classification (GTDB taxonomy): domain Bacteria; phylum Pseudomonadota; class Gammaproteobacteria; order Enterobacterales; family Enterobacteriaceae; genus CBFFRJ01. The sequence goes on from NZ_JAHVDV010000045.1 coordinate 16,211, forward strand.
CAGTCAGAGCTGTGAAGGAGAAAATACGACCACCTTTTACGGTTTTAGATACGCGGTTAACCGCGATCAGCTTTTCCTGCAGTTCGCCAGCCTGTTTTTCGATGTGAGCCATCTTACACCTCTACCTTAGAACTGAAGGCCAGCTTCACGGGCAGCATCTGCCAGTGCCTGGACACGACCATGATATTGGAACCCGGAACGGTCAAAGGACACATCTTTGATGCCTTTTTCCAGAGCGCGTTCAGCAACAGCTTTACCGACAGCTGCTGCGGCGTCCTTGTTACCGGTGTACTTCAATTGTTCAGCGATAGCTTTTTCTACAGTAGAAGCAGCTACCAGAACTTCAGAACCGTTCGGTGCAATTACCTGTGCGTAAATATGACGCGGGGTACGATGTACCACCAGGCGAGTTGCACCCAGCTCCTGGAGCTTGCGGCGTGCGCGGGTCGCACGACGGATACGAGCAGATTTCTTATCCATAGTGTTACCTTACTTCTTCTTAGCCTCTTTGGTACGCACGACTTCGTCGGCGTAACGAACACCCTTGCCTTTATAAGGCTCAGGACGACGGTAGGCGCGCAGATCTGCTGCAACCTGACCGATCAGCTGTTTATCAGCGCCTTTCAGCACGATTTCAGTCTGAGTCGGGCATTCTGCAGTGATACCGGCTGGCAGCTGATGCTCAACAGGGTGAGAGAAGCCCAGAGACAGGCCTACTGCATTCCCTTTGATCGCCGCACGATAACCTACACCAACCAGCTGCAGCTTCTTAGTGAAGCCTTCGGTAACACCGATAACCATTGAGTTCAGCAGGGCACGCGCGGTACCAGCCTGAGCCCATCCATCCACGTAACCATCACGCGGACCGAAGGTCAGAGCATTATCTGCATGTTTAACTTCAACAGCATCGTTGAGAGTACGAGTCAGCTCGCCGTTTTTACCTTTGATCGTAATAACCTGACCGTTGAGTTTTACATCAACGCCGGCAGGAACAACGACCGGTGCTTTAGCAACACGAGACATTTTTTCCTCCGATTAGGCTACGTAGCAGATAATTTCGCCACCAAGACCAGCCTGGCGCGCTGCACGATCAGTCATAACACCTTTAGAGGTAGAAACAACCGCGATACCCAGACCAGCCATAACTTTAGGCAGCTCATCTTTTTTCTTATAGATGCGCAGGCCTGGGCGGCTGACACGCTGAATGCTTTCTACAACAGCTTTGCCCTGGAAGTACTTAAGTGTCACTTCCAGTTCAGGCTTGGTGTCGCCTTCAACTTTAAAATCTTCGATAAAACCTTCATCCTTCAGCACGTTGGCAATAGCCAATTTCAGCTTGGAGGAAGGCATAGTGACCGCAGCTTTGTTCGCGGCCTGACCGTTACGGATACGGGTCAGCATATCCGCGATCGGATCTTGCATGCTCATCTGTCTTTACTCCCGTGATTCAATTGGTAATTACCAGCTAGCCTTTTTCAAGCCTGGTACTTCACCGCGCATGGCGGCTTCACGCAGCTTAATACGGCTCAACCCGAACTTGCCCACATAACCATGTGGACGACCTGTTTGACGGCAGCGGTTACGCTGACGAGACGGGCTGGAATCACGCGGCAGAGTTTGCAGCTTGAGAACTGCGTTCCAACGATCTTCGTCGGAAGCGTTCACATCAGAGATGATCGCTTTCAGTTCAGCGCGTTTAGCGAAGAATTTATCAGCTAAAGCTACGCGCTTTACTTCGCGTGCTTTCATTGATTGCTTAGCCATTCAGTAACCCTACCTTACTTGCGGAACGGGAAGTCAAAGGCAGCCAGCAGAGCACGGCCTTCTTCGTCAGATTTCGCAGTAGTGGTAATGGTAATATCCAAACCACGCACGCGGTCGACTTTATCGTAGTCGATTTCTGGGAAGATGATCTGCTCACGGACACCCATGCTGTAGTTACCACGACCGTCGAAAGACTTAGCGGACAAGCCACGGAAGTCACGGATACGCGGTACAGCAATAGTGATCAGGCGCTCAAAGAACTCCCACATGCGTTCGCCACGCAGAGTTACTTTACAGCCGATCGGATAGCCCTGACGGATTTTGAAGCCTGCAACAGATTTGCGTGCTTTGGTGATCAGCGGTTTTTGACCGGAGATTGCTGTCAGATCAGCTGCTGCGTTATCCAGCAGTTTCTTGTCAGCGATCGCTTCACCAACACCCATGTTCAGGGTGATCTTCTCGACCCGAGGGACTTGCATGACAGAATTGTAGCTAAACTCAGTCATGAGTTTCTTAACTACTTCGTCTTTGTAGTAATCATGCAGTTTCGCCATCGTACTACTCCAAATTACTTGATAGTTTCGCTGTTAGACTTGAAGAAACGGACTTTTTTGCCGTCTTCGAATCTAAAGCCTACACGGTCAGCCTTGCCGGTTGCCGTATTGAAGATTGCAACGTTAGAAACCTGAATAGCAGCTTCTTTTTCAACGATGCCACCCGGTTGGTTCAGAGCCGGTACAGGCTTCTGATGTTTTTTAACCAGGTTGATACCTTCAACAATGAGCTTGCCGGAAGACAAGACATTCTTAACTTTACCGCGCTTACCTTTATCTTTACCGGTAAGAACGATAACTTCGTCATCACGACGGATCTTCGCTGCCATGATTCGCTCCTTAAAGTACTTCTGGTGCCAGAGAGATGATTTTCATAAACTTCTCAGAACGAAGTTCACGAGTTACCGGCCCAAAAATACGCGTACCGATAGGTTGCTCGCTGTTATTGTTCAAAAGAACACAAGCATTACCATCGAAGCGAACGACAGAACCGTCAGGGCGACGAACACCCTTCCTGGTGCGCACCACTACCGCCTTCAGCACATCACCTTTTTTGACCTTACCACGCGGAATTGCTTCTTTGATGGTGATCTTGATGATGTCGCCTACGCCTGCGTAGCGACGGTGCGAGCCACCCAGAACCTTGATACACATTACGCGACGTGCACCGGAGTTGTCGGCGACGTTCAGCATAGTCTGTTCTTGGATCATTTCAGTGCTCCGCTAATGTCAACTACTACTGAAGACCCTCTAAATCAGGGTCGTTAAAAAGCCCCATATCGGGGGCGCGGCATTATAACACCGCTTCTCAGATATGGGTAGAAAAAATAAACGGCTCACTGCTGAGCCGTTTATTTATTTTGAGAAGGGGGTGCTGTATTACAGAACCGCTTTCTCTACAACGCGAACCAGGGTCCAGGACTTAGTCTTGGACAGTGGACGGCATTCACGGATTTCAACCTTGTCGCCGATACCACATTCATTGTTCTCGTCATGTACGTGCAGTTTGGTCGTACGCTTGATGAATTTACCGTAGATCGGGTGTTTCACAAAACGTTCGATAGCTACAACAATGGATTTCTCCATTTTGTCGCTAACAACACGACCTTGCAGAGTACGGATTTTATCGGTCATTACGCACCCGCCTTCTGAGTCAGTAAAGTCTTAACACGTGCGACATTACGACGCACTTGCTTCAACAGATGAGTCTGTTGCAGCTGGCCACTTGCAGCCTGCATACGCAGGTTGAACTGCTCACGCAGCAGGTTAAGCAGCTCGGTGTTCAGCTCTTCAACGCTCTTTTCACGCAGCTCGTTTGCTTTCATTACATCACCGTCTTAGTTACAAAGGTGGTTTTAATCGGCAGTTTTGCTGCTGCCAGCTCGAAGGCTTCACGGGCCAGCTCTTCCGGAACGCCGTCCATTTCATACAGGACTTTACCCGGTTGAATCAAGGCAACCCAATACTCCACGTTACCTTTACCTTTACCCATACGAACTTCCAGCGGCTTCTCGGTAATCGGCTTGTCCGGGAATACACGGATCCAGATTTTACCTTGACGCTTAACAGCACGAGTCATTGCACGACGTGCTGCTTCGATCTGACGAGCGGTCAGACGACCACGGCCAACAGCTTTCAGACCGTAAGTGCCGAAGCTCACATCCGTGCCCTGCGCCAGACCACGGTTGCGGCCTTTGTGCACCTTACGGAATTTTGTACGCTTTGGTTGTAACATCAGCGACGCTCCTTATTTACGGCCTTTACGCTGCTGCTTTTTCGGTTGCGCAGCCGGTTTTTCCGGTTGTTCAACAGCAGCCATACCACCCAGGATCTCGCCTTTGAAGATCCATACCTTAACGCCGATTACACCGTAAGTGGTGTGCGCTTCAGAGGTGTTGTAGTCGATGTCAGCACGCAGAGTGTGCAACGGTACGCGACCTTCACGGTACCATTCGGTACGTGCGATTTCCGCGCCGCCCAGACGGCCGCTAACTTCAACTTTGATACCTTTAGCGCCAAGACGCATTGCGTTCTGTACAGCACGCTTCATCGCACGACGGAACATAACGCGACGTTCCAGCTGAGAAGTGATGCTGTCAGCAACCAATTTAGCGTCAAGTTCTGGTTTACGAACTTCGGCGATATTGATCTGTGCAGGAACGCCAGCGATATCCGCTACGACCTTGCGCAGTTTTTCTACGTCTTCGCCTTTCTTACCGATAACGATACCCGGGCGAGCAGTGTGAATGGTCACACGGATGCTCTTAGCCGGACGCTCGATAACGATACGAGATACGGACGCTTTAGCCAGTTCCTTTGTCAGGTACTGACGTACTTTAAAATCGCTGTCCAGGTTGTCAGCGAATTCTTTGGTGTTCGCGAACCAGGTAGAGTTCCATGGTTTGACAATACCCAGGCGAATACCATTAGGATGTACTTTCTGACCCATTGCTAGTCTCCAGAGTCTCAGCGATCGGACACAACCACAGTAATGTGGCTGGTGCGCTTCAGGATGCGATCTGCACGACCTTTTGCACGCGGCATAATGCGCTTCATGCTCGGGCCTTCGTCTACGAAAATTTTCGCAACTTTCAGATCGTCAATGTCAGCGCCATCGTTGTGTTCAGCGTTAGCAATGGCAGATTCCAGTACTTTCTTGACCAATACCGCAGCTTTCTTGTTGGTATAGGTCAGGATGTCCAGGGCCTGCGACACTTTCTTACCGCGAATCAGGTCAGCAACAAGGCGAACCTTCTGAGCAGAAGAACGAGCATGGCGATGTTGAGCTAAAGTTTCCATCTCTTCCTCCTACCTTATTTCTTCTTCGCTTTTTTATCAGCAGCGTGGCCGCGATAAGTACGAGTCGGTGCGAATTCACCCAGTTTGTGACCGACCATTTCATCGGAAACAAAGACTGGAACGTGCTGACGACCATTATGGACAGCGATGGTCAAACCGATCATGTTAGGAAAGATCGTTGAACGACGGGACCAAGTGCGCAGGGGCTTCTTGTCTCCGCTTTCCACCGCTTTCTCTACCTTCTTCAGCAAGTGCAGGTCAATAAATGGACCTTTCTTGAGAGAACGTGGCATGGCTTATCCTCTAATATTATTTGCTACGGCGACGTACGATAAATTTATCAGTACGCTTGTTGCTGCGGGTCTTCTTACCTTTGGTCTGAACGCCCCACGGAGTTACCGGGTGCTTACCAAAGTTACGACCTTCACCACCACCATGTGGGTGATCGACTGGGTTCATCGCAGTACCGCGAACGGTAGGACGAACACCACGCCAGCGTGCAGCACCAGCTTTACCCAGAACGCGCAGCATATGCTCAGCATTGCCAACTTCGCCCAAAGTAGCGCGGCAGTCTGCTTCGACTTTACGCATTTCACCAGAACGCAGACGCAGGGTGACATAAGCACCATCACGCGCAACGATCTGAACGTAAGTACCAGCGGAACGTGCCAGCTGACCGCCTTTACCTGGTTTCATTTCTACGTTATGAACGGTAGAACCAACCGGGATATTGCGCATCGGCAGGGTGTTGCCTGCTTTGATTGCAGCATCAACGCCAGACTGAATCTGGTCGCCAGCTTTCAGGCCTTTAGGGGCCAGGATGTAACGGCGTTCGCCATCTTTGTACAGAACCAGCGCGATGTTCGCGGAACGGTTCGGATCGTACTCAAGGCGCTCAACAACTGCCGGGATACCATCTTTGTTGCGTTTGAAGTCAACAAGACGGTAAGCCTGCTTGTGGCCACCACCGATATGACGAGTGGTGATACGGCCATTGTTGTTACGACCACCGGATTTGCTGTTTTTTTCCAGCAACGGAGCAAACGGTTTGCCCTTGTGCAGCTCAGGGTTAACCACTTTAACAACGTGGCGACGACCCGGAGATGTCGGTTTACATTTAACAACTGCCATTGTATTACTCCTCCGACTTACTCAGCGCCGCCAACGAAGTCCAGATTCTGGCCTTCTTTAAGGGTGACGTAAGCTTTTTTCCAGTCGCTACGACGACCGATACGCTGTCCGTGACGTTTAACTTTCCCTTTAACTACCAGGGTGTTAACGACTTCGACTTCGACTTCAAACAGTTTCTGCACAGCAGCTTTGATTTCTGCTTTGGTCGCGTCTTTAGCAACTTTGAGAACGATGGTATTTGTTTTTTCCATCGCAGCAGACGCTTTTTCAGAAACGTGCGGTGCGCGAAGCACCTTCAGCAGACGTTCTTCACGAATCATGCCAGCATCTCCTCAACTTGCTTAACAGCATCAGCAGTCATTACGACTTTGTCGAAGGCGATCAGGCTAACCGGGTCGATACCAGTTGCATCGCGTACGTCAACCTTGTGCAGGTTGCGCGCAGCCAGGAACAGGTTTTCGTCCAGCTCACCGGTGATGATCAGCACATCTTCCAGAGCCATGTCTTTCAGTTTCTGTGCCAGCAGCTTAGTTTTAGGCGCTTCTACAGAGAAAGATTCGACAACGATCAGACGATCCTGACGTACCAGCTCGGACAGAATGCTTTTCAGCGCGCCGCGGTACATCTTTTTGTTAACTTTTTGACTGTGGTCCTGCGGACGCGCAGCGAAGGTCACGCCGCCTGAACGCCAGATCGGGCTCTTGATAGAACCTGAACGCGCACGGCCGGTGCCTTTCTGGCGCCACGGCTTTTTGCCGGAACCAGTTACTTCAGCACGAGTCTTCTGAGCACGAGTACCCTGACGAGCACCAGCTGCATAAGCAACAACAACCTGGTGAACCAGCGCTTCGTTGAAATCACGACCGAAGGTAGTTTCGGAAACAGTCAGCGCGCTCTGCGCGTCTTTCAATACTAATTCCATTGCTATCCCCTTACGCCTTCACAGCTGGTTTAACGATCAGGTCGCTACCGGTTGCACCCGGGACCGCACCTTTAACCAGCAGCAGGTTGCGCTCAGCGTCAACACGTACTACGTCCAGGCTCTGAACAGTTACACGTTCGTTGCCCAGCTGACCTGCCATTTTCTTGCCTTTGAACACTTTGCCCGGAGTCTGGTTCTGACCGATAGAACCCGGAACGCGGTGAGACAAGGAGTTACCGTGAGTAGCGTCCTGGGTACGGAAGTTCCAGCGCTTAACGGTACCGGCGAAACCTTTACCTTTAGAGGTGCCAGTTACGTCAACTTTTTTAACTTCAGCAAACAGCTCAACGCTAATGTCCTGACCTACGGAGAACTCTTCACCGTCAGCAAGACGGAATTCCCACAGACCACGACCAGCTTCAACGCCAGCTTTAGCGAAGTGACCCGCTTCCGGTTTGGTCACGCGGTTAGCTTTTTTAGCACCGGTGGTCACCTGGATGGCACGGTAGCCATCGTTAGCCAGATCTTTAACCTGAGTAACGCGGTTTGCTTCAACTTCGATTACGGTTACTGGGATAGAAACGCCATCTTCAGTGAAGATGCGGGTCATACCCACTTTTTTACCGACTAAACCAATCATTGTATCAACCTCTCAATCGCTCGATGACCTGATTAACCCAGGCTGATCTGCACGTCTACACCGGCAGCCAGATCCAGACGCATCAGAGCATCAACGGTTTTCTCAGTTGGCTCAACGATGTCAACCAGACGCTTATGAGTGCGAATTTCGTACTGATCACGCGCGTCTTTGTTGACGTGCGGGGAGATCAGAACGGTAAAGCGCTCTTTGCGAGTTGGCAGCGGGATCGGACCACGGACTTGCGCACCAGTGCGCTTAGCAGTCTCGACGATTTCCGCAGTTGATTGATCGATCAGACGATGATCAAACGCTTTAAGGCGGATACGGATTCTTTGGTTCTGCATGAGACCAGAGCTCCAATTATTTTATAGACGAAAATAATTACTACCCACACCCATTACGATTGATGGGGGAGTGTAATCGTTCTTACGTAGCCCCCCAATTGGGAGCATTGTAGATAGCCAAAAGCGCTACCAGGGTTCTTATCGAACCAGCCGTCAATTACGACAAGCCCGCGCATTATACGTAAATCTGGACTTAACGCAAGAGCAGTGCACAAATTAAACACGACTTCGGCAGGGTGCACAAAATTAATGTCATCCCGCTCCGTGTCCGGCTTTTCCTCTGAAGCAGATGCGTAATCTGTGAAAGAGTGATTTTACTCCCCCTTTTCTTTCGTTGAACCTTAGTGATGTAACAGATAAGGGGGACTCATGGCTACGGCAGCACTATTTTTAACGCTCTATGCTCTCTTGAACGGGTTGTTGGTATGGCAGGATCTCCGCTATGGGTTGCTGCCGGACAGATTTACTTGCCCGCTTCTTTGGTGTGGGCTTGCCTGCGCCAGTACGTTACACGTTGAGGTACTGCCGGAGAAAATCTGGGGAGCAATCGCAGGTTACCTGGGCTTCGCCGCAATTTACTGGGGCCACCGACTGATGCGCGGATTCGAAGGTCTCGGTTATGGTGACGTAAAATTTTTGGCAGCGCTCGGTGCGTGGCACGGATGGCAGCCATTAGGTCTGCTGGTATTTATCGCCGCCTCGCTTGCCTGTGCACTAACGTGCCTCGCCTGTCTGACTTCTCTCCGAGAGCAGGTATTAAAAAACCCGCTACCATTTGGGCCATTTCTGGCTGGCGCGGGTTTAATTACGGGTTATCAGGAACTGTTTCGCGACCTGCTTAGCTCTCAACTTTAATTTGTGATTGCAGGTAGTTCTGCAGACCAATTTTGCTAATCAGTTCCAGCTCGGTTTCCAGCCAGTCGATATGCCCTTCTTCGTCAGCAAGGATTTCAATCATCATATCGCGGCTGACATAGTCATGGACGCTGTCGGAATATGCAATGGCCTCACGCAAGTCTCTGGCACCTTCAAGTTCAAGGCGAAGATCGGATTGCAGCATTTCCTCAACATCTTCACCAATGCCCAGCTTGCCAAGGTCCTGCAGATTCGGGATACCCTCAAGAAATAGAATACGCTCAATGTATTTATCGGCGTGTTTCATTTCATCAATGGATTCATGGTACTCAACATCGTTGAGGCGCATCAGGCCCCAGTTCTTGAACATTCTCGCATGGAGAAAGTATTGATTGATTGCAACAAGCTCATTTCCCAATAACTTATTGAGATAATTTATTACTTTGACATCACCTTTCATTATGTAGTCCCTCCGCTTCCACTCATTGAAGCGTAGAACGGGCTACAGGGATGTCAAAAAAAAGCGGCCGACTCAGGCAGTTTCTTTATATTCCGGGATCTGTAGCAATTCATCCTGCATTATTTCTCGTGCAGCTCTGACGCATTTACCACATTGATTTCCCACGGGAATGAACTTACGCAGTTGCTGAAAAGATTGAGGATGAAACTGGCGTACTGCCTGGCGAATTTTTTTATCGCTCACACCATTACACAAACAAACGTACATGATTACTCCCGCTCAATTAATACACAAAGTGTAAATGAGAATAATTATGATTTCAATAGGGAGCAAACATAAAGCGCCACGAGAATCGTAAGCGCTGATGTAAGAATGGCTTTTTACTGCGCTGCACAAATAAAAAAGGGCGCCAAAGCGCCCTTTTTTCATTAACGCCGATTAAGCGATAACTTTTGCTACCACGCCCGCACCTACAGTACGGCCGCCTTCACGGATTGCGAAACGCAGACCATCGTCCATCGCGATCGGGTGGATCAGGGTTACAACCATTTTGATGTTGTCGCCCGGCATTACCATCTCAACGC
>NZ_JAHVDV010000046.1:0-25919 GCF_051486985.1 Yokenella regensburgei
GATGGCTTTTGCTGGTTCTTTTATTGATCTGCGATGCTCATGCCGGTATCCAGCTTGCCAGCACCCGGGTGATCTACCCGGCGGGTAAGCGCGAGGTCACGCTCGCCGTCACCAGCAAAGACCCCGCTCCGCGCCTGATCCAGACCTGGATTGAGAACGACAACGCAGACACGGCGAAAGTGCCGTTTATCATCCTGCCGCCGGTCTTCCGGCTGAACCCTGGCAAAGGCCAGTCGCTGCGCATTATGTTCACCGGTGGTGCCGTGCCCCGGGACCGGGAGTCGGTGTTCTGGCTGAACGTACTGGAAATCCCACCGAAGCCTGCGGGCAAAGCCGACCATATCCAGCTCACCGTGCGCTCGCGCCTCAAATTGTTCTACCGCCCGGCGGGGCTGCCGGGTTCCCCAAAAGAGGCTGTCACGCAACTGCGCTGGCGTCTGGTGCAGACCAGTCAGGGTTATGCCCTGGAGTGCCAAAACCCATCGGCGTTTACCGTTTCGTTTAACCACGTAGGGCTGACAAAAACGGTGAACAGTGAAGATGAACGCCAGAGCGGAATGTGCCCGGCGAAAGGCCAGCAGCGCTTTACCGTGCAGGCCAGGACCGGGCAACTGACAGGCGGCAGGCTCTTTTTTACCACCATTGATGACCACGGCGGTCAGCACCACCATCAGGCGACATGGGGGCGGTAGGCCGTCGTACATTCTTTTTCGTGAGGGAAGATGAAAATGAAAACAGTAAAGCTGCTTTGTGGCGTGTCAGCTGTCGTGGGATTATGCGTCCTGAGCGGACAGGGGTGGGCAGGGTGCAGCATCAACAGTGGCAGTAGTGCGACTGCCCGTGACGTTACCATTGACACCTTCTCTGTTCCGGCGGGCGCTGCGGTCGGGACGCTGCTGAAAAGCGTCGCAGTACAAGATACGGCACCTACTTATCTCAATTGTTCGGGCCCTGGCTATCTAAAGTACCAGTACGGCTACGATACGGGGCGCTCGGCCGTCACTGGCCCTGGTATCCCGGAAGGAGTGGTCAGTTCCGGTGTGGCGGGGATTGGCGTGAAGGTAAGAACACGTTATTTTGGGATGCCGTATGTAAAATTGCCGGATGAGCCTGGAATTTTGGCGCTAACTTCAGGAGGATCAGCATACTGGCATGGTGTGTTTGGTTTTGTAATAGAGTTTTACAAGACGGGGGATATCTCGTCAGGTGAATTGTTATTTCCAAAAAATTTTGTTGAGATTTGGATGTCAACTTCACCGACTGACACGGGAAACGGGCTCGGGGTGCTCTACAGCACCCTAAACATCTCCGACTCCCCGGATGTCAAAGTCCCCGGCTGCGTGACCCCCAGCCTGAGCGTACCGCTGGGCAAGCATCCGCAATCGGAATTCAGCGGTATCGGCTCCACCAGCGCGTCGACCGCCTTCACTTTTGCCATCAATAACTGCGATGCCGGGCTGAATGCGGTGAAATACACCTTTAAACCCGCGTCGGGCATTACCCTGGAAAACAGCGGCCTGCCCACCCAGCACATCACCGTGAAGGGTGGCCCTGGCACCGCCAGCGGCATCGGGGTGCAGGTGCTCTATGCCAACGACACCCTGGTGCCGTTCAACACCGCCGTCAGCACCACGGTAGGCAGCCACACCATCCCGATGAAGGCGCGCTATATCCAGACCGCCTCTGACATCACCAGTGGCGATGCAGATTCCGCGCTTGAATTCACCATGACCTATCAGTAATGCATTTGCCGGATAAACGACACCTTATCCGGCAAACCCACCGGGAGCGCGGTCAATCTACTTTTTCTCCATCACCGCTTTTTGCGCCACCACGGCCGCTTTCTGCTGCATCCGGTTTTGCATCTGATCGATGATGACCGCCACAATAATCACAATCCCTTTGATCACCATCTGCCAGAACTCGCTGACGCCCATCATCACCAGGCCATCGGCGAGGAAGCCAATCACAAAGGCGCCAATTAAGGTGCCGAGCACGGTGCCGCGCCCGCCCGCCAGTGACGTGCCGCCGAGCACCACCGCGGCGATGGCGTTCATTTCAAAGGCGGTGCCGTTGGCCGGATGGCTCGCCAGAAGCTGGGCGGAGACCACAATGCCTGCCAGGGCGGCGCATAAACCGGAAATGGTATAGACCCAGATTTTGACCTGCTTTACCTTCACGCCAGACAACTCCGCCGCACGTTCGTTGTCGCCAATCGCATAAACGTGACGGCCAAAGGGCAGGCGGCGGGCAACATAGGCAATGACCAGCGCCAGCACAATCATCAGCCAGATGGCCCAGGGAATGCCGAACAGCGTGCCTGCGCCAATCTCATCAAACCCGGTGTTACCCAACTGCGGGTTACCCGACAGGCCGGGGAAGGTCTGCCCGTCCGAGGTCAGCATGGCCGCACCCCGCAGCACGTACATGGTGCCGAGCGTACAGATAAACGGGGCGACGTTATAACGGGTGATTATCCAGCCGTTCACCGCCCCTATCGCCCCGCCAATCAGCAGCACCAGCGGCACAATCACCCATACACTGGGGAAAATGGCGATGCCAAACATCGGCAACACAATACCTTTAGTGATCATCCAGCCGGCGATCATCCCGCACAGACCCAGGGTGGCGCCGATGGAGAGATCGATGCCCGCGGTGATGATGACGAAGGTGATCCCCAGGGCCAGGAAGGCGTTAATGGCAATGTGCTTGATCATGATGACCAGACTGCCCGTCGACAAAAAGCCCGGCACCGTGGCGGTAAAGAAGCCCACTATCAGGAACAGTGCGATAAAGGTGCGCAGCTTCAACAGTAAAAGCAGAATACTTTCGCGTGACAATGACGCGCCCGCTCGCGGAGCCACGGCCACAGATTGCGTTGTTTTCATATCAGAACCCCTGAGCACTTGCCGTTACCAGTGCCGATTCTTCGGCCCGATCGCGTACGATATCGGCGGTCAGTTTTCCGCCGGACATCACCAGAATGCGGTCAGATACCGCCATGATTTCTTTCAGATCCGAGGTGGAGAAGACCACCGCAATACCCTGTTCCGAGAGCTGCACCATCATGCGAAACACATCGGCTTTGGCACCCACGTCGATCCCCCGCGTGGGTTCATCCAGGAACAGCACTTTCGGGTTGGTCAACAGGGAGCGACCAATCACCACTTTTTGCTGGTTACCGCCGCTCAGCGCCTGAATCTCCACCTCTGGTGTTGAAACCTTAATCGACAGACTGCCGATGGTGCTGGCGACCACCGCCTGCTCCTCTTTTTCCGAGATGGTGAAGCCGCGCTGCAGCCGTCGCCATAAGCTGGCGATGGTCAGGTTGGTCGCAACCGAGGAAATCGGGAAGATGCCGGTGCGTTTACGGTCCTCCGGCACCAGACTCATGCCCATGCGGATGCGGTCGGCGGTGGCCAGCCGCTGTGGCACGGGTTTGCTGTCGAGCCACAACTTGCCCAGATAGTTGCGCTCCGTGCCGAGCATGCATTCAAACAGCTCGGTACGCCCGGCCCCCATCAGCCCGTAAATGCCGACAATTTCGCCGCTGTGCACCTTGAAGGTCACATCGTCAACCACCGTATTCCCGGCACTGTTCACACAGGTAATGTGCTCGGCCTCCAGTACCGGTGCGCCAAAGGTACGCCCCGGCGTCAGGAAGTTGCTGACCGGATCGCTGCCGAGCATTTCACGCACAATCCAGGGCACGTCGATATCACACACCTTCGCTTCGGCCTGGAATTTGCCATCACGCAAAATGGTGATGACATCGCCAATTGCCATCAGCTCTTCTAAGCGGTGCGAGATATAGATAATCGAAACTCCCTGGCGGGTCAGTTCGCGGATCACGCGAAAGAGAATCTCCACCTCCGTTTTACTCAATGCCGAGGTCGGTTCATCAAGGATCAGAATGTCCGCGTCTTCCGCCAGCGCTTTGGCAATCTCTACCAGTTGTTGTTGGCCCACTTTCAGATTGCCCACCAACGCCTTTGGCGAGATGGGCTGATCGAGGCGCTTGAGCAGTTCAGCGGTGCGTCTCTCCTGCTCGGCCTCATTAATGGGGGTCACCCCTTTTTGCAGTTCGCGACCGAGAAAAATGTTCTCCGCCACGTTGAGGTTTTCAAACAGATTCAGTTCCTGGTGAACCATGCCAATACCGAGTGCCGCGGCGGCGCGGGTACTGGAAATATGCACGGGCTTGCCGTTGAGTTCGATTTCACCCAGACTCGGCTGCTGCACACCGGCGAGGATCTTCATCAGGGTGGATTTCCCTGCGCCGTTCTCGCCGATTATCACGTTGACTTTGCCGCGCCAGACGTTGTAATCCACGTTATCCAGCGCGATAGTGCCGGGAAAGAGCATCGAAATGCCGCGCGTACGCAGGATAATGTCATCCTCTGGAATATCGCTCATTACTGCCCCTCCTGTTTCAGCTCCAGGGCCACGGCATCCTGGGTCTGACCGGCGTTAATCGTCACTGCCATCACCACGGTTGCGGATTTTCCTGCCCAGCCTGCGTCAACCTCTGGCAGGTCTTTCACGGCAATACGGTTGTAAGCGCGTGAAAGCTGAGCAAACTGAACCTGGTTGGTAAAGTCTTCAAATTTAAAGCCGGTCGCATCACGGATGGCGTTCCCGCGCACTACCGGACCGAGTTGGATCTCCAGCGGTTTGCCATTGAACGACATCACTAGTTTTTGCTCACGTTCGTTGCTCACGTCCACCTTTTCAACCTGACTGGTCAGGCGGACAAACATGCTATGTGGTTTATCGTTGGTGGTTTTCAGTTGCGTGGCGAGTGCGGTGGCGTCCAGCGCATGTTTATGGGATGCGTCGATGACGCGCTCTTGCCAGGTTTGTTGCGCGATCTGCTGTGGGGTCAGGTTGTCGAAGCTCGCTTTCGCATTCGGGTCGGCAGGCATGACTGGCTTGCCGTTTTCATCCAGATCCACCACGGTGCAGGCCGTCAGCAACAGGGTGGTGCACCCTATAAATGCAGCACCCCATTGTTTTAACGACATAACGTCTCCGCGATCACTTGCTCAGGTTGAAGAGTTTCAGTTTGCTGGCGTTGCTTTCATCGATCAGCATGCAGTCCATTAACTGTTTTTCATCTTTCTGTGCTTTGCCGTTTTTCAGGAAGTAATCCGCCTGTTCAACGGCCATCTGGGCCTGCTGCCAGCCCGGTTGCAGAACCGTGGCTTTGATGTTGCCTTTATTGATGATGGAGTCGCGCACATAGTCGCTGCCGTCAAAGCCCACCACGATCACATTGGTTTTGCCTGCGGCTTTCAGTGCCGCTTCTGCACCGAGCGCCATCGTGTCGTTACCGGAAATCACCCCGACGATGTCCGGGTTGGTTTGCAAAATGGCTTCCATACGGGTGAAGGCTTCGGTCTGGCTCCAGTTGGCGGTCTGTTGGGCCACCATTTTCATGTCCGGGTAGTCGTCGAGAATGTCGTGATAACCCTGAGAGCGTACGCTGGCGTTGGTATCAGACTGACGGCCCAGCAGTTCAACGTATTTACCTTTGCCGTTCAGCAATTTGGCGAATTTCTCTGCACCCAGCTGCGCGCCCTGGTAATTGTTAGAGACAATCTGGGCGACAGCCACGCCGGTTTTGTTAATTTCGCGATCAATCAGGAACGCAGGAACGCCTGCCGCTTTCGCTTTTTCCAGTGGCCCTACGGTGGCATCTGCGCCGGCGTTATCCAGGATTATCGCTTTGGCTTTGCGGGCAATCGCCGTTTCAATCAGCTGGTTTTGTTTATTCACATCATCATCATGCGAGGCCACCAGCGTGGTGTAGCCCAGCTCTTTGGCCTTCGCCGCCGCGCCATCGGCTTCGGCTTTGAAAAACGGGTTGTCGTGTGAGGGGGTGATAATGGCGATCAGTCCGTTATCCGCCGCAAACAGCGAACCGGAAGCGGTGATCAGAGAGGCCAGTACAGCAGATTTCAGTAGGGTCATTTTCATCTTTTTCTCCACATTGAATATTTATTCAATAATGATTTATTATTCAAATTAACGATAAATCGGCAAGAGCAAACTGTCTACGGTTTACCCGGCTAATTTCTTAAAAGGAGAAAAGGATCACGATCCTGCGGGGATTATCCTGCGAGGGTAATAACCCGGTTTTCCTGCTTAATCCAAGCTATATCAATGCATTTTCCTGCGTGATGAGGGGAAAAGCTTCTGTCGATACGCAGGCGGATGGCCTGGCTGTTAAGTGCGACCACCTGTGCGCTATGAAAGCCGGGGAAGGGGAGAGCGTCACGGGAAAAGGCTTTGAAAAGACTCTCTTTCGCGGAAAATGCCAGCGTCAGTGCGAGAGGAAACGGCAGGGAGGCATCGGCCAGTATCCGCTGTTCTGCCGGAGTAATAATGCTCGTCGTTAAGGTATGGCACAGCGCATCGGTGAACAACGTTTCAATGTCGATGCCTACAGCCGAGGGCGCGACAACTGCCAGCGCAACGCTGCCGCTGTGGCTGATACTGCCATACACACCTTCGGGCCAGCGTGGTGCACCCGTTTCACCGATGCCCGGCACGGCTTTGATAGCGTGTTCGCGTAGGGCATGTACGGCAGCAATACGCCCGGCCAGGTGCTCGGCTTTGCGCTTACGACCCGCGTCATGCAACTGCTGGTGATGAGGAAGCCACAGCAGATCGTTATCGTTAAAGGTTGAGATATCGAAGCGGATGAGATGAAGAGGGCGGGCGTTAAGGGTGAGGAGGGTGTGGCGAGTGTGCATGGCAAACCTCATGTGTGCATGGTAAACCTCATGTGTGCATGGTAAACCTCATGCAGTCCTCTCCCCGCAGGGCTGAGGAATTCCCAGTAATATTGCGTTTTACAGCGATAACACTGCGCCATGAGAACACAACAGTCACCGCGATGACAGGGTCCGGCTGAAAATCGACGAAGCGTATCCGCAAGGCCGGGGCGCCGCGCAGGGATGCGCGGCGAGGGCGGCTTTACAGGGATGTTTCCTCCGCCCGTCCCCGATAAGCCTGAAGGCATACGCTGAGTGAACCGCGCCAGCGGCGATTTTCCTGGCCGGGAGCCCGGGTCGCCAGGGTGGTGGCGATGAGCCACCCTGGCACGTTCACGGGTTCTGGCGCTACAGAAAAGCAAGGAACATAAGGTGAACGGAATGGCCATCAGAGCCGCATTTTCCCCCTCACCCTAACCCTCTCCCTCAAGGGAGAGGGAACTGTCCGTGCACGCATTTTTCTGGGGATTCCTCTCCCCGTAGGGAGAGGGGGGGCGGTACGTTCGGGACGACCTTAGAAGTGGGTATTCACACCCATGTACCAGGTACGGCCGGATTCGTTATAGGTGTTGGCACCTGCGCCATACATATAGCCGGTCGCGCCGCCGGTAGTCTGGGCATTGCCCATACGCCAGTGACGTTTATCAAACAGGTTGTCGACACCCGCCGTCAGGCTCACGTATTTGTTCACATCCCAGGTCCCGCTCAGGCCCACGATGCTGTAGGGACTGACACCATCTTTTGCAGAACCGGTCACCGGCTTGCCCTGGTAATCGTACTTCTTCGGCTCCTGTTTGCCGTACCAGGTGAAGGTGGACTGCACGGAGACATCCTGGACAATCTGCCAGCTCAGGGTGGAGTTCAGCGTGTATTCCGGAATGATCGACAGACGTTCACCGGTGGTTTTGTTCTTACTCTGCAGCATGTAAGTCACGTTGTTGCTTAAGGTAACCGCCTCGGTCACCGGCACGTTCAGCGTACCTTCCAGACCTTCTACGACCGCTTTAGGCACGTTCTCCCACTGATAAAGGTCGGTTTTCAGCGCGCCCTGATTGGTCTGATTCAGTGGTGAATAGCCCGCTTCAATCTTATTGCGGTAATCGTTACGGAACCACGTCACGCCGGCCAGCCAGCCGTCACGTTTGAACTCAAGGCCAATCTCTTTATTGATGCTGGTTTCCGCTTTCAGATCATCGTTACCCTGCATGTAACAGCCGACGCCGGTGGCGCTGGCGTAGCAGCCCTGACCACGGCTGTAGAGAATGTAGCTGGTGTTGGTCTGGTAGAGGCTTGGCGCTTTGTAGGCGCGCGCGATCCCCATTTTCAGGGTGAAGTCATCCCCCAGCCCCTGCGACAGGTTCAGCGACGGACTCCAGTTATCTCCCACCACCGTGTGATGGTCGAAACGCAGGCCCGGCGTCAGCATGGTGCTGTCGGTCACTTCGATATTGTCTTCGGCAAACAGAGAGAAGATTTCTGCGCTGGAGTAAGGGCTACGACCGGTGCTGTCATAACCCGGAATCGGCCCACCCTGCAGAGCCTGGGTATTGGATGCACGGTCCTTAAGACGCTGCTGATTCCACTCGGTGCCTACGGTCAGGTTCTGATTCACCAGGAGATCCAGGGGCAGGTTCACTTCGCTGTGCAGCATCAGGTCGGCAAGATTGGTGTCAGAGAATTTATCGCTGTTAAACAGACCTTCCAGACCACCGGCTAACCCTTCACCGAGACGGGAGTTGCGGGTGTGCTCGTACTGCACCCAGTTGCTGGTGGTAACACCATTGTCCCAGCCGCCGTTCCAGGTGACGGAGTAGTTCTGGCGATAAAGACGGTTGGTCTCTTTGCCGTAATTCTTCTTCACGTAGTTATTGGAGCTGCTGTCATTGTTGGTGTTCTGGGTGTCACCCGCGTAGAGGTTGCCCTGACGGCTGTAACCGGCCTGGAACTCCAGCGCCTGCATCGGGGCAAAGTCCCAGCGCACCACGCCGTTGATATCTTTATTCTCAACGCCTTCGCGGCCTGCGGCGAGGGTGTTGGCATAGATGCCGGTGCGCTCGGACTGGTGGTCTTTGTTGATATCCCAGGCATCGGCCTGGGTTTTATTCAGGTTGCCGTACAGACGGAAGCTGACGTCGCCGCCAAGCGGCCCCATCAGGCTGAAATCGGTGCGTTTAGTGGAACCTTCTTCTTTGTGTTCAGGGGCATTGAAGTAGCTGTTCCAGGAGCCATGCCACGCCTGGTCGGTGGATTTTTTAGTGATGATGTTCACCACCCCCCCGCCGCGCCGTTACCGTAGCGCGCCGCCGCCGGGCCACGCAGGACTTCGATGCGCTCAATCATATCTGCCGGTACCCAGTTGGTATCGCCACGGGTATCACGCTCCCCACGCCAGCCCTGACGCACGGAGTTGCGGCTGGTCACCGGTTTGCCGTCGACCAGAATCAGGGTGTTTTCCGGGCCCATACCGCGAATATCAATCTGACGGTTGTTGCCGCGCTGGCCGCTGGTGGAGTTACCGGTCAGGTTGACGCCCGGCATGGTGCGGATGATTTCAGAAACGTCACGCGCGGGGGGATTCTTGCGGATTTCATCGGCGGTGATGGTGGAAACCCCCGGCGCCTGCAGATTCTGCTGCGCGGCGGTTACCACAATGGTGTCTTCGTTGCTGGATGCGTCAGTGGCGGTCTCTGCAGCGAAAGCGGGCAGCGCGGCGCCATAGATCCCAAAATTGACCAGTAAGGTCAGGGAACGGATTTTGTTTTTCATTGTATTTCCTGCTTTTTCCGCCGCGTTCCCAGGTCCATCCTTTCCCAACGGGTAAGGAAAACGGCATGATGTCGCCAGCATGGTGCAACGGGAGCTCATCCTGAGAAAAATCGCAACAGCTGGCCTTTTTAAGATGAAAGACGCGCCGGTATGGGCGCGGGCAATACGCTATTGCAAATGAAAATAATTATCAATAATATTATCAAGAAATTTGATAGTGCAGACAAAAATTCCACAAGTGATTCGGGGTAATAGGGTGGTGTCAGAGACAGGAAGTGATGCCTGGTGGGCGTCAAAACAGGGGCCGGAGTGGGAAAAAATATCACCGGAACAGTACCTTGTCACCTTCTGGTGGCGTGATCCCTCTGGCTGCGAAGCAACCTCACAGGTAAAACGCGTCTGGCTTTATATTACCGGGGTGACCGATCACCATCAGCAGTCTACGCCTCAGTCTTTGCAACGCATCGCCGGCACCGATGTCTGGACATGGCAGACGCCGCTCGAAGCCAGCTGGCGCGGCACCTACTGCTTTATTCCCTCCACACGCACCGATGATTTCCCGCCGCAGGCCGAAATGACTCCCCCGGATCGCAGCGCGCTTCGGGAAGGCTGGCGCAGTCTTTTCCCCCATGCCATTGCCGACCCGCTCAATGCCCATTCCTGGCGCGGTGGTCGGGGCCATCCGGTCTCACCGCTCTCTTTGCCGGGTGCGCCTGAGCAGCCGGGCTGGGATGCAACCGGGGAGCCCTTTACGCCGCCGGTCTGCCTGGAGTGGAAGAGTGAACGTTTACACAATCACCGCCGCGTGTGGGTGTTTACCACCGGCGAGGACGCCTGCGCTGAACGTCCGCTCGCGGTGCTACTGGATGGTCAGTTCTGGGCAGAAAGTATGCCCGTCTGGCCTGCGCTGGCGGCGTTAACCCGGCAGGGCAAACTTCCCCCTGCCGTCTATGTGCTTATCGACGTGATAGATACCGCTCACCGCAGTCGGGAACTCCCGTGTAACCCTGACTTCTGGCTGGCGGTTCAGGAGGAACTTCTGCCTGAGATCCACGCCGTTGCCCCTTTCAGTGACCGCGCGGATCGCACGGTGGTGGCCGGTCAGAGCTTTGGTGGCCTGGCGTCTTTATATGCCGCACTGCACTGGCCTGCGCGTTTTGGCTGTGTGCTGAGCCAGTCCGGTTCTTACTGGTGGCCGCATCGCGGCGGTCGTGAGGATGGCCTGCTTATTGAGCAACTCAAACGTGACGAGCTCTCGGCGCAGGGCTTACGGATTGTGCTGGAGGCAGGTGTTCGCGAACCCCTTATTATGCGCGCCAATCAGGCCCTGCTTGCTGAACTACAGCGTACACAGCCTTCCGTTGTCTGGCGCCAGGTTGACGGCGGTCACGATGCGCTCTGCTGGCGCGGTGGACTGACGGCGGGGCTTATCACCCTCTGGCAGCCCCTGCTGCACGGTGAATGAGCCGCACTTTTTCATGACAGGAGTCAGGTATGGAATTCAGTAATCCCTTCGATAACCCCGAGGGGCAATTTTATATTCTGCAAAATAGTCAGCAGCAGTACAGCCTGTGGCCGCAACAGTGTGCGTTACCGCCGGGCTGGCAGGTAATTTGCGAGCCGGCATCGCAGGCGGAATGCGCCGACTGGCTTGCGCAGCGCTGGCAGACATTAACCCCGGCGCACCATGCCTGATAAGGAGAAACGGATGACCACGCGATTGCCTTTAGTGGCGGCCCAGCCGGGGATCTGGATGGCAGAAAAACTCTCCACGCTGCCCAACGCCTGGAGCGTTGCCCATTACGTGGAGCTGGACGGCGAACTGGATGCGCCTTTACTGGCGCAGGCGATAGCAGAAGGCGTGCGGCAGGCAGATACCCTGCGCATGCGTTTTACCGAAGATGACGGTGAAGTCTGGCAGTGGGTCGATGAGTCCCTGACTTTTCCTCTGCCGCAGCGGGTTGATCTGCGCGCTGAGCGTGACCCCCATGCCGCCGCACTGACGATGATGAATGCCGATCTGGCGCAAAACCTGCGCGTGGACGGTGGCAGGCCATTAGTGCACCACGCCCTTCTTCAGGTAAGTGATACCCGCTGGTACTGGTATCAGCGCTATCACCATTTACTGGTGGATGGATTCAGTTTCCCCGCCATTACCCGCCAGATTGCCGCCATTTACCGCGCAATGCGCCACGGCGCCCCCAACCCGGCATCGCCTTTTACCCCTTTTGCAGAGGTGGTAGAGGAGTATCAGCGCTACCGCGAGAGCGACGCATGGCAGCGGGATAAAGCCTTCTGGTCTGAACATCAGCGCACCTTGCCAGCAGCCGGGACATTATCCGACGCGCCACTGCCCGGGCGTGCTGCGACCACAGATATTCTGCGCCTGAAAATGACCCTGGATACCGCCGCGTTCCGTCGGCTTACTCAGGCGGCACCGGCCTGCCAGCCTGCTGACCTGGCGCTGGCGCTGGTGGCCCTCTGGCTTGGTCGTCTCAGCAGTCGACTGGACTATGCCGCCGGGTTTATCTTTATGCGCCGGATGGGTTCCGCCGCCCTTACCGCCACCGGACCGGTGCTTAACGTCCTGCCCCTCGGCGTACACATTGACGCCAGCCAGACCCTGGCAGAACTGGCGGCAAGCCTTGCCGGGCAGCTAAAAAAAATGCGCCGTCATCAGCGCTACGATGCCGAGCAGATCCTGCGCGATGCGGGTCGCGCCACCGGAGAAGAACCGCTGTTTGGCCCGGTCTTTAACGTCAAAATGTTCGACTACCTGCTGGATGTGGATGGGATTGCCGGGCAGACCCACACGCTTGCGACCGGGCCGGTTAACGATCTGGAGATCGCGCTTTTCCCGGAGGAAGCAGGTGGCCTGACGCTGGAGGTGCTGGCGAACCGCAGTCGCTATGAAGAGACCACGCTGCGCACGCATACTGCCCGTCTGCACGATTTACTCCGCCAGTTTGCCGCGAACCCGGCGCTTCGCTGCGGCGAGGCGCAGCTTCTCTCAGCCCGGGAGAGTGGTCAGCTTGAGAACATTAACGCTACCGGCATCATGCTGCCGGAGACCACGCTGAGTGAATTAGTGGCGCAGCAGGCCGCGAAAACCCCGAATGCCCCGGCGCTGGCGGACGCACACTGGCAGTTCAGCTACCGTGAAATGCGCGAGCAGGTCGTCGCTCTGGCAAACCTGTTGCGTGAGAAAGGCGTGAAGCCGGGCGACTGCGTTGCCGTCGCGCTGCCGCGCTCGGTATTTCTGACGCTGGCCCTGCACGGCATTGTGGAGGCCGGTGCCGCCTGGCTGCCGCTCGATACCGGTTACCCGGACGAGCGCCTGCGGATGATGCTGGACGATGCGCAACCGCGTCTGCTGATTACCTCTGACGATCAGCTTGCCCGCTTCAATGATATTCCAGACCTGGCGCACCTGTGTTACGGCGCACCGCTTGCGGTGTCCGGCGATGCGCCGCTGGCGCTCTCCCGCCCGGAGCACACGGCTTATATCATTTTTACTTCCGGCTCCACCGGTCGCCCGAAAGGGGTAATGGTCGGGCAGACCGCCATCGTCAACCGTCTGTTGTGGATGCAAAACCACTACCCGCTGAGCGCGCAGGATGTGGTGGCGCAGAAAACGCCGTGCAGTTTTGACGTCTCGGTGTGGGAGTTCTGGTGGCCCTTTATCGCCGGGGCGCAACTGGTGATGGCAGAACCCGAGGCGCACCGTGACCCGCTCGCGCTTCAGCAGTTCTTCGCCCGCTTTGGCGTGACGACCACCCACTTTGTGCCGTCGATGCTGGCGGCCTTTGTTGCCTCACTGACTCCGGCAATCGCACGGGAAACCTGTCATACGCTGAACAAGGTGTTCTGTAGCGGCGAAGCGTTGCCAGCCGCGCTGTGCCGCGAGTGGGAAGCGCTGACACACGCACCGTTGCACAATCTGTACGGGCCGACCGAAGCGGCGGTCGACGTGAGCTGGTATCCGGCCCACGGCGAGACGCTGGCGGCGGTGACGGGCACTAGCGTGCCGATTGGTTTTCCGGTTTGGAACACGGGACTGCGTATTCTCGATGGCATGATGCAGCCGGTTCCGCCAGGTGTGGCCGGGGATCTTTACCTCACGGGCATTCAGCTGGCGCAGGGCTACCTCGGCAGGCCGGATCTCACCGCCAGCCGCTTTATCGCCGATCCCTTTGCGGCGGGCGAGCGAATGTACCGCACCGGGGACGTGGCGCGCTGGCTGAACGACGGCGCGGTGGAGTACCTCGGTCGCAGTGACGACCAGCTTAAAATTCGCGGCCAGCGTATTGAACTGGGTGAAATCGACCGGGCGCTGATGACGCTGCCGGATGTGGCGCAGGGGGTTACCCACGCCTGCGTGTTGAATCAGGCCGTGGCAGGGGAGGGCGATGCGCGCCAGCTGGTGGGGTATGTGGTGTCTGACTCCGGTCTGCCGCTCGATGTCACCGCACTTCGCGAGAGGCTGACGCAGCAGCTTCCGGCACATATGGTGCCAGTGGTCCTGCTGCAACTGAGTGAGCTGCCGCTCAGTGCCAATGGCAAACTGGACCGTAAGGCGCTGCCGCTGCCCACGCCAGTGCGTCAGCAGGATGCCCGCCCGGTGCGTGAAGGGGCAGAAACTCAGGTTGCAGGCGCGTTCTCGGCGCTGCTTGGCTGCGAGGTGCAGGATGCGCAGGCCGACTTCTTCGCCCTCGGCGGTCACTCGTTGCTGGCGATGCGGCTCGCGGCACTGCTCAGTAAAACCTTTGAGCGCCATGTGACGCCGGGGCAGATCATGGTCGCCTCCACGGTGGAAAAGCTGGCGCTGCTGGTAACGCAGGACAGTGTCGACAGTCGTATGGGACTGGAAACCCTGCTGCCGTTGCGCGAAGGGAGCGGCCCGACGCTGTTCTGCTTCCATCCTGCATCCGGTTTTGCCTGGCAGTTCAGCGTGCTGGCGCGTTATCTCTCGCCGCGCTGGTCGATTACCGGCATTCAGTCGCCGCGCCCGGAAGGACCCATGCAGCAGGCGGCGACCCTGGATGACGTGTGTGAGCACCATCTGGCGACGCTGCTGGCACAGCAACCGCACGGACCTTACCACCTGTTCGGCTACTCCCTCGGCGGAACGCTGGCGCAGGGGATTGCGGCGCGACTGCGGGCGCGGGGCGAAACGGTGGCATTTTTGGGTCTGCTGGACACCTGGCCGCCGGAGACGCAAAACTGGTCTGAAAAAGAGGCCAACGGTCTGGACCCGGAAGTACTGGCAGAGATTGCGCGCGAGCGCGAGGCGTTTATCGCCGCCCGGCAAGGGCAGGGCTCAGACGAGATGTTTGCCACCATTGAAGGCAACTACGGAGATGCGGTTCGCCTGCTGAGCACCGCTCACAGTACCCATTTTGCCGGGAAAGCCACACTGTTTGTGGCAGAGCGGACACTGCCGCAAGGGATGGATCCGCAACACGCCTGGTCCCCGTGGGTGGATGAGCTGGAGGTGTACCGTCAGGATTGCGCACATGTGGACATTATTTCGCCACAGGCGTTTGAATCCATAGGCCCGGTACTGCGGGAGTTGTTGGGGTGAGGGCAACGTATCATGGTTAGGGGCAACATGCGGCGCTGAGGGTATTTCCGTTCACCTTATGTTCCTTGCTTTTCTGTCACACCAGAACCCGTGAACGTGCAAGGGTGGTTCACCGCCACCACCCTTGCAACCCGGGCTCCCGGCCAGGAAAATCGCCGCTGGCGCGGTGCATTCGTCTTATGTCGTCTGACTATCGGGTCGGGGACCAGCCTACATCCCTGTAGGCTATCCCCTCCGCCCGCTTCCCTGCGGGCGGCCCCGGTCAGCCGTCAACGCCTCATCGATTTTCAGCCGGACCCTGTCATCGCGGTGACTGTTTTATTCTCATTGAGCAATGTTTTCGCTGCAAACCGTGAGGGTGAGGGGGCAAACGCCCGGCAAACCTCACCCGGCGTATTTCCCCAGCGGCACCACCAGCGGCGTATGGGCCACTGGATCCTCAATAATCAAACAACGCAGCCCGTACACCGCTTCAATCAGCTCCGGCGT
Organism: Yokenella regensburgei; assembly: GCF_051486985.1. Classification (GTDB taxonomy): domain Bacteria; phylum Pseudomonadota; class Gammaproteobacteria; order Enterobacterales; family Enterobacteriaceae; genus CBFFRJ01. The sequence goes on from NZ_JAHVDV010000046.1 coordinate 15,619, forward strand.
CACGATTTCCTTCGGCGCACCCTGCGCCACAATCTTACCGTCGCGCAGCGCAATCAGATGGGTGGCATACCGGCAGGCCTGATTCAAATCATGCAACACCGCCGCGAGCGTATACCCCTGCTCGCGGTTGAGATCGCTCAGCAGCTCCAGCACATCAATCTGATAACTGATGTCGAGCCAGGTGGTCGGCTCATCGAGCAGCATAATGGCAGTCTCCTGCGCCAGTACCATCGCAATCCATGCACGCTGGCGCTGACCACCGGAAAGGGTATCCACACTCTGGGTCGCCAGCGTGTCCACCCCCGTTGCCCGCATGGCACGCTTAACGGCCTCTTCATCTTCCTTACGCCAGCGGGTAAACAGCGGCTGATGCGGATAACGTCCGCGGGCCACCAGCTCCTGCACGGTAATATCTCCCGGCGTCGTCGCATTCTGCGCCAGCAGCCCGACGCGACGCGCTACCTCTTTGCTGGCAAAGCGCTGGATCTGCTCGCCATCAAGATAGACATGGCCCTGTTCCGGCGTCATCAGGCGGCTCAGGGTGCGCAGCAGCGTCGATTTCCCGCAGCCGTTGGGGCCGATAATGGCAGTGAAATGCCCATCGGGAATGGCGACACTCAACTCAGTGGCGACAATTTTCTTACCGTAGCCCAGGGTTAGGGCTTCGCCGCGCAAACGGGCTGCTGTATCGATCATTTTTTGCGGGACTCCTGAATCAACAAGGCGATAAGGTAAATGCCACCGAGGCTGACGGTGACGACGCCCACGGGTAACTGATAAGGGATAAACAACTGCTGGGCGCAGATATCTGCCAGTAACAGCAGTAACGCCCCACAGAGCGCCGACTGGGTAAGCCCCCAGCGCGCGGTGGCGCTGAGACGGCGGGCGATGTGCGGCGCGACCAGAGCGATAAAGGAGATGGGCCCGGCCACCGCCGTTGATGATGCGGTCAACACCACTGCCACCAGCATCAGCAGCAGGCGAGAGCGTTCTACATTCACCCCCAGCGCGCAGGCGCTGTCATCACCCATCTCCAGCAGCCGCAGGCGGCGAGAAAGCAGGGCCGCAAAAACAAACATCAGGATAATCACTGGCACCGAAGGCAGGGTTTTCGCCCAGGTCAGGCCGTTGAGCGAGCCGGCGTTCCACAGACCTGCGGAGAGGGCGGTCTCCAGGGAGGCATGCATTAACAGCCAGGTATTGAAGGCCACCAGCATGGCCCGGACCCCGATGCCGACGATGATAAGCCTGAAGGTTTCAATACCGTTGCGCCATGCCAGCAGCCAGACAATGATCGAGGTGATGATGCCACCGCCCAGCGCCGCCAGCGCAATTGCCGTTAAATCCTGACCATAAAACACCATCGCCACCAGCACACCGCTCCAGGCACCGGTGTTAAAGCCCATAACATCCGGGCTGCCAAGAGGGTTACGCATCAGCGACTGAAAGATCGCTCCGCTGATACCCAGCGCGGCCCCCACCAGCAGTGCAATAAACACGCGCGGCAGGCGCCATTCAGTCACCACCAACTGCATGGCGCGGGGAGCGGTGCCGCCAAGGGCGTCAATCACCTGCCCGACGCTGAGCATCACCGCACCGCTGCGTAGCCCCCAGACCGCCAGCGCAAGGCACATCAGGCACATTGCCACACAACTGAAAACCAGACGACGGGAAGGGGCGATCACAGGCCACCTCCACGAATGCGTCGTACCAGCACAATCAACACCGGCGCGCCGATAAAGGCGCTGACCACCGAGACACGCAGTTCCCCCGGCACCAGAAAGCGGCCCAGAATGTCGGCAAACAGCAGTAACGTCGGCGTGGCAATCAGCGTAACCGGCAAAGACCAGCGGTGATCGGCACCCACCAGCCAGCGTGCCAGATGCGGCATCATCAGCCCGATAAAGGCAATCGGCCCGACCACCGCCGTGGCGCTACCGCACAGCACGGTGATGGCAATCAGGCCCAGCAGCTGCGTCCGGGCGACTTTACTGCCGAGGGCCGTGGCGGTGTCATTACCGAGGCTCAGGCTGTTCAGGGCGCGGCTTGACAGCAGTGCCGCACCCGCCGCCAGCAGCACCGGGATCAGCACAATCCTGAGCGTTTGCAGGGTACGAATATCCAGCGAACCGGCCTGCCAGAAACGCAACTGGTCATAAACATCCGCATTGAGCAACGAAATACCACTGGACAACCCTTCGAGCACCGCCGCCAGGGCCACGCCTGCCAGCGTCAGACGCACCGGACTTAACTGCCCGCCGCCCGCGCTGCCGGTGAAGGCCACCAGCAGCGAGGCGGTGAAAGCACCACAAAACGCCAGCCCCAGTTGTTCCACCGGCGAGGCGGCACCAAACAGTGCGGCACCGACCACAATAGCGAAGCTGGCGCCGGAGTTAACACCCAGCAGACCAGGGTCAGCAAGGGGGTTACGGGTGAGGGTTTGCATTAACGCCCCGGCAATGCCGAGCGCGCCACCGGCCAGTAAACCAGCCAGCGTTCGCGGCAAGCGGGCGTCACGAATAATGGTGCAGTCAGCACTCTGGCAGGTGCCTGCGAGGGCATCCAGCACCACATCCGGGGACATGGCTTTTGCGCCAAGGAAGAGGCTGAGGGCCATTGCCAGTACCAGCAACAGCAATAACCCGACGACGGTAAACACGCGCGTCCGGGAACGGGAGAACGACATAATACTTTCCTGACTTGATAATGATAGTAATTATCGTTATCGATCTTGTTTGTATATGTTACCATGCACGCTCTGGAATGGATAAAAAAAGTTCGCGTTAAGGCGTTGTAATGAACCGACAATCCTGGCTGCTGAACGTCAGCCTTTTACGAACACACCCGGCCTTTCGCGCGGTGTTTCTTGCCCGTTTTATCTCGATTTTATCGCTGGGTCTGTTGGGCGTTGCCGTGCCGGTACAGATTCAGGCGATGACCCATTCAAGCTGGCAGGTGGGACTCGCCGTCACCCTCACCGGCAGCGCCATGTTTGTCGGCCTGATGACCGGCGGCGTGCTGGCGGACCGCTATGAGCGAAAAAAACTGATACTGATTGCCCGCAGCACCTGCGGCGTGGGCTTTATTGGCTTATGGCTCAACGCGCTGATGCCGGAACCTTCGCTGCTGGCGATTTACCTGCTTGGACTCTGGGATGGCTTCTTCGCCTCTCTCGGCGTGACGGCGCTGCTGGCGGCAACCCCCGCGCTGGTCGGGCGTGAAAACTTAATGCAGGCCGGCGCCATCACAATGCTGACGGTGCGTCTTGGCTCGGTTATCTCCCCGATGTGCGGTGGCTTACTGCTGGCAACCGGCGGTGTTGCCTGGAACTACGGCCTCGCGGCGGCGGGGTCGTTTATCACCCTGATCCCACTGCTCGGTTTGCCGCTGTTGCCACCGCCGCCTCAGGCGCGTGAACATCCGCTGGCCTCGCTGGTGGCCGGTTTTCGTTTTCTGCTCAGTAGCCCGCTGATTGGCGGCATCGCGCTGCTCGGCGGCCTGCTCACAATGGCAAGCGCGGTGCGCGTGCTATACCCGGCGCTGGCAATCCAGTGGCAGATGTCCGCGGCACAGATTGGTCTTCTGTATGCCGCTATCCCGCTCGGGGCAGCGGCAGGGGCGTTAACCAGCGGGCGACTGGCGCATCCACTGCGTCCTGGCCTGCTGATGCTGGGGTCGAGCGTGGGGGCATTTATCGCCATCGGGCTATTTAGCCTGATGCCGCACTGGGCGTTGGGCGCGCTGTTCCTGGTGCTGTTTGGCTGGCTGAGCGCCATCAGTTCGCTGTTGCAGTACACGTTGATTCAGACGCAAACGCCGGAGGCGATGCTCGGGCGCATTAATGGATTATGGACGGCGCAGAACGTTACCGGTGATGCCATCGGCGCGGCGCTGTTAGGGGGGTTAGGGGTGATAATGACCCCGGCTGCTTCGGCCAGCAGCAGTGGCTTCGCGCTGGCAATGGTTGGGGCAATATTGATGCTGGTCTTACGCGAGCTGCGCCGTTTCCGGCAGCAGCCTTCGGTTTCTTAGGTGCATTAGCCAAACAACGCAGACAGGCGCTGTAACACGCGGGTGGCGCTGTAGTAATCCAGACGGAAAGTTTCTGACCCCAGCGCATAGACCCGTTTGTTCTGTACTGCGGTCAGGTGAGAAAGCAGCGGGTTGGCAGAGAGTGCATCGGCATCTTTCTGGTCACTGGCGAAGAGGAACAGCGCTTCGCCGTTGAGGCCGCTGGCGAGGTTTTCGCCGCCCAGTTGCACGATGTCATGGCGCTTGCCCTGGCTTTTGCTGGTGTTGAGACCTTCTGGCAGCGTGGCGAGCGTGAAGCCCAGTTGCGCCAGCAACTGACCCTGCGCAGAGTCCTGGGTCCAGAGGTTGGCGCTATGCGCACCAGGGTTATAGACCAGCGCGGTGACGGGCTGCGGCGGGAGCGTCATTTTCGCTTTGACGTCGCTCAGTTGCTGATGGAATTCGGCAATACGCACGGCGGCTTGTTTCTCCTGCCCGGTAAGGGTGCCCAGTTGGGTCAACAGCGCCTGCCAGCTCTTGTCGTCGTAGTTGATGACAAGCGTAGGCGCGATGGCGGAGAGCTGGTCATACAGCGCGAGCGCAGAGTCGCCACCGGTCGCACTGATGAGGATAAGATCCGGCATCTGCGCGGCTACGGCTTCGGCATTGGGCTCACCAATATACATACGTGCGACATGGCGCTTTTTCGCCACATCGCTCCATTGACGCAGAAACCCCTGGTCATCAGCAAAACGGTTATTTGGCGTGGTCGCGCCGCTGGCAATCACCGGTGCATCAATGGCGAGCAACGAACCGGTTAGCGTAACGCTGGTGGAGACGATACGCAGCGGCTTTTGTTCAAGGGTGTGGCTTCCTTTGCTGTCAGTCACCTGACGGGGCCAGTCGGCGGCCATCGCTGAGGCCATCCCGGAAATAAAAATGAGCAGCATGATAAGGGGCTTACGGCATATCAAAGGGAGTGTCACGACTCGCATCCTGTTTTTATTGAGGTTAATGCTTCTCATTTTCATCGTTGCGGGGGTGGGATGCAAGCCCTAGCGTTGAGAGTACATTGCGCTGCGGTTGACACTCAGTGGCAATACCTTTAGCTTTATCGACCGAAATTCAAATGATAATCATTCGTAATTTATTTATCATTTTTGGAGGATGATATGGATACGTCACTGGCTGAGGACGTTCAACAGACGACAAAAACGCTGGCATCAGACCAGTTTTTCTTTATGTCGCCGTTTCGCAGTTTTACCACGTCCGGGTGCGTTGCCCGTATCAGTGAGCCTGCCGCAGGAGGGGATAACCCACACAGCGCGTTTCAGCAGTCGCTGAGCCAGGCTTTCGCGGACGCGAAGGCGAAAGGGGTGGTAAGGCCGGTGGTGGTGGGGGCTATTCCCTTCGATACCCGCCAGCCCTCCGAACTCTTTATTCCTGCGTCGTGGCAGACTTTTTCGCGCCCGTCTAAACAACATGCCTCCCGCTACTTATCCGCTCAGGGTGCCCCGGTGGTGACTTCACGTACGGAAATCCCTTCGCAGGCGGTGTTTATGGAGATGGTCGCCCGTGGCGCGGCGCTGACCGCCACGCCGGAAGTGGACAAGATTGTCCTGTCGCGGCTGATTGATATTGCCACCGATGCCCGTCTTGACAGCGGCAGCCTGCTGGAGCGCCTGATTGCCCAGAACCCGGCGAGCTTTAACTTCCATGTTCCGCTCAGCAGCGGGGCGGTGCTGCTCGGTGCCAGCCCTGAACTGCTGCTGCGCAAGGACGGTGAACACTTTAGTTCACTGCCGCTCGCCGGTTCAGCACGTCGCCAGCCCGATGACATGCTCGACCGTGAAGCGGGTAACAGACTGCTGGCGTCCGAAAAAGACCGCCATGAACATGCGCTGGTAACCCAGGCCATGAAACAGGTGCTGCAGACGCGAAGCCGTAGTCTGACCCTGCCGGGTTCCCCACAGTTGGTGAACACGCCAACTTTATGGCACCTCGCCACGCCCATTGAAGGCACGGCGCAACAGGGCGAAAACGCGCTGACGCTGGCCTGCCTGCTCCATCCGACGCCCGCGCTGAGCGGCTTCCCGCACGATGTCGCAAAAAGACTTATCGCTGAACTTGAGCCCTTCGATCGTGAGCTGTTTGGCGGCATTGTTGGCTGGTGTGATGAGGAAGGTAACGGCGAGTGGGTGGTGACCATCCGCTGTGCATGTCTTCATGAAAATCGTGTTCGATTGTTTGCCGGTGCGGGTATTGTGCCAGCATCGTCCCCGGCGGGAGAGTGGCGCGAAACCGGCATCAAACTGACCACCATGCTTAACGTTTTTGGCCTGCATTAAGGAGTGATGATGACCCTTCCCTTTACCCGTTGGCCGGAGGCGTTCGCCAGGCGCTACCGTGAGAAAGGTTACTGGCTGGATAGGCCAATGACCGAGATGCTGACCCGCCATGCGCAAAGCGATGCGACGGCAGTGATCGATGGCGAACGCCGTTTTAGCTACCAGCAGCTTCACCAGGCGTCTGACAACCTGGCAGCCCGACTGCAGGCACTGGGCATTCAGCGTGGCGAGACCGCACTGGTGCAGCTTGGCAATGTGGCCGAGTTTTACATCACCTTCTTTGCGCTGCTGAAAATAGGCGTCGCCCCGGTGAATGCGCTTTTCAGCCACCAGCGTACCGAGCTGAACGCTTACGCCGCGCAGATTAAACCTGCGTTGTTGATAGCTGACCGTGCCCATGCGCTCTTTGCGACCAATGACTTCTGGCAGAATTTTACCGCTGAACATGCTTCGGCGCGCGTCTCGTTATTCCTGAATGATGAAGGGGAGAACGCACTCACGGCGGCGATTCAGTACCCGTCCAGAAACGTTATCGAAACGCCAACCCCTGCCGATGAGGTGGCCTTTTTCCAGCTCTCCGGCGGCAGCACCGGTACGCCGAAGCTGATTCCGCGTACGCATAACGACTATTACTACAGTATTCGCCGCAGCAACGAGATCTGCGGCATTACGGCAGAGACCCGTTACCTGAACGCACTGCCCGCCGCGCACAACTTTGCGATGAGCTCCCCAGGATCGCTGGGTGTGTTTCTGGCGGGCGGTTGCGTGGTGCTGGCAAACGATCCCAGCGCCACGCTCTGTTTCCCGTTGATCGAAAAGCATCGCATCAACGTCACCTCTCTGGTGCCACCTGCGGTGAGCCTGTGGCTGCAGGCGTTAACCGAAGGCGCCGATGCCGCCCAGCTCTCCTCGCTTGCGTTGTTGCAGGTCGGCGGTGCACGTCTGCCTGCCACCCTCGCGGCACGCATTCCGGCTGAGATTGGCTGCCAGTTGCAGCAGGTCTTCGGCATGGCGGAAGGGCTGGTGAACTACACGGCGCTGGATGATACCCCGGAACGTATTTTCAATACTCAGGGCCGCCCGATGTGCCCGGACGATGAAGTCTGGGTGGCTGATGAGCAGGGTAATCCGCTGCCGCGCGGTGAGGTCGGTCGCCTGATGACGCGCGGTCCGTACACCTTCCGCGGCTACTTCAACAGCCCGGAACATAATGCCAGTGCCTTTGATGCCAATGGTTTCTACTGCTCCGGCGATCTGATTGCCATTGATGAAGCGGGCTACATCACCGTTCAGGGGCGCGAGAAAGATCAGATCAACCGTGGTGGCGAGAAGATCGCCGCCGAAGAGGTTGAGAATTTGCTGTTGCGCCACGAGGCGGTGATCCAGGCTGCGCTGGTCAGCATGGAAGACAGCCTGCTCGGTGAAAAAAGCTGCGCGTATCTGGTGGTGAAGCGCCCGGTGCGTGCGGTGGAGATCCGCCGTTTCCTGCGTGAGCTGGGGGTCGCTGAGTTTAAACTGCCGGATCGCGTGGAGTGCCTGGACGCGCTGCCGCTGACCCCGGTAGGCAAAGTCGATAAGAAACAATTACGCCAGTCGCTGGCACAACGCGCGCAGGCGTAACGAGGAGAGAAGATGGCTATTCCAAAACTGACCGGCTACGCACTGCCGACCGCGAATGACATTCCTGACAACAAAGTGCAGTGGGCGTTTGAACCCGAGCGCGCCGCCTTGCTGATCCATGATATGCAGGAGTATTTCCTCAACTTCTGGGGCGATAACTGCCCGATGATGGCACAGGTGATCGCCAATATCGCTGCGCTGCGCCACTTCTGTAAGCAGCACAATATTCCGGTCTACTACACCGCCCAGCCAAAAGATCAGAGTGATGACGATCGCGCACTGCTCAATGATATGTGGGGGCCGGGTCTGACCCGTTCACCGGAGCAGCAGCAGATTGTGGCGGCCCTTGCGCCGGACGAAGCCGACACCGTGCTGGTGAAGTGGCGTTACAGCGCCTTTCACCGCTCGCCGCTGGAGCAGATGCTCAAAGAGACCGGGCGTAACCAGCTCATCATTACCGGCGTGTATTCGCACATTGGCTGTATGACCACCGCGACTGACGCCTTTATGCGTGATATCAAGCCGTTTATGGTGGCCGATGCGCTGGCAGATTTCAGCCGGGAGGAGCATCTGATGTCGCTGAAATACGTGGCGGGACGCTCCGGACGGGTGGTCATGACAGAAGCGTTGCTGCCGGTGCCGACCAGCAAAACCGCGTTGCGCGCGCTGATCCTGCCGCTGCTGGATGAGTCCGACGAGCCGTTTGACGACGAAAATCTGATTGATTACGGCCTGGACTCGGTGCGCATGATGGCGCTCGCGGCACGCTGGCGCAAAGTGCACGGCGATATTGATTTTGTGATGCTGGCGAAAAATCCAACCATCGACGCCTGGTGGGCGCTGCTCTCCCGGGAGGTCAGATAATGGATTTTGCAGGGAAGAGGGTATGGGTGACCGGGGCTGGTAAGGGCATCGGTTACGCCACGGCGCTGGCGTTTACTGAAGCGGGCGCGCAGGTCACGGGGTTTGATCGGGCTTTTGACGGTGAACGCTACCCTTTTGCCACCGAAGTGCTCGACATTGCCGATGCTGAGCAGGTGGATCGGGTCTGCCGACGCGTGCTGGCGCAGAGCCCACGCCTGGATGTACTGGTTAACGCGGCGGGTATTTTACGAATGGGGGCGACGGATGCGCTCTCGCAGGAGGACTGGCAGCAGACGTTCGCGGTTAACGTCGGTGGGGCGTTTAACCTCTTCCAGGCGACGATGGCGCAGTTTCGCCAGCAGCAGGGGGGAGCGATTGTTACGGTGGCGTCCGATGCTGCCCACACGCCGCGAATCGGCATGAGCGCGTACGGTGCGTCGAAAGCGGCGCTGAAAAGCCTGGCGCTGACGGTGGGGCTCGAACTGGCGTCAAGCGGCGTGCGGGCGAACATCGTTTCGCCTGGTTCCACCGATACCGATATGCAGCGCACGCTGTGGACCAGCAGCGATGCGGAACAAAAGCGCATTGCTGGTTTTGGTGAGCAGTTTAAGCTGGGTATTCCGCTGGGTAAGATTGCCCGCCCGGACGAAATCGCCAGCACCATTCTGTTCCTCGCCTCCGACTATGCCAGCCATATCACCTTGCAGGATATCGTGGTGGATGGCGGCTCGACGCTGGGGGCGTAAATGATCTGGAAACGTCAGTTAACGCTCGGGGAGCTGAATGCCACCAGCGCGGGTACGATGGTCGCGCACCTGGGGATTGTGTACACCCGTCTCGGGGATGATGTACTTGAAGCCGAAATGCCGGTGGATGCCCGTACCCACCAGCCGTTTGGTCTGCTGCACGGCGGAGCCTCTGCGGCGCTGGCGGAAACGCTGGGGTCAATGGCCGGATTTATGATGACCGGCGACGGGCAGTGTGTGGTGGGGACGGAGCTAAACGCCACCCACCACCGTGCGGTGTCGCAAGGGAAAGTGCGCGCTGTCTGCCAGCCGCTGCACCTGGGTCGGCATAATCAGAGCTGGGAGATTGTGGTGTTCGACGAGCGAGACCGCCGCTGCTGCACCTGCCGGCTGAGTACGGCGGTGATGGGGTAGCGGGCTGCCCCTCACCCTAACCCTCTCCCCAAAGGGGCGAGGGGACCGATCGAGCGGATAGGGCTTTCCCATTCGTTCTGAAGACCTTCGCCCTCGTCTGAAGCGCGTCGGGGCGCCCTGTGCGAGAGGAGATCAAGCGCGTGGGGGGCCGCTTTTCTCCCTCGCCCCTTTGGGGAGAGATACCGTCTTGCGGTTCAGGCCGCAAGCGGTATCTCAGCGTCGAATATGCGACCCGATTTCACTACGCCATAAGCCAGTTGCAACAGCTTTCTCATTCCCGCGCAGACCTGCTCTTTCC
>NZ_JAHVDV010000047.1:0-24814 GCF_051486985.1 Yokenella regensburgei
CTTTTTATCTGTAACTCCTGGCGTACAGCGGGGGGGTGCGGTCCGGCTGAAAATCGGTGAGGCGTTGACGACGGGCCGGGACCGCCCGCAGGGACGCGGGCGGAGGGGATAGCCTGCAGGGATGCAGGCTGGTCCCCGACCCGACAGCACGGCGGCATAGGACGAACGGACCGCGCTGCGGCGATTTTCCTGGCCGGGAGCCCGGGTTGCAAGGGAGGCGGCGGCGAGCCTCCCTTGCACGTTCACGGGTGCGGTGGCTTCAGAGAAAAATGAACTTACGGTGAACGGAACCATTCCACGTAGCCTGCATGGGCTGTTCCACTATCCGCAACAGTCTCTCCTTGAGCAATCGTGCGGAATGTTCCCCCTCACCCTGACCCTCTCCCCAAAGGGGCGAGGGAACGGTCCGTGCCCACATACAATTCCCCCTTCACCCTGGCCTTCTCCCCGGAGAGCGAGGGGACCGTCCGTGCCCGTACAAAATTCTCCCCTCACCCTGACCCTCTCCCTCAGGGAGAGGGTCAGGGTCGTGCCCGTCTCAAACTGCGCCAGCCGTATGCGAAACGGTTCCGATCACCTCGCATGCAAGACCGGGTACGCTTTTCCCCCTCGCCCCTTCGGGGAGAGGGTTGGGGTGAGGGGCAGTCACCGCACAATACTTACTTCTTCATCTGCGACAGTATCGTCCGGCACTGATTCTCTTCACCTTCCGATGGCGACACCAGCGCCAGCAGCGCAGCCGCGGGCGTGACCAGCGTTGCCAGCGCTGCCGCCACGGCACCACGGGCAATCAGTGGCCCGGCTTTAACACCGGCTTGCGGGTTTTTAAAGCTTCCGCGCACATAGAGCGGTGAACGCAGGGTCACGATACGGATGCCTTTACTCTCCGGATCGATGGTCAAATCCAGTTGCTCTGAGGCAAAGCTTGCGGTCCCGGTCACGTTAATGAGCGCATTCTCTGTATCAAAGGCGAAGATTTGCGGACGGGCCACGCCGTTGACCAGGTTAAGGTTCGCTGCCGCACAGTTGACCCGTACCTCATCGTCACCAAAAAGCTGCCCGACCAGGTAATTCCCGACATTAAGCCCGACAATCTCCATCAGGTTCCGGCTGATAAGACCATCGTTCATCAACAGTTTCAGGTTGCCGTTGCTGGTGCCAAGAAGCGCTGCCACCGAGTTCCCGGTTCCCCGGAAGTCTGCATCGCCATTCATTTCACCCAGCGTCTTCTGCATCAGTTCTACATCCGGCATCAGCTCTTTGAGCTTCAGCCGCCGCGCCTGGATCTCCGCCCGCCCCTGCATCGGTTTTTTATCCCCTTCGAGGCGGATATGGGAGGAGATGGTGCCCCCCGCAAGGCCGAACTTGAGTGGACTCAGTTTGAGGTCAGCATTTTGCAAAATGATGTGCGTTGACAGATCGCTTATCGGCAGGGAGCTACCATGCTCTATGCGTTTACCTTTAAAGCGCACATCGGCATCCATCACGTCCCATTTGTCGGTTTCAAAGCGGTCATAAGGCAGCACTTTCCCGGCAGGTTGGAGATTTTTCTCACCTTTTTTCTGCTCAGCCTGCTTCGATTTTTCTGCGCCTTTACCGGAATCAACGCCAATCAGCGGCCCCAGGTCTGCGAGTCGCAGCTGCGTTGACTCAAGATCGCCTTCAAGTTTCGGGCGAGGTTTACCGGTGGTGTAGGTCAGCGAACCGTGAATATCACTGTCGCCAATACGTCCGTTAAACCCGCGATAATCGTAGACGGAGCTTTTCTCAGCATCGATTTTAGCAATCAGATGCCCGTCCGTTTCGAACGGCGGCGTATCCGGCAGCAGCACACCTGTCAGGTCGTAGAGTTCGCTCAAGGAATTGCCGGCAAATTTCAGTTGCAGATCCACGCCGCCCATTTTCATCGGGTCGTTAACCTTACCAACGAATGCCACGCGGGTGTTACCGGAGCGAAAATCTGCCTGTACCGGGAATGGCGTTCCTTCGCTGCGTAATGCCAGCATACCGCCAATTTTTCCCGTGCCGGTGAGCGGCTGGCCGTTGTAACGCCCTTTTGCCTTCAGCCCAAAGACATAGTCAGCCACCTGCGCGTTATCTTTATTGTCACCGGTGATTTCGTTAAAGGGCACTGGCTTACCCAGTGGGTCAATGAGGATCTCGATATCCGCTTTGCTGACCTTATCGTCAACCGTCACTTTCCCCTGATCGAAGAGAATATTATCAAGGCGGAACGCCCAACTGGAGGGCTGAGCATTGGGGTCTTTGTTTTCATCGCCGGCGAGATCAAAGGTCCAGTTATTATTCTTCTCAGAGAGCCGAATCAACCGGGCATCCGGTTTTTGCAGCTTGATCCACGGCAGATAGACGGTTTTGGTGAGCAGCGCCAGTGGCGCCAGAGTGGCTTCTACGCGCGGCAGATGTACCATAGTGACTTCCGGGATCTCTGGCGGGTTGCCAAGAATAATGTCATCAGCATGAATGTGCGGCCAGGGCACCCAGCTTCGCCAGCCCCTCTCCTCTTTCTGACGCTCCCAGACCACCCCCAGATCGCCTCGAATGGCGAAGGGCCGGTTAAGTTCGGTGGAGACCTTCTCATTAATAGTGGGTTTGAGACGATTCCAGTCAAAAGTCGCAATAATAACGATCGCCACGACAACCAGTAGCAGTAATGTTCCAGTGACGGCGAGAATAATTTTCCGTGTTTTTGTCATGCGGGCGCCCTTTCTTTAAAGCCTTGCCTGTCATAAAGATAGCCGAGGCTGGCGGAAAGGGGCGATGCTTAGAGGTCAAGAATGACGCGGTCGAGCGTTTCCAGTGGAACCGGGCGGGAAAGGAAGTAACCCTGGGCTGCAAAAGCCGGAGAATTCTGAACGTCACGCCACTCTTCCAGCGTTTCCACCCCTTCCACAATCACACCCTGACAATAGCGGTTCATCAGCTGGAGCAGCAGCGCAAACAGGTTCTGCCCTTCCGGCGTTTTACGCAGCATGATGAAGAGGTCACGCGCGACTTTAATGTAGTCGTAATGCATCTCGCCGAGCGCGGAGAAGTTGGCCATACCGGTGCCGAAATCATCCAGCCACAACGGTCCCATATCGCTGATCATCGCGAGAGTGGTGTCTTCCGGCAGACGAATGTGTTCCACCAGCTCAAAACGGATCCAGGGTACGGTTTCAATCAGGGCTCTCAGCGCTTTGTTCTGGCGCATTGCCAGCAGCGTGGGGCCATCCACATTGACCGACGCCAGGACATTATTTTCGATGAAGAAGGCGTGCTGCTTCGCTAACAGGGCAATCTGCTCATGCACAACATCAACGCGCTGGCGAACGGCGACTTCAGAAAAATAGCGATCCGGAGCAATGCGCTCACCGGGTTTACTGGGATGCGTTACCACGGTCAGCACCTCAATCGCCATCAGGCGACCGTCAGTCTTGTAGATAGGCTGATAAGTATAAGCAAGCTCACACTGCAGCCAGTAACGACGCTCCTGCAAGCTTTCAACGCTTGCCTCAGGATAGTTTAGCCGCTGGATAACCTGCTTTAACTTCATTTCGCCTGTCCTGTTGAAGATAAGTACCGAAAAGAACTCGCCATTGGGTTATCGGCGTAACGGCAGATAACTTTACGTCCACAAAAGACGCATTCTTAAAAAGCCCGGCAGGTGTTTTCAGCTGATTGCACAGAACACGCGTGAGCTCAAATAAATAATGGAACGATGTTTTAATATAGTTGACCACGAAACACGCACACAGCACACTATTGTTAATTCATCTGATTCAGGTTCCGACTATGTCAAAGAAAATTGCGGTTATTGGCGAATGCATGATTGAACTGTCACAAAAGGGCACGGACGTTAATCGTGGCTTTGGTGGCGACACGCTTAACACCTCGGTCTATATCGCTCGTCAGGTCGAGCCAACAGACCTGTCCGTACACTATGTGACCGCCCTCGGCACCGACAATTTCAGTCAGCAGATGCTGGATGCCTGGCAGGCAGAAAACGTCGATACCAGCCTGACTCAGCGTATGGAAAACCGCCTTCCCGGTCTGTATTACATCGAAACCGATGAAACCGGCGAACGCACCTTCTACTACTGGCGTAACGAAGCGGCCGCGAAGTTCTGGCTGGAGAGCGAGCAGTCCGCCGCCATCTGCGAATCGCTGGCCTCCTTCGATTATCTGTATCTGAGCGGTATCAGCCTGGCCATTCTCAGCCCGGCCAGTCGCCAGAAACTGCTGTCACTGTTGCAGGCGTGCCGTGCAAACGGCGGTAAGGTTATTTTTGATAATAACTACCGTCCGCGCCTGTGGGCCAGCAAAGAAGAGACGCGTCTGGTTTACCAGCAGATGCTTGCCTGCACCGATATTGCTTTCCTGACGCTGGACGATGAAGACCTGCTCTGGGGCGCGATGCCGGTAGAAGAGGTCATTGCCCGCACTCAGCAGGCAGGCGTGAAAGAGATCGTGATTAAACGCGGTGCCGACTCCTGCCTCGTGGCCATTGAAGGTGAAGCGTTAAAAGAGGTGCCAGCGGTGAAACTGCCAAAAGAGAGCGTGGTGGACACCACGGCCGCAGGCGATTCCTTCAGCGCCGGTTATCTGGCGGTGCGCCTGACCGGTGGCGATGCACAGGCAGCGGCAAAACGTGGTCATTTAACGGCCAGTACGGTGATTCAGTACCGTGGGGCAATCATCCCTCGCGACGCGATGCCGAACTAAGACGAGATTTTTCCCCTCACCTTCTTTCCAAAGGGACGAAGGGGCCAGTTGTCGTCTGGGATGAAAGCAAAAAGCCGGGTCGCGTTAGCGCTACCCGGCTTTTTAGTGGACTAGGGTTTTGGCGGAATATCCGAAACGTCGGAATGCGGTTCCTCACTGCCCACCGGCGTCGCTACTGGAGCGGCATCTCCGGTCGACATAAAGGTTTCCCAGCCTGCCTGCAACTCCTTCATATTAAATTCCGGCTCCCCTTTTGGCTGGAGCAGAATTAATGCCATATCCTGAGAAAGCTGCTGATGCAAATCCTGGTTCAGCTCTTCTTTCGTCAGAGAGGCAAGGAAGTTTTGCCGCAGTTTCTGATACTGCTCGGGGGCAATATCCACGACCTGATTCTGTAACGAACGCATCCGCTGGCTGATGAGAATATCCGTATCCGCGCGGGCGTAGGTGGCGAACAGTTTCTGCAGTTCGAGATTCTTTTGCGCCACTAAGGCGTTGAACTCCTCTTCTGCCAGACCGTTATCACGGACCTTCGCCAGCTCGCGGGCGACCACGCCTACATTGCTTTGCAGTTTGTCATTCGGTGAATCGAGGTTAATCGCGCACTGGGCACGCTGGAACAGCACCCGGCAGTCGAAGCCGAGGCCAATCTCTTTGTTATTCGCTTTCGTCAGATACTGCTGGAGATGCCAGAACAGGGCTTCGCGGGCCAGATCCTCACGCCAGTAGCGCTGCAAGGCTGCTGACTCACGAATCGGCTGCCATGCGCTATCCCACGTGATAGCGAGCCTGTCCTGCGATACGGAATCGGTCATGATACTCACCGGCTGACGCGGAATCGCTGACAGTGTAGGCACGGGCGCAGGCGTTTCACGCTTGCCCTTCAGGTCGCCAAAGACTTTATTGATTTGTTCAACCACGCCGCGGGTATCGACATTCCCCACCACGATCAGCGTCATCGCATCCGGTGTATACCATTTCTGGTGAAAAGCCTGAAGCTGCTTGATATCCACGGGTTGCTTAAGGCTTTCTGCCGGATCGTGCCCTAACAGCGTTGACCCCTTAAGACGATAGCGCCACCAGCTGTCTTTGGTATTGCCCGGCCAGGTGGCCACCATATCTTCACTGGCCAGCGCATGGTTCACCGTTTCAGGCGTAATGGTGAGTCTTCCGGTACTGTCTGACAACCACTGCAGCGCCTCTTTAAGCAGATCGCTGCGGTTGTTCGGAAGACTGAGGTTAAACATGGTGTATTCATACGACACCAGCGCAGGAGGCAGTGGGCGTTTGGGATCAATCCCCTGACGCCAGAGTGAGCGCACCTGGGTCGGTTGCAGGCTGCCGCTGTGGGTCAGCGCAATGCGAGGAATAAAGTGGCTGAAGCCGGTTTGTTGGGTACTTTCAGTGAGTGACCCCGTATTGACTGACAGGCGAACCTCAACGCGATCGCTTGGACGCTGAGGGGTGGCTAAAACCTGCCACTGTAAACCGTTTGCCAGCGTCCCCTGTTGCCAGGCGGGATCTGGCTGGAGTGCTTCTGCCTGCACATAACCGACAGCTGCCAGCATCAGCAAACCGCCTGTTAACAATCGAATTTTTGTGCCCTGCATGAGAACCCCTAATCAACATTCCTGGTTAAAAAGTTAGCCCCGCTATCGTGGGAGGCCAAAGATCGCTAACACTGGGTGTTAGACCCCGTAAAAGCGAAAATGTCTCACGGCAAAGTGAAATATCAGTAAGAATTCCAGTGGGACGATAGCGGGCCAGGGGTCAATTATGCTCAGGCACCCGCAGCCCGACAAGGGCTACGGGCTTAAGTTACGAAATTATGAGGAAATTTCCCCCGTTTTGCTGCCTGAAGCACGGTTATCCAGCGTATCGACAAGCTTTTTCTGATCCAACTCTTTTACCCACTTCGCCACCACCACGGTTGCCACACCATTGCCCACCAGGTTAGTCAGCGCACGCGCTTCCGACATAAAACGGTCAATACCCAGAATCAGCGCCAGCCCGGCGACAGGCAGATGCCCGACCGCTGAGATAGTTGCCGCCAGCACAATAAAGCCGCTGCCGGTCACACCCGCCGCCCCTTTCGAGGAGAGCAGCAGCACCACCAGCAGGGTGATCTGATGGAAGATATCCATATGGCTGTTGGTGGCCTGCGCAATAAACACCGCCGCCATCGTCAGGTAAATGGAGGTGCCATCAAGGTTAAAGGAGTAGCCGGTCGGGATAACCAGCCCCACCACCGACTTGCGACAGCCGAGGCGCTCCATTTTTTCCAGCATACGTGGCAGGGCCGATTCCGACGAGGAGGTGCCGAGCACAATCAGCAGCTCTTCACGGATGTAACGGATAAACTTGAAGATATTGAAGCCGGTCGCACGGGCAATACTGCCGAGCACGACCACCACAAACAGAATACAGGTGATATAGAAGCAGATAATCAACTGCCCGAGTTGTATCAGCGTCCCTACGCCGTACTTACCAATCGTAAAGGCCATCGCACCAAACGCGCCAATCGGCGCAAGACGCATGATGAAGTTGATAATGCCGAAGATCACCTGCGAGAAACTTTCAATCACGTTGAAAATGAGCTGACCTTTGCTGCCCAGGCGATGCAGCGCAAAGCCAAACAGCACCGCAAACAGCAGCACCTGCAGAATGTTACCGCTGGCAAACGCGCCAATCACGCTGGATGGAATGACATCCATCAGGAAGGCAATAATACCCTGATCCTTGGCCTGTTCAGCGTAGACCGCCACCGCTTTTGCATCCAGCGTTGCCGGGTCAACGTTCATCCCCGCGCCGGGTTGTACTACGTTAACGATCACCAGGCCAATAATCAGCGCCAGCGTACTTACCACTTCAAAATAGAGTAACGCCACCGCGCCCGTGCGGCCCACTGCCTTCATGCTTTCCATACCGGCGATACCCGTCACTACCGTACAGAAAATGACCGGGGCGATAATCATTTTGATGAGCTTAACGAACGCATCACCCAGCGGTTTCATTTGCGCGCCAATGTCAGGGTAGTAATGGCCGAGCAAAATACCGATAGCGATAGCCGTCAGCACCTGAAAGTAGAGACTTTTAAACAGAGAGGTTTTCATAGGGTGTCCTTGAGGTTTAAACCACAGGCTTTATAGGGGTTTCTCGCGCCTGCGGAATAAAAATAACACCCGTAAAACATGACAGAAATAAACTCACATCAAATTTGAAACAATCATGTTAAGAATTTAGAGCTGACTCGCACAAGCCAGCGCTAGTTCATGCATTTTCAGTCTTATCTGAGCGGGTCAGATACCGCGATTCGAAAGCTTCCGGCGTTACCGCTTTATCGAACAAAAAGCCTTGCGCCATTTCAACGCCGGCATCGGTCAGCCAGTCGCGCTGGGCCTCGGTTTCCACCCCTTCGGCGATGATATGAAGATCCAGGCTACGCGCCATATGAATAATGGAGGCAACCATGCTGCTGTCGCCCGGCAATCCCTCGACGAAGATTTTGTCTATCTTAAGCAGGTCCACCGGCAGTGACTTCATATGCTGTAACTGACGTAATCCGGCATACCCCATACCGAAATCATCGAGCGCAATCTGCACGCCGGCATTGCGCAACGGGCGCAGTATCGCCACGGCAGCGTGGGGATCGTCAATTCGACGGCTCTCCGTCACTTCCAGGATCAGCATATTGGGTTTAATGCGATAGCGGTTCAGCAGCTCCAGCATGTCCGGTACCATGTTGTGGTGCATCAACTGAAGCGCAGAAAGGTTTACCGACAGCGGCATCGTCATCCCTTTTTCCTGCCAGGCAGCCAGCAGGCGGCAGGACTCCTCCAGCACCCAGTAGCCCACCGTCACCATCAGGCCGCAGGACTCGATGCGCTCAATCAATCCCTCCGGCAAATCCCAGCTTCCGTCCGGCTGCTCCATGCGCAACAACGCCTCGGCGCTGACGACCTGCCGGGTCGCGAGATCCACCTGAGGCTGAAGCCAGATAGCGAATTTTTGCTGGTCGAGGGCGTTGAGAATGTCACTCTCTTCGGTCAACCGCTTTTGCGCTTCTTCCATTTGCTCCGGGTCGAAGAACTGAATCTGATTTTTCCCTTTTCGCCGTGCGGTAAAGGCGGCGGAGGCGGCCCGGCGATAGAGCTGTTCAGCATTCATTCCGCCGTAGAACATCGCTACCCCGATACTGGCGCTGGGGCGCAGCTGAATGCCATGCATCGGCAGCCGCTCGTTAATCACAGTGAGCACTTGCTGACCGAGCGTGATCGCATGCCAGGGCTCTTTCACGCCATGCGCCACAATCGCAAAGTCGTAGCCACTGACCTGCGTTAACACCATCCGCGGTGCCAGCACGGACTTGATTTTTTCCACCAGCGTCATCAGCAGGATCTCCCGCTGCGCCTCTTTCAGTACCCCCGCCGTCTCCTGCAACGTTTCACAAGCGACAAACATCAGCGCCGTGGTTTTTTGCCGGGTCACCACCTGTTCCAGCAGCGCCATCAGAAAGGCTTTATTGGGCAGATCTGAGACCGGGAACTGCATCGACTGAACGTTGAGTTCATCGTGCTGGCGCAACAGATTTTGTTGATTTCGGTTATAGCTACGTACCAGGCTGCCAATTTCATCATCATGGTGGTGGCGCGGCAGCGGAAGCTGGTGTCCAAACTGCTCCTGGAGCGGGAGTTCATGCAGTTCGCGGGCAATTTTGCGTAGCGGGTGAACAATAAGACGGTTAATACACCAGGTAATGGATACCGTCATAATTAACGTCAGCAATAAGTAAGCGGTCACCAGCGTAGAAAGCGTACTCATCACAAATTTATAAACCCGGTATGAATCCGCCTCCAGCACCAGGTACGCCAGCGGCTGGGGATTCGCCGGACGTTGCAGGGAGTAGATGGGCAGCGAGATCTGAATCGGCAGTTCGAACACACGGGCCAGCATCATCGGCACCGGTCGCTCCGGGATAAACCGCACCCGCAAAGCCTGGAACTGGTTGGGTAAAACGACGTCTGCGCGACTGACTACGCCCGCAGGCTTAATTTGTTTGATGATGGACTCGGCTTCCGGGATATCCGCTTTCAGTATGGCCTCGGAAAGGGGTTCACGAACAGACCGGGCAATACTTTCCAGTTGCGTAGCCGTGTTGTAGCGATTTTGCTGCACAAAATGAAACAGCAAAGTGACGCAAAAAATAAAAATAAACACCACCGCCACGGCAAAGACCGCAGCCATCTGTTTAATGGTTAAAGAACGGCTGACACGCAAGTTAACTCTCCAGAGATACAAAAAAGCAGGCCGTCGAATCAGAACGCTGCCGCCAGAGTATACTCTATCGGGCCCTTGTTGAGCTAAACCGGTGAAGAGTTTATATGCGCAAATAAGCACGCGACGGGCGCGAATTAACCCAATGAATGCTATGCCTTAATCGGGTGCGCCGGGGGAGAGATCCCCCTCCCCGCGCCCCCAGGAATACTCTTCATTTACCAGTCAGCATACGGCGTCAGCGTCTGCGGCGGCATATCCATATCGCCCTGCCATCCCGCGGCGGAATAGCGCACGAACAGCATGCCCTGACTCGGAGTGTAATCTTTTGCCTGCTGTATATTGACCCCCAGCCCTACTGACCAGTTAGAGGTCACTCTGCGCTCGATCATCGCCTGGGCGGTATACCCCACACCCGATGAGGCGCCCCCGCTTTCAATGTCCTCGCGGGCATCCGCACGATATGCCGCAGGAATAAGCCTCATCAACGGATAGCTGGGCTGCGATGCACTGCGCGAATGCGACCAGGAGACGGAGCCGCCAAGCTCCCAGGACCACTCCCCGGTGCGCTCACGCCAGGTGACAGGCACGGCAAACGAGAGGTATTCCTGTGGGCTGTAATAGCCGCCCTGGCCCAACGTGTAATGGCTGAGATCTTTATCGTAATGCCAGATCATGTTGCTCAGACCCACGGTGACCCGGCGATTATTCTCGTTAACCAGCTTGTAGTAATACCCCGCCATCCAGCGCACACGCCAGTTATCCGCCACGTTTTTACCGGTTAACTGGTCAGCACCGAGCGAGGCCCACACGCCGTGAGCGTCGCCGCGATCGTAACTCATGCTTGCCGTTGCGCCGTTGGCCCGCACCCCGCCCCAGGTGGTGCCGGGGTGATCGCCATTACCATTATCCTGCTGTCCACCAAAAGCCAGCATTGAGCTGGAAAGGGGGCGGCGGTGCGCATTCAGCGTGTAGCCAATCACGCCAATATCGTCGCTATAGCTCAGCCCGCCGACCACATCTACCACGTTAAATCCGATAGGGGTGGTGCCGATGTCCATATCCCAGGTGTCATTGCGCCAGCCGACGGCTACGCTCACGCCGCTGTCTTTTTGCGTTCGATGACCGGAATCGCAATCGAACAGATTACAGGTGCCCCAGTTTGGCGACCAGCTACCATCGTCATCCCTGGAGAAGGTTCCGGCGTTCATATTGACCCAGTCACCGCGCAGGAACATTCGACCATCCGCCAGCGGCGCATCCGCCTGCAACATGGTGGTTTGCGCCTTCAAATCCGAATAGCCCCCGGTGCCACTGGAACCCCAGTTATTATGTTGCAGCGTGACGTTAACATCCTGCTGGCGATAGAGGTCAGCCGCATCACTGCGGACACCGCGTTTCAGCCAGTCGTCTTTCTCATCGTTACGCGTCAGCAGCGTGAAGGCATCGTTACTGGCGGGGCGTACCGGGGTGATACCCGCGGCGATCATCGCCTCTTTATACGTCTCCAGCGCCTGTTCTGGCTGGCCCATGCTCGTCTGAAAACGTGCGGCATCCCGCAGCACCAGCGCGCTCTCCATTGACGGAGGCTGGGCTTTGGCCTGCGGCACAATGTGATTAAAGGTCTGTTCTGCCTCCCGCGTATCACCGAGTTGCGCCTGCACCAGCGCAACGCGCCGGGCGGCATTAAGGGATGGCATTGCCGTTGGTGCTGGCAGTTTTGCCAGCATCTGACGCGCCGCCATACGATTGCCCCGGGCGGCATAGATTTCAGCCAGTCCCTGCAGAGCGTCTGCATTGGCAGGGTCACGCGCCAGCACCGACTGATAACGGGAGGTCGCTTCGTTATGGTCGCCCCGCTCCTGCGCCCAGTCTGCCAGCGTCAGTTCAATGCGGGTCGAGGTGGGTTGCTGTTTCAGGAAGGCTTCCGCCTCCGCTTCCTTGCCGCTGTCACGGAGCGCGTTGGCCCGCTCCAGCAGTTGGTTAGCTTCCAGCCTGTTCGCCAGTTCCTGAATGTTACTGTTCCATTTCGCTTTCGGCAGGGTGTTGAGGTGCGCCAGGGCTGCACTTTGCTGATCGTTACCAGAGAGGTACAGCCCGTACGCATAGACCTGTTCAGCGTCGCCTGGCTTATCCTGTGCGAGTGTACGCATTTGGGCGTCGGCGGCTATTTGCTGCCCCGACGCGCGCAGGTCGCTTGCCAGCCGGTAGGTCACCCAGACGTTGCCGGGATCAAGTTCAAGCCGGCGACGTTGTCGCTCCGCCGCCCCGGCAAAGTTCCCCTGATTCTCCAGACGTTCCGCCTCCTGCGCCAGCCCCTCGTTGGCCATGCTGCGCTCGATATCATCGATGCTGCGACGCTGGCTGGCCGAGAGCGTCTCAATAAAGGCCGTCGCTTTCTCAGGTGACTGCGCACGATAAATATTGGTCAGCCCGCGCACTGCGTTGGTGTTGCCCTTATCCATCCGCAGCGCCTGTCGATAGTAGCGCTCGGCAGACGCCGTATCGTTACGCGCCAGTGCCGCGTCTCCCAGACCCAGCACCGCATAGCTATCTGTCTCATCAATACTTCTCGCCTGCTGATAGTACTGCTGCGCCCGACCGGGATTTTTCGCCGCCAGTTGCGCATCCCCCTGCTGAATAAGCAGCCAGTAGCGATTGACCTTCAACAGGCTGTCCCACTTCCCGCGGTTATCGCTATCGGGATCAAGGGCGATGGCTTGCTCCAGTTGCGCAACGGCACGAGCGCGATCGCCGCGCTGAGAATAGGCCTGACCCAACGCACCAATGGCTTCGCTGTCCTGATGATTTTTATTGACCGCCTGCTGCAATGCCGCAACGGCATTTCCACCCTGGCCCGCCTCCACCGCTGCCAGCCCGCGCGCCCGCGCACGAAACGTCGGGTCTGCCAGCTGCTTCTGTTGCGCATCGAGCTGCTGACGCGCGGTCACCACGGTGTCGCCTTCACTAAAAACGCTCAGAAAACGCTGTAATGCCGCCACGCTTTGGTCACTGACGGTCATTCCCTGAATGTTTTGATACCAGATAGAGGCGGCGTTCTCGCGCCCGGTATTATTTTTTGCCATCTGCTCAAGTACGGCATACCCCTCTTCGGTCCGCCCGTCCGCGAGCAACAGGCGCGCAAGGGTGCTTTGCAGGTCGGCATTTCCCGGATTACGGCTATTAATGGCTTTAAGCTGATTTACTGCTTCGGCATGACGTGCCGGAATTTTTGCCACCAGGCTCCAGTACTCCGGGGCCAGGTTTCCCTCCGGCGGAGCGCCGTTAAACAGACCTTCATAAGCCGCAATCGCCTCCTGAGTATGCCCGGTCGCTGCCTGCAAGCGCGCCTGCTGTAATGCCTGCCGCCCTTGCGCAGTGGAGAGGGCCATTTCCGTTTTTGCGGCCTTATAGGCAGCAGAGTCTGGCGCCAGCGTGACCAGACGGTCGAGCTGTTTCTGCGCCCCTGCAGTATCGCCCTGACGCAGCAGATAGCGAAGGCGCGCGGCGATAACATCCGGATCGTCGGGTGCCATCAGCTCCAGGCGATAGAGTGACTGACGCACCAGATCTTCACGCTTGTTGGTCTCGCCAAGACGCACCTGTTCCAGCAGCTGCTGTTGCGCGGACGGGGCCGCTTGCGCGACGGGCATCAGAGCGATGCCCAGCGCTAAACTGAGAAGACTTAATGAGAACTTGCGCATTCCTGGCCCCAGTCAGGTTGTAACTCACCACGAGGGGTGAAACGGAAACGGTGCTCGTCCCAGCCCTGACCAAAAAGGGTCAGGACGTAGCTGAAGTAAGCATCATTGCCCGGAAAATGATCTGCCACGCGCTGGCGTTGTGTTGCCTGAGCGTCACGATTCTGAATAAAAGGGAGTAACACGGCGGAAAAGCCGACCGGCCCCTCTCCTTTGGCTTTCCCTGTGGCTACGTCCACTTCTTCCGGCGGCAGGCCCTGCTCCGCGGTAAGGGTCGCCATCGGTTTGAAGCGTGCCAGCAGACGCGCTTTTTGCAGATCCCGGTCATGCATCATGCCCACCCATCCGTAAACACGAATAGCATCGTAGTTACTGATAAGCGTTTTCTCTGGCTGCAGCTGCCAGCCCTTGTTTTTTTGATAGCGAACCCAGTCAGGGGCGAATCCTTTGGGTGCCGTCTCCAGCAGCAGGCGCAGGTTCGTTTCGCGAAGCGTGGTCCAGGGGGCGCCGTAGCGGGTAAAGTATTGCGCCAGCTGAGGCGGGAAATAGCTCGGATTAAAACGCCAGATATCCTTATCCACAAAACCTACTTTACCGGGAAGCAGCATAGCGCCAAGGCCGGGGACGTTGACCACCTCTTCTTTCGCTATTCGTGACAGCAGCGCCTTACCCAGACGGGTGTACTCCGGCTCGTTCCATAACCTGCCCGCTTCCAGCAGCGACCAGGTTATCCAGACATCACCATCCGCTGCGGAATTGCTGTCGAGCACCTCCCAGTCATTATCGTTTTTCTTTCCCCATAGCCAGGCCGGAAGGTGGGCGCTCAAATCCCCCTGCGCAAGGTTGTCCTGCGTCCACTGCAGGAGGGACGCAAACGCCGGGCGATCGTTCGCCGCAAGCGCAAAAAACAGCGCATAGCTTTGCCCTTCTGAGGTGGTGATCTTACGCGCATCGCTGGGGTCAACCACTCTCCCACCTTCGCTGATGTAGTGCTTTTTGAAGGTATCCCAGGCCGGCCAGCTACAGGCGGCGCGTGCCTGCACCGCCAGCAGCATCAGCACCACTACCATAGCCCAGCGAAACACTCTCATTATGGCTTACTCATGATCCGGGTCGAGGCGACGGCGGCTGATAATACGCAGCAGACGCCACAACACCCAGGCCAGCAGCACTACACTTACAGCCGCCAGCACCGCCAGCAACACCGGATGGCTCGACAACGCATACCAGATGCGCTCGAACCACGGCAGGTGGCCGACATAGTAAATATCCCCTACGCGCAGACCGCTCACCCCCGACTCACGAATCACCGATACAGAACCATAAATCGCCGCGCGTTTACCGCTGTCGTTCATGGCGCTGTTGAGCAATTCGTAGCCGCGCGGGCTGTCTGCCAGCAGCGCAACCACGCTACGCTGTTCATTGAACGGCGACTGGAAACCCACAATCGCAGCCATCGGTCCGCTGGAGCTCACGGCGGTTTGCACATCTGGCTGACGGTCCGCCTCGTCCGGCAACGGGCCGGGGAATGGCGTCTGACGGGTTGGTGTTTTCACCCAGCTTTGGGCGGCGTTCACCAGCAGGTCGATATGTTTGTCATTTTTGAGTTTGTCCGGTATCGAGCCGATGATCAGGATGTCGGCATCTTTACCCTGAATCTGGGTATTGTCATCGGTCAGGGTCAGATTGATGGCCGGGAAACCGGTTTGAGCCCCGAGGGAACCCAGCGCGTCCAGCAGCGTCGTCAGTTGCGCCGGGTCTGGCTCAGGCGGTGTCACCACAATGGTTTGCGACAGGTCAGCCATACGGGTGAAGGGGAAGCCCGCATTGGCAAATGCACGCAGATCGGGCATGGCCAGGAAGTGGTAGTACTTCGAGAAGTCGATGGTGGAATCATCACCAATGACTACCCGGTTCTGTACCGGCTGGAAGGTGACGCAGTTGTCGACAGTTCCGCCCGGCATCGGGTTCATGTACTGAAAATCAAAACGCAGCTGGTTAACCGCACCCAGTTTCAGCGCCGGAACAGCGACATCCGTTTTGCCATCAAGTAACCCTTGCAGCACCGGTAAACGCAGCAGCAGACGATTAGTGTCCTGATTGCTGGTCAGACTGAAGTATTGCAGGAACTGGTTATTGAGGCTGATATCCATGCGCGAATTGTCTTTCGTCGGCGGCGCGGTGTAGCGGTAGTTCAGCTTCATATCGATGCCATTGCTGCGCAACAAATAGAGATCCGGCGGCAGGTTCAGCGCAACGCTGATAGAGCCAGGCTGCAGCCCGGAAGACTGCAACTGCTCTTCAAACGTTTTCAGTTCACCGAAGGTGACGGGGCGGTCCGTACGCACCCAGTTCGGCGCATCATAAGGTTTACGCGCCAGCAACGGTTTTATCTCATCAACCGTGACGCTACTGCCACGGAACAATACATTGCCCTGGGCGATGCCTTTTGCGGCCTGCAGCAGATCCTTGTCATCACGCCCGAAGACCACCAGCAGCTTCACGTATGGATTGGTCGGATGGTTCATCATGGTAATGGTAGGGGCCTTCACCGCAGGTGCGTCGCGCAGGAAGGCTGGCCGCTTGTCGTTGGTGGCGAACACAATGGCGTTGCTGTCCGGCAGCCCGTCAAACTGCACCGGGAAACGCTGTCCGCGCCAGCCGGTGCGGGAACCAAACCAGGAGGCAATGATGGAGGCCGCCTGCTGCTGGGCAATATCCGGGGTGCCCGCGAAGACCATCGGCAGGGTTAAGGGGCGATTATCGCGGGGGTCGAAAAAGGGGATCGGGAAATGGGACAGATCGTTTTGCAACGCCAGCGTCTGGTAAGAGAGCTCAAGCGAGCTGCTGCGCCCGATGTCCATCCACAGGGTGCTACTGGCCGGGTTCTCGCAGACATCACGATAATGGCCGACAAACTCCAGCCGCACGCGGTTAAAGTCGGTAATGTAGAGCGGGTCGATGGGCACCTGAGCGCGGGTTTTATTGCCCAGCTGTTCCCGCGTCACTGGCAATACGCCCATCAACTCTTCGTTGAGATAGACCTTCAGCTGCGACTGAACGGGCAGAAGTGACGGAGAGGGCGTGTACTCCAGCGTTAACAGCGCCTTAGATACTACCTCATCGCTGCGCGTACCAAACTCCACGCCATTACTCGGGTTGATACCGCGCAAGACCATGCTGCCTGGCGGCGGGGCAATTTCAGCAAAGGTCAGCTTCACGTTACGCGACGGGGCGGCGTCCGCAACGATGGGGGCATTCGCTTGCGTTACCCCCGGCATCACCTGGCCTATGGCCTGACGGCCCGCCGCCGGAGCCGGTGCGGTCTGGCCCTGGGTTGGGGTTGCAGGGCGCAGGGCTTCGGTTTGTCCGGGTGCAGCTGTCACCACCGGCTCGGTGGCAGGCGCAACGGCAGGTACGGTCGGGGCGGCCTGCGCCGCCGGGTTACCGGGCGCCGCATGGGTCATTATTGAGGGGAGCGTACTTATCCCCAAAGCCACTGCACACATCCAGGAGAGTTTTGTTTTCATCGCGTTTTCATCATTGTTGAGCCCAATCACGTCACCGGTTGCTGTTCCGCCACGCCACGCTCGGGGCGGCGCGGAACGAACGACACAATCCAGGAAACCAGTACGGTCAGAGACCGGAAAATCATTTTTACCGACGCAGGAGCAAACTCCGCGAGATGGCGATAACCACGGAAGCCCAGTTTTAAAATATCCAGCAGGCTTTCCAGAGGTTTATCTTCCGGGAAGCTGTCCTGCCACAGTGCCCATGTATCCGCGCGGGCAAAAGTGCACTGAACAAAATCAACGTGTTGCTGCGTGGTTAACGGCATCAGCTGAAGCCCGACTTCATTGCCTGACACGCGCACCACCATCGTCGGGAAGGCGTACTCCTGCTGCCCGCGTTTTAGCAACAGGCGCACTTTTTGTCCTTCAAGCACCTGCGACTGGCCGTTGATTTTGATACCTACGCCGCCATCGGAAAAATCATGCACCGTGCATGAGAAGAGGTGCCCGTCCTCACGGGCAATGGCCGCTGGCATTGAGATTTCAACGCGGTGCGCACGACGAACCTGTTTACTTTCCACCGACACCGCCACCGCGCCGCCAAGGATGATCAGGTTATAAAAGACCCATGCAATACTGACAAAGACGGTGAGAATTTCGTTTTCGGGGCCATAGAAGTAGCGCCAGACCCCCACCATTACCCCCACAATGTTCAGCAGCACCAGGTAGATGTAAGGACGCGAGATCACCCAGTCGACATACTCTTCTTCCACAAGGCCACCTTTCGCGGTGACGTTAAACTTGCCCTTGTGCGGGTTAAACAGCGCCACCATCGTTGGCGGGGCAATGTACCAGGCCAGCACCGTTTCGTAGATTTCACTCCAGAACGAGTGACGATATTTACCCTGAATCCTGGAGTTAGTGAGGCTTGCGTGGATCATGTGCGGCAGAACAAAGAGCGCAATCATGATGGCTGGCGCATAAATGATGTAAGCATGGAGCAGCAGAAAGGCTAACGGTGCCGTCAG
This sequence comes from Yokenella regensburgei, assembly GCF_051486985.1. GTDB lineage: Bacteria > Pseudomonadota > Gammaproteobacteria > Enterobacterales > Enterobacteriaceae > CBFFRJ01. The sequence goes on from NZ_JAHVDV010000047.1 coordinate 18,238, forward strand.
AAAGACCAGCCGGGGAATACCCGACATAAAGTGCAGCATGGCATTAACGTAGCAAAGGCGCTGCGCCAGCTTCAGACCTTTACCAAACAGGGGGTTATCGAGCCTGAAAATCTGTACCATGCCACGGGCCCAGCGAATACGCTGACCGATATGCGCGGACAGGCTTTCCGTCGCCAGCCCGGCTGCCTGCGGGATCCGCATATAGGCTGACGTATGACCACGGCGGTGTAAACGCAGCGAGGTGTGCGCATCTTCGGTGACCGTCTCAACGGCAATGCCGCCGATTTCATCCAGCGGACCACGGCGGATCACAGCACAGGAGCCGCAGAAGAAGGTCGCATCCCACATGTCATTCCCGTCCTGCACCAGTCCATAGAACAACGTCCCTTCGTTAGGCGTTTTGCGAAAACGTCCGAGGTTGCGTTCAAAGGGATCGGGCGAGAAGAAGTGGTGCGGCGTCTGCATCATCGCCAGATCCTTTTCCTTGATGAACCAGCCCATCGTCATCTGCAGGAAAGAGCGGGTGGGTACGTGGTCGCAGTCAAAGATGGACACAAAGTCGCCTTTGGCATATTTGAGCGCGTTATTGATATTCCCCGCTTTTGCATGTTCGTGTGTCGTACGGGCGATGTACTCCACACCGACCCTCTGCGCGAACTGGCGAAACTCCTCACGTCCGCCGTCGTCCAGTATCCAGATTTTGAGTTTATCTTTCGGCCAGTCGATGCCCAGTGCGGCATAAATAGTATTTTTAACGACGTTCAGGTCTTCATTATAAGTGGGCACGAAAATGTCTACGGCAGGCCACAGAGTCATATCTTTTGGCATAGGCACCGGCTGACGATTAAGCGGCCAGACGACCTGAAAATAGCCCAGCACCAGCACTATCCAGGCATAGGTTTCTGCGAAGAGCAGGACCAGGCCACACACCAGGCTGACCGGATCGTTCCAGTTTAGCGTTGAGGTATAGCGCCACCAGATGTAACGGCAGGAGACGGTAAGCGAGAGCACAATCAGCATCAGGGCCGCAAATCGTCCGGGGATACGCCGCACGAGGAGCGCTGCGCCCCAGAGTAAAACCAAAAAGATGAACTGAGACAAAGGGTTAAACGGCTGGGTAATACAGAGCAGGGCCAGAATCAGCGAGATGGTCACGATAATACCCAGAATCACGCGCCGCGCCCCCTTGCTTAAATGGCCCAGCTCTTTCTGGTTGTCGAGGTGGCGGGTCTGGTCGGTCACCCGGCCCGGCAGGTTATCGAGCCAGCGATGGTAGCGCTCGCGCAATGAACGTGTACGGGTAAATCGGGCAGGCCGCGCCTCATGGTGTCCGCGCCGTGGCCGGGCTACCAACAGCCACAGGGCCTGTAGCAGGTAGCGCGCCGGATCGAGCGGACGCGGGCGGTCAGGGTTGATATGGGGAAATAAGGTCGCGTGTTGCGCCCGTATAGCCTGCCAGCGCGGCCGCTCAAGGGGAATAAATAACCAGGCCATGATAACCCAGAAACAGCCACACGCGGCGCTAAACCCCGGCGCCTGATGACGGCGATAGTGTTGGTAACGCTCGCTTAACCGGGCGTAAACCGGGGGGATTAATAGCCAGGCGGCAGGTTGACTCATGGCGCTACCCCCGGGGGATCACCTTTCTGAGCGCGTGGGGTGGCACAATGTAACAGACACCAGTTTGCCAACGTCAGGATCTCTTCGGCTGCCAGAGCATCAGCCCGGTATTCACCTAACGGCTGTTTAGCCCCCAGACACTCGACCATCGCCTCATCGCGATGGATGACCGTGTGCAGCAAACGTGGCTGGCTCTGCAACCAGACCTGGTAGAGGTCATCCTGCATTTGGCTGCCGATGCGAAAGTCATTAATCAGAATATGTGCCCCCGCCGGCAGGGGCTGTTGATGCAGACGGACATGACAGTTAGTGTCCGGCTTAACCACCACCAGAGTATGGTCGCAATGCGCAAGAAACTGGCGAGTTAACGCTGAAAACCCATGCGGCAGATCAACCAGTACCCAACTGTAATGGTGCTGTGATTGCAGGGTGTGCAAAATGTGGGTGAAGTGGCTCAGGGCGTCGTGCAGCAGGTGGCTGTTTTCCCACTCCCCTGCCGTCAGGCGGCCAAACGGAAGAATATCGAGGCTGGAGGTATACCGCATACCGGCATCGCGCCAGTCCTCGCTATCCAGCATGGCACGCGCCCAGCCCTGTTCCCGCTCGAATTCAACGTTGAATGACAGACGCAGGAGGTTATCGGGGCAGGCATCCACCACGAGCACGGATTCGCCAAGAACCTGTAATGCCCAACCGAGTGCGGCAGTAATGGATGTTGTGCCTACACCGCCGCGCACCCCTTGTAACCCCAATACGGCCATCCACAGCTCCCTTATGGTTGTCGCGCTAATTCGGCAAGGAGTGGCCAGCGTTTAATAGCCGCAGCCAACTGTTCTCGCTGAGAAATATCGGCATAATCAATTTCAGGTAATGAAAATGCCTTACTCAGCGCCAGAAAGTCGTTTTGAAATGTATAACCCAGGGTCGTATCACCTTGAGTTTTAGGCTTTTCACTATGCATTTCAGGCCCGATCCCTTTGAAGAGAAAACATACATACATTCTTAGCAATCGTATTTGCCAGGGAAAAAAATTTTACACGCCAAATCTGATGTTCTTTAATTTCAATGTTAGGTTTATTTCTTCGCTTTCGCTAGTAAACTGATATACAGATTAATTACAAAGTAGAGGGACACCGTGACCCCCATATTTTCTATTGGCATCCGCTCATTATGGGACGAACTGCGTCACATGCCAGCAGGCGGTGTCTGGTGGATTAATGCCGATCGCGAGCAGGACGCAATAAGACTTATGAATCAGACGCTTGCATCGCAGGCTGACGACAGTCGGGTAGCGGTGACCGGAATGGGTTACGATCTTCGTAAAATCATCGAATTAGATCGAGATCACGGGCCGGAAAAAATACGCTTATTTTCCATGCCCGCTACTGAGAATGGTCTATACTTTTTCACCCGCGATTTATTGTCTACATTTGAGCCTGAAAATTATTTACTTATCCTTATTTGTGCAAATAACGCGTGGCAGAATATATCGGCTGAGAAGTTGCATGAGTGGATTAAAAAAACGCATGAGTGGGCGAAATATCATAATTGCTCCTTACTGGTATTAAATCCCGCCACGAACAGTGACAGACAGTCATCCATATTGATGAGTGAGTATCGCTCTCTATTTGGGTTGGCCAGTTTACGCTATCAGAGTGAAACATATCTGTACGACGTGGCCTGGTGGTGTAATCAGAAAGGCGTCAGTGCCCGTCAGCAACTTATTCTGGAAAACCACAACAACGGCTGGCAATTAGCCCAGCAGGAAGAGACGACAATACAGCCACGCAGCGATGAGAAGCGCGTGCTGAGTAACGTTACCGTCCTGGAAGGTGCGCCTGCACTTTCTGAACACTGGATGCTTTTTGAAACCAATGAAGCCATGTTCAATGAGGCACGACTGGCGCAGGCTGCGACCATCATCTTTGCCCTCAGGCAGAACAATCAGATTGAAACCATCGCCCGGCAGATCCACGCTTTGCGTCGTCAGCGTGGGAGCGCATTGAAAATCATTGTGCGTGAAACGCAGGCCAGCCTGCGGGCCACGGATGAGCGATTGTTACTGGGGTGCGGGGCCAATATGGTTATTCCCTGGAATGCTCCCCTCTCCCGTTGCCTGACGCTGGTCGAAAGCGTGCAGGGTCAGCAGTTTACCCGCCACGTCCCGGAAGATATCACCACGCTTCTCTCTATGACCCAGCCGCTTAAGTTACGCGGTTATCTGCCGTGGGAGACCTTCAATGAAGCGGTGAGCAATATGGTGAATAACCCGCTGTTGCCGCCGGACAGTAAAGGGATACTGGTCGCACTGCGTCCGGCTCCGGGGATTCGCGTTGAGCAAGCGCTCACTTTATGCAGACCAAACCGCGTCGGCGATATTGTCACCATCGGCGATAACCGGCTGATCATGTTTTTATCGTTCTGTCGGGTAAACGATCTTGATACCGCGCTAAACCATATTTTCCCGTTACCTACGACAGATATTTTCTCGAATCGAACGATCTGGTTTGAAGATACCCAGATTACCGGCGAACTGGTGCTGATGCGCGAAATCGAACCGGAAAAATGGGGCAAACCGCTGCCCATCGTGACCAGGGAGACGAAAAAAGTGATTAACGCCGAGCATGACGGTCACGCCTGGCGTCATATTCCTGAACCGTTGCGATTATTAGCGGAAGAGACGGAGCGTTCACTATGATGTCTGTGGCTGACATTGTTCAGCTCGTGGTGCTCTGCGCGCTGATTTTCTTTCCGCTAGGGTATCTCGCGCGTCACTGGCTGCACCGTATTCGCATCATTCTACGAATAATGTTTACGAGACCCCGGTATGTGAAACCGGCGGGCACTCTGCGCCGTACACCGCTTGTCAAGGCAGACCGAAAACATGACTAATCAATCCTTTACCGCTTCTTCGCCCTCGCCGCTTTGGCAATACTGGCGGGGTCTTTCCGGCTGGAACTTCTATTTTCTGGTGAAGTTCGGTTTGTTGTGGGCAGGTTATCTTAATTTTCATCCGCTGCTGAACCTGGTGTTCATGGCATTTTTGCTGATGCCCATCCCCAGACGCAGTTTGCATCGCTTACGTCACTGGATTGCTATCCCGATTGGCTTTGGCCTGTTCTGGCATGATACCTGGCTGCCAGGCCCGCAAAGCATGATGAGTCAGGGGAGTCAGGTGGCAGGGTTTAGCGCCGACTATCTTCTGGATCTGGTGACGCGTTTTATTAACTGGGAAATGATTGGCGCGATCTTTGTCCTGCTTGTCGCCTGGCTGTTTCTCTCGCAGTGGCTTCGCGTTACCGTCTTTGTGGTGGCAATTATGGTCTGGCTCAACGTGCTGACGATTGCCGGCCCGGCTTTTACCTTATGGCCCGGCGCACAGACGGGGGGGACTGTCGCGACAACGGGTGGCACCGCCGCGCCTACGGTTGCCACGACAGGAGCGGGCACCGCGCCGGTGGTCGGGGGTATTCCGGCACAGACTGCGCCGCCTACGTCAGAGAACCTGAACGCGTGGCTCGCCAGCTTCTATGCCGCCGAGGAGAAACGCCAGACGCCGTTTCCGTCACAGCTGGCGGCCGATGCGCAGCCCTTCGATCTGCTGGTGATTAATATTTGTTCCCTCTCCTGGGCCGATATTGAGGCTTCGGGCCTGTCATCGCATCCGCTCTGGCAGCACTTTGATATCGTCTTTAAACAATTTAACGCCGCTACGGCTTACAGTGGCCCGGCTGCAATACGTCTGCTGCGCGCCAGCTGCGGCCAGACATCTCACAAAAATCTCTACCAGCCTGCGGGTGCGCAATGTTATCTGTTTGATAATCTGGCAAAACTGGGCTTTACCCAGCAGCTGATGATGGATCATAACGGCGTCTTCGGCGATTTTCTTAAAGAGGTGCGTGAGAACGGTGGCATGCAGGCACCGTTGATGAACCAGGCTGGCCTGCCGCCGGTGCTGCTCTCCTTCGACGGCTCGCCAGTGTATGACGACACGGCGGTACTGAATCGCTGGATGGAGAGTGAAGCCACGCAACAGGGACATCGCACCGCGACCTTCTATAACCTGCTGCCGTTACATGACGGAAACCACTACCCAGGTGTGCGGCAGTCGGCGGACTATAAAATCCGTGCGCAGAAGATGTTTGATGAGCTGGATGCATTTTTCACCCAGTTAGAAAAATCCGGCCGCAAAGTGATGGTCGTTATGGTGCCGGAACACGGTGCTGCGCTGCAGGGCGATAAAATGCAGGTATCGGGTTTACGTGATATTCCAAGCCCGTCTATCACCCACGTGCCGACGGCGATCAAATTCTTTGGTATGAAGACGCCACACCAGGGAGCGCCGATTGAAATCAATCAACCGAGCAGTTTCCTGGCCATATCAGAACTGGTGGTGCGTGTGCTGGACGGTAAGATTTTCACCGAGGACAGCGTGAACTGGGATCAACTGACCAGCGGCCTGCCACAGACGGCGCCGGTATCGGAGAATGCGAATGCGGTGGTGATTCAGTACCAGAACAAGCCGTATGTTCGTCTGAACGGCGGGGACTGGGTACCGTATCCGCAGTAGTGTGGTTGACATGCAAAACCGAGTACGTTTTTCTTGCTCGCCCCATTGGGGTGAGGGCCGGGGAGAGGGGAACAGTGGGTGACAGGCTCAAAGGGTTCCGCTTACCTTCGGTGGAATCGTTCCGTTCACCTCACATGCGAAACCGGGCTCGCTTTTCTCCCTCGCCCCTTTGGGGAGAGGGCCGGGGTGAGGGGAACAGTGGGTGACTGGCTTAAAGGGTTTCAGCCGTAAAAAGCGCGGTTCCGCTGACCTCCGGTGGAATGGTTCCGTTCACCTCATGTGCCGCGCTTCCATGCAGCACCCTCCCCCGTGAACGTGTTAAGGGCGTTCTCCGCCACGCCCTTAACAATCCCGGCTCCCGGCACGAAAACTGCCGCTTCGCGGTGA
>NZ_JAHVDV010000048.1:0-24217 GCF_051486985.1 Yokenella regensburgei
ACCGCGAAGCGGCGATTTTCCTTGCCGGGAGCCCGGGTCGCCAGGGTGGTGGCGGTGAACCACCCTGGCACGTTCACGGGTTCTGGCGTGACAGAAAAGCAAGGAACATAAGGTGAACGGAATGACCACAAGAGCCGCATGTTTCCCCTAACCCTGACCCTCTCCCCAAAGGGGCGAGGGGACCGATCGTGCTCGCATTTTTTTCTGGGGATCCCTCTCCCTCAAGGGAGAGGGGACCGATTGTGCTCGTATCAGGCCGCACTACTCCTCCAGTGAGCGCTGATGGTCGTCCTTCCTGAGGGTCATCAGCGCAATCACACTTACTACCGCCGTTGCCATCACGTAATACGCCGGAATATCCAGATTCCCCGTCTGCTTAATCAGCCCGGTGATGATAAGCCCCGCACAGCCTGAAAAAATCGCATTCGACAGCGAATAGGCCAGCCCCAGCCCCGTATAACGAACGCGGGTCGGGAACATCTCGGCAAGCATGGCAGGCCCTGGCCCTGCCAGCATCCCCACCAGTCCACCTGCGATAAACACCACCAGCGCTTTGATGAGCAGCGTGCTGGATTCTGCCTGCAGAATTTTCAGTAACGGCAACGCCAGTACCAGCAGCAGGATTGCGGCGGTGACCATCACGGTGCGTCGACCTATCCGGTCACTGAGCATGCCGGAGGGGATAATCGTCACGGCGAACCCGACATTGGAAATCACCGCGATTAGCAGCGCCTGGTTAAAGCCTGTGTGCAGCGCCGACTGCAGGTAGGTCGGCATAATGACCAGGTAGGTATAGCCTGCCGCTGACCAGACCATCAGCCGGCCAATTCCGGTGATGATGGCTTTCAACGTACTGGTGAAACTGGCTGCCTGCGGAGGCGCGACCTGCGTTTGTTGACGAACAAAGCTGGGCGTTTCTTCCATATGAACGCGTAGCCAGAGCGCAACGGCACCCATCGGCAGGGCGATGAAGAACGGAATACGCCAGCCCCAGTCGTGGAGGGCTTCCGGACTGAGCAGTACTGAGAGCAGCGCCACTACGCCAGCGCCCGCCAGCAGACCAAGGGCAACGGTCAGCGACTGCCATGCGCCGTATAATCCACGTTTACCTCGCGGCGCAAATTCGGTCATCAGTGATACCGCACCGCCATATTCTCCGCCCGCAAATAATCCCTGCAAAATACGCAGACCCGTAATGATAAGAGGTGCAGCAACGCCAATACTGGCATAAACCGGTACCAGGCCAATGGCCGCTGTCGCGAGCGTCATCGACACCAGCACGATGATAAGCGTCGGTTTACGGCCTATCCGGTCGCCCATGCGCCCAAACACCACCGCCCCGAGTGGGCGAAAGAAGAAGGCGACGGCAAAAGCAGCGTAGGTCAGGATAAGACTGGTGATCGCCGATTCGCCTGCGAGAGTGAAGAAGTTCTTTGCAATCACCGTGGCAAGAAACCCGTAAACCGCAAACTCATACCATTCGATAAAGTTACCAATAGCGCCTGCGACCAGCGCTTTGCGTTGTGCATCAGTGGTAGTCATGGATATCACCTTTCCTGGTTTCATCTACGTAAGCCTTACCCCTAAGTACGCGTAACGCAAACAGAAAGCAGCTATACCTGCTGTTTTGTGACCGCTATCGCGGGCGGAGCGCCGCTCATCTGACCATACTTACAGGAATGCCATTGATGGAGGGAGAAGTGATGCACTGGCAAACGCATACCGTTTTTAATCAACCCGCCCCCCTGAATAACAGCAACCTTTTTCTGTCCGATAGCGCACTGCACGATGCCGTAATACGTGAGGGCGCCGCCTGGGATGTCGATTTGCTAGCCAGTATCGGACAGCAACTGGGGACGGCGGAGTCGCTGGAGCTCGGAAGGCTGGCCAACGTTAACCCACCTGAACTGCTGCGCTATGACCCGACGGGCGCCCGGCTGGATGACGTGCGGTTTCACCCCGCCTGGCACCTGCTGATGCAGGGGCTTTGCGCTAATCGTGTGCACAATCTTGCCTGGGAAGAGGAGGCCCGCAGCGGTTCCTTCGTTGCCCGGGCCGCCCGGTTTGTGCTCCATGCTCAGGTGGAGGCGGGATCGTTATGCCCTGTCACCATGACGTTTGCCGCGACCCCATTGCTGCAACAGGCGTTGCCCACCGCTTTTCACGACTGGTTGAAACCGTTACTGAGCGATCGCTATGACCCTCATCTTGCGCCAGGAGACCAAAAGCGTGGTCTGCTGATCGGCATGGGGATGACGGAAAAACAGGGCGGTTCGGACGTGCTCAGTAACACCACTCGTGCAGAGCGCAGTGGTGACAGCTACCGGCTGGTGGGACATAAATGGTTTTTCTCGGTCCCACAAAGCGATGCGCATCTGATTCTCGCGCAGGCTGAGGGCGGCCTTTCCTGCTTTTTCGTCCCGCGCTTCCTGCCCGACGGACAGCGCAACGGCGTCCGCCTGGAACGTCTGAAAGACAAGTTGGGCAACCGCTCTAATGCCAGCAGCGAAGCGGAGCTCTGCGAGGCCAGCGGCTGGCTGTTAGGGGAGGAGGGGGATGGCGTGCGCCAGATCCTTAAAATGGGCGGGCTGACCCGCTTTGACTGTGCGCTCGGTAGCCACGGTTTAATGCGCCGGGCGTTTTCCGTGGCTCTGTACCATGCTCATCAGCGGCAGGCCTTTGGTAAAAACCTCATTGACCAGCCGATGATGCGTGAAGTCCTTAGCCGGATGGCGCTGCAACTCGAAGGACAGACGGCCTTTTTATTCCGCCTGGCCCGCGCCTGGGATTCTCGCTCAACGGCGTCAGAAGCGCTGTGGGCTCGTCTTTTCACCCCTGTCGCAAAATTTGCCGTCTGCAAAGCCGGGATGCCCTTTATTGCTGAGGCGATGGAAGTGCTGGGCGGCGTGGGCTACTGCGAAGAGAACGAGCTGCCACGCCTGTACCGGGAAGCGCCGGTCAACAGCATCTGGGAGGGCTCCGGCAATATTATGTGTCTTGATGTGCTGAGAGTGCTCGGTAAGCAACAGGGTGCTTTCGAACTCCTGCAGGACGGTTTTGCGGCGGTAAAGGGCCAGGACCGTCACTTTGATCGGGCATGGCGTCAGCTACAACAGCAGTTACGCAAACCGCAGGAAGCCCAGGGGCGGGAGATAGTTCAGCAGCTATATCTGTTGGGAACGGGGGCGCAAATGTTGCAGTATGCTCCCCCGCCCAGGGCACAAGCCTGGTGCAGAATGATGCTGGATATACGTGGCCCTTCAGCGCTCGGCGAGCAGGTGAAAAATGACCTGCTGCTTCGCGCTACAGGCGGTGCGGGTTAGTCGGTTTTCAGGCTAAACAGGCGAACAACCTCGGTCAGATGTGCCCCTTTTTCGCGCAGGGTGCCAGCGGTCTGCTCGCTGCGCGAAACCCGTCCGGCGTTAATGTGGGTTGCCTCACCAATGTGTGTCATGGCGATATTAACCTGATTAATGCCAGCCGATTGTTCGTGAGAGGCGTTATTGATCTCATTAACGAGTTGATTAATATGATTCATATGTGCGGTGATGGATTCCATCGCCTGGCGTGTATTGTCAGATAATGTGTGACCCTCACGGACTTTTTTCAGCGTATCACTGGTCAGTTCATCAATCTCTTTAACCGCATTGGCGCTACGGGCGGCCAGCGCCCGCACTTCCTGCGCGACGACGGCGAACCCTTTACCATGCTCACCGGCACGCGCGGCTTCCACCGCCGCATTGAGCGCCAGGATGTTGGTCTGGAAGGAGATGGATTCAATCACGTTCGTGATGTCGGCAATGCGTTGAGAGGCAATACGAATCGCGTCCATCGTCGCAACGGCTTCGCCAACGGTTGCTCCCCCTGTTTGTACAGCCAGCGTTGTTTCATTTACCCTGGACTGCATTTCTTCCATATTGGCCGCGTTCTGCTGCACGGTGGCGGCGAGCTGCTCCATGCTGGCTGATGTCTCCTCAACGCTGCTGGCCTGCTTGTTGATTTGTTCGCTGATCTCACTGCTGTCGGCGGCAAGCTGGTTAGTACCAAGGTGGATCTCGCTTGCTGATTCACGGACCTGAAGCACGATGGCATGAAGCCCGTTCCCGATGCCATTGATAGCATCAATAAGTTGCCCGACCTCGTCCTGGCGGTTAACCGCAAGCGTGGCCCGGAGATCGCCCGACGCATAACGGCTCGCCAGACCGATGGCATCGCGCAGTGGACGAGTCAGCCAGCGGCGAACAATCACGACGAACAGGGCGGCAAATGCCAGGGAGAGCACCAGGCCGGCAAGCAGGAACTGGTTGCGTAAGGTGTTGACGTCATGGAGCAGTACCGCTTTATCAACTTCGCCCACCACCGTCCAGTTCCAGCCTGGGACGGTTATCCAGGAGAGCATGCGGGAGTGCCCCTCCGCATTCTGTTGCTCCAGCGTACCGGACGTCTCTTGCAGCACCCTGTTCAGCTCACGCTCCTCCCACTGCGGACGTTTTCCCTCTTCGCTGGGGTGAAAGAGGTAGTTACCGTAATTTTTACCGCTATTACGGTCCAGTACGTAGAAATGGCCGCTTTCACCGAGCCTACGACCAAGGATCTTACTGCGCATGATCTCCCATGAATGCGTGATATCCACCCCGACAAACAAGATCGCAATCGTATGGCCGCTGGCATCTTTCACCGGCTGGTACTGCGTGATGTAGCGCTTGCCAAATAAGAGAGCCAGCCCACGATAAACCTCGCCTTTGAGCACCGGCGCATAGGCCGGACTGGCTTTGTCCAGCCGCGTTCCTATAGCTCGTTCGCCGTTTTCTTTACGTAATGAGGTGGAGACACGAACAAAATCATCGCCGCTACGCACAAACAGTGTGGCGATAGCGCCTGTGCGCGTCAGGAAGTCATCTACCGTGGTGTTATTTTCATGAAGTTCACTGTCGCCGCCCTTCAGTAAGGGAACGTTGATGCCATTAATTTCACGGCGTTGAGCAGAGTCAATAGTGACAGGTTGAGGCAGAAAGCTCACGAACAGACGGGTATAGCTTTCGACCTCTTCGCTGAGGCTGCTGTTAAACATCTCCACCATGTCCTGAACACCCGTGGACTGATTATGGAGATCTTCCAGCGCCAGGGTTTGCAGTTGTTGGCTGGCTTTATTGCTTAACAGAAAGGTAAAGATCAGAAAAAGCACGGCGACGCTGGTGCCCGTCAAAAGAGAAAGTTTGGTGCCGAGTCCAATGCGACTGAAAAAGGTGCTCATAAAAAATCCGCTGAAAAAAATGTCAGCACCTTCAACGGCAATAATTCGATAACATTTAATTTGTCAATGTAACTAAATATTACACAAAGAGAACCTTACGGTAACTCATTGTTAACAAAGAGCGGCGCACAAAAAAGCCACTCTTAAAACGTGGCTTTTCGTCGTCACTCATCAGGCATAAAGAATGGCCTGAACCCGCCAGTTATCTACCCGGTGGTCTTCCTGCATTTGAATAATTCGGTACCAGGAGGCCCCTTGTTCATCAGCTTTTAACGCGATGACGCGCTCAACATCCTGGGGCGTACCGGAAACATTGTTGACAGAAATCAGGCCAATTTCATTCAGGCCGGTGACGCAGTCAGCGCTCGCGAACTCTGCGGACTGCGCTGATGTGGTTATCATACCCACGGAAAGCAACAGTGAGGTTAAGGCAAGAGATCGTTTCATATCAGCTCCATTTCACGTTACCCCGATGAATTACAGGGCATTCCATCGCGAGTGAATCCATACAATCCATTGTGCACAGGCGAACATAAACGGGTTAAAATCAGTGTAAATCTTCCTTAAACAACGCGCGTTTTACTGCCGGTACAGAAGGGCACGTGCGTACCAGCGTCCCGGGAGAATCGTGTCATCCATCATTAAAATGACGTAATAATCCGCCCTGGCTTCGGTCGCTTTTACCTTTATGGCCTCTTCAACATCCATCGGTGAACCTAACACCGTGACGCTCACGGCACCGATTTCCTGCAGGCCTGGCGTCTGATTACGACTGATCTCCTGCGGATGCGCACTGACCGGGGGCGCCGGCTGCGGCTTACCTTCCAGCACGCTACAACTGCTCAGCATCAACGTCAGCAGAAGTGTACTGACCATGCGCATCATGTTTTTATGTTTCCTGACTGCCATAGTGTAGTTCCTCCGGTATTCCCTCTCAGGGGAATGTTCCCAATCTGTTATCCCCACCGTTGTTTTCGAATGAAAAGACGGTGAAAGCGTAATCTGTATCGCAAAGTTTTCGCTTTATTAAAAAAGGCTGACTTGCGCCTTCCGCTATAAGGTGGCATACCAGCACTATAGAACACGGAGGCGACAGTGATTGAACTTAACGTTGACTATTTTGCAGGTATCGAAACGCTCCATGCTTTTCCGGCGGGAAAGGCGACGCAGCCGCTGCCCACGATTATTTTTTACCACGGGTTTTTGTCATCAAAGCTGGTTTACAGCTATTTTGCGGTGGCGCTGGCGCAGGCCGGATTTCGGGTAATTATGCCGGACGCCCCCCTGCATGGCGCGCGCTTTAATCATGATGAAAACGGCAGGTTGCAACAGTTCTGGCAAATCTTACAGAGCAATTTTACGGAGTTTCCCGCGCTACGGGATGCGCTTTATCAGGCTGATGTAGTGGAAGGTGATCGGCTGGCCGTGGGGGGCGCATCGATGGGCGGAATGACCGCGCTCGGCATCATGACGCACCACCCTGAGGTGCGCAGCGTGGCATGCCTTATGGGGTCAGGGTACTTCTCCACGCTCTCACGCACGCTTTTTCCGCCGGTTGACGTTACTCAGCCCGCTCAGAAGACGGATTTCGACGCTATTATTGCGCCCCTGGCACAATGGGATGCTACAACGCATTTACCGCAGTTGGGAAATCGACCGCTCCTGTTATGGCATGGCGAAGATGACGATGTCGTTCCGGCTGCCGAAACCGTGCGTCTCCAGCAGGCGCTGGCTGCAAAAGGGGGGGATAACCAGCTCACCTTTCTCCTGGAACCGGGTGTCAGGCACCGCATCACCCCCACCGCGCTTGAGGCCACCGTCGCGTTTTTTACACGCAGCCTGTGAGCAAATCCGTACTCCTTTTACGTTCAGATCCTCAGGCCCACTGAGGATCGTCGCAGTAGCCTTTATGCCGGATGATTATCCGGCATAAAGGCTGTTTTCACCGCTTTTGGGCAGGAGGGGAAGGATGCGCCAGCAAAACGCACGCTGCAGGAAGCCGTGGGGAAACCCTTCGCGCCGGATGCGGTGGCAAGAAAAAGCCTCCATTAAAGGAGGCTTAAACCGTAGCGTCGTCGCTCAACGGTAGACTTCTGCGCTGGCATGCAGGCTATGATGAGTGCCAGGCTCATGCATTATCAGGGTGTGAAAATATTTTGCCCCGCGTGCGGTGGCCTCTTTGTTCAACGCTTTTTCCGCATCATTTTCCTGCGCGAAGTTATGGTTGATGTAGACCACGCCCAGACTCTGGACATCATCCATGTTGCGGGCCTGTTGACCGTTAATGTTGATGGCCGCAGTGGCGCTGGCGCTCATCAACAGCATGGTTACTAAAATTGCGATGTTTTTCATGGTATTACGCTCCACAACTACTGACTTTATCATCGTCAGGTCATGCGTTCGTCCTGGTGTTTCGTTATGCGTAAAGTCTACGCTTTCCCGCCAAAACGTATCGCGACCATTTCTGATGCTGTCGTTCAAAAATTTGCCGTGATGCGGTTTGCCTTAAGTTTAATGCTGGCGGGTGATACGGCTTTGCGCTTAGTGCGAATTATTTGCGCAATCAGCTTGAGTTTGAGGGGGGAGGTAAGTATTATGACGCGTCATTTTTCAGCCGACCTTTAACACGTTCCTTGCCTCCATGGGCCTCGGCTGACCCAGACAGGAGGCTGAATAATCCGTAAGGAGCAATTCGATGCGTCATTACGAAATCGTTTTTATGGTCCATCCTGACCAGAGCGAACAGGTTCCGGGTATGATCGAACGCTACACTGGTGCAATCACTGCAGCAGAAGGCACGATCCATCGTCTGGAAGACTGGGGCCGCCGTCAGCTGGCTTACCCGATCAACAAACTGCACAAAGCACACTACGTTCTGCTGAACGTTGAAGCACCGCAGGAAGTTATCGATGAGCTGGAAACAAACTTCCGCTTCAACGATGCCGTTATCCGTAGCATGGTAATGCGTACTAAGCACGCTGTTACCGAAGCATCTCCGATGGTTAAAGCGAAAGACGAGCGCCGTGAGCGTCGCGATGATTTCGCAAACGAAACCGCAGATGATGCAGATGCTGGGGATTCTGAAGAGTAATTTCTGATGACCAACCGTCTGGCGTTATCCGGCACCGTGTGCAGGATGCCCCTTCGAAAGGTCAGCCCATCAGGAATTCCTCATTGCCAGTTCGTGCTTGAGCATCGTTCTGTGCAGGAGGAAGCCGGCTTTCACCGGCAGGCGTGGTGCCAAATGCCCGTTATTGTTAGCGGACACGAAAACCAGGCCATTACTCACAGTATAACGGTCGGTAGTGCAGTAATCGTTCAGGGGTTTATCTCTTGCCACAAGGCAAAGAACGGTCTGAGCAAAATGGTTCTGCATGCCGAGCAGATTGAATTGATAGATTCTGGAGACTAGCCATATGGCACGTTATTTCCGTCGTCGCAAGTTCTGCCGTTTCACCGCGGAAGGCGTTCAAGAGATCGACTATAAAGATATCGCAACGCTGAAAAACTACATCACCGAAAGCGGTAAGATTGTCCCAAGCCGTATCACCGGTACTCGTGCAAAATATCAGCGTCAGCTGGCTCGCGCTATCAAACGCGCTCGCTACCTGTCCCTGCTGCCGTACACTGATCGTCATCAGTAATCGGGCACAGTCCATTTATACGACTTTAAGAGGATAAGGTAATGCAAGTTATTCTGCTTGATAAAGTAGCAAACCTGGGCAGCCTGGGTGATCAGGTAAACGTTAAAGCGGGCTACGCTCGTAACTTCCTGGTCCCACAGGGTAAAGCTGTTCCTGCTACTAAGAAAAACGTTGAGTTTTTCGAAGCACGTCGTGCTGAACTGGAAGCCAAACTGGCTGACGTTCTGGCCGCTGCTAATGCACGCGCTGAGAAAATCAACGCACTGGAAACCGTAACCATCGCGTCTAAAGCTGGCGACGAAGGTAAACTGTTCGGTTCCATCGGTACCCGCGACATCGCTGACGCTGTAACTGCAGCAGGCGTTGACGTTGCCAAGAGCGAAGTTCGTCTGCCGAACGGCGTTCTGCGTACCACTGGCGAGCACGAAGTGGACTTCCAGGTTCACAGCGAAGTGTTTGCTAAACTGACCGTTAACGTTGTTGCTGAATAATTCAGCCTCTGACGTTGCGTAAGAAACGCCGGCCTTGTGCCGGCGTTTTGCTTTTCTGCCCGGCGACCATCCTCTCTGTTTCCATTCCTTAGCGATTTCGCGATAATCAAATTTAAAACGTAATTTTAAAATGGGGAATTAAATGGAAACCGTGCTCCCTGCTCCTCTCTTTGCGCGCAAAAAAGCGGCATACGCGGGTGCAGCCTTCTGTTGTCTACTTTGGGGAAGCGCCTACCCGGCGATAAAAAGCGGTTATGAGATTTTCCAGATTGCGGTGGACGATATTCCGTCCAAAGTGGTGTTTGCGGGCTATCGCTTCTTCTTTGCCGGACTCCTACTGCTGCTATT
Organism: Yokenella regensburgei; assembly: GCF_051486985.1. Taxonomy (GTDB): domain Bacteria; phylum Pseudomonadota; class Gammaproteobacteria; order Enterobacterales; family Enterobacteriaceae; genus CBFFRJ01. The sequence continues at coordinate 9,738 of NZ_JAHVDV010000048.1, forward strand.
CATGATGGCGCAGCGCAAGCCGCTCGGTCGCCTCTCAACCCGGCAGTTTGGTCAGGTAGCCCTGCTTGGCGTGACGCAAACCTCCCTGCAATACGTCTTTTTCTACGTCGGTCTGGCCTTCACCACCGGGGTAAAAGGGTCGATCATGAATGCGACAGGCACCTTCTTCAGCGTGCTACTGGCGCACTTCATCTACCAGAACGACAAGCTCAGTTTCAACAAAAGCCTTGGCTGCGTGCTGGGCTTTAGCGGCGTGATGGTCGTCAACCTGAGTAGTGGCTCACTCGATTTCAGCTTCAGTCTGATGGGGGATGGGTTTGTGGTGCTGGCGGCGTTTATCCTGTCGGCCGCCACGCTGTATGGTAAGCGTATCTCTCAAACGGTGGACCCGATGGTCATGACGGGATACCAGCTGGCGTTTGGTGGCCTGGTTCTGATGATCGGTGGCTATGTTAGTGGGGGTTCACTCACCGTACATGGCCTCTCATCGGTAATGATTCTTGGCTACCTGACGCTGCTTTCCTCCGTCGCGTTCGCCTTATGGAGCGTGCTGCTGAAGTACAACCGCGTCGGCATGATTGCGCCGTTTAATTTCCTGATCCCGGTCTCAGGCGCGCTGCTCTCTGCGATTTTCCTTGGCGAAAACATCGTTGAACTGAAGTATGCCCTGGCGCTGGTACTGGTCTGTTCAGGCATCTGGTGGGTGAATAAGGCCACCAGTAACAGATAACGCCCTGATGAACCCGGCGGCACAGCCACCGGGTTCATCAGGCATCGTTAGCGTGCGCGAATAAAGCTACCATCCTGTTGACGGGTAAACAGCACGGACTGGGCATTACCACCTTCGATAGTCAGGCCTGTCACCACGCCGTTAGCGTTCTGGCGGATCTTAACCATCTGACCGCTTTGCAGGCTGCTGAGCGGCTTTCCGTCACCTTCCACTTTGGCCATGGCATAAACATCTGTCGGTGGCAGATTGTGATCGCGAAAAAGCTGTGCCAGCGTTTTACCCTTTTCAACACGATACGTCCGCCATTGCTGCTCAATACCCTCTGCAGCAGGCAGTGCGCTGTGTTGCGAGGTCTGTACGTCGTCCTGAGGCTCTTCCTGGATAGGTTCAGGTTCAAGCGGGACGTTCTGCTGCGGTGCATTGACCAGCGGTGCCGACGATGGCGTCTGTGCGGGCGGAGTCGTCAGGGTGGGCGAAGAGGGTTGTGATTGCGACTGGATATCCAGCTGGGCCTCGCGCGAGGCGGTAGCAGAAGGCGGTGCATCATTCCCAGAGGGCAACAGGATGCCAATCACCACCAGCAGAAAGGCGATAATCAGCCCCTTACGGTGCAACGACGGAAGCGGGTCCATAATGCGAAAATGGTCCGGGGCGTGCCAGATTTTCGCCAGGGTAGGTTTCAGTTCAAATCGCCCGGGCATGGCTTTCCTCCTGCTCCGCGTCATTTATTATCCTGTGATGTTGAGTATAGATGGCTAACTCTCTGATCGACTGCGTAATGTGATACGTCCTCACATGACATTGAGATAAATCTTACCGGCTCTATTCTTTCTGTTTCTCTGCGATTTGTCATCTTTACTGCGACAAAGTTTTACCCGTTGCAGTGTGGCTGCTATGCTGCGCGCTACCTTAAAAAGTGATGAAAGGAAGACCCATGACAACCCCAACGTTTGACACGATTGAAGCGCAGGCCAGCTATGGCATTGGTTTGCAGGTAGGGCAGCAGCTGAGCGAATCCGGCTTACAGGGGCTGTTACCGGAAGCACTGGTTGCCGGTCTGGCCGATGCGCTTGCAGGCAAACAACCGGCTGTTCCGGTGGATGTGGTTCACCGTGCGCTGCGTGAAATTCATGAACGTGCGGACGCGGTACGCCGTGCTCGCTTCGAAGAGATGGCGGCTGACGGCGTTAAGTACCTTGATGAAAACCGTGAAAAAGAGGGCGTGAACAGCACCGAATCCGGCCTGCAGTTCCGTGTTCTCACTCAGGGTGAAGGCGCTATTCCGGCACGTACTGACCGCGTCCGCGTACACTACACCGGTAAACTTATTGACGGCACGGTGTTCGACAGCTCTGTAGCCCGTGGCGAACCGGCTGAATTCCCGGTTAATGGCGTCATCGGCGGCTGGATTGAAGCTCTGACTCTGATGCCGGTCGGTTCCAAATGGGAACTGACAATCCCTCACAACCTGGCTTACGGCGAACGTGGCGCTGGCGCCTCTATCCCGCCATTCAGCACCCTGGTATTTGAAGTGGAATTACTGGAAATCCTGTAATCTTCACGGTGCTTTCCTCTCCCCGACGGGGGAGAGGAAGAGCACGCTACGCTAATCATTCAATAAATGAATTAATTTCGATACTTTATCTTGCCATACAGGACAGGCGGTGTATTTTTGTGAGCTTCGTCGACTAATACGAGTGATATGCTGCTCACTTTAAACAAATATTTAACATCGTCTTGAATTCAGAGTATTCATCCCGCCGATTCTTACCTAATATCGTTGCGTCCGCGATAGGGCGAATGACGTATTTAAAGGCCAGAAGAGCCTCAACAACACAGACAGGAAATAAACATGGTAGATCAGGTAAAAGTCGCCGCCGATGAAGAGGCGTCGACGGAACAATCGCTACGGCGCAATCTTACAAACCGGCATATTCAGCTTATTGCTATCGGCGGTGCCATTGGCACCGGGCTATTTATGGGGTCCGGGAAAACCATCAGCCTCGCCGGGCCGTCGATCATATTTGTCTATATGATCATTGGTTTTATGCTGTTTTTCGTCATGCGTGCAATGGGTGAACTGCTGCTGTCGAATCTGGTGTACAAATCTTTTAGCGATTTCGCTGCCGATCTGCTCGGCCCCTGGGCGGGGTACTTCACTGGCTGGACCTACTGGTTCTGTTGGGTTGTCACCGGCATGGCAGACGTGGTGGCCATTACCTCTTATGCCCAGTTCTGGTTCCCCGGCCTTTCTGACTGGATCGTTGCGCTCTCCGTGGTGGTACTCCTGCTGAGCCTTAACCTTGCCACGGTGAAGATGTTCGGCGAGATGGAGTTTTGGTTTGCGATGATCAAAATCGTCGCTATCGTGGCGCTGATTATTGTCGGTCTGGTGATGGTGTTAACCCACTTTACCTCGCCGACAGGCGTGGAAGCCTCGGTGTCACACCTGTGGAATGACGGCGGCTGGTTCCCGAAAGGCATCAGCGGTTTCTTTGCAGGCTTCCAGATTGCGGTCTTCGCCTTTGTAGGGATTGAACTGGTAGGCACCACGGCAGCGGAAACCAAAGATCCGGAGAAATCCCTGCCGCGGGCGATTAACTCCATCCCGATTCGTATCATCATGTTCTACGTCTTTGCGCTGATCGTTATTATGTCCGTGACGCCGTGGAGTTCCGTGGTGCCGGATAAGAGCCCGTTCGTTGAGCTGTTTGTGCTGGTGGGCCTGCCTGCGGCGGCGAGCATCATTAACTTTGTGGTGCTGACCTCGGCCGCCTCTTCAGCGAACAGCGGCGTCTTCTCGACCAGCCGTATGCTGTTCGGCCTGGCGCAGGACGGGGTGGCCCCGAAAGCCTTCGGGAAGCTCTCTAAACGCGCGGTACCGGCGAAAGGGTTGACCTTCTCCTGTATCTGCCTGCTCGGTGGCGTGGTCATGCTGTACGTGAACCCAAGCGCGATTGCCGCATTCACGATGATCACTACCGTCTCGGCCATTCTGTTTATGTTTGTCTGGACGATTATTCTTTGCTCGTACCTCGTCTACCGTAAACAGCGTCCACAGCTGCATGAAACCTCTATCTACAAGATGCCGCTGGGTAAACTGATGTGCTGGGTCTGCATGGCGTTCTTTGTCTTTGTTATTGCGCTGTTGACGCTGGAACAGGATACCCGTGAAGCGCTGATCATCACGCCGTTATGGTTTGTGGTGCTGGGCCTGGGCTGGCTGATTGTTGGCAGGAAACGTCTGCAGAACCTGCAGAAATAAAAAAGAGCCGCTTTGGCGGCTCTGAATGACTTCCATGACACAGGGCGCTCTCGGGCGCCTTTTTTAATTCCCGGCGAGGGCACGCGGAAACAGGACGTTGTTCTCCAGGCTGATGTGCTCCATCAGATCGTCAATCAATTCATTGATGCCGTTATACATCGCCTTCCAGGTGGTGCACGCTTCCGGCGGTGGCGTCACGCCATTGGTGATGTGTTTGATCACCTCCAGTAGCTCCCCGGCTTCATCATGCTCACTCTCCATCACGCTGATGGGGCCGGCGGCCTGGCTTCCCATACCCTGTTTGATCAGAGGGAACAGAATACGCTCCTCTTTCATCATGTGGCTGGAGAGTTCGTCGTGCAGCATGGTGAGATATTTTGTCAGCCCTTTAGGGACGTTCGGTTTGTCTGCGTGTACCCGCTCCACTTTGGTGGCCTGCAGAATCAGCTCCGGCAGTTGCTCACGATGGCGATCGTGGTAACGCACGATGATGTGGTCGATAATTTCGTCGAGTGCGGTAGCGCGCCAGTCCTGCTCCACCGGTTGTTCTGCCAGTTTTGCCAGCTCCGCTTCAATCACGCCCACGTCCAGCTCTTTGCGCGTTGCTGCGCGCGCAAGCGTCTGCTTACCGCCGCAGCAGTAGTCCATATCGTATTTACGGAACAGCGCAGACGCACGTGGAATGGAAAGCGCCAGTTCACCCAGGGGTTGGTCACGGAAGGCCATAGCAGTTACCTCATCATCGAAATTATAAGTTGTATTTTAAATGCATCTTTAAAGCGATGATATACCCCTTTCGGGCAAGAGGGAATGAATTTCACCGCCCCCGTCCAGGAGCGGTAGCGTCAGGCGGTGTGTTCAGAGGGGGACAACAGTGGTTTTTACTGGCTTCGCCCTGACCGCCATGACAACGCCTGTGACCAGCAGCGCAATACCGAAGAGCGTGAGCCAGGCGGGCACCGACTGGCGTAACAGAAAGGTGTAAAGCAGGCCCGCCAGAGTTTCAAAGACAATTAATGGCCCGAGGATCACCGTCGGCAGACGCTGACTGGCAACGTTCCAGCACAATGCGCCTACCCAGGAGCACAGCACCGCAATCGCCACCATCAGGCCGATAAACACCCCGGGGCGCGGGCCGAAGGGCTGAGCAAAGTCGGGTTGCTGAAGGTTCAGCCACAGGCAGGCGGCAGCATAGCCCAGAAGGGAGACCGGGAGGGTCACCAGCGCCTGGGCTGTGGCCCACATCATCGGGTTTTTGTCCGGGTTTTCCCGCAGCCAGCGGGCGTTGCGCAGGGCGTACCAGGCCCAACATCCCACAGATACCATCGCCAGGGCAATGCCGGAGCCATAGCGCCACCAGGAAAAATCAGGCAGACCGCCGTGCAGCTCAGCAATGTTGACGCATAACAATCCGGCCGCAATACAGAGCAGAGCAGGGGCAAGACTTGACCAGGCGAGCCTGCCGTCGCGCTGGCTGTAGAGCACATTAGCGCAGACTGGAATCACCACCGGCAGGGTGCCGATTATCATGGTTGAAACCGGTGCCCCGGTGCGCTGGATGGCGCTGGCAAGGCAGACGTAATAGATGAGGTTGCCCATCAGGGTCAGCGCAAGCGCCGTTGTCCAGTCGGCACGCGTGAGCTGGCGCAGACGCTGGCGGCCCAGCCAGGCGAGCGGCAGCGCAATCAGACCTAATGCCAGGTAACGTCCCGTGGATTGCAGAACCGCCGGGTAGTCCGGCACAAGTAAAGGACCAACGAAAATCAGCCCCCATAACATCCCCGCAAGCAGGGCATACAGCACACCACTAATCATACTTCCATCCACATTGACGAATTTCGCTGTCAGTGTAGAAAGGGCACGGAACGGAATATTGTATGAGATTGCGCATCAGCGCCGGGCCACCTGCTTTTGATAGCGAACTGGCGTAATACCATAGCGATGGGTAAAGGCGCGGGTGAGATGAGACTGGTCCGTCAGGCCGGTGGCCGCAGCCACTTCGGCGGCGGGCATCCCCTGGGTGAGGAAATTTTTGGCGCGCCAGAGACGGATTGCCATCAGCATCTGGTGCGGGGTGACATGATAATGGGCCTTAAACTGGCGCTGGAAATGGTAGGGACTCAGTGACACCACCCGGGCCAGCTCATCCAGCGTCAGAGGGCGCATGTAGTTGTCATGCAGGAATTCGCGCACGCGCCCGAAGCGGTGGGCGGCCTCCTGGTAAACCGGGGCATGACGCGCCAGCGGACGAAAGCTGTCGATGAGATCAAGCAGCAATCCTTTTTGCGCCAGCGGATCGTCGGTGTGCCAGAGGCCATGAATCAAGCCGCAGATCTGTTGGGTGCGCAGCGGGTCATGACGCATCACATCGCTGAACCACCAGTGACGAATACCGGTTACCTCTTCCAGTAACGACGGATCGAGATAAACCATCCGGTAACGCCAGCCGTCGGCGCCGTCGGCTTCTCCGGTATGAAGTTCATCCGGGTTCATGGTAACGACGGAGTTGGCAGGGGCAACATACTGGGTGCCCCGGTAGCGAAAGCGTTCGGCACCGGCTTCAATCGCGCCAATGCCAAAAGCTTCATGGGTATGGGGCTCAAAGGCGTAGCGGGAGATATGGGCGTGGTAAAGTTCGACGCCCGGCACCTGGGCCAGGTGGCGAAAACGCGCGCTGTCTCTCTCGTCATCAAACTGTTCCGGTACGCCCTGCACACTCACTCTCCGCCATGACCATCCTCTCATTATTAAGGATGGTCAGGCGGCATGCCACAAAAATTAACCATTTTGTAACTGTTACAGAATGCCTTTGACGCTCTCGGCAAGCGGGGTAGTCGGGCGTCCAGTCAGCGTGCTTAAGGTACGGCTGTCATCAAACAGGCCACCTTTTGCGGCACCGGTATCAGAGTCCGCAAGCAGGTTCGCGAAAGCCTCTGGCAGGCCCACGTCTTTCAGTGCAGCAGCAAAATCCGCTTCGCTCAGGTTCTGATACACCACGCTTTTCCCGCTCTGTTTGCTCAGTTCAGCGGCCAGTTCGCTTAACGTCCAGGCATCATCGCCCGCCAGCTCATAGACCTTACCTGCATGATTCTCTTCACGCATAACACGCGCCGCCGCCGCCGCGTAATCCGCACGGGTGGCAGAGGCGATTTTACCGTCACCTGCCGCTCCAATAAATACGCCGTGCGCCAGGGCTGCCGGCGCGCTGGCAAGGTAGTTTTCGCTGTACCAGCCATTACGCAGCAGCGCAAAGGGGATACCGGATTCAGCGAGCATATGTTCGGTTTCAACATGCTCAACGGCCAGGCCCAGCGGGGAGCTATCCGCATGCAGAAGGCTGGTGTAGGCAATGAACTTCACGCCCGCTGCTTTGGCTGCATTAATAACATTACGATGCTGAGAGGTACGCTGCCCCACTTCGCTGGAGGAGATAAGCAGCAGCTTGTCCACCCCGGTCAGGGCCGCGGTCAGCGCGGCGGCGTCGTTGTAATCACCCTGACGAACAACAACCCCTTTTTGAGTTAAGGCTTCGGCTTTCGCCGGGTTACGAACAATGGCAACTATCTCGTTGGCAGGGACGGTTTCCAGTAAGGCTTCAACAGTAAGTGCACCGAGCTGACCGGTAGCGCCGGTAATGGCGATCATGATGAATCTCCTTCGTGTTTGGCTTGTGTTGTGGCACACTATCACCTTAACTAACTTTTAGTAAGTACGTACAAAAAGGTAAGTATGAAAAACACCAATCCGACGCTAAGCGAGCAGCTGCGCAACGGGGATCTCTTTGCTGAGTCGTGTCCCTCGCGGGACGTGCTTAAACATGTCACCAGCCGTTGGGGCGTATTGATCCTGGTGGCCTTACGTGACGGCACGCACCGTTTCAGCGATTTACGCCGCAAGATGGGGGGAGTCAGCGAGAAGATGCTGGCGCAGTCATTACAGGCGCTTGAGCAGGACGGTTTTCTCAACCGTATTTCCTACCCGGTGGTACCGCCGCACGTGGAATATAGTCTGACGCCGTTAGGCGAGCAGGTGAGCGAGAAAGTGGCGGATTTAGCCGACTGGATTGAGCTGAATTTGCCTCAGGTTCTGGCGACGCGAGACGATCGCGCCGCCTGAGATGTTGCGCTTGGTATGACGAGCGCACCGCTGTTCCCCCTCACCCCGGCCCTCTCCCTCAAGGGAGAGGGAGAAAGGCAAATTTCAGACCGCTCGAGTGGTCCTCTGCCCCTGTAGGGCTGAGGAATCCCAGGTGATATTACCTTTTGCAGCGATAACACTGCGTCATGAGAATAAAACCGTCACCGCGATGACAGGGTCCGGCTGAAAATCGACGACGCGTATCCGCAAGGCCGGGGCGACGCGCAGGGATGCGCGGCGAGGGCGGCTTTACAGGGAGGTTTCCTCCGCCCGTCCCCGATAAGCCTGAAGGATTAAGCGTCGTGAACCGCGAAGCGGCGATTTTCGTGGCCGGGAGCCCGGGTCGCCAGGGCGGTGGCGGTGAACCGCCCTGGCACGTTCACGAGTTCTGGCGTGACAGAAAAGCAAGGAACATAAGATGAACGGAATGACCCTCAGAGCCGCATGTTTCCCCTCACCCCGACCCTCTCCCCAAAGCGGAGAGGGGGCTGTCCGTGCTCGTATTATTTGGTGGGGATCCCTCTCCCTCCGGGGGAGGGGCTGTTCACGGCTTACTGACTCAAATCCATCTGATACAGCGCAAAGCCAATCTCATCATCGCCCACTTTCTTCATCGGGTACTGCGCTTTCTCTTTGATAAAGGCCGCGGCTTTTTCTGACGGTGAGGTTTCGAAACGAATATCCAGCGGTACGGAGCTATGAATCGGGGCCAGACGCCAGTTGTTATCGGCCGCCGGGTGTATTTCTCCCGCCCGCGCTGACTCGTCGCTTATCCATTTTGCCAGCACCGCACGGTTTTCATCCGGGGAGGCAAAGGCGATATGGCTGTCGCCAGTACCCGCAAACTTGCCGCCGTAGGCACGGTAGTTGTTGGTGGCGACCAGGAACACCTGATTCGGATTAATAGGTTTGCCGTTGAACGTCAGATCTTTGATGCGCTCCGCCTGCGGATTGACGCTCTGGCATTCACCGTCGTAACGGGCCGGTTGCGACACATCAATCTGGTATTTCACCCCATCAATGACATCGAAGTTATAGGTACGGAACGTCTCCCAGTTGATAAGCGACTGGGGCTTGCTGTTGTTGGGATCTATCTGGTTAAACTGCCCCGCGGAACACTCCAGCCACTCTTTAACCTCTTTGCCGGTCGCTTTCACCACCACCAGGGTATTAGGGTAGAGATAAAGATCGGCGGCGTTGCGGAAGGTGAGTTGCCCTTTTTCGACCTCAACAAAACTGGCCGGATCGTTTTTACGCCCGCCCGCTTTAAACGGTGCGGCGGCAGAGAGCACCGGCAGGTTCGCCAGATCCGGATCGCCCTGAATAAAGTGCTTCACATAGGCCGTTTGGGCGTTGTTAACCACCTGCACGGTCGGGTCATCCTGTACCAGTGACAGGTAGCTGTACATATTGTCAGCGGACTTGCCGATAGGTTTGCCAACAAACTCGCGGGTGGCATCGTGATCGTGCTTGAGAATGTCCACCAGCTTGCTGTCTTCTTTCACCAGTGCCTTTTTGGCGGCGGCATCATAAATGGGGCGCGCTTCCGCTTTGGAGGAGATGACCTGCCATTTTCCACCATCGTTATTCAGCACCAGGTCAACAACACCCAGGTGATCGCCCCACATACCCGGCATCACTGATGGCACACCGTTCAGCGTGCCCTTCGCGATATCAGCGCCTTTAATGGCGGCGAAATCTTTTGACGGGAACACCGCATGCGCGTGGCCAAACAGGATGGTGTCAACGCCAGGAATTTCACTTAAGTAGTAGACGGAGTTTTCCGCCATCGCCTGGTAAGGCTCTGCGGAGAGTCCGGAGTGAGCCACCACGACAACCAGATCTGCCCCTTTTTCACGCATTTCAGGCACATATTTTTTTGCCGTTTCGGTGATGTCGTCGACGGTGACTTTGCCCGTCAGATTCGCTTTATCCCAGACCATGATTTGCGGTGGCACAAAACCGATATAACCGATTTTCAGGGTTTGCGGTTTTCCGTCTTTATCGATGACCTTCGTCTCTTTGATCAGGTAAGGCGTAAAGAGCGGTTTTTTAGTTTTGGTATCAATAATGTTGGCGTTAACGTAGGGAAATTTCGCCCCTTCCAGCGCCCGGTGCAGGTAATCCAGACCGTAGTTGAATTCGTGGTTACCGAGGTTACCAACCGCATAATCCAGCGTATTCAGCGCCTTGTAGACCGGATGAATATCACCCTTTTTCAGCCCCTTTGCCGCCATGTAATCACCCAGCGGACTGCCCTGAATTAAGTCGCCGTTATCCACCAGCACGCTGTTTTTGACTTCACTTCTGGCGGCATTAATCAGGCTGGCGGTGCGCACCAGGCCGAATTTTTCTGTCGCAGAATCTTTGTAGTAATCAAAGTCCATCATATTGCTATGCAAATCAGTGGTTTCCATAATGCGTAAATCCACTGTTGCGGCCTGCACGCTGGCGGCAATCAGCGTTGCCAGGAGCGTTGCGCTAAACTTAATCATCAGAGGTGTCCTTTTTAGATCTGAGCCACAAAAGAAAGTGATATGTACATTTTGTTGCTTACAGAATTGTGAATACTGACATGATTTTCGCCACATAAATGCAACAACTATCACACCTGGCGGATAATGGCTGAATGCGATATAAGTAAACCAATGAATTATCTAGGGTAAAAACCCCACTGCCAAAAACAGGAGGTGGACGATGTTAGAAGCGATTTGTCAGCTCGCACGGGAAGCGGGCGATGCCATCATGGACGTATACGACGGTCATCAGCCGATGGACGTCACCAGCAAGGCCGATGACTCCCCGGTGACCGCTGCGGATATTGCTGCGCATGGCGTGATCATCCGTGGCTTACAGGCGCTGACGCCTGACATTCCGGTGCTGTCAGAAGAAGACCCGCCCGGCTGGGAAGTGCGCCAGCACTGGCAGCGTTACTGGCTGGTGGACCCGCTTGACGGCACCAAAGAGTTCATCAAGCGTAATGGTGAGTTTACCGTGAACATCGCGCTGATTGAGCAGGGTAAACCTGTCCTGGGCGTGGTTTACGCGCCAGTACTGAAAGTGATGTATGCGGCAGCGGACGGCAAGGCATGGAAAGAAGAGAACGGTGTCCGCAAGCAGATTCAGGTGCGTGACGCGCGTCCGCCGCTGGTGGTTATCAGCCGTTCTCATGCTGCTGCGGACAGCGAGCTGCAGGAGTATCTGACCCAACTCGGCGAGCACCAGACCACCGCGATTGGCTCTTCGCTTAAGTTCTGCCTGGTCGCTGAAGGGCAGGCGCAGTTATATCCCCGTTTTGGGCCAACTAACTCCTGGGATACGGCGGCAGGCCACGCGGTGGCGGTGGCTGCCGGGGCGCACGTTCACGACTGGCAGGGCAAAACCCTTGATTACACGCCGCGTGAATCCTTCCTCAACCCCGGCTTCCGCGTTTCTATTTACTGAGTAATTTCTGCAGCAGGGCGACAACCTGCTGCACCTCCGCCTGGCTCAGACTGCCGTCTTTGGCGTACTGGATTTTTCCTTCTTTATCCAGCACCACAACCGCCGAACTCTCTTCTTCAAGCTGCCAGGCTTTGCGCACCATTCCATCGCTGTCCACCACAAACTGCGACCACGGGTAGAGCTTTTTGTTGCTCTCTATGCTGCTGCGCACAAACATGGCCGAGCCGGGAATCGCATCGTCAGTGTTGATAATAGTGGTGGTCTGGTAGCGGTCATGGGGCAAACTGGCGGACTTGATCGCTTCAATGAGGGCTGCATTTTTCTCTTTTGCCGATGTTCGACCCGCAATATGTTGCACCACTCGCACTTTGCCAGGAAGCTGCGCGCTATTCCAGGCTTTATAGCTAAACTTACTGTTATCGAGAATTAACTCTCCTCTGTCAGCGACGCCAACAGGTGGTACTCGCTGGCCCGTCTCAAAATTTTGAGCATGCGCCAGAAGCGGCATTAGCAGGCAGGTGGCTGCCAGGATGTTGCGTAGGGTCATGGTGTTTCCTTTATTGTTTTGCACTGATTATCTGCAGGTGATCCGACCACTTAATGAACCTCTTAATCATAAGTGCGATCAATAAGGATTTCCCGCAATCGGGATGCCAGTTTGCGGGTTAACGCACATAACCGCGAAAAAACGATGCCTTATACTGCCTTGCCTAAAGGACTGCAAAGAAAATTCTGAATAACTGTCATCAAAAGGTAAATAAACTTATACAGACTATGTGTCCTGAATGTTCTGGACTATAGTCACTGGGCAACAAAATTTGCGCTCATCACAGTCGGGCCAAGTGTGGCTCCGCAAGGGCGTAATACTCAACAGGAGATACAAAAATGAAAATTTTCCAACGTTACAACCCACTTCAGGTGGCGAAGTACGTGAAAATCCTGTTCCGTGGACGGTTGTATATCAAGGACGTTGGCGCTTTCGAGTTCGATAAAGGCAAAATTTTGATCCCGAAAGTGAAGGACAAACAGCATCTTACTGTTATGTCAGAGATCAATCGTCAGGTTTTGCGTCTCCAGGCGGAGATGGCTTAACAATCCATGCTATGCAGTAACCGCGGTACAAAGAAACGGCTCCGAAAAGGAGCCGTTGATGTTTTCAGCATCTGCCTTCACTCATCCCTTCATAACATTTTTTATATTCCATCGGTGGGATGCCATTATGTTTACGAAAGATCCGCGTGAAGTAGATCGGATCGGCGTACCCCACCGATTGAGCCACTTTAAATACCGGCAGCGGCGTTGACTGGATCAACAGCCGGGCGCGGTTGATGCGTTGGACTTCTCGCCAGGTTTACGATTTTTAACTCTTCGGCGATGTGCTCATTCAGATAATTGCACACCGTATTCATTTTAAACAGAATTTTTTCTCAGCTTCAATTAGCTTTTCCTTACGGTTTTTTCCAATACTACGAAAGCGCGTGGCACCTATTAAATAATAAACATTCTTTTTTTTATATTTTCCTAGAAGATAAAGCTCTTCAGCATTATTTGAATCCATTCCTGCTTTACACCAAACATGTTCGACTAATTCATCCTCTTTTTTCATAAGCAGTTCTCCGGCTAAAGATGCAGAGTAAACGAGTTCACTAGAGAATATTTTGTTATGTTTGTCATCAAGTTCAAATTTCACCCCGAATGTATTTATATCGACATTTGAGTAGACATCAATTTTCCTTGAGTTTTCTGGAAAGAAATCCGGGAGCCATGTCCTTACTCCTGAATTTTCTGGAATAGAAGAGTAGTGCTCATATTGATAACGATTGACGTCAATTTCTCCAATAAAGTAGTAGGTCATAACAAAAATAAACCAACATGGTAAGGATAGCGTAATGATTTTAAAGAAATGTCGCGGTATAATTCCTTGCTTCATTTAAGATATCCCTCTTCAATGAGGAGTTTTATTGTTTTTTTATGCTCTGGGTCGATGAATTTTTTACATCTATCTGAGCAAGTCTCCTCAGCAGGACAGGTGATTCCATACGCATTTACTTTTAGATCTTCCGCATTGTCTAAGACCATGTCATAAAGAGATAGTTTTCCTTTTCCATATAATCCAAAACCATTTAATAAGAAGTCTCTTGTTTCTTTTAAATTGCCGAGGAAGGTTGCATAGCCACTAGATGCAACTCTTGATTTAGATGTAAGACAAAATGCACTACAATGAAAAAACTGGTCTCCTCCAATTATATTCAATCTTTTCATGTCGTTATGAGTCTTACTGAGTATGCTATACGCATCAGCATTCATATACCATGGTTCATTGTTTTGTGCGGTTGTCAACGCTGACTGATAACCAGCCTGGCTAAAATGTCCATTTAGTATCGTCCAACCATTTAATCCTAAAGGATCTATAGTTGTAACCGGATCCAACGGATACAGATATAAATTCCACCCCCCCTTCAGCCCAACCGGGTCCTGGGTGATATACCGTCCCTGTCGCGGGTCATAATAACGATAGCGGTTATAGTGCAGCCCGGACTCTTCATCATACTGCTGACCCGGCAGGCGGAGTGACTGGATGAGGTTCTTCGGGTTGTCCTCGTACAGCAGGTTTCCCCACTCGTCATAATCGCCACGCCAGGCGAGGGTGCCGTCTTCGTTGACTAATGCGAGAGGCAGTCCCCGGTGGTCGCAGTGGTACAGATGAATTTTTCTCGCCGGGACGGGCAGGGCTTCCAGCAGTGCCGCCATGCGCTCCGGCGTCAGGCCGCATCCGGCCAGCCACTGATGGCTCTCCGTGCTGACGGCCCCGGCCCGCAGCTCACCCTCAAGCCGGTCCAGCATTGCCACCAGCTCTGGCGGGAACACCACGGCATAACCGGCCTCACTGCCATCCTGTTGCAG
>NZ_JAHVDV010000049.1:0-22554 GCF_051486985.1 Yokenella regensburgei
TCCCGGCAAGGAAAATCGCCGCTTCGCGGCATTATTCGCCCCATCCCTGGGGCTCACCCTTTCAGGGCTAGCGCAGGCGCTATTCAAAATCGCTCCCGGCAATTTTGTCGTCTTATGTCGTCTGACTATCGGGTCGGGGACCAGCCTGCMTCCCTGCAGGCTATCCCCTCCGCCCGCTTCCCTGCGGGCGGCCCCGGTCAGCCGTCAACGCCTCATCGATTTTCAGCCGGACCCTGTCATCGCGGTGACGGTTTAATTCTCATTTCGCCGTGGTATCGCTGTAGAACGTCATATTACTGGGGATCTCTCAGCCCTGAGGGGGAGGGAGAAAGGCAGGCCACCGCACCCTGCATCGGCTCTCACATCTCTTCAGGAGAGACACAGGCCTCAAGCCGCTCGGTCGGTCCCCTCGCCCCTTTGGGGAGAGGGTCAGGGTGAGGGGCAATCACCACTCAGCGCCTGAAAAACCCGGCACTGACCTGCTCCGGCGTCACCACGCCGCTGTCGAGTACCCAGCCGCTGATGAGGGCAGCAGGCGTCACGTCAAACGCCGGGTTATAAACCCGTGCATTTTCCGGTGCCCACTGCACGGCACCAAAGCTCCCGGCTACACCCGTCACTTCACTCGCAGCACGCTGCTCGATAGGGATCGCCTCACCGTTCGGGCAGTTCGGGTCAAGCGTGGTCTGCGGTGCGGCTACGTAGAATGGAATGCCGTGGAATTTTGCCAGCACTGCCAGTGAATAGGTGCCAATTTTATTGGCAACGTCGCCGTTAGCAGCAATCCTGTCTGCCCCGACCCAGATCGCATCCACCTGCCCTTTCGCCATCAGGCTGGCGGCCATTGAATCGGTAATTAACTGATAAGGCACGCCGAGCTCACCCAGCTCCCAGGCCGTTAATCGCCCGCCCTGCAACAACGGACGCGTCTCATCCACCCAGACATTCGCCACCTTGCCCTGCTGATGGGCAAGCGCAATCACCCCCAGCGCAGTACCAACACCCGCCGTCGCCAGCCCGCCGGTATTACAGTGCGTTAACAGGCGGCTGCCCGGTTTCACAAGGGCACTGCCCGCCTGCGCGATGCTGTCGCACAAGGCTTTATCTTCTTCAATCAGGCGCAACGCCTCTGCCACCAGCGCGGGGACGAAGTTCTCCTGCGCAAGCGCCAGCTTCATGCGGTCAAGGTTGTTCATTAGATTGACCGCCGTCGGGCGCGACGCACGCAGAGTCTCCAGCGACTGCGCCAGGGTGTCACGGTCTTCGCCATTCTCCGCGAGCAGGGCCAGTAGCAGGCTGGCAGAGAGGCCAATCAACGGCGCGCCCCGCACGCGAAGCGCATGAATATGCTCTACCAGCAGGGCGACAGAATCCGCGGGCAGCCAGCGTTTTTCCTGCGGCAGGGCCTGCTGGTCAAGAATAAAAAGTTGGTTATCAACAACCCGCAGGCTGGTGGTCTGTAATGTCTGCATTGCGTTAAATCCCTGTTGCGTTGTTGTATCGTATTGTGTCAGGATGAATTCCAGATGTATAGACGTCTGAATGGCTTTATTAGCATAAGAACAAGAGGATCTGGCAATGTCGCAATACCGTACCTTCAATGCCCAGGATGCTGTGGCATACGCACAACAATTTGGTGGTCTGGACAATCCGTCCGAACTGGTTGAAGCGCAGGAGGTCGGCGACGGGAACCTGAACCTGGTGTTCAAAATTTTCGACGCCAGGGGTGTAAGCCGCATTATCGTTAAGCAGGCGCTGCCCTATGTGCGCTGCGTGGGCGAGTCCTGGCCGCTGACGCTGGATCGCGCACGCCTGGAAGCGCAGACCCTGGTGGAGCACTACAAACACGCGCCGGAGCATACGGTCAATATTCTCCATTACGACCCGGCGCTGGCGGTGATGGTAATGGAAGATCTCTCCGATCATCGCATCTGGCGCGGGGAGCTGATTAAAAACGTCTACTATCCACAGGCGGCACGCCAGCTTGGTGAGTACCTGGCGCACACCCTTTTCCATACCAGCGATTTTTACCTGCACCCGCATGTCAAAAAAGCCCAGGTGGCGCAGTTTATTAACCCGGAAATGTGTGAGATCACTGAAGATCTGTTCTTCAACGATCCTTATCAAATTCACGAGCGCAATAACTACCCCGCCGAGCTCGAAGCTGACGTTGATGCGCTGCGTCAGGATACCCAACTGCAGCTGGCGGTCGCCTCGCTGAAGCACCGTTTCTTCTCCCATGCTGAAGCCCTGCTGCACGGCGATATCCACAGCGGCTCCATTTTTGTCGCCGAAGGCAGCCTGAAGGCCATCGACGCCGAGTTTGGTTACTTTGGCCCCATCGGTTTTGATATCGGGACCGCCATCGGTAACCTGCTGCTGAACTACTGCGGTGTGCCGGGTCACCTGGGCATCCGCGATGCCGCCGCCGCCCGTGAGCAGCGTCTTACAGATATTCAGCAACTCTGGGCAACCTTCGCGGAACGTTTCCAGACACTGGCCCGCGAGAAAACCCAGGACGCCGCGCTGAATGCGCCGGGCTATGCTTCTGAGTTTCTCAGGAAAGTCTGGGCCGATGCGGTGGGCTTCTGCGGCACCGAGCTGATTCGCCGCATCGTGGGACTGTCGCATGTGGCGGATATCGACACCATTGCCGATGACGACATGCGTCATGCGTGCCAGCGCCATGCCATTGCGCTCGGTAAGGTGCTGATTGTGATTGCTCCACGCATTGATAGCGTGGAGGAGCTGGTGGCGAGAGTACGTCAGTATAGTTGAGTGTTTCGTAGCAAAGAATTGACGTTATAAACCCCCCTTTGCTTTTATACCCTAAGCAAAGGGGTAATCTAATAAACGTTAACCCAGTCATTATTTCGTTGGACTCACACCGAAATGGATTTCCTGCTGAGTCTCATCCGTTTTTTGATTTATATTACCCAGAACCATTCCTTTACCTTCCATCTGAGTGTATTTCATTGTTAGCAATGATGATTGTGCGGCAAAGAAAAATATTGCCTTGCTATCAATATACACGCCGCTACACTTTCAACAAATATTCGATTACCCTATCCATTAATTTTTAAAAAACAGTATAACGGAAGGTACAAATCATGATTTCAAGGAATGAAACCAGTAACAATAATTCATCAGATGTATTAATTACGACTACCAAAACAGAAAATATCACTCTGAATGAAAGCGAAGAAAAAGAGATCGAATCTCTGTTAGACCAAATTAACTTTAGCGATCCGACCCTTTCCTTGTCATGGGGTGTAAAAGCAATGGCAGGTATTGCAAACTTCTCTGACACATTGATGCAACATGTTCGAGCAAAAGATGCTGGCGCTATCGGTGAGCAATTGACTGATTTACTTCTTCACATTAAACGCATAGAACCTACTGCCTTCAATAATAAAAAAAGTGTGCTAACCAGAATACCACTAATTGGTCATCTATTCGAAAGCGTGCATCGCGTAATTTTAGATTATCAGACTCTCTCACAGCATGTTGAAATTATTGTCGCGCAACTCGAACAAGCAAAATTAGCCCTACTACGAGATATATCATTTCTTGAGGAACTATTCATTCATAACAGTGACTACCTTATCCAAATAAACAGATATATTGTTGCTGGGAAGAAAAAGCTATCGTTAGTAAAAGAAAATGAATTACCAGCGGCACAACAGAAAGTGCAATTGACTGGTGACGCTTCAGATGCGCAATATGTAACTGACCTGGTAGAAAGAATTAATCGTTTCGAACGCAGGATTCATGATCTCTTACTCTCCAGGACCATCGCTATCCAGACTGCACCTCAAATACGTATCATACAGAACAACGACCGTTCGCTGGTGGAGAAAATTCAAAGTAGCATACTTTCAACCATTCCAGTATGGAAAAGCCAAATTGTCCTGGCTGTTGCGCTCAATACCCAACAAAACGCAGTGCATTTACAAAAAGATATTTCCAACGCAACCAACGAAATGCTCAGAAAAAATGCACAGTTGCTTAATTCAGGCAGTGTCGAAATCGCCAGAGAGGTTGAACGTTCCGTTGTAGACATTGAAACACTGCGTGAAGTGCAGACCCAGCTAATAAATGCGATAGAGTCAACCGTTTCTATTGTAGATGAAGCTCGTGTTCAGCGTACTGCCGTCGAAAAAGAATTAGTTGTTATGGAACACAACCTCAAAGCGCGGTTGGCATCCATTGCCGGAAATCAACGCAATGCAAACCACATCTGAAGAGGAAGTAACGATGAAAACATTGAAAAATGTTTTTAATATACTCAAAAAGATTGTAAAACTCGGTGCATACGCATTCATTTCTTTTGCGGTAGCGCTGATCTATATCGTTGCAATATCAGATATGAGCGATAACACAAAGAAGCTAATTCTGACAAATGATGACATTCAGGCACTGATATTAATAATGTTATGGATTTCTTTCTTTGTTATTTTTTATGAAAAAAAGAAAATCCAACATATGTTTATCTCAAGCATAGCCGGTGCGATTTCTTTGTTTTTTGGAATGCTAATAATTATGCCACTTTGGATAGCACTAATGAATTCAATGCTGCTATCTTTCACTGAATTGCATCCAGACCATCAACATGATGCATGGACCATAACACGAATAACACTAATTATAATTTCTGTAACCTTATATAACTTTGCAGCATTACCTGAAATTTCCATTATCTACTATATTATTTTCTCAGTAATTTTCCTGCTCGAATTTGGCCGATTTATTGAAACAAAACCTAAATCAACGCCAACAAAGATTGATGCTAATGATAATGGCAAAACCGAAGATATCCTGGAAAGTAAAAGCATTAACTACACAAATCTTATCACCGAATTAAAATGTTCCAGCCAAAACATGGCACCATATTTAAGCACGAAAATCATTGAAATAGCAGTTTTGGCTAAAAATATTATGTGCGCCATTGAAGAAGATAAACGTGATGAAATACAAGGTAAAGCTTTTTTAAACCGATACCTTCCGTACTTAAATAAAATCATCCAAAACTATTTAAAAATCACAAAACAAAATCCCGAAGATGAAGTTGTAAATCAAGGAATGCTAGCCTCGTTAAATGCACTTGAATCCGCATTCAAAAAACAATATTTAAATCTACTGGAAAATGATGTGCAGGATTTAACAGTTGATCTCAATGTGCTTGACGCATTATTAAAAATGGATGGCTATAAAGAATAAATCTCACACCCTCCCGGCAGCATTCTTCTGCCGGGAGAGCGGTTTATTCACCCCAAATACTCAATCACCGACAAACCACCATTGTAATCCGTGCTGTAAATTATCCCCTGCGCATCGACAAACACATCACAGGACTGAATCACCTGCGTACGGCCCGGCCGCGTATCCATCATTTTTTCCGGTGCCGCAGGCACCAGCGCACCGGTTTCCACCGGACGATACGGATTGGAAATATCATAGGCACGCACACCAGCATTCTGATAGGTGGCAAAAATCAGCGTTGAACTGACAAAACTCCCCGGACGGTTTTCATGCAGATTGTGCGGCCCGAAGTGCGCTCCTTTTGCCACATAATCACTCTCATCCGGCTGTGGGAAGGTGGAGATACTCACTGGATTTGACGGCTCGCGGATATCGAACAGCCAGATCAGCTTCTCGCCATCCTCCTGGTTATCCAGTACCGCTTCATCAAGCACCACCAGCAGGTCGCGATCCGGCAACGGCAGCGCGGTATGGGTGCCGCCGCCAAACGGCGGACTCCAGTTACGATGACTGATAAGCTTCGGCGCCGTTCTGTCTTTCACATCCAGCAGCGTCAGCCCGCCGTCACGCCAGCTCCCATAGGCGGTGTCGCCCGCAATAATCGCGTGGTGCAGCGCATAGCGTTTGCCTGTTTCCCAGTCCGGCGTTTCGCCTGCCGCCTGGTTCATGCCGGGTAGCCACCAGCGCCCCGCCACTTCAGGCTTACGAGGATCGGCCAGATCGATGGTCAGAAAAATGTAATCGCTAAAGCCGTCAATCAGCGCAGAGACATAGGCCCAGCGCCCGCCTACGTACCAGATGCGGTGAATACCAATGCCGCTGAGCGACAGGAAGCTGATTTCACGCGGTTTGTCCGGCGTGGAGATATCAAAAATACGCAGCCCGGCGCTCCAGCCTCTGTCCTCTACGTCGCTGACCGTCTCACCGACCGAGCGGGTGTAGTAGACCTTCTCATCGGCAAAACGGGCATCGGCGAACAGATCGCGGGCGTTGATCACCAGCAGGAGATCGTCATGCGCCTGTAAATGCACGTTCCAGGTGCCGGGCGGTGCCGGAACGAAACCAGCCGGTCTGGGATTTTTGGGATCACGCACGTCGACGATGGAGAAGCCCTGAGAGACCATGTGACCGATGTAGGCAAAGCCACGGTGGACCATCAGTTGTACGCCATCCGGGCGTCCGCCCTGGTCGCTATGACCAATGAGCCGCATGTTGCGGCTGTATTCCGGGCGTGGGAGTTCTGTTGCCATAAGTATTCCTTTTAAGCGGGGGGGCGGTTTGTTGCCCTCACCCCGACCCTCTCCCACGGGGAGAGGGAGAAAAACGCATTCACACCGCCCACGGAGAGAGGAGAAAAACGCATTCACACCGCCCACCGCGAGAGGAGCAAAACGCATTCACACCGCCCACCGCGAGAGGAGCAAAACGCATTCACACCGCCCACGGGGAAAGAGAAAAGCAAGCCGCCCTCCCACGGGGAGAGCGAGAAAAGCATCCGTTACTTCGCTTTGGCTTCGAGAGTGGCGAACCACGGGGCGATAAAGTCTTCGGTCTGGCCCCAGCCTGGAATAATTTTCGCCAGTGATGCCACGTTCACCGCGCCGGGTTGAGCCGCCAGCAGCGCCTGCGGAATGGCAGCCGCTTTGAAGTCATAGGTTGCCGGTGTCGGTTCGCCCGCAATTTTGTTGGCGATTAGACGCACGTTGGTGGCGCCAATCAGCTTCGGATCGACTGCCACGCTCACTTTCCACGGGCTGTTGGATTCACGCATCAGTTGCAGGTCCTGGTTGGAGACGTCGATGCTGTAGAGTTTGATCTCAGTACGACCATTCTCCTTCAGCGCTTTGTAAGCGCCCTGGCTGAAGGCGTCCCAGGTACCCCAGATGGCATCAATCTGCCCTTTCGGATATTTCGCCAGCACCGCGCCCACTTTGTTGGCAGTGTCGCCCTGCACGTCAGACGAGACCGCACCGATGGACTCCAGCTCTTTAATGCCAGGGTACTCTTTTAGCAGCTCAGCATAAGCGGCCTGACGGCGCTCCATCGGCGGGAAACCGGCAACCCACAGTTTGATGATATTGGCTTTACCATTGAAATCCTTTGCCAGCGCGCCAAAGGAGAGTCTGGTGAGTGAGGCATCGTCCTGCTGAGTCACCGTCACGCCCGGAATCTCACCGCTTACAGCGGTATCAAAGACGGAAACTTTAATGCCTGCATCCACCGCTTTTTTGATCAGTGCCGTGGAGTACGGATCACGCCCCTGAGAGAGGATAATCCCGTCATATTTCTGGCTGATAGCCTGGTTGATAAAATCCTGGAACTTCGCATCATCACCGTTGCTGAGGAAGGTGCTCACCTTAAAACCGAGTTTTTTGCCCTCCTGCAACGCCCCGGAAACAAACTGAGTGGTGTTGTCATCGGAGCCGAGATTGCGGATAAGCGCAATGCGGATCGGCCCGTTATGGCTGGCGATGGCCTCCGGAACCGGTGCCGGTGTTGCCGCATAGCCCGGCAGCGCGCTCAGTAATCCCAGCGTCAGTAAAGAGAGTGCTATCTTTTTCATCTGTTATCCCCTGAATAATTAACGACGCTGGAAGTAAGTCAACGCAAGGGCACCGGCCAGCACCAGCCCCTTAATAATGTCCATGGCGTAATACGGAACCGAGAGCATCACCAGCCCGTTCGACAGCACACCGAGAATCACCGCGCCCACCAGCGTACCGAGCGCATTGGGCTTGCCGGAACCGGCCAGCGAGAAACCGATCCACGCCGCCGCGACCGCATCCATCAGATAGCCGCCACCGGCATTGACCTGAGACGAGCCGATGCGAGAGGCCAGCAGAATGCCGCCAAGACCGGCCAACAGGGAGGCAATCACATAGGCCGCCACCTTATAGCGGGTGGTACGAATGCCGGATAAACGCGCCGCTTCCGGGTTGCCGCCAATGGCGTACATGCGACGACCGTGGGTAGTCAGTGAAAGCGCGAGCTGCGCCACCACAGTGACCACCAGCATAATAATGACGATGACCGGTACCTGCCCGAGCAGGCCAAAGGCCTCCGGGATCACCCCTTCTGCCATCTCGCCGCTCGGCAGTACCATGTTCTGGGTGATGGACCCGCCGTAGCTGTAAGTCATCGCCACGCCCTGGATCACAAACAGGCTGCCGAGGGTGGCGAGCATGTCGGGAATGCGCAACACCACAATTAAAAAGGCGTTAAACAGCCCTACCAGCGTACAGAGCGCCAGCGTCACCAGGATGGCTTCGGTGGTGCCAAAGCCATGCCAGACGAAAAGTGAAATTACCAGCGCATTGGCGAGCGACGCGGTGGAACCGACCGACAGGTCAAAGCCGCCGATGGTCAGAGAGATAGATACCCCGACGGCAATCACCGTGACGATGGCAATAGAACGCAGGATATTGATGATGTTAAACGGGTCGAGGAAGTTATCTGACGCCAGGCCAAAGATAGCGACCAGCGCGACAACCGTCAGCAGCATGCCCCATTTATAAAGAAAATCGAAAAACTGCTGACGGGGTGACACCGCAGCCTTCACTGAAAGGGCTTTGCTCACGCTGCCGTTCCTCCGGTAGAAAAATAAAGTAAGGTCTCTTCGCGGGCCTCCTCGCCCTTCACTTCTGCCACAATGCGCCCGTCCCAGAGCACACAAATACGGTCACACAATCCCACCAGTTCAGAAAACTCCCCGGAGGCATAAATGACGCCTTTCCCTTCCCGCGCCAGCCCGTCAATCAGCTGAAACAGATCGGTTTTGGCTTTCACGTCCACCCCTTTGGCCGGCTCGTCAAAAATCACCACGTTAGCATTGCCACGCAACCATTTGCCGATCGCCACTTTCTGTTGGTTACCGCCGGAAAGACGACGTAAGGTTTGCCCGGGACCGGTGGTGCGCACGCCAACACGGGCAATCACCTCCTGCGCCCAGCGCCAGGCCTGACGATGGCCAAACAGGCTCCAGCGGGAGAAGGTGTGGTCGGCGCTGACCGCCAGATTCATGGCGACAGGCTCATCAATGAAGATGCCCTCTTTGCGCCGCTCCTCCGGCACCAGCGCCATGCCACGCGTCACCGAATCGGCCGGGTCACGCGGCCGCCACGGCTGACTGTTGAGTTCGCCGCGCGTCACTTTGCTTTTGCTGGCCCCAAACAGCGCTTTACACAGTTCGGTTTTCCCGGCTCCGGCAAGGCCCGCTATCCCCAGAATCTCCCCTTTGCGCAGGCGCAGAGAGATATCTTTCAGTAGCTGTTCATCGTGCAGGCCGTCAATGCTTAACAGCACCTCATCGCTGTGCGGCGGGCGACGCGGCGGGTAGATGTCACTCAGTTCATGACCGAGCATCCTCTCGACGATCTGCTCACCGCTGAGTTCCGCCATCGGGCCTGACTCAATCAGCTTGCCGTCACGCAGCACGGTCAGGGTGTCGCAGATGGCTTTCAGCTCATGGATGCGATGGGAGATAAACACCACGCCAATGCCCTGCTGTTGCAGGCGGCGCACCACGGTGAACAAGCGCTCACTCTCGTGCTTATCGAGCGGGGCGGTGGGTTCGTCCAGAATCAGAAAACGACAGTGGTGAGAGAGCGCCCGCGCCAGCAGAATTTGCTGTTTTTCCGCAAGCGAACAGGTATCGACAGAACGGCGCACATCGATGCTGACGTCCAGTTGGGCAAGCGCCTGCTGCGCAAGCTGGCGCATTTCGCCCCAGCGCCAGCGATGACCCGCCTCCGCCAGACGGTCGAGCATAATGTTTTCTGCTATCGACAGACCAGGGATAAGCGCCACGTCCACTTCCTGCTGGACCAGGTGAATGCCTGACTGTTTGGCATCGCGCGGGGTGCGAATATTCACAGGGACATTGTTGATGACTATCTCACCTTCGT
Organism: Yokenella regensburgei; assembly: GCF_051486985.1. Classification (GTDB taxonomy): domain Bacteria; phylum Pseudomonadota; class Gammaproteobacteria; order Enterobacterales; family Enterobacteriaceae; genus CBFFRJ01. Next base: position 10,167 of record NZ_JAHVDV010000049.1, read on the forward strand.
AATGACCGTGCGTGCCGCACAGCACCGCCATTAGCGTCGATTTTCCCGCCCCGTTAGCGCCTGTCAGGGCATGCACCGAGCCGCCCCGGAGGGTGAAATCAACGTGCGATAACGCGCTGAAGCCGCCAAACGCGAGGCTGATGTTGCGCATGTCGAGGTGGTTTAGGCTCATCCGACGCGAGTTCCTGATAAATAAGTTTATTTGTTGAATTTTTCACAGCCTGCCTTGACTGGCAACGACGGAAAAGGCATAAGATAAAGCAAAATAATATTAGCCATCCGGATGTCCAGACATAACATCTGGATAGCGATAGTACACAAGGACACAACAAATGAGCAACACTAATATTCGCGTCGTTCCCGGCCCGGCCAACTATTTCTCCCACGCGGGCAGTCTGGCGCATCTGCATGATTTCTATAGCCCCCAGGCGCTGTCGCGTGCGGTGTGGATTTATGGCGAGCGCGCCATCGAAGGGGCGCGCCCGTTCCTGCCGGAGAGCTTTAACGCACCAGGCGCGAAGCATCTGTTGTTCAAAGGCCATTGCAGCGAGCACGATGTGGCGGAGCTGGCGCAGTTGTCCGGTGACGATCGCACGGTGGTGATTGGCGTGGGCGGTGGTGCGCTGCTCGATACCGCCAAAGCGGTGGCGCGCCGTTTAGGTCTGCCGGTGGTGGCGATTCCGACTATCGCCGCAACCTGCGCTGCCTGGACGCCGCTATCGGTCTGGTACAACGATGCCGGTCAGGCGCTGCATTTTGAAATCTTTGACGATGCCAATTTCCTGGTGCTGGTTGAGCCGCGCATCATTCTGAATGCCCCGGCGGAGTACCTGCTCGCAGGGATCGGTGACACCCTGGCAAAGTGGTATGAAGCGGTGGTTCTGGCGCCTGAGCCTGAAAATCTGTCACTGACGGTACGCCTTGGGATTAACAACGCGCTGGCGATCCGCGATGTGCTGCTTGCCAGCAGCGAAGAGGCGCTGGCGGATCAGGCGCGTGGCGAGGTCACGCAGGCCTTTCAGGATGTGGTGGATGCGATTATCGCTGGCGGCGGTATGGTCGGCGGGCTGGGCGAACGTTACACCCGGGTTGCCGCGGCGCACGCCGTGCACAATGGTCTGACGGTGTTGCCGCAGACGGAGAAGTTCCTCCACGGCACTAAAGTGGCCTACGGCATTCTGGTGCAGAGCGCCCTGCTTGGACAGGACGAAGTGCTCGCACAGTTAGTGAACGCATACCAGCGCTTTAACCTGCCCACCACGCTGGCGGCGCTGGAGGTGGACATCAACAACCGCGACGAGCTGGACCGGGTGATAGCGCATACCTTGCGCCCGGTCGAGTCCATCCATTACCTGCCGGGTGAACTGAGTCCGGCGAGGCTGCGTGCGGCCTTTGAAAAAGTAGAATACTTCGCCCGTTAATCAGGCAGGCCACGGGGTCATGGCTGAACGCGCACTCCCGGAATGAGATACCAGGATGTAAGCAGCAATGTTAATGTCCGGTAAATCGATGCGCAAAACAGCTCCGGGATTGCGTTGTTAACAGGCGAATAAAAAGGTCTTCTGATGTGTGGGATTGATGGATTAAAAAAGAAGTATCCAGGCGCGAATGCCTGGCAAATGGGTGACAGTCAGGCACTGGCCAATGAACTCGCGGCCCTGGTTACAAGAGGGATGAAAACCGCCTCATGTGGATCTTTTGTCTCTTATCAGGAGGAAGAGTCCGCACCCCAAATTGGTAGCTATAACATCATCCTTGATGGTCAGGATGTACCTGTATGCGTTATCCGATTGGTTTCACTGCGACTGGTACGTTTTTGTGATGTTACTGCGGAATTTGCCCGCAAAGAGGGCGAAGGCGATTTAAGCCTCGAATACTGGCGGAAAGAGCATCAGCGTTTTTTTACCCGGGCGGGAGTGTTCTCTGATGATATGGAACTGATCGCCGAAGAATTTGAGGTGGTTGAGGTTCTGTGAATCTGACAGTGTTTTTTTGCCGCCTGAAAGCACAGAAACCGTTCCGACAACGCATAAAATTTACCCGCTCTCAGCGGGCAAAAATCTGCCTTTACTGGGGCTATAAAAAACGGGCTGAAGGCGCGCCCGCCGCGCTAAGCGGGCCTTCAGCGCCCCTGTCCACCTTGGGCCAGAAGCGGATTTTAATGCTATGAATTATGCTGATACATCGCTTCATCGGCTGTTCGGCCCCCTGTTATTGTGCAGGCATACTCCTTCTGAAAGGCTTGCTACATTGCATTAGCAAATGATGTCAGTTCAGAATGTTGGAAAGGAATATGACGAAAAAAGAAACTTTCAACGCAGTAATCTCTCTTTATGAAAGAAATGCTTCAGCTTTCGAAAGCATGCGGCCTGTCGATTTGTCTGAAAAACAATGGCTTGACTGGTTTGCAAGCTATCTGCCAGCAGGAGGACATATTCTGGACATTGGTTGCGGAAATGGGTCACTGAATCACCACGGGTTTAACAGACACCCCAGAGTCATTTAAGATGACGTGAGGAGAGTGCCCATTAGCGGTAAGCGTTACCCCGAAGAGTTTAAAATTGAAGCAGTCAAACAGGTTATTAATCGCGGTTATTCTGTTTCCAGCGTTGCAACACGTCTTGTTATCACCACCCACAGCCTTCATGCCTGGATAAAGAAGTACGGTCCGGATCCTAACACTAATAAAGAAAAGTCAGATGCTCAGGTCGGGATACGTCGTCTTCAGAAAGAGCTGAAGCGGGTTATCGACGAACTAGTGATTGCTGTACGAGTGTGTGCGCCAACGTCGTAGTGAGTTGCAAATTAGCAACGCGGTTAACTATGCGCCTTAGCCCTCTGGCCGCTGTCGTCATTTCTGATTCGGCAGGAGAATAAATTTCGACGCAGACCAGGCATAATCTTAATCGGATACTTTCACTCATTCCCCGCTTGTCTGTAATCTGGCATGTAAAAGAATATGGACGCACTAATCCACAGTGAAACAAAGGAAATGGCTTACATAGCGGAAACCCCACGGGCTTATATCGGGCAATCTGTTGGCAGTGGACAGTGTGTGGCATTTACTCAAAAGGCAGCCAATATGCCGCGAACGGCGGCATGGCGACGCGGCGCTCTGGTTAAAGGAAATAGATTGATTGCCCCCGGCACAGCAATAGCAACGTTTGATGTCGATGGTCGATACGGAAATCATACTGATGGCAGATCCCACGCAGCAATTTATCCTGGACAGGATAAAAATGGGATTCAGGTTCTGGATCAGTGGATGGACAGGGTACCGATAGACGAGGCGAAAAAATAATAACACCTCACTCTGTCAGTCAGCGAACTATCCGATTCACTCAGCAACTGCGTCCCGAAAACGTCGGAGGGAATTACTATGTCGTGGAGTAAAACATTAATTTCAGGTAGCGTGGCCTTGCTTTTTTCCAGTTCTGTTTTTGCCGAAAAAGTAAGCTGCCCGCCTGTTTTAAAAGAAGGTAACAAAACACACCGGATGAATTTAGTTGATGTTTTCGTCGGGCCGCCAGAAGAAAGGGCTTCACTATTACCGGATACGGATGAAGAAATGGTATGGACACTTCAGGACTCACAGGATGATGCGAAGGAGCATAACACGTCCGTATTTCTTGTTTGCCAGTATAAGGGAATACATAAAACTGCCACTGTAAAGGTACCCACAACAGCACAGAAATGCTCTGCGTGGTATGGAAACAGCAAAGAAGAGTTTTACGCCTCCTGCGAATAAACCCATCTTATTGCCAGATATCGCCCTGCCGGTGTTTCTGGCAATTTCTCTCCCACAGAAAAGAGAAACTCGTAAATTACATGGCCACCAGCAGCGCCATGAAGAAGGATTATCTCCGGGGGCGCAGGCTTGCTCCATCGATTTTCCGGAGCGGTCATGCGCTGGCAGTGACACGCCTTTTCGGCGAGCGTTCCGGCCACGCGGCAACGTAGCTGCCGGCATTCAGTTCATGGCCCTGCTGACGGGCCACTTCAATCACTACTGATTAGATATCTACTATGCTTTTCCCCCTATACCTGATACGCGTGACCTGCTCCCCATTTATTAACACGCATCATCAACTAGGGGATAAATTACGAACTTCCGTTACCCGCTCACAGCAGCTCTTGCAGCACCTGTGCCCGCTCCGTGCCAAAAACGAACATTTTTCAATTTATACAATAAGTACGGTCGGAGAGGGTGCAGGGGCGGCAACGGTCCCCGATATATAATATCCATACAAGAATTATCTGATAATAGAGATAATTGATATTACTCAATGGCTTATTATTCGCTGCCTCACATTTTTTGATGGTTGGGCACTTTATGATTCTGAATCTTCAGGGTGTGCTGTTGAACAAATCGTCACGTTAGTGGATTTCGCCACTCCCACCAAAATTTTTTGACAGACAATTTACTGGTTCCTGCTGTCACCTGCGGTGAAAAGCTGCTCAACGGTCCGTCAACCTGCACCTTGAATTTTCTAATGTCTGACTAATAACTATGAGGCCTTATGAATAAATCTCTGCTGGCATTATTCTGCTGTGGTGCCATGACATCTTTCGCTGCGCAGGCTGCGCCAACATCTTGTATTCCTGAATCTTTTGGTGGTAAAGGCGATGCCAGAACCCTCAATACGCACGCTATCCAACAGGCAATTCAACAATGCAGCGAACGCGGCGGCGGCACGGTAAGGCTCTCCCCGGGCGTATGGCTCAGCGGCCCATTGCAGCTAAAGAGCAACATCACACTCCAGATCGATAAAGGCGCCACACTGAAAGCGAACAACCAGGAAGGCAAGTTTGTGCAGGCCTTTATAGGCCACCCGGCACGGGCGAACGAAGCCTTTATTTTTGCCAGTGACGTGCACAATGTTGCGATAACAGGCGGGGGTACGCTGGATGGTGATGGAGAAAAGACCTGGTGGCCGGAGGCACTGAAAATCCGGGCCGAAGTACGCAGCGGTAACCCCAAAGCCTTTACGGATCGTTTCCCTGGCATTCCACTGGCAAATGGCGCGCCTCGCCCGTGGTTTGTTGAATTTAATAACGTTACCGGCGGCAAGATTGAACAACTTCATCTGACGAACTCGCCAATGTGGAACATAGTTATCCGCAACAGCGCCGATATTGAAGTGCATGAAGTCAGTATTAATAACCCGACCACCTCGCCAAATACTGACGGTATGGATATTGTCTCGTCACGCAATGTGACTGTCTCGAAGATGGATATCCACACGGGGGATGACAACATTGCTATCAAATCTGGCCTGGTGCCGGGGACTGCTGCACCTTCTAAAGATATTACCGTGCGTGATTCTGTCATGCGCGACGGTCACGGCATATCGGTTGGCAGTGAAACCGCCAACGGTATTGGCCGCGTGACGGTCAGTAATGTCACCTTTATCAATACCGAAAACGGGGTGCGAATTAAATCCGCACGGGATCGTGGCAACACCATCGGTCCGCTGGTCGCCGAAAATCTGACGATGACGAATGTCGCCACACCGATTCTGGTGACCAACAGCTACAGTGGTCAGTCCGGCGCCAAAGGCAACACGCTCATTTCCGCGCTCGATAACGCGCAAGTTACGGCGACAACGCCTAAAATCAGCGGCGTCAATATTTCGAATCTCACCGCCACGAATGCGGATCACGCCATGATTTTTAGCGGCTTACCGGAATCTGCAGTGCAAGACGTCTCGCTTCATCATATTGATATTGAGGCGAAATATGGCGTGCAGGCACGCTATGTGAACGGGAAAGGAGAAGCAGTACGGATCAAAACCCAGCAGGGTCCCGTGCTGGAACAAGGCCCGCAAGCGGCGCTAAAATTTAACTGACCGCCAGCCCGGAGAGCGTTGTGCCTCCGGGTATTTTTCGCCCATAGCGCACCTGACAGTCTTACCGCTCTGTATCTGCATTGCACCTGCACGCCAATACCCCCCCTTACAGACGGAATGACTGCTGCATTGCACGGGCCAGTAACTCCACGGCTTCGTTCCCACCAGATGCGGCGCTGCGTATGAATATGATGTTATGATCCGGAATGACTGGCATCCCTTCCAGAATCTGCATACGTCGGGACACTTTTGCACGATCTATCAGGCTAACCGCTAACCCTGCCTCGACACACGCATGCACCGCCTGACTGGAGTGGCTCTCAAGTACAATGCGCGCACGCCGACCTGTTGCTTTAAGTGTTTCAGTAATGGCCTCGCGGTAGATGCATGGGGCTGAATAAACGGCCAGAGGCAATGGATCGTTAAGCGTCATGTCTGTACTTACTGAACTAACCCAGACTGGTGTAGTTGACATCAAAACATGCATGTCCCGGCTGGTTTCTTCTTTATGCTGAACGATAACGGCGGCATCTAAATTACCGCGCTCAACCCACTCTCTGAGTACATAACTCGTTCCCATTTTAAGCTCCAGCACCACGTTCGGCCAGGCCGCGGTAAATGTCGGCAATATCTCTCTGATGACTTGAGCTGCGTATTCGTCAGGAACGCCCAGCATGATCCGCCCCGCCAGATCGGGGCCATGAAGATCAGCCAACACCTGATCGTGTTGACGTAAGAGTTCGGCAGTCGCGCCTAACAGCCGTGTACCCAACACCGTAAGGCTAACGGACTGATTATCGCGATTAAGCAACCTGCCGCCAGCCACCGTTTCAAGGCGCTGGATGTGCACGCTCACCGCCGCCGGGCTTTTATGCAGGTGCCTCGCTGCCGCGCTGAATTTGCCGATTCGCACCACGGCATGAAAAGTGCGCAACAGATCGATATCAAGAATGGCGGTCATAATTCAATCCTTGTGAACAACTGCTACAAGACATTTTGATTTACTAGATTATCCTGGTTCCTTAGCCTTTTGGAATGAGCAAAACGACTAAGATTCAACCTCAACAATTATCGTGTCATAGCTGGCGCCAGACCCTGCCGCTGCCCTTGCTGGAGGCCGGGCTGCTGCTCGCCTGGAGTTCAGGGTTTATTGGCGCACGATTTTCCATTGATTACGCTCCGCCATTGCTGGTTGTCTTCTGGCGTTGCGTGGTGGTCTCCGTTGTCTTATTACCCTTCGTCTATAACTCCCTTCTGAAGACGCCTTTTAGGGTCCTGTTGAGCAATGCGGGGATAGGACTGCTGGCAATGGCCGGGTATATGTCAGGGGTGACGCAGGGCATCGCGCTCGGGGTTCCGGCGGGACTGGTGGCCCTGTGCGCGGATCTGCTGCCGCTGGGCATGGCGTTGCTGGCGGCCATTTTTCTTGGGGAACGCTTAGTGCGTCAAGTCTGGCTCGGGCTGATCGTTGGCCTTATCGGAGTGATATGGGTCACCCTTGACGTGCTGGAGCTGGGAAAGGCACCGCTGTGGGCATACGGCTTGCCGGTGGCAGGCATGCTGTCACTTGCCGTAGCCACGTTATGGCAGAAACGCCTCAGCCGCTCACACTCAATGGATTTACTCCCCAACCTCTGGCTGCAATGTTTCGTCTCGTGTTTCGCCTTCGCGGCCATAGAGGGCAGCCAGGGCAGTCTGACACCCGTTCCCACTGCCGGCTTCGCTATGAGCGTGCTGTGGACGGTAGGCCTGTCGACCTTTGGCGGCTACGGGTTGTACTGGCTCTGCCTGAAACGAAGCTCCCCCACCCGGGTTGCCAGTGTGTTGTATCTGAGCCCACCCATTACCTTGCTCTGGGCCTGGGCCATGTTCGATGAACCGCTGTCCTGGCAGATGGCTTTCGGGATGGTGATTTCCGCGATCGGTATCTGGCTGGTGATGCGTGCCGACGATAAGTGACCTGCTCCCTACAGAGGGCGCCAGGCAGCACCTGGCGAATTCTATTTTTTCTCTGCTATGCCGTTGAGGAATAAATCCACCAGATGACCGATACGGGATACCGATGAGCGATCATTTTCGATGGCGATAGAGATGGCGGTTATCACGTAGATAAAATCTTCGAAAGTAACATCGCGGCGGAGGGTACCTGTCTCTTGCCCACGCTGAAGCAACCGGTGCCCTTCTGCTGTGATTGCATTACAACCGGGTGTTCCGCATTTAATGACCGTTCCAATTGAAGCCGCAAGACTCTGATAGGTGCTCGTGTAGATGGCCAGCTCTTCAAGAAAAGTTCTTACCGCAACGACAGGCGTTAACTCTGCATCGCGCAGCCGGCTGTTTTCAGCCAGCGACAGGAAACGTTCATTGCTGGTTGCGGCAAAGAGCGCTTCACGGGTGGGAAAACGACGATAAAGCGTACCGATTCCGACACCTGCGGTTTTGGCTACTTCTTCAAGCGCAACCCCCGCCCCTTTTTTCAGAAATAGCGCCTCGGCGGCAGACAGGATAAGTGCGCGGTTTTTCTGCGCATCTGCCCGAAGGATTGGTTCGTCACTCACTTTATTTTCCCCTGCTGCTTGTTAAGTGGAGTATGCCTCCATATTATAAGTGGAGCAACACTCCACTTAACTAAGGGCTGCGAAATGACTAAACGCTTTGAAAATAAAGTTGTCGTGATAACGGGGGGCAGTGATGGCATCGGCCTCGCTACGGCAAAACTTTTCGCCATCGAAGGTGCCCACGTCTACATTACGGGGCGTCGGCAAGAACAGCTTGATGAGGCAGTGAAAGAGATTGGTCACGGCGCGGTCGGCGTGCAGGGTGACGTTACTGACTCAGCCGCTGTCGGCAGGCTTTACCACCGGATCCAACAAGACTATCAAAAGGTAGATGTCGTATTCGCCAATGCGGGCATTCATGAAGTCGCTCACCTCGATGCGATTGAAAGCAAGCACGTTGACGCTATCTTCAACGTCAATGTGAAGGGCGTGGTATTGACTGTACAGCAAGCACTACCGTTGATGCAGTCAGGGGGCGTTGTCGTCCTGAACGGATCTATCGCCGGGAGTAAAGGTCTGCCAGGCCAGTCGATATATAACGCAAGTAAGGCAGCGGTGCGCTCGTTCGCGCGAAGCTGGACGAGCGATCTTAAAGAGCGAGGTATCCGTGTAAATGTTGTATCTCCAGGCGGTACAGAAACACCTCTCATAAGAGGTTACCTCGACTCAAATCCAGGCATCGAAGACGCTTTGAACATGGGCGTTCCGCTTGGGCGATTAGGGGAGCCGAACGAAGTGGCGCGCGCGGTTCTCTTCCTAGCCTCTGCCGAAAGTAGCTTCGTCGCCGGACATGAGCTTTTCGTTGATGGCGGTGTTGCCGCAGTATAAGGGGATGGCAAGCTTCAACCAGACCGGCGTACCGACTTATACAATTGAGTTTTTGGCAAGAGTGATAAAGCCGCCGCGAGGCGGTTTTTTTACCCTCGTTCGCTGGACTGCGTACCCGCTCGCCGCCCGCACCCGACAGTGCTCTCAAGGCGGACTGCTTCCTGCCAGGAGCAGATATAACCTGAACCTCATAAACAAAGTAACGGCTAAAAGGGGGATACACTGCCGCACTCACCGCAGGCCGGTTTCATCACTGAACAGGCTGAACGGGAAACAGAGTGCATAACGACGTCAGGGCACGTGTAGAGAGTATATGTATGACCGGACACAGGACTCTCCTCTCTGAGAGTCCAACTCAATGACTTGCGTACCTTTGCACGCGATTTGCCCAAAGGGGGCTAACAGCACTTTGCTCCGCCCTTACCGCCATAACGGGCATCCTGACGCTCACGGAAAAACTCCTCGTAGGTCATCGGCGTCTGGTCCGGGTGCGTTTGGCGAATATGCTCCACGTAGTTGTCATAGTCCGGTACGCCAATCATCATTTTGGCGGCCTGGCCTAAGTATTTGCCTGCTTTCGAAAGGGTGTCGAACATATTTCATCTCTCGTTACCCCTCTCCCACAGGGAGAGGGAACATTAATACCCTCTCCCACAGGGAGAGGGCCGGGGTGAGGGCAAAGGTTAATGTGCGCTTTTCGCCTGGTTCACAATCTCTTTGAGATTGTCCGGCATCGGCTCAAACGGACGCTCCTGTGAGGTTGGCGCGGCAGTTTTCAGTGACGCCATTGCGGTTTTCACTGAATAAAATGCCAGCACGACCACAACCACCATAAAGAAGATGGTCAGCCCGGCATCCAGACGGTTGTTGAACACCAACTGGGAAAGCTGAGACTGGGTGTACTGCGCCGGAATAGTACCACTGTCGATCATCGCCTGGAACTTATTGGCAATCGCCAGGAAGCCCACTTTCGCATCCGGGCTAAAGGCTTTCTGCCAGCCTGCGGTCAGGGTACAGACCAGCAGCCAGGCCGTTGGCACCAGCGCCACCCAGGCGTAACGCTGACGCTTCATTTTGAACAGCACAACAGCGCAGAGCATCAACGCCATGCCTGCCAGCATCTGGTTGGCAATGCCGAACAGCGGCCAGAGGGTGTTAATGCCGCCAAGCGGATCGACCACCCCCTGATGGAGGAAGTAACCCCAGGCCAGCACGCACAGCGCCGTGGCAATCAGGTTCGCCGGTAGTGAATCGGTACGTTTAAGCCCCGGAGAGATCACCCCCAGCAGGTCCTGTAGCATAAAGCGTGCGGCACGGGTACCGGCATCCACTGCCGTCAGAATGAACAGCGCTTCGAACAGAATGGCGAAGTGGTACCAGAACGACACATCCATCATGCCACCGAGCGCGCCGTGCAGAATGTAGGCCATGCCCACCGCCAGCGTTGGCGCACCGCCCGCACGGGAGATGATCGACTGCTCCCCCACCTCATCAGCGATATTTTTCAGTGCTTCCGGCGTGATGCTAAAACCCCAGCTGCTCACCACCTGGGCGGCAGAGGCCACGACATCGGTAGTGCCTGCCGGTGCCAGCACCGCCATCGGGCTGTTCATGGCGAAGTAGACGCCCGGATCGATGATACAGGCTGACACCAGCGCCATGATCGCCACGAAGGATTCCATCAACATGCCACCATACCCGATAAAGCAGGCCTGCCCTTCGTTCGCCAGCATCTTCGGCGTGGTGCCGGACGAGATCAGCGCATGGAAGCCCGACACCGCACCGCAGGCGATGGTGATAAACAGGAACGGGAAGAGGTTGCCCGTCCAGACTGGCCCGGTGCCGTCGACAAATTTCGTCAGCGCCGGCATGGTCAGCGTCGGACGCATAATCAGAATGCCAATCGCCAGGCCGATAATGGTGCCGATTTTCAGGAAGGTGGAGAGGTAATCACGCGGGGCCAACAGCAGCCAGACCGGCAATACTGCCGCCACGAAACCATAACCCACCAGCATCCAGGTCAACTGTACGCCGGTAAAATCAAAGTACGGCGCCCAGGTCGGGCTTTCCGCCACCCAGCCGCCGGAGATAATCGCGAAAATAAGGAAAAACAGGCCAATGACGGAGACTTCACCGATGCGTCCGGGACGCAGGTAGCGAATATAGATCCCCATGAAAATCGCCAGCGGGATGGTAAAGGCAACGGTGTAGGTTCCCCACGGGCTGTGGGTCAGCGCTTTTACCACGATCATCGCCAGCACCGCGAGGATGATCACCATGATCATAAAAGTCGCCACCAGCGCAATAACCCCGGCGGTGGCCCCCATCTCCTCTTTCACCAGTTCACCCAGTGAGCGACCGTCACGGCGGGTCGAGACGAAGAGCACCATAAAGTCCTGCACCGCTCCGGCGAGAACCACCCCGGCGAGGATCCAGATCATCCCCGGCAGATAGCCCATCTGTGCGGCCAGTACCGGCCCGACCAGCGGCCCTGCCCCGGCTATCGCGGCAAAATGGTGACCGAACAGCACTTTCTTGTCTGTGGGAACGTAATCCAGCCCATCGTTGTATTTCACAGCGGGCGTCATGCGGGTCGGGTCGACAGCCAGGACGTTTTTAGCGATGTATAAGCCATAAAAGCGGTAGGCAATCAAATAGATACAAACTGCGGCAACGACTATCCACAGCGCGTTGATCTGTTCACCGCGATTCAGCGCGATGTAGCCCAGAGCAAACGCGCCGACAACGGAGAGCAACGCCCATATAAGGTATTTCCCTGAGTTATTCATAGCGATTATCCGTGTGCGTAAAAGTAAATGTTACATTTTGTTTCTAGAACACTTCGTCACTTTTAACAACGTTGAAACATAGGAATTTCGTTATGAAACCGGGCATTTACTTCAGTGTGCTACGGGGATCACTTATATGAGGTACGGTAATGAGAATGTCAGGGAAGAATGAGAGGGTGAAGCGGGTCTGGATTTGAGGGAAGGGTGCGGTCTGCTCCCCTCACCCCGGCCCTTATGTCTTGATCTTCTCCGCTCAGCCGGAGAAGATCCCCGACTGATCATCGGGAGGTGACCGGTGAGCATCCCCTGGCCCTGGTGCCTCTGAGCCCGTGGGAGAGATTATGCCCCGGTCACCTGTTTCCCT
>NZ_JAHVDV010000050.1:0-21187 GCF_051486985.1 Yokenella regensburgei
CCGTTGGAGAGCACAAAGCGGTCGCGGTCGGCCCAGGCCGGGTTGTTCGGGTTGTGGTTCAGGAAATCACGCCACAGGACTTCGGCAATGTCAGCCATACCCATCGGGGCTCCCGGATGACCGGATTTGGCTTTCTGTACCGCGTCCATGCTCAGCGCACGAATGGCATTGGCAAGCTCTTTACGTGAGGACATTTTGACTCCAGATCGGACTGTTAAAGGCCATACCCGCAACGACTTGACTACAGCGCGTTTTGGGCTACGCCGGAAAAAAGTGCCAACAATGTAACCCAAGCGGCAAGTCATGTACATGGAGCATCCTTTTGACGATTAAGAAATCTCTGGAAGCTGCCTGCGCGTTGCGCAATGGACTCGCCCGCTTATCATTCTATTCTTTATACTTATGCATCCGCACCGGTTCGATTGTAACCGGCGTGGTATCAGAATGATGAGTCAACCTGCGTGGAAAATAAGAGATGAAAATTCGCCCGGCTTTGCTTGCTTTGGCCACCGCTACCCTGCTGGCAGGCTGCCAGAATATGGACTCTAACGGCTTTTTGTCTTCGGGGGCCGAAGCCTTTCAGGCCTACAATCTGAGTGATGAACAGGTCAAAACCCTGAGTGATGAAGCCTGTAAGCAGATGGACGGTAAAGCCAGTATCGCCCCTGCAAGCAGCCAGTACAGCCAGCGTCTCGCTAAAATTGCCAACGCATTAGGTGACAACATCAACGGCCAGCCGGTGAACTACAAAGTTTACATGGCGAAAGATGTCAACGCCTTCGCCATGGCCAATGGCTGTATCCGCGTTTACAGCGGTCTTATGGATATGATGAATGACAACGAAGTCGAAGCGGTCATCGGCCATGAAATGGGCCACGTTGCGCTCGGTCATGTGAAGAAAGGTATGCAGGTGGCGTTAGGCACCAACGCGGTTCGTGCAGCGGCGGCCTCTGCGGGCGGCGTGGTGGGAAGCCTGTCACAATCACAGCTGGGGTCGCTCGGAGAAAAACTGGTGAATTCGCAGTTCTCGCAGCGTCAGGAGTCCGAAGCGGATGATTACTCCTATGATCTGTTGCGCAAACGCGGTATCAGCCCGCTCGGCCTGGCAACCAGCTTCGAGAAACTGGCAAAACTGGAAGAGGGACGCCAGAGTTCCATGTTTGACGATCACCCGGCCTCAGCAGCGCGTGCGCAACACGTTCGCGACAGACTGGCAGCAGACGGGATTAAATAACGGAAACAGTGCCGGAGGTGTTTTCTGCCTCCGGCAGTATGACTTAATTACTCATCTTCAAGATACGTATAACCGTACAGCCCCGCCTCAAACTCTTCGAGGAATTGCTGCTGTAACGCATCGTCCAGATCCGTTTGCTTGACCTGATCGCGGAACTGGGTCAGCAGGGTTTTCGGATCAAGCTGCACGTATTCCAGCATGTCCGCCACGGTATCTCCCTCATCCGACAACTCCACTTCCACGCTGCCGTCAGGGAAGACAAAGACATCCACCGCTTCGGTATCGCCAAACAGGTTATGCATGTTGCCAAGGATCTCCTGATAAGCCCCTACCATAAAGAAGCCCAGCATCGGTGGATTCTCAGGATCGTATTCCGGCATCGGCATGGTGGTAGCGATGCCGTCACCATCGACATAGTGATCGATAGCGCCATCGGAGTCACAGGTGATATCCAGCAGCACGGCACGACGTTCCGGGATTTGATTTAACCCTTCCAACGGCAGAACCGGGAACAACTGATCGATGCCCCAGGCGTCCGGCATTGACTGGAACAGCGAGAAGTTGACGTACATCTTGTCCGCCATACGTTCCTGCAATTCGTCAATAATAGGCCGATGCGCACGGTTACTCGGATCGAGCTGCTTTTGCACCTCATGACACATATTGAGGTACAACTGCTCAGCCCACGCACGCTCCTGCAGACTGAAGGCACCGGAAGAGTAGCCGATATGAATATCATGCAGATCCATCTGGCTGTCATGCAGCCACTCGCGCAGCGAACGACGCGTGCCCGGCTCGTGCATCTCCTGCCAGGTTTCCCACATGCTTTGCAGCGCGCGTGGCGCATCTTCCGCCGGAGCCGTCGCCTCGGTATACTCGTTGCGCTCAACCCCGATGATGTTAGAGACCAGAACCGTATGGTGTGCTGTTACCGCACGCCCGGACTCAGTAATCACCGTTGGATGCGGCAGGCCATTCTCTTCGCAGGCATCGCCAATGGCCCAGATGATATTATTGGCATACTCATTAAGGCCGTAGTTCACCGAACAGTCGGACTGCGAACGCGTCCCTTCATAGTCCACGCCCAGACCACCGCCGACGTCGAAGCATTGAATATTCACGCCAAGCTTATGTAACTCAACGTAAAAACGTGCCGACTCACGCACGCCGGTGGCAATGTCACGGATGTTGGCCATCTGCGAGCCAAGATGGAAATGCAGCAGCTGGATACTGTCCAGGCGACCACGTTCACGCAGAATTTCCACCAGTTGCAGCACCTGGTTTGCTGCCAGGCCGAATTTAGACTTCTCACCGCCGGAGGACTGCCATTTACCGGAGCCCTGTGAGGCCAGACGCGCACGCACGCCAAGACGCGGGATCACGTTCAGGCGCTCAGCTTCATCCAGCACGATGGCGATTTCAGACATTTTCTCGATGACAAGATAGACCTTGTGACCCATCTTCTCGCCAATCAGCGCCAGACGGATGTATTCACGGTCTTTATAGCCGTTACAGACAATGACGGAGCGGGTCATGCCAGCATGGGCCAGTACCGCCATCAGTTCCGCTTTTGAGCCCGCCTCCAGTCCCAGAGGTTCCCCAGAGTGAATCAGAGATTCAATCACCCGGCGATGCTGGTTCACCTTAATGGGGTAGACCAGGAAATAATCGCCATTGTAGCCATAAGACTCACGTGCACGTTTGAACGCAGCATTAATAGAGCGCAGGCGATGTTGCAGAATCTGTGGGAAGCAGAACAATGCAGGCAGGCGTTGGCCCTGCGCTTCACGTGCTTTCACCAATTGCGCAAGATCGACACGTGCCTCCGGGACGTCAGGATCGGGACATACGCTGATATGGCCCAGTTCGTTGACGTCATAATAGTTATTGCCCCACCAGGCAATGTTGTAAGTACGTAGCATCTTGCTGGCTTCCTGGGAGCTCATCGCAACCTCCTGCATGGAACGTAGTACACCGTGCTCGCCTGCTGACGAAGGCGAAAATGAAGACAGGTCGTCAGACATCGCGAACCTCAAAAGTTTTAAGTGTAAGACAGTCAACTACTATCGCAGCGTAACAATGCGATAACAACCCATAAGCAGTCTGATTTTCCAGCACAAAATGCTGGGACGCAGACTGTGCGACCGGTTTCTTGTTCATATTCATTGTAAAACACGTGACCGAACTTACGTATGACGGTTCGGCGAAACCACGAGAAAACTCCTGTGTGATCAGGAGAGCCCTTGTTCAGTCGTCACCGCGCCATGCCGGCCCGGGAGTCCTGAGAAGCGCCGAAATGGGTATAACATCGGCAGGTTTGCAGACTGGATTTGCGGATTGCGGGAAAAGTATGTGCGTCAGAACGACGCAGCAGATTCTGCAGAAAACGACGGTTCATTATCTCGTATCACCTCCACGCAAATCAGGATGATTCGCGACAAGCCAAAGCCATAAATTGCTTAACCCGGCTGGAAGTGGCAACACGGTAACCCGTGCGCTTTTTAGATAAGCCGCGCGCGGCGTTTTATACCGACTACAGGCTAAAAATGCAAAATAAAAAATTACGTTTGCGGCACGGGCAGGAAAAATTTCTGTAACCATATCAGTCAGTCGGTGTGGCGCATCAAAAAACGCTGGCAATGGGGTTAAGAATTAACCTAGAATAGCCATCCAGATGTTAATCCATCTAAACTGATTAACACTTAGACAGCCTGTGCCTTTACCTGCACGCCTTAGCTGCGCTACGCAAAGGCAACCCGGCACGCTGTCCAGGCCAACCGAATTATTCCAGGTGAAAACAGAACATGGCAAAACACCTTTTTACGTCTGAGTCCGTTTCAGAAGGGCATCCTGACAAAATTGCTGACCAAATTTCCGACGCCGTGCTGGACGCGATCCTTGAACAGGATCCGAAAGCGCGCGTTGCCTGTGAAACCTATGTGAAAACCGGCATGGTGCTGGTCGGTGGCGAAATTACCACCAGCGCATGGGTGGATATCGAAGAGATCACCCGTAAAACCGTCCGCGAGATTGGCTATGTGCATTCTGACATGGGCTTTGACGCTAACTCTTGCGCCGTACTAAGCGCCATTGGTAAACAGTCTCCTGACATCAACCAGGGTGTTGACCGCGCCGATCCGCTGGAACAGGGTGCGGGCGACCAGGGCCTGATGTTTGGTTATGCCACCAATGAAACTGACGTTCTGATGCCAGCGCCCGTTACCTACGCACACCGTCTGGTTGAGCGTCAGGCACAGGTGCGTAAAAATGGCACGCTGCCGTGGCTGCGCCCGGATGCGAAAAGCCAGGTCACTTTCCAGTATGACGATGGCAAAATCGTTGGTATCGACGCGGTAGTGCTCTCTACTCAGCACGCTGAAGATATCGACCAGAAATCGCTGCAGGAAGCGGTGATGGAAGAGATCATCAAGCCGGTTCTGCCGACCGAATGGCTGAATACCTCTACCAAATTCTTTATCAACCCGACGGGCCGTTTTGTTATCGGTGGCCCGATGGGCGACTGCGGTCTGACCGGTCGTAAAATCATCGTTGATACCTACGGCGGCATGGCGCGTCACGGTGGCGGCGCTTTCTCCGGTAAAGATCCCTCAAAAGTGGACCGTTCTGCGGCGTACGCGGCGCGTTACGTAGCGAAAAACATCGTGGCGGCGGGTCTTGCGGATCGTTGTGAGATTCAGGTTTCCTATGCGATTGGTGTCGCTGAACCGACCTCCATCATGGTGGAAACATTTGGCACAGAAAAAGTCCCTGCAGACCAGCTGACTCTGCTGGTGCGCGAGTTTTTCGACCTGCGCCCGTATGGCCTGATTCAGATGCTGGATCTGCTGCATCCTATCTACAAAGAAACCGCAGCCTACGGTCACTTTGGTCGCGAACATTTCCCCTGGGAAAAAACCGACAAAGCGGCACAACTGCGCGAAGCGTCGGGCCTGAAATAATCCTCTGCCCCTGCCGCGAGAAAAGCCAGACCTGTGCTGGCTTTTTCTTTTAATGCCAGCAAAAAATTCCCTCACGCTTCCTGACGCTGACTATAATTGTTATGGATTATCAGCAGCTTATTGAAACCGATTACATCACGTCTGACGCGGCGTTCAGAGCAGAATCCTTAGCTCTACCCGCTTGTTACAGCGCCGATCGGTTTAGTCTGAAACTGCCCCCGCCGGTCCATCATATTCTCCGCTTATATCTATAATATCTTTCAGTTTTATTCAGGGATGTTAATGACCATGCATGTAACCGATTACACTACCGGATCCTGCAGCAGAACACTCCCCCTTTAAACTGACGTCATTATTAATAAAAACGCATAAAACAGATGGAGGGCATCATGCCTGACAATAAAAAACAGGGGCGTTCAAATAAGGCGATGACCTTTTTTGTCTGCTTCCTGGCAGCCCTGGCAGGGTTACTCTTTGGCCTGGATATTGGTGTCATCGCGGGCGCACTGCCCTTTATCGCAGATGATTTTAAAATTGACTCTCACACGCAGGAGTGGGTGGTCAGCTCAATGATGTTCGGGGCTGCCGTCGGTGCGGTGGGAAGCGGCTGGCTTTCCTGGCGTCTTGGGCGCAAGAAAAGCCTGATGATCGGTGCCGTCCTCTTCGTTATCGGCTCACTCTGTTCTGCCGCAGCGCCAAACGTGGAAATTCTGATTATTTCCCGTGTGATCCTTGGCCTGGCGGTGGGTGTCGCCTCTTATACCGCCCCGCTCTACCTGTCAGAGATTGCGCCGGAAAAAATCCGTGGCAGCATGATTTCTATGTATCAGCTGATGATAACCATCGGTATTCTCGGCGCCTACCTCTCCGATACCGCATTTAGCTACAGCGGCGCGTGGCGCTGGATGCTTGGCGTCATCATCATTCCGGCGGTGCTGTTGCTGATTGGCGTCTTTTTCCTGCCGGACAGCCCGCGCTGGTTTGCCGCCAAGCGTCGCTTCCACGATGCGGAACGCGTATTGATGCGCTTACGTGATACCAGTGCAGAAGCGAAAAACGAGCTTGAAGAGATCCGTGAAAGCTTGCAGGTGAAACAGTCTGGCTGGTCACTCTTTAAGGATAACGCTAACTTCCGCCGCGCGGTTTACCTCGGCATCCTGCTACAGGTCATGCAGCAGTTTACCGGGATGAACGTCATCATGTATTACGCGCCGAAAATCTTTGAGCTTGCCGGTTACAGCAACACCACCGAGCAGATGTGGGGAACCGTGATTGTCGGTCTGGCGAACGTACTGGCCACCTTTATCGCTATCGGTCTGGTGGACCGCTGGGGACGTAAGCCGACGCTGGTGCTGGGCTTTTTGGTGATGGCCGCAGGAATGGGGATTTTGGGTACGATGCTGCATCTGGGCATCCACTCTCCAGCCGCGCAGTACTTCGCGGTGGCGATGCTGCTGATGTTTATCGTCGGTTTTGCCATGAGTGCCGGTCCGCTTATCTGGGTGCTTTGCTCGGAAATCCAGCCGCTGAAAGGGCGTGATTTTGGTATCACCTGCTCGACGGCCACCAACTGGATAGCCAATATGATCGTGGGGGCAACCTTCCTGACCATGCTGGACACCTTCGGTAACGCCAATACCTTCTGGATCTACGCGGCGCTCAACGCACTGTTTATTGTGCTGACCCTGTGGCTGGTGCCAGAAACTAAACACGTCTCGCTGGAGCACATTGAACGTAACCTGATGAAAGGTCGTCCACTGCGCGAAATCGGCTCACAACGTTAAGACCACTGCGCTCAGCCTCCAAAGGGGCTGAGCGCCTCTTGCATCCCCTCTCTTCCCTGACCGCCTTCACCATCCTGCCTTTAGTCAGCGCGCTGGTTTCCCGATGTATGGCCTGGAATAAGGGGCTTGTCACACTCCGGCTAATAAAAAATTAACCTATACCTTTTTATTATTTTCATTTGAAACATGATAATGATAATTATTATGTTAACATCCAGTTATTGTTTAGTGAAAATGTATGTATGCCCATGTTTTTTAAAGGAACAACTACGCTTTATCTCTGGAGCACCCTTTCGCTGGCTGGCATACACCCTGATGATTAGGAACCCTCATGGATCACATTGTTTACGTGGTGGACGATGACCATTCTGTCAGGCAGGCACTGGTCAACTTACTGAAAGCGGAAGATTATCGGGTCGCTGACTTTTCCTCTGCCGATGACTTCCTGGCTCACCCTTTCTCACCTCAACCCGGCTGCCTGATTCTGGATATGAATATGCCAGAAACGGGAGGGTTTGACGTTACCGAGGCGCTGACCCGGCTGGGGTATGCCCTGCCCATTATCTTCCTCACCGGATTTGGCACCATTCCTTTATCCGTTAAGGCGATGAAGGCTGGCGCTTATGAATTTATGACCAAACCCGCCGTGCCCGGCTTACTTCTCCAGGCCGTGGCGGGGGCGCTGAAACTGGCAGAGCAGACACTGGGCGCATCTCAGGAAATCCAGCACCTTACGGCCCGCTACGACTCACTGACGCCACGAGAAAAAGAGGTCTTTCAGCTGGCAATCGGCGGGCTGCTGAATAAGCAGATTGCTACCGCAATGGGGGTGAGCGAAATCACCGCCAAAGTGCACAAAAAGCGGGTGATGGAGAAGATGGAGGTGCGCTCTCTGACCGATCTGGTCAGGGCCGCTGACCGTCTGAACATCCAGAAAACGCTCAGCCGCTAAGCTCTCCCTCCTGCACATGGTGGGTGGGCAGCACAAAGGTGAACTGGCTGCCGTGCGGCGTAAGAGGCTCGGCAGACAGTTTCCCCTGATGTTTTTCAATAATCCCATAACTGATGCTCAGCCCCATGCCCATCCCCTGCTCCTTGGTCGTATAGAAGGAGTCAAACAGACGCTCCTGCACCTCAGGGCTAAGGCCAATACCCGTGTCCGCTATCCTCAGACGTATTCGTCCTGGTGCCGGGTTATCAGAGCTCACCGTCAGCATGAGGGCGCGGCTATCAATGCCCGCCATTGCGTCAATAGCATTGACGATAAGGTTCAGCAGCACCTGCTGGATCTGCACGCTGTCGCCCTGGATGAACACATCACTGGCGTCGAGGTTGTAGTGCAGCGCAATCTCTTGTCGCTCAAGTTCACTGCGTGACAGGGCCACAATGCGGTAAACAAGATGGTGTAAATTGATGCGTGTGCAACGTGATGTCTGATTACGGGTCAAGGCCTGCAGGCCACGGATAATATTTCCCGCCCTTTCTCCCTCGCTGATTATCTCCTCCAGACTGCTGCGCGCATTGGCGAACATGGGCGGTTCGCGATTCAGCCAGCGCAGGCTGGCACCCGCATTGGCAACAATCGACATCAGCGGCTGATTGATCTCATGAGCAATAGAGGCGGTGAGTTGCCCGACGGTGGTTGCGCGGGAGACGCGGGCCAGATCGGCCTGCGCCACCCTAACGGCGTCCTCGGACAAACGGCGGCCGGTGATATCGGTAATCACCCCGAAATACTCCGCGACGTTGGTTTCATAGCCCACGGGATTACCCACGCCGAGTATGTAACGGCACTCCCCATCAGGCCGAAAAATACGAAACTCCGCCCGCATGGACACACCGTTGCGAACGCTATCATTCACCAGCGTGTTAATACGCTGGAAATCCTCAGGGTGAACCAGGGTCATAAAATCAGCCATCGACAGGGTTCGCTGTCGTTCTGGCAGCCCCAGAATGCGCGCATATTCATCAGAGACAAACATCACATCCTGTTCGAGCTCCCAGCGCCAGATACCGGTGTTGCTGATTTTTTCACCCAGCATCAGCGACGTCTGACTGGTACGCAGCTCTTTTTCAGCCCGACGGCGCTGCACGTTTTCTTCCACCAGTTCGGCGTACAGGCGGGCAGTTTCCAGCGACACCGCTGCCTGGGCCGCCAGCATTCTGACAATACGCGAGTCTTCCGCGGTAAAAATGTCCGGCATCACCCGGTTTTCGAGATACAACACACCCACCAGCTTTCCCTGTTTATGCATTGGCACGCACAAAATAGCCGCCCCGGAGGTCACGAGGTACGGGTCCTGGCTGAAGGGGCCAAACCGTTCCGGTTTACTGATGCGGATCTCCTGCCCGGTACGCATCACCGCTGCCAGCACCGAAAGCGGCATATCCGTTGCCCCCGGACGCTCTCTGACAAGCTCAACGTTTACCCCTTCAGATGAGGTCTCAGCGCAGGCCTGCGTTTCCGGGATAGTGTTATCAATAATTCGGATCAATAGCCCACGCTGGGCTCCCGCCCGCTCCAGCAGAATGGTCATCAGCGTGTGCACCAGGCGGTCGAGGTCTATCTCTTCGGTCATGGCGCGCACGGCACGCAGGACACTTTCCAGATCGTTCACGGCTTCATTTTGCGCAAATGCGATAGTGTCATAAGGCGAACGCTGCCCGGCGGGTGCCAGATGTGGATACTGGCGTTCAAGATGGCGAACTTTGGCGGTGGCTCCCCACCGACGCCATGCCGAAAAGGCGTTTCGGACATAGCCTTCTGCTGCCGTTACCCAGCCGGTGGCTCTGGCAAAACGGCCCGCTAATTCGCAGGCGAGGCCATTGACTGGATAACATTCGGATTCACCCGACAGGGCAATCGCCTTTTCATACTGCGCGACGGCGGTCTCATTATCCCCGTCAAGCCGTGCCAGTTCGGCACGAAGCAGGGCTGCCCTGTCCGCAAAGGCAGCAGGGTTATGCCCGGCCCAACGGACAATATGCGCATAATGGGCATTAAGGACGTCTCGCTGTGCACTGTCGGCCCCGTTCCGGGTCAGGCATTGCGTCAGTGAAAGCGCACTGTAGAAATGGTAATCGAGCAAATGGATATAGCCTGGCACCATATCAGCGACGGGCGTCGCTTTTGCCAGACAGAAAGCGGCATCTTCATACTCCCCCGCCATGAAGTGCGCCATCCCGCGATACAGCCAGAACCAGAAAACCGCCAGCGGGATAGGCTGGGCTTCCCGCGGGTTGGTCACCGTCAGCAGCGAGTCAGCAAACAGATTGTGGCCGCTAAAGGTGGCGCTGGCAGTATTACGCAAATGGTTAACATACAGACGCTGGATAGAGAGCATAATTTCCACATCGGGAAAATGGAGTTTACGCACAAACCCCAGCCCCCCCTCAATGGTGGAGATAACACCGTCCAGATGATCGCCCCGGGTCAGGAAATTCATCGTCTGATGGCGAAGGACAAAACATGCTGCGGTAAGATCGCCATGTTCGACCGAGGCGGTGAAGCAGGCCTTCGCATGCTCAATCGCCGTACCGAGCGGCTTCACCCAGGCGCTGCACAGATCAACCGCAAGCCAGGTACGCCCGGTAAAATGGGTAAGCTGATGTTCATCTGCAAGGTCGCGCCCCAGTAGCGTGTAGCGATACCCCTTTTCATACTGATGGTAACGGCAGCCAATCATTACGCCATACCAGGCAAGCGCGGTGGTGGACGCGCCACTCAGCCCTTTTTCCAGGGTCATTAGCATGATTCGGGCCAACAGGATGAAGTGCAGTTGCGGACAGGCGAACGCAGAAAACATACTGGCGCTCAGCATCAGGTTCATGATGGCCTCCGCTTCAGGGTCCTCAATGAGCGCAAGCTGGCGGAACGCTGCCTCCGGCGCATCCCCTAAACGCCTTTCAAGCATTTGCCAGATAATTCTGCACTCATCGTCAGCAGGACGACGACTCAGATGAATGCCAAACACCGCCAGCCAGGCTAAGGATGTTTCAAGGGCGAGGCTCATGTCTGACTGACGCATATGCACTTCTGCCAGCATGCCCGCGGCCATTGCTTTTTGTTGCAGGTTCCCCGGCGCACTCATCAGTTGGTGACAAAGCGCCAGCGCAGAGGGAAGGTTTCCCTGTAAAAACTCACACTCCGCCTCTTCAAATGTGAGGCTAAAACTGGCCTGCGCCCGATCGCGCTGTGTTGTGCTTTGCAGACACTTTGCCGCTCTGAGATAGCGCACCGCTGACGCATAATCCCCGGTCAGCCTGGCGCGCTGGGCCGCCAGCCGGCAAACGTGGTGGTAACGCTCTCGCTGCGGTGACAGACGCAGGCTTTCCATCGCCGAGATAATGTGATGCACCGCCAGAAAGAGATGTTCACTGCTGTCATCGTCCGCCACCGTCCCGGTGAGTCGTTCGGCTGCGGCAATGTTTAAACGGACAACGTCCTGCGCATCAAGCAGAGCCAGCGCGGCCTCGTGAACCCGGTCGTGGGTAAAAGCATACTGGGCATCGGAAAGGCTAATAAGCCTTGCGGCCACGGCCGGTTGCAAATCTTCATGCAGCTGTTCCGGTGTTATCTCCAGAATCTGACTGAGCAGCGCGGGCTTGCCGGTTCCCCCCACGCAGGCCAGGCAACCGAGCAGATTTCGCGTCTGCGGCGGCATTTCAGCCAGTTGCTTTAATACCAGACTCGCCACGTTTTCAGTGTAGGTATGCGAGCGAATTGCCTCTAAATCGTAGTGCCACTTGCCATACTCTTTATGATGAGTAATCAAACCATCCTTGAAGATGCGCTGGAAAAACTCATGAGTAAAGAGTGGGTTACCTCCGGTTTTTTCGTGGATCAGCGCAGCCAGCTCGCCCAGGCTCGAGGCACGGGTTTGCAACAGGTTCGCCAGCCAGCGGGCGACCGCTTTCACACTCAAGGGCTCGGGGCGAAGCTCAAGGCTGTAGCGCGCCCGGAGGCGTAACGCCGACAGGAGATCCTGTTCACCAGAGGCGGGAAACGTATCGGTATCGGAGCAGGACACCACAACCAGAAGGGGTAATGATTCCGTGCTGCTGAGCAAATGCTCCAGCAGTTGCATACTGGCCTGATCGATCCAGTGAATATCGCCAATCAGCAGCACCAGCGGGTTATCCGGCGTGGCGAACGCTTCCACCAGACGATGCGCCATCAGGTTGAAACGCATACGGGTATCCGCCGACTGGGTGTTGACCACCGTGAGCTGCCGGTTATCCAGCAACAGCCCCAGCTCCGGCACCAGTTTAATGGCCAGCGCGGCATGGCTGCCTAAGGCCCGCGTCAGGCGCATTTTCCAGCGCGCTACCTCTTCCGCCTCAAGCCCCAGCAGCCACAGCGTCAGCGAGCGAAAAGCGGAGGCGATAACGGTGTAGGGTAATACCGGAGAGTATTGATCGGCCTTGCCAATTGCCAGCAGCGTCTGGCGCTGCTGAAGCACTTTCAGCGCAGAGGAAATAAGCGACGATTTTCCGCATCCTGGCGGCCCGCTGACGGTAACCAGCGCATGACAACCGCTTTCAACCACACGATCAAAGGCGGCCAGCAGTTGCGGGTGCTGAGGGTGATTCAAAAAAAGCGGATCAGGCAACATACGGGTGGGTTCCCTGTCCTGCAAACCGGGCGTAAATGAGGCAATCTCGCCATTTTTTGCAAGCGACGCCTGGCAGCGGCGCAGATCGGCCATCAGCCCTTCTACGGTCTGGTAGCGATTTTCAGGGGATTTTTCGAGCAGACGCAACACGATCTCCGCCAGCGTCGCCGGTACACCGGGCCGGCGCAGGCGGGGGGAACGGGGAGGTGAAGCAATATGGTGATGCGCCCACTCGGCCTGTCCGGCGTCGTTGAGATCAAAAGGCAGTTCACCGGTTAACAGTTCATAAAGCACAATGCCCAGGCTGTAGAGATCGCTACGGCTGTCGACTTTGTCGCGGGTGCGGGCGGTATGTTCCGGGGACATATACGCCAGCGTGCCGCCGGACACCGTCATGCGGGTGGCGCTCAACGTCTCCTCCACCCCTCTTGTCAGTCCAAATCCCCCCAGCCGGTAAGCCCCACCGGGATCGATAAAAAAGTGTCCGGGCTTGATGTCGCTATGAATCAGCCCCTGCGCGTGCATCTGGCGCAGCGGCGCGCACAGACGCATCGCGATGGAGAGGAAATCGGTCATGCTGCGCCCGCGCGTACGACTGGATTGTGCAAGGGTGCGGAAGGGAAACGGGGCGTAAACCAGCGCGTAGTGGCCGTGAAAGCTGGTGCAGTTCATCGGCTTTATGGCCCATGCGCCGGAGAGCCTGGCGCGTAATGAAAACTCATTTTTCAGCCGCTGCGTGGTCGCAAACGCGGCTTCGTCCCCCGCTACCGCCGCGCTGGCGAGGATAAAACTGCTGTCCGAGTGGAGTGGCTGACAGAGCGTCCACGCAATGCCACCCTCCTGTACTAAACGGGTGAAGATAATGTCATCGGTCAGGGTGACGACTTCACCGTCCATCATTTTTCCGGCGGCAGAGAGTTTTTCGCTCATTAACGCTCCTCACGTAAAGAGAGTTCGCGGCGGATCTGTTCCAGCAGCGTATCGATGTTAATAGGCTTACGCAGCAGCGTGACGGACTCGGTTTGCGGCGCATAACGCGACAGGTTTTCGTCTTCATGCCCGGAGACAAAAATGACCGGCGGAGGTGTCATGCTGTCGAGCAGATGTTGGTAGAGCGCCGGACCGCTCATGCCTTTAAGCTTAATATCAATAATAAGCAAAGACGCCAGAGACAGCGCGGCTTCATCATTGAGAAACGCCTCGGCAGATTCAAAGACGTCTGTGTCGTACCCTTCCGACTGCAGCAGGTTGCTTAACCCGCTGCGGACGGAACGTTCATCATCAATGATGACAATGCGCGCTGGCAGCGTCATGTCTGGTCCTCTGTCTTTCACTCACGCGAGTGCGTGTCACTCCTGGCGAACGTCTTTACCGTCAGGGGGAGGAGTGCCACTAATTTTGGGCACGCATTCATGACGAAACCATGCCAGGGTCACCGGCTCGCCGCGCAGGAGCCGACGGCCAACAGGAATAAGTTGTTCACCCACTAACATACCGAACAGGCCCAGCAGAGCTATGACCGGAGGGGCGGGTGAATGCACTTGCATCGCACCATAAATGACGCCAGCCAGCAGGCCAACCGCCAGAGAAACAGCATAGGATTTCAACATGGTTAGCCTGCCTCTGTATAGCGACTTATGGCAGATGCGTTATCCGCATGCGATGGAATAACCTGTGGCTGACTGATGGCCGCGGAGGGCGCATCCTGGGTGATAACGGCGGCGATCAGGTGTTCGCCCGCCAGCATACCGAGCAACCCCACCAATGCAATAGCGGGTGGCGCGGGTGAACGGACCTTAAGCACCGCGTACAGAAGACCGATAAGCACGCCTGCGCCAAGGGAAATGAGCTCTGTGCTCATAGGAGATCTCCCGTTGTGTTGAACTGAACGGGCCGGGGCAAACGCCCCGCCCTTTGTCAGTCGTTATTTATTGGCCGGAACCGGAGCCAGAGTACGGTGAGCGCCTTTCGCACGCGCTGGCGCTTTATGCACCATGGTGTAGGCGTAATCCACACCCATGCCGTAGGCACCCGAGTGCTCTTTGACAATATCCATCACCGCGTTGTAAGTCTCTTTGTGAGCCCAGTCGCGCTGCCATTCCAGCAGAACCTGCTGCCAGGTCACAGGGATCACCCCCGCCTGAATCATGCGCTGCATCGCGTAATCATGGGCTTCTTTAGAGGTGCCACCGGAGGCATCAGCCACCATATAAATTTCATAGTCACCTTCCAGCATGGCGCACAGCGCGAAGGTGTTGTTACACACTTCGGTCCACAGGCCAGCCACCACTACTTTCTTCTTACCGTTTTTCGCCAGCGCATCACGCACTTTCTGGTCATCCCATGAGTTCATGGAGGTGCGTTCCAGAATGTCGTGTTCCGGGAATACATCCAGCAGCTCAGGGAAGGTATTGCCGGAGAAACTTTCTGTTTCTACGGTGGTGATAACGGTCGGAATATTGAAGACCTTAGCCGCTTTCGCCAGGCCAACCACATTGTTTTTCAGCACCTGGCGATCAATAGACTGCACGCCAAACGCCATTTGCGGCTGCTGATCGATGAAAATCATTTGGCAGTTTTGAGGGGTCAGGACTTCAAGCTTAGTGTTGGTCATAAGAATATCCATTGTCGTTAAGTTACAGTTTCCCGCAACGGAGGCGGAAACCATGCTGACAGAGACCGGGATATTCTCGCGCTGCATCAACAGACGAAAGAGAAGCACAAAGCGGCTGCCTTTTAGCGTTCGTCCCGGGCCATGCTGTCGGAGCGGATAGTAAGAGTTGTTTGGAATGAGAACTATTATCTCTGTGTATAACTATACGTTCGTATAGGTATACCTTCGTATAACTAGACGCCGTTTTCCCCTGCTCACCATAATCCTTCCAGTTTTCACGCTCTGCGTTGACGGGGCATCTCATCTTGTCCGGCGGTTTAACTTAAGTGCCGGGCGTTTCAGACAGGAGGATTTATGGTCTCGCTCGATAAAGCAGAGCTGATTTTACTCAACGGCAACTTTCATACGGTAGACAGGGAAAACCCGGTTGCCGCTGCGGTTGCCATCCGCGACGGCAAATTTCTGGCGGTAGGCAGTCAGGCCGAAGTGATGGAACACCACTGCGACGGCAGTAAAGTCATCGACCTCAAAGGCAGTACCGCCATACCCGGCCTGAACGACTCGCACCTGCACCTGATTCGCGGCGGCCTGAACTACAACCTCGAACTGCGCTGGGAAGGTGTGCCCTCGCTGGCGGATGCCCTGCGGATGCTGAAAGAGCAGGCTCTGCGCACGCCGTCGCCGCAATGGGTGCGCGTGGTGGGTGGCTGGAGCGAATTCCAGTTTGCTGAGCGCCGCATGCCGACCCTCGACGAGATCAACGCCGCCGCCCCGGATACACCAGTCTTTATCCTCCATCTCTACGACCGCGCCCTGCTCAACCGCGCCGCGCTCCGCGTGGTGGGTTACACCAAAGACACTCCCAACCCGCCGGGCGGTGAAATTCAGCGCGACAGTAACGGCAACCCGACCGGGATGCTGATTGCCCGTCCGAATGCCATGATCCTTTACGCAACGCTTGCAAAAGGGCCGAAACTGCCGCTGGAACAGCAGGTTAACTCCACCCGCCAGTTTATGCGTGAACTGAACCGTTTGGGCCTGACCAGCGCCATTGACGCCGGTGGCGGTTTCCAGAACTACCCGGAAGATTACGAAATCATCAACGAGCTGCACGCCAAAAAGCAGATGACTATTCGTATCGCCTATAACCTCTTTACCCAGCGTCCGGGTCATGAGCTGGAAGATTTCGAAAAATGGACCGATATGCTCACCCCAGGCCAGGGTAGCGACTTCTTCCGCCACAACGGCGCGGGTGAAATGCTGGTCTTCTCCGCTGCCGACTTTGAGGACTTCCTTGAACCACGCCCGGATCTGGCCCCCGGCATGGAAGATGAATTAGAGCGCGTGGTGCGCCACCTGGTTGAACACCGCTGGCCGTTCCGTCTGCACGCTACCTATAACGAATCCATCAGCCGTATGCTGGATGTCTTCGAGCGCGTTAACCGCGATATTCCGTTCAACGGCCTGCACTGGTTCTTCGACCATGCGGAAACGGTGACCCAGCAGAATATCGACCGCATCAAAGCGCTGGGCGGAGGCATCGCCGTTCAGCACCGTATGGCCTTCCAGGGCGAATACTTCGCGGAACGCTACGGCATGGAAGCGGTACGCCATACGCCGCCGGTGGCA
Source organism: Yokenella regensburgei (assembly GCF_051486985.1). Lineage (GTDB taxonomy): Bacteria > Pseudomonadota > Gammaproteobacteria > Enterobacterales > Enterobacteriaceae > CBFFRJ01. Next base: position 16,836 of record NZ_JAHVDV010000050.1, read on the forward strand.
AAAATGCTCGAAACCGGCGTACCGGTTGGCCTGGGTACCGACGCTACCCGTGTTGCCAGCTATAACCCCTGGACCGCGCTCTACTGGCTGGTTTCCGGACGCACCGTAGGCGGCATGCAGATGTACGACGTCAATGCGCGACTGGATCGTGATACCGCACTGATGCTCTGGACCCAGGGCAGTGCCTGGTTCTCCAGCGAACAGGGCAAAAAGGGGCAGATCAAAGTGGGTCAACTGGCTGACCTCGCCGTGCTGAGTAAAGACTATTTCCGGGTGCCGGAAGAAGAGATCAAAGGCATTGAGTCGGTGCTCACCGTGGTGGATGGCAAAGTCGTCTATGCTGCGGGCAGCTTCAGCGGCGAAGCCCCACCGGCTATTCCGGTTCTGCCGGAGTGGTCGCCGGTAGTGAAGGTTCCAGGTCACTACCGTAGCGCACCGCCACAACAGGCACGCGTTGGCATGATGCCTGCCGTCCACCATTGCAGCGGCCCCTGTGGCGTGCACAACCATCAGCATGACGTGGCACGCGGTTCCTCCGTTCCGGTTTCAGACGATAACGCCTTCTGGGGCGCGCTCGGCTGCAGCTGCTTCGCATTCTGATGCCTATGAAAAACGTAACCTCAATGCTGCCCCGTATCGACGCGGGGCTGTTCTTCCTGCGCCTCACCGGTAGTCTGCTGCTTCTCTATGTGCACGGCCTGCCGAAGGTGCTGAATTTCAGCGAAGAACTGACAAAAATCGAAGATCCCTTTGGCTTTGGGCCGTGGATGAGCCTGCTGCCCGCCATTTCTGCTGAAGTGGTCTGCCCACTATTTATCATTCTGGGTATTGGCACCCGCCTGGCCTGCCTGCCGGTTATCGGCGTGCTGCTGGTGGCGATGCTGATGGTGCACCCACAGTGGAGTATTGCTGAAGGACAATTTGGCTGGCTGTTGCTCATCATCTTTACCACGCTGGCGTTGACCGGCGCGGGCAAATGGCGCGTCAGCGTGCCAGGAGAACAGGAGTTCAGGCATGGCACAAGTCAATGATATTCACACGGCGGCGGCGCAGGCCGCGTCAGCAGGCACAGCGCCAGTAAGCGCCTCCTCCTGGCAGCCTCTGCGCCAGCCGGTATTTCGTATGCTGTGGATTGCCACGGTGGTCTCCAACATTGGTTCATGGATGAACGATGTGGGGGTGAACTGGACCATGCTAACGCTGAGCGCTGATCCGCTCGCCGTCGCGCTGGTGCAGGCAGCCAGCAGCCTGCCGATGTTTCTCTTCGCCCTTCCTTCCGGGGTGATGGCGGACATTGTCGACCGGCGTAAATATCTGCTCTTCTCCCAGCTCTGGGTGTTTATTGCCGCTGCCGGACTCACCCTGCTGTCGTTTGCCGGACTGGTGACACCGACCGTGCTGCTGATTGCCGCTTTCCTGTTAAGTACGGGTGCCGCGATGAGTTCGCCGCCGTTTCAGGCTATTGTGCCGGACCTGGTGGATAAGCATGAGCTGGCTCCGGCTATCGCCCTCAACTCGCTTGGCATCAACATCAGCCGGGCAATTGGCCCGGCTCTGGGCGGGCTGGTGCTTTCGTTTGCAGGCCCCTGGGTGGTATTCGCTCTGAATGCGCTCTCCGTCCTCGGTGTGGCGTGGGTGCTCTGGCGCTGGAAAGCGGAGCCCTCCATTCAGCGTCTGCCGCCTGAGCACTTCTTCTCCGCGGTGCGCGCCGGGCTGCGCTATGTGCATGCCGCACCCGTGCTGAGAAATGTGCTGGTGCGCACCGTGGCCTTCTTCACCTTCGCCAGTGCGGGCTGGGCATTACTGCCGCTGGTTGCCCGCCGCGAGCTGGGTCTGGGCCCTGGTGGTTACGGGATCATGCTGGCCTGCATTGGTGTGGGGGCGATTTGCGGGGCGATTGTGCTGCCACGGCTGCGTAAACATTTCGATCCCGACAAGTTAATGGTGCTCAACAGCGGCATATTTGCCGTCAGCATGCTGGCGCTGGCTTTTGTCCGTCACTTCTGGTGGCTTAATGCCTTCGAGTTTCTGACCGGCTTTGCCTGGATTGCGGTGCTCTCAACGCTGAACGTGGGGGCGCAGCGCAGCGCGGCGAAATGGGTTAAAGCGCGAGCGCTGGCGGTCTATCTGACGGTCTTCTTTGGCTCGATGACGCTGGGCAGCGCCATCTGGGGGCAACTGGCCTCGCACTTTGGTATTCCAGCCTCACTCTGCGTGGCAACGGTGGGCATGCTGCTGGCGAGCCTGACGGCCCTGCGCTGGAAGCTGAACAAAGATCCCGACCTGAATCTGGATATTCGCGACGTCGACAGTCAGGCACAGTCGCTGGATATTTCCCATGAGCGTGGGCCGGTGATGGTGATGTACGACTATGAGATAGACCCCCAGGATGTGGCGGAGTTTGTCCTTTGCGTACAGGAAATTCGCCGGGTGCGCGTTCGTGGCGGCGCGCTGAGCTGGTCGGTGTATGAAGATCTGCAGCGCCCTGGGGTGTTTGTCGAGTCTTTCGTGGTCGGCACCTGGATTGAGCATCTGCGCCAGCTGGAACGCCACACGGTCAATGACCTGCTGATCCAGAGCAAAGTGCAGGCTTTTCATCGAGGTAGTCAACTTCCGACGGCGCGGTATCTGATCGCGCCCATAATGTAACAGCAACTCCTATCAACCTAATCACAAACGAGTGAGGTTTCAGGCATGAGCACCATCAAAACGCAGGACGGCACGCAGATTTATTACAAAGACTGGGGCACCGGCAAACCGGTATTGTTCAGCCATGGCTGGCCGCTGGATGGCGACATGTGGGACAGTCAACTGAACTTTCTCGCCGAGCGCGGCTACCGTGTCATTGCTTTTGACCGTCGCGGCTTTGGCCGTTCTGATCAGCCGTGGGAAGGCTACAACTACGACACGTTTGCCTCCGATATTAACGACCTCATCACCACGCTGGATCTTCAGGACGTGACGCTGGTGGGCTTCTCGATGGGTGGCGGTGATGTCTCCCGCTATATCGGTCGCTACGGCACGTCCCGCGTGAAGGCGCTGGTGCTACTGGGTGCGGTAACGCCTATCTTCGGAAAAACCGCCGACTATCCGCAGGGTGTCGATAAGAGCGTCTTCGACGGTATTCGCGATGGGCTGCGTAAAGACAGAGCGCAGTTTATCAGCGATTTCTCTACGCCTTTCTATGGCCTTAACGCCGGACAACAGGTCTCTGAGGGTGTGCTGACCCAGACGCTGAACATAGCGCTGCTGGCGTCGCTCAAAGGGACTATCGATTGCGTAACCGCGTTTGGCGAAACCGATTTCCGCCCGGATATGGCGAAAGTTGACGTGCCGACGCTGGTGATTCATGGCAGCAACGACCAGGTTGTACCGTTCGAATCCACCGGTAAAGTCGCGGCAGAGATGATTCCAGGCGCGCAGTTGAAAGTGTATGACAATGCGCCGCACGGTTTTGCCGTCACCCATCAGGATCAGCTGAACAACGATCTGCTGGCCTTCCTGCAGTCGCTGTAAGTTAAGAAAGGTTCATCGCGCTTTGCCGTGGAAATCCCTTATCGTTATCAAGAAAACCTGACCACGGTTTTATGGTAAGCACGGCATCGCTGCGATGCACAAACAGAGCGACTGTCGCTCAGACAGGAGGCTATCGTGAACTCATCCTTACCCTTTATGGGTTCCGAATTTTCTCCTTCTGCCTGATTATTTCTTCGCCTCTGCACTCCTCTCTGTAATTATCCCCTTCTTATTTAAGGACAATCCGGGCACGCCTCGCAGGAGAAACGCGCGTTTCTTCCGGCGGTAGCGCGCCTGTTTCGCGACATCATTCAGAAGGAACTGACCATGAGCGGAAAACCCGCGGCCCGGATGGGCGATGCCACCGCAAAAGGTGGCCCGATAATTCAGGGCTCCATGGGGGTGATGATTGGCGCCCCCACCGGGGTGGCCTGTTCGGTGTGCCCCGGCGGCAGGACGTCCGGCAACCCGGTTAACCCCCTGCTGGGGGCCAAGGTGCTGCCCGGCGAAACCGACCTCGCCCTGCCCGGTCCGCTGCCCTTTGTGCTCACCCGCGCCTACAGCAGTTACCGTACTCCCACCCCTGCGCCCGTCAGTCTCTTCGGCCCCGGCTGGAAAGCCCCGTTCGATATCCGCTTACAGCTGCATGATGATGCGCTGATACTTAACGACAACGGCGGCAGAAGCCTTCACTTTGACCCGCTGATGCCCGGCGAGACCGCCTTCAGCCGCAGCGAATCCCTGTGGCTCGCCCGTGGCGGGGCGCTGAAACTGCACGAGAGCAACGTGCTGCATGTGCTCTGGCAGACCCTGCCGGAAGCCCTGCGGATAAGCCC
>NZ_JAHVDV010000051.1:0-20501 GCF_051486985.1 Yokenella regensburgei
CGGAACAACAACAAAGTGGTTGCCGAACTGACCGGGCGCAGCGTGGATGAGGTGGCCGAACGCCGTCTGCTGCGAAATATCGAAGCTAACTGCTGGGATAAATACGACCCGGAGCGTACAGCATGAAAGAGCGCGGAATGATTTTTAACGCCGAGATGGTGCGCGCCATTCTCGACGGCAGGAAGACTCAGACGCGGCGGATTATCCAGTCAGCGGCCAAAAATATGCAGGCACGCGGTCACGAGGTTATCTCTCACCGTGCCCCTGGCGACAAATGGTATGGAAACCACGTTTATTCCATGCGCGATCGAAGCGGTGTATGGCAGGACTTCACCAACGAGGAATTTCTAGCTAAATGCACGTTCGGCCAGCCCGGCGATCACATCTGGGTGCGCGAGACTTTCGGCGATTGTGGGGATCGGCTTGTTTACCGTGCTGATATTGACGACGGGGCTAAATGCAAAGTGAAGCGCTGGACGCCATCAATTCACATGCCGCGTTGTGCTTCCCGCATCACGCTGGAGATTACCGACGTGCGCGTGGAACGACTGAACGATATTAGCCAGAAGGATGCAATTGCAGAGGGCGCGCCGCCGAGTCATCCGTCTATCGACTCGGTATCCCAGCAGTTTGGTTACCCCGATTTTTCCCGGTCATGGTTCGGCCAGACATGGCAGTACATCTATGGCGAAGAAAGCTGGCAGGCCAATCCGTGGGTATGGGTTATTGAGTTTAAGCACATTGAAGGAGATGACCGTGCGGCTGATTAACCGTGGCAATCAACAATCACCGCTGGCGCGCCAGGCATGCGACATCGCACTGGCCGCCCACCATCAAAGATACGGCGACTATGGACGCAGCAAGATGAAAGAGACGTATACGGTGAGGGTAGAAGGCGTGAAGGTTTGGGTGGAGGTGGTGAACCGCAAGGCGAGCTATGTGGCCACGGCAATGACAGGCATGCGCCGCCTGCGTGCCCTTCCCGGCCAGGTGTCCTGATAAAGAATTATCAAACGGCCCCGGTTGGGGCCCTTGGAGAATGAAGATGAGCAAAGCACCGAACAAATTTGAACTGATGAGCACTAAAGACATCTGCGGGCAGCTGTGTATTTCCTCACGTACACTCGAACGCTACAGGAAAAGATCTCCACACGAGAATCCATTTCCAGAGCCCGATTGCGCTTACATGGGTGGCCCCAATAAATGGCTAAGAACCAAAGTCACCGCCTGGCAGATAAAAGAGATGTCCAGGACTACACGCAAACCTATGTCTCACTTAAACCTCACGCGTGATGATAAAGGCCGTCTCACCCGGCCTGACGCGGCGTGAACTCCAGAATGTCGGGCTCGACGATGCTCATAAGTCGGGCCCACCACTTACCGTATGCCTCTCTCATTTCCTCAATATAAGTATGTTTGTCGTAGACCGACCACACCCCAGGCAGTTTATGACCGAGCATCATTTCAGCGATATGCGGCTCAGTTAGCTCTGAGAAATTCGTTCGCGCAGTCCTGCGTAGGTCGTGAATAGTAAAGTGTGGGACCTGCTCGTTATAAGCCTTCAGCATGAACTTAACCAGGTTGCTGCTGATACTCATATGGAAGCCTTCACTCATCGGCTTGCTTTCATATTTTGAAAAAACAAAGCGGCCTGGCGCCAGCTCGATCGCTCTCCTGAGCATCGGGAGCATTTCGGGGATGATAGGACGTATAATCGGCTTCTTGCTCTTCCTTCCTGTTTTGTGGTTTTCCCACGGTACCGTCCAGACTCCCTCCTCAAAATCAAAATGCCCAGTCTCAGCCTGCCGGAGCTCCCCGACCCTACAGGCCCAAAGAAGCGACAATTTATAGAGGATCTTGTTTCGCTCAATAAGGCGGGAATCCTCTATCGCGCGCCAGACAATAGCCAGTTCTTTCCGGTCAAGTGTTCGCTCGCCCATCTGTTTCTGTATGCCAAAGTCACGACCAGACATTTCAGACAGGGGATTAAAGTCCAGAAGCTGTCGTTTCACCGCCCAGGAATAACACTGACGCCCATTACTGATTACGCGACGAGTGATCTCGCTGTATCCCTGAGCCAGCCTATCAAGAACAGTAAGCCAGTTGTGAAGTGTCAGCTGATGCGCCGGGTATTTTCCGAGCTTGGGGAAAACGTGTAGCTCAAATGTTCGCAGAATTTGCCCGGCCGTTTCTTTCTGAATGCATACCATTGAATGCCATTCACGGAAAAGCTCTTCGAAAGAATACTGGCTATTAATTTTGGCTTTATCGAGGTTCTGCCGAATTCTTGGGTTTTCGCCACGGGCAAGAATAGCGGCCCACTTAGCTACTTCATCGCGCGCGGCTTTTAATCCGAACTCCGGGTAGCTGCCGATCGTCATCTTGTCCTGTTTGCCCAGGAAGCGGAATCGGTAGAAAAAAGTAACGGTACCCTTTTTAGAGATGCGTACCCACAGACCATCTCGGTCTGCCTTTTCTTCAACTTTGTCTCGTTCGCGCCCCAGGCACGACTTAAGATAACTATCTGAAATAGCCATAATTTTTCCCTGAGTGTGTCCATCAGGACGGGGAGTTATGTGTCCATCATAGGATATGGACGCACTGGTGGACACAAAAACTATGACTTATGATGTCGCAGGTTGACTGTACATGCAAACAGTATTGTTTTTGGAAAGGCTGATTTGATAGGGATCTTGAGGGGATTTTGTCGGAGGTTTGCGGAGGCTGGCGGGGTATCAATTATCGATGTGAGCAATGATCGAAAAGTTACGTATATTCTTCATATAGGGAGATTTTTTGCCTTACGAATTACTAAGAGGCCGCTGTTCTGAGCCTGACGTCAAAAGTCTGAAACGCCGCATTCTACACTACAACGACAATGCGGGGAAATGCTCAAACGGTTAACAAATTCGCCTTTGCACTTCCCCGATTAAGACGGGATATTAACTAACGACTTTCGGCGGAAGGATCCTCGACACGCACCATATCAGGCGGCAAACCTACGCTGATAATAACGGGCTGCCAGTCATTACGTGCGGCGAGTTTTTGTGAGGCGCTTCGGGCAAGTAAGAAACCCCCTACCCCGCCGAGGAGAGCGCCGCAAAGTGTTGCCAGGTCCTGATTAAATAAGGTCTGAAAGAGCGCGGCCATGATGAACAACCCCACCAGCGGGGACATGTAAACCAGCAGCGCGGAGCCAAGCAGACTCCCTTCACCAATGCCCAACTCAACCTTTTGCCCTTTTACTAATGGCTGATCGCAAGGTATAGCGATGGTATGCACCATTTGCGGGCCAAGCTTGTTCAGGACACGTGTTCCACATCCTGAACGAGAAGAGCAACTTTTGCAGGACGTTTTCACATCACAGGAGACCAGGGCCTGCCCCTTGCTCCATGACACGACCGTTGCCCACTCTTTAATCATTGTGCCGCCTTATACTTAATGCTGTCGGCAATACGTTTCGCCGTTTGCGGGGGAAGTTCGCCCACTATCGTAATCTCATTATTATCACGCACGGTCGTGCTCACCGTGCGACGGCCGGTGCGTAACATCTGGTCGGTGCTGTTTTGACTGGCGCGATTAAGGTTCACGGAGAAGCTGAATAGACCATCCGAATAGAGGCGCGATTCCACCGGCATATTAACAGTAGGCAGTTGCCGACGACTGCTGGATATTTCAACGAACCCCTGCGGCACCCAGGAAGGCGCCCAGTTAAAGGTCACTTTATCACCCGTCGGCACGGAGAGCAGCGGCGGCAGATTGGCATTCGCCAGGGTTTGCATGTTATTTGCCACCTGGGCGTTCACGCTGTAGGCAATAACCCGAAACTGCTCCAGCGTCTCGCCATCGCGATCGAGAAGATCCACACGCATAGGTAAACGGGTTTCTGCATCCATCCAGACGATGTAGCTATAGCGCGTTCCGTCCCGCGCCACCACGCGAATCACCTCGCAGAGACGATCCGCAATACGCGTACGGCCTACAGAGATAAAATCGTAGTACGGAGAGAGGCGTTTAAAATCGGTATAAACCAGCGAAGGCAATGAATCGACAATGTAATCGCCGTTCAGCGTGAAGGGCTCAAGGCCTGGCTCGAAATAGCTAATCTCGTTTCCACGCTGGACCACTTCCCGACGAGGACCATCCAGTTGCAACAGTTGCGCAAGCAGCTGATTGTTAACACGAGCATGGCGGTAGCGTAATGACTCCACCCCTTGCTTGCTCATGCTGATAAAGGACAGTTCATAATTGAGTGACTGGCTCGCCACGTTCATTTGCTGCAACAACGCCCCGGACGTAGTATCTGCCGAGGCGTTGCTGGAGAAGAACAGGCCTGCTGCCACAAAAGACATGGCACACCAAAGTTGCTTCATTACTGCGATTGAGTTCCTAACGTTTGATTTCCTGGCACTTGCACAGCGGCTTGCTGCGTTTGCGCTTGTTCAAACTTAAGCTGTTCGGAGTGCAGGCGACGCTGCAGTTCATAGTCCTGAAGCATCGCATTAATACGGCGGCGCTGCTCCTGAACCTGCTGCTGCTGGCCAACATCGGCGGTCGCATCAGCCGGTACACCCAGGCTGACCGGGCTGGCTTTACCCATCATCGGCATCGTGTTAAACACGGGCGCGTCAGGCTGTTGGGTGGAATCGGTCTGCCCATTATAGTGTTGCACACCAACGATCACGGCAAGCGACACGCATGCTGCTACGCCCATTTGAGTAAGCTGAGCGGCCCAGGGACGCACTTTCGACCAAAAGGGCATTTTCTGCCACTCCTGCGGTGCCGGTTGTGCTTCCGGTATCAGTGGGGTTGCCTGATGAGCAGGTTCATTTTCAATCGCGGCCATTACCCGGGCTGAGATATCGAAGTGGAGAACATCCGCGGTGTCACCACGCAGGGTGTCACGGATGAGATGGTAACTCTCCCAGGTTTTCTGCATTTCTGGAGAGTGAGAAAGCTCTACGAGTAACTCGCTATCCAGCGTTTCACCATCCATTAAAGCGGAAAGTTTTTCTTTCTGCATGCCTAATACCTTTTCCAGTATCCCGCTATCATCAACGCCTGATAAGCGGTTGAACTTTATTATCAATAGCTTCCCGCGCACGAAAAATACGTGAACGCACTGTACCTACCGGGCAATCCATGATGACCGCTATCTCTTCATAGCTAAGTCCATCCAGCTCCCGTAACGTAATTGCCATGCGTAAATCTTCGGGGAGCGACTCAATGGTACGGAAAACTATTTGTCTCAGTTCCTCTGACAACATTAAGTTCTCAGGGTTCGAAATTTCTTTCAGCGCACCGCCACTTTCGAAATTTTCTGCTTCGATAGCATCCACATCGCTTGATGGTGGCCTGCGCCCCTGAGCAACCAGATAATTTTTTGCTGTATTCACTGCAATACGATACAGCCAGGTATAAAAAGCACTATCTCCCCGGAATGAATCCAGCGCACGGTAGGCTTTTATGAATGATTCTTGTACAACATCAGGTACATCACCCGATGGTACATAACGGGACACCAGACTCGCCACTTTATGCTGGTAGCGCACCACCAGTAAGTTAAACGCCTTCTGATCTCCTTTCTGGACCCGCTCAACAAGGACCTGATCCGTTAACTGCTCGCTCATCCGAGGTAAAGTCTCCCCAAAACCAATTTCCACGCGTAAAAGAAACGCCACTCCATTACTGCAATATGAGCAAGCAGCTAATTAGAGGGTAGGCACATTGAAAAGTTCCGTTACGCCTTTGTTTTTGTTTCATTCTGCAGACTTTTCATTATGTCTCATTATAAGTCTACAAACGCCGAACGCTGTAGTTATGCACATAAAAGTACGCACGACCGGCAGAGAGTAACGCAATACCATCTTTATTTCACCACCTAATCCATCCCGCCTGGTTTTATTGCCAGCCTCCCCCTTTCAGGTCGGTTACAAAGCCTTTCGGTTTAGCCTGCGTTACAAACCATAAAAAAAACGTACATCATGGCTATTTGTAGTGCTATGCTGCTGCCACATTGTTTAGTAAATTAAACACACGCTATGAATAAACCTTCTGAACTCTCCTGCGATGTGCTGGTTATCGGTAGTGGTGCCGCTGGCCTCTCCGTCGCTCTGCGTCTTGCAGAACACCACTCCGTGATCGTTTTAAGTAAAGGGCCGGTGAGCGAAGGCTCAACCTTTTACGCGCAAGGCGGTATCGCAGCGGTATTTGATGACACTGACAGCGTTGAATCCCATGTTGAGGACACGCTAATTGCCGGAGCGGGCATTGTCGATCGCCCCGCAGCCGAGTTTGTCGCAAGTCATGCGCGCCCGTGCGTTCAGTGGCTTATTGACCAGGGCGTGCTATTTGATACGCAGATCGATGCTAACGGTGGAGAAAGTTATCACCTGACGCGTGAAGGAGGTCACAGCCATCGTCGCATTCTTCACAGCGCTGATGCCACAGGAAAAGCGGTAGAAACGACGCTTGTGAGCAAAGCGCTCAGCCATCCTAATATTCATATTCTCGAACGCAGTAACGCCGTTGATCTCATCGTTTCCGACAAAATCAGCTTGCCCGGTACGCGTCGCGTTGTCGGGGCGTGGATATGGAACCGTAATAAAGAGAGGGTGGAGACCTGCCACGCCAAAGCCGTGGTGCTGGCGACAGGCGGTGCCTCAAAAGTGTATCAGTACACCACCAACCCGGATATCGCCTCTGGCGATGGGATTGCGATGGCATGGCGTGCAGGCTGTCGGGTTGCCAACCTGGAATTTAACCAGTTTCACCCCACCGCTCTGTTCCACCCGCAGGCGAGAAATTTTCTGCTGACAGAGGCACTGCGTGGTGAAGGTGCGCATCTAAAGCGCCCCGATGGGACCCGTTTTATGCCCGATTTTGACGAGCGAGAAGAACTGGCTCCGCGTGATATCGTTGCACGCGCCATCGATCATGAAATGAAGCGGCTTGGTGCCGACTGCATGTATCTTGATATCAGCCACAAACCCAAGGATTTTGTTCGCCAATATTTCCCGATGATTTATGAGAAATTACTCGGCCTTGGTATTGATCTGACCAAAGATAGTGTCCCTATTGTGCCGGCAGCGCATTACACCTGCGGCGGGGTGATGGTCGATGAGCATGGTCAGACGGACATAGAGGGGTTGTATGCCATCGGCGAAGTCAGTTACACCGGCCTGCACGGCGCAAACCGCATGGCCTCGAATTCGCTGCTCGAATGCCTGGTTTACGGCTGGTCTGCTGCAGAGGATATCGCCCGACGCATGCCCCATGTTCGTGCCACTGCCTCTCTGCCCGCCTGGGATGAAAGCCGCGTTGATGATGCTGACGAGCGGGTCATTATTCAACATAACTGGCACGAGCTGCGGCTATTTATGTGGGATTACGTGGGTATCGTTCGCACAACAAAAAGGCTTGAGCGCGCCCTGAGGCGCATCACTCTGCTGCAACAAGAGATAGATGAGTATTACGCCCATTTCCGCGTATCGAATAATTTGCTGGAACTGCGTAACCTGGTCCAGGTTGCCGAACTGATTGTCCGCTGCGCCATGCAACGCAAAGAGAGTCGTGGCTTACACTACACGCTGGATTACCCGGATATGCTGCCTGAATCCGGGCCAACGGTACTGGCGCCGCGCAACTACATGAATAGATAAAACGCCTGGGTTAATGCGGTGTAGCTGTCAGAATAGCGCTGATCTGCACCGCGAATCACCAGCCTGTCGGTAAAGCACTCACCGGGCGCAGGGGAAAACGCCAGCATCACCCGGTGAGGCAGCCGCACTTCATATTCGGTCACGTCTGTGCGTAAGCGCAGATGCCAGCCCATACTCAGCGCCTTCGCCGTAAAGGCGTCACTGACATCTACCGGTAAAATAACGCAAAAAAAGCCCTCTTCCGTAATAAGCGTTGCCGCGCATTCAAGCAGTGAATGATGATTCAGCGTGGTGGTGTAGCGCGCCTGCTCGCGCTGCGGCGTGGCACACTCTACTCCCTGCTCATAATAAGGCGGGTTGCTGACAATGAGATCGTAACGCGCCGTTTGCCCCTCGGCCCAGGTCATGACATCAGCATGATGCACCACCAGCCGGGAGGGCCACGGAGAAGCCAGTGCATTATCTCTCGCCTGAGACGCTGCGTCCTCTTCGAGCTCGATGGCGTCAATCACAACATTTTCAGCAGTACGCTGTGCAATCATCAGCGAAATCAGACCGCTTCCGGCACCAATATCAAGAATCCGTTTCGCACGGGAGACGGGGGACCATGCACCGAGTAAGATACCATCGGTACCGACTTTCATGGCGCAACGATCGTGTGCAACGAAGAACTGTTTAAACGTGAAGCCATCACGGCGCAGGTGAGCCTTTGGCTGGGGCATCTTTACAACCTCAATACGGAAACAGACGTAGCATAGGGTAAAGCGAAGCGCTGGAAAAGGAATAAGCAGACAAACAGATGAAGATTGCAGCCGTAACGTCTATAATCGGCGCCCCACACAGAGGTAGATAATGACTGTAACGACTTTTTCCGAACTCGAACTTGACGAAAGCCTGCTGGAATCTCTCCAGGAAAAAGGCTTCACACGCCCGACTGCCATCCAGGCTGCCGCTATTCCGCCTGCGCTTGAGGGGCGTGATGTTCTCGGTTCCGCACCGACAGGGACGGGGAAAACGGCGGCATATTTGCTGCCCGCGTTGCAGCATCTGCTGGATTTTCCGCGTAAAAAATCTGGCCCGCCACGTATTTTGATCCTGACGCCAACCCGTGAGCTGGCGATGCAGGTTGCCGACCATGCCCGCGAACTCGCGAAGCATACTCACCTGGATATCGCGACCATCACTGGCGGCGTTGCCTATATGAACCACGCCGAAGTGTTCAGTGAGAACCAGGATATTGTGGTGGCAACCACGGGGCGTTTGCTGCAATACATTAAAGAAGAGAATTTTGACTGCCGGGCTGTTGAAACGCTGATTCTGGATGAAGCGGATCGCATGCTCGACATGGGTTTTGCTCAGGACATCGAACACATTTCCGGTGAAACACGCTGGCGTAACCAGACCATGCTCTTCTCCGCCACGCTCGAAGGCGAAGCCATCAAAGACTTTGCTGAACGCCTGCTCAAAGAGCCTGCTGAAGTATCCGCTACGCCATCCACCCGTGAACGCAAGAAAATCCACCAGTGGTATTACCGTGCTGATAACTACGAGCATAAACTTGCGTTGCTCAAGCACCTGCTGAAACAAGACGATGCAACCCGTACGATCGTTTTTGTCCGTAAACGTGAGCGAGTGCATGAGCTGGCCTCTCAATTGCGTTCTGCAGGCATCGATAACTGTTATCTTGAAGGTGACATGCCGCAGGTGAAACGCACCGAAGGGATTAAACGCCTGACTGAAGGTCGCGTGAATGTCCTTGTGGCCACTGACGTGGCGGCGCGCGGTATCGACATCCCTGAAGTAAGCCATGTGATTAACTTTGACATGCCGCGCAGCGGAGATACCTACCTCCACCGTATCGGTCGTACAGGACGTGCTGGCCTAAAAGGTACGGCTATTTCTCTGGTTGAAGCCCATGACTATCTCCTGCTGCAGAAAGTGGGCCGCTACATTGAAGAGCCGGTGAAAGCGCGCGTGATAGATGAACTGCGCCCAACGACGCGCCCACCGAGCGAGAAAATGACCGGTAAGCCATCCAAGAAAGTGCTCGCTAAACGCGAAGAGAAGAAACAGAAAGAAAAAGAGAAGCCGCGCGTGAAAAACCGTCACCGCGATACCAAGAACATTGGTAAACGTCGTAAGCCAAGTGCGGCGGCCGCTCCTGAAAATCAGGGTAGTGAGGAATAAAAAAACGCCGGGGTAACCCGGCGTTTTCATTTCTGCGCCCGGTAATTACAGGCTTTCAGTAAAGGTACGAGCAATAACGTCGCGCTGTTGCTCCGGTGTCAGCGAGTTGAAGCGAACGGCATAACCAGAAACACGAATGGTCAGCTGTGGGTATTTTTCCGGATGTTCTACCGCATCAAGCAAGGTTTCACGACGCAGAACGTTAACGTTCAGGTGCTGCCCGCCCTCTACACGAACCTGAGGCTGAACTTCCATTGGGATTTCACGGTATTCGATTTCACCCAGCTTGCTCACGGCAACAACGTCATCTTCGGCATAACCTGCTTTCGCACAGACGCAACGCGCTTCGCCTTTTTCGCTATCGAGCAGCCAGAAGGAATTTAACAGTTCATCGTTAGCGGCTTTAGTAATCTGGATACCAGTAATCATGTTGTGCCTCCCTTGGGCATTATTTTTGATTTGACCGGTTTGTTAGCGGCCAATTGGTAAAACCATTGTTGCTTGAGTGTATATATACCCCCCACTCGACCCTGATTCTTTGATTAAAATCAAAGAAAACCACACCAAGAAAAGGGGAATGGCCGGAATTTATTGTTTTACATCAAGTTACGCCAACTGAAATAACTAATATTTTTTTCATTTTTCAACTTATTTTAGCGCAATGTTGCCGTTGTCCACGCCTGATTTTGTTACCGGGAAAGAAGCAGTTAAGCTAGTACCATGCAGAGCACCTGGAGAATACGATGACAACCCCATTAACCTGGCACGATGTGCTGGCGGAAGAAAAACAGCAGCCCTACTTTATCAACACTCTGAATGCCGTTGCCGCGGAGCGTCAGGCTGGAAACGTGATTTACCCTCCGCAAAAAGAGGTATTTAATGCGTTTCGCTTCACAGAACTTGGGCAGGTCAAGGTGGTGATTCTCGGTCAGGATCCCTATCACGGCCCCAACCAGGCACACGGCCTCTCTTTTTCGGTGCGTCCGGGAGTGGCCATCCCGCCTTCTCTTATGAATATGTATAAAGAACTTGAGCAGTCGATTCCCGGCTTCACCCGACCACAACACGGTTATCTGGAAAGCTGGGCGCGTCAGGGAGTGCTTTTACTCAATACCGTGCTCACCGTCAGGGCGGGGCAAGCACATTCGCATGCCAGTCTGGGCTGGGAAACCTTTACTGATAAAGTCATCAGCATCATCAATGAGCATCGTGAAGGTGTGGTGTTTTTACTCTGGGGAGCGCACGCGCAGAAAAAAGGGGCGATTATTGATGGCGGACGCCACCATGTTTTAAAAGCGCCACACCCTTCCCCACTGTCAGCCCATCGGGGATTTTTCGGTTGCCGTCACTTCGCTATGGCGAATGAGTGGTTGATTGAGAAAGGAGAAACCCCGATTGACTGGACACCGGTTCTACCGGCAGAGGAAGAGTAGAATAAACAGGCACGGCAGACTTTGACTGCCGTGCCTGTTTATAAGAGCCATTACGCTTTGTTCTGACGCCACCATTCGGCAAGCAACACGCCGGTTGCTACCGAAACGTTAAGACTTTCAACATTGCCAGATCCATTGATAGAGACGCTCAGGTCCGCGCTGTCGAGTGCCGCATCAGACAAACCATCGCGTTCCTGACCCAGCACCAGCACCATTTTCTTCGGCAGTGTCGCACTGAAGAGCGGCGTACCTTTATGGCTGGAAGTGGTAACGATGGCATAACCGGCTTTACGGAACGCGTCCAGCGCATCGAGGAAGCTGTCGCCCGTGATAGCCTGGACGTGTTCAGCCCCACCTTCAGCGGTACGCACCGCAGCACCGGACTCAATCACCGCCGCATCCTGTAACAGGACACCTTTCACGCCGAAATGCGCGCAGCTGCGCATCATGGCGCCAAGGTTGTGCGGGTTGCCGATATCTTCCAGTGCCAGTACACAATCTTCTTCACTCGCCCGGGAGACCCACTGCTGAACGCTGGTGCCGTTACGTTTTTTAATGAGGAAGCATACGCCACCATGATGTTCAGTACCGGACGCTTTCGCCAGTTCTGCATCATCAACCACGTGATAGGCTTTACGGTTTGCAGCCATCCAGCGCAGGGCCTCTTTAAAGCGCGGGGTCACGCTCTGCACAAACCAGGCGCGGACAATGCAATCCGGGCGGCTGCTAAAAAGCGCCTGGCAGGCATTTTCGCCATACACTCGGGTCTCTTCAGCGCGCTGACGACGTAATACCTCAGGGTCGATAAAGCTTTTACCGCTAATACCACCGTGATCGGCTTTCGCCGGTGCGTCATCAAAGGGTGCACGGGAAACGGTACGCCACGGAGAATCGCCCTGAGGACGTTCACGGTCACGACCGCGGTCATTGCTTCGCTCTTCGCGAGCAGGACGACGGCCACTGTTTTTCTCTTCGCGAGCGGGGCGACGACCCGCGTCAGTACGAGACGATCCGCTACGAGCTGGCCCTTTCCCGGTACGCGGGTTCTGGCTGCGTTTATCGGAATCATCATCACTGCGGACATACATCACTTTGACTTTGCCGCTTTTGTTTTTCAGTTCATCGTTCATGCTTTTCTCCACCAGCGCTGCGCGAAGCGCGCAGATTACCTGATGTGCCGACGCTTAGCCATTAATTCGTTCAAAAGCTACTGACTATTATATTCATTGAATAAATCGCATTGTCGTTTAGATCTCGCTCACCGATAATATGTAACATATGAGAAACATATCGGCCCTGAGCCACTCTGTACCAACGCTTCCCTGAGGTTAGTTATGAATACCGTATGTGCAAGCTGCCAGGCGTTAAACCGCATTCCCGCAGAACGGGTCAATGATGTTGCAAAATGTGGTCGTTGCGGGCATGAGCTATTTGATGGCGACGTCATCAACGCGACAGGCGACACTCTGGATAAACTGCTTAAAGACGATCTCCCCGTTGTGGTCGACTTTTGGGCACCCTGGTGTGGCCCCTGTAAGAGCTTTGCGCCGATCTTTGAAGACGTGGCGGAAGAGCGCAGCGGCAAAGTGCGCTTTGTGAAAGTGAATACCGAAGCCGAACGCGAACTGAGTGCGCGTTTTCGCATTCGAAGCATCCCGACCATTATGCTTTTCAAAAATGGTGAAGTCGTCGACATGCTCAGCGGCGCGGTGCCTAAAGCCCCGTTTGACAGCTGGCTGAACGAATCACTTTAATTCCTCCGGGGGCACATCGCTTGTGCCCCTTTCGTTGCTCTGCGACAATGGCGTTTTTCGTGCAATTCTCATGACTGATAACGCTGTTCTCCAACTCCGGGCTACACGTCTTGCCCGTTCAACGCGTCCCTTTCTTGCCCGTGGTAATAGGGTTATTCGCTGCCAGGGATGCCTGCTGCCAAGAAAACGCTGCCTGTGCGATACGGTAAAACCAGTAACCGCCCGCAGCCGTTTCTGTCTGGTGATGTATGACACTGAACCGATGAAACCCAGTAATACCGGGCGCTTAATCGCCGATATCCTTCCGGATACCCTTGCTTTTGAATGGTCCCGCACCGAGCCGCCCCAGGCGCTGATAGACTTATGCACCAGCAATGACTATCAGCCAATGGTCGTCTTCCCTGCCTCTTATGCCGGAAGTGAACGCGAGGTCTTAGCCGCACCACCTTCCGGTAAGCCCCCGCTCTTTATTATGCTGGACGGCACCTGGACCGAAGCGCGCAAAATGTTCCGCAAAAGCCCCTGGCTCGACGCACTGCCGGTTATCTCTGTCGATCTGGCACGGGTCTCCGCTTACCATTTGCGCGAAGCCCACGCAGAAGATCAGTATTGCACTGCCGAAGTGGCCATCGCACTGCTGGATATTGCCGGTGACGGGGATGCCGCAAAAGGCCTTGGCAGCCACTTTTCTCTTTTTCGCGAACGTTATCTTGCTGGTAAATCACATCATCAAAGACGTATCACAGCAGAATCCGCACAAAACGTTTAAAATCATCAGGTCACTCTTTTACGGAGACCGGTATGAGTCAACGCGGGCTGGAAGCGCTACTACGTCCTAAATCGATTGCGGTGATTGGAGCCTCCATGAAACCGGAACGCGCCGGTTATCTGATGATGCGTAATCTACTGGCAGGCGGGTTTGCTGGCCCTGTTCTGCCGGTGACCCCCGCTTACAAGGCCGTGCTGGGTGTGCTTGCCTGGCCGGAGATAAGCCAGTTGCCCTATGTACCCGATCTGGCGGTATTGTGCACTCATGCAAAGCGTAATCTTCCTTTGCTGGAGGCGCTGGGTAAAAAAGGATGTAAAACCTGCATTATCCTCTCTGCGACACCCGAGCAGCATGCTGAGCTGCTCGCCTGTGCCAGCCGCTATCAGATGCGCTTGTTAGGCCCCAACAGCCTGGGACTGCTTGCCCCCTGGCAGGGGCTTAATGCCAGCTTTTCGCCGGTGCCCATTACCCGCGGGAAGCTGGCGTTTGTCTCCCAGTCAGCGGCCGTGTCCAATACCATCCTTGACTGGGCGCAGCAACGTGAGATGGGATTCTCTTACTTTATTGCGTTGGGTGACAGTCTGGATATTGATGTGGATGAGTTGCTTGATTTTCTCGCCCGTGACACTAAAACCAGCGCCATTCTGCTCTATCTGGAACATTTAAGCGATGCCCGCCGCTTTGTTTCTGCGGCACGTAGCGCCTCCCGAAATAAACCCATTCTGGTTATTAAAAGCGGTCGTAGCCCGGATGCTCAGCGTCTGCTACAAACGCCGTCAGGTCTTGATCTGGCGTGGGATGCAGCTATCCAGCGCGCTGGCCTGCTTCGCGTTCAGGATACCCACGAGCTTTTCTCCGCCGTTGAGACCCTGAGCCATATGCGCCCCCTTCGTGGGGATCGTTTAATGATTATCAGTAATGGTGCCGCACCTGCGGCCCTGGCGCTGGATGAACTGTGGTCGCGTAACGGTAAGCTGGCCACGCTCAGCGAAGAAACACTAACGATGCTCCGTAATGCACTTCCGGATTACGTAAGCGTAGGAAATCCTCTGGATCTCAGGGATGATGCCGGTAACGAACGCTATATTGCAGCGCTGAATATTTTACTGGATAGCCAGGAGTATGACGCACTGATGGTGATTCATTCGCCGAGCGCCGCCGCACCAGGAATGGAAAGCGCGCAGGCCCTGATTAATACCCTTAAATCGCACCCGCGCGGCAAATATATCACCGTGTTAACCAACTGGTGTGGCGAGTTTTCATCTCTTGAAGCACGGCGTTTATTTAGTGAAGCGGGACTACCAACCTATCGCACCCCGGAAGGGACCATCACCGCATTTATGCATATGGTTGAGTACCGCCGGAACCAGAAACAGTTACGTGAAACCCCAGCCCTTCCTCTTCATCTGGCCGCCAACACCGCCGAAGCCCATCGCCTGTTACAACAGGCGGTTTCCGAAGGGGTCACCACCCTTGATACACATGAAGTGCAGCCAATCCTGAACGCATGGGGTATTCAAACTCTACCGACCTGGATTGCGGGAGACAGCGCAGAAGCGGTACATATAGCCGGACAGATTGGTTACCCGGTGGCATTAAAATTACGTTCACCGGACATTCCGCATAAATCGGAAGTTCAGGGTGTGATGCTTTACCTACGTACCGCTTCTGAGGTGCAGCAGGCGGCAAATGCCATCATCGATCGTGTAAATATGAACTGGCCTCAGGCACGCATCCACGGGCTTCAGGTTCAGAGCATGGCCAACCGTGCCGGGGCGCAGGAGCTGCGTGTAGTCGTAGAACACGATCCCGTCTTTGGGCCGCTGATTATGTTGGGTGAAGGCGGCGTCGAGTGGCGCGCGCAGGATCAGGCCGCTGTTGCCCTTCCCCCGTTGAACATGAACCTCGCCCGCTATCTTGTTATCCAGGCCATTAAAAATAAGAAAATCCGTGGCCGCAGCGCATTGCGTACGCTGGATATTGCCGGCCTGAGCCAGTTTCTGGTGCAGGTTTCAAACCTTATCGTTCACTGCCCGGAGATACAGCGGCTCGATATCCATCCGCTTCTGGCGTCGGGCAACGAATTTACTGCGCTGGATGTGACGCTCACGGTTGCAGGCTATGATGGCGAAGGAGAGAGTCGTCTGGCGATTCGCCCCTATCCGCAACAACTGGAGGAAGGGGTCATTCTTAAAAACGGCGAAGCCTGCCTTTTCCGCCCCATTCTCCCCGAAGATGAGCCGCAGTTGCAGCAGTTTATCGCGCGGGTGACGAAGGAAGATCTTTACTATCGTTACTTCAGCGAGATCAACGAATTTACCCATGATGATTTAGCGAACATGACGCAGATCGACTACGATCGGGAAATGGCTTTTGTCGCCGTACGCCGTACGGGTGAGTCAGAAGAAATCATGGGCGTCACGCGGGCAATTTCCGATCCGGACAACATCGATGCTGAGTTTGCAGTACTGGTAAGGTCCGATTTGAAAGGTCTGGGGCTTGGAAGACGTTTACTGGAAAAGCTCATCAGTTATACGCGGGATCACGGACTTAAACGTTTGAATGGTATTACTATGCCCAATAATCGCGGCATGGTTACGCTTGCGAGAAAGCTGGGATTCGATGTCGACATTCAGTTAGAAGATGGCATTGTAAGTTTATCTTTGAATCTGGTGCCGACCGGTGAAACATAAGTAAGCTACTGGAAATGTTGCGCACTTTACCACTTACTGGTGTTATCATCGTCCGCTTCTGTCGATTTCATCGTACAGAGGCCCTTTCAATAAACAGAGAAGATACGCACTGTGATGTTGTCAAAATTTAAGCGTAATAAACATCAACAACACCTTGCCCAACTACCTAAGCTAACTCAGTCAGTTGATGATGTAGAGTTTTTCTACTCTCCCTCTCATTTCAGGGAGAATCTGCTCGAGAAAATCGCCAGCGCTACGCGCCGCATCTGTATTATCGCGCTCTATCTTGAGCAGGATGATGGCGGTAAGGCTATTCTGAGCGCTCTTTATAATGCCAAACGTCTGCGTCCGGAACTTGAAATTTGTGTGCTCGTTGACTGGCACCGTGCACAGCGTGGCCGTATCGGTGCTGCGGCATCCAATACCAATGCTGACTGGTACTGCCGGATGGCGCAGGAAAATCCAGGCATTGAGATCCCGGTTTACGGTGTGCCCGTCAACACTCGCGAAGCATTAGGCGTCCTGCACTTCAAAGGCTTTATTATTGATGACAGCGTGTTTTACAGCGGTGCCAGCCTGAACGACGTCTATCTGCACCAGCACGATAAATACCGCTACGACCGTTATCAGCTGATTCGCAATCCGCAGATGGCAGACATCATGCTGAACTGGGTTAAACAGAATCTGATTGAAGGCCGGGGCGTTAACCGTCTGGATAATGCGCAGCGCCCCAAAAGCCCTGAAATTAAAAATGATATTCGCCTCTTCCGCCAGGAGTTGCGGGATGCGACTTATCATTTTCAGGGTGACGCGGATAACGAACAACTGGCGGTGACCCCACTCGTTGGGCTTGGTAAATCCAGTCTGCTGAATAAAACAATTTTCCATTTGATGCCCTGCACGGAAAATAAGCTGATCATTTGTACCCCCTATTTCAACCTGCCCGCCGTGCTGGTGCGCAATATCATCCAGCTTCTGCGTGATGGAAAAAAAGTTGAAATTATCGTGGGTGATAAGACAGCAAATGACTTCTTTATTCCCGAAGATCAGCCCTTCAAAATCATCGGCGCACTGCCTTATCTCTACGAGATAAATCTGCGGCGCTTCCTGAGTCGGCTGCAATATTATGTCAACACCGATCAGTTGGTTGTGCGCTTATGGAAAGACGACGATAACAGCTATCACCTGAAAGGAATGTGGGTCGATGATGAGTGGATGCTGCTAACGGGGAATAACCTCAATCCGCGCGCCTGGCGTCTGGATCTTGAAAACGCGATTCTGATCCATGATCCTCAGCAGCAGTTAACGGCACAGCGTGACAAAGAGCTGGAGCTTATTCGCACACACACAACGGTCGTGAACCACTATCGCGATCTACAAAGCATCGCCGATTATCCGGTCAAAGTGCGCAAGCTCATCCGCCGTCTGCGTCGAATCCGCATTGATAAGCTTATTAGCAGGATCCTTTAACCTATAAGCCTCATCCCTGATGAGGCTTCTTTCAGGTTCGTTTATGCGCCATGTCATCCTCGTCTGCATAGTGTTATTGACAGGCTGTGCCCATACCGCCAGGGATCAATGGAGCGGACAGGACAAAGCGCAGCATTTCCTCGCTTCTGCAATGTTATCGGCAGCAGGTAATGAGTATGCCAGGCACCAGGGCTACGGGGGCGATCGAGCTGCCGTTTATGGCCTGATGTTTTCTGTAAGCCTTGGGGCATCAAAAGAATTTTGGGACAGCCGCCCGAACGGAAGCGGCTGGAGCTGGAAGGATTTTGCCTGGGACATCGCCGGGGCAGCTACAGGTTTTGCCGTCTGGCAGTTAGCGGACCATTAAAGCCGTATCCCCTTTCCCTTGCGATGAAGCATCAGCGAAACAATGAACGCCAGTGCGCATAAAGCGGTCACGTACCAAAAGAAGGCCGTCTCAATCCCCATCGATTTTAGCGACAGCGCAACATACTCTGCGGAACCACCAAACAAGGCGTTCGCCACAGCGTAAGACAATCCCACGCCAAGCGCACGCACCTGGGCTGGAAACATCTCCGCTTTCAGGATGCCGCTAATGGAGGTATAAAAGCTAACGATAAGCAACGCCAACATGACCAGGGCAAATGCCGCCCACGGTGATGTCACATTCTGCAATGCACTCAGGACAGGCACGGTAAAGAGGGTAGCAAAACCCCCAAAGCAGAGCATGGAGGCACGACGGCCTATGCGATCGGAAAGTGCCCCGACAAGCGGCTGAATAAGCATAAAAACAAAAAGTGCCACGGTCATGATGACACTGGCCACGTTTGCATGCATACCCGCCGTGTTGACAAGGTACTTCTGCATGTATGTCGTGAAAGTATAAAAACTTAACGATCCACCTGCGGTAAAACCCAACACCATGATGAATGCTTTTCGGTTCCGCCACAGGCCACGCAGAGAGCCAGCATCTTTTAATGCGCAGACTTCCTGCTTTGATGTTTCATCAAGTTGCCGACGCAGCCATAACGCCACCACGGCTAAGGCCGCACCCAATGCGAAAGGGATGCGCCATCCCCATGCACGCAGTTGCTCATCTTCTAATATCTGCTGCAACACCACCACAACCAGCAGCGCCAGAAGCTGGCCACCAATCAACGTAACGTACTGAAATGAAGCATAAAAACCCTTTCGACCTTCGAGGGCGACTTCACTCATATAGGTTGCACTGGTGCCATACTCTCCTCCTACAGAGAGTCCCTGAAATAACCGGGCCAGCAACAATAATGCTGGGGCCCATGTGCCGATAGTATCGTAACCGGGTAAGCAGGCTATCACTAACGACCCCATACACATCATGCAGACGGAGATCAGCATAGACTTTTTGCGCCCATGCCTGTCAGCAATACGACCAAATAACCAGCCCCCTATCGGACGCATAAGGAACCCGGCAGCAAATACCCCTGCGGTTTGTAAAAGTTGGGTTGTGGTATTACCGGCTGGAAAAAAGATATGCGCAAAATACAGTGAACAAAATGAGTAAACGTAGAAATCGAACCATTCCACCAGGTTACCAGATGAAGCGCCAATAATGGCCCATACCCGGCGGCGCATGTCCGTCACATCTACAGTTTTGTTCTCCTGGCGAGTAGTGACCTCAGCCATTTTTCTCCCCTTTGGTCTGTTTCTCTGGGAAATCAGATTACGCCCCGACCAAAAGTAAATACAGTGTTAATGATTTGTCTGCTACCATTTCAGAATGTTAAACTGCGATCTGACCTATCCCCAGCGCGAGATATGCGCTCGTTTGCGCGCAAGATAATCTTCATCCGCCCGGATTTTATCCCACCATTGTTTGAAAATGGCTGCGGCCGCAGCTTTTACCGGATCGTTCCCGCGCTCATGGGTACTGCCATCTTTTGCATATTTTCTGCCGCCTTTGTAATTAGCGTAACGCCGTGCACGGGTATATCCCATTTGTATAAATTTGCGGGCCATATCCATGCCCACAAAATCGTCCTGCTGCCGATAGGCTTCAAATAACTGATAGATTTTTTCAGCTGATTTTGTCGCAGATTCAGGATCTTTATAACGCCACCAGGGCAGAATCTCGCTCTTATAAGGCTCGACCAGCAGTACGCCTTGCTCGCCCCGTCCTACCTGATAACACTCAGGATGCTCGCGAAAATTGATAAGGGTGAAGTCCTGATCGTAATTGAAAGATTTGCTGCTCACATCACCGCTCCTTATAGACTACGAATGAATAAGGATAGGTTATGCAGAGTACAATGGAGGACAGGAAGTAAGCGGAGAAACAAGATAGTGGCTTGTTAGCGTTTTTTGCAGCAGAAACGCAAAAAGCCCATCCGTCAGGATGGGCTCTTTACTTGTTTGATGCCTGGCAGTTCCCTACTCTCGCATGGGGAGACCCCACACTACCATCGGCGCTACGGCGTTTCACTTCTGAGTTCGGCATGGGGTCAGGTGGGACCACCGCGCTAGTGCCGCCAGGCAAATTCTTTGTGCTCTGTACG
>NZ_JAHVDV010000052.1:0-19357 GCF_051486985.1 Yokenella regensburgei
TCCGCGTCAAGCCGGAAGGGTGTGGAGAGGTGCTGCTGAAGGGAAAAGGTGACGACGGCGATGGCACGCGGGGGGAGCCCCTCCACGTCAAGGGTAAAGCGAAGGCCTTCCTGAGACATACATTCCTCCGTGACCAGTCACGCTACCGCCGGGGAAAACCGGGGTTTCTCCTGCGTACAGCGGGCACAGTGTTCCTGATATGAGAAGGAATCATTGCAGACGGCATGAAAGTGGCGAAGCGAAAACCCGTCAGAAGAGCAGAATTCGGAATCTATAAAGGGCGAGAGGAAGTAGCACAAGAAAGGACCGGGATTTGTGGCTATCTCTGGCCTCCGCCTGTTCCGGGTACCGGATTAAAATCCCAGGCGAGGCAGAAAAGATGCCCGGCGCCTGGCCGGGCAGTTTTATCAGAACGAGTAAGACACACTGCCTACAATGCTGCGCTCGGCACCAAAGTAGCAATAGGACAGAGAGTTACAGGAAGCCACATAGCGCTTATCAAACAGGTTGTTGACGTTGACCTGCGCACTCAGCCCCTTCAGCCCGACATAGCTCAGATCGTAGCCCACCACCGCATCCATCAGCGTGTATGACGGCAGCGTGTGGGTGTTCTGGCGATCGGACGTTATCCCATTCACATAGCGCACCCCGGAGCCCACCGTCAGACCATTCAGCGGGCCGCTCTTCACATCGTAGCTCAGCCAGGCGCTGGCCTGATTACGCGGCGCGTAGACCGCGCGCTTGCCCTGCTCTTCCGGGCTGCTCTTTTTATAACGGATATCGGTGTAGGTATAGGCCGCCTGCAAACGGACGTTCTCGGTCAGCTGACCCACCGCTTCCAGCTCCACACCCTCAGACTCAATTTCGCCAATGGAGCGGTAGGGGTCGGTCGGCTCCTCTTTGGTGGCAATGTTTTCCTGATTGATACGGAACACGGAGGCGCTGTACATCGCCTGCATCCCTTCCGGTTCATACTTCAGCCCGGCTTCCCACTGTTTGCCCTTCATCGGCTGGAGGATCTTGCCGAATTCGTCAGTAAAGCTGGTTGGCGTGAAGGCCGTTGAGTAGCTGACATAAGGCGCAAAACCGTTATCGAAGAGATAGAGCAGCGCCGCACGGCTGCTGAAGTGGCCTTTGTCCAGCGTGTCGCTGGTGTCGTTCAGCTTGTTGACGTTGGTCACTTTCACCTGGTCATGACGACCACCAAGAGTCAGACGCCAGTTGTCGAGCGACATCTGATCCTGCACATAAATACCGGTCTGCTCAAGCTTGTGCTTCTCACGGCTGTACATAGTGATGTAGTCCGGGTCTGCGCCATACACCGGGTGGAAGGCATCAATCGTCGGGAAGCCGCCGTAATAACCGGTGGTGTTGTTGCTGCGGCGCTGATAATCCACGCCCAGCAGTACACGGTGGTTCACAATCCCGGTTTCGATGTTGCCATCGACCTGGTTGTCCAGGGTCAGCGCATTCATCTTCTCATCGGAACCGGAGTAGCCGCGGTTCAGCTCAGTGTCGTTCAGCCAGCCCGCCGCATACACCTGATTCAGGTTCACTTTGGTCTGCAGATAGCGCAGCTTCTGACGCACCGACCAGCCGCTTTCAAAGGCGTGCTCAACGTTATAACCGACCATGTTTTCACGGCGATCGTAGTTGTCGTAATCGTCTTCGCCTTCAAAGAAGGTGTTGGAGATTTTTTTGCCTGCGTGCGGGACCACGGTGCCTTCATACGGCAGACCGGAGTGGCTGCCGCCCTCTGGATCACGATGCAGATAGGCCATCACGTCCAGGCGCGTCCTGTCGGTAATGCGCCAGGTCAGGCTCGGCATGATCGCATAACGCTCTTCTTTAAGATGGTCAAACTGGGAGTCCGCATAGCGGGTCATCCCGCTCAGGCGCACCGCAACGCGATCATCATCATCGACCGGGCCGGTCACATCAAACGCGGCACCGCGCTGGTTATTGTTGCCGGCAAAGAGTTTGACCTGACCGCCTGGGTCAAAAGAAGGTTTGCGCGAGTTCAGCGCCACAATACCGCCGGGAGAAGAGCGGCCATACAGCACCGAGGCCGGGCCACGCACCACTTCCACGCTGTCGAGGAACCAGGGGTCAACCACCAGCGAGCTGTGCGAGTTGGTGTCGCCCATCATTTTCAGACCATCGAGATAGATGTTATCCAGGCTGCCGTCGGAAAAGCCCCGCATCACGATGTAATCAAAACGGTTAGAGGCGCCAATCTGGTTGGCGTAGACGCCCGGCGTGTAGCTCACGGCCTGGCGGACGCTGGTCGCCCCTTGCTCTTCAAACTGCTGGCGCGTAACAATGGAAACAGACTGCGGCGTTTCGATATCCGGCGTCTCCAGTTTGGTCGCCCCACTCTGCATCTGCGATGTCACCACCAGCGTATCGTTCTTTGCAGGCGCAGTGGATGCCTCTTCTGCATGAGCCATCAGGCTCATTCCACCGGTGATACAGCCAATCAGTAATGCCAGCCGCGTTTTTGCGAACATGTAACTCTCCAGAAGCCATTATTATTGTAAATAAGAATTATTACCCTTTTGAACGCAGCAATAGCTATGCGCAATGCCAGGACGCGTATGCGTGGTGCCAAACTGCATTTACACGGGGAATAAGGGTCTATGTAACGTGATATCCCGGCAACACCGCCGGGTTATTCAGGCAGGCGGGCATCGCTTGGCGCGAAGCCATAACGACGCCGAAACGCGGTGGAAAAGTTGGTTGCATGCTGATACCCGGATCGCCAGGCCGCCTGCTGCACGCTGTACCCCTGCGCGAGATAACGACGTGCCTGCTCAAGCCGGCAGTCACGAAGATAATCAAAGACCGAATGTCCGTAGGCCTGGCGGAATTTTACCCGCAGGCTGCTGCTGCTCATCGCCGCCAGTTGAGCAAGCCCCGGGAGGGTGTACTCTTTTTCAGGCTGGCTTTCGAGCAGGCGGCGAACGGTCTCCAGGCGATGGTGCTCGCTGGCAGGAAAGGCAGAACGCGCCACTGGATTCGCCATACGATGCGCAAGCCCGTGCCCGAGCAGTTGCAACATCACCCCTTCAAGCATTATCTGGCGCGCGAGTCCGGCCATGCCGGACTGCTGCGTATGCTGCAACCCGGCTATCATAAAGTCCGGCACCTGCCATAAAAACGTGGGGGCACCGGTGCTTTCCCACTGCTGGAGCAACGCCGAAACGAGCGGGGACTGCCAGGCGTTTTGCGGATCAACGCCGAGTGAAAACGTACGCAAATGGCGATCTGCCTGATGCACCGCATTCATCACCTGCTGTTCATCCAGGCGGCAGGTAAACGCCATGCCGGAACGGACCACAAACTCCTGACCGTTCACCCGCAACATCACGCACCCTTCGAGTACCACCAGCATATAGAGCGGACAGGCATGCAGTGAGGTCGTCTCATAGGGTTGCATAACCCGGATGTCAGAGCGGGTCAGGTTGAGGCCAGAGGAGAGTGCGATTTCTTCCACATCGCCCTGAATGACAATCTGCTTTTCTTTCGTCACGCTCCGGCCTGCCGTCAGTGAAGGGAAGCGATAGTCGATGCCGTAGCGTTCGCCAAACACGATAAAATCTTCTACAGAAAAGTGTTTCTTTTGCATTGCAAACCGTTGCGATCGTTTCAGCATTTCAGAAAACGGACGTTAAGACACGCTACACCTTAGCATCGCCGTCAGGGCGCGGCAATAATACTGAGAACCATTCTCACTCGCAACACTTACGCAGGGTGGCCCCATGACGCAGAGGATATCCTCCTCCTTAAATGCTTTTGTGGTTACAAAATAGAATGCGGGTTTTAATCCCCCGCATTTTTACCCTATTAAAAGTGCGTGTTTTGTATAAAGGTTTAAAACGCCCATTAAAAACGTGCCCGTCTTCAAACTTTTCTGCCCCTTATTATCTTTAGTAAACACTTTGTGAGATTAATCGCGGATATTATTTAATTTCTCTCTATTTTTATTACACCCTTAACGCCAGAGGATGATGTAATGACATTAAGATTGATTTACCGCCTCATTGCCCTGGGCGGTCTCAACGCTTGGTATAACCTCGACCCACGCATTACCAACGACTTCCCTCGTTAATTCTCCGCTGCCTGTAATCCATTAAAAAAATCTTACTCAACACGACGTTGAGGGATATTTTTTGCGCGCATATCTTCGCCAGAAATATCAAGACGTCGCACGGCACGCTTTTGGAGAAATTATTATGAAACGCATCCCTGAACCTTTCCGCATTAAAATGGTTGAGAATATCCGCATGACCACCTGGGACGATCGCGTCAAAGCATTGGCCGAGGCCGGATATAACCCCTTCCTGCTTAACAGTGAAGATGTCTATATTGACCTGCTGACCGACTCCGGCACCGGCGCGATGAGCGACCGCCAGTGGGCAGGGTTGATGATGGGTGATGAAGCCTACGCGGGTTCGCGTAACTACCAGAATTTATGCGCAAAAGTGAAAGAGATCATCGGCTATCCGTTTACCATCCCGACTCACCAGGGGCGCGGTGCGGAACAGATCCTCTTCCCTTCCCTGATTGCCCGCTGCAAATCGAAAAAGCCGGTGTTTATCTCCAACTTCCATTTCGACACTACGGCCGCACATGTGGAGCTGAACGGGGCGAAGGCCATCAACGTGGTGACGCCAAAAGCCTTCGACACCACCTCGTGGTACGACTGGAAAGGCAACTTTGATATCGACCAGTTGAAAGCGACCATCGCCGAGCACGGCGCGGAGAACGTGGCGGCCATCGTCACCACCGTGACCTGCAACAGTTCCGGCGGCCAGCCGATTTCGCTCTCAAACATGCGTGAGGTTTACCAGATAGCGAAAAGCCATAAGATCCCGGTGGTGATTGACTCCGCCCGTTTCTGCGAAAACGCCTGGTTTATCAAGCAGCGTGAGGAGGGTTGTGCGGACCGCTCCATCAAAGAGATCATCCGCGAGATGTACACCTATGGCGACATGCTCACCATGTCGGCGAAGAAAGATCCGCTGGTGAACATTGGTGGGCTGTGCTGCTTCCGCGACGATGAAGATCTCTTTAACGAAGTGCGTATCCGCTGCGTACCGATGGAAGGCTTCGTCACCTATGGCGGCCTGGCGGGGCGTGATATGGAAGCGCTGGCTATTGGCCTTGAAGAGGGCACTAATGAAGATTACCTCACCTACCGCATTGCGCAGGTAGAGTATCTCGGCGAGCGTCTGCGTGAAGGCGGCATCCCGATCCAGTACCCGACCGGCGGCCACGCGGTGTTTGTTGATGCCAAACTCCTGTTGCCGCACATTCCGGCTGAGCAGTTCCCGGCCCATGCGCTGAACAACGAACTCTACCTGGAAGCGGGTATTCGCAGCGTTGAGATCGGCTCTTTATTGCTGGGTCGTGACCCGACCACCGGCGTGCAAAAACCGTCACCGATGGAACTGCTGCGCCTGACCATCCCGCGCCGTGTCTACACCAACGACCATATGGACTATATCGCTGACTCGCTGATTGCGGTGAAGGAACGCGCGTCGTCCATTAAAGGGCTGACCTTCACCTATGAACCGCCAGTGCTGCGCCACTTTGTGGCCCGCCTGAAACCGGTGGAATAAAGCACTATCAGACGCGTCCGCAACGGGCGCGTCTTTCCGATGTCACGCCAGAATAAAGACAGGTCGCCCGTCAGGGCGATGCGAAATATGACGTCTATGGAAACGTACTATGGCTACTCTATCGGTAACAAATAAAGCGCCTTCACTCGTTGGCGGCGCAATGATTATTGGTGGCACCATTATTGGCGCAGGCATGTTTTCTTTACCGGTTGTCATGTCTGGATCATGGTTTTTCTGMTCACTGCTCGCATTGGTTTTTACCTGGTTTTGTATGCTGCATTCAGGATTAATGATCCTTGAAGCCAACCTGAATTATCATATCGGGGCCAGTTTCGACACCATTACGAAAGATTTACTCGGCAACCGCTGGAATATTATTAATGGTCTGACGGTCGCTTTCGTTTTATATATTTTGACTTACGCGTATATCTCCGCCAGCGGCTCCGTTATTCATCATACCTTCGCGCAGATGAATATTACCTTCCCGGCACGGATTGGCGGGGTACTATTTGCTTTAGTCGTCGCGTTTATTGTCTGGTTAAGTACCCGGGCGGTCAGCCGGATGACCACCATTGTGCTCGGCGCCAAAATCCTCACTTTCTTTATGAGCTTTGGCGGGCTTATCTGGCATGTGCAGCCTGCGGTACTGCTGAACACTGCTGAAGTGAATCCGAGCTACCTGCCCTACATCATTATGACCCTGCCGTTTTGCCTGGCCTCTTTTGGCTACCACGGTAACGTGCCCAGCCTGATGAAATACTACGGTAAGGATCCGCTCACCATCCGCCGCTGTCTGTTGCTCGGCACGCTGATGGCGTTGATCCTCTACATTTTCTGGCTGGTGGGAACAATGGGCAATATCCCGCGCCCGGCGTTTATCGACATCGCGGAGAAAGGCGGCAATATTGATGTGCTGGTGCAGGCGTTAAGTGGCGTGCTGAACAGCCGGGGACTGGATTTACTGCTGACGGTGTTCTCGAACTTCGCCGTGGCCAGTTCGTTCCTTGGCGTGACCCTGGGGCTGTTTGATTATCTGGCGGATCTGTTCAAATTTGACGACAGCCCCAAAGGTCGCTTTAAGACCGCGCTGGTGACGTTCCTGCCGCCGATAGTCGGTGGGCTGGTGTGGCCCAACGGATTTATCTATGCAATTGGTTTTGCGGGTCTTGCCGCCACCGTATGGGCGGCGATTGTGCCTGCGCTGCTGGCGAGCGCGTCACGTAAACGCTTTGGCAGCCCGCACTATCGGGTGTGGGGCGGCAAGGCGATGATTATTTTGATTTTGTGTTTCGGGGCGGGTAACGCGCTTATTCACGTACTGTCGAGTTTTAATTTGCTGCCGGTGTACAGGTAGGTTCTGTGACATAAAACCAGGCACTGGCGATCCCCTCTCCTCTTTGGGGAGAGGGGATCGCCAGTAATATTGCTTTTTACAGCGATAACACTACGCAATGAGAATACAAAAGTAACAGCGATGACAGGGTCCGGCTGAAAATCGATGAGGCGCTGGAGGCTGACCGGGGCCGCCCGCAGGGAAGCGGGCGAAGGGGATAGCCTGCAAGAACGCAGGCTGGTCCCCGATCCGAAAGTCAGACGACATAAGACGACAGAATTGCCGGGAGCAATTTTGAATAGCGCCTGCGCCAGCCCCGAAGGGGTGAGCCCCAGGGATGGGGCGAATAATGCCGCGAAGCGGCGATTTTCCTGGCCGGGAGCCCGGGTCGCCAGGGTGGTGGCGATGAGCCACCCTGGCACGTTCACGGATTCTGGCGCTACACAAAAGCAAGGAGCATAAGGTGAACGTAATGACCACCAGAGCCGCATTTTCCCCCTCACCCTAACCCTCTCCCTCAAGGGAGAGGGGACCGTCCGTGCTCGCATTTTTGTAGGGATTTCACCACCTGATCGAGCAAATGTTCTTACTCGTCGAAATACCAGTAGCCCTGGTTCACCAACGCAGTGAGTTCAGCGATAAAGGTCGGATTATTTATCGCCTCGCCCAGCTCCGCTTTACCGATGAGCAGATGCTGGCACAGGGCTTCTGCTGCTTTTGGCGCAACGGTCTCAAAGCGCTCGCTGTTGACGAAGAAGCCATCGCCGACCTGTAGCACGCGCAGGCCGCCCAGGCGGGTCAGCACCTCGCCATCCATCAACGCATCCCGCACTTCCTGCGGCTCATAGGGCGGCTCTGCCGGGGCGATGTCCAGCTCGTGACGTGGCGTGGTAATAAAGCGACCAAACCACTGTTTGAACGTTTCCGGCTGGTTGATCATCGCGATCATCATGCCGCGCACGCGCTCCAGTTCGTACTCTTCGATCCGGCCCGGATTGTCGCGGCTGACAAGATCCGGATCGGTATAGTGATCGCCACCCAGATCGTTATCCACTGCGTAATCCGCAAAGCTGCTGATAAGATCGCGGCCGTTGGGCCCACGAAAACCGATGGAGTAGTTAAAAGCGGTCTGATGGGTGATACCGTCGTGCGGGAATCCCGGCGGAATATAAAGAATGTCGCCGGGTTCGAGATCTTCATCAATGATCGGCGTGAACGGCTCAACGTGCAGCAGCGCCGGATGCGGGCAGAACTCACGCAGCGGCAGTTTATCGCCCACGCGCCAGCGACGGCTGCCCATCCCCTGAATGATAAAAACATCATACCAGTCGATATGCGGCCCTACACCACCACCCGGTACGGAGAAGGAGATCATCAGATCGTCAAAACGCCACTCCGGGATGGCACGAAAGGGTTTAACCAGTTCAGCTGACGGCGTATGCCAGTGGTTTACCGCCTGCGCCAGCAGCGACCAACCGGTTTCACCCAGACCGTCAAAGTGCTCGAACGGGCCATTGCTTGCCTGCCATTCGCCATTGAAATGGCTGACAAGGCGGCTGTCGACTTCCGCTTCCATTGCCAGACCTGCCAGTTCATCCGGCGTAATAGGATCGACGAAGTTCGCAAACGCGTTTTTCAATACAACCGGCTTTTTCTGCCAGTATTTCTCTAAAAATTCAGGCCAGTTAAGGTCTAGTTGGTAAGCCATGTGGTCACACCCGTGGAAAGATAAGCGGGCGTGATTATGCGAGGGATTGGCAGATGTAACCTTGTCGGTGGTCAAGGGGATCAAGCAAAACAGGACGTCGCATTGTCACGCTACACTCTATCCAACCCGTTTTGCATAACTGAAAAGGAAAAAGATCATGCAGCCTGCTTTTAACTGGATCAACGAACCGACTACGTGGCGTCATGAAGAGGGTCAGCTTTCGGTAGTCACGGATGGGCACACCGATTTCTGGCGTAAAACCTGGTACGGCTTCGAACGCTTTTCCGGTCATATCTATGCGACGGAAACCGGTGAAGATTTCACGTTCCAGACAAAAATCTGTGCTGATTTTACCACCCTCTATGACCAGGCCGGGATCATGCTGGTGAAAGATGAGCAGCACTGGTTAAAAGCGGGTATTGAGTTTAACGATGGCGCTCCCGCCATTGGCAGCGTGCTGACGCTGGGCCATTCCGACTGGGCAACCGGCATTTTTCAGGGCAATGCCGGTGCATTCTGGATGCGCCTCACCCGCAAAGGGGATGCGCTGCGCCTGCAATATTCTGCTGACGGCGTGAGCTGGCCCTTGCTTCGCCTTTGCCCCTTCCCTGCGGGTAAGGTGCAGATTGGCGTGATGTGCTGCACGCCAGAGCGTCAGGGGCTGGCGGTTAACTTCCATGACATCAGGCTCACGCCCGCGCTGGAAAAGGATCTCCACGATTTAAGCTAAGCCAGCGGCATCAGTAAGGTGCAATGCGTAACCCGCCGCCCGCCGTCGACAGGACGCTGAACTCCGCGGTCACTAAATGGTAATTGCTGGGGTCTGGCGTTTCGATATCGTAAGCGAGCGTGTAACGCTGGCCCGGCATAAAAAGGTAGCCAAACAGCGGCAGGCAGGTTCCAGGCGGGGCATACACCGGCTGATTGTGGAACAGGCGAACCTGCTTCTCGCCGCTGCTACTGTAAAACTGAATACCGATAATTTTCTCGTCAGGCTTAACGGGCGATACCACGCAAACCGCGTTGTGCTTTATGGCCACCAGCGCAGGAACCCGTGATACCACTTTGTCACCCGGTCCCGGACAGCCGGTTAATAAAACTGCAGCCAGTACCACGCCATGCCTCAGCATATTCCCTCCGGGCCCCGGATAATTTTTTGATAAAGGGCAGGTATGTCCCTCAGGTTATCCTTACCGCGATATTTTCCTGGTTTCCCCGCCATCTGATAAAACTGCCAGGTGCTGATGCCATACGTCACAATTAACCAGTAATCCGCCAGAATAGACGCCTGCTGCTCAAGGGAGTAGTCGGTGAGTTTTTGCTTATCCAGTCGGTAGTCATACTCTGCCGCCCAGCTAAATAATCCCCGCGTTCTGACCCACTGCCCGTGCTGGTGCTGCCACACATGGCCTAACTCATGAATAAAAAGATGCTTGTCCTGAATATAGACGTGGGTGGCGGCAAAATCCTCTTTATAGTGCTGCTCCCGAAACCACATTTCGCCATTCGGCGTCATCGCATAGCAACTGCACTGCATACCGAAGGGTAAATAGCTGTCGCAGTGCACCCAGACGTGCCCGTAGTGGATGGCCTCGCCAAAAACCCGGCGCGCCATAGCAATTTCTCCGAGCGTCAGAAGGCGCAATCTGCCTTCGTGACCGTGTACGCTCATCATTCATCCGTTGCGTTTGTTTTTACCCCATCGTGAAACCATTCGTATGATGAATCAATTCGGGATAGTCCTGGTTTTTGCAGGGATTTAAATGAAGCACGTGTGACTGCCAGAGGGTGTCAGTCGCCGCCCTTACACTGCCCCATCGGGTAGGCGTTACGGCCTTTTTTTTGTATCATCGTCCCTGCCTTTTTGACCCTCAATGGAATGCCCCCCGGAGTAAATGCGAATGCTTAAAGATTTACAGAAACAGAATGAATCCATTACTCCCAACAGCGCCTTTCTGAATGAACTGCACGCGAAGCTGCCTGAATTTTTCACGCCGGATGAATACGATGAAAACGGCAATCTGCTTGCCAAAGGCAGCTTTGACCTGGCGAAATTTCAGCGCGCGCTCAAAGAACGCAATATTGAGGAGTTGAGCAGCGGTTACCAGCTTGATTTCATTGGCAAAGACTATGCAAAAAAACAGGCCGGTGAAAAATCCACGACGGTGATAGTCCCGGACAACGAACACAACGGGCAGCCAGAAAACAGTAACAGCCAAAACCTGTTCCTGACCGGCGACAACCTTGAGGTGCTGCGCCATCTGCAAAATAATTATCACAACGCCGTCGACATTATCTATATCGACCCGCCCTACAACACCGGTTCCGACGGCTTTGTTTACCCGGATACCTTCGAGTACAGCGACCAGGCGCTGCAGGCGATGTTTGGCCTTAATGACCAGGAGCTGGCCCGCCTGAAATCCATTCAGGGTAAAGCGACCCACGCCGCCTGGCTGACCTTTATGTACCCGCGCCTGTGGCTGGCAAAACGTGTACTGCGTGATTCCGGCGTCATCTTTATTCATATCGATGAGAACGAGCACGCTAACCTTAAGCTGCTGTGCAATGAGATATTTGGCGAGTCCAATGATTTAGGCGAAATCGTCTGGGATAAACGTAACCCCAAAGGTGACGCCACGGGTATTTCCCAGCAGCATGAGGTCATTCTGACCTACTGCAAAAACAGCGAAGCCTTTAAAGCGGTCAACAGCCTGAAGCGGCCGAAAGAGAATGCCGCCCGCATGCTTGAGAAAGTCGACTCTTTAATTAAAAAGCACAACGGCATTACCGACGCCGTGCGTAAAGAATATAAAGAGTGGATCGCCCAGCAAAACTTCAGCGGCGGCGAAAAGGCCTATAACCAGATTGATGATAACGGTGATATTTTCCGTCCCGTCTCGATGGCGTGGCCGAACAAGAAAAAAGCGCCGGATGATTATTTCATTCCACTCATCCACCCGGTGACCGGTAAGCCCTGCCCGCTGCCGGAGCGCGGCTGGCGTAACCCGTCCGCCACCATGAAAGAGCTACAGGAAAAAGGGCTCATTCTGTTTGGCAAAGATGACACCACCCAGCCGAACCGTAAGTACATTCTCAAAGAGAATATGTACGAGAACGTGCCGTCACTGTTCTATTTTGGCGGCAGCGACGATACCCTGCTCTCCGCGCTGGATATTCACTTTGATAACCCAAAACCGGTCAGCCTGGTGAAACGGATGCTTAACTCCATTC
Organism: Yokenella regensburgei; assembly: GCF_051486985.1. GTDB lineage: Bacteria > Pseudomonadota > Gammaproteobacteria > Enterobacterales > Enterobacteriaceae > CBFFRJ01. Next base: position 11,897 of record NZ_JAHVDV010000052.1, read on the forward strand.
AGGGCATAAAAAATGGGGTGATTCTGGACTTCTTTGCAGGCTCCGGCACCACGGCCCATGCGGTAATGGAATTAAATGCCGAAAGCGGCAGTCAGCACCATTTTATTACCGTACAGCTGGCAGAACCCATCCGGGATGATAATGCCGCACACGCGCTGGGATTTACCTCCATTGACCAGATGAGCCGTGAACGAATTAAACGTGCCGCGCGTAAAATTCGCACTGATATACCGGCCACTGAGGCAGATCTTGGCTTCAAACATTATCGTTTCGTCACCCCGGTGCAGCAGACGCTCGATGATTTAGACAGCTTCGACATCGCTACCGGCAATTTCATGACCACCAGGGGCCAGCTCACGGCTTTCAGTGAATCCGGCTTCGACAATATGATCACCCCCTTCTCCGCTCAGGGTCTGGGGCTTTCCGGCAAGACCAGCGGCGAAGAGACCATTCTCACCACCTGGCTGGTCGCAGACGGTTACACGCTGGACGTGGATGCGCAAAAGCTGGCGTTCGCAGGTTACACCGCCACCTATGTGGAGGGCACACGCCTCTATTTAATTGAAGAGAAATGGCGTGCGGCGCAGACCCGCGAGCTATTGAACCAGATTGGCACCCATCAACTGGCGGTGCAGACGGTGGTGGTTTACGGCTATTCGTTTGATCTCGAATCCCTTCGCGAACTGGAGCTGGGCTTAAAACAGCTCGATCAGAAAGTGAACCTGGTGAAGCGTTACTGAGGCGGATGAAATGAAAATTTTATTGGAAGAACTGCCGCACCAGCAACAGGCACTTGAGGCGATACTCAATCATTTTTCCGGTATTGATGGCACGGTATCTGACCACGATAATTTCGCCAATCCACTGATTAACGGCCGCTATGAAGATAACACTCATATCGACGTAAAAATGGAAACCGGCACCGGGAAAACCTACGTTTATACCCGCCTGATGTATGAACTGCATCGCCGTTATGGGCTGTTTAAATTTGTGCTCGTCGTGCCAACACCTGCCATAAAGGAAGGGGCGCGCAACTTTATTACCAGCGACTATGCCCGCCAGCACTTTTCCCAGTTTTATGAAAACACACGCATTGAGCTGTCGACCATTAACGCGGGTGATTTCAGGACGAAATCCGGACGTAAAAATTTCCCCGTCCAGCTACTGAATTTCACCGACGCCAGCCGCAGTAATACTCATACCATTCAGGTGCTGCTGATTAATGCCCAGATGCTGAACTCGGTGAGCATGACGCGCAATGATTATGACCAGACGTTATTAGGTGGACTGACCTCGCCCATTGAGGGTCTGCAAATGACCCGCCCGGTGGTGATTATGGATGAGCCGCACCGCTTCGCCCGTGATAACAAATTTTACAAAGCCGTCGAGTCGATTAAGCCGCAGATGATTGTGCGCTTTGGTGCCACCTTCCCGGAAATTGAAGAGGGGAAAGGCAAAAATAAGGTGGTGCGTAAAGACTATTACCGTCGCCAACCGCAATTTGACCTCAACGCGGTGGACAGCTTCAACGGCGGGCTGGTGAAAGGCATCGATATTTATTACCCCAATCTCAGCGAAGCGCAGGCGCAAAACCGCTATATCGTCGACAGCATTAGCGCGAAAAAACTGACCCTTAAACAGGGAAGCCGCTATTTCGACATTGGCGTGGGCGATAACCTGGCCGAGGTGGATGCCGGGTTTGAGGGCAATATTGAATATGCAGGCAGCAAAATGCTGTCGAACGATCTGGAGCTGGAAACCGGTATGGCGCTGGTGCCTGGCACCTTTAACGCCAGCTACCAGGCGCTGATTATTCAGGATGCCATCGACAAACATTTCGATGCCGAGCAGGCCAATTTCCTGCGCGGCAATGAGCAGGAAAACAACGCGCCACGTATTAAATCCCTCAGCCTGTTTTTTATTGACAGCATCAAGAGCTACCGCGATGACGAAGGCTGGTTAAAGCTGACCTTTGAACGATTATTACGTAACAAGCTGACGGCGCTAATCAGCGAATACGAGCCGAAGACGTTGCCGCGTGAAGTGGATTATTTGTCCTTCCTGCGCGCCACCCTCGCCAGCCTTAATTCCGACGAACAGAACGTGCACGCCGGCTATTTTGGTGAGGACCGGGGCAGCGGCGACGAAGCCATTCAGGCGGAAGTCGACGATATTCTCAAAAATAAAGAGAAGCTACTCAGCTTTAAAGACCATCACGGTAACTGGGAGACCCGCCGTTTCCTCTTTTCCAAATGGACACTGCGCGAAGGCTGGGATAATCCGAACGTCTTTGTCATCGCTAAACTGCGCACCTCCGGCAGTGAAGCGAGCAAAATTCAGGAAGTGGGCCGTGGCCTGCGTTTGCCGGTGGATGAAAACGGTCACCGCGTGCAGCAGGAAGAGTGGCCTTCGCGGCTGGCGTTTCTGATTGGTTATGATGAAAAAGCCTTTGCCCGTACTCTGGTCGACGAGATTAATCGCGACAGTAAGATTCAGCTTAATGAGCACAAACTTGACGAGGCGATGATCCAATTGATTGTCACCGAACGTCAGAAGGTGAACCCGACGTATAACGAAGAGACGTTGCTTAACGAGCTGGATGAGAAAGGCCTTATCAAACGCAATAACGACTTCCATGATGCAGTAACCATCGATGGCGTCACCCAAAGCGGATTTGCGTGGCTACTGCACTATTATGCCGAGCTGGATCAGGCACGCGTGCGGGCCGACCGCATTCAGGAGAACAAACCGGCATCCAAACTGCGCGTGAAGCTGCGCAAGGAGAACTGGGAAAAACTTAAAGACGTCTGGCTGCACTTCTCCCGCCGCTATATGTTGCAGTTCGAGCGCATCCCGGACTCGCTCTCGCAGATTGCGGACACGGTAATGGGTAACGCCGACCTCTACAGCCGTGAGAAGCCGAACCAGACACGCCAGACGCTGCGTATGGGCGAAGGTAATAAGATGATGGTTGCGGAGCGCGAGGGCGACTACGACGCGCATCACTACCTGCCGGGTCTGCCCTACGGTCAGTTCCTTAAGCAACTGGTACTGCATACCAGCCTGCCGGTAAAGCAACTCCACCCGCGGCTGATGGCGATGCTGCGCGACACCTTTAAAGGCGACGCGCGCTACCTGAGCCAGGCAAGTCTGGACAACCTGGTGCGCGAGTTTAAGCAGCGCTTCGACGAACGCTTTGCTCAGCATTACGTGTACGAACCGCTGGCGTTCCAGGCCTCCACGTCGATTTTCGACAGTGAACGTCAGGCGTTTAAAGAGGCGGTGACCGCCGAACTTCTCGGTAAGGCCACCGATCATAGTGCCATCGACGACCCGCGTTATCTCTATGAACTGCCGCCGCTGCGCTACGACAGCACCGACCCGGAGCTGGCGCTGCTCAAGCATAACTACCCGGCCAAAGTGACCGTGTTTGGTAAGCTGCCAAAGCGGGCGATTCAGGTGCCGAAATACACCGGCGGCACCACGACGCCTGACTTTGTCTACCTGATTGAGCGCGAGGATGCGACCAGCGTCTACCTGCTGGTGGAGACCAAGGCGGAGAATATGCGCATTGGCGACCAGGCGATTGTCGAGGTGCAGCGTAAGTTTTTCGATATGCTCAAGGAAAAGGCCGTGAATGTGGAGTTTGCGGAAGCGACCAGCGCGCAGGCGGTGTATGAGAAGATTAAGGGGTTGATGGGGGAGTAAATATCTACCGTATGGAAAAATAGACGGACAGACTCGTTCCGTTCACTCCGCGTTAATGGCACGTCAGCGTAACAAACTTCCGTGCGACCCGTTCCCCCTCACCCCAGCCCTCTCCCCGTTGGGGCGAGGGGGAAAACCGTGCCCCTTTGCAGGTTCAGCAGGAATGGCAGTGACCGTTTCGGCATATTCAGCAGGACTGGAAGTGAACGTAACACACCTCAGAGCCACCCGTTTCCCCTCACACCACCCTCTCCCCTGTAGGGCGAGGGAGAAAGGCGCGCCGCCGCCCTCTTCAGCCTCAGTAATTCGAGTTCTGGAAATCAGCCAGTGACACGATTTTTGTCTGCGTGACGTTGAAATCCGTGTCGTAATAGTAGAGTTTGATTTGCGACGGATCGTCAAAAAATGTCGGCGCTTTATGGCGCACATTATAGGCAATCATAAAGCCCAACCCGGCTCTTACGCAGACGTTATTTATCAGCCGGAAGTTGGGGTAATCGACCGGGTACGGGCTCCAGTCATTTAGCGATTTGAACGAGCGTTTGAGTTCAAGAATGGCAACCATCTTGCGGTTGTCGATACGCACCAGGTCTATATCACTTACCGTAATGTTGCCCAGCGATGCGCGTTGCCATTTATGGTACGCACTGCTCTCTTTGTCATTGATAGCTTTGGCAAAGTTGTCGGAATTTACCGGCACGCCACGTTCGGCAAAGAGTGCTTTGAGCTGCGGCAACGTGATGTCCTGCTGAGTTTCGGCATTGAGGTGAAGCCTGACCCTCTCAATCTCATCAACACTGTCGTCAAACTCAATACGCACGCTGGGAAGGTTTGCCCAGCGGGAGAGGACCGCCACTACCGCCAGCACTCTGTTATCTTCCAGCCAGGATTTACCGTGGGCAAAAACGAGTAATTTAGGATCGGAGTTGTGATCGCCATAAACCAGAATCCAGGCATTTCCGACCGTCCAGCAGTAATGCGGCGTGTGGCCAAGATGGTCATAGATGGCGTTCGAATTGTAATAGCTCATGCTCCATTCCTTTCCAAAACGAGGGCTTACGCAGTATACCGCCCTCCTCTCGTGAATAAACCCCTTCCTCCCCCCACCTGATGTAGTTGGGAAGGTGGCCGCAGAATAGTTTTTTCCGAACGGTAATTTTTAGAGCTTAAATGCGACGATTGAGAATTATCTCAATCAGTAACTTTGGTGAGCTGCTGTCAGCGCAGTAACAAGGCGGCAAGCTCATCTTCTTCGCTATAGAAATATGCCAGTGGTACATCCAGCGCCTGCGCAAGCTGATGTACCACCTCTATGCTTGCCTGATGAACGCCCTTCTCATATCTGTTAATACGTGTGATGGCGACGAACTCGTCTATCCCGGCCAGGATGCCAAGCTGTTTCTGCGAGAGTTTCTTTGCCTGACGCGCTGATTTCAGGCGTTTACAAAAGATCTGTTGGTAATTTGCGGAGTCATTCATAGCTACAATAGTCGTAGCTTTTTATCGCTTCCTATACTACGAGAAATGTATTTAGCACACCGCTATTCTAAGAATGACTTATTGCATCGTTTTACAGGATTGCAGGGTGGCGATCGCGAAACTACGTAATATGTAGCTATAAGGATGCAAAATGAGCTACGAATAACGTAGTATTTTACTATTAGTTCATCACATTACAGAAACCGTCAGGAGGGAATCATGACTAAAGACTGGCATAAAGCCGACATCATCGCGGTGTGTTAATCAATGGGGAGCAGGTCAGCCCATTATTATCAACGAAGAACTCATGGACATATTTCTTATCATTTAACCCATAATTGATCACATAGGTGCGATTACTCTGCCATTTAACCTCTATACAATCATCAGGATAAGAATGATTTAATTTATTATAACCAGAGCTAACCACTGTTTGTATTTTACCCTCTTCACTTACATCAACAGTGTAGTAATTCAACACATCTTTCTTATCCAGACTAAAACAGAGATGATCGCCATTGATAAACGTAGCTCTTGGATGTGGTGCAGGATTACCGCCAGGGCAGCCGGAAAGAACGAAAATTACAGGTAGAATAGTTAATCTCTTCATACTGGAAATCCTTGCATCACATTTAAGTATCTTTGAATTAATGAATAATCAGATTCCGGACTGCCCCCACGATAGTAGACAAATTCTGTCTTCACGAGGAGGCCTGTTCGAAGTCCTCCGGACTGACGGCGTCGAGATGACTGTGGTGCCGGGCCCGGTTATAGAAGACTTCAATGTAACCGAAGATATCGGCCCGGGCCAGCTCCCGGTTTTTGTATATTCTTTTCCTGATGCGTTCTATTTTCAGTGAACTGAAGAACGATTCGGCCACCGCATTATCCCAGTAGCTGCCACGCCGCCTCATACTGGGTGCCAGATTATTTGCCCGGGTAACGGTAAACTGCCGCTGCACGCGATTAGGGGTAACAACGGAAGGTTTGCCGGCGATACGGCGTGGTGTTTTATAGCCGCGCACGGCTTTGATCCGGTTCATTTGCATAATACGACCCACCCGGTTTTTGCCGCAGGTTTCCCCGATTTCGTTCAGATCGCCATGAACCTGGCGGTAACCGTTTACGCCTCCGTTCAGTTCAGCACGGAAACCAACGCCCGACAATACAATCCGGTAACCGGGCGAAATGTGTTACTTGATGTTCCCGGTGCTCGTATCAATCCTGAATGAAACCTGAGAACGGGTAACAAGTGGGACAACATCTTGTGGCAGGTCTACCACAAATGCACTGACGACGCGGTCAGAATCTACCTGTAGAAAATAAAGTTAAGCGGCGCGGTGAAGCTAAAGCTCGCCAACATTTCTCATTAATTGCTCGATCTCCGATACGCTCTTTTAAACTGGCTTCGCCTGCCCCTCTATGAGACCGCCGCGAATTCTGCACAAATTTACACATCTTTTAATAAAAAACGCGCCAGAAGTTTTCTGGCCCCGTTTTAGAGCTTAATATGTTAACTATCATCGTCTCACACTAATTATTCGCCTGAAAATTAATGTGTGGAAAATGTGTATCACCCTTTGCCTCATAGACGATGGAATTACTGAACGAGAAAACTTTGCCGCTGTATTTAATATTGATGTTATCCCCATCAGCACTCACATTCGCAGCACTACCCGCAGCAACCAGGAATGGAACCTGTTTTGAAAGGCTGGCGGATACATTACCTTCCAGCTTTCCGGATAAGTAATATCGATAAGAATCAGCCACCGTAGCCCCACCAGTTGAATCTTCCGTAACATAAAGCCAGGTGCTGTCGGTAATTTGTTGCGCACTCACCAGTTTATCTTTTGCTCTGTTATTACCACCTGAATTGATCATCACAAAACCAATAACAATGATCAGTAAGATGGCTGTCAGTGCACGATGAAACCACTTAATAGCCGTTTTCAATGGCATACTTGACCCCTTTCCTTATCCAATACTGATCCAGTGGATCATCACCGTAAGGTGCATCATTATACCATCTACTCCATTCTGGACTCGACGTTCCAGCACGACTTTGAATCGCCACGGGTTTAACAGACACCTCGGAGTCATTTAAGATGACTTAAAGAGAGGTGCCCATGAGCGGTAAACGTTATCCCGAAGAGTTTAAAATTGAAGCAGTCAAACAGGTTATTGATCGCGGTCATTCTGTTTCCAGTGTTGCAACACGTCTCGATATCACCACCCACAGCCTTTACGCCTGGATAAAGAAGTACGGTCCGGACT
>NZ_JAHVDV010000053.1:0-13126 GCF_051486985.1 Yokenella regensburgei
CGTATTCAGGTGGAGCATCCGGTTACCGAGATGATCACCGGCGTGGACCTCATCAAAGAGCAGCTGCGTATTGCTGCCGGTCAGCCGCTCTCCATCAGACAGGAAGATGTGGTGGTGAAAGGCCATGCGGTGGAGTGCCGTATCAACGCCGAAGACCCGAACACCTTCCTGCCGAGCCCGGGTAAAATCACCCGTTTCCACGCGCCAGGCGGTTTTGGCGTGCGCTGGGAGTCCCATATTTACGCCGGTTACACCGTACCGCCGTACTATGACTCCATGATCGGCAAGCTTATCTGCTTTGGCGAAACCCGTGACGTGGCGATTGCCCGCATGAAGAACGCCCTGCAGGAGCTCATCATCGACGGCATCAAAACCAACGTGGATCTGCAGACCCGTATCATGAACGACGAGAAGTTCCAGCAGGGTGGCACCAACATCCACTATCTGGAGAAGAAACTCGGTCTGAACGAGAAGTAAGCCCGTTTTTAGCGCTAAAAGGCCGGATATTCCGGCCTTTTTTTATTTCTGGGGATTAGAAAGCCCCATAAGGTACAATCCCCGCTTTCTTCATCCACAAGGGACAAATATGGACACGCGTTTTGTTCAGGCCCACAAAGAGGCGCGCTGGGCGCTGTGGCTGACCCTTCTTTATCTTGCTGCATGGTTAGTAACTGCTTACTTACCTGATTCCACCCTGGGCATAACCGGTTTGCCCCACTGGTTTGAAATGGCCTGTCTCCTGATGCCATTAGTGTTTATCCTGCTCTGCTGGGCGATGGTGCGTATTGTCTTCCGCGATATTTCTCTGGAGGATACAGATGCATCCTGAAGTCATCATTCCACTGATTGCCTACATGCTTATTGTCTTCGGCCTGTCGGTTTATGCCATGCGCCAGCGTAAGGCAGGCACGTTCCTGACGGAATATTTTTTGGGCAGCCGTTCGATGGGCGGCATGGTGCTGGCCATGACCCTGACAACCTCGTACATCAGTGCCAGCTCCTTTATTGGCGGACCGGGGGCGGCCTATAAATATGGCCTCGGCTGGGTATTGCTGGCGATGATACAGGTACCGACCATCTGGCTATCGCTGGGCGTGCTGGGTAAAAAATTTGCCATACTTGCCCGCCGCTACAATGCCATCACCCTCAACGATATGCTGCTGGCACGTTACCAGAGCCGTCTGCTGGTATGGGTGGCGAGTATCAGCTTACTGGTCGCCTTTGTCGGCGCTATTGCCGTGCAGTTTATTGGCGGTGCACGTCTGCTGGAGACGGCTGCCGGCATTAAGTACGAATCAGGCCTGCTTATCTTTGGCATCAGTATTGCCCTCTATACGGCCTTTGGCGGCTTTCGCGCCAGCGTACTCAACGACACCATGCAGGGTATGGTGATGTTGATTGGCACCCTCGTACTGCTGGTTGGCGTCGTCTATGCGGCAGGCGGCCTGCACAGTGCAGTGGATAAATTGCAGCACATTGACCCGCAGCTGGTCTCCCCTCAGGGTGGTGATGGTATTCTTACGCCTGCCTTTATGACCTCATTCTGGGTGCTGGTCTGTTTCGGTGTGATCGGCCTTCCTCATACCGCCGTGCGCTGCATCTCCTATAAGGACAGCAAAGCCGTTCACCGGGGCATTATCATCGGCACGATAGTAGTGACCCTGCTGATGCTGGGAATGCATCTCGCTGGGGCGCTGGGCCGTGCGGTGATACCGGATTTAAAAGTGCCTGACCTGGTCATCCCTACATTAATGGTAAAGGTGCTGCCGCCTCTTGCCGCAGGGATCTTTCTGGCCGCGCCTATGGCCGCTATTATGTCTAATGTGAATGCGCACCTTTTGCAGGCATCCGCGACGATCATTAAAGATCTCTGGCTCAATTCCCGACCAGAACAGATCCACAATGAGCTGCGCCTGAAGCGTATTTCTATGGCCATCACCCTTATTCTGGGGATCTTTATGATGCTGGCCGCATGGCATCCGCCTGAAATGATCATCTGGCTAAACCTGCTGGCTTTTGGCGGACTGGAAGCCGTCTTCCTGTGGCCGCTGGTGCTGGGCCTCTACTGGGAACGTGCAAATGCAACCGGGGCGCTGAGCAGCATGTTTACCGGCGGTATCCTGTATGCCGTCCTGGCCACCTGGAATATACATTTTCTTGGACTGCACCCTATCGTGCCGTCACTGGTTTTAAGTTTGTTGGCCTTTTTCGTCGGAAACCGTTTTGGTCGGCCCGCCGCACAAACCAACGCCCTTTCTCTGAACTAACAAAGAGTTTCTTATGCCGTGGATCCAACTGAAGTTAAATACGACTGGCGCAAATGCCGAAGAACTGAGCGACGCGTTAATGGAAGCGGGTTCTGTCTCCATTACCTTCCAGGACACGCACGATACGCCGGTGTTTGAGCCGCTGCCGGGTGAAACGCGTCTGTGGGGCGATACTGATGTTATCGGCCTGTTTGATGCAGAGACCGACATGAGCGACGTCGTCGCGATGCTGGAACAGCATCCGTTGCTGGGCACGGGTTTCGTGCATAAGATCGAACAGATCGAAGATAAGGACTGGGAGCGCGAGTGGATGGAAAACTTCCATCCAATGCAGTTTGGTAAGCGCCTTTGGATATGCCCAAGCTGGCGCGACGTTCCGGATGAAAACGCCGTCAATGTGATGCTCGATCCAGGTCTGGCCTTCGGTACAGGTACACACCCAACGACCTCGCTGTGTCTGCAATGGCTGGATGGACTCGATTTAACCGGCAAGACCGTTATTGATTTCGGCTGCGGCTCCGGCATCCTGGCTATTGCAGCGCTGAAGCTGGGCGCGGCGAAAGCGATAGGTATTGATATCGATCCCCAGGCAATCCAGGCAAGCCGTGACAACGCCGAGCGTAATGGCGTGTCCGACCGTCTGGCACTTTATCTGCCTCAGGATCAACCCGAGGCAATGCAAGCGGATGTGGTCGTAGCAAATATTCTGGCAGGGCCGTTGCGCGAGCTGGCACCCCTGATTAGCGTGCTGCCCGTTTCAGGCGGTCTGTTGGGCCTCTCCGGTATCCTTGCCAGCCAGGCGGAAGACGTCTGCCAGGCCTACCGCGATAACTTCACCCTCGATGCCGTCGTGGAAAAAGAAGAGTGGTGCCGGATTACCGGTCAGAAACGCTGAATGCTCCCGCCCTGAGAGGCACGTGATTCATTGACCGTAATAATCTTTCTGAAGGCGAAATTGAGAGTAAGATCTCATTTTCGCCTTCTTTTTTGTCTATTAAAACAGCAAATTATCCCGATTATCACCGCCTGAACGAAGAAAAAATGAGAAGTTTAAGGAAATTATATTTGTTCATAATTTCGCCCATCAAAACTAACAGAATGATTTATAAGAAAATATAATTCATCGCTCCGGCTTTAGCGTGCATTCATTGATCTGCGACAGTGGATTGCTCAAAGTTTGGCCTTTCATCTCGTGCAAAAAATGCGTAAGATACGCCGCCTTGCAGTCACAGTATGGTCATTTCTTAACTCATGCGCATCGGACACCACCAGCTTAGAAATCGCCTGATCGCAGCGCCCATGGCTGGCATTACTGACAGACCATTTCGGACGTTGTGCTACGAGATGGGGGCAGGTTTAACCGTATCCGAGATGATGTCGTCTAACCCTCAGGTGTGGGAAAGCGACAAGTCCCGACTGCGGATGGTGCATGTAGATGAGCCAGGTATTCGCACCGTGCAAATTGCAGGGAGCGATCCGGATGAGATGGCGGATGCCGCCCGCATTAATGTGGAAAGCGGTGCCCAGATTATTGATATCAATATGGGCTGTCCGGCTAAGAAAGTGAATCGCAAGCTTGCGGGCTCCGCCCTGCTGCAACACCCGGATTTGGTGAAGTCTATCCTGACCGGCGTGGTAAAAGCGGTGGACGTGCCCGTCACGCTCAAGATTCGCACTGGCTGGGCTCCGGAACATCGTAACTGCGTAGAGATTGCCCAACTGGCTGAAGACTGTGGCATTCAGGCTCTGACCATTCATGGACGCACCCGCGCCTGTTTGTTCAATGGAGACGCTGAGTACGACAGCATTCGGGCAGTTAAGCAGAAAGTTTCCATTCCGATTATCGCGAATGGTGACATCACTGACCCGCTTAAAGCCAGAGCTGTACTCGACTATACGGGGGCTGATGCCCTGATGATAGGCCGTGCAGCTCAGGGAAGACCCTGGATCTTTCGGGAAATCCAGCATTATCTGGACACTGGGGAGCTGCTTGCTCCGCTGCCTTTGGCAGAAGTAAAGCGCTTGCTTTGTGCGCACGTTCGGGAGTTGCATGACTTTTACGGTCAGGCAAAAGGTTACCGAATTGCGCGCAAACACGTCTCCTGGTATCTCCAGGAGCATGCTCCAAATGACCAGTTTCGGCGCACATTCAACGCCCTTGAGGACGCCAGCGAACAGCTGGAGGCGTTGGAGGCATACTTCGAAAATTTTGCGTAAACAGAAATAAAGAGCTGACAGAACTATGTTCGAACAACGCGTAAATTCTGACGTACTGACCGTTTCTACCGTTAACTCTCAGGATCAGGTAACCCAAAAACCTCTGCGTGACTCGGTAAAGCAGGCACTGAAGAACTATTTTGCTCAACTGAATGGTCAGGATGTTAATGACCTGTATGAGCTGGTACTGGCTGAGGTAGAACAGCCTCTGTTGGACATGGTGATGCAATACACCCGTGGTAACCAGACCCGCGCTGCCCTGATGATGGGCATCAACCGTGGTACGCTGCGTAAGAAACTGAAAAAATACGGCATGAACTGATACCTGTCAGAGACTGCTTCTAAAAAGGCGCGAACCGGCATGGGGACGCGCCTTTTTTATTGCCATTGCAGCCATAAAAAACTTCTCTTGCCTCATCTTTCCCCGCAGGTGATTTCGTGTATATTCGCAACGGTTAAATGCGAGATAAGGATATGCGGAATGATTCGAAAGTACTTCTGGCTGGTTATTTTTGCCCTGTCCGTTTTGTTGCTGGATTCGGTACTCATGCAGTGGATCGAGTTTCTGACGACAGAAGTCGATAAGTGCCGAAACATGAATTCCGTCAATCCACTTAAACTGGTGAACTGTACCGAGCTCGACTGACAGCTGCTCAGGTGCACTGTCTCCTGCGTGCTCAGGGATATCTACCTGGTTGTGCCATCCCCTCCGGATAGCCGTGTCTCAGCCTTTTCGCCCAAACAAATGTAGTTAGCGTAACGCTTTTTTGTGAATGAGTTGATGACATCATGCTGGTTAGCCAATACGACCAAATCCTTGTTGTTGTATCTTTTATTGTTGCCATTCTGGCATCTTATACCGCTCTGAATATGGCAGGCCGGGTCTCCACCAGCACCGGTTGTACCGCATGGGTCTGGTTGAGTGGCGGTGGGGTGGCGATGGGCATCGGCATTTGGGCCATGCATTTTATCGGCATGCTGGCTATGGATATGTCCATGCACCTGCGCTATGACCCGCTCCTTACCGCCCTCTCGATGGTCATTGCCATCAGCGCCTCTCTCTTTGCGCTATGGCTGGTCAGCGGTGTGGACTTAACGCTGCATCGCCTGCTACCTGGCGCTTTCATCATGGGCTCGGGTATTGCTGCCATGCACTACACGGGCATGGCGGCATTACAGGTCACGCCCGCCATCGAATGGGACATGACCTGGGTTGCCATCTCTGTCATTATTGCCCTGCTCTCCTCCTTCGCCGCCTTGTGGTTGACCTTCCGCTTGCGCCACGAGGCCGCCCAGGTTGCCCTGATGCGTTTCGGTGCCGCGATTTTAATGGGTTTAGCCATCGCCGGGATGCACTACAGCGGAATGATGGCCGCACGTTTTCCGAATGATGATCCTATGGGGCATCATGGGGTTAATGGTAACTGGCTGGCGGTACTGGTCAGCGTCGTCGCTTTTTCGATTTTGGGTATTACGTTACTCGTCTCTATGCTGGATGCGCGCCTTCAGGCCCGCACCTCACTTCTGGCCTCTTCTCTTGCTGAAGCCAACCGTGAACTTGCGCAGCTTGCCCTTCACGACACCCTGACGCGTCTTCCCAACCGTGTGTTATTAGAAGACCGCCTGGATCAGGCCATCAATAAAGCGCGCCGGGAAGGTAATTTTTTTGCGCTGATGTTTATGGATCTGGATGGCTTTAAAACGGTTAATGACGCTTACGGTCACGATGTCGGAGATAAACTGCTCATTGCGGTGGCCGAGCGGCTTAAGCAGCAACTTAACGGGCAGTACACGCTGGCGCGCATGGGCGGAGACGAGTTCGTCCTGCTCACGGAGGTCACTGCGCCTGATGAAGCTGCAACCCTTGCAGCTTCGCTGGTACGAATCATTGATAAGCCCTTTAATATTGACCCCTACGATATGATGGTCACCCTGAGCGTCGGCATCGCCCTCTACCCGCATGATGGTAAAAACGAACGTGAACTCATGTTTAACGCTGATGCGGCGATGTATCACACCAAGCACATGGGGCGTAACGGCTATCACTTCTTCCAGCCGTCGATGAATACTCTTGCGCAAACACAGCTTCAGTTGATGAATGATTTATGGCTTGCAACCGAGCGTAAAGAGTTCCGCCTTGTTTATCAGCCAAAGTTTCAGGCTCCCGCAGGACCCATTATCGGTTTTGAAGCTCTTTTGCGCTGGCAGCATCCGAAACTCGGCCTGCTCGCCCCTGACACCTTCCTGCCCCTGGCGGAAAAAACAGGGTTGATTGTGCCTTTGGGAAACTGGGTCATTGACGAAGCCTGCCGGCAACTGAGTGAATGGCGCCAGCAGGGCAATACTGACTGGTCCGTGGCGGTGAATCTCTCAACACTCCAGTTTGAGCAGCCTTCACTGGTTCAAACCATCATGGACAGCCTGAATAAGCACAATGTTCCGCCGGATACCTTAATTCTGGAAGTCACCGAAACCACGGCGATGACCAATCCCGATGAGAGCGTACGCGTGCTGACATTATTAACAGAAGCTGGCGTACAGGCCTCTATAGATGACTTTGGTACAGGCTATTCCAGCCTGCTCTACCTTAAGCGCCTGCCGGCATGCGAACTTAAAATTGACAGAGCTTTCGTGCGTGAGCTGAGTAGTGAAGGGGATGATGCAACCATTGTTTCTGCCATTGTTGCGCTGGCCAAAACCTTGAATTTAAAAATAGTGGCTGAAGGGGTTGAGACAACGGAGCAACAGGCCTTTCTTACCGAACTGGGTTGTAACACCCTGCAAGGTTATCTTCTGGGCAGGCCGGTATCAGCAGAGGTCATCAGCGCAAAGGGTAATGCATTATATTCGTCACGACCTTCCGCATAAATAATACGGCATAATTAAATGGCGAATTAATACCTCTTTTTAATGTCCCGCATGTTTCCTGTAAACATGCGGCACCATTTAAAGCGGTAATTTTAGTAAAATCAACGAATCGGAAATAAACGCATCCTCTAATACTCAGATTAATCTATATAAGGCGGCATTTAATTTTTATAAACTTCATTATTTCTACATGATGTAGCCTGTTTCCGTTTTTTCTCTCCATGATTTTTACATTGTTCATACTTTGAGATTATTGATCTAAGGTATTTCCATCCTGCTGAATGGTAAAATCAGGCTTCGATTCTGGACTGGTATCGCATGAGTAGATATCAGGATCGTGATTATCAGAGGTAAGATGATGAAAAAATTCATTTCAGTTGCACTGCTCACTGCATTACTGGCAGGTTGTGCACATGATTCGCCCTGCGTACCGACTTATGATGATCAAGGTCGTCTGGTGCATACCAATACCTGTATGAAGGGCACAACCCAGGATAACTGGGAGACCGCAGGTGCTATCGCCGGTGGCGCAGCAGCTCTTGCGGGGCTGACGCTCGGTATCGTCGCCCTGACCAAATAGGGCTCGTCATTCATAAAAGCGCGGGCTTACCGCGCTTTGCGTTATTACGGTGCAAAAAACGGTTCCCGCCTCTATTTTTAGCCTCACAAAAGAGCACTGGCAAAAAAGTTATCTTAATTAATGTTATTCCTGCGCACCAGTTTTTAACTTCTCTCTTTAATACGTGATGTGATTCACAAAGTAATTCGATTCTCTCTTTGCTTATATTAACCCAGGAAACTTGTTTACTGGCGCATCCGCCTTAATGAAAATATTTTGCTCTGTTTTGTGGCACAGGTTGAAGTTTTGCACCACGCCAGGGCGTTTGGTTTATTTTTTCCTGTCTACACTCTCACTATTACGCCTGCGAACTCAGATATTTCCGCATTCGTAAAACTGGCACTGCCTTTGCTTTAAGGAGTATGGCCAAAGCCACAGACAGGTCTCAGGCGTTTCCCTAACGCCTTATATAACGATAATTTTAGCCACACAGGATGCATTATGAAAAAGATGATGATTGCCAGCCTGGCCGCTGCCGGTGCGCTGTTTGCTGTTGTTAATCAGGCGCATGCGGGAGCAACTCTGGATGCTGTAAAAAAGAAAGGTTTCGTACAATGCGGTATCAGTGATGGCCTGCCTGGCTTCTCTTATGCAGACGCTAACGGCAAGTTCACCGGTATTGATGTGGACGTTTGCCGCGGCGTGGCCGCAGCCCTGTTCGGCGATGATACGAAAGTTAAATACACGCCGCTGACGGCAAAAGAGCGCTTCACCGCGCTGCAATCGGGTGAAGTAGATATGCTCTCCCGTAATACCACCTGGACCTCTTCACGCGATGCTGGCATGGGCATGTCCTTCACCGGTGTAACCTATTATGACGGTATCGGCTTCCTGACCCATAACAAGGCAGGCCTTAAGAGCGCGAAAGAGCTGGATGGCGCAACCGTTTGTATCCAGGCCGGTACCGATACCGAGCTGAACGTGGCGGATTATTTTAAATCCAACAACATGAAATACACGCCAGTGACCTTTGACCGTTCTGATGAATCCGCTAAGGCTCTGGAATCAGGCCGCTGCGACACGCTGGCTTCCGATCAGTCTCAACTTTATGCGCTGCGTATCAAGTTGAGCAACCAGGATGAGTGGATTGTCCTGCCAGAAGTTATCTCTAAGGAGCCGTTGGGACCAGTAGTGCGTCGCGGCGATGATGAGTGGTTCTCTGTCGTCCGCTGGACCCTCTTCGCCATGCTGAACGCCGAAGAAATGGGGGTTAACTCGAAAAACGTTGATGAGAAAGCGGCCAATCCTGCGACACCAGACATGGCCCATCTGCTGGGCAAAGAGGGTGACTTTGGTAAGGATCTGAAACTTGATAACAAGTGGGCCTACAACATCATCAAGAAAGTGGGCAACTATGCAGAAATCTTCGAGCGCAATGTAGGCTCTGAGAGTGCACTGAAAATTAAACGTGGCCAGAACAATCTCTGGAACAACGGCGGGATTCAGTACGCTCCGCCAGTACGTTAATACGTCAGCGTTGTTACGGGTGCCATAACAGTATGGCACCCTGCTCAGAGTCATGGCTACCGAGGTTTTCTTATGTCCCAACGCCGCCCAACCGTTAAAGGATCGCTCTCCTTTTCTAACCCTGCGGTTCGTGCCTGGCTGTTTCAAGTCATCGCGATTGTGGCTGTCATCAGCATCGCGATCTATTTGATACATAACACCGTTACTAACCTGAATAATCGTGGTATCACCTCCGGGTTTGGTTTTCTTGACCGAGCCGCCGGCTTTGGCATTGTTCAGCATCTGATTGATTACGAACAGGGTGATACCTATGGTCGGGTATTCTTCGTAGGTCTGCTTAATACACTGCTGGTTTCGGCGCTGTGTATTGTTTTTGCCTCCTTTATAGGCTTTTTCCTGGGCCTGGCTCGCCTGTCTGAAAACTGGCTGCTGCGTAAGCTATCAACAATTTATATCGAGACGTTTCGTAACATTCCGCCGTTACTGCAAATTTTCTTCTGGTACTTTGCCGTTTTGCGAAACCTTCCCGGCCCGCGACAAGCCCTGAGCGCAATGGATCTGGTCTTCGTCAGTAACCGGGGACTGTATATTCCTTCACCGCAGGTGGGAGAAGGTCTGCTGGCCTTTATTGGCGCCCTCGCTATCGCAGTGGTCATTACCATCGGGCTCTTTCGTTTCAACAAAACGCATCAGATGAAAACTGGCCAGCTACGCCGCACATGGCCAACCGCTCTGGCACTGATTATTATTATGCCGTTACTGGCGCAATGGGGATTTGGTGCGGCATTGCACTGGGAAATACCGCATTTACGCGGTTTTAACTTCCAGGGCGGCATGGTGCTGATTCCTGAGCTGGCCGCGCTAACCATTGCGCTGTCCGTATATACCTCTGCATTTATTGCCGAGATTATTCGCGCGGGGATCCAGTCGGTGCCGCACGGTCAGCATGAAGCGGCACGCTCGCTCGGAATTCCTAATCCAGTAACGTTACGCCAGGTCATTATTCCACAAGCGCTACGGGTCATTATTCCGCCACTGACCAGTCAGTATCTGAACATTGCGAAAAACTCCTCCCTGGCGGCCGCTATCGGTTACCCGGACATGGTTTCCCTGTTTGCAGGCACGGTGCTTAACCAGACCGGGCAAGCTATCGAGACTATCGCAATAACCATGTCTGTTTACTTGATCATCAGCCTGGCGATTTCCCTCCTTATGAACATCTATAACCGCCGTATCGCGTTAATTGAGCGCTAAGGAATCCTGATGACAAAAGCCATTCTGTCTCACTCGACGCGCCAGAAAAGGACGACCCGGAGTGGTGCCCTTTTGTGGGCAAAGAAAAATCTTTTTTCCAGCTGGACCAATACGCTCCTGACCTTGTTCTCACTCTGGCTGATGTGGGAGCTGATTCCGCCGCTGCTGAATTGGGCATTTTTTCAGGCCAACTGGGTGGGTTCTACCCGGGCAGAATGTATCAAAGCAGGGGCATGCTGGGTGTTTGTACACGAGCGCTTTGGTCAGTTCATGTATGGTCTGTACCCTCATGATCAACGCTGGCGTATCAACCTTGCGTTGATTATCGGTCTACTTTCTATTGCCCCGATGTTCTGGAAATCACTGCCTGCACGCGGTCGTTACATCGCCGGTTGGGCAGTCATTTACCCTCTCATCGTCTGGTGGTTGATGTACGGCGGTTTTCTCGGCCTTGAACGTGTTGAAACCCGTCAGTGGGGCGGGTTAACACTGACACTAATCATTGCCTCCGTTGGCATTGCCGGTGCCCTGCCGCTGGGGATTTTGCTGGCACTGGGGCGTCGTTCTACCATGCCTGTCGTGCGCCTGCTTTCCATCATCTTCATTGAATTCTGGCGTGGCGTACCTTTGATTACCGTTCTGTTCATGTCATCAGTCATGCTGCCGCTATTTATGTCTGAAGGCACCAGTATTGATAAGCTCATACGCGCGTTGGTGGGGGTGATTCTGTTCCAGTCCGCGTATGTTGCAGAGGTGGTGCGGGGCGGTTTACAGGCACTACCAAAAGGTCAGTATGAGGCGGCCGAATCCCTGGCGCTGGGCTACTGGAAAACCCAGGGGCTGGTGATTTTACCGCAGGCGCTGAAGCTGGTAATTCCAGGCCTGGTTAATACCATTATTGCCCTGTTCAAAGATACCAGCCTTGTGATCATCATTGGTCTGTTTGATCTGTTCAGTAGTGTGCAGCAGGCCACGGTAGATCCCGCCTGGCTTGGTATGTCTACCGAAGGCTATGTCTTTGCCGCATTAGTGTACTGGATTTTCTGTTTTAGCATGTCGCGCTACAGCCAGCATCTGGAGAAGCGCTTTAACACCGGGCGTTCAGCGCATTGAGGAACCTATGAGTCAAATTACTATGCAACCTGCAGACGCGATGATTACGCTCGAAGATGTGAACAAGTGGTATGGTCAGTTCCACGTTCTCAAAGATATCAATTTAAAAGTGAAGCAAGGCGAACGCATCGTGTTATGCGGGCCGTCAGGATCGGGTAAATCGACCACAATCCGCTGCATTAACCATCTCGAAGAGCATCAACAGGGCCGTATCGTGGTGGATGGCATTGAGCTGAATGAGGATATCCGGAACATTGAGAAAGTGCGCCAGGAAGTCGGCATGGTATTTCAGCACTTCAATCTTTTCCCACATTTGACCGTGCTGCAAAACTGTACTCTGGCACCAGTCTGGGTGCGAAAAATGCCGAAGAAAGAAGCCGAAGCGCTGGCGATGCATTATCTGGAACGGGTCCGTATCGCCGAGCATGCGCATAAATTTCCGGGGCAGATTTCTGGCGGGCAACAGCAGCGCGTCGCTATTGCACGCTCACTCTGTATGAAGCCGAAAATCATGTTGTTTGATGAACCAACATCCGCGCTTGATCCGGAAATGGTAAAAGAGGTTCTCGACACCATGATTGGCCTGGCTGAGTCAGGCATGACAATGCTCTGTGTAACGCATGAAATGGGCTTTGCCCGCACGGTAGCCGATCGGGTGATCTTTATGGATCGCGGAGAAATCGTAGAGCAAGCGCCTCCGCAAGAGTTCTTCGCACACCCCAAATCAGAGCGTACTCGCGCTTTCCTCTCGCAGGTTATTCATTAACCCTTTCTCTCACCCGGCGGCAATGTGTCGCCGGGTCGTTTCATGCTACTCACTCAGTACCGCGTTCGTTATGGCGTTTATTGCCTCATCGGCAGCGTGAGTACGACCTGTTATCAGCAAAAGAGAAATGCAAAAAGGCCATCCTTTCGGATGACCTTTTCACGTAATTGATGTCTGGCAGTTCCCTACTCTCGCATGGGGAGACCCCACACTACCATCGGCGCTACGGCGTTTCACTTCTGAGTTCGGCATGGGGTCAGGTGGGACCACCGCGCTACTGCCGCCAGACAAATTCTTTTCTAAGCGCCGAACTTTAACCTTTAAAACTGGTGCTGATACCCAGAGTCGAACTGGGGACCTCACCCTTACCAAGGGTGCGCTCTACCAACTGAGCCATATCAGCACACTTAATTTGATGCCTGGCAGTTCCCTACTCTCGCATGGGGAGACCCCACACTACCATCGGCGCTACGGCGTTTCACTTCTGAGTTCGGCATGGGGTCAGGTGGGACCACCGCGCTACTGCCGCCAGGCAAATTCTTTGTGCTCTGTACG
>NZ_JAHVDV010000054.1:0-12690 GCF_051486985.1 Yokenella regensburgei
TGCCGCAGGCCATAAGACGCAGTATGACTACAACGCGGCGGGCGACCTCACCACCGTGATTCACCCGGACGGCAGCACACAGACCACGGAGTACGACGCCGCCGGACGCCCGGTCAGCACCACGCAGGGCGGGCTGACGCGGCGGATGGAATACGATGCGGCCGGGCGCGTCAGCGGGCTGGTCAACGAGAACGGCAGCCGCACAACCTTCACGTATGATGCGCTGGACAGGCGGGTGCAGGAGACCGGTTTTGACGGCCGGACGCAGCGTTACCACTACAGCGCCACTGGTCAGCTTATCCGCAGCGAGGATGAGGGCCTTGTGACCCGGTGGCACTATGATGCGTCGGACCGGCTCAGCCACCGCACCGTGGCGGGTGAACCGGCAGAGCAGTGGCAGTACAACGACCTGGGCTGGCTGACAGAAATCAGCCACCTCAGTGAAGGCCACCGCGTTGCCGTGCACTACGACTATCATGAAAACGGTCGCCTGTGCCGCGAGCGTCAGACCGTCCATGCCCCGCAGACAGACGCCCTGCTCTGGCAGCACGTCACAAAACACGCCCACCACCACGGGCTGGCGAACCGGACCACCCCGGACCGTCTGCCACCCGTGGAATGGCTCACCTACGGCAGCGGCCATCTGGCCGGGATGAAGCTCGGGGAGACCCCGCTCATCAGCTTTACCCGCGACCACCTGCACCGGGAAACGCAGCGTGAGTTTGGTGCGTATGAGCAGAGCACGCGCTACAGCGCCGGCGGGCAGCTGCTGAGTCACACGTTCAGTGACCCGGTGCTGAACCGGGAATACGGCTATAACGACAACGGTCAGCTGGTGCGCATCAGCCAGGCAAACGCGGACCAGCACTACCAGTATGACGACACGGGGCGGCTCATCAGCGCACAGCACAACGACCTGTTACGGTATTACGCCACCGACCCGGCCGGCAACCGTCTGGCTGACCGGGTCGCATACCCCGCCCTGCCCGCCGTGTGGCCGGACAACCGTATCAGCGGGGATGCGGAAAATTTTTACCATCATGACGACCATGGCAGATTCACCGGGCGGGACGAGCGCCTTATCCGCGACGGCGGCAGCCACTGTCACCGGTATCACTATGACCCCCAGCACCGGCTGGTACAGTACACCCGCAGTCAGCAGGACCACACCCTGACCAGCGCCCGCTACCTGTACGACCCGCTGGGCCGTCGCACCGGCAAAGTGGTGCGGGAAACACCCCGTGACGGCCGCCCTGAGCGGGCCACCCGCGTCTGGTACGGCTGGGACGGCAACCGCCTCACCACCACGCAGACGGACACCACCCGTATGCAGACGGTGTACCTTCCGGGCAGCTTCACACCCCTGCTGCGCATCACAACCACCACGGATGAGCTGAACAAATCCCTGCGCCGCAGCCTGGCCGAAAAGCTGCAGCAGGACGGCGGGGTCACCTTCCCGTCAGAACTGGTCACCCTGCTGGACAGACTTGAAGGCGAACTGCGAAGTGGCCACCTCAGCGAACAGAGTCAGCAGTGGCTGGCACAGTGTGGTCTGATGGCAGAGCGGATGCAGAACCAGCTGGAGCCGGTGCACACCCCGCAGCGCACTCTCCACCTGTACCACTGCGACCACCGCGGCCTGCCGCTGGCGCTCATCAGCCATGACGGAAAAACAGACTGGTCAGCGGAATACGACGCCTGGGGGAATGTGCTCAGTGAAAATAACCCGCACGGTCTGGTGCAGGCTCTGCGCCTGCCGGGCCAGCAGTATGACGAGGAAACCGGCCTGCACTACAACCGACACCGTTATTACGACCCGCATCAGGGACGGTATATCACGCCGGATCCGATTGGACTGGCGGGGGGATGGAATGCGTATGCGTATCCACTGGATCCGGTTATGGGGGTGGATCCGCTGGGGTTATCGGATGAACCGTTATCTCAACCTTCTCCATCTTTTGGTGTCTGGAATGCTTCACAAGCCTTAAATGACAGAGCGGCAAGAGCCTTAACAAAATGGTTAAATGAAACTTTTAATGATAAAGAGGATTGCCCATCATGTGAGCCTCCGGCCGGGGAAAAATTTAATAAGACTACGCATTACGATCACGATCACGATCATGGTAATTGTAAAGCAAGGACTGGCTCACAAATCCACTGGCACTTTCAGACTAATAATCAGGAACCTTATCCATCATGTAAATGTCATCTTCAAAAACATGCATTTGGAGGATGTGGTATAGCAACTCCATGAAAAATAGAGCCTATTGCATATTAGAAATGTTTGAAATCTGATCAATTCAAACATTGAGCTTTTGAAAGAGCAAGTCTAGTCTTGATAAATCAAGAATAGACTAAATTTAAAGATGATATACTTTTAAAACTGGGTATAGATAAATGAAAAATTTGAACTGCAGATGCGAAGGTTCTACAATCAATCTTCATGATAATAAAGTATGGGGTGTGAGGTTCAATTTTGATAGTAGTCAACTTTTAATTCCACCTCATCTTATAGTTGATATCGATTACGAGGTGGGTAGTGAATTCTCAGCCATCGACAATAATATAATATTTTACATTAGCCCCGCCAAGCTGATTTTTAATTTTGTCAGCAGCTTCAATTTCAATATATCTTCTGGCCGAGAGAGCGAAAATAACTATCGTGCAGACTGCCTATATATTTATAGGTTAGAAAAGGAAATAATGAATAAAGAAAGAACTTATTTTAAAATGATCTTCTGCGATGATGTTGGGTATATTGACTTTTATGCAAAAGATTTCTCATTAATTATTAGTAAAGAAAAAAACATAAAATTAAAGGGATGGATCACATCCCAATTCAATCAAGATTAGATTTTTAAATAAAAATTAAATTTATTATCTAAATCTAGAATGTTCCCAATGCTTATTAGGAATATATTCGAAATCAATTTCATCACTCCTAAGAAAAAATAAGCAATGGCTTTGATTGAAATTATAAATTATATGAACTAACAGAGTGGTGGTATAACACCTGCGCCTGCCGGGCCAGCAGTCTGACGAGGAAACCGGCCTGCACTACTACCGCCACCGCTATTACGACCCGCATCAGGAACGGTATATCACGCCGGATCCAATTAGGCTGGCGGGTGGTTTGAATCCGTATAGGTATCCCCTGAATCCTGTGTCAGAAATAGAACCGCTGAGGTTATCGTGTGAACCGTTGTCCTACGCTTCTCCATCTGGTGGTATCCGGAGAGCTTCACAAACTTTAAATGAGAAGCAGCAAGAGCCTTAACAAAAGGATGTAATGAAATTTTCAGTGATAATGAGAAAAGTCCATCATGCAATTCCCCTGCCTACAATTTTCGTCAAAACAAAAAATGCTGAAAAGCTATTTATTCTGGCTCGATATTGCGGATTTGATAATGGATATTCTTTTTCGGCAATAACGCTATCCAGCATACATGAGTTTGAATATATAATAGTTCGCACAGACGACAGCACTGTCGGGATTCATCGATACAAAAAATAAAGCCCGGTTTCCCGGGCTTTATCGTCAGCAAACAGGTTAATCGTATGCTTTGAGCGTTCTCTGGCAGAGCGCGGAGCGGACGCAGTCGTCTTTAGTGAAACGCACCACCCCTACCATTTCATCTTCCTCAAAACGTGCCAGCGCATCGCTCAGGCCAGATTTTACTCCAGCGGGCAGATCACACTGAGTAACATCACCGTTGACAATGACCGTCACGTTCTCCCCGAGGCGCGTTAAAAACATCTTCATTTGCGCAGCGGTCACATTCTGAGCCTCGTCGAGAATAACGACCGCATTTTCAAATGTACGTCCGCGCATATAGGCGAACGGCGCGATTTCTACCTTGCCAATCTCTGGTCGCAGGCAGTATTGCATAAAGGACGCGCCCAGACGTTTAACCAGAATATCGTAAACGGGTCGGAAATAGGGTGCGAACTTCTCTGAGATATCACCGGGCAAGAAGCCGAGATCTTCATCGGCCTGCAGAACCGGTCGGGTCACAATGATCCTGTCCACATCCTTATGAATCAGGGCTTCCGCCGCTTTCGCTGCGCTGATCCATGTTTTACCGCAACCTGCTTCACCGGTTGCGAATATCAGTTGCTTATTCTCAATAGCATTCAGGTAGTGCGCCTGAGCCTCGTTCCGGGCAGCAATCGGGGAATTATCACGGCAGTCCCGTGCCATGCCAATTGCTTCTACGCCACTCATCTGCACAAGCGAGGTGATCGATTCTTCTTCACGCTGTTTATGACTACGTGAATCCCGTCTCAGCACACGTTTCGCTTCACGACGAACTTTGATCACTGCTTTTTGTCTTCCCATGGATAGCACCTTGAGTTGTTGGTTTACATCACACGCGTCGTTACTGACGCGATTATGCGCACAAACGTCTGAGGGTTGGCTTCCTTGTAAGCCTTGGCTTGCCTTTAAAATCGACATAGCAGAACGACAGCCATCATCGCCTGTCATGTCGGTAGAAAGAGGGATTATCACTGCTGAATAAAAATTAGGGGCGAGAAGATCGCTGCCGGAGAATGCCTCCCCGTGCCGGGTTTTACGAGAACTTTTGTCTTTATGTCCAGTACCGGACCTGACCATCCGCGATCTCCATAGTGAAGGCTTTTCACTGACTACCGGGAACTACCGCTCTTGTTTAAGTACACCAGAAGAAATCAAAATTGCAACATTATTTTTACTTAAATATAACGAACTTTAACCTCTCTGCACTGGGTAAAAGTGTCGTTTATCAATATTACAGAAAAATAACAGATACTTTCTCATACGAAAAAAAGATGTTTTGATGGCAGAAAAAGTGCGAGCAGCCGCAACAGATAAGAGATTATCCTGCCCGGATTCGGGCAGGATATTGTTCAGGCTTCGAGCAATGCTTGCCCCAGATAGTGCGACGTGTCCTTCACGCCGGGTAGTGCAAAGAAGAATCCGCCGCCAATCGGCTTGATGTACTCTTCCAGCGCTTCACCATTGAGACGCTGCTGAACGGTCAAAAACCCTTTCTCCAGGTCATGCTGATAACAGACGAACAGCAGTCCCATATCCAGTTGCCCTGAGTTGGTCACACCGAGGGAATAGCTATAACCCCGACGCATCATCAGGCTGGAGCGGCTTTCGGCAGTACGCGGATTGGCCAGACGAATGTGACTGTCGAGGGCAATCACTTCACCATCAGGATCGCTCGCGTAATCAGGTTCATCGTGCTCGTTTTTCCCCCCCAGCGGCGCGCCTGAGTGCTTATCGCGACCAAAGATGGTCTGCTGCTCTTTTAACGGGGTGCGATCCCAGAATTCGACATGGAACTGAATGATGCGCACCGCCTGATAACTCCCGCCCACCGACCAGGCAGGCTCGTCCTGCTCTCCGGTGACCCACACCACGCTATCCATCAGTGCGTTGTTACTGCTGTCCGGGTTAGCCGTACCATCTTTAAAGCCCAGCAAATTAACCGGCGTCTCCTTGCCTTTACTGCGTGCTGCATGGTCAGAGATAAAACCTTCCCGCTTCCAGCGCACACTCAGCAGATCCGGTGTGTGCTTGATGAGGTCGCGCAGTGCATGAATGACCGTATCCTGAGTATTTGCGCAGATCTGCACTAACAGGTCACCGTGACAGAGTGCCGCATCCAGCGAATCATTAGGAAAACGCGCCATTTTTTGCAGCTTCTTCGGCTTCTGAGCGGCAAGTCCAAAGCGCTCATCGAACAGCGACGCCCCCAGCGAAACCGTAATGGTGAGGTTATCCGGCGCGATATAAGGGCCAAGAATACCGGAATCCATTGGCGGAAGGCGCGGATTAGGGGTAGCGGGCGCAGGCCCGCCCTCGGTCAAAAAGGCAATACGCTGAGTTAACAAGCGGAAGAGACGCTCGACATCCGTCTTATCTGCTGCCAGTACATCAAACGCCACCAGCATCATCGACGCCTGTTGAGGTGTGAGGATCCCGGCCTGATGCACGCCGTAAAACGGCTGTTTTTCCATGCGTGCATCGGGGGAAAGTGTGCCGGGCGCACTCTGCGGTTTGGCCGCATGCGCCACAGGACAGCCTCCGGCAAAGGCAAGCGCGCCGCCCAGCGCGCCCATACTTTTTAACAGACGACGTCGTGAAGGTTCACGGACGGCGTCATTGTGTTGTTTTTCAGTCATGATGCTTAATCCAGACCCAGCACACCACGCAGTTGCGCCAGATCTTCAGCCAGCGTGGTAATCGGGCCTTTCAGGGCGTTACGGTCGGCATCGGTCAGCTTATCGTAGGTTTCGAATCCATCGTTGGTGCGGTATTTCTTCAGAATAGCGTCAACTTTACTGAAGTTAGCATCCACTTTTGCCAGCAGTTCGGCGTTGTTTTTCTGCAACTGCGGACGCAGCAGGTCGACAATTTTCTGTGCGCCATCAACGTTCGCCTGGAAGTCCCACAGGTCAGTATGGCTGTAGCGATCTTCTTCACCACTGATTTTGGTCGCCGCCACTTCTTCGATCAGGCCAGCCGCCCCGCCCACCACTTTTGACGGTGGGAAGGCCAGTTCACTGATGCGTTTTTGCAGCTCCAGTACGTCGGTGTAGAGCTTATCAGCATAGGTATCCATACCTTTTACCGCGTTGTCACCAAACAGCGCTTTCTCTAAGCGGTGAAAACCAGTGAATTTCGGGTCAGCGGCTTTCTGCTCGTAGTCATCTTCGCGGGCGTCAATGCTGCCATCAAGATCGGCGAAGAGTTCAGCAATGGGCTCAATACGCTCATAATGTTGACGGGTGGAGGCGTACAGGGATTTGGCTTTTTCGATATCCCCTGCTTTTACCGCGTCGGTAAACGCTTTAGTACCCGTGACAAGGGCCGCTGTTTCGGTGGTTACATAGGCTTTATAGGCCGTAATTGCCTCGCCCAGACCCAAGAGTGCTTCGCTCTTCGCCGCATCCGCCGTCGCGTCACCTTTCACCACCAGTTTGCCTTTCGGGTTAGTGAGCAACCCGCAGGTCATTTCATACTCGCCAGGCTGCAGATTTGCCGTCAGTTTCTGGCTGAAACCGGGGGCAATGTTTTCACGTTCTTCAACCACCATGACCCCTTTAAGGATCTCCCACTCCAGTGCTTTCTGGCTGTGGTTAAGAATGATGAACTGAGTTTTACCTGCGTTTACCGTCAGGTTCATCGGCTCACACTGTTTATCCGTCACGGTGACTTTGACCTGTGGGATGTCCGCCGCCTGGGCGCTGAACGCGCAGGCGATCAACGCTGCAACACTGACCTGTAACGCACTACGACGAAAATGAATTGCCATGACCCTTCCCTTAAATAAGTATGTTGTAACTAAAATTAAACCGGGCACGATGTTCAGCGCGAGGCGCTGGACGGCTGTACACCCGCACGCGACGGCAACATAAACAGCACCAGCGCCGGGATGAGATAAAGGAAATATACAAACACTTCACTGACGCTCGGGGTTTCCTGATAACCGAAAATACCCTCCAGCAGCGTGCCGGTCAGAGAGTGGGTTGTCAGCACATTGCTCAAATCAAACGCCACATCCTGAAAATGGTTCCACAGTCCCGCCTCGTGAAAGGCACGAATCGCACCCGCGGCAAGCCCTGCCGCCACCAGCAAAATGAACAAACTGGTCCATTTGAAAAACGCGCCCAGATTCAGTCTGATGCCACCCCAGTAGAGCAGGAAACCTAATACCACGGCAGTCGCCAGCCCCAGCATGGCGCCAACCGGTGGCCAGAGTCCCACATCCTGTTGAAATGCCGCCAGAAGAAAGAAGACCGATTCCAGCCCTTCACGTGCGACCGCAAAAAACACCATCAGGATCAGCGCCCAGCCGTGGTGATGACTGCGCGCCAGCGCGTTGTCTACCGCCTGCTCAAGCTGCACTTTGACGTTACGCGACACCTTACGCATCCAGAACACCATCCAGGTAAGGATCGCTACCGCAATCCCCGCCACGATCCCCTCAAACAGCTCCTGCTCTTTTTGTGGAAACTCGCCCGTGGTTTCGTTAATGAAGATGCCGAGCGCCAGGCAGAGGGCGGCGGCAAGAAATACACCAATCCACATCACGCCTATCCAGCGGCCACGCTGGGTACGTTTGAGATAACTGGCAATGAGGCTGACGATCAGCGCCGCTTCGAGGCCTTCACGTAACATAATGAGAAATGGCACAAACATGAGAACGCCCCTGCGTCATATAAGGTCAATTACTGAAAAGAAAAGTAAACTTCTTTGATAGTGATTATCATTACGAAAAGCGGAAACTCAAGCGAAAAATGCAGAGAATGATAACTGGATGTAAATGGCTAGCAGGCTAACCATCAGGCCTGATGACGTTATGCAGAAGTGTTTGAAATAGTGAAGTATTTTTGCTTACAAAACTTTAACTTTCTGTTTACTGACTTCTGACAGTGTGGCTAAATAAGCGCCCATTTACCTGCAAACATTCCCGATATGATTAACTTTCTACATTTTCTGCTGGCGCTGGTAGTGATCCTCGCGCTCGCCTGGCTGGTGAGCTTTGATAGACGCGTGCTTCGCCTGCGCTTTATTTTGCAACTGGTGGTCATTGAACTGGCCCTGGCCTGGTTCTTTCTCCATGCCGAGAGCGGCCTGACGCTTGTTAAATATGTTTCCGGCTTTTTCGACGTTCTGCTGAAATTTGCAGGCGAAGGCAGCAACTTCGTCTTTGGTGGAATGGGTGAAAAAGGGCTGGCCTTTATTTTCCTCGGTGTGCTCTGTCCGATTATCTTTATTTCAGCGCTGATTGGCATTTTGCAGCACTGGCGAATTCTGCCCCTGTTCATCCGGGTAATTGGCACCGGGCTTTCAAAACTGAACGGCATGGGCAAACTGGAGTCTTTCAACGCTGTCAGTTCGCTGATCCTCGGTCAGTCGGAAAACTTTATCGCGTATAAAGGCATTCTGGGCGACCTCTCTTCACGCCGTCTGTTTACGATGGCGGCCACCGCGATGTCGACAGTCTCGCTTTCCATTGTGGGCGCGTATATGACCATGCTGGACGCAAAGTATGTGGTGGCGGCGCTGGTGCTGAATATGTTCAGCACGTTTATTATTTTAACCGTCATTAACCCCACACGGGCGGATGCCGAAGCAGAGGTCAAGCTGGAGAAGCTGCACGAGTCGCAGAGTTTTTTTGAGATGCTGGGTGAATACATTCTGGCAGGCTTCAAAGTGGCAATGATTATTCTGGCGATGCTGATTGGCTTTATCGCGCTTATCAGCGCCGTTAACGCCCTCTTCTCTTCGCTGTTCGGCATCAGCTTCCAGCAGATTCTGGGTTATGTTTTCTACCCGCTGGCCTGGCTTATCGGCATTCCTCTGTCTGACGCATTACACGCGGGCAGCATAATGGCGACCAAGC
This sequence comes from Yokenella regensburgei, assembly GCF_051486985.1. Classification (GTDB taxonomy): domain Bacteria; phylum Pseudomonadota; class Gammaproteobacteria; order Enterobacterales; family Enterobacteriaceae; genus CBFFRJ01. Next base: position 9,402 of record NZ_JAHVDV010000054.1, read on the forward strand.
TGGTGGCTAACGAATTTGTGGCAATGATCGAGTTGCAGAAGATTGCCGCCGGGATGACGCCGCGTGGCCTGGGTATTTTGTCGGTGTTCCTGGTGTCGTTTGCTAACTTTGCGTCTATCGGCATTGTGGCGGGGGCAATAAAGGGGCTGAATGAGAAGCAAGGCAACGTGGTCTCTCGCTTTGGTCTGCGCCTGGTCTATGGCGCAACGCTGGTGAGTTTGCTCTCCGCCGCCTTTGCGGGCGTAGTGCTCTAACACTCGCGGCGGGCTTAACACCCGCCGTTTTTATATCAGAACTGCACGCACACCGGCTGGTCAACACGCATTACTGACTCCTGGGCAAAGCGGGATGTATAAATACCCCGTAATGCTTCGATATTCTTTTCGCTTCCGACGTCTTTAGGGTGGATTAGCATCAGCGCTTTGCTCGACTCACGCGCTATTTTGCCGTCATTGCCCAGCCACTGCCCGCGTGCGTCAAACACCGTCAACCCCTCGCGAAAACGCGGCGTGACGTCACCGTCCACAAACTGCTGCCACTCCGCCCCGGTAATCTCCTTTCCCGCCGGGCGATTTAAACCAAAGTAGAGGGTCGTTTGCTGCATCTGGTTGTCTGCTTTACAGGTTTGCTCCGGCGCCGCCTGGCGTTGAGAAGGTGCCACGCACCCGGTTAATGCTGCTGCGATTATTAGTGCAGTGACCCCTGTCTTAATTTTCATCAGGCTATCCTCGTTGTTATAAGAGCAGTGATAAAAACGTAAATAAACTGCTTTATCAACAAAAAGATAAGCAAGACCCGTCATCCCTTATCGTCATTCATATGACATAACAAATTCCAGTGCAGAATTGGCCGTGCCGCCGGTCATTGTTCCAGTGCGTATATAGCGGGCCTTCATGGGAATGACGAAGCTACCACCATTGATTTTATCGTAACCCTGAGTTCCCCCGGTATTCGGTACGGCAATCTTCGTATTGAAGGGTACGGTAGTCACACCGTCATCAAAGAGAACCTGAACACCGACGCCGGTTGCCAGTGAAGCTCCATTTAGCGTCAGGTATTGTGTATTGCCGGAACCTACCAGCGTCACGCCAGCAGCAGGTCGGAAGGTATAATTGACCGAAGCCATCCCAGGATTGCAATTATTAACCTGGAGATTAAAGGAAACCGCTTCGCTGGTTGCGTTCACTGCAGGAAAATCAGTAGCCGCATGTTTACCAAGTTGTACCGGCGGTATATCCGGTGTAGTGCAGGATGCTGCCGTAAACTTTACGGTTCCATTGATATTAAAGGTCCCGACGAATACCCCTGGAGAATTGACATCATTCACCGACCCCTTGACCCAGGGTCCACTCATCACAACATCTCCGGTTGAAATTGGCCCGATAGCATAAAACTGTAGCGTGTACTGATCAGGAGCAGGACCAAATACATTAAGGCCTGGAGCATAGTAAGGTGCGAACCATAAGTTAGGATCATTACCTACATCGTTGTGATAGACACGTGGATCGGTCGGGGCGTAAGGGGTTAATTTCATCCCAATACCTTCGACATCAGTTTTGAAAATGCCAGGATAGATGGTGGGCTGCATGGGGTTAGCATATTGCTGGAAAAAGTATAATGTACTTCCCCCACAACTTATTCCCTCATTGATACGAGAAGTAGAGTTCAGGATGATTGCATCACCAATCGGCGTACCAGGGACATGATCTTTTCCAACAGTAAACTGTTTTTGTGAAAAATTAGCTGTATAAACCGCGGTACTACTTACCGTACACGCTGCCAGGCTAATATGACTATAGCTGATAAGCAACACTGACAAAATTAAATGCAACACCCTGGTAAATTTCATCTTTACTCTCCTGAAAGATGCTCAACATCAATGGTGAAATTGCGCCTCATGGTTATCAAAGCCGCCATTATCATTAATAGTGGTAAAATAAAGTTTCCCTTTTGATGGGGGTATTACTTTGCTCACATGAAATGTTCCGGTGCCTTTCGCCGGGCACATGCCACTTTGTTTAATCGCAATCATTTCGGATGGCGGCGCGAGTTGAATATGACGGACAGAAACAGTGAAGGGTGACGGGTTATAACACTCGACTCTGTCTTTTTTTTCACCCGATATCAATCGCCAGCGGAGTCCAGAAATAGCTTTCCCTGGATTGCCCTGCAAATGAGTTGGGCGGAAAAATATTTTTAACCGGGAACGAACAGGAAACTGTATAAAGTTTTGCGTGCCGGCTATCTTAGCCTTAGGAGGAGGACTAATTTCCAGCACGTTAATCCAGTAAACGGTTTCCTGGTCATGGGGGAGATCACCACCCGTAAACTGAATTCTGAGTGAATTTCCTTTACCTGGATCCAGTCGGAAAACAGGCGGCAACACAATAAAAGGTGCTTTAGTATTATTCTCTTCGCCAGCATCAATCCATGTCTGAATCAAACGTGGCTCAGTGGATTTGTTGCTCACCCCCAGCGTCACTTCTTTTTTGCCTTGTGGGTAAATTATGCGTGTCGCATCAAGCATAATACCGGCCTGAACAGGGGGCATGAGTGTACATAGACTGAACAAAAAACAACTTTTAATCGTAAGTCTCATTATATTTCTTACCCTCAAGAAATATTATCTTTCGACTTACAATGATAAAAAGCGGAGTTGTCACTATGAATAAATTACATCGCGGAAGTTTACATTTAATGACACTCGGTTTGCAACGTAACGCTGATAATAACTCCACCAACGGCTCACAAGGGCAAACTTCTAACACCTTAAGAAACAAAGGCTTTAAACCATTTAACCTCATTCAAGAGATAGATACGTTACAATTCAGGAAAGAATGTTACTTAATTTCACCAGATTATTGCTCCGCTTGCCAGCCGATATTATCCACCACGAAATAATTTTCATGGTGGATATACACCCTTTTATTCATACGCCATCACAAATTCCGCCGCCGAGTTTGCCGTTCCCGCGCTAATGGTGCCGGTGCGCACATAGCGGGCTTTCATGGGGATAGAAAAACTACCGCCCGTCGTTTTGTTATAACCATTCGGGCCGCCCGTATTCGGTGCAACGATTTTTGTATTAAACGGCACGGCGGTGATGCCGTCGTTTTTCAGCAGTTGTACCCCCACGCCGATCGCCGTCGAACTGCTGTCGAGCGTCAGATACTGATTATTACCGGAGCCCTGAAGCGTTATTCCCGAGGCGGGTTTGAAGGTATAGCTGACCGAATTGAGGCCCGGATCGCAGTTGTTGATTTCAAAATTAAACGAGACAGGCGTACTG
>NZ_JAHVDV010000055.1:0-11851 GCF_051486985.1 Yokenella regensburgei
ACGCTGCTGCATCGCGCCCGGTCCCGGAAAGCCCGGGGAAATAAGCGGAGGGTCACCGCGAAGCGGCAGTTTTCGTGCCGGGAGCCGGGATTGTTAAGGGCGTGGCGGAGAACGCCCTTAACACGTTCACGGGGGAAGGTGTTTCAAGGGAGCGCGGCACATGAGGTGAACGGAACGATGCCACCGCAGGTAAGCGGAACCCTTCGGGCCAGTCACCCACCATTCCCCTCACCCCGACCCTCTCCCCGAAGGGGCGAGGGAGAAAAGCGTGCCCCGTTTTGCATGTGAGGTGAACGGAACGATGCCACCGGCGGTTAGCGGAACCGCTCTTTTTATGGCTGAAACCGTCCGGGCCAGTCACCCGCTGTTCCCCTCACCCCGACCCCCTCCCCAAAGGGGTGAGGGAGAAAAACGTGCCTGGTTTTGCACATGAGGTGAACGTAACGATTCCACCGGAGGTAAGCGGAACCCTTTAAGCCAGTCACCCTCTGTTCCCCCCCCACCCCGGCCCTCCCCCCAAAGGGGTGAGGGAGAAAAACGTGCCCCGTTTTGTTCAAGGGGTAAACGGCATCATTCAACAGGCACCCTCACGAACAAACCAATCCGCATCCTGCTTTTATGGCACAACATTTACCTTTCAGGTAACATCGAAACCCCTTTTTACTGAAGAAGAAGTAATACCCACTATGACTCAAGTCGCGAAGAAAATTCTGGTAACGTGCGCACTGCCGTACGCCAACGGCTCAATCCACCTCGGCCATATGCTGGAGCACATCCAGGCTGATGTCTGGGTCCGTTACCAGCGAATGCGCGGCCACACTGTCAACTTCATCTGCGCGGACGATGCCCACGGCACGCCTATCATGCTGAAAGCTCAGCAAATGGGGATCACGCCGGAGCAGATGATTGCTGACATGAGTCAGGAGCATCAGACGGATTTTGCGGGCTTTAATATCAGCTACGACAACTACCACTCCACGCACAGCGATGAGAACCGTGAGCTGTCGGAACTGATTTATACCCGTCTGAAAGAGAACGGGTTTATTAAAAACCGCACTATTTCTCAGCTTTACGACCCGGAAAAAGGCATGTTCCTGCCGGATCGTTTTGTGAAAGGCACCTGTCCGAAATGTAAGTCTCCGGATCAATATGGCGATAACTGCGAAGTGTGCGGCGCGACCTACAGCCCGACCGAGCTTATTGAGCCGAAATCCGTGGTATCCGGTGCAACGCCTGAAATGCGTGATTCCGAACACTTCTTCTTTGATTTGCCGTCATTCAGCGAAATGCTCCAGGCCTGGACCCGCAGCGGTGCCTTGCAGGAGCAGGTCGCTAACAAGATGCAGGAGTGGTTCGAGTCGGGTCTCCAGCAGTGGGATATCTCCCGTGATGCGCCTTACTTCGGCTTCGAAATTCCGAATGCGCCGGGTAAATATTTCTACGTCTGGCTGGATGCGCCTATCGGCTACATGGGTTCGTTCAAGAACCTTTGCGACAAGCGCAACGACGTCGTAAGCTTCGATGAGTACTGGAAGAAAGACTCTGACGCCGAGCTCTACCACTTCATTGGTAAAGACATTGTTTACTTCCATAGCCTGTTCTGGCCGGCAATGCTCGAAGGCAGCAATTTCCGCAAACCCACCAACCTGTTTGTGCATGGCTATGTCATGGTAAACGGCGCGAAGATGTCCAAATCGCGTGGCACCTTTATCAAAGCCAGCACCTGGCTGAACCATCTGGATGCAGACAGTCTGCGTTACTACTATGCGGCAAAACTGTCGTCACGCATTGATGACATCGACCTGAACCTGGAAGATTTCATTCAGCGTGTAAATACCGATATCGTCAATAAAGTGGTCAACCTGGCCTCCCGCTGCGCGGGCTTTATTGCCAAACGCTTTGACGGCGTGCTGGCGGCAGAACTGGCCGACCCGGCGCTCTACAAAACCTTTACCGATGCGGCAGCCTCCATCGGTGAGGCCTGGGAGAGCCGCGAATTTGGCAAAGCGATTCGTGAAATCATGGCGCTGGCAGACGTTGCCAACCGCTACGTTGACGAGCAGGCCCCGTGGGTAGTTGCTAAACAGGAAGGCCGTGACGCTGATCTGCAGGCCATCTGCTCAATGGGTATCAACCTGTTCCGCGTGTTAATGACCTGGCTCAAACCGGTATTGCCAACCCTGAGTGAGCGCGTGGAAGCGTTCCTCAACACCACGCTGGAGTGGAGTGCTATCGAACAGCCGCTGCTGAGCCATAAGGTAAACACTTTCAAAGCGCTCTATAACCGCATTGATGCAAAACAGGTGGAAGCACTGGTTGAAGCATCGAAAGAAGAGGTGAAAGCGACGGCCGCGCCGGTCACCGGCCCGTTGGCAGACGACCCGATTGCAGACACCATCACTTTCGATGATTTCGCCAAAGTTGATCTGCGCGTGGCGCTGATTGAAAACGCGGAGTTTGTGGATGGTTCCGATAAATTGCTGCGTCTGACTCTGGATTTGGGTAGCGAGAAGCGCAACGTCTTCTCCGGGATCCGATCTGCCTACCCGGACCCGCAGGTACTGATTGGACGTCTGACCGTTATGGTCGCTAACCTTGCGCCACGCAAAATGCGTTTCGGTATTTCTGAAGGCATGGTGATGGCGGCAGGCCCTGGCGGGAAAGAAATCTTCCTGTTAAGCCCTGATGAAGGGGCAAAAGCAGGTCAACAGGTTAAATAAGCGGCAAAAGGCGTTGAGAAATCAGCGCCTTTTTAATATTGCACTATCCTTCTATGGACAGGACATTTCTAACAAAAGGGGCTTTAAAATATGTTTAAAAAACTCATCGCTTTTACACTGACCACAATGATGTTGTTTGTACTGAGTGGCTGTGGCGATAAAGAGCAGAGCAAGACGTTTAACTGGACCGATGGCAAGACAGAGATTTCACTGACCTACTACTACAAAGATGATGTAGTGACCCGTCAGTCAGCAAAAAACAAAATCAACTATGCCGCTATGGGCATTGCTAATAAAGAACAGGCTATGCAGCGTCTGGGGCCAATCAGCGAGAAATACAAATCCATTAAAGGTGTAACGGAAAGTATTGATTATCAGGATACTTACGCGACCGAAACGCTGGATGTGGATTACTCGAAAGCGGACCGTAATGCACTGCAGCAGATGCAAGGCTCCGCCTTTACCGGCGACGCAAAAGACGGCGTAAGCATGTCAAAATCCCAGCAGTTGCTTGAATCTCGTGGCTTTAAAGAAGTGAAATAAGAGTCATAAGGATGAAAAAGCCAGCGCGGCACCTGTACGCGCTGGCTTTTTTTATTTGGCAGGCTTTGCGTGTTCGCGCACCGTCAGCCCGCGCAGGAAGTAACGTAGAAACTGGTCACCGCACTCACGGAAGTTTTTATGCTCGCTGGCGCGCATCATGGCGGTAATTTCTGGCATCGACACGCGGAATTTCTGCTCGGTCAGGATAGCCAGAATATCATCGGTCTTTAAGGAGAACGCGATGCGCAATTTCTTGAGAATAAGATTGTTAGTCATCTTACGTTCGGTGGCCAGCGCAGGCTGCGTGTCGTCCTTGCCACGACGTTCGTAGATGAGACCATTGAGGAAAAGGGACATCATAATGTCCGGGCAGCGTTGAAAACCCGCCTCGTCTTCCTTTCGTAACCAACCGACCAGCTGTTCATCACTTACCGACGCTTCCGCCAGCGTGAAGATACGTTTAAGGTCGTTGTTATTCATTTTCAGGGCGTAGCGCAGGCTACGTAAAATATCGTTATTGAGCATAAAGCCTTCGGGACATATTTTTTGCAAACGCGAAGTGTAACACCGAAATTTACAACCCCAGTGCTTCTTTTAGATTCTTCAGGTACCGGCGGCTGACGGGGACCGTCTGGCCGTTGCGCAGTAGCAGCTCTGCCTGTCCGTTATCTTCGAGCTTGATCTCGCTAAGATGAGCCATGTTAACCAGATACTGGCGGTGGCAGCGCAGCAGTGGCGTCCGGCTCTCCAGGGTACGCAGGGTCAGTTCGGTAAATCCCTCTTTGCCCTCGCTGCTGGTGACATACACCCCACTCATCCGACTGCTGACGAAGGCCACTTCACTCATTTGCAACAGGTAAATACGGCTGTGCCCGGTGCAGGGGATAAATTTCAGCACATCCTGATTTTCTGGCAGTACCGACACATCCTGTACCGTACGTTCCTGACGCAGACGTGTGAGCGTTTTTGCAAGGCGCTGCGTCTCAATAGGCTTGAGCAGGTAATCAAAGGCATGCTCTTCGAAGGCCTTCACCGCATACTCATCAAAGGCGGTGAGGAAAACAATGTAGGGACGGTGGTCCGGGTCAAGCATACCCACCATTTCCAGGCCACTGATGCGGGGCATCTGAATATCGAGAAACAGCACATCCGGGCGGAGTTTATGCACCGCGCCAATGGCCTCTATCGCGTTGGCACATTCGCCGACAATGTCAATATCGCTCTCTTCCTGCAATAAAATCCGCAGATTTTCCCGCGCCAGCGGTTCATCATCGACAATCAGCACTTTTAACATGCGCTCTCCTCCAGCGGGAGTCGTAGGGTAACTCGGGTAAACCGATCCGGTTCACAGGCGACGGTTATGCCGCAGCCGTCACCGAAACGGGCGCGCAGTCGTTTATCAACCAGACTCATCCCTAAACCACTGGCGTCGGTTTTGGGCTGATAGAGCCCGGCATTATCTTCGATATCCAGTACCAGATGATTGCCGTCCTGACTGGCATTAATGGCAATCTCTCCCACACCCAACAGTTGCGAGGTACCGTGCTTGATGGCGTTCTCCACGATGGGTTGCAGGGTAAACGCCGGCAAATGCTGGTGAGAAAGGAAATCCGGTACATGTAACTGCACCTGTAACCGCGTCTGGAAGCGGGCCTGTTCAATTTGCAAATAGGCGTTAACATGCTCAATTTCATCGGCAAGGGTGACAATTTCCGACGGGCGTTTGAGGTTCTTGCGAAAGAAGGTGGAGAGATACTGCACCAGCAACCCGGCCTGATCGCTGTCGCGACGAATCACCGCTTTAAGGGTATTGAGGGCATTAAACAGGAAGTGTGGATTGACCTGCGCATGCAGCAGCTTGATTTCCGACTGCGTCAGCAGCGCTTTCTGTCGCTCATACTGCCCGGCAAGAATTTGCGCCGACAACAGCTGCGCAATTCCCTCTCCCAGGGTGCGGTTAATGGAACTGAACAGGCGATTTTTCGCTTCATACAATTTAATGGTGCCCACCACTCGCTGGTTTTCACCGCGTAAAGGAATGACCAGCGTCGAACCCAGTTTGCACTGCGGATGTAATGAACAGCGGTAAGGCACCTCATTACCGTCGGCATAAACCACTTCGCCTGTTTCAATCGCTTTTTGCGTCCAGCCGGAGGAAATAGGACGTCCGGGCAGATGGTGGTCATCCCCTGCCCCTCTGAAGGCCAGCAGCTTTTCACGATCGGTAATTGCCACTGCACCGATATCCAGTTCGTTATACAGCACCTGGGCTACCTTCATACTGTTCTCTTCATTAAAGCCCTGGCGCAAAATTCCCTCGGTGGAAGCCGCGACTTTAAGGGCGGTCGCGGAAAAGGCTGAGGTGTACTTTTCAAACATGGCGCGCTTGTCCAGCAGGATACGCATAAACAGCGCCGCGCCGACGGTATTGGTGACCATCATCGGTGCCGCAATACTCTGAACCAGATGCATGGCACTGTCATAGGGGCGCGCAATCAGCAGGATGATCAGCATCTGGGTCAGTTCTGCCACACAGGTAATCGCCCCCGCCGTCAGGGGGCTGAAGACCTTATCCGTGCGCCCGCGCTTGATCAGAATGCTGTGCACCAGCCCACCCAACAGCCCTTCAACAATGGTCGAAATCATGCAACTGAGTGCCGTCATGCCCCCCATCGAATAGCGATGCAGTCCGCCGGTTAGCCCCACCAGCCCACCGACCACCGGACCGCCCAGTAAGCCGCCCATTACCGCGCCAATAGCCCGAGTATTGGCGATGGAGTCTTCGATATGCAGACCAAAATAGGTCCCCAGGATGCAGAAAATCGAGAAGGTGACGTAGCACAGCAGCTTATGCGGCAGACGAACGGTAACCTGCATCAGGGGGATAAACAGACGGGTTTTACTCATCAGCCAGGCGATAACCAAAAACACACACATCTGCTGAAGCAGCAGCAACACCAGATTAAATTCGTACATATTTGCATCACCGCGATGAGAGAAAGCGCGTACCATACAGGGAGACGCGTTCAGATTCTTTGAAGGCTTCCAAAAAACTCGTAATTCGTGCGCATTATCACAAACCTGACGACGTGATGATACGAAAGCGTTACAGCCTGAACAAAAAACAGCCACTACCGCCTGGTTTTTGCCAAAATGACTACAGTTATGGTGGGGATCTTTTGGCGAAGGTGGATCCATGGCGCTTTACACTATCGGCGAAGTCGCGTTGTTGTGTGATGTGAATCCTATCACCCTCAGGGCCTGGCAGCGTCGCTACGGCCTGGTGAAGCCCCAGCGTACCGAGGGGGGGCACCGCCTGTTTACGGAAGCGGATATTGACCGCATTCGCGAAATCAAACGCTGGGTCGATACCGGCGTACAGGTGAGTAAGGTTCTGTCCCTGCTCAACAACGACCCTGCGAACGAACGGGATGGCTGGCGCGATCAACAGGAACTGATATTACAGTACCTGCAAAGCGGCAATCTCCACCGGTTGCGCTTATGGATCAACGAGCGCGGCCATGACTATCCTGCTGAAACCCTGACCACCCATTTGCTGCTCCCCCTGCGCCGTCGTTTACAATGCCAGCAGCCCGCCCTGCTGGTGATGTTAAGCCTGCTGGATGGGGTCCTGATTAGCTATATTTGTAGCTGCCTGAGCAGCGCCCGAAAAAAGTACAATCGTGACGCACTGGTTATCGGCTGGAATGTGCAGGACACCACCCGGTTATGGCTTGAGGGGTGGATGGCGAGTGAACAGGGCTGGCGGGTAGAGGTGCTGGCGCACTCAGTAAGTCAGCTACGTCCTGAGATGTTCGAAGGTCAGACGCTGCTGGTGTGGTGCGGCGAAGCGCCCACCTCCGCTCAGCAGAAACAGCTGCTTGACTGGCGGGCCAGCGGGTATGACATTCTGCCATTAGGCATTTAATCGTTCATTAACACCCTCGTTTCGCCCTATAATACTTTTCTTAACACATGGAGAACGCAATGAACCTGTCCAAACTTTCCGTCATCGCTATTTTCCTGCTGATGGCAATCGGCGGCATCGGCGGCGTGATGCTTGCCGGCTACTCATTTATTGTTCGTGGCGGTATTGGCTGAAACGCAGCGCCAGCCGCTCAAATCCCCGATCAACGATAATGGCCGCCAGCGCCACCAGAACGGCCCCCTGAATCACGTATGCCGTATTAAATCCACTCAGGCCGATGATAATGGGTGTGCCTAACGTGCTGGCCCCCACCGTTGAGGCAATGGTCGCGGTGCCGATATTAATGATGACCGAGGTGCGTACCCCGGCAATGATCACCGGTGCCGCCAGCGGGAGTTCAATTTTGCGTAACCGCTGCCCGTTGCTCATCCCTACCCCTCTTGCGACATCCTGCACGCTCTCCGGCACTGCGGCTATTCCGGCAAGGGTTCCCTGAAGAACGGGCAGAACCCCGTACAACACCAGGGCAATTATCGCAGGCTCTTTACCAAAACCGAGGACCGGCACCGCAATCGCCAGTACCGCAACCGGCGGAAAAGTCTGGCCGACGGCAGCGATGGTTTCCACCAGCGGACGAAACTCACTGCCCCAGGGGCGGGTGACCACAATGCCTGCCCCCACCCCGAGGGCGATCGCCAGCAGGCTGGAAAGCCCCACCAGTTCAAAATGCGCCAGCGTGAGGGCCACGAAAGTTTCCTGTTGATAGAGCGGGCGAGGCAGCTGAGGAAACAGTGCGCTGAAAAGCGCCCCGCTGTGCGGCAGCGCATACAACAGGGCGATGAAGGCACCTGTCAGCCAGAGCAACGGATCACGAAAGGGTTTCACGCACAGGCTCCGTGGTCAGCAGGTCGGAAAAATGCAATGTTCCGTACGGCACGCCGTCGGCAGCGGCGACCGGCAGGACATCACGCTGGCGGGCCACAAAAGCAGAGAGCGCTTCCCTGAGCGTCATCTCTTCGCTCAAGGGCTCACCCGGTGCAGGCGGTTCATCTTTACGCACATAGGCTTTGACCTGATGCAGAGAAAGCAGCCGCACCCCCAGCTCGCTGCGACCAAAAAAGTCCTGCACGAAGGCGTTCACCGGCGAGGTCAGCATCTCAAGCGGCGAGCCCTGCTGGACAATAGCCCCTTTGTCCATTAATACCAGGTGATCGGCGAGTTGTAGCGCTTCATCAATATCATGGGTAACCAGCACGATGGTGCGTCCGAGCAGGCGATGAATACGGATCATCTCCTCTTGCAGCGCCCCACGGGTGACCGGGTCAAGCGCACCAAAAGGTTCATCCATCAGCAGCACTTCCGGATCTGCTGCCAGCGCACGGGCCACGCCGACACGCTGTTGTTGACCGCCAGAGAGCTGATGAGGATAACGAGAGCGTAGACCTGGCTCAAGACCGAGCAGTGCCATCAGCTCATCAATCCTGCTGTTGATTTTCGCCTTCGACCACTTCTGCAGTTGCAGCACGGTGGCAATGTTCTGCGCCACCGTCCAGTGAGGAAACAGGCCGATGGACTGAATGGCATAACCCATCCGCCGACGCAGCTCCAGTACGGGTAAACTGCGAATCTCCTCACCGGCGAAGAGGATTGTGCCCTCATCATGCTCAACCAGACGGTTAATCATTTTAAGGGTGGTGGATTTCCCTGATCCCGAGGTGCCAATCAAAACCGAGAAAGCGCCGGTTTTGCAGGCAAGATTGACATCCCTGACTGCCGGTACGCCGGCAAACGCTTTACTGACATGACGAAATTCGATCATGACCCTTTCACCTCCAGTAGCGCGATACCCAGTGCAAACAGTGCATCCACGAGTACCGCGAGGGCAATCACGGGTATCACGCCCAGTAAGACTAAATCCAGTGCGCTACTTAGCAGCCCCTGAAACACCAGGGCACCAAAGCCCCCTGCACCGATCAGTGCGGCTATCACGGCCATCCCCACGGTCTGAACCGCCACCACGCGAATGCTGCGTAGTAAAACAGGGAGTGCGAGGGGAAAACGCACCTTCCAGAACCGCTGCCCGGCGCTCATTCCCATCCCTCTTGCGCTTTCCAGTACCTCCGCAGGCACCTGGTTTAACCCCGCCACCACGCCGCGCACTATCGGTAACAGCGCATAGAGAATTAACGCGATCAGCGCCGGGGTCATGCCCGTGCCTGCCACGCCAAGCGTCCCCAACCAGGGAAAATGGCTGACCAGCCCGGCCAGCGGTGCAATCAGCAGGCCAAAAAGGGCCACTGAAGGCACGGTCTGAATGACATTGAGTACGGCGAAAACCGACCCCTGTCGCGTTGGATGGCGATAGCATCCCAGTCCAATAAGCAGCCCGAGAAGCAGTGACGGAAAGAGTGTCGCAAAAAGCAGGGTCAGGTGTCGCCCGAGGGCATCATCGAACACATCCTGACGATTTACGTACTCTTTAAGCAGTGAGAGGTTATCGAGCTGGCCGGTGAGCAACAGCACAACGGGTAGCCACCAGATTTGTGCATGCAACACCCAGCGCCAGACCGGATCCTGGGTCAAACGACGGATCACATCGCTACAGGCAAGAAGCGCCAGCGCCAGCCATAGCCACCAGCCGCTGCCCGGTGAGGTGCGCGCCAGGTGGCTGCCGGCATTGGCAAGATCGCCTGCCGCCCGGCCAGCACTCCAGACCAGTAACCAGAATGTACCCTGGGCAATAATCAGCGTGACAATGAGCGGCAGACGGCGTGGCAGAAAGCTGAGCAGGAGTAAGGCTGCTGGCACCAACAGGCCAATGGCCGCATAAGCGGGCCACAGCTGCCACAGGGCGCGACTTTCGCCTGAGACGAGCCGGTTCGGAGCGTAATTCACAAACGGCAGCGCCGTGGCTGCCAGCGCAAGGATAACCAGCAGCAGCACGACGCGATTATGACAACGGATATCCACCTTTATTTAACGAGTCCCTTTTCCTTCAGGTAATCAGCCGCCACTTTTTTGGCATCCAGGCCTTCAACCGCAATGCTGGCGTTCAGCTTTTGCAGCGTTTTTTCATCAAGGCTGGCAAAGACAGGTTTCAGCCACTCGTCCAGTTTAGGATACTCTTTTAACACCGCTTCACGTACAACCGGAGCGGGTGCATAAATGGGCTGAACGCCTTTCGGATCGGTGAGGGTTTGCAGGCCCAGCGCGGCCACCGGGCCATCGGTGCCATAAGCCATAGCCGCATTCACTCCGGACGTTTGTTGGGCCGCGGCTTTAATGGTTACTGCCGTGTCGCCCCCGGCCAGGGAGAGCAATTGCGGTTGGTTCAATTTAAAATCATAGGCTTTTTCAAAAGCAGGCAGTGCATCCGCACGCTCAATAAATTCAGCAGAGGCGGCCAGTTTGAAGGTGCCGCCCTCTTTCAGGTAGCGACTGAGATCGTCTAATGACACCAGTTTGTTTTTCTCTGCCAGATCCTGACGTACCGCGATGGTCCAGGTATTGTTGGCGGGAGCGGCTGTCAGCCAGACCAGTTTATTCTGTTCAGCATCCAGCTTTTTCACTTTCTCGTAGCCCTGTTGGGCGTTTTTCCAGGCCGGATCGTTCTCCTGTTTAAAGAAGAACGCGCCGTTACCCGTATACTCGGGGTAGATATCGAGCTCACCCGAGGTGATTGCGCCTCGCACCACGGGTGTGGTGCCCAGCTGGACTTTATTGACCGTTTTAACACCGTGGCTTTCCAGTACCTGCAAAATAATATTGCCCAGCAGCGCCCCTTCGGTATCAATCTTCGAACCGACTTTAACAGGCTCCGCCGCCTGCGCACCCGCAGCCAGTATCAGCAGCCCTGCTGCGCTCCATTGCGAAAATGATTTCATGCTCGATCCTCGTTTTTGTGATGCCCGGAATTCTGGCTTTGCAAAAAGCGTAGTTGAGAATTGGCGTGGAGGACATCTCCGCCTGAGATTTTGCTGCTTCTGGTTAGACGAAGCGGTTATAACGTGGCGATTTTAAAGAAGAATCAAGCTTTAGCGGCGAGCAGGAGGAGTTCGTTCGCGCCTGGCCCGAAGGGTTTCATCCTTAAAAAGCGCGGTTCCGCTGACCTGCGGTGGCATAGTTCCGTTCACCTCATGTGCGAAACCAGGCACGCTTTTCCCCCTCGCCCCTCTGGGGAGAGGGTCGGGGTGAGGGAGCCGTGGGTGACTGGCTGGAGCGGTTTCAACCGTAAAAAGAGCGGTTCCGCTGACCACTGGCGGAGCTGTTCCGTTCACCTCACATCCGAAACCGGGCACGCTTTTCTCTCTCGCCCCTTGGGGGAGAGGGCCGGGGTGAGGGGAATGGTGGGTGACTGGCCCGAAGGGTTCCGTTCACCTCACATGCTTAACCGGGCTCGCTTTTCTCCCTCGCCCCTTCGGGGAGAGGGTCGGGGTGAGGGGAATGGTGGGTGACTGGCTTAAAGGGTTCCGCTGACCTCCGGTGGCATCGTTACGTTCACCTCATGTGCCGCACTCCCTTGAAACACCTTCCCCCGTGAACGTGTTAAGGGCGTTCTCCGCCACGCCCTTAACAATCCCGGCTCCCGGCACGAAAACTGCCGCTTCGCGGTGACCCWCCGCTTATTTCCCCGGGCTTTCCGGGACCGGGCGCGATGCAG
>NZ_JAHVDV010000056.1:0-11783 GCF_051486985.1 Yokenella regensburgei
CGGGGGAGGGTGCTGCATGGGAGTGCGGCATATGAGGTGAACGGAACGATTCCACCTGAGGTAAGCGGAACCCTTAGGGCCAGTCACCCACAGTCCCCTCACCCCGGCCCTCTCCCCAAAGGGGCGAGGGGGAAAAGCGTGCCCGGTTTAGCATGTGAGGTGAACGGAACCGTTCCACCAGGGGTAAGCGGAACCCTTAGGGCCAGTCACCCACAGTCCCCTCACCCCGGCCCTCTCCCCAAAGGGGCGAGGGAGAAAAGCGAGCCCGGTTTAGCATGTGAGGTGAACGGAACGACTCCACCAGAGGTAAGCGGAACCCTTCGGGCCAGTCACCCACGGTTCCCCTCACCCCGACCCTCTCCCCRAAGGGGCGAGGGAGAAAAGCGAGCCCGGTTTAGCATATGAGATGAACGGAACCCTTCCAGCGAGTCACCCGCAGTTCCCCTCATCCCGACCCTCTCCCCAAAGGGGCGAGGGAGAAAAGCGTGCCCGGTTTAGCACGTGAGATGAACGGAACCCTTCGGCCCAGTCACCCACGGTTCCCCTCACTCCGACCCTCTCCCCAAAGGGGCGAGGGAGAAAAGCGTGCCCGGTTTAGCACGTGAGATGAACGGAACCCTTCGGGCCAGTCACCCACAGTCCCCTCACTCCGACCCTCTCCCCAAAGGGGCGAGGGCGAAAAGCGTGCTCAACGTTGCGCTTGAGCACGTCATCCCTTACTCCCCCTCTGAATCCGGCGTAATCACTTTTACCGAGCCATTACGGCAATGCGCCGCATAATCTACCGGCAGCGGTCTGTCGCTAATCAACACATCAAACGCCGACAGCGGACCAATACTCGCGGGAGCCACTTCATCAAACAAGGCATGACGGGCGAGCAGAACCTTACGTAAACCACGATCCATGGCTTTGCGTTTGGTCGCCAGATCCTCAGGATTAAACCAGCTCACGCCAAAATGCTCATGCACGCCACTGGCGGAAATAAACACTTTACGGGGGTTAAGCGCATCAAGTGCAGAAGGATTATTGGTATCGTAAAAGGCATCACTTTTTGCGCGATAGGTTCCGCCGCACAGCACCGCCGTGGCATGAGGTTTCTCATTGAGGGCGACAAACACACGGTGTGAGTAGCAGATCCCGGTAAAGGTGATGTCGTCAGGGATCATACTGATGACCAGCGGCATTTCGGGGCCATTATCAAAGAAGACCAGGTCATTTTCGCTCACCAGCCCTGCCGCCAGAATCGCGACGGGTAAATCATCGCGGTGATGGGCGCGGTGAGCGGGCGCGGGTGCAGGGGAAGACGAGGCGGGTTTATTCACCATCACAATGTATCCACCGAGCAGGGTGAGCGGTAATGGTTCATCATCCTGACTGAGGTCGCGGCGGATGGTCATGACGGAGACTTCCAGCATGCGGGCCGCCTCTTTCAGATGGATGCGGTCAGTCTTCTTCAGCAGCTCCAGCAGACGCCGGATACGTTCTTTTTGCTTTGTTTCCATTCGCTTTCCCGCCTGTGGTCGTGCATATGTTCCATTAGTAACATTTTTGTGGCTTCAGGAACATCACCCTGGTGCACTACTATACTGCCCGGCCAGCCTAATTAAAAGTAGGATGACTGAGGTTTATCTTTAATTTTATTCTATATATTTCATATTCTTATGATTATTTTAATCATTCTTCCCACGATTAAACATATAAATACTGCCTGGTAATTAATCAAAAAAATGATCCTGTAATCGCGATCATAATCACAAATGATACGGAAGTAACATGCTAATGTTATTTTAATATCATTGTTGCGTGATTGTTTCTAAGAGGTAGTAAAAATGGATATCGCGGTTATCGGCTCAAACATGGTTGATCTCATTACTTACACCAATCAGATGCCGAAAGAGGGGGAAACACTCGAAGCGCCAGCGTTCAAAATCGGGTGCGGTGGTAAAGGGGCGAATCAGGCCGTTGCGGCAGCTAAACTCAACTCTAAAGTGTTAATGCTGACCAAAGTCGGGGACGATATTTTCGCGGATAACACCATTCGCAATCTTGAATCCTGGGGTATTAATACCACCTATGTTGAAAAAGTACCCTGTACCAGCAGCGGCGTGGCACCTATTTTTGTCAACGCTAACTCCAGCAACAGCATTTTAATTATCAAAGGTGCGAATAAATTTCTCTCGCCTGAGGATATCGACAGAGCTGCGGAGGACTTAAAAAAATGCCAGCTGATTGTCCTGCAACTTGAAGTACAACTGGAGACGGTATACCACGCGATCGAATTCGGCAAAAAACATGGCATAGAAGTGTTATTAAATCCGGCACCTGCATTGCGTGAATTAGATATGTCTTATGCCTGCAAGTGTGATTTCTTCGTGCCAAATGAAACCGAGCTGGAAATACTTACCGGTATGCCAGTGGATACCTACGATAATATCCGTGCAGCGGCCCGTAGTCTGCTCGATAAAGGGCTGAACAATATTATTGTTACCATGGGCGAAAAAGGGGCACTCTGGATGACCCGTGATAAGGAAGTTCATGTACCCGCGTTCAGGGTTAACGCTGTTGATACCAGTGGTGCGGGCGATGCATTCATCGGCTGTTTTGCCCACTATTATGTCCAGAGCGGCAATGTTGAAGCTGCGATGAAAAAAGCAGTCCTGTTCGCGGCATTCAGCGTCACTGGAAAAGGCACCCAGTCTTCTTATCCGAGTATTGAACAATTTAATGAATATCTGTCCTTAAACGAATAACAACCACCCTGCAAAGTAAAAGGTAGCACTATGAACGATAAAAACATCATTCAGATGCCCGACGGGTATCTGAATAAGACCCCTCTGTTCCAGTTTATTTTGTTATCCTGTTTATTCCCGCTCTGGGGATGCGCAGCGGCTTTAAATGATATTCTGATTACGCAGTTTAAAAGTGTATTTTCACTCAGTAACTTTGCCTCCGCATTAGTACAGAGTGCATTTTATGGTGGCTATTTCTTAATTGCGATCCCGGCCTCCCTGGTCATTAAAAAAACCAGTTATAAAGTGGCGATATTAATCGGCCTGACACTTTATATTGTCGGCTGTACGCTCTTTTTCCCGGCCTCGCACATGGCCACCTATACCATGTTCCTTGCGGCCATTTTTGCCATCGCAATCGGCCTGAGTTTTCTGGAAACTGCAGCCAATACCTACAGCTCAATGATTGGCCCGAAGGCACACGCCACGCTGCGCCTGAACATCAGTCAGACGTTTTACCCGATTGGCGCGGTAGCGGGCATCCTGCTTGGTAAATACCTGGTCTTTTCGGAAGGGGAAAGCCTGGAAAAACAGATGGCAGGGATGAATGCGGAGCAGATCCATAACTTCAAAGTACTGATGCTGGAAAACACCCTTGAGCCCTACAAGTACATGATCATGGTACTGGTGGTAGTGATGGTGCTTTTCATGCTGACCCGCTTCCCGACCTGTAAAGTGGCGCAGACGGCAAACCACAAGCGCCCGTCAGCAATGGAAACTCTGCGTTATCTGGCGAGCAATGGACGTTTTCGTCGCGGTATTGTGGCGCAGTTCCTCTATGTCGGTATGCAGGTTGCTGTCTGGTCTTTCACCATTCGCCTTGCCCTGGAGCTGGGTGACATCAACGAACGTGATGCCTCCAACTTTATGGTCTACAGCTTCATCTGTTTCTTTATTGGCAAATTTATCGCCAACATTTTGATGACGCGCTTCAACCCGGAAAAAGTGTTGATCTTATACTCCGTCATCGGCGCGCTGTTCCTGGCGTATGTGTCGCTGGCACCAAGCTTCAGCGCCGTCTATGTGGCTGTACTGGTGAGTGTGCTGTTCGGACCCTGCTGGGCCACCATTTATGCAGGCACGCTGAATACGGTGGATAACGAACATACCGAGATGGCAGGCGCCGTGATTGTGATGGCGATTGTCGGTGCGGCGGTCGTCCCGGCAATTCAGGGCTACGTGGCGGACATGTTCCACTCCCTGCAGCTCTCGTTCCTCGTTTCCATGCTGTGCTTTGTCTACGTTGGCCTCTACTTCTGGCGCGAAAGCAAAGTACGCAATGATGTGACCGAAGCGACGGCTTCTTAAGGAGAATCATGATGACAACGCGTCTTCCCTTATGGCGTTCACTGTTTACAGAACAGCCACGCATCCTGCTGGAAAACAGCGACTTCAGGGTGAGTGCCTTTCGCTATGCCAGCGGTGTGGAAGGGCTGAAAGTGCAGAACAGCCGTGGTCATCTCGTCATTCTGCCCTGGATGGGGCAGATGATTTGGGATGCCGAATTTGACGGCCATGATCTGACTATGCGCAACATGTTCAGCCAGCCAAAACCAGCAACGGAGGTGGTGGCAACCTACGGCTGCTTCGCTTTCCACTCCGGCTTGCTGGCGAACGGCTGCCCGTCACCGGAAGATACCCACCCCCTGCACGGCGAGATGGCCTGTGCCGCGATGGACGAGGCCTGGATCGAGATTGACGAGGAGAGCCTGCGCATTAGCGGGCGCTATGAATATGTGATGGGTTTTGGTCATCATTACCAGGCCCGGCCCGGGGTAGTCCTGCGTAAAGCGAGCGCATTGTTTGATATTGAGATGGCGGTGACCAACCTGGCTTCAGTGGCCATGCCGCTACAGTACATGTGCCATATGAACTATGCCTATGTGCCAGAGGCGACCTTCAGCCAGAATATCCCGGATGAGGCTTTAACGCTGCGCGAGTCGGTGCCGGCACACGTGAAGCCCACCGAACAGTGGCTGGCCTTCAACCAGCGGATTTTACAGGGAGAAGCGACCCTGACCAGGCTGAACGAGCCGCAGTTCTACGATCCGGAAATCGTCTTCTTTGCCGATAAACTGGACGACATTACTGAAACGCCGGAATTTCGCATGACGGCGCCGGATGGCACGACGTTCATGACCCGGTTCTCAAGTGCCGAACTGAATTACGTTACCCGCTGGATCCTGTATAACGGCGATCAGCAGGTGGCAGCGTTTGCGCTGCCGGCGACCTGCCGCCCGGAGGGGTTTCTTGCCGCTCAGCGTAATGGCTCATTAATCGAACTGGCACCCCAGCAGACTCGCTCGTTTACGGTTACTACCGGCATTGCTTAATGGCGTTCAGCTAAGGGTTTTGCCCGGCGAATGTTACTTTTCTCACATCGCCGGGCGAAAAAAGTCCCATTTTTTAACCCAACGTTAACCTTATTTCTCCCTGTCAGGTCACTGTTTTGTGACATATTCCATTGTATTTTTTTATATATAGTTAAATCTTTTTTCGCGTTGCTTATGGATAGCGGCAGCATTTTACGCTGTGCGTTTTAACGTTCGCGGTATTTATCGCTCACATATTCAGCATTTCGTCAGAAATTTTTCATTATCTGTACAAACGATAAACACCATAGAGAGTAAATTCTTAAGGGCATTATTCTGCTTTGTGGCCTGTAGCACAAATTTACCTGCTGAAAATAGTGGCCTGAAGTTTTTTTTAACTTTGTTTGTTGATTCGCATCAATGATGTAAATCCCCGTTACCTGTATTGACGTTTTGACATTCTATTGACAGATTGTAGGGCATGAGGGGCATTTCATGGAGAATCTGCACTGCAACTCAGTCAACCTCGTGAAAGGATTTCCCATCTCTCATAACTGCCGATAAGTCCAGGTAAAAAATAAATAAAGGCCTGTCGGATAACCCTTCGCAAGGGTAACAACACATATCACATTGGAGCAGAATAATGAGTATTTCCTTGAAGAAGTCAGGGATGCTGAAGCTCGGTCTTAGCCTGGTGGCGCTGACCGTGGCTGCAAGCGTGCAGGCAAAAACCCTGGTTTATTGTTCAGAAGGATCCCCTGAAGGCTTTAACCCACAGCTTTTCACCTCTGGTACAACTTACGATGCAAGCTCGGTGCCGATTTATAACCGTCTGGTTGAATTTAAAACCGGTACTACCGAGGTGATTCCTGGCCTGGCTGAGAAGTGGGAAGTCAGCGAAGATGGCAAAACCTACACCTTCCACCTGCGTAAAGGCGTGAAGTGGCAGGACAACAAAGCATTCAAACCGACGCGTGAATTCAACGCGGATGACGTGGTTTTCTCCTTTGATCGTCAGAAAAACGATCAGAACCCGTATCACAAAATCTCTGGCGGCAGCTATGAGTACTTCGAAGGCATGGGCCTGCCTGATCTGATAAGCGAAGTGAAGAAAGTGGACGACAATACCGTTCAGTTCGTCCTGACCCGCCCGGAAGCGCCGTTCCTGGCAGACCTCGCGATGGACTTCGCCTCCATTCTTTCCAAAGAATATGCTGACAACATGCTGAAAGCCGGCACGCCGGATAAAGTGGACCTCGACCCGATTGGTACTGGTCCGTTCCAGCTGCAGCAATACCAGAAAGACTCCCGTATTCTGTACAAAGCGTTTGAAGGCTTCTGGGGCACCAAGCCGAAGATTGATCGCCTGGTCTTCTCCATCACGCCTGACGCCTCCGTACGTTATGCCAAACTGCAGAAAAATGAGTGCCAGGTTATGCCGTACCCGAACCCGGCTGACATTGCACGTATGAAGCAGGACAAAAACATCAACCTGCTGGAGCAGGCGGGTCTGAACGTCGGCTATATGTCCTTTAACACCGAGAAAAAACCGTTTGATGACGTGAAAGTGCGTCAGGCGCTGACTTACGCGGTGAACAAAGAAGCTATCATCAAAGCGGTTTACCAGGGTGCTGGCACCGCGGCGAAAAACCTGATTCCACCAACCATGTGGGGCTACAACGACGACGTTAAGGATTACACCTACGACGTTGAGAAGGCGAAACAGCTGCTGAAAGAGTCTGGCCACGAGCAAGGCTTCACCGTTGAGCTGTGGGCCATGCCGGTACAGCGTCCTTACAACCCGAATGCTCGCCGTATGGCTGAGATGATTCAGGCTGACTGGGCGAAAGTGGGCGTGCAGGCTAAGATCGTCACCTACGAGTGGGGCGAGTACCTCAAGCGTGCGAAAGCTGGCGAACACCAGGCTGTGATGATGGGCTGGACCGGCGACAATGGGGACCCGGATAACTTCTTCGCCACCCTGTTCAGCTGTGCGGCTGCGAAAGATGGCTCCAACTACTCTCGCTGGTGTTACAAGCCGTTTGAAGATCTGATTCAACCGGCACGTGCGACCGACGACCACAACAAACGCATCGAACTGTACAAACAGGCTCAGGTAGTAATGCATGACCAGGCGCCGGCGCTGATCGTGGCTCACTCCACCGTGTATGAACCAGTGCGTAAAGAAGTGAAAGGCTATGTGGTTGATCCGCTGGGCAAACATCACTTCGAAAACGTGTCAGTCGAATAATAAGTCGTATTTTCTCCCTCTTCTGTTGGGAGAGGGCAGGGGTGAGGGCTTTGTATGCTTCCCCTCACCCTACCCCTCTCCCTTTGGGAGAGGGAATTTACATTTGTGAGCAATACAGACCACAGCCCCTGGTTGTGCGTCATTACAGAGAATCCGGGTTATGTTGCAGTTCATCCTCCGACGTTTAGGGCTCGTCATCCCTACGTTTATCGGTATCACCCTTCTCACCTTTGCCTTTGTCCATATGATCCCCGGCGATCCGGTGATGATCATGGCGGGTGAGCGTGGCCTCTCCCCTGAGCGTCATGCTCAGCTGCTGGCGGAGCTGGGCCTTAACAAGCCGCTGTGGGAACAATACGTCAACTATGTGTGGGGTGTGTTGCACGGTGATTTAGGCATCTCCCTTAAAAGCCGTCTCCCGGTGTGGGACGAGTTCGTACCGCGTTTTAAAGCGACGATGGAACTCGGTATCTGCGCCATGATCTTCGCCGTTGCCGTGGGTATCCCGGTAGGCGTACTGGCTGCGGTAAAACGCGGCTCTATTTTCGACCATACCGCCGTCAGTATCGCGCTGACCGGTTACTCTATGCCTATCTTCTGGTGGGGCATGATGCTGATTATGCTGGTCTCGGTGCAGCTTAATCTGACGCCTGTCTCCGGGCGCGTGAGTGACATGGTGTTCCTTGACGACAGTAACCCGCTGACCGGTTTCATGCTGATTGATACGGCCATCTGGGGCGAAGAAGGCAACTTTATTGATGCCCTCGCGCACATGATTCTGCCTGCCGTAGTGCTCGGAACCATTCCCCTGGCGGTGATTGTGCGTATGACGCGCTCCTCCATGCTGGAAGTGCTGGGTGAAGATTACATCCGAACCGCGCGCGCCAAGGGGCTGACCCGCATGCGTGTCATCATCGTGCATGCGCTGCGTAATGCGATGCTGCCGGTCGTGACCGTTATCGGTCTGCAGGTAGGTACGTTGCTGGCAGGGGCCATTCTGACGGAAACCATCTTCTCGTGGCCGGGCCTTGGGCGCTGGCTTATTGACGCGCTGCAGCGCCGTGATTATCCGGTGGTGCAGGGCGGGGTATTGCTGGTCGCAACGATGATTATTGTCGTCAACCTGTTGGTCGACCTGCTCTACGGCGTGGTGAACCCGCGTATTCGGCATAAGAAGTAAGGGGCCATCATGTCACAAACCACTGAAACTAAAGTTATTACTGCACCGGTGCCTATGACGCCGCTGCAGGAGTTCTGGCACTATTTCAAACGTAACAAGGGCGCGGTTGTCGGCCTGGCTTATGTAGTTATTATGCTGCTGATCGCCATTTTTGCTAACGTGATTGCGCCGCATAACCCGGCGGAACAGTTCCGTGATGCGCTGCTGGCTCCGCCGGTCTGGCAGGATGGCGGCACCTGGTCGCATATTCTGGGGACCGATGATGTGGGCCGCGATACGCTGTCTCGTCTGATGTTCGGTGCGCGCCTGTCGCTGCTGGTTGGCTGCCTGGTCGTTGTGCTGTCGCTGGTGATGGGGATTATTCTCGGACTGGTTGCAGGATACTTCGGCGGTATCGTGGATACCGTCATCATGCGTGTTGTGGACATCATGCTGGCGCTGCCGAGCCTGCTGCTGGCGCTGGTGCTGGTGGCCATCTTCGGTCCGTCGATCGTTAACGCCTCGCTGGCGCTCACCTTTGTCGCCCTGCCGCACTACGTTCGCCTTACCCGCGCGGCGGTGCTGGTGGAGGTGAACCGCGACTACGTTACCGCTTCCCGCGTGGCGGGTGCCGGTGCGATGCGTCAGATGTTTGTTAACATTTTTCCTAACTGCCTTGCGCCGCTGATTGTTCAGGCGTCGCTCGGCTTCTCGAACGCCATTCTCGACATGGCCGCCCTTGGCTTCCTTGGCATGGGTGCGCAGCCGCCAACACCGGAGTGGGGCACGATGCTCTCCGACGTGTTGCAGTTCGCACAGAGTGCCTGGTGGGTCGTGACCTTCCCGGGTCTGGCGATCCTGCTGACGGTGCTGGCATTTAACCTGATGGGTGACGGCCTGCGTGATGCGCTCGATCCTAAACTGAAGCAGTAAGAGGTTCGAGATGGCGTTATTAAATGTAGATAAATTGTCGGTGCACTTCGGTGACGAAGGGGCCGCATTCCGCGCCGTAGACCGTGTGAGCTACAGCGTAAATCAGGGTGAAGTGGTCGGTATTGTGGGTGAGTCGGGTTCCGGTAAGTCGGTAAGCTCACTGGCAATCATGGGTCTGATTGACTTCCCTGGCCGCGTGATGGCGGAGAAACTGGAGTTTAATGGTCAGGATCTGAAACGTATTTCGGAAAAAGAGCGCCGTAGTCTGGTGGGTGCCGAAGTGGCGATGATTTTCCAGGACCCGATGACCAGCCTTAACCCGTGCTATACCGTCGGTTTTCAGATTATGGAAGCGATTAAGGTCCATCAGGGCGGCAACAAGAAAACCCGCCGTCAGCGCGCCATCGACCTGCTCAACCAGGTCGGTATCCCTGATCCGGCTTCGCGTCTGGATGTTTATCCGCACCAGCTTTCCGGTGGGATGAGCCAGCGCGTAATGATCGCGATGGCGATTGCCTGTCAGCCAAAACTGCTGATTGCCGATGAGCCGACGACCGCGCTGGACGTGACCATCCAGGCGCAGATCATCGAACTGCTGCTCGAATTGCAGCAGAAAGAGAACATGGCGCTGATCCTGATTACGCACGATCTGGCGCTGGTGGCAGAAGCCGCGCACAAAATCATTGTGATGTACGCAGGTCAGGTGGTGGAGACGGGTGCGGCGACGGATATCTTCCGTGCACCGCGTCACCCTTATACCCAGGCGCTGTTGCGAGCGCTGCCGGAGTTTGCGCAGGACAAAGCCCGTCTGGCCTCCCTGCCGGGCGTGGTGCCCGGCAAGTATGACCGTCCGAGCGGCTGTCTGTTAAACCCGCGCTGCCCCTATGCCACCGACAAATGCCGTGTTGATGAGCCAGATTTGAATACGCTGGCGGATGGACGTCAGTCTAAATGCCACTACCCACTCGATGATGCCGGGAGGCCGACCCTATGAGTACGCATGAGGCCACCACGCAGCAACCGCTGTTGCAGGCCATTGATCTGAAAAAACATTACCCGGTGAAGAAGGGGCTGTTTGCCCCGGAACGCCTGGTTAAAGCGCTGGACGGGGTATCGTTTACCCTTGAGCGCGGTAAAACGCTGGCGGTGGTGGGGGAGTCGGGCTGCGGTAAATCCACGCTGGGTCGCCTGCTGACGATGATCGAAACCCCAACCGGGGGCGAGCTCTACTATCAGGGCCAGGATCTGCTCAAGCACGATCCACAGGCGCAAAAACTGCGCCGGCAGAAAATCCAGATTGTGTTTCAGAACCCCTACGGTTCGCTGAACCCGCGTAAAAAAGTGGGACAGATTCTGGAAGAGCCGCTGCAAATTAACTCGGCCCTGAGTAAAGCCGAGCGTCGTGAGAAAGCGCTGGAGATGATGGCGAAGGTCGGCCTGAAAACCGAACATTATGACCGTTACCCGCATATGTTCTCCGGTGGTCAGCGTCAGCGTATCGCTATTGCCCGTGGTCTGATGCTTGACCCGGACGTGGTTATCGCTGATGAACCGGTTTCCGCCCTGGACGTCTCCGTACGTGCGCAGGTGCTGAACCTGATGATGGACCTGCAACAGGATTTAGGGCTATCGTATGTCTTTATCTCGCATGACCTGTCGGTGGTGGAGCATATTGCCGATGAAGTGATGGTGATGTACCTCGGTCGCTGCGTTGAGAAGGGCACCAAAGAGCAGATTTTTTCTAATCCGCGCCATCCCTACACTCAGGCGCTGCTTTCTGCGACCCCTCGTCTGAACCCGGACGATCGTCGTGAGCGCATTAAACTGACAGGTGAGCTGCCAAGCCCGCTCAACCCACCGCCGGGTTGTGCGTTCAACGCCCGCTGCCGTCGTCGCTTTGGGCCTTGTACTCAGTTGCAGCCGCAACTGAAGGATTATAATGGCCAGCTGGTCGCCTGCTTTGCGGTCGATCAGGATGAAAATGGCGAGAAGCCGCACGTCTGAGTGCAGATGTGGGAAATTAATTAACCGGTGCCAGTGCGCCGGTTTTTTTATGAGCGCAGGAGCAGCGACGGTTCTCTTTCCCTGAGGGAGAGGGTGAGGGGGGGATGCGGGCACGGTCCATCCCCTCGCCCCTCTGGGGAGAGGGTCAGGGTGAGGGGGAAATTGTACACGGGCACGGTCCATTCCCTCGCCCCTTTGGGGAGAGGGCCAGGGTGAGGGGAGAATTCCGCACGGATGCGAAAGGGATTATTCAGGTTGCATGGACTCGTCCCATGCAGGCTACGTGGAATGGTTCCGTTCACCGTAAGTTCATTTTTCTCTGCAACCACCGCACC
>NZ_JAHVDV010000057.1:0-11196 GCF_051486985.1 Yokenella regensburgei
GTGGCGGTGTAAATCACCTGACCCGCGCCGCTGTTCTCGTTGATCGCCGTGGCCGTGGTGCCGCTGGTGATCGTAGGCGCAACCTCGTCCAGGTTATTAATACCCAGCGTGACCGTCTGGCTGCTGGCATTCCCGGCGGCATCGGTGGCCACAACGGTGAAGCTGTAGCTGGATTTGCTTTCAAAGTCCGGGTTGCCGGTCAGCGTCACCGCACCGGTGGAGGGGTTAATGCTGAACAGTGCGCTGTCACCATTAGTGCCCAGGCTGTAGCTAAATTGGCTAGGATCAGTAGCAACAGCAGTCCAGACCACCTTGCCTGCGCCGATGTTCTCATTCACATTGGACGTCGTCGCGCTGCTAAAGACAGGCGCGTGCGTATCAATAATGAGGCTGAGGCCGCCGGATGCATCACTGGCGGTCGCGGCGCCCTTAATCAGCAACGACTGCGCTCCCTCAGACAGATTGTTACTGCTGCCGAGTGTGATTCCGGCAGCCACGGTGTCCAGGACTGTCTGGGTAGTCGCACCGGCGTTGGCTTCCGCACCGGAGAAGGCAGCCAGCAGGAGGCCGTATTTTTCACCGGCACTCAGGCCATCGGCAGCATTAAAACTGCCGCCGTTGGTGGCGGTGACCGTGGTGTTCAAAATGTTATCCACACCAAACAGGCTGCCGATGGCCGAGGCTGTATCGGCCACCTGCGTCGCGCTCAGGGTAGCGGGATTGTCAGCCGTGCCACCGAGGGCTTCCTGAGCCTTGGTATAGGCGAGCGTGGTCAACACGTTGATATTGAGCACAAGGGTACTGTTGTTTCCAGAGATAACACCCATGCTCCAGAGCTGAGCAGAGAGGTCTTTACCCGCGCCTGTGGCTTCGTCCAGGTAGTCAGCAGCGCCGCCGCTGTTGACCAGTTTCACAATAACCACGCCGCTGTAACTGCCAGCGGACAGGGTGACCGAGCCATCGGCCCCCAAACTCCCCGTGCCAATCAGCGTTTTGCCATCGGCCTGATAAATCTCCACTTTCAAATCGTTACTGCTGAGCGCCGGACCACCGACAAAGTTAAGCTGGACGGAATTCTCTACCGGGGCTTCTCCACCACCGTTATCGTGCTTGCCGCCATTGTCATGCCCTTTGTTGGCACTTGCCACTGCAACCCCGACCACGCCACCCAGTCCGAGGGCGCCGGCGAGATAGCCCGCGTAAGAGTGCGATTGCGGGAGATAGGTTACCGGATGGCCAGTCACTACCGAGCCATCCTGCAGACCAGCTAAGATACCTTCAAGCCCAGGGTGGCCTGAGGTCATGCTGGCCAGCGCGTCCGGAGAACCGTGCGCATAAATAACATGGCTGCCATCGGCTAACGCCGCCCCTTCGGTGCTACCGGGCGTCATCACCTGGGTAGAGGTGCCATCAGCAGGCAGGGTTACGCTGGTATCACTTTGCGTATACCAGTCTTGCAGGGTCAACGTGGTGCCATCGGCATAATCCAGTTGCAGATCCTGCCCGTGACGCGAAGCTACAACGTCATCGGCCAGTTTTTCCTGATCGTTATCGCCCTTGCGTTTGAGCACCCGGTACGTTTCACCCGGCGCGACCTTGTGAATATTATTCTGCCCGGCCTGCAGAGAGATGCGGCTTTTACCGGTACTGAGGGTATATTGGCGTGACGTCATTTGGGTCTCGGGTTTCATTGTGTGTTATCTCCATTTGGGGCGAACAGGTAAATCGAGTTGCAACGACCACCTGAGGTGTCATCGCTCCTGGAATGATTCACTAAGTGTTTTACGCAAAGGTTTAAGTAAAAAGTCCATCAGCGTGCGATCGCCGGTACGGATATCGAGCTGAGATGTCATGCCCGGAAGGATGTCAAGCTGGCGACCGGTCGTGCTGCGCACAAACTGCCCTTCTTGCTGACCGCCTGACAGACCTTCTGCATGGCTTTTCAAACGAACATGGACGCGGTAGTAAATCTCCTCGCCACGTGGTGTGTTTTCTTTAAGGGTGTCGGCCGACACGTAAATCACCTCCCCCTGCAATGCTCCGTAAATGGTGTAATCGAAGGGATCGAGGCGTACCGTGGCCGGCAGTCCAACCTGGACGCGGGCAATATCAGCAGGCAGAACCTTTGCCTCAATGATGAGGGCATCATCTGACGGGACGATCTGCATGATCTCATCACCGGCACGCAATACCCCACCCAGCGTGGTGACGCGGACGTTTTTGACTATCCCAGGCCCCATGGCCGTAAAGACGGTATCGTGCACCTGCTGGCGACGACCGGCCATCTGTTGCAGGGTCTGGCCCAGGTCATCTTCTGCCTTGGTGAGATCGGCTCGCGCGTCATCCAAAAACTTATTGCGCCGACCAAGCAGGCGGGCACGAGCCTCATTAAGCTCGCGCTGTGCGTTAAGCCGCTCACTGGCGCTAACATCGCCAGAACGTTCAAGCCCGTTCACCAGGCTGAGCTTCTGACTGGCTAAATTCACGGCGGTCTGCAGCGCGGTAATATCTTCCTTCAGGCTCTGACGGCGCTGCACAAACAGCGCGCGTTCAATGTCTGCCTGCTCGCGTAATGCCGGACCGGGATCAGAGGGGAACTGGGGAGCGGACTGTCCCGTTGATTCTGCGCGAAGTCGGGCTATACGCGCCCTGAGACCAATGATCCGCGCGTCCACTTCACCCGCAGCTGCCTCAACGCGGGTTGGATCGAGGCGAGCCAGAATCTGCCCCGCTTTAACATGATCACCCTCTTTGACACGCAGCTCGGAAAGGACGCCACCGTCCACGGTCTGGATTATCTGCACCCGGCTGCTGGCAATAACCTCACCGTGTGCCCGTGCGACTTCATCAATGTGAAAAGACATAGCCCATATGACAAAACCCAACACCAGAGCAACGATGCTCCAGATAAGTCCGGCTGAGAGTCGGCTACGGTGGTAGTTTTCCAGCCGATGCACGCGCGGGGCGTCAGCGACCTCATCGTCAAACAGTTCAACGGCCATGAACGACTCCTGCTGAATGTGATACTTCTGGCATGCGTGTTTTTACGTTCGTGACTTCAACGCCAGGCCTCGGGCTAGCGGCACGGGCCATCAGTCCTGGCATCACCTTGTCTGGAGGACCATCACGTACGACGCTCCCTTCCTGCACGACCAGCACGCGGGTAGCAAAATTAATGGCCGCCATTGGACGGTGTGTGGCGACGATGAGGATATCTTCTGGCTGCAGCCTGGCTTGTAATGCTTTCCAGACACGCGTCTCCGCTTCGCCATCAAGCGAGGCCGTCGGTTCATCCAGAAGCCAGATACGCGGACGAGCCATCAGTACACGCGCCAGGCCGACCAGTTGGCGCTGGCCGCCAGAGAGACCCGAGCCACCTTCGCTGATAGCCATATCCATACCCATCGGATTACTGGCAGCCACCTGATCCAGCGCCAGATCGCGGGCTACCTCCGTCAGCGTGGAGTCGCTGACTGCGCCTGCGAGCATCAAATTGCTTCTGAGCGTACCTTTGAAGAGCTGTACTGCTTGTGGCAGATAGCCAATCTGAGCACTAACCAGTTGGGGGTCTATCTCCCACAAATCGGCATTGCCCAGGCGTACGCGGCCTTCACCGGGGCGATACAGCCCGGCCAGGATCTTCAGCAACGTCGATTTACCGCCGCCGACGGGTCCTAACAGCAGAACGCGTTCACCGGCATGAAAATTGAGTGCGGGAATATTGAGTTGTTGTACCGGAGACTGCGGAAAGGCGAAGCGCAGCTTTTCCACACCAATATGTTCTGGCAGGCGATCGGGCAACAACAGCGTCTGTCCGGGGCGACGCTCAGTAGGTTTACGCAGCAGGTTGTTCACCATATCCAGCGCTTCTTTGACCTGCTGCCACTGCATCAGGTACTGCACGCCCTGGCTCACCGGCCCGATGACGCGCCCGCCCAGAATACTGCACGCTACCATGCCTCCGGTGGTCAAATATCCGGCCTCTACGCCCCAAACGCCCACCACAATCCCCATGACATACGCCAGCGTCGACAGACTGCCGGTGGTGTTGGTACAGAACTGGCTGAGCGATTTTTGCTGAATGCTGTAGCCCGCGATGGAGTGACTGAGCGTCTGCCAGTCTTGTGCAAAACGCCAGCCAGCATGACTGGCGCGCATAGTCTCAGCCCCGCGAATACTGTCCACTAACAGGCCCAGACGCTCATTGCTGCGCAGCATCTGCTGGCGAGTAAGACGGCGCAAGCGCATGCGGGTGTACAGGCCAAGCGCCAGCGCGACAGGCAACATTCCGAGGTAAACCCAGCCTACGGGCCCACCGATCAAACCGATAAGTCCGATGAACAGCAAGGCAAAAGGCAGATCCACGATGCCGAAGACCAGACCGGCAGAGAAAACCTGCCGTACCGAATCCAGCGCCCCTACCTGCGCGGCCAGGGTGCCCAGACTGCCGGGCTGCTGGTCGAGTTGCAGGTGCAGCAGGTGTTCATAGACATGCTGGGAAAGGCGTTTATCCACGCTGCTGGCAACGCTGTCCATAATGTGGGCGCGCAGTGTTTTGAGCAGCCAGTCCAGACCCACAACCAGCACCATCCCTACGACCAGCGTGGTCAGTGTCGCCCAGGCCAGGGTAGGAACCACACGGTCGTAGACCTGCATCGCGAAGAGCGATGTGGGAATGGCCAGGATGTTCACCAGCAGCGTAGCAGCGACGACCCGGTACACCCAACTGCGGTCACGCAACAGTTCGCGCCAGACCAGGCGCATGGCCGGGTTTTCGCTTTCAGAGAGATTTTCTGACTGAACGTGTGAAGCCAGGCTGAACCAGAGTACAGCCGTTTCGTCACCCGCAGCCGAACCCGGCGCACCGGTCACAATGTCGTCGACCGCCAGCGTTCGGGATTCAGCACCCTCACGGGTCAGAGTCAGGGTATCGGTTTTCCCTCCCTCATTGTGTCGTTCGGCCAGCCACCATGTCTGGTCGTGCCACATCAACGCCGGAAGATGGCGGGGATCAAAACGCCGCCAGGGAAGTAACGCCAGCCGGACATCTTTCATGCCCGCGTCCGACAATAAACCGCGCACCTGATCCTGTGGACGATCGTTCACCGGAGGTACGCTCTGCGCACGCGCATACGCCTGCGTTAATGCCGCTTTATTCACCGGGGCGTGTAGCTTGTCCAGCAAGGCCAGTAATTCAGGGAGAGGAACAGGTATCATCAGGGTTGGCTCGCAGACGTGTTAACTAATTGTGTGCCCGTGGGCTGGGCGCCAGTGATATCGTCCATACGGCCCGTGCGTGCGGCCAGGCGCAGGGAATCGACCCGCCATGCCGATCGCACCGATACCAGCGCTTGTTGTTGTTCGGTTAATTCGCGCACAGCGTTGAGGACATCCAGCCAGCTTTTGTAGCCGGATTCGTACTGGCGGCGAAACGATGCCAGCGTGTCGCTGAGTTCAAGGACCGACTGCTCATAACCGGCCAGCAGCGTCTCGTTAGCCTCACGCTGATCAAGCAACTGGCGGGTCTGGATATCTTCACTGTGGCGTTGTTGGGCCAGATCCTGTCGTGCCGCCTCCACGCGTTCCAGTGCCGCATTCTGGAGGCCGCGGGACACCAGCCCCAGCCCCTCCATACTGCCGCTCACAACAATATTGATCGTATTGTTATTTCTCTGGTTGGGGATACCGGAGTAGTCATTGCGGGAGGCTTGCAGAGAGACGGTCGGCAGCGATGAAGTACGCTGACGTTCTACATCGGTTTCGGCAAGCGTCACCGCCGCTTCGCGTGCGCGCACGGTCGCACTCTGCGCAAGGATTTGTTCCTGGATAGACTTATCGGCAGGCAGTTTGAGGATGTTGCCAGGAATCGGCAGGTCGCTTGCGACAGGCTCCTGAGTTAAGGACAACAGCGTGGACTCGGCGGTGAGCAGGTCCGATTTGGCCTGTTCGAATGAGGCCCGCGCCTGTAACATTCGGGCCTTCGCCAGGCTGACATCAGCCGAAGAAGCCAGTCCTCCCTGCGCACGGCGCTGGATCTGTTCCTGCAATGCCTGATGGTTGTTAACGTTCGACTCAGCAACGGCAAGACGCTCACGAACACCCTGCACATTCGCATAGGCCACTGCGGTCTCTTCCAGCAATTGACGACGCGTAGCCCAGGCCGTGGCTTGCTGAGCAAGGGTGTCATTGTCAGCGTAGTCAATGGCACTGTCGATACGCCCAAAAGCCCATAACGGTTGCGATACGCTCAGCGTGGTCGTACTGGAATCATTGTAACCTGAAATTTGCCCCGTCCCCGCGCTGGCACCAAGCGTTGGCAAACGTGCCGCGCGAGCACTGTCGGCGTTGGCCTCTTTGGAACGCAGAAGAGCCTGCTGACTGGCGAGACCAGGGTGACGGAGCATGGTGCTTCGTAGTGCGGCAAATAAACCGCCCGTTGAGGTATCGGTAGAAGCAGAGTGCGAGGAGGACGAAGGCACCCTCGCCTGAGCCGTCGTCACAGAAATGACAAAGGGTAAAGAAAGTATAATTGCAGGCAGGATGTTAAAACTGTGTCGACCTGAAAGAATCCCCATTTCCTGAAGAGCCCTTTATTTAAGAAAGATTAAAAGACCCGCTGATCATAATTTTTCTCATGTTATCCCGACATAACAGTGAGTTAATAAATGGGGCGGCCGGAATAACGAGCTTCAAATAAGAATAAACTTATTGCGTTACGTAATAATTACCGATCAGTAACATCTATGTCAAGATATGTAATCGTGTAATAAAAGCTGTAATTTAGGGCTAATTGAGGAGATAGATTTACTTAACGCAAATATTCGTAGAGCGAGGAAAATATATCATTGGCGGGCGTTTTGATAAGGCATTATAAAGCCAGGAAAAATAGCATAGCGTGCGCATCGTTGCCCAAGCCCCCCCCGAGCAACCCAGCCTGAAAGAAAATTCATCGCGCTTAGTGAGAATGTGTGAACAGGTTCACGACGTGCGCAATTAACTGCGGCGGCCCGCCGTTGTCTGCGCCTTCAATCCCGTGCCACATGGGGCATGCGATCACAACAGTTTACGATCGACCGATAAATGCCAGGCGTAGTCGCTGCCGTTTTCCACCCATTTCGTACCCTCAATTTCCAGGTCGTCATCACTGAGATGTACATATGCCTCAACGGGGATGCGAACGTTGTCATGGCGTTCGGCATGACCCACAAATTTGCCGTTGCTCTGGCGCTGAAGCGCGACACTATATCTGTCGTCGTTAAAACTTAAATCCAGCTTCACGCTCTCTTCGCTGTATGCAATGCTGGTAACCTTCGGTGCGAGACGAGGCTCTTGAACCAGACGATAAAAATCCAGATCCGTTGACGGCAGAATAAAGACCGGACGTTGCTGACTGCCCGGAATGTGAACCTCATTATCTGGATCATTCACCACGCGGATTTTGATCGATTTCCCCGGCGAACGGTGAATGTAAAACAGCCGTTCTGCCAGTTTTTTCTCCAGCATAGCATGGTCGCTTTTGCTGACCCCTGCAGAGAATTTACTGAGCTTCACTTCCGTTATCTTGCCGTCCAGATCCCGATAATTTTCGGCATAGTAATCTTTGTCCATCCCGGCATAACCGATGTATTTGCTGGGGGCAAACAGCCATTCAGTGGTCTCAGGCTCTCGCCAGGCATACCAACATTTGACCCGACCCACCTGATCGAAAATGGGGCTGTCGGAATGAATCGCCATTTCGCGGCAATAGGTACGGATATTCGTCACAAGATCGCTAACAGAATGGACAAAGGGCTTCATTGATGACCTGACTTATCGTGCGTTTGGGAGGTGACACAAATTAGATCTATTTGATCCTTTAGATCCATTAAATCACTTAAAAACGAGATGTTAATCACAAAAAATTCATCAACGCCGTACACAACACGTAGTAGGTGGTTTTTTACTCGAGCCGCTATGTCATCAGGTTTCAGTGACTTTTTTCGTAGGTGACGGCATGCCAGTAGCCTTTACCCGTTTTCCCGGACACGCTAAAGCCTTCCTTTTTTAATTCCGCTCCCAGCATGCGGTTGAAGATGCCGTGCCCCATCAGCAGTACACTTTGGTTATTTTCCGCAAGCTTAATGAGTTTATCTGCCGCCTGTACCGCTCGCTTTTGCGCCAGAGCGCGCGATTCAACCTTTGCGGAAAATCCTGCAAGCCAGAGTATCCGTAACCAGAATGCGTAGGTTAAAGGTGATAATGTCAGCCCGAGCAGATTGATCAACGGTAATTGCGCTTCCCTGAAATCAGGATCAACAACCGTGGGTTCAATGCCGAGTTTGTTTAATGAAGTGATGGCTCTGGGTAAGGGACTGGCAACGGCAGGATAGTGATGCGTTGAAAGCCAGGATATTAATTCCGCTGGCGGGTCTTCGCTGACTTCGCTGTGGTCATACGCGGCAATCCATTGCGCCATTTTATCCGCAGTGTATTTGTGGTCGGTTTCAATATCTGGCTTACCGTGCCTTAACAATATAATTTTCATAACGATCCCTGATTGCTTTGGGCAGACCGTAACATGGGAGAGGCAGGGTTTCTATCCTTAGAATTGAGGGGATTATCAGACCTTGTATTAATCGTTTTGCGCTTTAACGTGCAGACAAAATAGTAATAACTTTAAAAAGGTTATTGCGTGAAATGTGACAAAATAAGCCATGCCTGAAGAACCAGAACTCCCTGATTTATTCAGGGAGCCCAGATATTATTATTTTACTTAACCGACTGAAGGATCCATTGAAGTAACTCTTTTATTGGATACTGCCCGAAGAGTACTCCCTCATGTGTCACCCAAATCGGGCAAAGCATTAACAGGCACGTTGTGAAGAGGCTCGTCAAAAGCAAACTGACGAACCAGCCGCTGCGTAAAATCTTCTTATCGACCGCCCAATCAGCCAGATGTGAATCCATTCGCCAGTGAACCCAGCCCCTGCGCCATAAATAACCCACTACCGCCATAACAATGGCGGCAATGGCCATAAACAGGCCACAGTAACGGGCCAATAACTCAAGGGAGGTGAGTAATCTTTGTTGACTATCCCAGCGGGTAAAGGGGGTCAGGTAGAGGTGTCCCGTTGCGGGGTCGCCCACCCAGAAACGGCCATAAGCCGTATAAAACGGCATAAACAGGTAAATCAGAAAGGCGCTGAAAAATGACCACTTCAACACCGACCAGTTCTGGATGGCGCGTGTGATGGCCTTCAGACTGGTCAGAGCTTCATCGATATAGGTTGTAGTCACGCTACGATTCATCGCTTCGCGGAGCATCTCGCCGGATTTCCCCGCCCGGTTGGCATCCAGCATCTCCTGATGGGCCTCCGACTCCATAAATGTGGCGACGGTTTTACGGCTAAACGCCGCGACAAGGGGGTTGAGCAATTTCCCGGTGCTGGACTGGTAGACAAGGCCATCAAGATCTTTCTTTAGCATCCGCTCAATAACGTGGCCTGAATCCAGGATGTGCGGCGTGATCCCGTAAATTACCCAGTGAATCGGCTGCTCAGCAGGCGGCGTCAGCGGCAGCCGGCTGGTAAACCTGGCAAACGGGATTTCAGCGTTGTAAGTAAAGTTAACGCAGCGCAACGCTTCATCCGACGTGGACTCTGTAAGCGCGATAGTGCCATAACGTTCAAGCTCGGGAATGCCTGCTTTGTACAGACCATCTTTGATGAAGGTCTGGACATCCTCACGATAATAAACCATGTGGTAATTAGGTACTGCGACGGTGTGTAGCCGGGTGATGAGGGTTGTCTCTCCCGTGCCGTCACAGGGCGAGCAGCGCTGATTACCTGAGCCGCTACAATGGCTACAGCGCACGCTCCCACCTGAACATGTTGAGCAGGTGCGGTAATAGCTCTCTACCCGATTTTGCTTTGTATAGTGATCATAATAGCTACGCTGATCCAATACCTGCGCACTTCCCCCACAGCTTGTGCAGGTCACACGGCCAGAACCATAGCACCAGGAACAGCTCACCTGCCCACGACCATTACATTGCGTGCAGTTTTCCGTTAAACAGAGTCGCTTAGGATGGGAATAGATAACCGTCTCTTTTTTCATACCACCGTATGGCTGCGAAAGCACATGCTCACGCGCTTCGCGCAGCGTTTCTTTACGGGATAAGACCGCGCTGGTTTCCGCTTGCAGCGCTTCGGAATACTGGAAGGCATGATTAAACACCAGCGTTCCATTTCCGGCATGCACTCTACCTGCCTGATGATTTTTTTCCGTTTCAATACGAAAATTCAGGCTTAAGTTAATCTGGCAGCCAAAATCAATTTTTTCGACTAATTCCAGGTCAAGATTATCTGGCTCTAACCTCGTCGCGCGTTCAACGAAGTTTTGAATTGTTGCGGAGCACGTATCCAGCCACGCGTCTTTCATGGTCATTCCCTAGGCTCGGTTCTGTTCTCTGCAGGATGATACAATCCTGCCATTTTCTGGCAACTACTAATTAACAGAGTCAGAAGCCACAAAAAAGCTGCACCTGACATATATGAAAAAATTCAAATGACCCATGCCGTATTAAAACAATGCATTCATTAACGGCAATAATTTATTTCTGTTAAATTTGTATCCCGCTGAGATGTATTTATATAGATAGTTTCCTGTAGCCTATGTTTTATCCTACCGCGCCATGCCTATTTATTCTTAAATTCAGGATGATGTATTTTAAAGAAGTCGATCGCTTTGGGTGTCGAATCTCTGCACGCTACCCTGAAGTGACACATAGGGCTTGATCCGTATCACCTGGCAGTAGTCAATATTCGTAGCACTAAAGAAAATCGTGTTACCACAAAACCTTTGCTTATAAGCAAACTCTGGTTGCCCTAAGTTATAGGGAATGACGGGCTCTACGCACAGCGATCTGGGAAAATAGTCTGCCCTTATGCATAGGCCAGTAGATGTCATCATCCAATCGAGAGCTGGAACATGCAGATTATAAGGGGTGAATCGCCACGGGTTTAACAGACACCTCAGAGTCATTTAAGATGACTTAAAGAGAGGTGCTCATGAGCGGTAAACGTTATCCCGAAGAGTTTAAAATTGAAGCAGTCAAACAGGTTATTGATCGCGGTCATTCTGTTTCCAGTGTTGCAACACGTCTCGATATCACCACCCACAGCCTTTACGCCTGGATAAAGAAGTACGGTCCGGACT
>NZ_JAHVDV010000058.1:0-10832 GCF_051486985.1 Yokenella regensburgei
CTGAACGAGGAAAATCAGGGAAAGAGCAGGTCTGCGCGGGAATGAGAAAGCTGTTGCAACTGGCTTATGGCGTAGTGAAATCGGGTCGCATATTCGACGCTGAGATACCGCTTGCGGCCTGAACCGCAAGACGGTATCTCTCCCCAAAGAGGAGAGGGAACCGGATGGGATTGCATTTTTTTGTGACGATCCCTCGGCTCACCGGGAGAGGGAACTGCCCGGCGCCGCCATTTCGCTCTCAGGGAGAGGGCTGGGGTGAGGGTGAACTGACGGTACCTTTCTCCGATGCTTTATCACTTTGCGCTTCTTCAATTCGCTCGCGGTTATACGCTTTCATCCCTTCATACAGGCTGCTCGTTTCATTGACGATATCATCAATCAGCCAGCGACCGTTTTCATCCACCAGCACCAGCGTTTGCGTCACGGTTTCTGGCCCGTCGCTGAACGGGCGAAAACGTACCACTGCATCCACATGCTGCGGATCGTGTGTCACGATATCAACCTGCTCCAGTACCAGGTTGTCATAATCCTGGCAGCTGCACACCGGGTCGTAATTCAGATAGCCCACATCGCCTTGCGCTGTCAGTTTCTGATCTTCCGCGACCACTTTCATAAGGCGGCCTGAGATGATCTGCTCCTGGCCGGATGCATCAAAAACCACACCCGGTGCGTTATTCGCATAGTGCTGATAAAGCAGTTCCACGCTACGCTGTGGAGACTGCCCAAAGACTGAAAAACTGCACACAATAAGCAGGGCTAAACATTTTTGCATAGCGGCATCTTTTTTTGGGGGTACGGTACTCAGAGTAGCACTGCCTTCGGCGGTGTGTAAGTCTCTGCAGTGAAGAGAGGTTAACCTGTATTCAGGGAGTGAACGATGGCAAAACGGTTCTGGCCGGGCCTGGTATTGCTGGCACTACTGCAAAGCGGATGCGTTGCGTATACCCGGTCGCAACCGGTGGTGGAAGGGCGTCTGCTGGACAGCGATGGCAACGCGATTTCGGCGGCGGAGATCACGCTGAAAAGCAATGGCTCTGACGCCAGCACGCTCACCGATAGCAAGGGGGCATTTTTCTTCAGGGGCGACCATGAATGGTCACTCTTTTTGCCCATCGGCCCTATTGATAAAATTAATATTTCCCGGTTACTTATTACAGCCAGGGGGCAACATTACGATGTATTGCTCTCTTATCGTCTGAGTGGCTCCTATGAGGGCGCGCCTGATGAGATGGGAGTTGTGTGCACCCTACCGCGAACGCAGCAATCGCCCGACACACAAACGGGTGAGCATGATATCTGCAGACCTGTACCGCTTAGTCGGGTCAACACCGCAGGATAGAATAAGCCCGGCCAGAGGGCCGGGCGCAGAGAGATTAGCCTCCGAACTCATCCGGGTCTGGCCCCAGGCGTTTGCCCTGATCCAGCTTCGCTATTTCGACCATCTCGTCTTTATCGAGGCGGAAGTCCCAGACGTCAAAGTTTTCGGCAATACGCGACGGGGTCACGGATTTCGGAATCACCACCAGGCCGCTGTCGAGGTGCCAGCGAATGACAATCTGTGCTGCCGTTTTGCCATACTTATCCGCAAGAGTACGAATAATTTTCTGATCGAATACCCCTTCGCCACCCTGTGCGAGCGGGCTCCAGGACTCGGTCTGAATTTTGTGCGTGGCATTCCAGGCGTGCAGCTGGCGCTGCTGGAGTAGCGGGTGCAGCTCTATCTGGTTGATCACGGGCGTCACGTTAGTTTCATCAATGATCTTTTGCAGATGATGGATCTGGAAGTTACAGACCCCAATACTCTTCACCAGCCCCTGCTGCTGTAGCTCGATCATCCCCTGCCAGGCGTCGACATAATGGTCGATAGCCGGAACCGGCCAGTGCATCAGATACAGATCCACATGATCCAGCTTCAGCTTTTCAAGGCTCTCCTGCAATGCTTCACGGGGACGTTTCTGATCGTCATTCCACAACTTTGTGGTGATGAACAGCTCGTCACGTGGGACGCCTGCGCTTCGCAGCGCATCGCCTACGCCGTCTTCATTTTTATACGCCGCTGCGGTATCAATAGACCGATAACCCACCTCCAGCGCTTTGTGAATGGCGGAAACCACTTCCTCATTACCCGCTTTCCACACGCCGAGACCGAGCTGCGGCATCAGATTGCCATCAGCAAGTTTAATCACGGTTGAATGTGTCATGCATGCCTCCTCTATGTACTTACCGGGACGGAGCCCGGTAAGGTTGTGTGCATTAAGTCTGGACGAAAAGCCCAAAAACGAAAGGCGAGGGCGTAAAAAGCTTAGCGTGCCGCTTCATAAATGCGACGGCTGACATCCAGGGTAATATCCTGATGTTCGCCGAGTTTTGTCATGCCATGCTCTTCCAGTTTTGCCAGCAGGGCCGGGACAGAACTGCCGTCCAGACCGTAACCGGACAGGCGGGTCGGTACGCCCATCTGCTCGAAGAACCCGCGTGTGGCTTCGATAGCTGCATCAATACGGGCATCGTCTGAGCCTTCGGTGATGTTCCAGACGCGTTCTGCGTACTGCAGCAGTTTGCCACGTTTGGTGTCGCGTTTTTCATTCCACAGTGCAGGCAGCACCACCGCCAGCGTCTGGGCATGATCCAGACCGTGCATCGCCGTCAGTTCGTGGCCCAGCATATGGGTTGCCCAGTCCTGTGGCACGCCTGCACCAATCAGACCATTAAGCGCCTGGGTTGCAGCCCACATGACGTTGGCACGCACGTCGTAATTTTCCGGCTCCTGCAGTGCTTTCGGACCCTCTTCGATAAGCGTCAGCAGAATGCCCTCGGCGAAACGGTCCTGAATTTTGGCATTCACAGGCCAGGTGACGTACTGTTCAACGGTATGCACAAAGGCATCGACCACGCCGTTCGCGACCTGGCGCGGCGGCAGGGTGTAGGTATACACCGGATCGAGTACGGCAAAGACCGGCTGCACATGCACAGAGTGGAAGGCTTGTTTATCGCCCGTGGTTTTACGGGAGATAACCGCACCTTTATTCGATTCAGAACCCGTTGCCGGCAGCGTTAACACGGAACCCATCGGGATTGCGCTGGTTATTTTACTGCCGGAGGTCTGCAGAATTTCCCAGGGGTCAACGCCGTCAGCGTAGTGGGCCGCGGCGGCGATGAATTTGGTGCCGTCGAGCACCGAACCGCCACCGACCGCCAGCAGGAAGGTAATGTTTTCTTCTTTAGCAATTTTTACCGCGTTCATCAGCGTTTCGTAAGAGGGGTTGGGCTCAATGCCGCTGAACTCACGCACGTCCAGCCCGTCCAGCGCGCGGTAAACCTGGTCCAGCACACCATTTTTCTTTACGCTGCCGCCGCCGTAAGTAATAAGCACGCGGGCATCAGCGGGAATCTGTTCACGCAAATCGGAGATGGCATCTTTGCCAAACAGAATGCGGGTGGGGGTATGAAGAGTAAAGTTGTTCATTGCTCGTTCCCTTATGTGGGTAGAAAGGTGGCGGCACAACGCGGCCTGATGCTGAACATTGTGGACAGCAAGGCGCATCCTCTCAATGCACATTCCTGCCGATGTCTTGCCCATTTCTACTCAGCGCTGGAGAAAGCGAAAAAAACTGCGCACACTGTCAGCGTCGGGAATTGCACCTGGAGTGAGAACAAATGAACCGTGAAGCTATCTGCCAGCAGTTAACTGAGCAAATTAAATGCCTTAAAAGTCATGAAAATAGATTAAGTGAGCTGCTGCCGGATGTCCGTCTGCTCTACGGGACTCAGCCTGGAACGCGCACCCCGGTGATGTATCAGCCTGGCATCGTTTTTCTCTTTTCCGGGCATAAAATTGGTTATATCAATGAGCGGGTATTCCGCTATGACACCAATGAATATCTGCTCCTGACCGTGCCTCTGCCCTTCGAGTGTGAAACCTTCGCGACGGAGGCGGTGCCGCTGGCAGGGATCCGCCTGAATGTTGATATTCTCCAGCTGCAAGAGCTGTTAATGGATATTGGCGAGGATGAGCTGTTTCGCCCGGCAATGGCATCGAGTGGGATTAATTCCGCTACGCTCTCGGACGAGATCCTTTGTGCCATTGAGCGTCTGCTGGACGTGATGGACAGGCCGCTGGACGCCCGTATTCTCGGCAAGCAGATTGTGCGTGAGATCCTCTACCATGTGCTGCTGGGGCCAGGAGGCGGTGCTCTGCTGGCGCTGGTCAGCCGTCAGACTCATTTCAGCCTGATAAGCCGCGTACTCAAGCGTATCGAAAGCCAGTACACAGAGAACCTGAGCGTGGATCAACTGGCATCAGAGGCGAACATGAGCGTCTCGGCGTTTCACCATAACTTCAAGTCGGTCACCAGTACCTCACCCTTGCAGTACCTGAAGTCATTCCGTCTGCACAAAGCACGCATGTTGATGATTCACGATGGTCTTAAGGCCAGTGCGGCCGCCATTCGTGTAGGGTACGAAAGCCCGTCTCAGTTTAGTCGTGAATTCAAGCGCTATTTCGGCGTGACGCCGGGAGAGGATGCCGCACGCATTCGCACGATGCAGGGGATATAAGGCGCAAAAAAGCCGGGTCAGCCTGTCGGTGCCCGGCGTGTTTTCAGGCGTTGCAATATTTCTTCTTGATAACCACCGCGAGCGTCCCCACCAGACCCGCTACCAGCAGGAATACCGGCAGGATCATCAGGAAGGTCATCACCTGGTCTTCATGACGTTTCACAAACGGGATCATGCTGATGGCATAACCGAGGGAGGTAATAATGCCGACCCACAGCAGCGCGCTCAGCCAGTTGAATATCTGGAAGCGGCGGTTAGATAACCCGGAGATACCGGCCATCGTGGGGAGCAGCGTGCGGATGAACGCCAGGAACCGACCCGCCAGCAGCGCCAGTAAACCGTGCCTGTCGAACATGCAGGTTGCGCGCTGATGATATTTTTCTGGCAACTGGGCCAGCCAGCTTTTTACCACCCGAGTATTTCCAAGCCAGCGCCCCTGCAGGTAACTGAGCCAGCATCCCAGGCTTGCCGCCGAGGTGAGGATAAGCAGGGTAGAAATGTAATCCATACAGCCGCGAGCGATGAGCGCTCCTGCCAGCAAAAGCAGGCTGTCTCCAGGTAAAAAGGAGGCAGGAAGCAATCCATTTTCTAAAAAGAGGGTGACGAACATCACAAAGTAGACGACGCCAACCACATGTGGGTTCGCCAGCGCTGCAAAGTCGTGTTGCCAGAGCGCAGCGATAATGTCTTGAATTACAACCATGGACTTTCCTGTGGTACCGCTTAGAAGAGGCTATTGTACGCGTTTATTGCCCGAAACACCTTGATCCCGGGCGCAATTAATACAGAGTTATCTGCTGGCATAAAGAGAATTTTTAACCAGCCTTATCAATCTACACGATGCGTTGAAACCCTGCTGCTAAATCCTCGATTAAATCATCAACGTTTTCTAAACCAATATGCAACCGAATGAGCGTACCCTCAAAATCCACCTGGCCCTGGGGGCGAATCGCCGCAATCTGTTCCGGCTGATTGGCCAGAATGAGTGATTCAAAACCGCCCCAGGAGTAGGCCATCGCAAAGAGGGTAAACTGGTCGAGAAAGGTGGCCAGTTCGTTATCGTTAAGGCGTTTATTCAGGACAAATGAGAAGAGGCCGCTGCTGCCACTGAAATCCCGCTTCCAGAATTCGTGCCCTTTGCTGCCGGGCAAGGCTGGATGGTTGACGCGTGCCACCTGCGGATGGGAGGCCAGCCACTCGGCGACCTTGACGCTGCTTTCATGGTGCTGACGCAGCCGCACACCGAGCGTACGCAGACCGCGGCTGGTCATATAGGCGGTGTCGGCATCGACCATCTGCCCCATTAAATAGGCATTCTCACGCAGTTGATCCCAACAACGAGCATTGGCGACGGCGGTGCCTATCATCCCGTCTGAATGACCTATCAGGTATTTGGTCGCCGCCTGAAGAGAAATATCTATATCAAATTCCAGTGCTTTAAACAGAATGCCCGCAGCCCAGGTGTTGTCGATCATGATAATGGCTTCTGGGGCAACGCGCCGTACCGCGGCAACAATGGCAGGGACGTCGTGCACTTCCATGGTGATGGAGCCT
The DNA here is from genome assembly GCF_051486985.1 of Yokenella regensburgei. Taxonomy (GTDB): domain Bacteria; phylum Pseudomonadota; class Gammaproteobacteria; order Enterobacterales; family Enterobacteriaceae; genus CBFFRJ01. The sequence goes on from NZ_JAHVDV010000058.1 coordinate 6,112, forward strand.
GGAGATTCGAGAAACACCACTTTCGTGTTTGGTTGAATCAGCTCTGCGATGCCTGCGCCAATTAGCGGGTCGAACCAACCGGTGGTGACCCCCAGTTTGGCAAGGACTTTGGTACTGAAATCCTGGGTGGGTTCATAGGCCGTGTTAGTCACGAGAATATGATCGCCCTGGCTGACGAACGCCAGAATAGTATTCGCAACGGCTGCCGCACCACACGGGAACAGGGCGCAGCCTGCCCCGCCTTCCAGTTCGCACATGGCTTCCTGCAATGAAAAATGAGTCAGCGTGCCCCGACGGCCATAAAACAACTCGCCTTTTGCACGATTGCGGGTGGCATGCTTCTTGGCCTCCACACTGTCGAACACGAGTGAAGAAGCTCGCTGAATGACGCTATTTACCGCGCCCTGGGTGTATTTTTTGCTGCGCCCTGCGTTGACCAGGGCGGTATCCATTTTCTTCGCCGTCATGTTCACTTCACCTGTTTTATACGTCTGGATGTCCAGACTACCATGATTGCCCGGCGATGCACCGTCGACACGGTTATAAAGTATAAAATTCCCTGAATATCGCCCGGCGGGACTTTTTACTGCGTAACCGCAAAGAAAAAGCGGGGGCATTAGGGCAGTATGTAAATACTAATGAGAACTACTATCAATTCGACGTCGATTTGATATTATTATATTCAGATTTTGTGATAGGCGTCCTGGAGAAACACAGTGGGTAATAATTTGATGCAGACGGATCTTTCCGTTTGGGGTATGTATCAACATGCCGACATCGTCGTGAAGATTGTGATGATCGGGTTGATTCTGGCATCAGTAGTTACATGGGCCATCTTCTTTAGTAAAAGCGTGGAATTACTTTCGCAAAAGCGCCGCCTCAAGCGTGAGCAGCAGTTGCTTTCTGACGTGCGTTCTCTGGATCAGGCCAGCGACATCGCCGCCTCTTTCCACGCCCGCAGCCTGAGCACTCAGCTGATTAACGAAGCGCAGAACGAACTGGAGTTATCCGCCGGTAGCGAAGATAACGAAGGGATCAAAGAGCGTACTGGTTTTCGTCTCGAACGCCGGGTTGCTGCAACCGGCCGTCATATGGGCCGTGGCAATGGCTTCCTTGCGACCATAGGCGCTATCTCCCCGTTTGTCGGCCTGTTCGGCACCGTGTGGGGGATCATGAACAGCTTTATTGGTATTGCTCAGACGCAGACCACAAACCTTGCCGTCGTGGCTCCTGGTATTGCCGAAGCGCTGCTGGCAACAGCCATTGGTCTTGTCGCGGCAATTCCAGCCGTAGTCATCTATAACATTTTCGCCCGTATGATCGGCGGCTATAAAGCGACCCTTGGCGATGTTGCTGCGCAGGTTCTGCTGTTACAAAGCCGCGATCTGGACCTGGCGGCCAGCTCGTCTGCTAAACCCGTCCATACGGCCCAGAAATTACGAGTAGGTTGATGTCTCATGGCAATGCGTCTAAACGAAAACCTGGACGATAATGGCGAAATGCACGAGATCAACGTGACGCCGTTTATCGACGTGATGTTGGTTCTGCTGATTATCTTTATGGTGGCGGCTCCGCTTGCTACCGTCGATGTCAAAGTGAATCTGCCAGCCTCTTCCAGCCAGCCGCAACCCCGTCCGGAAAAACCGGTTTATCTTTCTGTCAAAGCGGATAACACTATGTTTATCGGTAACGATCCGGTGACGGACGAAACGATGGTGAGTGCGCTGAATGCTGTGACAGAAGGAAAAAAAGAGACCACCATCTTCTTCCGTGCGGATAAGACGGTCGACTACGAAACCATGATGAAAGTCATGGATACCCTTCATCAGGCGGGTTATCTCAAAATTGGTCTGGTAGGCGAAGAGGTCGCGGCCGCTGCTAAATAGTTTCTGTTTTACTGAAAAGGCCTGCATGACGCAGGCCTTTTTTTGCGCGTAAAGCCGCCGGAGAAACCTTAATTTGAGCGTGACTACATCATTTTTAATTTTTATTAAAAGACCAACCGTTAACAGAATATTTCACGCTTAATTCGGGGGGAACCAGGGGTCAGGGAAGGGTTATTCCACCGCAGGTCTTACGGCGGGCAGGGAGGCTTCATCTTGCGGGGAGGCCGCGCGCTCTTCCAGGGCGACCGTGGTCACCATCGCCGTGCGGTATTCTTCATCTGCGAGCTTACGACTGATGCGCAGCGTTGCAGCTTCGCGTGCAAGGATATACTGATAGTTCGCTTCCAGCCTGGCCATGATTTTGTCATGTAATTCAGGTCGCGCTTCAATGATGGCATTGATGGCAGCACCATAAATCTCTTCTTTTACCTGAAGCGCGTAGATTTCACGGCGGTTTTGCCATTTCAGACGTACCAGCGCGGCCGGGATGGAAACCAGTTCGTGGGCGATGCGCTGGATAGCGGCATTCTTACTTTGAATTAACGCTTCAATATTTTGCTTTAAGATAAATTCGTCGCTTTTATGGTTGTCGAAAACCAAATAAACGTCGTTATCTTCAACGTCTTTCACGCTATTCATCCCCAAGTTTATAAAACAAAGGCATATCTTTTTCGCGGGTTATGAGATTAAGCCAAATTTCATTACCCGCATCATTAATTTCTTTGGTTTTGTCGGCAATAATTTGACTTAATGTCTGAGCGTCGATCTCGCCTTCAGCCTGTAAATCATTAAGTAGTCTGGCAAAAGTATCGATTTTAACGACGCGAAATAATCGATCTTTTATATGTCGGTCGCGTTCCTCAAGTAACATATTCCGCGATTGCCCGGTACGCGTCACACTGGCTAATATGTCGCTGGCGTAATCAGAGAGAGTTGTTTTTCCCTGAGTTAAATTACTGTTTTTTTCTGCTTCACCGGAGTCGGATTCTGCAGCGGAAATGTGAAAGCGAGCCGGGACCAGATTCTCGGGCAGCATTTCTAATATCCTTTAATATCAACAGGGTGGGGTAAGTCCAGGCGTGAGGTTCGTTGACAATATCATGGCGCACTTTTAAAATCAAAAAAAATGGAGTCTGCACATGAACAGTATTTTTTATTCTGTTGTTGCTTTATTGCTGTTGACGGGTGGGGTGCTTTTATTGATGCGCGCTAACAATAACCCGTCAGCAGGTAGTGAAAATCTATTGTCGCCACCTCAAAGTAATCCGTTATCGAAAGAGGAAGGGGAAGACCATTTCTCTATGCTCATGAATGCCATTACGCCGGTATGGTACTGGCGGGTTAATCATGAATATATCGATTTCCTTCATGCCACCATTAAACGCATGAACATGGCGGAGTTAAATAGTGTTCCGGGATTATTCGAGGCGCAGCGTCGTTGCAGCGATCTCAATTCTGCGGTGTATAAGTATTACGACAATATAAAAAAGCGTTGTCTTAATGGTGAGAAAGTCCTGCATTCCGATCTGGATGTGCTAAACCTGCGCCAGTGTTTTCGGGAATTCAGCATGGAGGCCTACCCTGAGCTTGTCACGCTGGTGTGGCCAGAGTATAAGCGCCCGGAGATCACTCCCGCAGACGTGTAGCCGAGTAGTTGGTAAATCGTTGTAAGGGGGTTGGCATAGTGTTGCATTTCCGCCAGTAGGCTGCGGTATACTGGCTGCGGGTAACACACTCTTAAAGGATGCTATGGAACGATTTCTTGAAAACGCAATGTATGCCTCGCGCTGGTTGCTCGCCCCGGTTTACTTTGGTCTGTCTCTTGCACTGCTCGCCCTGACAGTTAAATTTTTTCAGGAGATTCTTCACGTTCTGCCCAATATTTTTAATCTGGCAGAAGCCGATCTTATCCTGACATTGCTCTCGCTGGTGGATATGACGCTGGTGGGAGGGTTACTGGTCATGGTGATGTTCTCAGGCTATGAAAACTTCGTCTCGCAACTCGACATCTCCCCTAATAAAGAGAAACTTAGCTGGTTGGGGAAAATGGACGCCACGTCCCTGAAAAACAAAGTGGCAGCGTCGATTGTTGCCATCTCGTCTATTCATCTGCTGCGGGTGTTTATGGACGCCAAAAATGTGCCGGATAATAAGCTGATGTGGTACGTGATAATCCATCTGACGTTTGTAGTGTCAGCATTTTTGATGGGATATCTCGACCGCATGACGCGGGATAAGCATTAAGAAGGGAGCCTTCTGCGGGAGGCGTTGCTTTCGGGTACGAACATTTCCCTCTCCCTGAGGGAGAGTGTCAGGGTGAGGGGGAATTGTATGTGGGCACGGTCCATCCCCTCTCCCCTCTGGGGAGAGGGCCAGGGTGAGGGGGAATTGTATGTGGGCACGGACGGTCCCCTCGCCCCTTTGGGGAGAGGGCCAGGGTGAGGGGGAATTGTATGTGGGCACGGACGGTCCCCTCGCCCCTTTGGGGAGAGGGTCAGGGTGAGGGGGAACATTCCGCACGGATGCTCAAGGAGAGTCTGTTGCAGATAGTGGAACACTCCCATGCAGGCTACGTGGAATGGTTCCGTTCACCCTGAGTGCATTCTCCCTCTGAAGCCGCTGCACCCGTGAACGTGCAAGGGAGGCTCGCCGCCGCCTCCCTTGCAACCCAGGCTCCCGGCCAGGAAAATCGCCGCTGCGCGGTCCGTTCGTCTTATGCCGCCGTGCTGTCGGGTCGGGGACCAGCCTGCATCCCTGCAGGCTATCCCCTCCGCCCGCGTCCCTGCGGGCGGTCCCGGCCCGTCGTCAACGCCTCACCGATTTTCAGCCGGACCG
>NZ_JAHVDV010000059.1:0-7446 GCF_051486985.1 Yokenella regensburgei
ACCTGATATTCACCCAGCAGCGTTTTCACTATCTGCACCGCCGTCTGACCCTGGAAAATGCGCAGATTGCGGTCACGCTTCATCGGCCACAGGTCCGGTTCAACGGTAAGCTGGTACACCGCATAGCGGGTGCCGGAAAGCTCCACGGCGCTCACCGCCACACGGGTGATTTTCCCGTTAAGAAAACGGGGCGAAAGAAGGTTTTGCGTAGGAATAGTAACAGTGGCAGGTTTGCCCAGTAGCTGGCTCCTGTCCAGGCGCGCATCAGTGCCAAGCAGCGTCAGCTCCAGCGCAAACGGCTCTGACAGGGCTTCCCGCCCGGAGAGTTTCCAGAAAAGCAGCCCCTCAACCGGAAGCTGTACGGTAATACGGTTAAGCATAAAGTTCATTCCGTTTCGTCATGAAAATACAAATGCACGCAGAAGTGAATACAGGGTTAATAAGACGCCAGAGATCGTTTGTTACAGTAAAGGGTACTGCAGGTGTTGCCTCCTTTAGGGTGCCAGCAGTAACACCTTGAACTGACTGGGGACAATGCGCATCCCAATAGCATTCGTAGAGTTTTGCAGACTGATACTGGTCAGTCGCGTCGCGGGTGTGCCCTTGAGCAGGACGGTAAACGCGCCGGTTAAATGCCGCGACGGCCCCATCACCGTGCCGGACGCGACGCCCGTGGCCACGCCCGGATTATCGCCAACGGTAAGCGGTGTGACCGTCGCCATGTTGTGTGCAGGCATCCCCATAAACAGGATGTTGAGGGCATTAGGAATGGCCGTTGGCCCCAGGGCAACATCCGGATAAGGAACAGGCACTGGCGCTGGCATCGGCGTCAGGCAAACATCAGGAAACGCCAGGTCTACCCCGAAAAGCTGGCAATTAGCAAACATCGTCGTTCCTCATCCCATGTGGATCTGTTCAGAATCGATTTTGGTTATCGCTTTGGAGGTGATAACCGTGTTGTGCGCATGCAGTCGCGCATAATCCTCGGCTTTGATATCCAGTTGCCCGGCACGCACCTGCTCCGTCTGCCGGGTGGTGCGAAACAGGTTATGGCTGATTTGCGTTACGGTCTGCCATACCGATTCTGCCCGTTTGCCGACAATGCGGGACAAACTGACCCAGGCGGAGAGTTTGTCACCACTGTATTTCATCTCACTGATATGGCAATCGCCCTGCGCTGCGCTCACTTTCAGGGCCGCGCCGCGCAGACTGAGCTCCCCTTCACTGCGAATCAAAAGATCCCCCGGCACGCTAAGTTCGCAGGCTTCTGCACTGACTCTTTCCAGGACCGCCAGCAACCAGATTTGATTGTCGACACCGGCAATCAACACAGTGTCCCCAACCTGTGGCGCAATTACGCAGCTCACGGCACGACGGCAATGCCAGCCACGCCCTTCACTCTCAACCATCAGACTGCCATCAGCAAAACCTTGGGTGACAATGCCCGATGCCTGGGCTGACGGCACAAGTGAATGCGCCAGTGAATGGTTTATTTTGTTCATCTTTTACTCCTCATCATTGACGACTCTGGCGCTGTAAGCTCCATGCTTCCGCAGCTAACAATTCTTCGTCATAGTCCAGAATGCCCTGTCGTCCGCTCAGACGGGCGTTATCCAGTTGGGCACGGTGCATGCGGGTGCGCGAGAAGGTGGCGCCACGAAAATCTGCCCCGTCCAGATTCGCGTATGAAAAATCACTGTAAGTCAGGTTACACAACGTAAAATGCGTGCCGGTGGCGTGGCTGTTCTGCAGAATGCTTTGAAAGAGTCGACTCTGACTGAAATCTGCCTTTTCCAGTATCGCCCCCACAAAAATAGCCTGATCAAAGACGCTACCCTGACACCGTGCTTCCGTCAGATTGGCTTCCATAAACAGTGCCTGACTGGCATTGACCTGATTCATATTTGCGCCTTTAAGGGATGCGCCCTTGAAGTTGCACTGCGTTAACTGCGCGCCATCGAAATTGACTTCATCAAGTTGGTTATCGGTAAACTGGCAGCCGGTAAATCCCTGACGGGAATAGTTCTTCCCACGCTGATCGCAGTTAAAAAAGACGGCACGTTCAAATGTCGCCCGTTCAAATTCAGTCGCACGAAGATCGCTGGCGTAGAATGTGGTCAGCAAAGTTGGGCATGCGGTAAAACGCGCATTGTTAAGATTTGATTCGAAGAACACACTGCGCTCGATTTTCGCGGCATCAAACTGGCTGTTCTCTACTTCACAGCTTAAAAACTGGGTCGCCTGTATTTCTCCACCGGCGAAGCGGCTGGCGGTTAACGAACATTTGTTGAAGATGCACTCGTTAAGCACGGTCTTAGTGGCATCGATATTGCCCATCTCACACTGGATAAAGAGCGTCTGTTCCAGTCTCGCCTCTCGCAAATCGGCATGCTTAAACAGGCACTCCGTAAAGACCGCCTCTTTCAGATTGGCATGTCGCAGGTTGACGTGGCAAAACGAGATATCCTGAAAAATGCCCCCGGAGAGATCGCATCCCTGTAAATCCAGCCCGTCCAGAGTAAGGTCACTGAGTGTTTCGCCACTTTTTACGCGCTGCTGCAGTTCAGCGGCTGTCAGCATTGTCATATCACCTCTCCATCCCGTTTGGGCAGCGTTTTGATGCGCTTCGTCCAGGCACCGTCAAACCGTGTCGTATCGCTGGTAAAAGACTGCGAGAGATCCGCGCGAAACAGATTCGCCCCCGGGAAGATGGCCCCGCCAAGCTGGCTCTTTTGCAGGATGGCCCCCATCAAATTGGCATCAGTAAAATCAACGTTTCGCAAATCAGTGCGAACAAAAAGGCTGCCCATCAGATTGGCCCCCACGAAATGGCAGGATGCGCAATTCGCCTCGCTGAAATCACTGTTGTCCAGTTTCGCCTGGCCGAATTGCGCCCCGATGAGCGGCGTTTGTCGCAAATTGCATTGTCTGAGCGTGGCGTAGCTGAAATCCGCACCCGTAAAGTCGCTTTCCGAAGCCACCGCCGTGGTTATACAGGTGGCATGGCTGAAACAGGCCTGTTCCGCCTGTGTTTGTACAAATGAACAGCTGTCGAGCGTAGCCGAATGGAAGTTTGCTGCGACCAGTTTCGATTGCATAAAGGCACATTTTTGTAGCGTTGCACCACGAAAATCGGGTTCCGCAAGCGTCAGTTCCATGAATATGCAGTTATCGAGTTTCGCCATGTGAAAACGACAACGGCTTAACCCGGTTTCACGCAGAAGCAGTCCGTCGATGTGAGCCTTATCGAAAATACAGTCCGCAAAATATGTGTTCTGCAACTGGGTATCTTTAAAACGCGCGCCGCTGAAGTCGCTTTGTACACACTGCGCCAGTGACATGCTTGCCTCGGAAAAATCACAACCCTGCATCGAGGTTTTTTCAAATTCCGCGCGCGCCAGCACGGCCCCCTCAAAACAGACACCGTCCAGTTTTGAATGGCGAAAGTCGACGCTTTCCAGTAATGCTTTGCGGAAATTCGCACCGCGCAGATCCATCCCGGAGAAGTCAGCACCGGTCAGATCCATGCCGGTAAAATCCCCGCCGAGTGCCAGCGTTCGTTGTGCACGTTGACGAATAATCACCGCCAGATCGCCTTTAAGACGCAGCGCCGGAGGCTGCGTCTGGACAGCCAGTCGATACATTTGATGCAGCATCTCGCATGCCTGCTCGCGCTTTTTCTCGCTCATCGTGTTGCTTTCGCGGTAGAGCATGTCCTGCATCTGATGCAGGGATTCCGGGCCACGTGGCAGATTATCTTCACTGTTCATTTGCGGATATTTCGCGGCGGCTTCTTTCTTGTGTGCCTCCGCTTGCTCTTGCATCTCCTGCGCCTGACGCTCCATTTTCTCCATGAATTCCGGCAGTTCTTCGAGTGTCGGCATTGGCGGCTCGGCAAGTTCTTCCATTAATGCGTTGACATCTCCCCCGCTTTCTTCAAGTCTGGCGCGATGTTGTTCTTTTAGCAGCCGCTCCCGATTTTTCATGTTGTCCTGCATCGCGCTGGACGACTGCGCCACCTCGTTGTCCAGCCAGGGGCCAATGGCATCCTCGGGAAGCAAGTCCTTTTCCCTGAATGCAAAGAGCGCCCCTTTTTCTTTATCAAGACGCTGATTCAGGACCTTGCGGTAGTGATGAGATGAACGGGCTGCGCCGTACTTTTCCAGCGCGGGGATGAGTTGCAACACATCCGCGGCATCATCTTCGTTGATGCGAATATGCCCCTGCCAGATAAGCAGCATCTGTTCCAGATGGGGAAAAAACCAGACGGTGGTCGCTCTGAGCGTAATCTCTTCGAAAAGGATTTCTTCCGCCCGTTGGCGCTGGATAAAGCAGCGTGCCTGCCAGGGCGGCAGCGTGCCTTCCTGTATCGGTTTTTCCGGATGCATGTTCCAGATGCGCCAGTGCGCATTTTGCGGTAATGCGTCTTTGTCATCCCACCACTGGTCGGGGCTGGCAGCATTAAATACCGTCCAGTCGATGTCACGGGAAAAGCCCGGAAACTCATTCTGCAACCAGCTCGCGTCGTATTTGTTGCCCATTTTTTTGAAACGGCGAGGCCAGGTCATATCGAGCGGCCCAAAACTTGTGGGCTCCGGTTTCTGATGCGTTGACGTGATACGACCTGACAGGGGCTCTATGTTGGGCAATCGGCGAAACTCATGACCCTGATGTATTTCCGGTCGAAAACCGACGCCGTGAGGATTGTCCTCAAAGCCTTCCCCACCGTAAGCGCGCGACCAGTCCAGACGCATCTCCTTCCAGGGTTGCGGCGCGGTCATTTTATTGTCCACCCAGTAACGGTCGCCGGATACCACCAGTGATTTACTGAGCGCCTCAATGTCGATACGCGCGATGGCCGTCGTTTTATCTTGCTGATGATGGGTATAAACATGGCCTGTCGCCAGAAACTCAGCGCGGGTTTTCGGAATGGCCATATCAATCACGCCGCCACTGGTGTGCAGTTCACGGGCGGCAAGTTGCCAGAGCTCCATCTCGGGGCGCAGTTTAGGGTTTGCCCCCATATCAGCCAACGCGAGTACCGAGACACCAAGATGATTTTTTCCCTGCCAGCGAAAAGGACGATTGAGCACACTCAGTCGCAAGGGCTTCACTATCTTCATCGGCTATTTCCTTTATCACTCAGAATGAGCGGCCTGTCATATCACGCCATACGCTTGGGATGGGCGGGCGACGATAATATCGACATTCGCACCCATTCCCTTTTTCCTGACCGTAGCCTGGGTGAAGACATCGTTCATATCGGGGATGAGGTTATTTCGAAAACTCAGATAGAAGATGCCCGCTATCAGCACAGTCATTTGCAGAGGAAGTCAATACCAATAACGCTCCAAAAAGTTCATAGCATCACCTTTCAGGAATCAGCCATTATTACTGGGTTAATAAAGGTTTACCCCCAGGGTCTTTAACGACAGTAATATTATTTTTTTCATCTATCTCTCCCTGATAAATATTACCAATATTGTACGAGGCAACGGCAATTAACCAGGCGGTTTCATCGTGTTTTTCAACAATCCAGCTTTTACCATTACCCGGTTCCTCTAATCGTAACGACATCCCGTTGACCGGGCTGCTATTGATAAATAACCCGCTCTGTTTCATTGGCATAATGGTAATAGTTACATCTCTACCAAGAACGAGAATCTGCGCTTATCGTCGTGATATCCAACTGACGCCCATTCTTTATCGTTGTTTTTAAGCCATTGTTTAACACCCGTGTGTCAATATCTTCGACAGGGGTTGCCCGCTTTTTACGATAATGAATGTCGCATCACACGTCACATCATCCGTCTGCTTTTTCTTGATGGTGGTCGTGCGGTTACCATCAATAGTCTCCGTTCATCGTTCTCCACCGACAACACCATGTCTTTTTCCGAGTTGTTTCTGATCGTTAGGGCAACAGGCGGGCATACGCTTTGGGGCGCAGGCCGCTACCGGTTGCCCGGAGTGATTCTCCCGTTTACGTCTTTAATTTTTTAACGCTACAGAGGGTTGCCCGACCTGCACCGGCCTGCCGCTACCATCTTTAACGAAAACAATTTTTCCCGTTTTATTTTCAACTTTACCGTAATATACCTCGCCGACCTGATAGGAGGCGACGGCAATTAACCAGGCGGTTTCCTGATGTTTTTCAACCAGCCAGCTTTTTTGGTTTTTAACATCCTCAACCCGCAACGACATATCAATAACGGGATTGTTGTTAATGAACAGGCCATTCTGTTTCATCGTCAATATCGTAATATTGACATCACTACCCTGCTCAAGAACCGTCTGCTCTCTCTCCTGAGAATTGCGCACAACGCGGTGGGCAAAATAGATAATGATGGCGGATAAAGACAACGTCACAACAATATTCACTACATTAAAAAGAGACATGCTTGTTCCTTGGCTTACATGACCATACAGAGGGCGAAAAGCGCCGTTTTAAGGCTTCCGCTCTCCACGCGAGCAGCTTCAACACGTTGCGCATTCACAATGGTGTGACCAAAGGTGAACCCTTTATGCGAGACATCAACCGCGGTAAAGGCGTAGCTGCTGCTTTTGATCGCGACCGTTCCCACTGAGAAAGTAAACTGTTTAATAAGGTAATCCACCACGTCCTGCGCGAAACTCGTTTTCTGAACATCGTTGCGTTCAAAGACGGGCGAATCAATAAACACTTTAGTGCCGCTTTTAATAGTAATTTGACCTGGGGACTGGATCATGATTTTTCCGTCCACGTATTGCGTCCACTCACCGCTGATATCGACGTTGACGTTATCAGTAATGGTCTGGGTTTGCCCACCTGAAGTAATAGTGATGGTTTCTCCGGCATCAATCGTTTTATCGTGTTTACCTTCGATATGGGTTTTATCACTGCCGGTAATGGTGCGTTGATTATTACCATCAAGGGTTAATATTCTGTTCCCTTTAATGGTGCTCTGATCGCCGTCATTCTTAATTTCAAGCCTACGCCCATTCTTAATGGTGATTATTTCGCTGTTATTGAAATTCTTGGTTTCAACATTGTCTACGGTGGTAGTGCGTTTCTGTTTATAGGTAAAGGTGGCGTCCTGCAAAACCGTATCCGTCTGCTTTTTCTTGATGGTGGTCGTGCGGTTACCGTCAATGGTCACCGTTTTGTCGTTCTCAACCGACACCACCATGTCTTTTTCCGAGTGCATCTGCACGGACTCATTGCCCGGATTATCTTCAAAAAAGAGAAAGCTGGCATTATCCATGTTGCCGTCTTTACTGCGGGTCATAAATCCCATTCGGGTGGCGTCACCGGGTAATTCCCAGGGCGGCATACTTGCTTCGTTATAGACGCGTCCGGTGACGATGGGTCTGTCCGGGTCGCCGTTGATAAAGTCCACCACCACTTCATCGCCCACGCGCGGGATCTGCACCCCGCCAAAACCCTGACCTGCCCATGCGCTCGATACC
>NZ_JAHVDV010000060.1:0-6067 GCF_051486985.1 Yokenella regensburgei
TACTGCCATCAGGCCCTTGAGAAAGGGGAGCTGGTGCAGATCTTCCCGCAATGGCGCAGCGTGCCGGGGATTGTCCACCTGGTGTTCACCACCCGCAAAGGGCTGCCGCCCGCAGTCAGGGCACTGATTGACAGTCTGGCCACGTCGTTTGCGGCGTTAAAAAGGTTGTGATTCTGCCAACGTCGCCCCTCACCCCTGCCCTCTCCCCAAAGGGGCGAGGGAGAAAACCGCCCCTCTCCACTTGCGCATATTAAAAATAAATAATTACCCTTTTATTTATTCACAAAAAAAATATAAAGCAAAGCTCAATCACTCTTTCATTTAATTCATAAAATAAATAACTAAAAAACCATAATTTAAGCATGTGACCGACCTCAATAAATTAGTATGGAATACAAACTAAATAAGTAAAATAGCTTTACAAGCTGTGCATCTCAGGCAATAAATACGCAAAAAAGGACATCAGGGAAGATTCATTTCTTTGATTAAGTATGGAAAGCAGACTAAAAGAGTATTCATGATGAATGCAGGCATCCCCAATACCTTACGGCAGATGAACTCCACTCTGGTGTTAAATATTATTCGCCAGCATGGACCGCTATCCAGAGCGCAGGTAGCCAAAATAAGCGGCATAACCAAAGCCACGATCTCTGACATTATTAGCGGCTTAATTCATGAAGGCACCATTTATGAGGGCGGTGTCAGCGCGCAAACCGGCCAGGGCAGAAAAGGCATCCTGCTTAATTTTGATCCCTTTGCCAGACTGGGGGTGGGGATTGATTTAGGCGGAACCAAGATAACTTATTCCGTCTTCAATCTGGACGCCGAAATCTTATATAAGAAGCGTGAAGCTACGTGGAAAACCAGCGATCGGGACATCTTTATTGAGCAATTGATCAACGGTGTGGCCAGCTTTATTCGGGAAAGCGGCGTGGACAAGAGCAGGATAAGCGTCATTGGCCTCGCAACGCCTGGGATTATTGATATCAACCGCGGCGTGGTACTGGAAGGGTCCCCCAATCTGCCCAACTGGGGCAATCTTGCCCTCGCCGACGCACTCACCCGGAGTCTTTATATTCCGGTGGTACTGGAAAACGATATTCGGGCGGCGCTGGTAGGCGAAATGTGGTGTGGAAAATGCCGTGATATCAGTAGTGCTGCCCTGATCGGTATTGGCACCGGCCTCGGTTCAGCCCTGCTGATTGACGGTAAAATCATTCGCGGGGCGAATAACGCAGCTGGCGAAATTGGCTATATGATTTTTGGCCGTGAACAGCTCTTTCAGGACTGGCGAAATAAAGGCTGTTTTGAAAGTTACTGCTCCGGCTCGGGTCTAAGTGAACGTGCTATGACGCTGCTTCGCCAGCCGATGACATTAGAGCAGGTAATTCAGAGCGTTGAGCAGAACGATCCGCTCGCCTGCGCGCTGATTGACGAAATGGCCGATTATCTGGCGATGGGCATTATTAATCTGGCCGCTATAGCCAATCTGCAAAAAGTCATTTTAACCGGAGGCGTTACCCATGCAGCGGATTATTTCCTGCCACGGGTACAGACGGTTCTCGACAGGCAATTGTCAACCAATATGCACGTTACGGTTGAATTATCAGAACTTCGGGAAAAAGCCCCGCTTCACGGCATTGCTATTCTGGCGCTTTCAACGCTTTACCCCTCAATCGAGTTTATTCCAGAAACGCAGCTTTAATAATGCTGGCGAGTTAACAAGGAGAATAGGATGGCAGGAATCCACTTACACCCGCACGATATTCTGGACGAAGGCATGGACGCTATTCTGCAGCGCATTGACGGCATGCAGAGTGTTGAACATCTCTTCGTCGAGCTCAATACCATTTTCGAGCGCAATCCCTATCCGACAGGCGTCTTGCCGCATAACCCCGTTCACGATTCGGTGATGGGTAACGGCATGCTACACGTCAATATCTACAGCGGTGACGCACGTATCCAGCAAAGCATCGATGCTGGCGTCCTCGCCGGAAATGACCCTCTGTTAGCCGTGAAGCATGCCACCGAGGGCACACGTTTTAAGGTCATTCCGTGGGTCAATATTCTGAATGGCGACTTTGCTGGCGATGTAAAAAGTAACCATGTTATTGATTACCGAGGGCGGATTATTAAATATTGGCTGTGCCCGAACGCGCCGGACGTCGCGGATTACTGGCAAAAAACCTTCAGTCGTATCAAGGAAAGATACGGATATGACACTTTCCTGATTGACCGCATTCGCTTCCCGGACTGGGCGGGTAAAGAGGTCAACCCGGCAGGACTGTTCACCTGCTTCTGCCCACACTGCCAGAACGCCATGAAGGAACAGGGGATTGACCCGCAAGCGGTAAAAGCAGAGCTGGAAACCCTTTCCGACGCGCTTGCAGAGGGCAATTTTGATGTTCCGGTCGAGGCATTTCGCAACAACCCGCTTATCGCACGCTGGATTGCCTTTCGCCAGCAGAGCGTCACCGGACTGGTAGAGCGCATTCTGAAACAGGCCAAAGAGAACATTGGCGACATCCATTTCTGGCTCGATCTCTGGCCACCCGCCTGGAGCTGGATCCTCGGTCAGGACTACCACGCGTTGACCCGTCATGCGGATACGCTCAAACATTTTCCCTATCATAAGCTGGGTGGGGGCGCGGATGTGCAGGGACTGGTTAACTTCTTCGCCAGCGATGAAGACACCCAGGAGCTGGCCTTCTCGGCGGTGAAAAAACTGTTCGACCTGCCCTACGACCTGACTTACGCCGACTTCAAACGGTCTGGTTTCCCGATTCGTTTCGTCAAAGAACAAAACGACCGGGTGCGGCAACTTTCTCAGCCGGGCACCTTTATTTTCAGCGGCATACAGATGTGGAATTTACCGCCCGACGAACTGCTTGATGCTGTGCACGCAGCCAAAGCGAGTGCCTGCGATGACCTGCTTTACTACTGCTATGGATGGGCCGACCAGGCGCTGTTTGACGCTATCGGCGAGGAAGAAAAAAACAAAGGAGCTGAACAATGACTAACGCGCAGAAGTGGAAGGTCTTTTTCCTGCTGTTTATGACCATGTTTTTACTTGGCGGCATTCAAAACACCAAAGGGCTGATTCTCGAACAGGTGCAACACAGTATCGACCTCAATTTGAGCCAGGTGGGTACGCTTATCACGCTGTTCCAGATTGGCTTCCTGATCTCCAGTTTACTGACCGGCTACCTGACCGATAAAAAAGGCCTCAAGGTGATGATGCTGATTGGCTCATTGCTGATGATAGTCGGCCTGATGGGGACCAGTCTGGCCTACACGGTCGCACTGTTCTTCGGTTTCTATCTGGTTATCGGACTGGGAATTGGCTCAATGATGGTGTCGATTGTGACCGTCATCCCGACGTTCTATAAAGAAAAAGCTGGGATGATGTTCAATATCTCGAATGCGATGTTCGGCGTCGGGATGATAGTGACCCCGCTGATTTTGCATCAATTGTTTGCCAACAGCGTCTCCTGGCGCAGCTTCTATGTCGGCATCGCAGTGATTGTGGTGGTACTGGTACTGGTGCTGAGCACCCTGAAATTAGAAAATACGGCACAGTCTTCCATGAAGATCAGTGACTTTGTGCAACTGCTGGGGCAGAAAGATGTGATGATTGTTATCGCATTTTTACTGTTCTACGTGGCCGCCGAAGCCGCATTCCTGAATTTCTTCCCGATTTTCTATGCAGCCCTGGATATTAACGGACTGGATGCCGCTGGCAAAGCCGCCAAAGCTGCTTATGTGATCTCTTCCTTTGCGGGTCTGTTTACCATTGGACGCGTGATCGGCGGATTTATCACTCTGAAGTTGGGAGAGCGCAGGACGCTGATCGGATTCTCGGTACTGTCGCTGGCCTCCATCATTGCCAGCCGCATGCTGGTCGTGGAGTTCGTCTATCTGTTTATGCTGTTCGGATTTGCCATGTCGGTGCTGTTCCCAACGGCGGCGGCCATTGCTACCCGTTTAACTACCAAAAGCGGTTCAGTGATGGGGCTGATTTATGTCGCCTCCGGCTTCGGTGGCGCGCTGGCAGGTTCGGTAATTGGGCTTATATCAGACAGTTACGGTATCGCTACCGGGTTTAATTTCATCATCGCCTTCGTGGTCGTGTTCCTTATCCTTGCAATGATAATAAGAGAAAGAGCGTAGTAACTGCAGTGTCTGTTTGGCGGCAGTCTGGACTCCCCCCTTCTGGATAATTGCCGCCTTTTTTAACCCGCATGGGTATGCCTGTCTTCTTCATTGACCTCGAAAAGGCTCTCCGCCATAACAGGGGGGAGCGGCTTATTTTAAGACGTCGTTTACGCGCCAGCTGCACATAGTGACTGGTCAGGGTGTGGACAGATTTCTTCCCTTTCAGACCGTTAAACGTTCCGATCGCCGTGTTATTGTTTTAAATTTACCAGGAATCGGGAAGGGTGTCAGTCAGGGTGATTCCGGCATTAGGCAGCGCATAGGAAATAAGGAACTGTTGCACCAGTAAAGATGTGCCGCGAATAATCCAGACATAAAAGCGCATAAGATTTTCCAGCGGCGCAGGACCCTATCAGCGAATTAATGCAAAACTAACCACATGAATTAAAACAAAAAAAACAATAAGCGGTAATGGAATAGTAAATATCAGCCCGGCATACAGCATCGGCCAAAAAGAATCGGGCACTAAAGATAACCCATCAGGCGCACGTCTCCTTCCCTGAAATTATTATTTTTAATGGCAATAAGTTAAACGACATAAAGTATATAAATAAGACGGAGCCAACACGGGGTAATTCGGGGCGTATCCAGAGATACAAAGAATGTTTATGCGTTTAAGATATAAAGAGAGGATTTTATAACAGCCAGGTTACCCGTTACAGCCAGACATAAACGGGTAGTTAACGTTAGCCTCAATAAACTCAGGCCTGCACAGTCCAGTCAGCCAGCCGTAGACCCGGGACACGTTCGAATTCGCGCGTATTATTGGTGACCAGAACCAGCCCCAGTGCACGCGCATGGGCAGCAATCATACTGTCGTAGGGGCCAATCGGCGTACCCAATTTTGCCATTTCTGCTCGAATTTGCCCGGTATGGGTTGCGGCTTCAATCCCATAATTGAGGACTTCCAGCCTGGCGACAAATCCTTCAACAACCCGTAGATTTTTTTCTGGTATAACGGATTTTTCTGCACCGTAAATCAGCTCCATCATGGTGATTGAGCTGATACACATACGGTCATAATGTTGCTGAAAAGCCTCTCGAACAATTTGCGGTTTGTTCTTGATGGTAAAGATGCAAATATTGGTATCCAGCATGTATTTAAGCATTACAATTCTTCCCTGCTTTGCTCTGCTGATTGCTCACGCTCGCTCATAAAGTCAGGACTGGCGCTCTCGCCATCGAACCAGCTATCCCATGCTTCTCCTGCTGGCGTAATAATACGAGTCCGACCCAGCGCTACAATTTCCACCTGTTTTACATCGTCAGGCAAAGCTACGGCTTTAGGTAAACGCACTGCCTGACTACGATTACTTTTAAAAAGCGTCGTTTTTTCCATGTTCCCTCCTTTGATGAAAATTTATCCGATAAGCGTAAAGCATACGTGGGATATGTCAACGGGATATACATGCTGTCTCGTATTTCATACTGACCACATGGGGCACTCTCTTCATCAAATCTGCGCCAGTCCGTCGTCAATGAACAGTTCGATATCATTGATATAACTTGCTCATCGGAGGCGAGGAGCAGCACTGCGCTGCCCACGCTCGGCACCAATGATGACGACCCGGAAGTGGAATGGCCGCTGGAAAACCAGGAGAAACAGCGCCTGCCGCTGCGCCATATGCCAGTGATGAGCTGTAGCGATTTCTCCGCCGTGCGCACCGCCGCACGGGAGGGGCTGGGTATCGCTTTTCTGCCGCAGCACTACTGCCATCAGGCCCTTGAGAAAGGGGAGCTGGTGCAGATCTTCCCGCAATGGCGCAGCGTGCCGGGGATTGTCCACCTGGTGTTCACCACCCGCAAAGGGCTGCCGCCCGCAGTCAGGGCACTGATTGACAGTCTGGCCACG
>NZ_JAHVDV010000061.1:0-6021 GCF_051486985.1 Yokenella regensburgei
TTGATGGTACGGAATCACCCGACATTTACTGGTTTCACTGTCAGCCGAACGGCACACCGGAGCGGATGACAGATATCGAAGGCGAACTGCGCTGGGAAGGGCAGAACAGCGTCTGGGGAAAACTGCTGCGGGAGATGCCTCATAAGGCGACGGATTATCCACAAACCTGCGGATGCAGGGCCAGTACCTTGACCGTGAAACGGGGCTGCATTATAACCTGTTCAGGTACTACGATCCGGAGTGTGGACGGTTTACGCAGCCTGACCCGATTGGGCTGAGAGGCGGGCTGAATTTTTATCAGTATGCGCCGAATCCGCTGAAATACATCGATCCACTGGGACTAAAGTGTGGCTTCGCGGAAAAGAACAATATAACCCAAAGATGGGTGGATAAATTAACAGGTAAAACTCCGGCTGAAGTAGATTCCCTTTTAACATCTAAAGGCTGGACTAAGATCTATCCACAAGCTGGCAGACCTGATGCTATTCAACATATACAATATGTGAAAACGACAAGATCTGGCACAACATATAAATTAGATTATCATCCTGGCGGTAATGCAAAATAGCCAAATATTCATGGAAATGATTACTGGAAAGTTTATAGAACTAATAGTAGAGGTGAAGATGTTGTATATGGGCGTATAGGCCATGATGGTTTTGAAAATTACGCTCTTATAAAGGATTCTCCTGTTTATATCGATGGTGTATTAGTAAATGGTGGAATATAAAATGTTTGATTTTTCCGCAGAAATAAAATCTTTTCATTCGTTGGGCAATGTGCTGTTAAATACAAATATATCTGTCTACCTTACTGAAATGTATGCTGATCATTGTGTTGAGTGCAAGGAGTATCTTCTACCTGACGGGAGCAAGAGATTTGCCTATGTATTGGATGAAACTTTAACTATATCAACTAAAACTGATGGGAATATATTTTCCATTGGATGTAATCAAAATTATAAAGGCTTATATAAAAAATCATTATATGCCGGGCAAGAAATGGGAGAGATAAGAAAACTTACTTCTCGACAAAGAATATTTAACGGCGCCATTATTATAGACGATGATTTTGGTTTTTCATTTATATTGCCGCCACCATTTGATGAGATAGCTGACAATATAGATAGCATTCCATTAAACTTGAAATTGAATGAAATATATATAGGCGATTATTCTTTTTGGAAGACATGTAAATAATAAATAAAAGCCGGGATGAAAATTAACTGTTCCCGGCTTATTTTTTATTTACTCACGGTTGTTTAGTTCACTAAACAACCGCCTCCTTTATCCCCTTCACCACCTGCCGTACCTGATAAAGCTGCTCACGCAGTCCCTGCACCTCGTCGCAGTCGACGATCAGCACGATGCAGCCCTGCGAAATCTTCACGGTCACGCCGGTTCCGGTGTCAAAATCCGCCTCTTTCAGCCATTCGCCTTTAAAGTGGATACCGGGGATATGTGAATTATATGTCGGGACTGTGATTTTACGGTTGGTGTGACAGATGCCGACAGAGCCGACTTTGACCCGGCGCTGGGCTTTGGAAATGGTCACTTCTGGTCTAGAATCGCGTTCAGCCATGATTAACTCCTGCGTAGTTAGTTGTGGTGAGCGGTGGTTAAGGGTTGCCGCCCTTAGCTACCGTGTTATCTGGCTGTAATTACTGCATTTTTCCTGTCACGTTTAAAATCCTGGAAACCAGCTTCTGCCTGGTTCGCGGCAACTGGCTGATGATCTCGATCTGGTGTTCCCGCCCTGAGGCCGGTGCTGAGCCAGCCGCGTGACCGTAACAACCCCAGACCCGGGTCAGCTTCCGCTACGATCCGTCAGGCAGGCGTATCAGCAAAACGCGTCAGCAACTGTTGGGCGGACAACCCGTTGGCAAACGTGTCACAACCCGTTTCCTGTGGGAAGGTTTCCGCCTGTTGCAGGAAACCCACGACGGCGTCCCGCTCACTTACGTTTACAGCGATCAGGGCAGTTATGAGCCGCTGGCGCGTATTGATGGTACGGAATCACCCGACATTTACTGGTTTCACTGTCAGCCGAACGGCACACCGGAGCGGATGACAGATATCGATGGCGAACTGCGCTGGGAAGGGCAGAACAGCGCCTGGGGAAAACTGCTGCGGGAGATGCCTCATAAGGCGACGGATTATCCACAAAACCTGCGGATGCAGGGCCAATACCTTGACCGTGAAACGGGGCTGCACTATAACCTGTTCAGGTACTACGATCCGGAGTGTGGACGGTTTACGCAGCCTGACCCGATAGGGCTGAATGGGGGCATTAACCTCTATCAATATGCGCCAAATCCGCTGTCGTGGATCGATCCGCTGGGATTAACAAATTGTGGTATTGCTGGTTCTGTTAAGTGGAAAGGATTAAATCCAAATAAAAATCCATTAATAGGTAAGAGTGGCTTGCAAGGACACTATGAAAAACACGGTCATGAGTTTGGGAATATTACTCAGAATCAATATATGGCAAAGGCTAAAGAATTTGCTACCAAACCTTTAAAACCATCAATGCAAGAAGCAAAAGTCGGTAATTTTGTAATTAGACACGATAAAGATACTGGTGAGATTTTTGTAGGCCATATGGGTAAAAGGGAGATAAGGACTTATTACAAAGATGATGGGCGAAGTAGTACCCCATTCCAGGATGCAATTGACTTGGCTGGAGCAAAGTGATGTGTACAGAATTTCTACGTAGCGAAGTGATTGAGTTTTTGGGCTATCATTCGTTATTTACTCTAAGCTTGGATGATAGAACTGTTTTTTTGTATGAGAACGGAGTAATTGATGAGCAGTCTGCCGCTCTCGCTAAAAAGCAAATATTCAATGATGATCTTTTAGATAATTATAAGATATCACCACTAGTTAGAAATAAGTATTTAGAAAAAAAGATAAAAGAAATCACAGGAAATGATATAAAGATTATTGATCATCCTGATAGTGAAATTACGGGGGTGTCTTGTGCATCTTGCGGGTATATTGTTTTTGAGAGTCAAGATGATTCTGTTTTTGAAATATGTCCTGTTTGTGGTTGGCAGTCAGATAAATTGAGTGATACTGGATACAGTAAATTAAATGGTGATTATTTAAATACCTATACAAACACACCCTTACACATCGAAAGAGTTCTGCTATATAAGGATATATATATAAAGAAATAAAAACAAAGCCGGGTAAGTAATTAACTCTTCCCGGCTTATTTTTTATTTAGTTGCCGCTGTTCAACCCACTAAACATCCGCCTCCTTAATCCCCTTCACCACCTGCCGCACCTGATAAAGCTGCTCGCGCAACTCCTGCACTTCGTCACAGTCAGCGATCAGCACGATGCACCCTTCTGAAACCTCACCGTCACGCCGCGCCCGATGTCAAATCCAGTCTCTTTGAGCCAGTTGCCTTTAAAGTGGATACCGGGGATATGTGAGTTATATGTCGGGACTTTGGTTTTACGGTTGGTGTGGCAGATGCCGACAGAGCCGACTTTATAGCGGCGCTGGGTTTTGGAAATGGTCACTTCTGGCGTAGAATCGCGTTCAGCCATGATTAACTCCTGCGTAGTTAGTTGTGGTGAGCGGTGGTTAAGGGTTGCCGCCCTTAGCTACCGCGTTATCTGGCTGTAATTACTGCGTTTTTCCTGTCACGTTTAAAATCCTGGAAACCAGCTTCTGCCTGGTTCGCGGCAACTGGCTGATGATGTCGATCTGCTGTTCCATCCCTGAGCCAGCCGCGTGACCGTAACAAACCCAGACCCGGGTGAGCTTCCGCTACGATCCGTCAGGCAGGCGTATCAGCAAAACGCGTCAGCAACTGTTGGGCGGATAACATGTTGGCAAACGTGTCACAACCCGTTTCCTGTGGGAAGGTTTCCGCCTGTTGCAGGAAATCCACGACGGCGTCCCGCTCACTTACGTTTACAGCGATCAGGGCAGTTATGAGCCGCTGGCACGTATTGATGGTACGGAATCACCCGACATTTACTGGTTTCACTGTCAGCCGAACGGCACACCGGAGCGGATGACAGATTTCGAAGGCGAACTGCGCTGGGAAGGGCAGAACAGCGTCTGGGGAAAACTGCTGCGGGAGACGTCTCATAAGGCGACGGATTATCCACAAAACCTGCGGATGCAGGGCCAGTACCTTGACCGTGAAACGGGTCTGCACTATAACCTGTTCAGGTACTACGATCCGGAGTGTGGACGGTTTACGCAGCCGGATCCGATAGGGCTGGCGGGGGGGATAAACCTCTACCAATACGCGCCGAATCCGTTGTCATGGATCGATCCGTTAGGACTGAAATGCTGGTCTACTGCGCAAAAAGATTATTGGAAAGATGTTGGAGCAAAAGAACTAGCCAACCCGTCAGGGTTATATTCCCCAAGAAATATTCTGGAAATGGTAGCTGGTCGCGCACCTAAATTCAGAGCTAAGGTTAGAGTAAATAAAACAAGAAAAATAGAAGTAAGAGATATATCATATGAGTTACACCACAAAAATATACCTCAAAGGCAAGGTGGCCCTAGAGTTCATAATAAAAACAATTTGGATGAGGTAGATCCGTGGCAACATAAGGATGTTGATAAATATAGGCATCCTGGAATTGAACTTATTGAAGTTATAACGGGAGTTAACTCATGGTAATGGATAGATCCTACATCTTATTTTGTGCAGCCTTGTCTGAATTGGCTGCGAACGCTTGTAATGCAGGAATCGGTCACGGTGAGTCCGAACTGTTTATGAAACGTGTTTATGATGAATATTTATTAACATCGCATCCTGCACCAGACATGAATTGGATAAAATCTGTCCCAGCAGATGTCAAGGAATGGATGATTAATATCCTTAATAAAAAGTTCCTGTTCATGAATGAAAAACCTAAATGGATTAGAGAACCAAGTTGGCGGTTTATTGAAGATATACCTATGATTTTCATTTGTCAGGTAGAATTTGAAAAAAATAATATGATGGAGAAGAATTTATCATCCGGAGATGTTATATATATTTTTTCAGGGAGGAAAAAAGTTGATGATGGCTGGGAACTAGCAATAAAAATGATTAAACAGGACAGAAATTCTGTTGGCACTTCTTATATAGATTAAAATAAAAGCCGGGCAAGAAATTAAATCTCCCGGCTTATTTTTTATTTATCCACCGCTGTTCAGCCCACTAAACAACCGCCTCCTTAATCCCCTTTACCACCTGTTTTACCTTGTAAAGTTCTTCCCGCAACTCCTGCACTTCGTTGTTGTCCGCGATGATGGTCAGGCACCCCTCCGTGATCCTCACGGTCACGCCGCGCCCGGTGTCAAATCCCGCTTCTTTCAGCCAGTCGCCCTTAAGGTGGATGCTGGGGCTTTGTGAGTAACGGGTGGGGACTTTGGTTTTACGGTAGGTGTGACAGATGCCGACAGAGCCGACTTTCACCCGGCGCTGGGCTTTGGTAATGGTCACTTCTGGCGTAGAATCGCGTTCAGCCATGATTAACTCCTGCGTAGTTAGTTGTGGTGAGCGGTGGTTAAGGGTTGCCGCCCTTAGCTACCGCGTTATCTAGCTGTTATTACTGCGTTTTTCCTGTCACGTTTAAAATCCTGGAAACCAGCTTCTGCCTGGTTCGCGGCAACTGGCTGATGATCTCGATCTGTTGTTCCCGCCCTGAGGCCGGTGCTGAGCCAGCCGCGTGATCGTAATAAACCCCAGACCCGGGTGAGCTTCCGCTACGATCCGTCAGGCAGGCGTATCAGCAAAACGCGTCAGCAACTGTTGGGCGGACAACCCGTTGGCAAACGTGTCACAACCCGTTTCCTGTGGGAAGGTTTCCGCCTGTTGCAGGAAATCCACGACGGCGTCCCGCTCACTTAAGTTTACAGCGATCAGGGCAGTTATGAGCCGCTGGCGCGTATTGATGGTACGGAATCACCCGACATTTACTGGTTTCACTGTCAGCCGAACGGCACACCGGAGCGGATGACAGATATCGAAGGCGAACTGCGCTGGGAAGGGCAGAACAG
>NZ_JAHVDV010000062.1:0-4692 GCF_051486985.1 Yokenella regensburgei
GGGAAACAGGTGACCGGGGCATAATCTCTCCCACGGGCTCAGAGGCACCAGGGCCAGGGGATGCTCACCGGTCACCTCCCGATGATCAGTCGGGGATCTTCTCCGGCTGAGCGGAGAAGATCAAGACATAAGGGCCAGGGTGAGGGGAAACATGCGGCGCTGAGCGTCATTCCGTTCACCTTATGTCCCTTGCTTTTCTGTCACGCCAGAACCCGTGAACGTGCCAGGAGGGCGGCGGTGAACCCACATGGCGCGTGCACAGGGAGAGTCGCTTCAGAAGAACAATAAACGTAAGGTGAACGGAACAGCCCGCCAGACTTGTATATTCCGTCCCGCCAGACCTAGAGCGTAATCACATCCAGTGACGTCACCAGCTCACGCCATTTTTCAACCTGCTTCTTGCGAGCAACGGTTAACTTCCCGCTGGTGACCAGCAGCCAGTGGCGGCCAGGGAAAATTTCAGGTGCCAGCACCGTGGGGGAGTTTGGCAGCACATCGATACGATGTCCCTGACCGGTACGCTTTAGCGCCTCCAGCCACACTTCACAGGGATCGGTCAGTTGCCAGCCACAGATCAGATAATTATCACCAGGGGCGCGCTTGTCGCCCTCAAGGCAGAATGAGGTGTAGGAAAGAATAATGCCATCAAGCACTTCGCGCAGGGTCATCATCGCAGGCGTGTTGGCGGAAACCTGGCTCCTGAGGGGGCGGAGCACCTCCGTCACCAGTTCAGGTCGGGGGTATTCACGGCCTGAATCATAAATTAACTGGCGCAGAGATTCTATTTTGCCTTCTTTGAGCCGCTCAAGCATGGTTGTCTGCAAGGTTACCCAGTTATTGGCGCGCCGTGTGCCGGGGCGCTCAAGCAGAGGTTTCACCTGGCTGACGGGCACCCCTTTCTTCACCCAGTCGAGAATGCGCAGCGCCTGCTGGACATCATCGTCACTGTATAAGCGGTGACCCCCATCGGTACGCAGGGGTTTAAGCAAACCATAACGCCGTTGCCAGGCCCGAAGCGTGGTCGCGTTAATGCCGCACAGTGTGGCGAATTGGCCAATGGAGTAAGACATGCCAGGTACCCGCAAAGAAAGATTCTTATTAATATACTATGAATATAGCACTGCTCAACGTGCCGCCCTGACGGGAGAGGGGGTGAGAGGGGGAAATTCGCCGAACAGGGGAAGAAAACGAAGACGAAAGCCTGATGCGGTCGACGTGGCGGGGGGCAGGCGTTCATTGCCGGTGGCGTTGCCGCTTCGCTGACGGGTGATCTGTGCTGACAGACACCCGCCCGGATGCGGGACGCGATATTCTCGCCTTAAAACAGACACTCATCTGTCGACAACAGTGTCACAAAAGGGCCGTTCAATGTGTTGTTGTGGTGAGCGATGATGGTCTGCGCGGCGAGGACCGCAGTATCCATCGTGGTGTGGGCATCGGCAATTAAAATTGGCTTAAAACCCAGATCAGCGGCAGCCCGACAGGTCGTATCGACGCAAAATTCTGTCTTCATTCCCACGACAACCAGCTCATCAACAGAGGCTTTGTGCAGTAATTCTGCGAGGCCGGTTCCGGCGAAACCATTTGGTCGTGTTTTGACCAAAACCTGGTCACGGCTTTCATCAATATCCAGCTGCGCAATAAGTCGCGTCAGGGGGCTGCCAGGTTCTACAGGTGAACCAGCAGGGCCGGTATGCTGCAAGGCAAAAACGGGTGCACCTGCCTCGTGGGCTCTGGCAATTAACTGATTGATATGGGTTAGTACGCGCGCCCCTTCATACGGTTTATCCGGGCCATGAAATAAACCCACCTGCATATCAATAACCAATAGAGCGCGACGTCGTGGGGGAAGAGAGGACATGATTTTTCTCCTGTTGCGTTACCAGGGGCCAGGAGAAAGAGAGTAAACCCGGCCAGGACTGGCGGGTTTAAGGGTAAATTTAGCGCGCATTACCCTCACAACCCGCGTCAGGGGTCGTGCTGGTGGTGGTTTGAGTCAGGCGCGCAAACATATTCATTCACTGAAATTATAAAAGCTTGAGTAAATCGTCAACAGAATAATGACTGCATCATCAGAAAGCCTGGCAGAGCCGGAGAGATGAACTGAAGCCCGGCCAGTTATGCACTCCGATTTACCAGGCTAACGTTCTACGTGTGTGTCAGGTCAACAGCATATAACTCAGCCCCATCATCGCACCCATGCCGGCCACCACGGTGAGAAACAGGCTGCGGGTCACCATGCCCGCCACGATGGCAATGATGGTAGCCAGTAGCGACAGGCTGAGACCAGAAGGCGACCAGACGGGTTTTGCGATGATTTCAGCGGTAATGATGGCGGACATGATGGCCGCTGGAATAAAGCTCAGCCAGTCTTGCAGTCTCTGCGGTAGATGAAACCTCGCCAGCAGAAACAGTGGAACCGTGCGCATCAACGCCGTTACAAGTGCCGCCAGGGCGATAGTGAAAACAATCGGATAGTCCATTTATTTCTCCCTTTTGCTGCGCATGCGCAGCACGCATGTCGCCACGGTGGCAGAGAGCATGGCTGCGATAATTACCACCAGATGCGTACCTAAATGCGATGCCGTGGTCAGCGTAATCAGAATGGCAGCGAAAATGGCTACGGTCTCCGGAAGTTTGCGCTGGCTGGCGTACCAGGTCATCACCAGTAAACCGACGAACATGGAGACCAGGCTGAAACTCAGCCCTTCCATCAGGAACGGCGGCAGCGCAGTTGCCAGCCATGCGCCGACAACACAGGCGACAATCCAGTTGAGCCACGCCGAAATGTTGAGCCCCAGGAGCCAGGGAAAGGGCAGTGCACCCTGGCGGGTAGCGTGCTGAACGGCCACGCCGAAGGTTTCGTCCGTGAGCAGGACACCGCCGATCAGTTTTTGCAAGGCTGTGGAGTGGCGAAACCAGATACTTAATGCCGAGCTCATCAGGAGATAACGCATATTCACCAGTGCGACGCTCAGAATGACCGAGGCCGATTCTGCACCCGCAGCCCAAAGTGAGTAGAAAAGGAAATGGGCGGAACCGGCGTACAACCCTGCTGCCAGCAGCGTCGTGTGCAACAGCGAAAACCCGGACAATGTACCAATGGCACCTGCGGCCATGCCAATGCTCCAGTAGCCTGGCATGGTGGGCAGACAAGCCATCACGCCTGCCATAAAGCGGCCGTTTGCCGCTTCAGCATTTTCACAATTCGTGTTAAATGACATTCTTTACCCATAAACTTCGCGAATGAGAAGCGCTGAGTGTAAAGGAACGGCATGGGGAGGATAGGATAATCCTGCTCATCATGAGAAAAGGGTGAGAGGTACACCAGATGAAAGACAAGCGCGATGACATCCGGTTATGGAAAGACAAAGCCTTTCAGGGCGAGATGGAAGTGTTGCGCGCCTCCTGCTTTGATCATCGTTATCCCCCCCATTTTCATGATGAGTTTGTGATGGCGATTTTTGCTCGCGGGGCTCAGCGCAACCGGGTATGCCGTAAAACGGGGGTGGCTGCCGCCGGAACGGTAATGTTCATTCACCCCGGTGAGGTACACACGGGAGAGGCGGTCGAGCGTGATTTGGGCTGGGATTACTGCGCATTTTATCCCTCTGAAGCACTGGTGCATGATATTGCAGACGCGGTACTGCCAGGCAAAGGACAGGTTAATTTTGGCCGGGAAATTATGTACCACGCGCCAGAGATGGCGGAAGAATTGCTTCAGTCTGCATCGGTTCTCGCCCATAGTCGGGATGCGATGGAAAAAGAGTGTGCGCTGTTTCAACTGCTTAGCACGCTGATTGCCCGATACGGTGAACGCTCAGGCTGCGAAAGGGGGAGAAACCAGGGAAGGGCTGATATGCGTCGTGCCGTTGAGTATTTACAGGCGCACTATCACCAACCCGTCAGCGTGCTGGATGTTGCCCGTGCGGTGGGGTTGAGTGAGTTTCACTTTATGCGCCTCTTTCAGAGCAGCACCGGCTTGTCGGTACACCGCTTCCTGACGCAAATCCGCCTGATCAGAGCGAAGTCTCTGCTCGCACGTGGCGTGAGTGCCTCACAAACCGCGCAGGATGTTGGATTTTTCGATCAGAGCCACTTCTCCCGTACCTTCCGTATCCATTTCGGCGTCACGCCGGGTGCCTTTGCGGCAGCCTGCCGATAAGTGAAAAAAAGCCCGCAGGGCGATGCCAGCGGGCTTTTCATCAATCAGTACGGTTAACGCACCATGCAGGGACGCTTGTTGTCGAACGTCCAGCCGGGGATCAGGTACTGCATCCCCATCGCATCGTCGCGCGCGCCCAGACCGTGTTTCTGATACAGCTCGTGCGCCTTCATCACCTGGTCCATGTCCAGCTCCACGCCCAGACCCGGTGTGGACGGCACCTGAACCATCCCGCCTTTGATTTCAAACGGCTCTCTGGTCAGGCGCTGGTTGCCTTCCTGCCAGATCCAGTGCGTGTCAATCGCGGTGATTTTACCCGGTGCTGCGGCCGCCACGTGGGTGAACATCGCCAGTGAAATGTCGAAGTGGTTGTTGGAGTGCGAGCCCCACGTCAGGCCAAACTCGTGGCACATCTGCGCCACGCGCACCGACCCCTGCATGGTCCAGAAGTGCGGGTCTGCCAGCGGAATGTCCACCGACTGCAGCGACAGCGTGTGACCCATCTGACGCCAGTCGGTGGCAATCAT
>NZ_JAHVDV010000063.1:0-4646 GCF_051486985.1 Yokenella regensburgei
TAGTGACGGATTTCGGTATCGTATTCAACGTGAGAGGTGTTGATGGTGATACCACGTGCTTTTTCTTCCGGCGCGTTATCGATCTGATCGAATGCACGAGCCTGGCCACCGTAGGTTTTGGACAGAACGGTAGTGATTGCAGCAGTCAGCGTTGTTTTACCATGGTCAACGTGGCCGATAGTACCGACGTTAACGTGCGGTTTTGTACGTTCAAACTTTTCTTTAGACATCGATTGTCCCTCTAAGACACGGATAAATCGGTGATATCACCACATCAACCAGGCAACATGCCCGACTTGTTGAATTAAGTAACAGAGAGAATTGGGAGGGAGGAATGAAGTGGTGCTGATACCCAGAGTCGAACTGGGGACCTCACCCTTACCAAGGGTGCGCTCTACCAACTGAGCCATATCAGCACGTCTTGGAGCGGGCAGCGGGAATCGAACCCGCATCATCAGCTTGGAAGGCTGAGGTAATAGCCATTATACGATGCCCGCATCCTGAAACTCGGCTACCCAGTTCTTTCTGTACAAAAAAAGAGATAAATCTCTTTTTGTTGTTTGAGCTGATTAATTTTTCTAACCCGCTCAGGCGGCGAAAACGCTGCCAGAAAGTGGTGGTGGGGGAAGGATTCGAACCTTCGAAGTCTGTGACGGCAGATTTACAGTCTGCTCCCTTTGGCCGCTCGGGAACCCCACCGGACTTGATGGTGCCGACTACCGGAATCGAACTGGTGACCTACTGATTACAAGTCAGTTGCTCTACCTACTGAGCTAAGTCGGCATCAAGTAGCGCGCATTCTATGGAGACCTGCGACTTCATGCAACTAAAAAATTGCACAAAATGTTCTTTCGCTCACATTTTGTGCTAACCGTCAGAAAAATGATGCTATTTCAAGCAACTCAGAGTAAAAAACGAGCGGCATCCTGAATTCAGCGGGTTAATAACGTCCTGACATTCTTTAAAACGTGGCTTTCTATTATCTTAAACGTTGTAAGAGCCTCCTCTGCAACAGGGTCGCCTGGCAAGAAGAGTAGAAATAAGCGGTTGATAAAAGAATACGTCGGCATCGCTTTGCCATCCTCTTCTGGTCAGGAGGTGCGACTTCATCGGTTGGTTTATCTCGTTAAGGCGTGCCAGCAGGCACAAGTCCATGCCGGACATCATAGACGGCAGAGAAAGAGGGGGCATTACCGGTGCCGGTAGCCTGCCAGAGATATGCCGCTTCACGTAAGCATTATCAGTTAGACATTTTTCATATTATTCCCTGTCATCTGGTGTTAACCTCCTGCCCATTGTCCTAACTTATTTCAATAACGTCACGCCATCGCAATATCTAAAGAAAAGGCATATCGCAGTGTTCCATGAGCACGTGCGGTGGGCCAGATTGGCAGGCAGAAAGCTTATGAGTAATAAAGAGCAAACGTTAATGACGCCCTACTTACAGTTTAATCGTAGCCAATGGGCTGCGCTTCGTGATTCAGTGCCAATGACGCTGACTGAAGGCGAAATCGCCCGGTTAAAAGGTATTAATGAGGACCTTTCTCTTGAAGAGGTCGCTGAAATCTATCTGCCGCTGTCGCGATTACTCAATTTTTATATAAGTTCTAATCTGCGGCGTCAGGCCGTGCTTGAGCAGTTTTTAGGCACAAATGGACAACGTATCCCTTATATCATAAGCATTGCCGGCAGCGTTGCTGTTGGTAAAAGTACGACTGCGCGTGTGCTGCAAGCGTTATTAAGTCGTTGGCCTGAACACCGTCGGGTTGAACTCATTACCACTGACGGTTTCTTGCACCCTAATCAGGTACTTAAAGACCGCGATTTAATGAAGAAAAAAGGGTTTCCACAATCCTATGATATGCACCGTTTAGTGAAGTTCGTATCAGATATTAAATCCGGTGTCCCGAACGTCACGGCACCCATATACTCGCATTTGATTTACGATGTGATTCCCGATGGGGATAAAACCGTAGCCCAGCCTGATATCTTGATTCTTGAAGGGCTTAATGTCCTGCAAAGCGGCATGGATTATCCGCACGATCCGCATCATGTATTTGTTTCGGACTTCGTCGATTTTTCCATATATGTTGATGCGCCGGAAGAACTGCTGCAACGCTGGTATATCAACCGCTTCCTGAAATTCAGAGAAGGCGCGTTCACCGATCCTGACTCCTATTTCCATAACTATGCAAAACTTTCAGAATCCGAAGCGATTGAAATTGCAACGTCCTTATGGCAGGAAATTAACTGGCTTAATCTTCAGGAAAATATTCTTCCTACGCGTGAGCGCGCGAGTCTGATAATGACTAAAAGTGCTAATCATGCAGTAGAACAGGTACGCTTGCGAAAATAAGTAAAGGGGAGCTATGGCTCCCCCTTTTTCATTATTCGGCACTTCGTAGTGAAATCTCTCCGCCCATCCAGGGCTTAATTACTCCGTCCTGCTCAAGCAGTAACGCCCCTTGCACATCAATACCCCGGGAAATACCAAAAATCTCTTTTTCACCAATAATGAGTTTAACGGGCCGGTTGATAAAGTTATCTAGCTGGTCCCAGCGTGAAAGCCAGGGAGCAAGCCCCTCCTCTTCAAAAAGGGCAAGCGCCGAACGCAGTTCTGAAATTAAGCGTACCGCCAGTTCGTTACGATCGATGGAAATCCCTGCTTCCTGTAGATTAGTCCACCCCTGACTGATGACATTCTCCTTGACGTTACGCATGACCAGGTTAATGCCAGCACCAATTACAATTTGTGCCGCATCACCTGTTTTTCCCGTAAGTTCGACGAGAATACCTGCCAGTTTACGATCGTTCAGGTAGAGATCATTGGGCCATTTTACGCGAACCTTCTCTGCGCCTAACGCTTGCAAAACCTCAGCCATCACCATACCGATTACAAGACTTAACCCTATAGCCGCAGCGGGTCCTTGCTCAAGACGCCAGTACATCGAAAGATAGAGATTGGCACCGAAGGGAGAAAACCATTTACGGCCACGTCTGCCACGACCTGCCTGCTGGTATTCCGCCACACACGCATCACCAGACTCAATCTCTGAAATCCTGTCCAGCAGGTACTGGTTAGTGGAGTCAATAACGGATAAAACCGAGACATTACCGTCCCGTATTCTTTCGGAAATGTAGCTCTGACTCAGCAGCTGTATCGGTTCTGGCAGACTGTATCCCTTACCCGGCACCGTAAAGACGTCCACTCCCCAGTCACGTAGCGTCTGGATGTGTTTATTAATCGCTGCACGACTCATTCCCAGACGTTCCCCGAGCTGCTCACCAGAGTGAAACTCGCCATCAGCGAGGAGTGAAACCAGCGTTAAGGGGATTGTGTTGTCCTTCATGCTATAGCCTCCACCGCGTTTACTTCACCACCTGGGCCAATAAATCGCACTTCAGGCTCCAGCCAGATATCGAATTTTTCACCTACATGCTGGCGGACAAGGTGTGCCAGTCTGACTACATCATCACTGGTCGCATCACATTCATTGATTAGTACCAGTGCCTGCTGACGATGTACAGCAGCGCCACCGATCCTCGTACCCTTCAGCTTACATTGATCGATAAGCCATCCCGCGGCTAGCTTTACGCTCCCGTCAGCCTGGGGATAATGAGGCGCATGTGACCATTCGGCGAGTAAAGATGTCGCTTTATGATGGGAAATCACGGGGTTTTTGAAGAAGCTGCCTGCGTTACCATTTACTTTTGGATCAGGCAACTTACTCATACGCATATGACAGACCGTATCAAACACTTCTTTGGCCGTCACGGTAGCAGGATCCAGACGGATCAGATCACCATAGGATAAGATCGGTGTCCATCTTTTGGCTAAACGCAGACCGACTGCGACAATCACATAGCGATCCTGGTATTCATGCTTAAAGATGCTGTCCCGGTAACCAAAACGGCACTCTTCAGCACTGAGACGTTTTGCCTCTCCCGTTGCCAGTTCGACACAGTCTACGTACTCACAGACGTTTTTAAGCTCTATGCCATAAGCACCAATGTTTTGAATTGGTGAGGAGCCTGCACACCCCGGTATCAGCGCCAGGTTTTCCAGTCCGGGGATGTGGTTATTAAGAGTAAATTGCACCAGTTTGTGCCAGTTTTCCCCGGCTCCGACGTGAATATGCCAGCTGTCATCACTTTCAGTGACGTCGATGCCCATAATCCGGTTAACAATAACCGTTCCTGTAAAATCCTCCAGGAAGAGAACATTGCTACCTTCGCCCAGAATGAGTACCGGTTGATGGTTTTGAGTCGCGCTTTGCCAGGCGTTCAGTAATGACTGAACACTGTCAGCGCAGACAATATTGTGAGCATTCCGGTTAATACCAAAGGTATTCCAGGGCTTAAGGGAGTGATTCATAGACGCTATCCTGATGCAGAAACCGGGGTAGTTTACCGTATCTACAGGGTGAGCGCTTGTGGTTATAGAGAAGGTTTCATGGGCAATGAAAACGCAAAAAGCCCATCCGTCAGGATGGGCTTTTCACTTGTTTGATGCCTGGCAGTTCCCTACTCTCGCATGGGGAGACCCCACACTACCATCGGCGCTACGGCGTTTCACTTCTGAGTTCGGCATGGGGTCAGGTGGGACCACCGCGCTAGTGCCGCCAGGCAAATTCTTTGTGCTCTGT
>NZ_JAHVDV010000064.1:0-4435 GCF_051486985.1 Yokenella regensburgei
CACGTTCACGGGTGCGGTGGCTTCAGAGGGAGAATGCACTCAGGGTGAACGGAACCATTCCACGTAGCCTGCATGGGACGAGTCCATGTAACCTGAATAATCCCTTTCGCATCCGTGCGGAATTCTCCCCTCACCCTGACCCTCTCCCCGGAGGAGCGAAGGGATTGTCCGTGCCCCGCCACATTTTCACTCCGCGAGGATAAGTCCTACCCTCATTCCCCCATTTTTCTCCCACAATGCATAGACTAGCCTTACGACATTCCCCTTCACATGGAGTCCGTATGAAAGCTATCGCCATCACCCGCGCCGCGCAGAGCGCCAGCAATATCGATTTTTTAACTGACATTGAACTGCCCACCCCGCGGGCAACCGGCCATGACCTGCTGGTGGAGGTGAAAGCCATTTCGGTAAACCCCGTCGACACTAAAGTGCGCGCTGGCTTTAACGCCGATACGCCTCGTGTGCTGGGCTGGGACGCGGTAGGGGTGGTCGTCGCTACAGGTAATGACGTAACCCTCTTCAAGCCCGGCGATGAAGTCTGGTACGCCGGTGCCCTCACCCGCCCCGGCAGCAACAGCGAGTTCCAGTTAGTAGATGAACGCATTGTTGCACTGAAGCCCAACACCCTCGATAACGCATCCGCAGCGGCCCTTCCCTTAACCGCCATTACCGCCTGGGAA
This sequence comes from Yokenella regensburgei, assembly GCF_051486985.1. Lineage (GTDB taxonomy): Bacteria > Pseudomonadota > Gammaproteobacteria > Enterobacterales > Enterobacteriaceae > CBFFRJ01. Next base: position 681 of record NZ_JAHVDV010000064.1, read on the forward strand.
CTGCTCTTTGACCGACTGGGCGTGCAGGAAGACGGCAATGAAGGTGACATACTGCTGATTGTCGGTGCAGCGGGTGGCGTGGGTTCGATTCTGACGCAACTGGCACGTCAGCTTACTAAACTGACGGTGATCGGCACCGCGTCACGACCGGAAAGTCAACAGTGGGTCAGCGCTCGCGGTGCACACTATGTCATTGACCACACCCGGCCACTGGCTGAGGAACTGGCACGCATTGGCGTTAAGGAGGTCAGTCATGTCGCCAGCCTGACCAACACCGACGACCACTATCAGCAACTGATTGATGCCCTGCAACCCCAGGGCAAGCTGGCGCTGATCGACGACCCGGAAACGCTCGATGCGCGCCCGCTGAAAGTGAAGAGCATCTCGCTGCACTGGGAGTTTATGTTTACCCGCTCAATGTTTGAAACCACAGACATGATTGAACAGCACCGTCTGCTGACCCGTGTTGCTGTGCTCATCGATAATGGCGCACTGAAAACGACGCTGGGTGAGCACTTTGGCGAAATTAACGCTCACAATCTGCGGCGAGCCCATCAGCGCATCGAAACCCAACGTGCCGTCGGAAAAATTGTGCTGGAAGGCTTTGCATCCCGCTGATTCTTACCAGGATTTTTCTTAAAAACACGTTTACCTTCAGGCGGATAGCAAATATTGCTCTCCGCCTGTCCTGCTGTGCTTCGCTTTTGTTTACACTTTTTACTATTGCCGTAACTTCATAACATTTTTGCGATTGCGGCCCGGTAGCGCTCCGGCAATCATGGCACCTTGCAAAATGAATAAAACCTAAGGAATCTGGAGAGATCATGGGTAAGACAAAAGTTGCACTTCTGGGAATACTGCTGGCTGCGGCGAGCAGTGCATTTGCTGCACCGCAGACCGCTGCTGGCTCGACGGGAATCAAGTCTTATGAAATCCAGGCTTTCGTGGCCGATTTCACCAAATTCAACATTGGCGATACCGTGCCGGAAATGTACCGTACCGACGAGTACGCCATTAAGCAGTATCAGTTGCGTAACCTGCCAGCGCCCGATCCGGATACCCACTGGACCTACATGGGCGGCTGCTACGTGCTCATCACCAATACAGACGGCAAGATTATCAAAGCCTATGATGGCGATATTTTCTATCACCGCTAAGGACGAAAACATTGTTGACTATTCGCCCCTGGCAGGAGAGTGACCGCCCTTTTCTGCGTACCCTTTTTCTGCACTCTCGTCGCGCCAACTGGACATGGCTTGATGGCAGTGACTGGACGCTGGAAGACTTTGACTCAACAACATTAGGTGAAGTGATCTGGGTGGCCGAAGAAGCGGGTCATCGCAAAGGCTTTGCCGCCGTTCACGTTAACGAGAACTTCCTGCATAGCCTGTTTGTGGATCCGGCCTTTCAGGGTCAGGGCGTCGGCAGTGCGTTACTGAAAAAGGTACAGTCTGAATTCAGCGGGACGGGGGCGCTTAAGTGCCTTGCGCGTAATGAAAGCGCGCTGGCGTTTTACCGCCATCACGGCTGGCATGTTGAAGCGAAAGGGGTTTCACCTCAGGGCGATTATTTGCTGATGCATTACAGGCTGCCCTCTCGGGCAGCCAATAAGTGACTTACACCGCGCGGAAAGAAATTTCGCTCGGTATAACTTCACCCTGCCAGTAGAGCTGCGCGGCTACGCGATCCGCCAGCTGGCGATAGAGCGCTGTGAATTCACTATCAGGACGATGGATGACGGTCGGCGTACCTTTGTCCAGGTCTTCACGCAGCGTGATGTGCAACGGCATTTTGCCCAGAAGCTGTGTCTGGTATTGCTCCACCAGCTTCTCTGCACCGCCGGTACCAAAAATAGGCTCGTGGTGACCACAGTTGCTGCACACGTGCATGCTCATGTTTTCCACTACGCCAAGCACCGGCACCTCCACCTTCTCAAACATCACGATGCCTTTTTTAGCGTCGTTAAGCGCAATATCCTGCGGTGTAGTAATCACCAGCGCTCCGGTCACCGGGATGTTCTGCGCAAGTGTGAGCTGAATATCACCCGTACCCGGTGGCATATCCAGCACCAGATAATCGAGATCAGGCCAGAGCGACTCCTGCAACAGTTGCAGCAGCGCCTTGCTCGCCATCGGCCCACGCCAGACCATCGCGTTGTCGTCGGTGACCAGATAACCGATAGAGTTGGTGGCAAGGCCGTGGGCGATAATCGGTGCCATGTGCGTGCCATCCGGGGAGGTGGGGCGTTCACCCTCCGCCCCGAGCATCATGGGTATTGACGGGCCATAAATATCCGCATCCAGAATACCGACCTTCGCCCCTTCCGCTGCCAGCGCCAGCGCCAGGTTTACAGCAGTGGAGGATTTACCTACTCCGCCTTTCCCCGAACTGACGGCAATGATGTTCTTCACGCCGTTAACGCCCGCCTGGTTTTTGACACGCTTCATAGTGGCAATGTTGTGCGACAGCTTCCAGTCAATCGCACTTGCCCCCGTGATGCGCAATAATTCCGCGCTGCATGCCTCTTGAAGCGCTTCGAACGCGCTACGCCAGACAAAAGGCATCACCAGTTCGATGTGCACAACGTCATCGAGCCAGGCAACATGATGCACAGCTTTCAGGGCAGTAAGATTGTGCTTGAGGGTGGGGTGCTGAAAATTAGCCAGCGTTCCGGCAACCAGCGCACGCAGAGCTTCCGGGGATTTGGCCTGGGACTGAGAGTTCATCCCGACTCCTTTTTATGTTGTTCTGAAAAGACATTGTTAAGGTTCAAGTTTACTCCACTGTCACCAAATATTCATTTCTCAATAGTGCCCAATCAGGGAAGCAGGTGGTGGGTGATGAGAGGGAGCCTCTTTAAAGGGTGTGGGAAGGTTCTGTTTATCTTAAGTTCCTTGCTTATTTCCAGCAGCATCACTGGTGAAGGTGTCAAGAAATCTCGTCGCCGCCCTTGCAACCCTGGCTCCCCGCCGCGTGGCGGTCTGTTCCCCTCACCCCTGCCCTCTCCCCGCAGGGGCGAGGGAGAAAAGCGAGCCTGGTTTTGTATACGAGGTAAGCGGAACCGTTCCGCTTTCGACTGGCGCAGTTTCAGGCGGGCACCAACATTTTCCTCTCTCTGAGGGAGGGGATCAGGGTGAGGGGGAGTTGTATGCGGGCAGGAATCATCCCCTCGCTCCTTTGGGGAGAGGGCCAGGGTGAGGGGGAAACTGTACGCGGGCACGGAACATCCCCTCGCTCCTTTGGGGAGAGGGCCAGGGTGAGGGGGAAACTGTACGCGGGCACGGAACATCCCCTCGCCCCTTCGGGGAGAGGGTCAGGGTGAGAGGGAACATTCCGCACGATTGCTCAAGAAGAGACTATTGCGGATAGTGGAACACTCCCATGCAGGCTACGTGGAATGGTTCCGTTCACCCTGCGTGCATTCTCCCTCTGAAGCCACCGCACCCGTGAACGTGCAAGGGAGTTACAGATAAAAAGCTTTTGCTGTTAAAAGCTGAAAACCGCGCGGTGGGTCAGGTGTGGCGGGTCCGGCTGGAAACTGCCGACGCGTTTTCGCAGGGCCGGGGCGACGCGCAGGGAGGCGCGGCGAGGGCGCGCGTTGCAGGGACGCTGCATCGCGCCCGGTCCCGGAAAGCCCGGGGAAATAAGCGGAGGGTCACCGCGAAGCGGCAGTTTTCGTGCCGGGAGCCGGGATTGTTAAGGGCGTGGCGGAGAACGCCCTTAACACGTTCACGGGGGAAGGTGTTTCAAGGGAG
>NZ_JAHVDV010000065.1:0-3927 GCF_051486985.1 Yokenella regensburgei
CGAAAAACGCAACTTGACCCCAGAGTAATCGCCGTGGCGGCGGCTGAACTGGCCCCCGCGGCCACCAGCAGAGGGGCAGCAGCCGATACCGCGAACCCGACAGCGGCCCCTATAGCAGCATAGGCCAGCCCTTCAGCCACAATACTGGTGATATCCGCAAAAACGCTGGCGTGAATGATATCGTCGCCCTTCCGGGCCGCGTGTTTGTCGCTCATGCCTTATGCATTCCGGTTGTCGTTAAGGGTGAGTGTCTGCTTAATGGCATTCCATCGCGCCGTATCCTGTTCAGTAAATGCGCGCAGTGCGGAAAGCGTGAAAACCAGCAGCACCGCCTGCTCAGGAACCTGGACCGCCAGCTGTTTTTGCCAGATATGGTGTTCACCGCGTAAAAAGGCGGTTTCGACTTCAATGGCGCGAATATTTCTTTGCGGCCCCACAAGCACACGGGCAAATTCGCTCTGCTGTACGTCCCCCATCTGGGTGCGCATTACGTCCCATTGACGCTGAAATTCCTGCTCTGCATTGCTGCCCTCTGGAATCACGCCCCGACTGACGACCACGGATAAACCGCTCTCATCATCACGCAATACTGTCATGCTGGTGTCCTGCCACTGGGCAGGGAATAGCTGAAAGGAACCTTCCTGGAGGTGATATTTCATTATTAGCCCTTTTAATGCTTTCACTGAGGGGGAATAGATGGGTAAGCGCTACTAAGACAGCGCTAAGAGAAGTCCTTCGACGAAATAACCACGCTGTGCAAGCAATCAGGTTGTGATTCAGTGAAACTGAACGTTATCTCCTGGCCTTGCTTATCAGCAGGGGTTGTATGGCTGGTGACTTCATTTACGGATCGCCCTCTGGGTACGTCCGTTATCTGTAATTCAGGATAATGTTTTTTTACCGTGTCGAGCGAAATACAGTGCCCGAACCAGATAAAACTTAAGAAAGGCCCCTGACCGCTGCGATCCTTACTCAAACGCACATCAATATCAGCAACTGTTGAGCCATCCTTCAATTCAACAGTCGCTGCCTGATAAAACTGAGTATATTCATTCTGTTTAACTAAACGTAACGCCACTGGAAAAGTGTTTACGTTATGTATTGTCAGATTGCGGATGGGTGCCTTGATGTCGGTAATAAAATCCCAGACATCATTACTTTTTATATTCGCCTCAGCATTCGCAGCCATAAATAAAAGCGAAAAAACAAACACTTTTTCAACATATCGACAAAGCATGTGATTTACTCATCTTCTTCGTTGTAACTCATAATGATTGAGGCCACTTGCCCATCAACGACTTCAAAAGATATACGTTTCTTCGCAAATAAATAGTGAATTACCTTACTGCCATTAATTTCGACCTCTTTGCCTGCGCCATAGCGTTCACGAAGCTGGGCCAGAGGCATGCCGACATAAGCGCCTCTATTTGTTTTCAGCTTCGATGACGTCAATGTAATCTGGGCAATGATATAATCATCAACCGTCCTTTCTGCTTTATCCCACCAAAGATTGGATGTATAAACATCGAAACCATCATATTGATGACGATAAAACTTGTAAGTGTCATCGCCGTAGTCAACTGTTCCGACAAAGTCATCCCTTTCGGCTTGTCCGAGCACCTTATCGGTCTGCTCGTTCCAGGGATCACCGAGCGAAATAATTTTCCGCTCTCCGATGACAGAAAAATCGCCCTTCGTTAGCGCAGCATCACTCACAGCAGCCATCGTCGACGTTATCTGCGTACCTGATGAGTAGGCCGTAACACTAAAAAAAACAAAAAACGCTGTAAAAAACATTCGAATCATAAAAAAATGCGCTCTATAAAAAACCATCAATAATTGAAGTCACATTCATTTACTCCATATACCCGTTTGATTTACGACTGTTTTATTGTTATTAACGACAGTCAATGTGTTATCCAGCTTACTGACCGAATAGACCGCGTTCCCCTTCCTGAACTCATATGAAATAATGGGGCAAATCCCGGAGTCACACCCCTTGCGAACGGCAACGCCTTTGAGAGTTAGCTCCGCACCATCTTTTTTTCTCGTGCCATGATACGTTGAAACATTGCAGTTTTTCTCAGCATCGCAGACCGTTGTAAGCTCAATGGAAAATGAATCTGTATTAAAGTGAGCCGTTTCTGAGTAATCTGCGGGGACGCTTCTGAGCGAGGCAAACTGCATATTACCGAATCGTTCAGCCCATGCCTTAATGTCCTTGTTAATTTCCGCTCCATCAGCATTGCTTTTATACTGGATAACATCAGATTCTGGCACCACCCATGCAGCTGATATTTTCCCATCAGGGAAGACAATTAAGGCCGAGGCATTTTCTTTATATAAATCCTGCATCCACCCTTCAACAAACAATGCACCATCACGGGTCTTATGCGGTTCGCCATAGACCTCAAAATTATTAATATAGGTCTCATAATCCGAGCCCAGTAATGCTTTCAGGCTCTTCGTCACATCTTTATTCTCCATCAGGCCAGATGCCGTGGATATTTTGTCATATTGACTTAAATTTATCGATGCTAATGCTGACAAGGGAGAACATAGCGCGGCGACAACCAAAGATGTAATTGCAAATTTTTTTAACATAATTATTACTCTTTAGATAATTTTAAAAACTCATCAGACTCGTTAGCATAGCGTTTTTTAAGTCCTTTGTTGTAGTGATCCCACCAGTTATAGGCTTTGCCACCTTTCACTGTTGTTGTGTCGCCATAAATCGCCTTGTCATAATCTAGTCTCGCGTTCACCAGTTTTTCCTGAAAATCCTCAGGCGTCATGGCTTCTATTTTTGTGATCGCCTGGGGTGTCAGGGTATCAGTTTGAACTATTTTACCTGATTCCATTGAGTTCAGTATGGCTTGAGCCCCACCGGCACCCCGCATGTGGGATAAAGAGGTAATGGCCGCTTGTTTGCCAGGATCGGTAAAATTTAACGCGCCGGCGGATTTTGCCGTGCTTGACATCGCTTTTGAAACCTCTTCAAACTCCTCAGCGCTTCCCTTGCCGTAAGCTTTACGCGCGGCAAGTATGTTGTCATACGCTTTTCCATTCCCTTTTCGGAAACCATAAAGCTCCTTACGCCCACCCTGCTCGCCTTCACTCCCTTCCGATTTCATCACTGATTTGACGACTCTATCGTCAATCCGCCCCGCTTTCGTCGCTGATTGCCCTCGCTGTGGGGCCGCTGGCGGTGCACCTGCCGCTTTCCCTTTTTTCTCAGGTGTAAAATGGGCCTGTACCGCCGCATCAATATCGCTCTTATGATCAGAGCCTGGGGCGACAGTGCCTGGCTGCGTGTCGTCGGCATTGAGATGCAGTTTCCCGCCGGTTTTAATGTGCCCGTCGTCTTCCACAAAGAAGTTAAACGACTTACCGATGAGATTGATTTTTCCGTTGGCATTCAGCTCAAAGGCACTCTCACCGCATACCAGCCGCAGTTTGGTGCCCGAGGCCAGCACGTACTGTTCGACTACCGCATCGAGTTTGCCTTTGCCGGTCAGGATCTCCGTGCCGCCTTTGACGGCCTGGGTTTGATTGATTTCGACCCGATGCAGTTCGTTTTTCTTCACATAGTGCGAACGTTCGCCGAGGACACTATGGGACTCATCGTTTTTAACATGGGTATCCATATTGCGTTGGGCCTGGATCCACACCTGCTCTTCCCCGGCTTTATCTTCAAAGCGCAGGGCGTTGGCGGTGTCGGCAGAACCGTCTTTTGAACGGCTGAGGAAACCCATTTGGGTCGCTCCTGCTGGCAATGCCCAGGGCGGCATACTTGCTTCGTTATAGACGCGTCCGGTGACGATGGGTCTGTCCGGGTCGCCGTTGATAAAGTCCACCACCACTTCATCGCCCACGCGCGGGATCTGCACCCCGCCAAAACCCTGACCTGCCCATGCGCTCGATACC
>NZ_JAHVDV010000066.1:0-3706 GCF_051486985.1 Yokenella regensburgei
ACCCGCTGGGGAACATTCGTACCACCGAATGGCTGGTACAGCGTGCGCTGCCAACGGTTATCACGGAGGCAAACGGGGCGGCGACACGGTTTTATTACGACGAGCATTTTGGCCTCGGGCGGGTTGTCGACGCGATGGGGCAGACGACGTTTGTGCGCCGCGATGAATGTGGTCAGGTCACTGAGGAGGTGGATGCGCGGGGGAATACGTATCGTACCGAGTACGAGGATTCAGGCCTGGTACGAAGCCGGACGGACTGTTCGGGTTACACGACACATTACCGCTATCATCCCCTTGGCTGGTTGAGGTCTGTCCGGACGGCGTCCGGGGAACAGACCTCGTTTAGCTACGACCCCGCAGGCCGAACGGTGCGGGTCGAACGCGCCGAAGGGTGGCTTCAGACACTGGAATGGAACGCAGCCGGACAGATGGTCAGGCAGATTGCCGCTGACGGTTCGCAGAGCGAGTTTGAGTATGATGCGACAGGTCGACTTGTCACCACCAGGGACCCGCTTGGCCAGGAGCATCACCGCCGCTGGGATAACCGCAACCGATTGACAGAATTAAAAAACCCCAACGGAGAGAGCTATCGTTTCGAGTGGGGAGCAGGTTCGCTGCTGCTGGCGGAAGTGGGACTTGACGGCGTGGCCACCCGCTATAGCTATGATGCCTGCGGTCGTATGGTCAGCCGCGAATTTGCGTCAGGTCACCAGGAAGCCATAACGCACCTGTTTAACTGGAATGCAGCGGGGCAACTGCAAAGTCGCGCAACGCCGGAAGCGCTGACGCGCTACACCTATTCCCCCCTTGGCCAGATAACCCGAATTGCGGTTTACCCCCCTCTCGGAGACAACATCTGGAGCCAGTGTGCCGAACAGGAGCTTACTTTCACCTTTGATGTACTGGGTCGCCTGACGCAGGAGCAGGGGGAAAATGGTGCGCTCTCCTGGCGCTATGATGAACTGGGTAATTGCACCACCGTTGAATTGCCCCAGGGCCAGAGCCTCAACTATCTGCATTATGGCAGCGGCCATCTCCTCAGCGTGGCGTATGAGGGAATAGGCATCAGTGATTTCACGCGTGATGATATGCATCGGGAGACCAGCCGCACGCTGGGGGGACTGACCTGCAACAGTGAATACGATCGCCTCGGCCGCCTTCAGCGGCGTGATGTTTTTACAGGACACTCTCAGCGTCCGGCTCCCAGACGCTGGGCTCGCCGCTGGGATTACGATTACCAGAGCCAACTGGTGCGCGAAGAACGTGATGATAACCCGTTCAACTGGTCAAACTGGCAGTATGACGATATCGGTAGATTGTTGAGTCAGCGTGGGACGCTGGGCGGTAACGAGCAGTGTCACTGGGATGCGGCCGGTAATCCCGTAGATAATGGTCAGGCAGAAAAGGTTGCCTATAACCGTGTAACACGGCTTGAGGGCACCCGTTGGCAGTACGATATCCACGGGCGTACCGTCGAAAAAAACAACGGTCAGACCTGCTGGCGCTATTACTACGACACCGAACACCGTCTGACAGAGGTAGTGAGCCAGCCACGCGATCGCAACAAGCCGCAGACCCGGGTCAGCTTTCGCTACGATCCACTGGGCAGGCGTATCAGTAAAACCCGTCAGCAAATGTTTGGCGGTCAACCTGTTGGCAGACGCGTAACAACCCGTTTTTTATGGGAAGGGTTTAGGCTGCTTCAGGAGATCCACGATGATGTCCCGCTCACTTACGTCTACAGCGATCAGGGCAGCTACGAGCCGCTGGCACGAATTGATGGCACCGAATCGCCGGACGTTTACTGGTTTCACTGTCAGCTGAACGGCACGCCGGAGCGGATGACGGATATCGAAGGCGAACTGCGCTGGGAAGGGCAGAACAGCGCCTGGGGTAAGCTTCTGCGGGAAGCGACGCATAAGGCAATTGATTATCCGCAAAATTTACGCATGCAGGGTCAGTACCTGGACCGTGAAACCGGGCTGCACTATAACCTCTTTCGCTACTATGATCCGGACTGTGGTCGCTTCACTCAGCACGACCCAATCGGCCTTGCGGGTGGGATAAATCTCTACCGGTTTGCACCGAATGCCCTGGTGTGGATGGACCCGCTGGGTCTCGCAACCGCTATTGTGTATTGGTTAGCCCCATCTCCTGATCAAAGCATAGACGCGACCGGTCACTATACTGTGAAAGTGATGGGCGATAAGATTTTGCACACCCATCAATACGGTGGCTATGAAGACTTTGTAAATGAGGGTGGGCGCAATGTGGGGGTTAATCCGACGGACACGATGATAGCAAGCGATGGTCAGTCCCAGGTTAACAACGCAAAACTGCAAGGAAAACCCGTCCATCAAACGACCTTTGATATGACGGATGCAGGGGCAGAAAAAGCATTAGAATTTCAACGATCGCAGGTGGGCAAAAGTCTGGGACCCTATGATGTCAGAACCCGGAGCTGTCTTACGCATGTTATGGAGGTGCTCTCTGCGGGCGGTGTTGACGTACCACAAGGCGCGATGCGCCAGTATCATTTCATTCAGAAAAAGCTGGGCGTCACGAAATGTAAACAAGGTGGGTCATAATGCTGTTACTTTGTCCGGTTCATCAAAAAGCGCAGACCATATGTGTTTCACGTAAAGTCAGGGATATTTTGGTAAACCATCTTCCATTCTCAGACTATACATTTTTCCGTGTCGTTGTTCATACGCAGCACAATGGTCAGGAAATAAACAAAGGATATACGTACCTGGAAAAAGAGGATGTTCTGCTGCTTGAGTTGCCTCTTGAGCCGGAGATTCATTTGTTAGGCAGAGATTATGGCCTCAGGGAATGGAATGATCGGAAAAAATTATTTGAGATACGGCCTCTGGTAAAAAAAGTTTGCGAAGACTGCTTTGCCCCTCTCGCAGAACTTAAATTGTGGTAAGAGGAATGCCTTTTATGTTCTTTATTATCGTGAAACTCGTTACTTCAAAGAGGCTGCTAAAAAATACGTAAAAGTGAAAGGTGAATATGTTAGGTTTATGCAAAATCCATAATGACCTGGAGATCGTTTTTCTCAAAAAATAAATTAATTCTTAATCATGAGCTATGTCTTCCTGGTCATATTTGTATTGACATCATAGAGCATGCAGTTGATGTGGATGAGAAATAGGGGTTAGTTAATAAATGTTCACGTTATGACTTCAACGTTTTCCTCTGTTGTAGCTAATATAAATTTATTGATGGTCATCTCGTGTGGTCATAGAGATATGCCATTGTATCCTTTCATTCTTAAAAACTCTGTGTCGCTGAAGGTAAGGGATAAGGTTATGAGTTATTTTATAAAGATATATGAACATAAATAAAATGAGTTTACATATTTTCTATTGATAAAGATCATGAAGCATTTCTCGAAAAATATATTTTTTCTTCTCTTTATCTAATCATCTTAAGGACTTTTGCCTTTCCTTGAATATAAAGGCGACAACCGGAATGCATAAGGCATGAGTGACAAACACGCGGCCCGGAAGGGCGACCAGATTATTCACTCCAGCGTTTTTGCGGATATTACCAGTATTGTGGCTGAAGGGCTGGCCTATGCTGCTATAGGGGCCGCTGTCGGGTTCGCGGTATCGGCTGCTGCCCCTCTGCTGGTGGCCGCGGGGGCCAGTTCAGCCGCCGCCACGGCGATTACTCTGGGGTCAAGTTGCGTTTTTCG
>NZ_JAHVDV010000067.1:0-3642 GCF_051486985.1 Yokenella regensburgei
ACCGACAATCAGCGGAGCAGCGTCTTCAATGGTCTGGCGGATTTTTTCGCCGCCGGGGACTTCACCGACACCGGTGTTGCCGGAATTATCAGTGATGATAACGATGTTACGGGTGAAGAACGGCGCGTGGGCGCCGCTCAGGTTCATCAACATACTATCATGACCGGCAACCGGGATGACCTGGACGGAAGTGACGACGGGAGTAGAAGACTGAGCTGGCATAGTTCCTCCTGGGAAAAGGGAAAGCCGTTTATTAAGGGCTGAAACGACTATCTGCCATAAGTAAAAACGTGGCGCGAAAGTACGAATGAGGAAGATTCTATTCCGGCAAACTTAACAAAAAAAGTCTGAATTACTGGTCTGTTGATTCAATTATTGAATCGTTTTATTTGTGCATCCTTAGGGTTTATTTTTTATCTTAATCAGTAACTTAATATGGTTTTTCCCATTGTTAAGAGCAAGCAGGCAGAAAAAATGATCGCTTCATCGGGTTGGGGTTACAGAGAGCAGGCAGCAGAAACCTAAAGGAAAAAACGGAGGGAAGAATGCGTACATAAGGCGACCAGAATAGAAAAAGTATAGCCCCAGATAAAGTCTCCTGCGTCGTTCATTAGCCCAAATTTTTTCATTAAATACATGCACAAATAATGCAAATGTCCATTAATGGACGATGGTAATCACGAAAAAGCGCATAATCCTGATGCGCGATACAAAACTGCCGCCTGAACCCGGCTTTTTAGATCATAGCGTGGCACCACAGTCGTTCAGGGTAACGGGAAAACAGGACGGCGCGCCCTGCGTTTGCAGGCATGCTGGTCGGTTGCAGAAGGGAGAAACAGATAAAATGATAGCGCTGTCATTTTGGTGAGCAAATGCGAACAGAGTCACGAAATTAACCCCGGTCAGCCCTGGCAGAAGAAACAGCCAGCGAAGTGCTGGCTGCGTAATGGGATTATCAGGAGAAGCGAATCAGACCGCTCTCTTTGTCGTAGTCAAAGATCGTGCCATATCGGTGACTCAGACGGGTCAGCAGGCTCGCAATCTCTTCGCCTTGCTGATGGGTGACGATTTCCGGCAGGCCTCGTGACAGCGCACGCTCGCGGTTCATGCCCAAATCGAGAGGAAGCAACTGGCAGGGTTATCTTTATGGCCGATGGAGTGATTGTGGAGGACAACACAGCGGAAGCCCTGTTTACCCAGCCGCAACAAGAGCGTACCCGCAAGTTTTTGCAGTCCACGCGGTAATTGCTTTCGCCAGCGGCCGCCGCTGCTGCTGGCGTGTGCTCTACTTTATGTCTTAAAATGCCGCCGGACGCGGCTTGATCAGGATTTCTCGCTGAAGGGCTTTTGCTGTAAAGGGCGCATTGCAGAGCGCTTGCGCTCCAGATACATCACATGCTCACTGTTGTTCATCATTTCCAGCAGATTACCGTACCGATCCGGGTCGTATTCCACGATGCCGTAGGCATAGTGCAGGCGAAACTGCTTTGCGGACTTTTCATTGAGATCGTCAATTCTTGATTGCAGGCTAAAGAGGAAGGTGTCTACGTCCTGATCCTGATCATGGCCCAGCAGCACCACGAATTTTCCCCCCTCCAGGCGCGCGGCTACGTCGTTCTTCTTCAGGCAGCGATTGAGCGCCGTGGCAAATTTTTTAAGCGTGTCATCCCCTTCGTGATGACCAAAAAATTCGTTTATGGCAGTGATATTTTCTACATCAAGATAAACCAGGCTAAACGATCGTTTATTATCCGTTAACCATGAAAAGCGTTTTTCCCCTAATTTATAAAAGCCACGTTTATTGGGCAACTCAGTTAGTGGATCGGTCATCGCCAGGCCAATGATATAAAATTCATCTTCAACAATTGCACCGAGATCGAGCAATGTGTTGATATTTTCCGGCGTGAATTCCCGGGGTTTGTCATCAATAATGCAAATGGTCCCGGCGACAGACCCATCGGGAAGACGCACCGGACAACCCGCGTAAAAACGAATATGCGGTTCGCCTGAAACAAAAGGGTGATCGTGAAAACGCTCATCTACACTGGCGTCTTTCACAATAAAAATGCCTTGCGCCAGAATGGCATGGGCGCAAAAAGAGATATTACGCGCCGTCTCGCGCACGCCGATTGTACCGCTGCAGGATGCCAGCCACTGGCGATCCCGGTCCAGCAGGCTTATCAACCCAATCGGCACGTCAAATGCCGCTTTGGCAAGCCTGGTTAAACGATCCAGACGTATATCATCCTTTTTATCCAGCAAATCCATCATATAAAGCGATTTAAGTCGTTCAGCTTCGTTTTCTGGTATTTCAGGAAATTTCATAAGATGGCCTCTTTAGCTATAGATCTACTATATCAGAGGTTTTTTATTTCGGTAGCCGCCCGGTGTGACGCGGTCAATAGTTCCGTTGGACTATTTGTAAAGGTGTCAAAAGCATCGCACGAATAACGCTATCGTGCCTGACGGCCTCCCCCTACAATGATTTCCTTTATCCCACTGGAGGTATTCCATGTCTCAACCCACGCTTACTTACCGTTTAGGCGATCGCGAGGTCGGCCGTCTGGGCTATGGTGCAATGCAACTGGCAGGTCCCGGGGTTTTTGGACCCCCGGCGGATGAGGCGAAGGCCATTCAGGTTCTGCGTGATGCGGTGGCATCTGGCGTAAACCATATCGACACCAGCGATTTTTATGGTCCGCATATCACCAATAAGCTAATCAAACAGGCGCTGCACCCCTATTCAGATGACTTATGCATTGTCACGAAAGTGGGAGCACGCCGTGATGAAAAAGCGAACTGGCTACCCGCCTTTAGCGCGGCGGAGCTGACGAGCGCGGTGGAAGATAACCTGCGTCACCTGGGGCTGGAGGCGATTGAAGTGGTCAATCTGCGCAGCATGCATGGTACACATGGCCCGGCAGAAGGGGCGCTGGAAGCAGAGCTGGAAACGCTGATTGGTTTAAAAGAACGGGGTCTCATTCGCCACATCGGTCTTAGCAACGTGACCGCGAAGCAGGTGGCGGACGCCCAGGCCATGACAGAAATAGCCTGCGTGCAGAACATGTACAACGTGGCGAACCGTGCGGATGATGCGTTAATCGACACGCTGGCTGCGCAAGGTATTCCTTATGTGCCGTTCTTCCCGTTGGGGGGCTTCACGCCGCTGCAATCCAATGAGCTGAATGAGGTGGCTACAAGCCTCAACGCCACTCCAATGCAGGTGGCGCTGGCATGGTTGCTGCAACGTTCGCCCAATATTCTGCTGATCCCCGGAACATCTTCACCGGTCCATTTGCAGGAAAACCTGGCAAGCGCGAAGCTGGTGCTGTCAGCCGAAGCGCTGGCAGTGCTGAATGGGATTGGGGGCGCACCTCAACATTGAGGTGAGCACGAGCAGCTTCCTCTGCCTGAGGGATGAGGAGCCCCCCGTAATATGACGTTTTACAGCGATGACACTGCCTGATGGGACACAACTGTTAAAGCGATGGCAGGGTCCGGCTGAAAATCGATGAGGCGTTGACGGCTGACCGGGGCCGCCCGCAGGGAAGCGGGCGGAGGGGATAGCCTGCAGGGAGGCAGGCTGGTCCCCGACCCGATAGTCAGACGACATAAGCATCATGGACCGCGAAGCGGCGATTT
>NZ_JAHVDV010000068.1:0-3456 GCF_051486985.1 Yokenella regensburgei
ATCACGACTGATCGTAATTCCGATTACGTCCACACGCTGGACACGCTGGATGTCGAAATTGCTGCGGCAACTATGCCTATGGACTTCGACATCTACAACATTCCTGGCGGGATCTATCGTCGGGCAAAAGAAATCGTATCCACCAAAGAAAGCCCGTTCAAAGAATGGTCTGCGGTGCTGCGCAAAACGCCCGGCATTCTAGATTATTCCCGCGCAGCAATTTTCGCCGTTATCAGAAGCGCTCATCCTGAGCATTACAAATCCTCAGGTCGTTTGAGCGGTTACATAAACGCCAACCTTACCGAAACTGATCACACCAAGCCAACCGCCGAAACCCTCGCGGCCGCCCGCCAGATTGATAGTGCAGCAGTGGTTGCAGGAGTTATTCAGGGTACCGAACCGGTTGAGAGCCTCGATAAGCTGGACACTGGATTTGCTGTAGTTGGGAAAATGGCGGTAGAGGCTGCCAGTAAACCTGAGGCGGTGACCACAACAAAATCAGACGTCGCCAACCTTGGCGCCGGCATTTTCTCCATCGACAACCTGATGGGCCAGCAATCCACCACCAGCACCACCACTAAATCAGAAGAGGCTACCGACAATGTGCAGATGGAAACGACTGTCCAGGTCGAAAGCGAAGCTGGTAGCGCGGTATCAGCAGGCCAGAGCGTTGATGAGTCTGGTACAGAAACAGCTACCCTGACAGCCAAAGAGATTCTGGCTCCGGTCGGCGAAATGCTGGCATCTGCGATGGCGAAATTCGATCAGKCCGAAGAGTTGCAGGATGCCACTACCGAACCTGAACCTGAATACCCGGCCTATTTCGAACCGGGCCGTTATGAAGGCCTGCCGAATAACGTCTACCACGCAGCCAATGGTATCAGCAGCACACAGGTAAAAGACGCCCGTGTCAGCCTGATGTATTTCAACGCGCGCCACGTCGCCAAAACCATCGCCCGCGAGCAGTCCAAAGTGCTGGATATGGGMAACCTGGTGCATGCGTTGGCACTGCAACCGGAAAATCTGGATGCTGAATTCAGCGTTGAACCGGTTATCCCTGAGGGTGCGTTTACCACCACGGCGACGCTGCGCGAGTTCATTGATGMACACAATGCCAGMCTGGCRCCGCAGTTAAGCGGTGACGACATCAAAGCCCTGCTGGAAGAGCATAACGCCACGCTGCCCGCTCCGGTGCCAATGGGGTCATCTGTTGAAGAGACTGGACAGAGCTACATGTCTCTGCCAGCCGAATTCCAGCGCATTGAGGCAGACCAGAAACAGACAGCTGCAGCGATGAAAGCCTGCATCAAAGAGTACAACGCCACCCTGCCCGCGCCGGTGAAAACCAGCGGTAGCCGTGATGCTCTCCTTGAGCAACTGGCGATTATCAACCCTGACCTGGTTGCACAGGAAGCTCAGAAGCCCGCGCCGCTGAAAGTGTCCGGTACTAAAGCGGACCTGATTCAGGCAGTGAAGTCCGTGAAACCGGATGCGGTAWTCGCTGACGAACTGCTGGATGCGTGGCGCGACAACCCGGATGACAAGATTCTGGTGACCCGCGCGCAGCTGGCGACGGCCCAGGCCATTCAGGATGCCCTGCTGTCACACCCGACTGCCGGTAAGTTCTTAACTCATCCTAACCGCGYTGTTGAGACGAGCTATTTCGGCATCGATGATGAAACCGGTCTCGAAATCCGTGTTCGCCCTGACCTTGAAATTGACATGAGCGGTGTACGMATCGGCGTTGACCTCAAAACCATCAGCATGTGGAACGTCAAGCAGTCTGGCCTGCGGGCGAAGCTGCACCGCGAGATTATCGACCGCGATTACCACCTGAGCGCATCCATGTACATGAACACCGCGGCGCTTGACCAGTTCTTCTGGATTTTCGTCAACAAAGACGAGGGTTATCACTGGATAGCCATCGTCGAGGCCAGCCCGGAACTGATTGAGCTGGGCGCGCTGGAATACCAGACCACCATGCGTTCAATCGCAAACGCTTTTGATACTGGCGAATGGCCAGCTCCGGTGACTGAMGATTACGCCGATGAGCTTACTGATTACGACCTGCGCCGCCTTGAATTTCTGCGCACTCTGGCAAATGCATAAGGGGATCAACCATGGAAAACACGAACATCATCACCACCGAACAGCAGGCACCAAACACTATCTCTGCCAGCAATGCCATTTTCAACGTCCAGGCGCTGGGCCAGTTAACAGCATTCGCCAACCTTATGGCTGATTCTCAGGTCACTGTCCCTGCACACCTTGCAGGTAAACCCGCTGATTGCATGGCTATCGTAATGCAGGCCMTGCAGTGGGGCATGAATCCCTATGCGGTCGCGCAGAAAACCCACCTGGTAAACGGCGTTCTTGGCTATGAAGCCCAGCTGATAAACGCAGTTATTGCCAGCTCCAGTGCCATCCGTGGACGCTTCCATTATCGCTATGGCGGTGAATGGGAGCGCTGCACACGGACCCGCGAAGTCACCAAAGAAAAAAATGGCAARAACGGTAAATACCAGGTAACTGAGCGCGTTCGCGACTGGACTGACGAAGATGAAATTGGGCTCTATGTTGAGGTCGGGGCCATCTTGCGCGGTGAAAGCGAAATCACCTGGGGTGAACCCATTTACCTGTCTGGCGTGGYCACGCGTAATTCTCCGTTATGGGTCTCGAATCCTAAACAGCAGATCGCCTATCTCGGCGTCAAATACTGGGGCCGCCTGTACTGTCCTGAAGTCATTCTGGGTGTTTACAGCCCGGATGAGGTTGAGGCACGTACTGAACGTGAGATTAACCCTGAATTAAGCCAGCGCATGTCGGTTAAGGAGATCACCTCAGAAGTGGAATCAGCTGCCAAAGGACAGGAGTCCGCAGTAAACATCGATGTGATGGCAGACGACTTCCGCGACCGTATTGATGCTGCYCAGGATGTCGACAACGCCAARGCGGTGCGTGCTGATATCGAATCGCAGAAGGTCGTACTCGGTACCGCGCTGTTTACTGAGCTGAAGAACAAGGCAGTTAAACGTTATTACCTGGTGGATGCTCGCAATAATGTTGAAGCGGCTATCAACTCCCTGCCGAACCCTGGCGAACCGGGCGCCACCGAGCAATTTGCCGAAGCCGAGAAAATTCTGGCATCAGCCAAACGTCACCTCGGCGATGAGCTGTACGAAAAATACAGCGTCAATCTGCTGGATCTGAAACCTGAATACGTGGGCTAAGGGACAYGGGAGGGGAAACCCTCCCATGCCTAGGAGGAACTATGGGCTGGAGTATTGAAGAACTTGAGATCCTGGCGCGGAACAACAACAAAGTGGTTGCCGAACTGACCGGGCGCAGCGTGGATGAGGTGGCCGAACGCCGTCTGCTGCGAAATATCGAAGCTAACTGCTGGGATAAATACGACCCGGAGCGTACAGCATGAAAGAGCGCGGAATGATTTTTAAC
>NZ_JAHVDV010000069.1:0-3079 GCF_051486985.1 Yokenella regensburgei
CGTGGCCAGACTGTCAATCAGTGCCCTGACTGCGGGCGGCAGCCCTTTGCGGGTGGTGAACACCAGGTGGACAATCCCCGGCACGCTGCGCCATTGCGGGAAGATCTGCACCAGCTCCCCTTTCTCAAGGGCCTGATGGCAGTAGTGCTCCGGCAGAAAAGCGATACCCAGCCCCTCCCGTGCGGCGGTGCGCACGGCGGAGAAATCGCTACAGCTCATCACCGGCATATGGCGCAGCGGCAGGCGCTGTTTCTCCTGGTTTTCCAGCGGCCATTCCACTTCCGGGTCGTCATCATTGGTGCCGAGCGTGGGCAGCGCAGGTAGCATGGCGATATCCTCTCCGGCGCGGCGCGCCAGCTCAGGACTGGCAACCAGAATCCGGTGCGAGATCCCCAGGGTGCGCATAATCAGCTCCGCATCACTGTTCAGCTCGGTACGTACGCGCAGGGCAACATCGATACGCTCGTTAATCAAATCAACGGCGCGATCGACGGCGACGATTTGCAGTCGCACCTTCGGGTAGCGGTGCATATAAGCCATCAGCGTGTCGGACACCACCTCCACCATGCCGGTCGGGCAGCTAAAGCGTACCAGACCCTGCGGCTCGGCGTTGGCATTGACGATCAGCGCTTCTGCCTGCTCCGCCTCCTGCAAAATGGCCCGACAGCGCTGATAAAAGGCTTCACCTACTTCGGTAACCCGAAAGCGGCGGCTGGTGCGCTCAATCAGCCTTACGCCCAGGCGCGACTCCAGTTCAGCAACGCGACGGCTGAGCTTTGACTTTGGTTCATGTAAGGCTCTCCCCGCAGCGGTGAACCCACCGTGGCGGACCACCTCGGCAAAGTAGCGGTAGTCATTCAGGTCAGTACGCATCGTCTTCTCATCGTTCTGTTATATGAACGATAGGTAGCATATTTGCTGACTTATTGCACCATCGTTCCACTGATATGCTCCTTACCACTAACCCAACGGAATAAACCGGAGTATGAAATGAACAGATACAACAACAAAGTGGTGGTGGTAACGGGCGGCACCAGCGGTATTGGTCTGGCAACTGCAAAAGCATTCGCTGCAGATGGCGCACGGGTTTACATCACCGGGCGTCGTCAGGACGCACTCGACAGGGCGGTACAAGAGATTGGCGGCAGCGTGGTCGGCGTGCAGGGGGATATGGGAAAACTGGGCGATATCGATCACCTCTACGATGTGATTCAACAGCAGCACGGGCAGATTGATGTGCTGGTGGCCAATGCCGGTGGCGGCGACTTTGCCGCCCTGGGTGAAATTACCGAACAGCACTATGAGCAGACGTTTAATACCAACGTGAAGGGGGTGCTCTTTACGGTGCAAAAAGCCCTGCCGCTGCTGAAAGACGGTGCGTCCATTGTGATGACGGCCTCCACCACCAGCGTCAAAGGCACCCCGGCGTTTAGCGTTTACTCCGCCACCAAAGCGGCGGTGCGTAACTTTGCTCGTAGCTGGATTCTGGATCTCAAACCGCGCCGTATCCGCGTCAACGCCGTCAGCCCTGGCTTAACCGACACTGCTGGTCTGAATGAACTCTTCGGCGGTGGCGATCAGGCGGAAGGCACCAAATCCTGGCTCTCTGAGCAAGTGCCATCAGGACGTATTGGTAAGCCGTCTGAAGTGGCCAGCGCGGTGCTGTTCCTCGCCTCCGATGACGCAAGCTATATCAACGGTGTTGAGTTGTTCGTCGACGGCGGTCTGGCGCAGATTTGATGAAAAGAGTGCCCCGTCTTTCGCCGAAGACAGGGGCAGTTTTTATAACTCATTGCTTTGCAATAATTTCATCTTTTCCTGACATGGAATCTTGCCTGTTTCCCGCATTCGAACAGGGAACTTCCCTACTCATACGTCATGGTGAATTCCACGGCCGAGTTAGCCGTTCCGGCAGAAATGGCACCGGTACGGATATAACGCGCTTTCATGGGGATGGTATAACTTCCGCCGGTGGTTTTGTTATAGCCGCCGTAAGTGATTTTTGTATTGAAAGGAACAGGTGTGTCGTAGGCATCCAGTACCTGAATACCCACGCCGCTGGCGGATGAGGTGCTGTCCAGCGTGATATGCTGGTCGCTGTTTCCGGCACTGACCAGAGTGACCCCCGGTCCTGGCTTAAATGTGTAATTGACTGAGTTGATGTTGGGATCGCAGTTCTTAATTTCAAAATTAAAAGGCGTTGCAGGGCTGGTTGTGCCAACGGCGGTAAATTCCGTACTGGCATGTTTCTGCAGATCAACCTGAATATCCGGCGTCTTGCAGGAGGCGACGTTGAAAGTGATGGGGCCACCTTTAATGTTTACGTTCTGAAATAACGCACCATCAGCGGTGGATAAGGAGGTTGTTACCCACCCGCCTACTAATGGGCTAGGTAATGTTACATTTCCATTCTCCACGGCTCCAGTGATATAAAACTGAATGTAAATATTACTTAACCATAGTCCGCCGCCACCCCCTGGGTAATTTGGACCAATCGTGAAATAAAGTCTTGGATCATTACCAATGACCACTGAATTACTCCACACAGAACGAATTTTAAAGCCGATCCCCTCTAAACCCGTCTTGTAAACATCGTCAGGGAGTGAGGGGTGCGTCACTTTAGTCATCGGCGAAAGAAAACCAATAAGTTCGTAAGCAGTGTTGGGTAAGGTACAAGTACCATAGTTAGTGACCCCAGGGCCGGGAAAATACAGTTCACTTCCAATCGGCCCTGGCGGTTGGTTACGAGAAACCGTAAACGTTGTAGCGGGAAGGGTGATATCAAAATTTGTTGGGGGATTTGCTGTACATCCAGCCCTGGTTAACGGACTCATCATTATTAAAAAAGATAAGAATGCTAACCTCGAAGAAATACTCAAGTTTTTCATAGTTACTCCCTGTTCTCTTCCTTCCGTAAATATTGTTATTTGTTAAGGCCCATAACCGGACTCACCCTCTTTATATCCGCCATAGTCATCAATCGTGGTAAATAGCACTCTGCCGGAACGAGGCGCCATCACCTCCTTAACCGGAAATAATTTCTTCCCTTTTGCCGGACACATACCATTTTGCTTTGCGT
>NZ_JAHVDV010000070.1:0-5383 GCF_051486985.1 Yokenella regensburgei
TTCAGTGGCTCTGCTTTAAATGAAAATACAGCATATTCTCGTGTCTTGTTTCCATTTTCTGGATCAGGAGCAAAATAAGTGTTGAGGTTATCAACTAACTGATCTGCCCGATTTAACTGCTCAAGTGCTTTAGTTCTGCGCAGTTTTTTGATTTCTTCCTCATACTCATGTGTAAATTCTTTATTGCAAATTTTCAATCCGAAATCCACGTTCAGTGCAGTTTTATTCATCAACTCAAACTGAGCCGTTTTATACGTCCAGCCGTTACGTAATTTATTCTTATTTTTTGACTGCGTATTATCCATGGTTTGACGGGATTTTATTTGCTCGTCACGGCGTTCTTTGATAGTTCGCTCTCTGCGTGATGAAATAAGGTCATAGCTTAACCCAACCGTAAAACGTATTTCTATCGTCGGACAGACATCAATTTCAACATATCTGCCACACTCGTGACAGCCATTTACCACAACTGCATAATGAGCCGGTTCATCAAAAATTTTTCCGGGGTGGGTAACTGAACTGAGATAGTCCCACGGACTTCTGAATGAACCGCCTATACTTAATTCTTTTTTCTTTCCTCCGTAATACAGTATGACTTTTTCTGGCTTTTCATCAGCACTTAACGATTCAGACGCCCCCGCTTTATACTCTTTCAGCCATGCTTCCGGACACCCACTTTTGGGTAAAGTTATAAACATCGATGGAGTAATTTTTTAAGTTATATTTCTGCAGGTGCTGTGTTATCAATGTTTACTTATTTTTATTTTTCATGTCTTCCAAAAAATTTGATCCAGCATAATACCATATTACCTTAAGATATTTTCCATTGGGATTTTTATAGATAGAGACTAGCCAGCAATTTGAAAATTGGTCATTAGCAATAATATTTTCATAAAATAAATTTCTTATGTTTACTATGGCGTATGCATAATTATTGCTTTTTTTATAATACTCAACGTTTTTATTTTCCTTTATCCCTAAGGTGTTAATGTATGTAAGAGTGATACTGGTTAGCTCAAACCCATCGACTGAAAATGGAAATTCCATCTCTTGATTGCTTTCTGGTAAAGATCTTCGTAGCTTTGAACTAGATCTTGGATATATACGCTCAGTCCAGTCCCAATCAATGCGGTTATCTTTTAAACATACGTTTTTCGTTGACAAATTATCGCAATCGTATATAACACTTGCTTTAGTTTCTTTCCCATTCACTTTATATGAATAAATTTTACTTCTAATAATATAAATATCATTCATCGGTTTTTCATGGCACACCTCTAACTCATTAAGCTTGTTTTTAAGCACATTATATATTTTCTCGTTTGTTTCCTTTTTATTCTCGAGAGATTTTTTAAATCATAGAATGCTTGATAATCATGTTCTTCTTTACATGGTTTCGCTCCAAACGTGCCAAAGGAGAGGTGTAGTGAAATCAATAAAATGTAAATTTTCATTTTGTTATTTCTCCACAATTAGTTTACCTGCATATCACGCCCACGCCAGTTCGATATCCTATTTTAATGCCTAAGTCATAATAATAAAATTCAATGAATTTGATTTGTACATATCGCGAACTCCTGGCTGGATGCTATGTACGCTGGATATGTTCAATAATATTGCTGATTTCCATTTAATGATTATAATTCCCTTTTCATTGAATCAAAGCGTTTCATAATAAAAATAAAGAACGGAAAATACCACCACCCAATTAACATCACGCCTGAAACCATGAAAAGTAAGCGCCATCGGGTGGTTAAGTCTTCTCCTGATATTACATCAGTAATAAGCAGCGAACAAAAGGATAAAAACCACCCACAGATACCACCGATAAACAAGGCCCATGCGGGTTTCATCGTATAGAAAATGTCAAATGCTAACAATAAGAACATTGAAGAAAGGAAATATATAAAAAAATATATAAAAATATAAAAACCAGAAACCTGATGTTTTTCTACAATTTTATCCAATAAATAAAAGTGAGCAACCATCATAATAATGAAAATCATCAGGAGGGCAGCTGTTTTAAAAATTCTCATCTGGCGGCACTCATCTCTTCCAGCCTACGTTTTCTTATCTCAATCACTGCTGCCCATAACGAATTTGGTAACGTATACGTATCCATTTCAGGCTCTATATGTTGTAGCAATTTTGAAGACCATTCAGCGCAACTAAATGCTCCAGGTTCCTCATCACCATCATCTAAAGCGATAGCGGCGTTTGTTAGCACCACTATCTCTTCATCCGTAACAGGTAAGGCTACTATTTTAACCTTATATGGAAACCATTCATTATCAAGTTTATCTTTAGATTTCCCCTCAGGATTTTCCTGATAAGTAATGAAGTCATTCAAATTTGCAAATTCACCACTAAATAAAAAACCTGATCCACGTTGTCCATATCCACCCTCTAGTTTTTTATAGGGATTATAACTTCCATTAGGATCGAACAGATATGGCCCAAAAGAATCATTTTTTACGTTAAAATATATAGCGGAGTGATCTCCACCTATTTCATATGTTGAATGCTTCTCTATAATAGTTGATGTTATCAGTATGACTTCAGATGTATAAAGTTTTTCTTTCCCGCTTATGGCTAATTCTGATGTTTTATGAACTACCTTTTGTGCTGTCTGTCCATATTGTTCTGCTTCGCCCTGATCCATTACTTCTTCTTGTATGCCCTTAGGGAGATAAGCAATATATCCTTCTGATTCATCATCAGCTATCACATCCATCATCCCCGGCAACATCACCCCCACCGGCGTTACCGGACGTCCCCCGCTGTTGAGATTGATTTTCGGCCCCGTGATGTCCACCCCGGCCGGGTGTATCACCACAAAGGAGCCGCCCACCCGCAGGGTGATTTGCGTGTCGCTCTGCAGCACGATTTCACCCCGCGCACGGGTGCCGCAGGCCCCCGTCACCTTCAGTGCCTGGCTGCCTTTGACCGTCAGGCTGTGGCTGCCCTCCACCCGGCTGAGGTGGTCCCCGGTGGTGCTGTGGTTCTGGTTTCCCTCGTTATTAACCCGCAGCGTCTGGTCATTGCGCACCGTCATGCGCCGGTCATGAGCCACGGTGAGGGTCTGGTCGTGCCCGACGCTAATCCGCTGGTTGCTGCCAATGGTCTCGGTGTGGTCCACCTTTACGTCCGTGGTGCGGTCCGGGTGAAAACGCACCCGCACGCGGCCGTATGCCCGCCGGGTACACATTTAGTCGCATCACAAGTTCTGGACTAAGAAAGTTAACCAATAGTGACTGTACCGCCGATAATCACACCGCCGCAGTTAACAGCATCACCCGTTCTGGCCGCGGGCAGACCCTCAATAAAAACCGTACCAGAACCACTGGCTATTTTTCTTGGGTGAGGAGGGTGTTTGGGTTTGGCATGGGGTGTAAGGGGATCTCCTTTTCGGGCAGCAGGGAGACCATCGATAAATACGCTGCCTGAACCGGTATTAATGACAGTTTCACGATAATCATCATGCTGAGAACCTTTGTCTGAAATTTTTGCAGCCAGTGGCATATTTTTCTCCAGTAAGTGTTATTAGTCGATACTGTTTTTTGTTTTTCATCACTTTCGGATATATTTTTGTAGCCATTTCGTCTTAGAGGGGGTTAGTAAAATTTAATTCTGCTGATCATTTCCTGAATGGTTGATTTGTAGATAATAAAACATGATGTTGGTTAAGTTTTTTATCCATGACCTGCCTATTATGTTTTACAACCCCATGGGGGCTTATGGTGTTCTTAACGATAAAATTATAAGTCTTAATGGCACTGTAAGTCTGCTGGATATCAGGCAGGCAGTGTTTGTGGAGGTCATATATGATTAAAGCCTTCATGCTTGATGATAGTGAGGTAGCGCGAAGAAATATCTTGAAAGTATATATGGCTATTTTTTGCTATCTGCGTTGTTATATACAACATTTCAGAGTGTATTTTATATTACAGGGACGAATTCGCCATCAATTAATGAAAAGATCGGTGCATAAAAACCCAAATACTCATCACCATTTTTATCAATATATTTATATGTTAATGGGGAGTAGTTTCTATCTGATTTATTGTATAGTTTTACCATGCGTCCTTTATTCATAATGCGAACATCATAATCATCCCATTTGATAGGGATTAGTTTTGCTCTTCCTCCCTCTAATTTTTCTTTTGTATACAATGATGACAATATCTCATCTTCACTGTCACCAGTAGTAGTTGACCATGCTTTCAACGCGATTTTATTGAATTTTTTTAGCCGATTACGGTCTTTACTATTAATAATTTCTGCCATTTCATTGTATGCGGTTCGTAACTTCTGAATTTGGATATTACTTCCCGTAAAAGGCTCTGCTTTGACCCACTCCCAATCTGGGATATCACTCAATACAACTTTCTGCGTAAACCGATAAAGCTCCATTCCTTGCGGGAAATAGGTTTTATTAAAATAATCAGGATCAATATGTCCTGGGATAATCTGTTCAGCCAGAATTTTTGTTCTGGCAATTGGGTGCAGATTATCAGGTTGAGCATCCGGTAACCCCAATGAATTAATAGCTACTTTTATTGATGAGAGTGTTTGCTTTTCCTGTCCATTAAAACGTACTAGCTCCAGATGGCAAGCTGATTTCGGATCGAAACGCCGTCTTTCTTCTGGCGATAATGTTTTATCAGAGAACCAACCCAGTGCGCCAATCTCCAGGCTGATTTCGTTTTCACCGTTTTCCATGAGTATTAAAGTATTGGTGCTGGAGGTGCCACCACCTCGTTCCGCCCACGCCGAATCGCGATTGTCAAATCCAGTAACATCATTTGTTTTAATTATACAAAAAGATTTTTCTATATTGAATAAGCTACGAATTTTATGTGTTTCCCTATTAGAATATGCATTTAAAGTCATAATACCTCCAGTGATAAAAATAGTGAGTAATATGTATTTCAGCCTGATTTTTTTCGCTTTCTTAATCATGTATAACTCCGTTATGCTCATTGTCCTTTTAATCGTTTTTATTCCAGTCTGGATTAGAACCCATGGCCCATGGTTGAACAGGAGTTGGCGGCGTTACTGAAGTCTGAGGGAGTACGCGCTTTTCACCGTAAAGATTAATACGTAACACAGATCCTTCAGGTTTTAATGGAGAACATAATTGCCAATCTTCTTCAGCGTTGTTACTTTTTTTTGGTAACGAGTCATTCTTTTTTTTATCCTTCCCACTCTGTATGTCAATCGCAAACTTAAACGTCCCCTTAATTCCGTCATGGTATGCAACCAGATCCAGGCCATTATCATGCTCATCCAGAGCAAAGCCTGCTGCTGCACCGATAGTGGCTTCAGCCTCAGCCCTGAGTTCTACGACAAAAACTTCGGCCTCAAAGGTGGCGCTGACCAC
>NZ_JAHVDV010000071.1:0-2533 GCF_051486985.1 Yokenella regensburgei
GCCGTCAGGCTGTTGACCATCGTGCCCCGGTGGGAGTCGGCCGTCATCGTCAGGTTGTACGCTTTGTCATACAGGTACTGGCGGTGCAGGGCACTGCTGTGCTGCTCTGCCAGCATCCCGGTCTGCGTCCAGCCCTGCCGCTGGTCAAACCCGGCGGCGCTGGCCCGGCGGATTTCCTGGCCGCGCAGGTCGTGTTCAACGGTCAGCGGGGCGTGGTCTGCTATCTGCCACGCTTTCAGCTCCCCCGTCAGACCACGGCTGAAATGCTCCGTGATACCGGCAGTGGTGCGCTGTGCGACATAATCCTGCTGCGCATCGTAACGGTACGCAGTCCGCCTGCCGTTGAGGGTTTCCGCCCAGCCCGGCTACCTGTTACTCACAAAGACCCGGCCTGCACTTTAAGAGCGACTGGCTGGCTGAGGCGGGTTTTGACACCGGGCGCGGCGTGACGGTGCGGATTTCGCGGGGTGCATCGTGCTGATCGCCGACGGCGACGAGTGCAGGAGCTGCGCGAGCAGCTTTACCAGGTGCTGCAGGTGGTTAAGGGGGCGGTTGTTAAGTGGATCGAACGGCGGCGAGTAAATAAAAAATAATCCGGGAAGATTTGAGAGGATCTTACCCGGCTATTGAAATTATGAAGTTGGTATTTCAACAGAAAAGTCAAAGCCTAATAACCCGGTTTCTTCATCACGTTGCTTAAATTTATCAGTAACAAAGACACGGCTAATATCTTCCTCGATTGAAAAAAAGATATTCATCGCTAATGTTTTCAGAAATAATAACAGGATTTTCTATCATTAATTCATTTGGATATTCACGATAAACAGATTTTTCTTTATCAAAGTAACCCGACAAGGGATTAGTGGGGTTTTACTCATAAAACCTTTTATTTTTACATTCGGTAATAACAGGAAAGTGCGGGTCTCTGGATATTAGGGATGACTTTTGGTATATTCAGTGCGCTCTCACTGGCAACCTGGAACCGCCATTCTCTTTCAGATATCTGACCTTAACATAATCAATGGTCAAGTAAACATATTAATATCATCAAGAGCATCTTCAGCTCTCGGTGATATAATCTAATTTGAACGTGCTATTTTGTTTTTTAAGAAAGGAATCACTATATCTTTATTTTTTTTCCATTTACCCTTTCTAAATGTCCCAAACAAGTCAAAGCTAATCCACTAATATCATCATCAGGATCATTTGCCATCCTCATTAGCTCTTCCCCAGCCCATTCCACATCACTTATATTATAGGAAATATAAAGAAGAGTTTTAGTTAGCTTGCTTGAATCACCAGAGTCAAGCAGTTTTTCTAGATGTAGTTTATTTTCATCAACCACAAATTTTTCCTTTTCTTGTTGTCTTGCCAGATTTGGTCAACGCAGGCTGCTGTTTTTTATCTAAAGCATCCCAATCACGTACGTACCCATGATATTCGTCAATATTATCTGTTAAAGCTCGGGTTTTATCTAATACAACAATTTCATTATTAGCAATATCAATACCAACTCCCGCCAACCCTAATAGTCAAGGACAGAGAGTCTACCCAACCAACAAATCACACTGTAGATTCCATTCATACATGTCTACAACTAATACATCATATCGTGATCTTCTGGTAACACCATTCTACTTCATAATAAAAGCTGAGAAATATCACACATTTTTCTGGCGATATATTATTTTCATTTCTTTATATCTGACAAAAAAATCACTTAATGCATCACTCTCATCCTGAGAGAACAGTAATATTATTTTATCCCAGGAATGACCATTTATTTCATAATAATCTTCAATGTAAGATTGAAAATTTGCAAAAACTTCCATATTAACAATGTCTTTAGGCTCTCTCATTTGCCAACCATCTAAAAACGCTTTTAGAGCTGATATAGTATGCCTGCTCAAATATAGAGCCGGTCTTTTTTCTATCATATCAATTAACTTAATAATATCATTCATAATCAAAACCTTGTAGAAGTAATTGCATACTCACCTGGGGAGTATAGATCGTTTAACCAGTCCTGGTATTTAATACCTGATGGATTCATATTATCAAAAACGGTATCACCTACTTTTATTGCCTCATGATGTCCATTGGTTGCTATATTCTTGCCTACATTATCGCTCCATACATTACCGAAAGCACCTTGTTTATTGTTAGTCTCAAGGATGAGATGTTCACCATTTACTCCTGCTTGTTGCATTTTGTTTTTTAGTGCATTTGCAAATTTATCACATTGAAAAAGCTGCTTAAACTTATCACTGATTGTTGTTGCAAGATTTCTTGTTTTCGCTATATCACAAACACTTAGTCCTAAAGGATCAACATAACCAAGCGGATTTGATACGTATGAGTACGGGTTGACCCCACCAGCTAAACCCACCGGGTCCGCGCTCAGATACTGCCCGGTATCGCAATCATAGTACCGGAAGCGGTTGTAGAACAACCCCGACTCGTCATCGTCGTACTGGCCGGGGAAGCGCAGGCGGCAGGTGGGGGCACCGTCTTTCTGGCGGCCTTCCTCCCG
>NZ_JAHVDV010000072.1:0-2528 GCF_051486985.1 Yokenella regensburgei
TTCAGTGGCTCTGCTTTAAATGAAAATACAGCATATTCTCGTGTCTTGTTTCCATTTTCTGGATCAGGAGCAAAATAAGTGTTGAGGTTATCAACTAACTGATCTGCCCGATTTAACTGCTCAAGTGCTTTAGTTCTGCGCAGTTTTTTTATTTCTTCCTCATACTCATGTGTAAATTCTTTATTGCAAATTTTCAATCCGAAATCCACGTTCAGTGCAGTTTTATTCATCAACTCAAACTGAGCCGTTTTATACGTCCAGCCGTTACGTAATTTATTCTTATTTTTTGGCTGCGTATTATCCATGGTTTGTCGGGATTTTATTTGCTCGTCACGGCGTTCTTTGATAGTTCGCTCTCTGCGTGATGAAATAAGGTCATAGCTTAACCCAACCGTAAAACGTATTTCAATCGTCGGATAGACATCAATTTCAACATATCTGCCACACTCGTGACAGCCATTTACCACAACTGCATAATGAGCTGGTTCATCAAAAATTTTTCCGGGGTGGGTAACTGAACTGAGATATTCCCACGGACTTCTGAATGAATCGACTATACTTAATTCTTTTTTCTTTCCTCCGTAATACAGTATGACTTTTTCTGGCTTTTCATCAGCACTTAACGATTCAGACGCCCCCGCTTTATACTCTTCCAGCCATGCTTCCGGACACCCACTTTTGTCGCATTTACTCTCGATAGTGATGGTTCCATCACATCCGTCTCCTTCATCCAGCAGTTCAAAATGAACTTTTCCCTCTTTCGACCAGATATGATGTTCTTTATTTTCAGGAAAATCAGTAATCACATCCATCAGGCATGGGTCAGGTATACCGCACTCGACACAGGCTTGTCCGGCAGTCGATGATGGTTTTGACATAATAGCTTCCTTATTGAGGGAAAAAACCGAGTTCCTTTAGAAGCAACATTTCAACCTGTCGGTGTGCTGCCACTTCATTATTATTTAACATGTCAGTCCATTCATGTGGAATGTCAGCTTTGTGATAGATTTTATTTTCCAGTAATAAATAAATCATACCTCTAATAGATCTGTCATCATTTATGTTCAATGAATGGCAGAAATCAAAATAACGCTCAGCGCAATCGTTGTCGCGCCCGCTCGGATAAGGAGAGCCTTTCTCTGTATGATAGTTTTTTATATATATCTCAAGATTTTTGATGTAGTTTTTTTGTGCCTGTCTGTTCAATAGCTCATATTGTCGCTGAGAGAAGGTCAGTGTCGCATCACTTTCTCCGGTAATTTTCCTTTTTCCTGACTGGCGGAATACCGAAAAATCATCCTCCCGCCTTTCTTCTGAATAATGAGTAATTATTTTAGTAACTGGTTCAATAAATTTGTACAGTTCAAATGGAGTCAGTACATTAACCAGTGTCCAGATGTTACGTGGATCATAAAAGCGAAATAATGCGGGCTTGCTTTGTTCTGGTATCTTAGCCCACAGATAATGGCGGAAGTGCTGTACTAACAAATGAATTTTATTGCACGAATAAAAATATATTCCCCAGGGGGTTTCTTTTTCCGTCAGCCACCCGGCTACTTCCGGTGTAACTTCCATCAGGTAAGGCGCTATCTCAGTCAGGTCTGGCTGGACAGGAGGAGAAAACAGGCAACAATGTGGGGGACTGGTTTTCTGTAGAAATTCCAGCAACCCTTCTTCAACGGCACCATCGACAATGGCATAGCGTACGGCTTCCATTACTGATCCTCCTTCGGGCAATGTGCAACAAACATTGTGCCGCTTCCTGCGGCAGCTTTGAGAATGACGGGGCGCATCGGCAGTATTACTTCTCCCGGACTGCCGCCACTATTCAGATTAATTTTTGGCCCCTTAATATCGACGCCGCCTGCATGTATCACGACAAACGAACCTCCCACGCGGAGGCTGATTTTACTGTTACTTTGCAGAACAATATCGCCCTGAACGTCGATCCCCAGTGCACCGGCTATCTTCCGCGCCAGGTCGCCTTTGACTTCCAGACCATGATTGCCCTCCACCAGACTCACATGGTCTCTGGTCGTCTTGTGGTCCTGCCTGCCGTCCACCGTGACTTTACGGTCATTGGCTACCACCAGTGATTCATCATGGCCAATGCTCACTGTCCGATCGTAATCTATTCGTACGTCCTTGCTGTTGAGCACCTTCACCTGCATGTTTTTCTGCGCATGCACATAAATTTCTTCATTATCCGTCGCATCCTCAAAGCGCAGTTCGTTAAACCCGTCACCCCGGTAGGTTTTTGAGCGGATGGTCATCTGCGTCTTCGTGTCCGGCAGACGGCCGGGGGCGCGGTTCACGTCATGGTACAGACGCCCCGTGATGACAGGCTGGTCCGGGTCGCCGTGCAGAAAGTCGACAATCCCTCCTGGCCGACGCGGGGCAGGGCCAGGCTGCCGAACCCGGCGCCCGCCCACCCCTGGGAGACCCGTATCCAGCAGGAGCTGTCTTCACTGTTGCCGTGGTAACGGTCCTGGTGAAAGCGCACCCGCACGCGGCCGTATTTGTCGCAG
>NZ_JAHVDV010000073.1:0-2434 GCF_051486985.1 Yokenella regensburgei
GATAACATGTCGGGTAGAAATCGCCTGAAACCATTTTTCAGAAATCTCTACCCGGCAATAATCACTTATTCATATGTCATCACAAATTCCGCCGCCGAATTGGCCGTTCCGGCGATGATGGTGCCGGTGCGCACGTAGCGGGCTTTCATCGGGATAGAAAAACTTCCGCCAGTCGTTTTGTTATAACCATTCGGGCCGCCAGTATTCGGTGCAACGATTTTTGTATTAAACGGCACGGCGGTGATGCCGTCGTTTTTCAGCAGTTGAA
This sequence comes from Yokenella regensburgei, assembly GCF_051486985.1. Lineage (GTDB taxonomy): Bacteria > Pseudomonadota > Gammaproteobacteria > Enterobacterales > Enterobacteriaceae > CBFFRJ01. The sequence goes on from NZ_JAHVDV010000073.1 coordinate 269, forward strand.
CCCCCACCCCGCTTGCCGTCGAACTGCTGTCAAGCGTCAAGTATTGAGTGTTACCAGTTCCGACTAATGTTACCCCAGAGGCAGGCTTGAAAGTGTAGTTCACAGAATTTATCCCTGGATCGCAATTATTAATTCGGAATTCAAATGACACTGGGGTGCTGGTAGCCCCAATTGAAACAAAATCGCCAGCGGCATGTTTGCCAAGATCAACGGTGATATCCGGTGTAGTACAAGCAAACGCCCTGAGCTTCACATTACCAGAAATGGTAATAGTGGCGAATTCTAACTGATCGGTTCCCAGCTTGAGAGGTGCCATATTCTCTGTCACATACTCACCAACAGTTATAGGATTAAGAGATGCATCCCCAGATTGCATAGGGCCAATGACATAAAACTGGAGAGAATACTCGGGTATAAATGCATCATATGTAGGTGCGCCTGGTGATGATGCGTAAATATCGGCTGGATTGTGTGAGACATAACGGACTTGCGGTGTTCCATAAAACCCGTATACGGTCGTTGATATTGCCACCCCAAGACCTTTAATATTTGTAGTAAATACAGGAATACCGTTGATCACTTGTGAAGTACCACCATCATATCGGTGATACTGTCCATAAGAGCTACATGTTATTTTAGTTTTACCACCAGCAGGAATCAGAACAAAGCTACCCACTTTTGTACCAGGTGTAGTATTGCTTGGCAATGAAAATTCCTCCAATACTGTGGCTGTACTATTCACCACATTATTGCCAATTACAAAAGAACATTTAGCCATTATTTGCGGAGTCATTAGCATAAATAATGAGAAGGTGATGGCCGTTCTTAAGCACATATTAAAATAAAACATACTCCCCTCCAAAGCATAATTATTAATTCAAATAATTTTTCTGATGGAAGTGAAAGCCACCTTCATCATCAATCGCTGTGAAAAAAATTTTTCCCGTGGGGGTGTAATTTTCCAGTGAAAAATCAAGTCTTCCTCTGGATGGGCACATCCCTCCTTGCTTAAGATTGCTGGCACCTGTGAAGCTTACATTGTGAAAAGAAACGTTAAATGCCGTAGGGTTTTCACATTCAATTTTATTATTTTTTAGCATTCGCCACTTCAGCATAGAAACGGCCTCCTCTGGCGACCCCGGCAACCCCTCTGGCCGATAGAACAGATTCAGCCGGGAGCGCACCGGGAACTGCATCACGTTCTGCGTCCCGGCCTTCTTACCCGGCGGTGTGGGGCTGACCTCCAGCACGTTTATCCAGAACACCGACTCCCGATCACGGGGAATCTCGCCGCCAATAAAGCTAATACGCAGCGACTGCCCTTTGCCAGGGTCGATACGGAAAATCGGCGGGATAATAATAAACGGTGTTTTAGCATTATTGCCTTCCCCCGCATCCATCCACGCCTGAATAAGACGCGGCGCGGAGGAATCATTTTTAATTCCGAGCGTCACCTCTTTTTTCCCTTCCGGGTAAATCACACGGGTGGCATTTAGCGTAATGCCTGCCTGAGCGGTGGCTAAATGAAGAACGGTAAAAACGGTAAAGCAGAAAAAGCGGATAGCGCGTCCTGACATGATTTCCTCCCTGGAAAAACGTGCCGCTGGCGCGCAGTTATAGAGGACGCAGCTTTCAATAAGAATATGTTGTATCCGGGAATTTTACCGAAAAAAGAGGTGGCGGGCCAGCCTGCTGGCCTGAGGTTTATACTGGCAGGAGGAACCGAAGGATTATTTAGCGAAAATAAATCAGAGGGATAACATGCCGGGTAGAAATCGCCTGAAACCATTTTTCAGAAATCTTTACCCGGCAATAATCACTTATTCATACGTCATGACGAATTCCGCCGCCGAGTTTGCCGTTCCCGCGCTAATGGTGCCGGTGCGCACGTAGCGGGCTTTCATGGGAATGGTGTAGCTGCCTCCCGTGGCTTTTACGTAGCCTGTAAACGCTGTTTTCACGTTAAACGGCACGGCGGTGATGCCGTCGTTTTTCAGCAGTTGTACCCCCACGCCGCTCGCCGTCGAACTGCTGTCGAGCGTCAGATACTGATTATTACCGGAGCCCTGAAGCGTTATTCCCGAGGCGGGTTTGAAGGTATAGCTGACCGAATTGAGGCCCGGATCGCAGTTGTTGATTTCAAAATTAAACGAGACAGGCGTACTG
>NZ_JAHVDV010000074.1:0-2415 GCF_051486985.1 Yokenella regensburgei
CATTTTGCTTTGCGTCCGCCACGGCAGAGGCACTTTTCAGCCGGACATCATGAAAAGAGACGTTCCAGGCGGTGGGGTTATCACACTCAAGGGCATAGCCCTTACCCTGACTAATCAGCCGCCAGCGTAATTGCGCGGCGGCATCACCCGATGAGCCCGGCAGCCCGGTTGGTCGGTAAAAAACCTTGAGTCGGGAACGGACCGTAAATTTAATTCTGTCGCTGTTCTCTTTGCTGACGCCGGACTTTGGCTGGACCTCAAGAATATTCAGCCAGAAAACGGATTCACGATCGGCAGGCAGGGGGCCGCCGGTAAATATGATGCGCAATGTCTGCCCTTTTCCGGGGTCAATGCGGGAGATGGGCGGAGTGACCAGAAAGGGAATTTTTGCTGATTCCGGCCTGGCATCCGGGTTACCGCTGTCAATCCACATTTGCAACAGACGCGGCGTGTCGGCTTCATTAGTGATGCCGAGCGTAACCTCTTTTTTGCTGGCAGGGTAGATGACCCTTGTGGCGTTAATCTGAATGCCCGCCTGGGCGATTCCTGATAAGAACAGCAAAGCAGAAAGCAGGTAAGCAAGATGATTCATACACATCCCTAATGAATAAACTTTTTGATATTCGTGCCAGCATATAACTTAAAGTAATTTTTATTTGTAAGGTGAATAATTGTATGCTTATAAATGAGCTGGATAAATTTATCACTTGAATAATATTATTTTTGCGGATTGTACAAAAAACCGGATGCCGCTTCAAATGGTTATTTGTTTGGAGACGGGAAAGGATTTGCATTTTTAATGGAATGCGTGGTGGGTATTTTTATGAGCGGCTTAAGTGTGTGGTGGTGATAATTATATAAAAAACAAAGTATTATTTTTCTAATTCCTCCACACTCCCTAAATGCATAATCATTTTTATTGATATTAATTTTGCGCCAATGAATGTTTTAATATTAATTCATAGTTTTTGTTTATATATTTTCTCGTTTCTTGCTTTAGGCTGACGTGGATAGCCGGATGAGTGCAGCCTCGCCCGGCACATTTCATCTTTTTTCAATGCGGAATCTTGCCTGTTTCCCGCATTCGAACAGGGAACTTCCCTACTCATACGTCATGGTGAATTCCACGGCCGAGTTAGCCGTTCCGGCAGAAATGGCACCGGTACGGATATAACGCGCTTTCATGGGGATGGTATAACTCCCGCCGGTGGTTTTGTTATAGCCGCCGTAAGTGATTTTTGTATTGAAAGGAACAGGCGTGTCGTAGGCATCCAGTACCTGAATACCCACGCCGCTGGCGGATGAGGTGCTGTCCAGCGTGATATGCTGGTCGTTGTTTCCGGCACTGACCAGAGTGACCCCCGGTCCTGGCTTAAATGTGTAATTGACTGAGTTGATGTTAGGATCGCAGTTCTTAATTTCAAAATTAAAAGGCGTTGCAGGGCTGGTTGTGCCAACGGCGGTAAATTCCGTACTGGCATGTTTCTGCAGATCAACCTGAATATCCGGCGTCTTGCATGCTGCAGCTTTAACGACCACATTTCCGCTATTTATCCTGAGCTCGCTATAGCGAACTGCACCAGTATCTCCGGTACCGGTGTTAGCCCATGCAGCCACCATAGGTGAAGGCAGCGTTACTGTTCCTGAAGATACGGGGCCGATGATGTAAAACTGTACGTTGATTCCTGCAATACGGTTTTCTGCACTTGTCGCACTCGCAGGCCAGGAGTACCAGTACTGCGGAATATCAGTTAGCGTAACAATTGGCGTTCCGCTGGGCCATCCACTTGTCATGACCCAGTTACTCCAAATCTTGATGCCGATTCCAGGGATGTTTGTCTTATATACAGTGGGGTCGTAATCTGAAGGTGTCATTGTTGTGCCCAACTGTAGCTTCATATTTACATTGCCTGCGTTACAGCTAACGCTTGAGGAGGGACCATCAGCAAGACTCATAACGTTTCCAACAGGCCCGCGCACACTATTTTTGGGGACTGATATTACGAAAGAGGGTAGCGTTCTTTCATAGGATTGAGGATTCAGGGTGCTGCAATCCGCCCAACATTCAGGCGTACATGAAATAAATCCGACAGAAAACAGGATGGGTGACATTAATTTATTCATTTACTACCTCGGATTATATTAATGAGCAGGGTCTTATTAATAACTGGCGTGACCTGGAAAATTATTCTCATCCTTGATTTCCTATTTTCTTAAATAATGTGCCGCTCTGATTTTGATGGGTTTTCCTTAAAGATTTTATTTATTAAGGCCCATAACCGGACTCACCCTCTTTATATCCGCCATAGTCATCAATCGTGGTAAATAGCACTCTGCCGGAACGAGGCGCCATCACCTCCTTAACCGGAAATAATTTCTTCCCTTTTGCCGGACACATACCATTTTGCTTTGCGT
>NZ_JAHVDV010000075.1:0-2279 GCF_051486985.1 Yokenella regensburgei
GTTTACAGCGATCAGGGCAGTTATGAGCCGCTGGCGCGTATTGATGGTACGGAATCACCCGACATTTACTGGTTTCACTGTCAGCCGAACGGCACACCGGAGCGGATGACAGATATCGAAGGCGAACTGCGCTGGGAAGGGCAGAACAGCGCCTGGGGAAAACTGCTGCGGGAGACGCCTCATAAGGCGACGGATTATCCACAAAACCTGCGGATGCAGGGCCAATACCTTGACCGTGAAACGGGTCTGCACTATAACCTGTTCAGGTACTACGATCCGGAGTGTGGACGGTTTACGCAGCCTGACCCGATAGGGCTGGCGGGGGGGATAAACCTTTATCAGTATGCGCCTAATCCGTTAAGTTGGATCGATCCGTTGGGATTGTTCTGTGGATCATCTCAGAAACATCATCCAATACCTAAATTCTTAGGTGGGAATAAAAAGCAGGATTTGATCAAATTAGATACAGCTCCTCACGTTGATTTCCATAATAATTTGAATGATAGCCTTAAAAAATTATTTGGAATGAGAGGTGGTGGTAAAGGTGGCGGTGCGATTGATTGGGAGGATATGATGCAAAGTCAGCCCGGTGCTCAGCAAAAAGCTTTGGATGCGGTACTTGATGCAGCTAAAAAGACGGATGCAACTCACAGAACCAGTATCTTCGATGCTGTTATTGATAACATGACTAAAGGCAATTATAAGAAAATACCATGATACGTGAACAGCTTTATCATCTTTATTACTCAGGAATGGATGTTTACGATTTAGTTCCTGAGTGGATATCCGAAAATAAAGAACACTTTTGTCATCGTTGTACCAGATTAAAACTTCCTCATAGCGCTATGGATTTTGTTACTGATGGGAAAATAAGAAAAAACTTAGATATGCCATTTGTAGGCCATCTTTCCATACCCGGTGTTATGTCATGCCGCTTATTTGAATTATTAGGAGAAAATGCCAGTGAACATCTAAATATTGGTTCAGTTTATAATGGTGTGGCAAAGAATGATACTAAACAACCGTTTGTGACTTTTGTTAGCAAGCATGAATATATTGTACTTAGAGGCGAAAAAGCCTATATTTTTGATGGGGTACCCGTTCCTGAAAATGAGAGGGAAGCAGTTTGCCCGGAATGTCATTTCCGAGCGAGAAGGGAACGATCTCCATGTTTTTTACTAGAAAATGAATATCCAACACATCCAATATGCTGTACAAGCAAAGGATTGCTTATATATGAAAGCATCTACAACAGAATAAAAGGTACCAAATTGATTGGAGTACGTGTAGAGAAAGTGAAAATCAAATAATAATATATCAGCGATATAGGACATTCTAGTATAAAGCCGGGCAAGAAATTAAATCTTCCCGGCTTATTTTTACTCAGTCGTCGCCGTTCATTCCACAAAACAACCACCTCCTTAATCCCCTTCATCACCTGTCGCACCTGATAAAGTTGCTCGCACAGCTCCTGCACCTCGTCGCAGTCGGCGATCAGCACGATGCACCCTTCTGAAATCCTCACCGTCACACCGCGCCCGGTATCAAATCCCGCCTCTTTGAGCCAGTCGCCCTTAAGGTGGATGCTGGGGCTTAGTGAGTAACGGGTGGGGACTTTGGTTTTACGGTTGGTGTGACAGACAGATACCGACATAGCCGACTTTATAGCGGCGCTGGGTTTTGGTAATGGTCACTTCTGGTTTAGAATCGCGCTCAGCCATAATTAACTTCGGCTTAGTTAGTTGTGGTGAGTGGTGGTTAAGGGTTGCCGCCCTTAGCTACCGCGTTATCTGGCTGTAATTACGGCATTTTCCCTGTCACGTTTAAAATCCTGGAAACCAGCTTCTGCCTGGTTCGCGGCAACTGGCTGATGATCTCGATCTGCTGTTCCAGCCCTGAGCCAGCCGCGTGACCGTAATAAACCCCAGACCCGGGTGAGCTTCCGCTACGATCCATCAGGCAGGCGTATCAGCAAAACGCGTCAGCAACTGTTGTGCGGACAACCCGTTGGCAAACGTGTCACAACCCGTTTCCTGTGGGAAGGTTTCCGTCTGTTGCAGGAAATCCACGACGGCGTCCCGCTCACTTACGTTTACAGCGATCAGAGCAGCTATGAGCCGCTGGCGCGTATTGATGGTACGGAATCACCCGACATTTACTGGTTTCACTGTCAGCCGAACGGCACACCGGAGCGGATGACAGATATCGAAGGCGAACTGCGCTGGGAAGGGCAGAACAGCGTCTGGGGAAAACTGCTGCGGGAGATGCCTCATAAGGCG
>NZ_JAHVDV010000076.1:0-2112 GCF_051486985.1 Yokenella regensburgei
GATGGCTTTTGCTGGTTCTTTTATTGATCTGCGATGCTCATGCCGGTATCCAGCTTGCCAGCACCCGGGTGATCTACCCGGCGGGTAAGCGCGAGGTCACGCTCGCCGTCACCAGCAAAGACCCCGCTCCGCGCCTGATCCAGACCTGGCTGGATGCCGACGGAACGGAAAAAGTGCCGTTTATCATCCTGCCGCCGGTCTTCCGGCTGAACCCCGGCAAAGGCCAGTCGCTGCGCATTATGTTCACCGGCGGTGCCGTGCCCCATGACCGCGAATCAGTGTTCTGGCTGAACGTACTGGAAATCCCACCGAAGCCATCGGGCAAAGCCGACCATATCCAGCTCACCGTGCGCTCGCGCCTGAAATTGTTCTACCGCCCGGCGGGTCTGCCGGGCACCCCGAAAGAGGCTGTCACGCAACTGCGCTGGCATTTAATCCAGAACGGGCAGCAGGTCGCCCTGGAGTGCCAGAACCCGTCGGCGTTTATCGTTTCGTTTAACCATGTCGGGCTGACAGAGAAGGCGGAAAGTGAAGATGAACGCCAGAGCGGGATGTGCCCGGCAAAGGGCCAGCAGCGTTTTACCGTGCAGCCCACACCCGCGCAACTAAGAGGCGGGACGCTCTTTTTTACCACCATCGATGACTATGGCGGTCAGCACCACCATCAGGCGACCCTGAGCCGCTGAGTCGCCACGTTCTTTTTTCGTAAGGGAGGATGAAAATGAACAGCTTAAAACTGATTATTAACGTGTCAACCGTCGTGGGGTTATGCGTCCTGAGTGGGCAGGGGTGGGCAGGGTGTGAGATAATCAGCGAAAGTGCTGCGACTGCCCGTGAAGTTACGATTGGCACACTCTCGGTTCCGCCTGGTGCAACGGTCGGGACGCTGCTGAAAACGGTCGCAGTGCCAAATACGGCAATCACCTGGATTTCATGTTCAGGCCAAGCTTACTTCAGGTTCCAGTATGGCTACGGTACAGGGCGCTCGGCAATCACCGGTTCGGGGATCCCTGTTGGTGTGGTCAGTTCCGGGGTGGAGGGCATCGGAGTGAAGGTCACCGCCAATACTACAATTCCCTACGCAAAATTGCCCAGCGTGTTAGGGGCTCAGGTAGGCGGTTCGAGCGTGACCCCCTGGGCAAACGCACTTAATACCAAAATAGAATTTTACAAGACAGGGGATATCACGCCGGGCGAATTGTTATTTCCTAAAAACTTTATTGAGCTCTGGGCATCAACTTCACCGACTGACACGGGAAACGGGTTTGGCGTACTCTACAGCACCCTAAACATCTCCGGCACCCCGGATGTCAAAGTCCCCGGCTGCGTGACCCCCAGCCTGAGCGTACCGCTGGGTAAACATCCGCAATCGGAGTTCAGCGGTATCGGCTCCACCAGCGCCTCGACCGCCTTCACCTTTGCTATCAACAACTGCGACGCCGGGCTGAACGCGGTGAAATACACCTTTAAACCTGCCTCGGGCATTACCCTGGAAAACAGCGGGCTGCCCACCCAGCACCTCACCGTGAAGGGTGGCCCCGGCACCGCCAGCGGCATCGGGGTGCAGGTGCTCTACGCCAACGACACCCTGGTACCGTTTAACACCGCCGTCAGCACCACGGCAGGCAGCCACACTATCCCGATGAAGGCGCGCTATATCCAGACCGCCTCTGACATCACCAGTGGCGATGCCGATTCCGCGCTTGAATTCACCATGACCTATCAGTAAAACATATGCCGGACAGAGGAAATCTTATCCGGCATGAATATGTCATGCCGCCGGAATAATAAAGTGTAATTAATGGCAACGGGCATGTTCGCAACCATTGCCTTAATACCGGTTTTACTACAACATCCTGGTCATACACACCACTGACCATTATCAGGGTCAGGGAAAACATTCTGATACCAAAACGCGTTTCACAACGGCCCGGCCAGATATAACGCCCCGGCGGGATTTTGTTAAAATCCCGGTAAATAATTTCCCTTCCATCGATACCTGCGCCTGTACGCTCTCCCGCCAGATTCACCCTATTTCACGGACCATAATCTGTTTCCGCGAAATACATAACCACAGGGAGAGGGGCGTGAAAAACGGATGGCTTTTGCTGG
>NZ_JAHVDV010000077.1:0-4851 GCF_051486985.1 Yokenella regensburgei
GTGGTCAGCGCCACCTTTGAGGCCGAAGTTTTTGTCGTAGAACTCAGGGCTGAGGCTGAAGCCACTATCGGTGCAGCAGCAGGCTTTGCTCTGGATGAGCATGATAATGGCCTGGATCTGGTTGCATACCATGACGGAATTAAGGGGACATTTAAGTTTACTGCTGATATAGTTTATAAAAATGGTAGTAATACTAAAGATGAATCACCACCTGAAACAAATAATTATGCTGAGGAAGAGTGGCAATTATCTTCGTCTTTAAAAACTGAAGACTCAACTTTACGTATTAATTTATATGGAAAAGCACGTATTATCCCTCGCCCTGCCATTACTCCTCCTGCTCATTATGAACCGTGGGCAATGGGTTCCAACCCGAGTTGGAATACAAATTAAGAGAACAAAACGGGATATAATGAAACCCCACAAGATTAAGAGAAAATTATGAAATTGAGATATATCATTTCAGCAATAATATTAATAGGAGTCATTATGACATTGACAGTATTCGCCAATGGAAAACCCAATAAAGTGCGCAGTCTTTTTAATATCCAGCAGGCTTATTGCGCCATTAAGACCAATGGCGTTACCGGATATCATAATCGTGATTCTGCCTGGCGTGGACGAGGTGGTGGAATTTCCAGTACCAACGCTTTAATGTTGATGGAAAACGGTGAGAATGAAATCAGCCTGGAGATTGGCGCACTAGGCTGGTTTTCTAATAAGCAACTATCCCCGGAAGAGAGAGGACATTTCGAACCACAGTCAGCCTGTAGTCTGGAACTGGTGCGTTATAATGGACAGGAAAAGCAAACACTTTCATCAATAAAAGTGACCATTAGCCTGCAAGGACTACCTGAGGCATTGCCTGACATCACGCATCCCATTACCCGGACCAAAGTTCTGGCGGAGCAGGTCATACCTGGACATATCGATCCCGATTATTTTGATAAGAACTATTTTCCACAAGGAATGGAACTCTATCAATTTACGCAAAAAGTGACGGTGAGTGGCATCCCGGAATGGGCATGGGTCAAAGCTGAACCGTTCACAGGCAGCAGGGAGCAGATTCAAAAGCTACGGGCGGCCTACAGTGAGATGGCGGAAATTATCAACAGCCGGGATCGAAATCGCTTGAAAATATACGACAAAACAGCACTGGAGGCATGGTCCAGAACAACCGGTGACAGCGAAGATGAAATATTATTATCTCAATATACAAAGAATGAGTTGGAAGAAGGGCAAGCGATGATACTTCCAATCAAATGGGAAAATTATAACATCAGGGTTATGAATAAAGGACGAATGGTGCAATTGTACAATAAGTCAGAACTTAATTACTCTCCATTAACATATAAATATATAGACAAAAAAGGAAAAGATTTCATGGGTTTTTACGCTCCCGTATTCTCACTCATTGATGGCAAGTTCATTCCTGTTATCTGACATAACCAATGTTATTAAGGTATTACATCAACATTGGAATTGTATTTGCAGCACTCCCTCTAATTGAGGAGAAGTAAAACAATGATAATAATGTATGTTATACCGGAGTGACACGGATTCGAGAAAGAATATGAAACTAGAATACATGTCCTCAGCAATGATATTAACAGGGGGAATTATGTCATTAGCAATACTTTCAAACAATGAACCACATAAAATACGAGGTCTATTTAATATCCAGCAGGCTTATTGCGCCATTAAGACTAATGACGTTACCGGGTTCAGCAACCGTAAGTCTGCATGGAGAGGGCAAGGGGGAGGCATTTCCAGCACCAATGCAATGATGCTGATGGAGAACGGCGAGAATGAAATTAGCCTGGAGATTGGCGCACTAGGCTGGTTTTCTGATGAGCAACTATCACAGGAAGAGAGAGGTCATTTCGATCCACATTCAGCCTGTAGTCTGGAACTGGTGCGTTTTAACGGACAGGAAAAACAAACGCTTTCATCAATAAAAGTGACCATCAACACACAAGGTTTACCGGAAGCACAGCCTGACAGTTCACGTACTATCACTCGGGAAAAAGTTCTGGCAGAGCACTACAGTGAGATGGCGATAATTATTAACAGCCGGGATCGAAACCGTCTTAAAGCATATGACAAGACAGCGCTGATAGCATGGTCTGCAACAACCGGTGACAGTGAAGATGAAATACTATTATCGCAGTATAATAAAGATAAACTTGAAGGTGGAGAAGCTAAGATTCTTCCCATTAAATGGGAGGATTATGAAGTACGGATTATGAACAAAGGACGTATGGTACAATTCTATAATAAATCAAAACCTAATTATTCACCCCTTACATATAAGTATATCGATGAGGACGGGGATGAAGCCATGAACTATTATGCACCGATTTTCTCACTAATTGATGGTAAGTTCATTCCTGTTATCTAAAATAACAAATACGGTTACGGTATTATATCAATACTGAAAAGGTATTTACTGCACTCCCTCTAATTTTTTTTGGGGGGGGGGTAAACAATGATAATAATACACGGCATGCTGGAATGACACAAATCCGAAAAAGCATATGAAACTAAAATATATCACCCCAGCAATGATACTAGCAGGAGGTATTATGTCGTTAGCAGTATATTCAAGTAATGAGCCACATAAAATATGAAGTCTATTTAATATCCAGCAAGCCTACTGTGCAATCAAAACTAATGATGTCATCGGTTTTGACAACCGCAAATCTGCATGGCGGGGACGAGGAGGTGGGATTTCCAGCACCAACGCTTTAATGCTGATGGAAAACGGTGAGAATGAAATCAGCCTGGAGATTGGCGCTCTGGGTTGGTTTTCTGATAAGTCATTAGCTACAGAAGAGAGAGATCATTTCGAACCACAGTCAGCCTGTAGTCTGGAACTGGTGCGTTTTAACGGACAGGAAAAACAAACGCTTTCATCAATAAAAGTGACCATCAACACACAAGGTTTACCGGAAGCACAGCCTGACAGTTCACGTACTATCACTCGGGAAAAAGTTCTGGCAGAGCAAACCGTTCACAGGCAGCAGGGAGCAGGGAGCAGATTCAAAAGTTACGGACTGCTTACAGTGAGATGGCGACTATTATCAATAGCCGGGATCGAAATCGCTTGAAAATATACGGCAAGACAGCATTGGAGGCATGGTCCAGAACAACCGGTGACAGCGAAGATGAGATATTTTTATCACAGTTTGCAAAAGATGGCTTAGAGGGTGGAAGAGCAACGCTGCTTCCTATTAAGTGGAGGACTACGATATTCGAGTCATGAATAAGGGGCGCATGGTTCGAATGTATAATAAATCGAAACCGACCTATTCTCCACTGACATATAAATATACGGATAAAGATGGCAAGGAGTTTATGGGTTTTTATGCACATGTCTTTTTATTAATTGATGGGGAGTTTATCCCTGTAATATAACACGCAATGTCAGATTTTATATTTAAAGGCCGATAGCAAAAGAGTCATATATCCTTTCAAGATTTTTATTTTTTTTGGCTATCTCGCTATCATCAATCATGATGGTATTCACTATATCTACTAACCACTTCCCCCAGGAACTGCACTGCCTGCTGGATATTCAACAGGCTTATTGCGCCACTAAGATTTATGACATTATTGTCTTCAGAACCCCATAATCCCGCATTGGGTGGTCAATCAGAAAACGATCATTAGGAGTAAAATTTGCTAAACACCTTTAAGTGAAATGGCCACGAAAAGATCACTGGGATTGATTAAAAAAAAACAGTATCGACTAATAACACTTACTGGAGAAAAATATGCCACTGGCTGCAAAAATTTTAGACAAAGGTACTCAGCATGATGGTTATCGTGAAACTGTCATTACTGCCGGTTCAGGCAGCGTATTTATCGATGGTCTCCCTGCAGCCCGAAAAGGAGATCCACTCGAACCCCATGCCAAACCCAAACACCCTCCCCATCCAAGAAAAATAGCCAGTGGTTCTGGTACGGTTTTTATTGATGGTCTGCCCGCGGCCAGAACGGGTGATGCTGTTAACTGCGGCGGTGTGATTATCGGCAGCGGTACAGTCACTATTGGTTAACTTTCTTAGTCCAGAACTTGTGATGCGACTAAATGTTTACCCGGCGGGCATACGGCCGCGTGCGGGTGCGTTTTCACCCGGACCGCACCACGGACGTGAAGGTGGACCACACCGAGACCATTGGTCATAACCAGCGGATTAGCGTCGGGCAGAATCAGGTCCAGGCTATAGGGCTTAATCAGCAGGAAACTGTCGGTCTTAACCAGTCCATTACCGTCGGGCTGAACCAGGCAGAAACCGTTGGCGTCATACGCGCCCTGTCGGTGGGTATGGCCTTCCAGACCACAGTCGGGGGCGTGATGAACACATCCGTTGCCCTGCTGCAGTCCTCACAGGTAGGCATACATAAATCCCTGCTTGTCGGCAAAGGGTATGACGTCAGCCTGGGAGAAAACGTCACCTTTACGGTGGGTAAAAGCAAAACCGAAGCCACCGGTAAGGTGGCCGTCTATTCCGCAGGTGAACATCTCGAACTGCACTGCGGTCAGGCCCGGCTGGTGCTCACCCGTGCCTACAGCAGTTATCAGACCCGAACCCCTGCGCCAGTCAGTCTCTTTGGCCCCGGCTGGAAAGCCCCGTTCGATATCCGCCTGCAGTTGCATGATGATGCACTGATCCTTAATGACAACGGCGGCAGAAGTCTTCACTTTGACCCGCTGATGCCCGGCGAGACCGCCTTCAGCCGCAGCGAATCCCTGTGGCTCGCCCGTGGCGGGGCGCTGAAACTGCACGAGAGCAACGTGCTGCATGTGCTCTGGCAGACCCTGCCGGAAGCCCTGCGGATAAGCCC
>NZ_JAHVDV010000078.1:0-2007 GCF_051486985.1 Yokenella regensburgei
AACACAGAACGTACCGTCACCTTACCTCGCGCATCCACCCCGATACCGGTAAACCACAGGACGGGCATTTCGTTAAAATCAGGACCGAAGAGGTCACCTGGCAATACGACGTTAACGGCCGTCTGGTGGAGAAAGCCGTCGACAGGGGCAGCTACCGCCCTCTCCTCTGGCGCTACCGCTGGGATGCGCGAAGCCAGTTAACCGGGCTGGAAACACCGGACGGCGAACGGTGGGAGTACAGGTACGACCCGTTCGGCAGACGCATCAGTAAACGCTGCACGAACCGGGACAAACCCGGTATGGACTTTCACTGGAACGGCGACCAGATGGTGGAAGAAATTCCGGTCACCCCGGACGGCACGCCGGACCATGAAAACGCCATCCGCTGGATATACGAGCCGGGCAGCTTTACGCCACTGGCACGCTACGAGAAAGGGCAACTGCTTTATGCCATCACGGATACGGTGGGACGCATTCAGGAACTGCTGACCGAAGATGGCACCCTCGTCTGGCGGGGTAAGCAGCAGTTGTGGGGCCGGGAGGAAGGCCGCCAGAAAGACGGTGCCCCCACCTGCCGCCTGCGCTTCCCCGGCCAGTACGACGATGACGAGTCGGGGTTGTTCTACAACCGCTTCCGGTACTATGATTGTGATACCGGGCAGTATCTGAGCGCAGACCCGGTGGGGTTATTGGGTGGGGTCAATCCGTACGGGTATGTGACAAATCCGCTGAGATGGATTGACCCGCTGGGGCTGTGTAAGGGTGATGTTCAGCAATTAGATCCAAACGATATTCTTTTTAGTCAGAGTTCTGTAAATGGCACTGCTGATTTAGTAAATAATATGAAAGCTAATGGCTGGAAAGGCGATTCTATCGATGTAATCAGAATGCCGAATGGTAAATTAATAACTATCGATAATACTCGTGTCTTAGCTGCATCACGAGCTGGAGTTAAAGTTGAAGCTCGTGTTCATGATGCCTCAGAAGCATTACCTACAGAATATATTGAAAGATTTAGAACGAGGAAAAATAATCCTTCGACATGGGGCGATGCTGTTGACTTACGCATAGAAAATCAATCGGCGGGGTATAGAAATAGATATCCTGATGGTTCAATTATTATAGGATCACCTGATTAACATGGAAAAATTATTAACAGTCAATGAGTTACCTGCATGGTTCTCTTATCCTGATTCGTTTAAAAGGATTATTGATCAGGGATTAATTTATTTTGACCCTTGGATCATTATGGAAGATGAGCGGCTAAGAACCAGATATGAAGGGATGAAGAAGCGATATCCGTCCAGAGAATTAGTTCCCTTTGCTCGAAGAGAAGATAATGATGATGTTGCTTGTTGGGAGAAAGATAAACACGGAAAAGTTGTTATAATTCATGATTATGCCGGTGAAGGCTATGAGAATGTAAAAGAGTTTAATAATTTTTGGGACTGGCTACGAAGCGCCTTAGAAGCCACAATAGAATACGGTGGTGAGTAAAAATATAAAAGCCGGGTAAGATTTTATATCTTCCCATCTAATTTTATTTACTCACTGTTATTCAGCACATTCATCCTCACGCTTTTAAGTCCCTTAAAAGTCGGCTCCACCAGGTAAAGCTGCCCGCGCAGATCCCGCATCCCGTTACAGTAGGCGGGCAGCAGCCAGGTGCCGATGCGTGAAGAACGCTTTACATCGGCAGACGCATCAGTAAACGCTGCACCAACCGGGACAAACCCGGTATGGACTTTCACTGGAACGGCGACCAGATAGTGGAAGAAATTCCGGTCACCCCGGACGGCACGCCGGACCATGAAAACGCCATCCGCTGGATATACGAGCCGGGCAGCTTTACGCCACTGGCACGCTACGAGAAGGGGCAACTGCTTTATGCCATCACGGATACGGTGGGACGCATTCAGGAACTGCTGACCGAAGATGGCACCCTCGTCTGGCGGGGTAAGCAACAGTTATGGGGCCGGGAGGAAGGCCGCCAGAAAGACGGTGCCC
>NZ_JAHVDV010000079.1:0-1885 GCF_051486985.1 Yokenella regensburgei
CTGTTCTGCCCTTCCCAGCGCAGTTCGCCTTCGATATCTGTCATCCGCTCCGGTGTGCCGTTCGGCTGACAGTGAAACCAGTAAATGTCGGGTGATTCCGTACCATCAATACGCGCCAGCGGCTCATAACTGCCCTGATCGCTGTAAACGTAAGTGAGCGGGACGCCGTCGTGGATTTCCTGCAACAGGCGGAAACCTTCCCACAGGAAACGGGTTGTGACACGTTTGCCAACGGGTTGTCCGCCCAACAGTTGCTGACGCGTTTTGCTGATACGCCTGCCTAACGGATCGTAGCGGAAGCTCACCTGGGTCTGGAGTTTATTACGGTCACGCGGCTGGCTCAGCACCTCCGTCAGACGGTGCTCCGTGTCATAGCGATAGCGCCAGCGGGTCTGGCCGTTGTCTTTTTCGGTGGTGCGTCCGTGGATGTCGTACTGCCAGTGAATACCATTGAGCTGCGTGACGCGGTTATGCCGCACACTCTGTTGCAGCGAATCATCCAGCGGGTTACTTGCGGCGTCCCATCGCCATTGCTCCTGCCCGGGCAACGTGCCGTCCTGCTCGAGCAGCCTGCCAGCGCTGTCGTACTGCCAGTTGGACCAACAAAAAGGATTGTCATCACGCTCTTCGCGTACCAGATTATTGCGATAATCATAATCCCAGCGGCGTGACCAGCGCCTCGGGGCCGGACGCTGCGCATTACCCGCAAAGACATCACGACGCCGTACGCGCCCCAGCCTGTCGTAGTCATTTCGGCTGGTCAGCAATCCCTGGCTGCGGCTCACTTCCCGGTGGAGTTCGTCGCGGGTGAAGTCGCTGATGGGGAGATTATCCAGCGCCAGACTCAGCAAATGCCCGCTACCGTAATAGAGATATTTAAGGTTGCGTCCGTCGGGCAACTGTACTGACGTTCGGTTGTTCAGCGCGTCATAACGCCAGCCCAGCGCGCCATTTTCACCTTCTTCACCGATAACCCGTCCTAATGCGTCGTATCTGAACTCGATTTCCTGTTCGGGGGCCTGACTCCAGACGCCCTCGCCCAGCGGTGGATGTTGTGCAATACGCTCAATTTGCCCGGCAGTGGCGTAATGATACAGCGTCATACCTTCCGGCGACGTGCGTTCAAGCAACTGCCCGGACGCGCTCCAGCGGAAACCATGTGTAATGGCCTGCCGGTGCCCGGCGGCGAAGGTGCGCTTGATCGTGCGTCCACAGGCGTCATAGGCATAACGCGTCGCCACGTCATCCAGCCCAATTTCCGCCAGAAGGAGTGAATCTGCCCCCCATTCGAACCGATACGCTTCACCCTTCTCGTTCTGTAGCGCAGTCAGGCGATTACGGCTGTCCCACTGGCGATGAATGGCCTCACCGAGTGCATTCCGGCTGGCAACAAGTCGCCCCGTTGCATCGTATTCAAAATCCTGACGCTTACCGTCTGGCGTGATGTGGTATTCCGGAAGCCCCCGCCTGTTCCAGCCAATGGATTCCTGCCAGCCTTCAGCCCGCTCCAGTTGCAACGGGCGACCGGCGGCATCGTACTGATACCGCGTTTGTTCACCATCGGCAGTTACGACAGCGTGTAACCAGCCGAGTGAAGTGTAGCGATAATGAGTGGTGCGGCCCGAACAATCCCTTTCAGAGACAATTTGCCCAGCGTCATTAAACACCCGCCGCCGGGTATTTCCCCCTGCATCTACCTCTTCCACTACCTGACCACATTCATCGCGGCGCACAAGCGTCGTCTGCCCCATCGCGTCGACAACCCGCCCGAGGCCAAAATGCTCGTCGTAATAAAACCGTGTCGCCGCCCCGTTTGCCTCCGTGATAACCGTTGGCAGCGCACGCTGTACCAGCCATTCGGTGGTACGAATGTTCCCCAGCGGGT
>NZ_JAHVDV010000080.1:0-1760 GCF_051486985.1 Yokenella regensburgei
ATGGACGCGGTACAGAAAGCCAAATCCGGTCATCCGGGAGCCCCGATGGGTATGGCTGACATTGCCGAAGTCCTGTGGCGTGATTTCCTGAACCACAACCCGAACAACCCGGCCTGGGCCGACCGCGACCGCTTTGTGCTCTCCAACGGCCACGGCTCGATGCTGATTTACAGCCTGCTGCACCTCACCGGTTATGACCTGCCGATATCCGAGCTGAAAAACTTCCGCCAGCTGCATTCCAAAACCCCGGGCCACCCGGAAGTGGGCTACACCGCCGGTGTGGAAACCACCACCGGTCCGCTGGGGCAGGGCATTGCCAACGCCGTGGGCATGGCGATTGCCGAGAAGACTCTGGCGGCGCAGTTCAACCGTCCGGGCCACGACATCGTTGACCACTTCACCTACGCGTTCATGGGCGACGGCTGCATGATGGAAGGCATTTCTCACGAAGTGTGCTCCCTGGCCGGTACCCTGAAACTGGGTAAACTGGTGGCGTTCTATGACGACAACGGCATCTCCATCGACGGCCACGTTGAAGGCTGGTTCACCGACGACACCGCTGCCCGTTTCGAAGCCTACGGCTGGCACGTGGTGCGCGGCGTGGACGGCCACGATGCTGACGCCATTAAACGCGCCGTGGAAGAAGCGCGCGCCGTCACCGACAAACCGTCCCTGCTGATGTGCAGAACCATCATTGGTTTCGGCTCGCCGAACAAACAGGGCACCCACGACTCCCACGGTGCGCCGCTGGGCGACGCGGAAATCGCCCTGACCCGTGAGCAGCTGGGCTGGAAACACGCGGCCTTTGACATCCCGTCTGAAATTTATGCCCAGTGGGATGCGAAAGAAGCCGGTCAGGCGAAAGAGTCCGCGTGGAACGGGAAGTTCGCCGCGTACGCGAAAGCCTTCCCTGAGCAGGCCGCTGAATTCACCCGCCGTATGAAAGGCGAGATGCCGGCTGACTTTGATGCGAAAGCCAGCGAGTTCATCGCGAAACTGCAGGCTAATCCGGCGAAAATCGCCAGCCGCAAGGCGTCGCAGAATGCGATTGAAGCTTTTGGTCCGCTGTTGCCTGAGTTCCTCGGCGGCTCTGCGGACCTCGCGCCGTCTAACCTGACCCTGTGGTCCGGCTCGAAAGCGATTAACGAAGACACGGCGGGTAACTACATCCACTACGGCGTGCGCGAGTTCGGCATGACCGCGATTGCCAACGGCATCGCCCTGCACGGCGGCTTCCTGCCGTACACCTCCACCTTCCTGATGTTCGTCGAGTACGCGCGTAACGCGGTGCGTATGGCGGCCCTCATGAAGCAGCGCCAGGTGATGGTCTACACCCACGACTCCATCGGTCTGGGCGAAGACGGTCCGACGCACCAGCCGGTGGAGCAGGTGGCTTCCCTGCGCGTGACCCCGAACATGTCCACCTGGCGTCCGTGCGACCAGGTTGAATCTGCCGTTGCGTGGAAATACGGCGTGGAGCGTCAGGACGGCCCGACCGCGCTGATTCTGTCGCGTCAGAACCTGGCGCAGCAGGAGCGTACCGAAGAGCAACTGGCGAATATCGCCCGCGGTGGTTACGTACTGAAAGACAGCAACGGCCAGCCGGAGATTATCTTCATCGCCACCGGTTCTGAAGTGGAGCTGGCGGTTGCGGCATGGGAGAAACTGACTGCCGAAGGCGTGAAGGCGCGCGTGGTGTCCATGCCGTCCACCGACGCGTTCGACAGGCAGGATGCAGCTTACCGTGAATCTGTGCTGCC
>NZ_JAHVDV010000081.1:0-1712 GCF_051486985.1 Yokenella regensburgei
ACGTCTGGCGGCGGGCGATATTCAGGCTCTGGTCACAGGTCAGGCGCTCTTCACGCATCGGCACATTTTTACTGCCCGTCCAGGTGGCGTGGTTTATCTGGTCGTTTGCCGTCAGGCTGTTGACCATCGTGCCCCGGTGGGAGTCGGCCRTCATCGTCAGGTTGTACGCTTTGTCATACAGGTACTGGCGGTGCAGGGCACTGCTGTGCTGCTCTGCCAGCATCCCGGTCTGCGTCCAGTCCTGCCGCTGGTCAAACCCGGCGGCGCTGGCCCGGCGGATTTCCTGGCCGCGCAGGTCGTGTTCAAAGTTCAGCGGGGCATGGTCTGCTATCTGCCACGCTTTCAGCTCCCCCGTCAGACCACGGCTGAAATGCTCCGTGATACCGGCAGTGGTGCGCTGTGCGACATAATCCTGCTGCGCATCGTAACGGTACTCAGTCCGCCTGCCATTGAGGGTTTCCGCCCAGCCCGGCTACCTGTTACTCACAAAGACCCGGCCTGCACTTTAAGGGCGACTGGCTGGCTGAGGCGGGTTTTGACACCGGGCGCGGCGTGACCGTGAGGATCACGGAGGGGTGCCTGACCATCATCGCGGACAACAACGAAGTGCAGGAGTTGCGGGAAGAACTTTATAAGGTAAAACAGGTGGTGAAGGGGATTAAGGAGTCGGTTGTTTAGTGGGCTGAACGGCGGCGGGTAAATAAAAAATAAGCCGGGAAGATTTAATATCCCCCCGGCTTATGAAAATAGATCGCCAAAAGATACCCTATAATTTATTCACCCACGTTCTCATGTAATTGACATCCCCATCAAAAATAAACCCGTCTCCATTATCTGGTAAGAATAGCTGACCAGCATCAAATCTTAAAAATAATTCTTTTTTTGCTTTTCTCTGCTTTATGGAAAAATCATCATTCCAGTTCAATATATCTTCATTACGTTTTCTTTCATCAGATAAAAAAATCACAACTGAATTATCCAATTGCTCATAAGAACAATAAATTTTCTTAAGCGTAATATCGAAATCTAAATCACCAATGATGTTATATGTAATAAATAGTTCGTTTCCAGACGATTCAATGGTCCTTTCCACCAACGGTATTGAGCCTAACATCCTATTATCTATTGTATTTCTCATGAAAACCTCGCTAAGGAACGATAATTATCCCGGCTTTAGTTCCATCACCAAAGATAATATTATAGTGCGGATTATTATCGTGTAATGGATTTTTGGAATTATGAACAACATCAGATAATGGATTTTTCACATTATATAAATCACCCCGATATGTTCCCGCTGGCTGTTTCCATACATCACTGAACTTAGTGCCACTATAAAGCTCACCAGACCTTGCAGGGAAATTTTCAACATGAGGTCTAAGATCTGGCATGTTATCTAATAATGCTCTTGCTTCATCAACACTTCTAACCGTGACATCTTTGCCATTTCGTAGATCAGATATATTACGGCGTTGTTGGGCATTACATCCAGTAAGACCAAGCGGATCGATCCAAGAGAGAGGATTTGYCACATACCCGTACGGATTGACCCCACCCAATAACCCCACCGGGTCCGCGCTCAGATACTGCCCGGTATCGCAATCATAGTACCGGAAGCGGTTGTAGAACAACCCCGACTCGTCATCGTCGTACTGGCCGGGGAAGCGCAGGCGGCAGGTGGGGGCACCGTCTTTCTGGCGGCCTTCCTCCCG
>NZ_JAHVDV010000082.1:0-1708 GCF_051486985.1 Yokenella regensburgei
TTCTCCGCCACGCCCTTAACAATCCCGGCTCCCGGCACGAAAACTGCCGCTTCGCGGTGACCCTCCGCTTATTTCTCCGGGCTTACCGGGACCGGGCGCGATGCAGCGTCCCTGCAACGCGCGCCCTCGCCGCGCCTCCCTGCGCGTCGYCCCGGCCCTGCGAAAACGCGTCGGCAGTTTCCAGCCGGACTCGCCACACCTTACCCTCCGCGCGGTTTGTAAGTCATTAAAGCGATGCGGTGCCTTTTGAAACACAGGGGCGTGCAGCGGGGGCTTACGGGTCCGCCTGTAAAAGCGGGCTCGCTTTTCTCCCTCGCCCCTTCGGGGAGAGGGTTGGGGTGAGGGGACTGTGGGTGACTGGCCCGGACGGTTTCAGCCATAAAAAGAGCGGTTCCGCTAACCGCCGGTGAAATCGTTCCGTTCATCTCACATGCTAAACCGGGCACGCTTTTCCCCCTCGCCCCTTCGGGGAGAGGGTCGGGGTGAGGGGAACAGTGGGTGACTGGCTCAAAGGGTTCCGCTTACCTCCGGTGGAATGGTTCCGTTCACCTCATGTGCCGCGCTTCCATGAAACACCTTCACCCGTGAACGTGTTAAGGGCGTTCTCCGCCACGCCCTTAACAATCCCGGCTCCCGGCACGAAAACTGCCGCTTCGCGGTGACCCTCCGCGTGTTTCTCCGGGCTTACCGGGACCGGGCGCGATGCAGCGTCCCTGCAACGCGCGCCCTCGCCGCGCCTCCCTGCGCGTCGCCCCGGCCCTGCGAAAACGCGTCGGCAGTTTCCAGCCGGACTCCCCACACCCTACCCACCGCGCGGTTTTTGGCTTTTAACAGCAAARGCTTTTTATCTGWAACTCCTGGCRYGCAGCGGGGGGGGGCGGCCCYGCGAAAACGCGTCGGCAGTTTCYAGCCGGACTCCCCACACCTGACCCACGGCGCGGTTTTTAAGTCCTTAAAGCGATGCGGTGTCTGTTGAAACGCAGTGGCGTGCAGCGAGGGGGTTGCGGTCCGGCTGAAAATCGGTGAGGCGTTGACGACGGGCCGGGACCGCCCGCAGGGACGCGGGCGGAGGGGATAGCCTGCAGGGATGCAGGCTGGTCCCCGACCCGACAGCACGRCGGCATAAGACGAACGGACCGCGCAGCGGCGATTTTCCTGGCCGGGAGCCYGGGTTGCAAGGGAGGCGGCGGCGAGCCTCCCTTGCACGTTCACGGGTGCGGTGGCTTCAGAGGGAGAATGCACTCAGGGTGAACGGAACCATTCCACGTAGCCTGCATGGGACTGTTCCACTATCCGCAACAGTCTCTCCTTGAGCATCCGTGCGGAATGTTCCCCCTCACCCTGACCCTCTCCCTCAGGGAGAGGGAATGATTTGTGCCCGCCTGAAACTGCGCCAGCCGTATGCGGAACAGTCCCGTTCACTTCGCCTGTAAAACCGGCCACGCCTTGCCCCCTCGCCCCTTCGGGGAGAGGGTTGGGGTGAGGGGAAGAGCGTGCGGCTGGCTCAAAGTGTTCCGCTTACCTGCGGTGGCATCGTTCCGTTCACCTCATGTGCCGCGCTCCCATGCAGCACCCTCCCCCGTGAACGTGTTAAGGGCGTTCTCCGCCACGCCCTTAACAATCCCGGCTCCCGGCACGAAAACTGCCGCTTCGCGGTGACCCTCCGCTTATTTCTCCGGGCTTACCGGGACCGGGCGCGATGCAGCGT
>NZ_JAHVDV010000083.1:0-1683 GCF_051486985.1 Yokenella regensburgei
GGACTTCCCGGCGTTAAGCCTGTTGACTGGGAGGTCGCTCCCCAGGCGAGCTGAATACCAAAGCCTGTTGCCGTACTGCCACTGTCCAGCGCAATAACGCCACTGTTGGTGCCGACCTCGCTGGTTCTGGGTAGGACGGTCAGGACAAGGCCTTTATTTGGCGTGTTAGCAGTGATTCCGCTGATCGCATTGCTCGAATTGAGAGAATAGACCGGGTTATAGCCCCAGGCTTTAGGGCACTGCAGGGTAAAGGTGGCGTCCTTCCAGTCAGAGACCGACACGCCCACATCATGTTTACCCATGTCCACCTTTTTAAGGGCAAAGTTACAGGTGCCAGGGTAAGCGGTTAATGAACCATTAAACTGTTTGGACATGATGAACCAGCTCGTTGGGTAAGCGGGATCATAGCCATTATTTGGCGGTGGCGGGAGCATGGTATTCCCGGGCGGAATATCCAGGATTACATTCATTGTCGGTCCGGTAAAGGTTACCAGACCATTTATCGGTAATTCACTCCCGCCGTTTGAGGGCGGTATCTTCCAGAGCGTAGCTTCCACGCTTAACGCGTTATATGAAAGACTCGTCCAGCGATACTGGGTTCCCATCCCCCCCGCATTGAGAACGGTAGGGTTTGCGGAAGTACCGATAGAACTGGTGGGTGTTGCCGCATTGCCCATTGCAACTTTAAATGAGATACCCACGCTCGCTTCTGAGGTAGGAAATATCCATACACCGTTATACATCGTAGGTTGTTTGCCATTATAGGGCACGACGTACCCGACAGTGTTCACGCTGTAGGCAGAGCTCATATCGCACTGGGCATTACCACTCCAGCGAAAAAATGACCATGTCGCGAGTTTAGACCAGCCCGCGGTGTTGCCTTCACCACCACTGGTTATTGGCAGGTTTTGCACAGGCATCGTAAAGCTCTCAAGAGGAGAGCCACCGGAGCACTGTATGTTTATTGCATAAACCCTGGAACCACACAAACTTGCTAAAAATAGTAATGCTATAAATGGCCGCATCTTTTCCCCCTCGCGCGAACTATCGAGGGGGATAATAAAAGGCACAGGAACAGTCAGAAAATAAATTATAAGATGGATTACCACCTCAAACCATGCGTTCAGCGACACAACACATTGATATTAACCATCTGAAATATTAATAAAATCACCATGTTTTACGGAAGTGTTAAAACGAGAAAATTATAAGTTTTACCTTCCTGGCGGAGAACTCCTTTTTTGTAAAAAAACAGAACATTTTATATAGTAAATATTTAATCGAAACAGTACGCATAAAAATATCAACCGTAACCGCTGGTTATTAAAAACTATTTACGGTTTCGCCCGAACAAAAATTTTCGGGCGTGAAGTAACTTAATTATAACTTGCCACAATCTCTATCGAAGAATTTGCCGTCCCTGCCGAGACCGTTCCCGTGGTGCGAATGTAGCGGGCAGCCATTTTAATGGTCTCAGTCGTGGGCGTACTGCTGCTGGAGTAAGTTTTTGTCGTATAGCCCGTGGCTGCAATAACACCCGGCTTGACGGGTTGATTAAATGTTACCGGACTTCCCGGCGTTAAGCCTGTTGACTGGGAGGTCGCTCCCCAGGCGAGCTGAATACCAAAGCCTGTTGCCGTACTGCCACTGTCCAGCGCAATAACGCCACTGTTGGTGCCGACC
>NZ_JAHVDV010000084.1:0-1266 GCF_051486985.1 Yokenella regensburgei
CTGCGACAAATACGGCCGCGTGCGGGTGCGCTTTCACCAGGACCGTTACCACGGCAACAGTGAAGACAGCTCCTGCTGGATACGGGTCTCCCAGGGGTGGGCGGGCGCCGGGTTCGGCAGCCTGGCCCTGCCCCGCGTCGGCCAGGARGTGATTGTSGACTTTCTGCACGGCGACCCGGACCAGCCCGTCATCACGGGGCGTCTGTACCATGACGTGAACCGCGCCCCCGGCCGTCTGCCGGACACGAAGACGCAGATGACCATCCGCTCAAAAACCTACCGGGGTGACGGGTTTAACGAACTGCGCTTTGAGGATGCGACGGACCAGGAGCAGGTGTACATCCACGCCCAGAAGGACATGGACACCGAGGTGCTGAACAACCGCACCACGGACGTGAAGGCGGACCACACCGAGACCATTGGYMRYAACCAGCGGATKAGCRTCGGGCACGACCAGACCCTCACCGTGGCTCATGACCGGCGCATGACGGTGCGCAATGACCAGACGCTSCGGGTTAATAACGACCGGAGGGTGAGCACCGGTCATGACGACGGCCTGCACGTGGCGAATGACCGCACGGTGACCGTGGAGGGAAACCAGMAYCAYARCACCMSCGGRRACCACCTCWGCMGGGTGGAGGGCAGCCACAGCCTGACGGTCAAAGGCAGC
Organism: Yokenella regensburgei; assembly: GCF_051486985.1. Lineage (GTDB taxonomy): Bacteria > Pseudomonadota > Gammaproteobacteria > Enterobacterales > Enterobacteriaceae > CBFFRJ01. The sequence continues at coordinate 671 of NZ_JAHVDV010000084.1, forward strand.
CAGGCCCTGAAGGTGACGGGGGCCTGCGGCACCCGTGCGCGGGGTGAAATCGTGCTGCAGAGCGACACGCAAATCACCCTGCGGGTGGGGGGCTCCTTTGTGGTGATACACCCGGCCGGGGTGGACATCACGGGGCCGAAAATCAATCTCAACAGCGGGGGACGTCCGGGAACACCGGTGGGGGTGATGTTACCGGGGGGGATGGAGGGGCTGGAGGATGGGAATAAATATGAGGAGCAGAATGAACCGCAGGCTGAAGAGAATAATTACAATCATGGTGACGATGAAACACCCGATGATCAGGAAGAACCGGACGATGATGACAATTATTACCGTCAGTTTCATTTCAAAAATGATGATGGCGTCCCTTACGCCGCTGCCCGATACGTTGTGCGATATGCCGATGGAAGTAAAAGTTATGGCATAACGGATCAAGAAGGCCAGACGGAAAGATTCATCCGCGAATGCGCAGAGATAATTGATGTACGATTATTAAGCCAGAATATTGATATGACTGAAGGAGGCGTCGATGAGTGAGAAAAAAAAGAGTTCATCAGCGGTAACGATTAAAAGTAAAAAATGTGTGCAAGAGGTGA
>NZ_JAHVDV010000085.1:0-1226 GCF_051486985.1 Yokenella regensburgei
GCCACCGATGCCGCCGGGAATGCCAGCAGCCAGACGGTCACGCTGGGTATTAATAACCTGGACGAGGTTGCGCCTACGATCACCAGCGGCACCACGGCCACGGCGATCAACGAGAACAGCGGCGCGGGTCAGGTGATTTACACCGCCACSGCCACCGACAGCGCGGATATCAGCGGGGGCGTCACTTTCTCCCTGAAAGCGGGCAGCGACGCGGGKCTGACGATTGACCCGACCACCGGCGCGGTGACGCTGACCGGCAACCCGGACTTTGAAAGCAAATCCAGTTACAGCTTTACCGTTGTGGCCACCGATGCCGCCGGGAATGCCAGCAGCCAGACGGTCACGCTGGGCATCAATAACCTCGACGAGGTTGCCCCGACGATCACCAGCGGCACCACGGCCACAGCGATCAACGAGAACAGCGGCGCGGGTCAGGTGATCTACACCGCCACCGCCACCGACACCGCGGATATCAGCGGGGGCGTCACTTTCTCCCTGAAAGCGGGCAGCGACGCGGGGCTGACGATTGACCCGACCACCGGCGCGGTGACGCTGACCGGYAACCCGGACTTTGAAAGCAAATCCAGCTACAGCTTCACGGTTGTGGCCACCGATGCGGCCGGGAATGCCAGCGATCGTACGGTCACGCTGGGTATTAATAACCTCGACGAGGTTGCCCCGACGATCACCAGCGGCACCACGGCCACGGCGATCAACGAGAACAGCGGTGCAGGGCAGGTGATCTACACCGCCACCGCGACCGACAGCGCGGATATCAGCGGGGGCGTCACTTTCTCCCTGAAAGCGGGCAGCGACGCGGGGCTGACGATTGACCCGACCACCGGCGCGGTGACGCTGACCGGCAACCCGGACTTTGAAAGCAAATCCAGCTACAGCTTTACCGTTGTGGCCACCGATGCGGCGGGCAACCACAGCGATCGTACGGTCACGCTGGGTATTAATAACCTCGACGAGGTTGCGCCTACGATCACCAGCGGCACCACGGCCACGGCGATCAACGAGAACAGCGGTGCGGGTCAGGTGATTTATACCGCCACCGCGACCGACACCGCGGATATCAGCGGGGGYGTCACCTTCTCCCTGAAAGCGGGCAGCGACGCGGGTCTGACCATCAACCCGACCACCGGCGCGGTGACGCTGACCGGCAACCCGGACTTTGAAAGCAAATCCAGCTACAGCTTCACGGTTGTGGCCACCGATGCGGC
>NZ_JAHVDV010000086.1:0-1208 GCF_051486985.1 Yokenella regensburgei
CCCTTATGTCTTGATCTTCTCCGCTCAGCCGGAGAAGATCCCCGACTGATCATCGGGAGGTGACCGGTGAGCATCCCCTGGCCCTGGTGCCTCTGAGCCCGTGGGAGAGATTATGCCCCGGTCACCTGTTTCCCTGTCGCCTCAAGACCGAACGGTATCCTGTGCCCTGAGCACCCACATATAAGGATGGTCCGGCGATATTGTCATAAGGTTACGGAGTGCCATCATGAATCTTGTTCCTGTCGGCGTGGATATCGCCAAACTCAAATTTGATGTTGCCGTTCTGCTTCCTAATCAGAAATACAAAACTAAAAAATTCGCGAATACCTCTTCCGGGGCGCGCGAGTTCCTGGCCTGGCTGAAGCGCTTTGGCGACTGCCATGTCTGCATGGAAGCCACCGGTTGCTACAGCACTGAACTTGCCACTCTGCTGGCTGATAACGGTTGCAGGGTAAGCCTCGAAAATCCGGCGCGCATCAGCGCTTTTGGCAAGGCTGAACTGACCCGCAATAAGACGGATAAAGGTGATGCTGCGCTGATAGCGCGTTACTGCGCCCTGCATMAGCCATCGGCCTGGTTCCCGGCGCCGTTGTACGAGCGGCAACTGACTGCGCTGGTCCGCCATCTGAAAAATCTGGAAGAGATGCGCCAGATGGAGGAAAACCGGCTGGAAGGGGCTGAAGAGGTCATCCTTGCGTCCCTGACTGAACATATCGCCCAGTTGGATGCGCTGATAGAAGAGACGAAGAAGAAAATCAATCAGCACATCGACGACAACCCGGATCTGAAGCGTGATAAAGCCCTGCTGAAGAGCATTCCGGGCGTGGGAGATATGCTGAGTGCCAGCCTGCTGGCATATGCGGGAAACCTGCGCCGGTTCAGTAGCAGCAAGGCGCTGGTGGCGTATGCAGGACTGAATCCACGGCGCTGTGAATCGGGGTTGTGGAAAGGGAAAAGCCGGATATCGAAGGTGGGGCAGGGAGAGTTACGTAGCGCGTTGTACATGCCTGCCATCGTCGCGGGCAGATATAACGAAGTGGTGAAGAGCCTGATGGGGCGGCTGGCTGAACGAGGAAAATCAGGGAAAGAGCAGGTCTGCGCGGGAATGAGAAAGCTGTTGCAACTGGCTTATGGCGTAGTGAAATCGGGTCGCATATTCGACGCTGAGATACCGCTTGCGGCCTGAACCGCAAGACGGTATCTCTCCC
>NZ_JAHVDV010000087.1:0-1167 GCF_051486985.1 Yokenella regensburgei
TGAATCGCCACGGATAATCTAGACACTTCCGAGCCGTTGATAATACTGGTTTTCATATTCTGTCGGTGACATCTGATTGCTCGAACCATGCCGTCGCTTACTGTTATAAGACATTTCGATGTAATCAAAAATATCGCTGCGGGCTTCTTCCCGCGTTCCGTAGATCTTTTTCTTTATCCGTTCGCGTTTCAGCAACTGGAAAAAGCTTTCTGCAACCGCATTATCGTGACAGTTACCGCGACGACTCATGCTCCCCTCCAGACCGTGTGATTTCAGGAACGACTGCCACTCATGGCTTGTGTACTGACTGCCCTGGTCCGAGTGAACCAGCACCTGTTTTTGAGGATTACGCCGCCATACAGCCATCAGCAGTGCGTTCAGGACAATGTCCTTTGTCATCCGGGATTGCATTGACCAGCCGATAATTTTGCGTGAGAACAGATCAACAACCACAGCAAGATACAGCCAGCCTTCGTGGGTCCTGATGTAGGTTATGTCCGTTACCCAACGCTTATCCGGAGCATCAGGATTGAMCTGTCGCTGGARCCTGTTGGGCGATACAATRCTGGCCTCGCCTTTGCGTGCCCRCGGGCTCCGGTACCCGACCTGAGCCTTTATCCCGGCACGATTCATCAGTCGCCAGACTCTGTTCACTCCGCACTGTTGCCCGCTATCCCGCAAGTCCAGATGGATCYTGCGATAACCATAAACGCAACCGGACTCCAGCCAGAACTGTTTGATCTGTCCCGTCAGTCTCAGGTCTGACTGGTGGCGCTGAGAATACGGTTGCTTAAACCAGGCGTAAAAGCCACTGGGATGAACATCCAGCACCCTGCAGAGCAGACGGACAGGCCAGCAACGGGAGTTGTCACGAATAAAGGCGTACCTCAGTCGGACAGCTTTGCGAAGTACGCCGCGGCTTTTTTTAMTATGTCCCGTTCGTCAGTAACCCGCTTCAACTCCTTCTGGAGTCGGCGGATCTCGGCCTGAACATCTGACTGTTCTTTATTAGTGGATGAGTCCGGACCGTACTTCTTTATCCAGGCGTAAAGGCTGTGGGTGGTGATATCGAGACGTGTTGCAACACTGGAAACAGAATGACCGCGATCAATAACCTGTTTGACTGCTTCAATTTTAAACTCTTCGGGATAACGTTTACCGCTCATG
>NZ_JAHVDV010000088.1:0-1141 GCF_051486985.1 Yokenella regensburgei
CCCAGGGCGGCATACTTGCTTCGTTATAGACGCGTCCGGTGACGATGGGTCTGTCCGGGTCGCCGTTGATAAAGTCCACCACCACTTCATCGCCCACGCGCGGGATCTGCACCCCGCCAAAACCCTGACCTGCCCATGCGCTCGATACCCGCACCCAGCACGAACTGGTGTCGTCACCCTTCGCAAGACGGTCCCAGTGGAATTTCACCTTGATGCGACCGTATTTGTCCGTCCAGATGCTCTCGCCTTTCGGACCCACCACTTTCGCCGTCTGCGGCCCGTACGTGCGCGGCCACGGCGTCGACTGCGCCGGCCGGTACGGCACTGACGCGGGGATCACCGTGAAGTCCACGCGGTGCATCGTCTGCGAGTCGCCCCCGCTGGCGTACCGGTTCTCCTCCAGCCAGTATCCCGCCGCCGTCGTCAGGTATTCACCGTTGTCGCTGAAGAACGGYGCATTGTGCAGCGTGAAGGTCGTCCCCGGCGCAATCCCCAGCGCCGTGCCGCTCCCCTGCACCTGCTGGTGCTCCACCTGCCAGCGCTCCTGGCGGACTCTGGCGTAAAATTCAGCGTGGTCRTTCTCCACAAAACGCCCCGGCCAGTCGTAAACGTCGATRCTCCCCGGCTGCGGCGAGGACGGATTCTGRCGCGCCTGGAACAGCCACGCGTTCGGCTTGCGGAAATCRTAGTCGTCCAGACTGTAAATCCCCGGCGTCACGCTGTCGGTCAGCGCCCACTGGCTGACCCCTTCCTCATCGGTGCTGCCGCCGGATGCGGTCACATGGTAGGGGATGGTTTCATAGCCGGGGAACGGCTGGTGCCCCGTGGTGGCATCCGTCAGCACCATCACGTGGCGACCGGCTTCATGGCGGAAGAAATAGGTGATGCCTTCCAGCTCCATCAGCCGGCTGATGAAATCAAAACTGCTCTCCTGGTACTGCACGCAGTAGTCCCATACCCGGTAGCTGCCGGTAAGCCTGTCCTCCGTGTTCACCTGATATTCACCCAGCAGCGTTTTCACTATCTGCACCGCCGTCTGACCCTGGAAAATGCGCAGATTGCGGTCACGCTTCATCGGCCACAGGTCCGGTTCAACGGTAAGCTGGTACACCGCATAGCGGGTGCCGGAAAGCTCCACGGC
>NZ_JAHVDV010000089.1:0-1110 GCF_051486985.1 Yokenella regensburgei
TCTGGCAGGGCAGCGTTTCCCGGTTCGTCCTCAGCGGCATCGTGACCGGCTTCGCCCTCGCGCACAGCGCCCACGGTCAGATGAACTTTGCCCTGACGGTCTCGCCTGCCCTCTGGCGCTGCGGCCTGCGCCGGAACTTCCGCATCTTCCAGCARCTGGACACTGAGGCCATCACCGCCACCCTCCTCACGGAGCACGGYGTCACCGGCCAGGTGCCCTGCCTGTACGACCCCCAYCCGCCACGCGAATTCTGCGTCCAGTACGGCGAGACTGACCTCGGTTTCCTGCGCCGTCTGTGGGCCGAGGAGGGTATCTTCTTCTTCGACTGGTTCGCCTGCGGCGCAGCGGAGCAGAAACTGGTGCTCACCGATGATGTCGCGGGCACCGGCARCGCRGGTGAGCTGCCCTTTAACCCCAACACCCGCACGGAGGTCTCCACGGACTGCATCAGCCTGTTCCGCTACCAGGCGCAGATACGTCCCTCCTCGGTACAGACCCGGGATTACACTTTCAAAGCGCCACACTGGCAGGGCAGCTTCAGTCACCACCCCCGTGAGCTCAACGGCCAGCGCACGCAGTACGAAATCTTYGACTACCCCGGGCGCTTCAAGGATGAGCAGCACGGGCGGGATTTTGCCCGTTATCAGGCAGAGGGCTGGCGYCGGGATGCGGAGACCGCCACCTGCGAGAGCAACAGCCCGGTACTGTGGCCCGGCCGGCGGTTCACCCTGACCGGTCACCCCGCCTCCCTGCTGAACCGGGAATGGCAGGTCACCGGCAGTGTCATGGAGGGCCGGCAGCCGCAGGCGCAGCACGGCAGTCCGGGGGAAGGCACCACGCTGAKCAACCGCCTGGAGGTTATCCCGGCAGACCGCACCTGGCGTGTCACCCCGCTGYCGAAGCCGCGGGTGGACGGCCCGCAGAGTGCCGTGGTCACGGGCCCGCCGGGYGAGGAAATCTTCTGCGACAAATACGGCCGCGTGCGGGTGCGCTTTCACCAGGACCGTTACCACGGCAACAGTGAAGACAGCTCCTGCTGGATACGGGTCTCCCAGGGGTGGGCGGGCGCCGGGTTCGGCAGCCTGGCCCTGCCCCGCGTCGGCCAGGAGG
>NZ_JAHVDV010000090.1:0-1107 GCF_051486985.1 Yokenella regensburgei
CGATTAAGCGATAACTTTTGCTACCACGCCCGCACCTACAGTACGGCCGCCTTCACGGATTGCGAAACGCAGACCATCGTCCATCGCGATCGGGTGGATCAGGGTTACAACCATTTTGATGTTGTCGCCCGGCATTACCATCTCAACGCCTTCCGGCAGTTCGATGGTGCCAGTCACGTCAGTTGTACGGAAGTAGAACTGCGGACGGTAGCCTTTGAAGAACGGAGTATGRCGGCCGCCTTCGTCTTTGGACAGAATGTACACTTCAGATTCGAACTGGGTGTGCGGCTTGATGGTGCCCGGCTTAGCCAGTACCTGACCACGTTCGATCTCTTCACGTTTGATACCACGCAGCAGAACACCTACGTTCTCACCCGCACGGCCTTCGTCCAGCAGTTTGCGGAACATTTCAACGCCAGTACAGGTAGACTTGGCAGTGTCTTTGATACCAACGATTTCTACTTCTTCGCCTACTTTGATGATACCGCGCTCTACACGACCRGTAACAACGGTACCACGACCGGAGATGGAGAATACGTCTTCGATCGGCAGCAGGAACGGCTTGTCAATCGCACGCTCTGGTTCCGGGATGTAAGAATCCAGGTAGCCAGCCAGTTCGATGATTTTCGCTTCCCACTCTGCTTCGCCTTCCAGCGCTTTCAGTGCAGAACCACGAACGATAGGCGTGTCGTCGCCCGGGAAATCGTACTGAGACAGAAGTTCACGAACTTCCATTTCTACCAGTTCCAGCAGCTCTTCGTCATCAACCATGTCGCATTTGTTCAGGAACACGATGATGTAAGGAACGCCTACCTGACGACCCAGCAGGATGTGCTCACGGGTCTGCGGCATCGGGCCGTCAGTCGCAGCAACAACCAGGATCGCGCCGTCCATCTGCGCAGCACCGGTGATCATGTTTTTAACATAGTCGGCGTGGCCCGGGCAGTCTACGTGAGCGTAGTGACGGATTTCGGTATCGTATTCAACGTGAGAGGTGTTGATGGTGATACCACGTGCTTTTTCTTCCGGCGCGTTATCGATCTGATCGAATGCACGAGCCTGGCCACCGTAGGTTTTGGACAGAACGGTAGTGATTGCAGCAGTCAG
>NZ_JAHVDV010000091.1:0-1084 GCF_051486985.1 Yokenella regensburgei
CGAGAGCGGTCAACCTGTCGAATTCGACGAGCCGCTGGTCATCATCGAATAACGAGGCGAAGATGCTGGAAAAAATTGTCATCGCAAACCGTGGCGAGATTGCCCTGCGAATTCTGCGTGCCTGTAAAGAGCTGGGCATCCGGACTGTCGCCGTGCACTCCACCGCGGACCGCGATTTAAAACACGTACTGCTGGCRGATGAGACGGTCTGCATTGGCCCGGCCCAGTCCGTTAAAAGCTACCTGAACATCCCGGCTATTATTGCTGCGGCTGAAATCACCGGCGCTGAAGCYATCCATCCCGGCTATGGTTTTCTCTCCGAGAACGCCAACTTTGCCGAGCAGGTTGAACGGTCCGGCTTTATTTTCATCGGCCCGAAAGCAGACACCATTCGTCTGATGGGCGACAAGGTCTCCGCCATCACCGCCATGAAACAGGCTGGCGTACCGACCGTACCGGGCTCCGACGGCCCGCTGACCGACGATATGGATCTTAACCGTGCCCATGCGAAACGCATCGGCTACCCGGTTATCATCAAGGCGTCCGGCGGCGGCGGCGGTCGCGGTATGCGCGTGGTGCGCRGCGACGCCGAGCTGGCACAGTCCATCTCCATGACCAAAGCGGAAGCCAAAGCGGCCTTCAACAACGACATGGTCTACATGGAGAAGTACCTGGAAAACCCGCGCCACATTGAGATTCAGGTGCTGGCAGACGGTCAGGGCAACGCGATTTATCTGGCCGAGCGCGACTGCTCCATGCAGCGTCGCCACCAGAAAGTGGTTGAAGAGGCGCCGGCACCGGGGATCACTCCGGAACTGCGCAGCTTCATCGGTGACCGCTGCGCGAAAGCGTGCGTGGACATCGGCTACCGTGGCGCGGGTACTTTTGAGTTCCTGTTTGAGAACGGTGAGTTCTACTTCATCGAAATGAACACCCGTATTCAGGTGGAGCATCCGGTTACCGAGATGATCACCGGCGTGGACCTCATCAAAGAGCAGCTGCGTATTGCTGCCGGTCAGCCGCTCTCCATCAGACAGGAAGATGTGGTGGTGAAAGGCCATGCGGTGGAGTGCCGTATCAACGC
>NZ_JAHVDV010000093.1:0-1052 GCF_051486985.1 Yokenella regensburgei
TTCTGCTTTACCGTTTTTACCGTTATTCATTTAGCCACCGCTCAGGCGGGCATTACGCCTGATGCCACCCGTGTGATTTATCCGGAAATCAGAAAAGAGGTGACCCTCGGAATTAAAAATGATTCCGCAGCGCCGCGCCTTATTCAGGCCTGGATGGACGCGGGCGAAGGTAATGATTCGACGCCACCTTTTATTATCATGCCGCCCATTTTCCGCCTGGATCCGGGTAAAGGGCAGTCGCTGCGTATTCGTTTTACCGGCGGCGCGGTTCCCCGCGACCGGGAGTCGGTGTTCTGGATAAACGTACTGGAAGTGAGCCCCACACCGCCGGGTAAAAAGGCCGGGACGCAGAACGTGATGCAGTTCCCGGTGCGTTCCCGACTGAAGCTGTTTTACCGGCCAGAGGGGTTGCCGGGTTCGCCAGAGGAAGCCGTTAAAACATTGCAATGGCGTCTGATGCCGGGCAAAAAGGGTGCAGAGCTTGAGTGCACTAACCCTTCGGCATTTAACGTTTCGTTTCATGACATCCGGCTGACACCACCCTCTGATGTGGATAAAACAAAACTGAACGGTATGTGCCCGGCGAAAGGGCGGGTGCTATTTACTCCGCCACACACCGGCCAGCAGGCGCAGGACACAGTCTTTTTCTCAGTTATTGGTGATTCAGGGCTTTTCCATTATCAGCAGGCGCGATATATAAATTAAAGCCAGCGGCAGATTATTCTTGTTGGGGTGTTAAATATGGTTTATTACAGGTTTTTACTAAAAGCAGCTGTGTTATTTTTACTTCTTCTCGTCAGCCGGACGGCGCTGGCTGGGTGTACCGCTAATGCGAAAGATTATACGTTAACGCTGCCGGCAAACTCGTTTACGGTGGGGAGCAATGTGCAGCCCAATACAGCACTTGGCCCTGTCATCACTTTTAATCCTGGTGCGGCGGATGCTGGTTATTTTGTTTGTACCGGTTCTCGGCTGGCTTACTTTGTAAAGTATGCATCGGTGATGGAACCTTCTGGTTTTGAAGGGATCTATAAAACTAAAATTCCCGGGAT
>NZ_JAHVDV010000094.1:0-1052 GCF_051486985.1 Yokenella regensburgei
TTCTGCTTTACCGTTTTTACCGTTATTCATTTAGCCACCGCTCAGGCGGGCATTACGCCTGATGCCACCCGTGTGATTTATCCGGAAATCAGAAAAGAGGTGACCCTCGGAATTAAAAATGATTCCGCAGCGCCGCGCCTTATTCAGGCGTGGATGGATGCGGGCGAAGGCAATGATTCGACACCACCTTTTATTATCATGCCGCCGATTTTCCGCCTGGATCCGGGTAAAGGGCAGTCGCTGCGTATTCGTTTTACCGGCGGCGAGGTTCCCCGCGACCGGGAGTCGGTGTTCTGGATTAATGTGCTCGAGGTCAGTCCGACCCCACCGGGTAAAAAGGCCGGGACGCAGAACGTGATGCAGTTCCCGGTACGCTCCCGGCTGAAGCTGTTTTACCGGCCAGAGGGGTTGCCGGGTTCGCCAGAGGAAGCCGTTAAAACATTGCAATGGCGTCTGATGCCGGGCAAAAAGGGTGCAGAGCTCGAGTGCACTAACCCTTCGGCATTTAACGTTTCGTTTCATGACATCCGGCTGACACCACCCTCTGATGTGGATAAAACAAAACTGAACGGTATGTGCCCGGCAAAAGGGCGGGTGCTATTTACTCCGCCACACACCGGCCAGCAGGCGCAGGACACAGTCTTTTTCTCAGCTATCAGTGATTCAGGGCTTTTCCATTATCAGCAGGCGCGATTCATAAATTAAAGCCAGCGGCAGATTATTCTTGTTGGGGTGTTAAATATGGTTTATTACAGGTTTTTACTAAAAACAGCTGCGTTATTTTTACTTCTGCTCGTCAGCCGGACGGCGCTGGCTGGGTGTACCGCTAATGCGAAAGATTATACGTTAACGCTGCCGGCAAACTCGTTTACGGTGGGGAGCAATGTGCAGCCCAATACAGCGCTTGGCCCTGTCATCACTTTTAATCCTGGTGCGGCGGATGCTGGTTATTTTGTTTGTACCGGTTCTCGGCTGGCTTACTTTGTAAAGTATGCATCGGTGATGGAACCTTCTGGTTTTGAAGGGATCTATAAAACTAAAATTCCCGGGAT